>NZ_CP054593.1:1979622-2009088 GCF_013347165.1 Curtobacterium sp. Csp2
AGGATGGGGGGTAGGGAAGGTCACCGGAGTACGTGGGCGAGGGGATTGTATAGTCAGCAGGCCCCCCCGCGGCAGGGGTGCGCCCCGGGCCTTCCCGGCCAAAACAGCCGGCCATGAGCACGTCTTCCTTGGCCGCCCCCCGCAGGCGGCCGGCCCCGCCACGATCCTCCCGTCCGTCCGTCCGTCCCCACCACCGACCGGCGCGGTCCCACCACCGACCGGCCCGGACCACGCCGTAGGCTAGGAGCCTCATGACCGACAGCACCGACACCAGCACGGAAGCGGTCCTCGACCGCGCGCGGTTCGGTGCGGACGGGTTGCTCCCCGCCGTCGTGCAGGAGGAGTCCACGAAGGACGTCCTCATGCTCGGCTGGATGGACCGCGAAGCCCTGCGCCGCACCCTGACCGAGGGGCGGGTGACCTTCTGGTCCCGCTCGCGCCGCGAGTACTGGCGGAAGGGCGACACCTCCGGGCACGCCCAGTACGTGCGCGCCGCGGCCCTGGACTGCGACGACGACACGCTGCTCGTGACCGTGCACCAGGTCGGCGCCGCGTGCCACACCGGCGCGCACCGGTGCTTCGACGTGGACCCCCTCGACCCCGTGACCGCGACCGCACCGGAGGGCATGCGATGAGCACCTCGACCAGCACCACGCGCCCGGACTTCGACGCCCTGCTCGACGGCCACCGGGTCGTGCCCGTCGTCCGCGCGCTGTACGCCGACAGCGAGACCCCGGTCGGGGTCTACCGCAAGCTCGCGGACGGCCGCCCCGGCTCGTTCCTGCTCGAGTCGGCGGGGCAGGGCGGCCTCTGGTCGCGCTGGTCGTTCGTCGGCGTGCGGAGCTTCGGCGTGCTCACGCAGGAGGGTGACCGGGCCGCGTGGATCGACACCGGCATCCCGGCGTCGCGCGCCGTCGGGTCGCTCGACGGCGCCCCGCTCGAGGTGCTCGCGCGGCTGCACGAGCGCTGGGCGACCCCGCGTGTCCCCGGGACGCCGCCGCTCGTCGGCGGGACCGTCGGGTTCATCGGGTGGGAGGCCGTCCGGCAGCTCGAGCACCTGCCGAACGTGCCGGACGCCGACTTCGACGTGCCCGGTCAGGCGCTCGCCTTCGTGTCCGAGCTGGCCGCGCTCGACCACCGCACCGGCCTCGTGCTGCTCGTCGCCAGCGTGCTGAACGACGGCACCGACGACGCCGACACGATGTGGCAGGACGCGCAGTCCCGGCTCGACCGGATGCAGGCCGACCTGGTCACGCCGAGCGTCGCCACCGTGGCCGAGGCGTTCGAGATCGCCGAGCCGACGCCGCGGCACCGCTCGACCCCGGACGAGTACATGGCCGCGGTGGTGCGGTCGAAGGACTTCATCCGCGACGGCGACGTGTTCCAGGTGGTGATCTCGCAGCGGTTCGACCACGACGTGACGGCCGACCCGCTCGACGTCTACCGGGTGCTCCGGACGCTCAACCCGAGCCCGTACATGTACTTCCTGTCCCTCGCGGACACGGCCGACGAGCGGTTCTGGATCGTGGGTGCCTCGCCCGAGGCCCTCGTCAAGGTCCAGGACGGTCGGGCGATCACCCACCCGATCGCCGGGTCGCGGCCCCGAGGCGCGACCCCGGTCGAGGACGTCCGGCTCGGCGACGAACTGCTCGCCGACCCGAAGGAGCGCGCCGAGCACCTGATGCTCGTCGACCTCGCCCGGAACGACCTGCAGAAGGTGTGCGAGCCGGGGTCCGTCGCGGTCACGGAGTTCATGACCGTCGAGCGCTTCAGCCACATCATGCACCTGGTGTCGAGCGTCGAGGGGGCCGTGCGTCCCGGAGCGTCCGCGATCGACGTCTTCCGTGCGACCTTCCCGGCCGGCACGCTCTCCGGGGCACCGAAGCCGCGCGCCCTCGAGATCATCGACGAGCTCGAACCGGCGAAGCGCGGCGCCTACGCGGGCGTCGTCGGGTACTTCGACTTCGCCGGTGACGCCGACCTGGCCATCGCGATCCGAACGGCGCTCATCAAGGACGGGGTCGCCCGGGTGCAGGCCGGCGCCGGGCTCGTGGCGGACTCCGACCCGCACACCGAGCACGTCGAGGCGGTCAACAAGGCCGCGGCCCCGCTGCGCGCCGTCGCGACCGCCAACCGCATGCGCGAGGTCCGGTCGTGAAGCGCTCCCGACCGATCACCGTCGTCGCCGGGCTCGCCGTCGCGGGCATCGTGATGCTCTCGTGGACGCAGACCTGGTTCACGGTGCACCTGCACGCCGGGACGGCCGTCGTGTCCCGGGTCGTCGCCGACGGGGCCGCCGCGGTCCCGCAGTACACCGCGCTGGCCATCGCGAGCCTGGCGCTCTTCCTCGCGCTGACGATCGCGGGGCGGGTGCTCCGCGTCGTGCTCGGCGTGGTCGAGGTCCTGCTCGGCGCGGGTGTCGTCGCGGTCGGCGTGAGCGCCTTGGCCGACCCGGTCGCCGCGGCGAAGGGCGCCGTGGGCGAGGTCGCCGGCGTGAGCGACATCGACGCGGTCCGCCGGGCGGTGTCGAGCGTCGACGTGACGCCGTGGCCGCTCGTCGGGATCGCCGGGGGCGTCCTCGCCGTGCTCCTCGGCGTTGCCGTCCTGGTCCTGCAGCGGTCGTGGCCCGGGCCGAGCCGGAAGTACGGCGCGGCGACCGCGGGTGCGGCGGCCGACGCCCGTGCGGCGGCCCCGACCGTGCGCGACGCCGTCACCGACTGGGACGACCTCAGCGCGGGCGACGACCCGACCGTCCTGGACGAGGCGTCCACGACCGACACGGTAGGATCGGAGCGGCGCCGATCGGATGACGGCGCCGGAGCAGAACGAGGAGCACCGTGAGCAACACTGAGCCCGCAGAACTCGGCGAAGGCCACTCGCCCGCCGCCTGGACCGCCGTCGTGATCATGCTGATCGGGTTCGCGGCCGGGACGCTGTTCTTCTGGTTCGACCTGGCGTGGGGCGTCTGGGCCTCCGCCGCGGTCGTGGTCGTCGGGCTCATCGTCGGTGCCGTCATGAAGCGCGCCGGCTACGGCGTCGACGGCCCGAAGTTCGTCCCCAAGCACCACGCGGAGTAGTCGTGCCGAACGTGCTCGAGACCCTCGTCGCGGGTGCCCTCGAGGACGCCGCCGCCCGTCGCCTCGACCGTCCGTACGCGGACGTCGAACGCGACCTCGACCGGGTGGCATCGCCCCTCGACGCGCTCGACTTCCTCGCCCCGGGTGACCGCGTCAAGATCCTCGCCGAGGTCAAGCGCGCGAGCCCGTCCCGCGGCTCGATGGCCACCATCGAGGACCCGGCCGCCCTGGCCGCCGACTACGAGCGCGGTGGCGCCTCGACGATCAGCGTCCTGACCGAGGGACGGAAGTTCCTCGGCAGCCTCGCCGACCTCGAGGCCGTCAAGGCGCGCGTCGGCGTCCCGGTGCTCCGCAAGGACTTCATCGCGGACCCGTACCAGGTGGTCGAGGCCCGCGCCGCCGGCGCCGATCTCGTGCTGCTCATCGTCGCCGCCCTCGACCAGGCCCGGCTCGTCGAGCTGCACGACCTGGCCGAGCAGCTCGGCATGCGCGTCCTGGTCGAGGCGCACTCCGCGGACGAGGTCTCGCGTGGCCTCGACGCCGGTGCGCGCATCCTCGGCGTGAACGCCCGCGACCTGACCGACTTCTCGCTGGACCGCGACCTGTTCGGGTCGCTCGCCGACCGGATCCCCGACGGGGTCGTCCGCGTCGCCGAGTCCGCCGTCGCCGGTCCTGCCGACGTCGCGCACTACCGCGCCGCAGGTGCCGACGTCGTCCTGGTGGGGGAGGCGCTCGTCACGGGCGCGGACCCCGCCGCCACCCTCGCGTCGTTCATCGACGCCGCGGACGGCCTCGGCCGCCCGCGGGTCTGACCGACACCGTCCCCATCGGCAGCCGTCCACCCGATGGCACACGCCGACCCCATCCGGGAGACCCATCGTGACCTCACTGCGTGACCTGCACGGACCGTACTTCGGCGACTTCGGCGGACGCTTCGTCCCCGAGTCGCTGGTCCTCGCCCTCGACGAGCTCGAGACGGCCTTCCGCGAGGCCTGGGCCGACCCGGCCTTCCGCGAGGAGCTCGACACGCTCCAGCGCGAGTACACCGGGCGTCCGTCGATCATCACCGAGGCGCCCCGGTTCGCGAAGCACGCCGGCGGTGCCCGGATCCTGCTCAAGCGCGAGGACCTCAATCACACCGGCTCGCACAAGATCAACAACGTGCTCGGTCAGGCCCTCGTCGCGAAGCGCCTCGGCAAGACGCGCCTCATCGCCGAGACCGGCGCCGGCCAGCACGGTGTCGCGACGGCCACCGCTGCGGCGCTCTTCGGCATGGACTGCGTCGTCTACATGGGCGCGGTGGACACCGAGCGTCAGGCGCTGAACGTCGCCCGGATGCGACTGCTCGGCGCCGAGGTGATCCCGGTCGAGACCGGATCGCGCACGCTCAAGGACGCGATCAACGACGCCCTGCGGGACTGGGTCGCCAACGTCGAGTCGACGCACTACCTGCTCGGCACGGTCGCGGGCCCGCACCCGTTCCCGGAGATGGTCCGCGAGTTCCACAAGGTGATCGGCGAAGAGGCCCGTCAGCAGGTCCTCGACCGTGTCGGTCGCCTGCCGGACGCCGTCGCCGCGTGCGTGGGCGGCGGGTCGAACGCGATGGGCATCTTCGAGGCGTTCCTCGACGACGAGTCCGTCAAGCTCTACGGCTACGAGGCCGGCGGCGAGGGCATCGAGACGGGGCGGCACGCCGCGAGCATCTCGCTCGGCCGCACCGGCGTGCTGCAGGGCACGATGTCCTACCTGATGCAGGACGAGGACGGCCAGACCATCGAGAGCCACAGCATCTCGGCCGGTCTCGACTACCCGAGCGTCGGGCCCGAGCACGCCTACCTCGCGTCGATCGGTCGCGCCACGTACGAGCCGATCACCGACACCGAGGCGATGGAGGCCTTCCGGCTCCTCAGCCGCACCGAGGGCATCCTGCCGGCGA
Organism: Curtobacterium sp. Csp2; assembly: GCF_013347165.1. Taxonomy (NCBI): domain Bacteria; kingdom Bacillati; phylum Actinomycetota; class Actinomycetes; order Micrococcales; family Microbacteriaceae; genus Curtobacterium; species Curtobacterium sp. Csp2. The sequence goes on from NZ_CP054593.1 coordinate 1,984,636, forward strand.
TCGAGTCGTCGCACGCCCTGGCCGGTGCGATCAAGCTCGGCAAGCAGCTGGGTCCGGACGGCGTCATCCTGATCAACCTGTCCGGACGTGGCGACAAGGACGTGGCGTCCGCCAGCCGCTACTTCGGGATCCTCGACGAGAACGCGGTGCAGCTGTGACGAACCCTGAGACCACCCGATCGGTCGCCGCGACGATCGACGCCGCCAACACCGAGCGCGCCGGCGCCGTCGTCGGGTACCTGCCCGCCGGGTTCCCGGACCTGCAGACGAGCGTCGACGCGGCGGTCGCCCTCGCCGAGAACGGCGTCGACGTCATCGAGCTCGGCCTGCCGTACTCCGACCCCGTGATGGACGGCCCCGTCATCCAGCGCGCGGCTGAGGAGAGCCTGGCGAACGGCTTCCGCGTCGCGCAGGTGTTCGACGCCGTCGCGCAGATCACGAGCCGCGCGGACGTGCCGGTGCTCGTCATGACGTACTGGAACCCGGTGCTGCGCTACGGCGTCGACCGGTTCGCTGACGACCTCGTGGCCTCCGGAGCGTCCGGTCTCATCACGCCCGACCTCATCCCCGACGAGGGACGCGCCTGGATCGACGCCTCCGAGCGCACCGGGCTCGACCGTGTGTTCCTCGCGGCGCCGTCCTCCACCGACACCCGGATGCAGCAGGCGGTGCAGGCGAGCCGCGGCTTCGTGTACGCGGTCTCCACGATGGGCGTCACCGGTGCCCGCGTCGGCGTCGACACGGCGGCGCGGACGGTCGTGTCGCGGCTCCGCGACGCGGGCGTCGCCCGGACCTGTGTCGGTCTCGGCATCTCGACGGCCGACCAGGTCACCGAGGTGCTCGAGTACGCCGACGGTGCGATCGTCGGTTCGGCGTTCGTGCGTGCGCTCGCGGACCTCGGCGTCCAGGGCGTCGCGGACCGTGCGGCCGACCTGACGTCGGGTGCCGTGCGCCGCTGAGCGCGCAGGCGCGCAGCGCCGCGGCTCCGCCGCCCCGGACGGGCCGCAGCGTTCCTGACGGGCGCGGTTCCCGCGCTACAGTGATCGGGGCCGACCCGGCGTCGGTCCCGCGGACGCAGAGCACCGAAAGGCGACAGCACCTCCATGCCCCTCCTGAGCATCCCGAGCCCGAGCACGGCCTGGCAGTACTTCGACCTGACGGCCTGGCTCCGTGACGTGTTCGGGTTCTCGCTGCCCCTCGACTTCCGCATCCACGCCTACGCGATCTGCATCCTGCTCGGGATCGTCGCCGCCGTGGTGCTCGCGAACCGCCGACTCAACGCCCGCGGCGTCGAGCGCTGGATCATCATCGACATCGCGATCTGGGCGGTGCCGTTCGGCATCATCGGCGGGCGCCTGTTCCACGTATTCACCCACGTCAGCGACTACTTCGGCCCGGGCCGCGACCCGCTGTCCTTCCTCTACATCTGGGAGGGCGGTCTGGCCATCTTCGGCGCGATCGTCCTCGGCTCGGTCGGGGCGTGGATCGGCTGCCGCCAGGTGGGCCTGCGCTTCACGACCCTGATCGACGCGATCGCGCCCGGCGTGCTGCTCGCCCAGGCGTTCGGGCGGCTCGGCAACTACTTCAACCACGAGCTCTTCGGCATGCCGACGAACCTGCCGTGGGGCCTGCAGATCGAGTCGTCGAACCCGGCGTTCCCGAAGGGCCTGCCCGAGGGCACGCTGTTCCACCCGACGTTCCTCTACGAGATCATCTGGAACGTCTGCGGCGTCGTCGTGATCCTGCTGCTCGACAAGCGCTTCCGCCTGCAGTGGGGCAAGGTCATGGCGCTCTACCTGATCTGGTACGGCACCGGCCGTTCCGTGCTCGAGTCCATCCGCGTCGACACGAGCGAGACGTTCTTCGGAATCCGGACGAACGTGTGGGCGTCCTTCGCCGCGATCCTGATCGGCATCATCGTCTTCATCGTCCAGACGCGGCGACACACCGGCAAGGAACCGAGCCCGTACGCCCCGGGACGCCAGCCGCGTCGGACCTCCGATGTAGACTCGGACGACACCTGGTCGGAACACGACGACGACGCTCCGGCGGCCGTCACGGGCTCCGATCCGGTGCCGGCAGGCGGGTCCGCGAAGTAACGCGGCGCCCACCAGCCGACACGAGCAACAGCACCACCCCAACCCGCCGCACGGTCGACACCCGCCGACCACGCGGACCCGCTGCACCGGCCGGCGTCGTCACCATCGACGCCGCGACCACGCACGTCGTGAGCGCACACCCTCGACGACGTGCACGGGCACCAGTCCCGCCCGCTCGGGCGGAACGCACCACCGGGCCACCGACGTCCCTGTTCCACTTCCTCGTGAGGACGGTTCCCCATGGCGCTCCAGCCACACCCGACCCCCGCCCAGGCCGCGCAGCGTGCACCCGGTCAGCGTGCACCCGGCGCACTCCTGCCCGCGCACCGGCGCTTCTCCGCCGTGCCGGACGCGACCGGCGCGTACGACCCGGCGAACGAGAAGGACGCCTGCGGTCTCGCGATGGTGGCGACCCTGCGCGGGACGGCCGGCCACGACATCGTCGACGCCGCCCTCGGAGCACTGCGCAACCTCGAGCACCGCGGTGCCGTGGGTTCGGACGCGGGCACCGGCGACGGCGCGGGCATCCTGTGCCAGGTGCCGGACGCGTTCCTGCGCGACGAGGTCGACTTCGAGCTGCCGGTAGCGGGGGAGTACGCGGTCGGGACGGCCTACCTGCCGACCGACGACGACGAGCGGCACGCGGTGCAGGGTGCCGTCGAGCGGATCGCGCGCGAAGAGGGGCTCCGGGTGCTCGGCTGGCGTCCGGTGCCGGTCCGCCCCGAGGTCCTCGGCACGCTCGCCCGCGCGGCGATGCCGGCGTTCGAGCAGCTCTTCGTGGCGTCCACCCGGCACGACGTGCACGGTGCCGCGTGGAGCGGGATCGCCCTCGACCGTCAGGCCTTCCGCCTCCGCAAGCGCGCGGAGCACGGGCTCGAGGTCTACTTCATGTCGCTGTCGAGCCGGACCATGGTCTACAAGGGCATGGTCACGACGCTCCAGCTCGAGCCGTTCTACCCGGACCTCAGCGACGAGCGGTTCGCCTCGAAGCTCGCGATCGTGCACTCGCGCTACTCCACGAACACCTTCCCGTCGTGGCCGCTCGCCCAGCCCTTCCGCACGCTCGCCCACAACGGCGAGATCAACACCGTCCGCGGCAACCGCAACTGGATGCGCGCCCGCCAGTCCCAGCTCGAGAGCGAGCTGCTCGGCGACCTCGCACCGCTGCTGCCGATCGTCAGCCCCGGCGCGAGCGACTCGGCGTCCTTCGACGAGACCCTCGAGCTGCTCGCCCTGACCGGGCGGAGCCTTCCGCACGCGGTCTCGATGATGGTGCCGGAGGCCTGGGAGAACCAGGTCGGCATGGACCCCGACCTGCGGGCGTTCTACGAGTACCACTCGATGCTCATGGAGCCGTGGGACGGCCCCGCCGCGATCACGTTCACCGACGGTGCGATCGTCGGCGCCACGCTCGACCGCAACGGCCTGCGCCCCGGCCGGTTCCTCGTCACCGACGACGGCCTGATCGTGATGGGGTCGGAGACCGGCGTGCTCGACGTGCCGCCGGGCAAGGTCGTCCGCAAGGGCCGCCTGCGCCCCGGTCGGATGTTCGTCGTGGACACCGAGGCCGGTCGGATCATCGAGGACGACGAGGTCAAGCGCGACCTCGCGGCGTCCGGACCCTGGGCCCAGTGGCTCGACGAAGGCCGGATCAACCTGTCCGACCTGCCCGACCGCGAGCACATCGTGCACACGCCCGCGTCGGTCACCCGCCGCCAGCGCGCCTTCGGCTACACCGAGGAAGAAGTCCGCATCCTGCTGCGGCCGATGGCGCAGACCGGCGCCGAGCCGCTCGGTGCGATGGGCTCGGACACGCCGATCGCGGTGCTGTCCGAGCGCCCCCGTCTGCTGTTCGACTACTTCACGCAGCAGTTCGCGCAGGTGACGAACCCGCCGCTCGACTCGATCCGCGAGCAGGTCATCACCTCGATGGGCATGGGCCTCGGCCCGGAGCGCAACCTGCTCGACGCCGGCCCCGAGCACGCGAAGCAGATCACGCTCGACTTCCCGGTCATCGACAACGACGAGCTCGCGAAGATCCAGCACTTCGAGACGGCGTCCGGTCGGCACCTCACCGTGACGATCAAGGGCCTGTACCGCGTCGACGCCGGCAAGAAGGCGATGCAGAAGCGCATCGCCGCGGTGTGCGACGAGGTCGACGCGGCGATCGAGTCCGGCAAGCAGTTCATCGTGCTGTCCGACCGCGACGGCAACGCGGAGCAGGCCCCCGTGCCGAGCCTCCTGCTGCTCGCCGCCGTGCACCACCACCTGATCCGGACCGAGCAGCGCATGAAGGTCGGGCTGATCGTCGAGGCCGGCGACGTGCGCGAGGTCCACCACGTCGCGACCCTGATCGGCTACGGCGCGTCCGCGATCAACCCGTACCTGGCGATGGAGACGTGCGAGAACCTCGTGCGCTCCGGGATGATCACCGGGCTCACCCCTGAGCAAGCCGTCAAGAACGTCATCAAGGCGCTCGGCAAGGGCGTCCTGAAGATCATGTCGAAGATGGGCATCTCGACGGTGTCCAGCTACGCGGGCGCCCAGGCGTTCGAGGCCGTCGGGCTCAGCCAGGAGTTCGTCGACAAGTACTTCACCGGGACCTCGTCGATCCTCGGCGGTGTCGGGATCGAGGTCATCGCGAAGGAGAACGCCGAGCGCCACGCCCAGGCGTACCCGCAGGACGGCGCGGTGCTCTCGCACGAGCGCCTACAGACCGGCGGCGAGTACCAGTGGCGCCGCGAGGGACCGCCGCACCTGTTCAACCCGGACACGGTGTTCCGCCTGCAGCACGCGACGCGCGCCCGCCGGTACGACATCTTCCGCGAGTACTCCCGGGCGGTCGACGACCAGTCCGAGGACCTCATGACGCTCCGCGGGCTCTTCCGGTTCCGCCACGGCGTCCGGCAGCCGATCCCGCTGGACGAGGTCGAGCCGATCGAGTCGATCGTCAAGCGGTTCAACACCGGTGCGATGTCCTACGGCTCGATCTCGCAAGAGGCGCACGAGACCCTCGCGATCGCGATGAACCGCCTCGGTGCCCGCTCGAACACGGGCGAGGGCGGCGAGGACGTCGAGCGCCTGCTCGACCCGGAGCGTCGCAGTGCGATCAAGCAGGTCGCCTCCGGCCGCTTCGGCGTCACGAGCATGTACCTGACGCACGCCACCGACATCCAGCTGAAGATGGCGCAGGGTGCGAAGCCGGGTGAGGGCGGCCAGCTCCCGCCGACGAAGGTGTACCCCTGGGTCGCGCGGACCCGGCACGCCACCGCGGGCGTCGGGCTCATCTCGCCGCCGCCGCACCACGACATCTACTCGATCGAGGACCTCAAGCAGCTGATCTTCGACGTGAAGCGGGCGAACCCGTCGGCGCGCGTCCACGTCAAGCTCGTGAGCCAGTCCGGCATCGGCGCGGTCGCCGCCGGTGTCACGAAGGCGCTGGCCGACGTCGTGCTCGTCTCGGGGCACGACGGCGGCACGGGTGCCTCCCCGCTCAACTCGTTGAAGCACGCCGGCACCCCGTGGGAGATCGGCCTGGCCGAGACGCAGCAGACGCTCATGCTGAACGGCATGCGCGACCGTGTCGTGGTGCAGGTCGACGGGCAGATGAAGACCGGGCGCGACGTGGTCGTGGCCGCGCTGCTCGGCGCAGAGGAGTACGGCTTCGCGACCGCGCCGCTCGTGGTCGAGGGCTGCATCCTCATGCGGGTGTGCCACCTCGACACGTGCCCGGTGGGCGTCGCGACGCAGAACCCGGAGCTCCGGAAGCGCTTCTCGGGCAAGCCCGAGTTCGTCGTGAACTTCTTCGAGTTCATCGCTCAAGAAGTCCGCGAGCTCCTCGCCGAGCTCGGCTTCCGCAGCCTGGACGAGGCGATCGGCCAGGTCGACGCGCTCGACACCGACCGTGCCGTCGAGCACTGGAAGGCGTCCGGTCTCGACCTCGCGCCGGTGCTGCACGGCCCGGAGTTCGGTCGCGACGAGCCCCGTCGCCACCTGCGCGACCAGGACCACGAGCTCGACGAGCACTTCGACGTCCGGCTGATCCACGAGACCGCCGACGTGCTCGAGCACGGGGGGTCGATCGCGCTGGACCTGCCGATCCGCAACACGGAGCGCGCCGTCGGCACGATGCTCGGGCACGAGGTCACGCTCCGCCACGGCGAGCACGGCCTGCCCGCCGGGTCGATCGACATCACGCTCCGCGGGTCCGCCGGGCAGTCGCTCGGTGCGTTCCTGCCCGCCGGCATCACGCTCCGGCTCGTGGGCGACAGCAACGACTACGTCGGCAAGGGGCTGTCGGGCGGCTCGATCGTCGTGCGCCCGGACTCGGAGTCCGCGTTCGAGGCGTCCGAGAACGTCATCGCCGGCAACGTCATCGGTTACGGCGCGACCCAGGGCAGCATGTTCATCCGCGGTGTCGTGGGCGAGCGCTTCCTGGTCCGGAACTCCGGGGCGACCGCGGTCGTCGAGGGCGTGGGCGACCACGCGCTCGAGTACATGACCGGCGGTCTGGCGCTCATCCTCGGCGAGACCGGCCGGAACCTCGGCGCCGGCATGTCCGGTGGCACGGCGTACGTCCTGGGGCTCCGTCGCGAGCACGTGAACACCGACGCCCTGGCGACCGGCGAGCTCCGGCTCGAGGAGCTCGACAGCGCCGACGTCGAGATCGTCACGGACCTGCTCCGGCAGCACCACGACGAGACCGGGTCGACCGTGGCGGGCGACCTGCTCGAGTCCGGCGACCTCAGCGCCTTCGTGAAGGTGCTACCGCGGGACTACGCCGCCGTGCTCGAGACCCGCCAGCAGGCCGTCGACGAGGGGCTCGACCCCGACGGCGACATCGTTTGGAACCGCATCTTGGAGGTGACCGGTGGCTGACCCGAAGGGCTTCCTCAAGGTCCAGGAGCGCGAGCTCCCCGCACGACGACCCGTCCCCGTCCGCCTCATGGACTGGAAAGAGGTCTACGAGCAGCAGGAGTCCGGCGCGCTCAAGCGCCAGGCCGGCCGCTGCATGGACTGCGGCGTCCCGTTCTGCCACCAGGGTTGCCCGCTCGGGAACCTCATCCCCGAGTGGAACGACCTGACGTGGCGCGGCGAGGGCCGCCAGGCGATCGAGCGCCTGCACGCGACGAACAACTTCCCGGAGTTCACGGGTCGACTCTGCCCGGCGCCGTGCGAGGCGTCGTGCGTGCTCGGCATCAACCAGCCGCCGGTCACGATCAAGCAGGTCGAGGTCTCGATCATCGACGAGGCGTTCCAGAACGGCTGGGTCACACCGCACCCGCCGGAGCGCCTGACCGGCAAGACCGTGGCGGTCGTCGGGTCCGGCCCCGCCGGCCTCGCCGCCGCGCAGCAGCTCACGCGCGCCGGCCACACCGTCGCCGTCTACGAGCGCGACGACCGCATCGGCGGCCTGCTCCGCTACGGCATCCCGGACTTCAAGATGGAGAAGCGCCAGATCGACGCGCGCCTCGCCCAGATGCAGGCCGAGGGCACCCGCTTCCGCGCAGGCGTCGAGATCGGCGTCGACATCACCTGGGACGACCTGAAGTCCCGGTACGACGCGGTCGTCGTCGCGACCGGCGCGACCGTCCCGCGCGACCTGCCGATCCCCGGCCGCGACCTGGCCGGCGTGCAGTACGCGATGGACTACCTCGTCCAGCAGAACAAGACGAACGCGGGCACCACGGTCGACAACCAGGTGACCGCCGAGGGCAAGCACGTCGTCGTGATCGGCGGCGGCGACACCGGCGCGGACTGCATCGGCACGGCGCACCGGCAGGGCGCGCTGAGCGTGACGAACCTGGCCATCGGCAAGCAGCCGCCGCTCGAGCGTCCGTCCGACCAGCCGTGGCCGATGTTCCCGACCGTGTTCGAGGTCTCCAGCGCCCACGAGGAGGGCGGCGAGCGGCACTACCTGGCGTCGACCGTCGAGTTCCTCGGGAACGCCGCGGGCGAGGTCCGGGCGCTCCGGGTCGCCGAGACCGAGTACGTCGACGGCCGCCGCGTCCCGAAGAGCGGCACCGAGCGCGAGATCCCCGCCGACCTCGTCCTCATCGCGATGGGCTTCACCGGCCCGGAGACCGAGACGCTCGAGCCGCAGCTCGGGCTGCCGACCACGCCGTCCGGTGCGGTCGCACGCCAGGCCGACTACTCCACCAACGAGCCGGGCGTGTTCGTCGCCGGGGACGCCGGCCGCGGACAGTCGCTCATCGTCTGGGCGATCGCCGAGGGCCGCGCCGCCGCCGCGAAGGTCGACGAGTACCTCGAGGGCTCGACGATCCTGCCGGCACCGGTGAAGGCCACCGACCGTGCCATCTCGGTCTGACCGGGCGGGCGACGTGAACGACACGGGAACGCACGACCGCCAGTGAGCAGCAGGCCACCGGCACTCGATAGGGTGCTGGTGGCCTGCTGTCGTTCCGCGCGGCCCCACAGCGCGGAAACCCCAGCACCATCCACCACACGAAGGAATCCATTGAGACGCGCAAAGATCGTTTCGACGCTCGGACCCGCCACGTCGGAGTACGAGACCGTCAAGGAGATCATCGAAGCGGGCGTCGACGTCGCCCGCCTCAACCTCAGCCACGGTGACTACAGCGTCCACGAGGCCAACTACGAGAACGTCCGTCGCGCCGCCGAGGAGCTCGGCAAGCCGGTCGCGATCCTCGTCGACCTGCAGGGCCCGAAGATCCGCCTCGCCCGGTTCGCGGACGGCCCCCACGAGCTCGCCGTCGGTGACGTCTTCACCATCACGACCGAGGACGTGCCCGGCTCGAAGGAGATCTGCGGCACGACGTTCAAGGGCCTGCCCCAGGACGTGAAGCCCGGCGACCCGCTGCTCATCGACGACGGCCGGGTGCGGCTCCGCGTGCTCGACACCGACGGCGTGCGCGTGCGCACCGAGGTCGTCGTCGCCGGCACCGTCTCGAACAACAAGGGCATCAACCTGCCCGGCGTCGCGGTCAACGTGCCCGCGCTGAGCGAGAAGGACGAGGCCGACCTCCGCTGGGCGATCCGCCAGGGCGCCGACCTCATCGCGCTGTCGTTCGTGCGCAACGCAGCCGACGTCGACCGCGCGCACGAGATCATGGACGAGGAGGGCAAGCGCCTCCCCGTCATCGCGAAGATCGAGAAGCCGCAGGCCGTCGACGCCCTCGAGGAGATCATCGACGCGTTCGACAGCATCATGGTCGCCCGCGGTGACCTCGGCGTCGAGCTCCCGCTCGAGGCCGTCCCGATCGTGCAGAAGCGCGCCGTCGAGCTGAGCCGCCGCATGGCGAAGCCGGTCATCGTCGCGACGCAGATGCTCGAGTCGATGATCTCGTCGCCGATCCCCACCCGTGCCGAGACCTCCGACGTCGCGAACGCCGTCCTCGACGGTGCGGACGCGGTCATGCTCTCGGGCGAGACCAGCGTCGGCGAGTACCCGGTGCAGACCGTCCGTACGATGGCCCGCATCGTCGAGTCCACCGAGGACCACGGCCTCGAGCGCATCGCCCCGCTCGGCACCAAGCCGCGCACGCTCGGTGGTGCGATCACCCTCGCCGCGGTCGAGATCGCCGAGTTCACCGAGGCGTCGTACCTCTGCGTCTTCACCGAGTCCGGCGACTCGGCCCGCCGCATGTCGCGTCTGCGCCACGGTCTGCCGATCATCGCGTTCACCCCGAACGAGGCCACGCGTCGCCGCATGGCCCTCACCTGGGGCGTCCGTTCGTTCCTGGTCGACCGGAAGACCCACACCGACGAGCTCTTCTCGCAGGTGGACGACGTCCTCCTCGAGAACGGCCTGGCCGCCCCCGGCGACCGCGTCATCGTGACGGCTGGTTCGCCTCCCGGCATCGAGGGCTCGACGAACGACCTCCGCGTGCACCGCGTCGGTGACGCGCACGCCGAGGCCGCGCCGGCCTACGTGCGCGACTGACACCCGGTCACCACGCCACAGGGCGCGGACGGGAGGCACGGTGCGGGTTGCGCACACCGCCTCCGGTCCGCGCCCTGTCGCGTCCCACGCTCGCCCTCGTCCGGAGCGGAGCCGCACCCGACGACGCGGCCGCGCCCGCTCTGCGCACCCACCCGGCCGTGCGCGGGCGTGAGCGGGCAGGATCGGTGGGGTGAGCCTCCAGGACGAGAACCGTTCCGCACCCACCGCGACGGACGTGCGCCGCTGGCGCCGCTACCTGGCCGACGAGCGGGCGGAGGCCGCCGTCTACCGGAACCTCGCCGCGCGACGGACGGGTGAGGAGCGCGAGATCCTCGCGGCCCTCGCCGAGGCGGAGGGCCGGCACGAGCAGCACTGGATCGACCTGCTCGGCGAGCGGGTGGGACGGCCGCTGCGGGGGAGTTGGCGGACCCGGGTGCTCGCCGCGCTGGCGAAGCGGTTCGGCTCGGTGTTCGTGCTCGCGCTCATGCAGCGTGCCGAGGACCGCTCGCCGTACGCCGACGACGACGACGCCACGGCGCGGATGGCCGCCGACGAGCGGATCCACGGCGAGGTGGTCCGCGGGCTGGCGAACCGGGGGCGGATGCGCCTGTCCGGGACGTTCCGGGCGGCGGTGTTCGGCGCGAACGACGGTCTCGTGTCGAACCTGGCGCTCATCATCGGCATCAGTGCGTCCGGCGCTGACCGCCACTTCGTCCTGCTGAGCGGCGTCGCGGGTCTGCTCGCCGGTGCGCTGTCGATGGGCGCGGGGGAGTACGTCTCCGTGCGGTCGCAGCGGGAGCTGCTCGACGCCTCGGCACCGCACCCCGAGGCCGGGCAGGCCGTCGCCGACCTCGACGTCGACGCGAACGAGCTGGCGCTGGTCTACCGGGCACGCGGGATGACCGAGACCGAGGCGCAGGCGCACGCGGACGAGGTCCTCGGCGGGCGGACGGTGCCGTCGGCGACCGGCCCGGACGAACACGAGGCGGTCGGCAACGGCATGAGCGCGGCGGTGTCGAGCTTCCTGTTCTTCGCGTCGGGTGCGGTGATCCCGGTGCTGCCGTACCTGTTCGGGCTCGAGGGGTGGGCGGCTGTGCTGCTCGCGGCGCTGCTCGTCGGGATCGCGCTGCTCGGGACGGGCGCGGTCGTCGGGGTGCTCAGCGGAGCGTCGCCGCTGCGTCGGGCCCTGCGGCAGCTCGCGATCGGGTTCGGTGCGGCCGCGGTGACGTACGGACTCGGCCTGCTGTTCGGGACGGGGAGCGCGTAGGACGCGCGGAGGCGTCCGGTCGGGTTCGGTGCGTGGCGGTCAGCGGCGCAGCGCGGTCAGCGTCGCATCGCCGCGCGGGGCGGCAGGAGCAGGAGCGCGGCGGCACCGACCACGACGAGGGCGATCCCGGAGAAGACCGTGAAGACGGTGAGGGCGAGTCCGGGGGCGACGAGGACCACGACGCCGCCGAGGATCGACAGCACGCCGCTCACGACCGTCGGGACCCGCGAGGAGCCGGGGTGCCCGACGACGGCCCCGACGAGGGCAGCGACGCCCTCGACCAGGAACGCGATCCCGGCGAGCACGGCGTAGACGAGCAGCGGGATCGCCGGGTCGACGAGCGTCAGGAGGCCGGCGAGCCCGACGAGGACCCCGACGACGCCCGAGGTCCAGCGCCACGCGGGTGGGGCGCCGTGCCCCCGGACGGCGGCGAACACCCGCAGCGCCCCGGCCACCACGAGGTACACGCCGAACACGAGGGCGACGAGCACGAGCGAGGGGCGGGGCCAGACGATCGCGACGATCCCGAGGACGACGGCCACCACGGCCGTCACGACGACGAACACTCGGAACGTGCGGACGGCACGGGAATCCACTGGACCTCCTGATCGATCGGGTGGCCTCCGACGGTACCCGGCGTTCAGCCGCGGCGTTGCGTCCCGAGCACCCCGACGTCGCGTCTGTCGAGCTCGGCGAGCGCCCGCCGGGTCCCTGCCGACAGTCGGGCGGTCGGGACACGGCCGCCGACGGCGAGCGCGACGTCGCCGGGCAGACGGAGCACCGAGCTGTGCCCCTGCCGTGCCCGGAGGTCGTCGAGCGCGCTCCGCGGGACGTCGGCGTCGAACGGGGTGTTCACGACGACCAGCGTGCGGGTCACGGCGGTGGTCCCGAACCGACGCTCGGCGGTCGCGAGCACCGTGTCGGCGTCGTCGAGCCCGCCGCGGGTCGCCGGGACGACGAGGACGAGGACGTCGACCGGAGCGTCCTGACGGACGTCGCGACGAAGAGCCAGCCCGTGATGGACGCGCTCGGCAAGATCGACGGTGCGGTCCAGACCGTCGCCACGGGGGCGCAGCAGTGAGCCTCATCGACCCGAGCAAGCTGCCCGGCGACAAGATCGACGCCGCTGCCGTGTCGTCCGGCGCATCGACGATCTCGACACTCGGCACCACCATCGCGACCGGTGGCGGTGACACCGTCCGGGCCTGGCAGGCGATCTCCGGGTCGTACCAGTCGGACGGTGCCGAGCACCTGTACTCGGTGATGACGCCGGTCGGCACCGCGACCACGAGTGTCGGCGACGGGCTCGGTTGCGTCGCCGCCGCACTGTCGACCTACGCCGAGACCGTCGGGCCGATCAAGACCGAGCTCGACACGCTGAAGACCGAGGCCGAGGACTTCGTCCGCCGCGCGAAGGACTTCCAGCCGCGGATGCAGGACTCCGACGACGGCTACGTCATCGCGTCCCAGGCGGTCAGCACGATGGGCGTCAGCCTGATCACGGGCACCAAGGTCGAGATCACGTCGTGGGACCAGGACCCGGACATGGTCGACGAGAACAACCGGCTGATCCGCCGGGGTGCCGACCTGGCAGAGGAGTGGCTCGCGGCGCAGCAGACCTGCGCGAACGCGATCCTGGCCGCCGCCTGCCTGGCACCGCTCCCCGGCACGAGCACCGGTACCCCCGCGCAGATCATGGCCGCGGCCGAGGCGTCCCTGCCGTGGGCGGGCGAGAGCGACATCGACACCCCGTGGGGGTCGACCCGGGACCGCAAGGAGTCCTGCGGCGAGAAGGCCGCCGGGTTCCCCGCACACCTGGTGAAGGGTGTCGTCGTGGACGGACTCGGCGGCATGGCGAAGGGACTCAGCTCCCTCCTGATCGGCTGGGACGGCACCGGCATCCCCTGGTACGCCGAGGCGATCGTCGGCGGCATCACCGGACGGTCCGACATGGTCGACGACGCCTTCGGGCGCGCCGGCCAGACGTACGGAGGCGCCCGGCTCGGGCTCGGGCACCTCGCCTCGGCGCTGACCCCGGTCGGCACCGTCGTCAACACACTCGGCAACAGCCCGCTCGGCGACTTCCTGCCGAAGGACACCCAGCAGTTCCTGTCCGACTGGGGGCACGACGACACCACCGCCCTCGCGGACACCGTCGGGGGACTCGTCGGGCTGAAGCTCCCCGACCAGTGGTGGGAGTCGTCCTCGTGGGACGGCTACGACATCGCGCAGTCGTGGGTCGACGACCCGGGTGGCACCGCGGGCGCGAGCGCGTTCAACATCGGCACGCTCTTCATCCCGGGAGCCGGAGAGGCCAGTGCCGGCGCGCACGCGACCGCTGCGGCCGCCGACGCCGCGGGTGACGTCGCGCGTGCCGGTGGGTTCGTGGACGATGCGGCCCGGGCAGCGCGCGGGGCTGACGGCTTCGTCGACGCGGCGAGGGGAGTCACCATCGGCGACCTGGCGGACGTCGCCAAGGGCGTCGACGCTGGGGACGTCGCGAAGATCGCGCGGGAGGGCGACCTGCCCACGACGAGCGTCGACCTGGCGGGCGACGCCGGCAAGGTCGACGTCCCGACGCCGCACGCGGACGCGCCGTCCGCCCCCCTCCGCACGTCGAGGCTCTGCGCGCGGACGCGCCGTCCGCCCCCGCCTCGCACGCCGATGCCCCGTCGGCGCCTGCACCCCGTCCTGAGGCGCCGGCGCCGCACGCCGATGCGCCGACGGCACCGCACGTCGACACACCGAACGCCGGCCACGGTGACGCGCCGTCCGTCGAGCGTGGCGAGACGCCGGCCGTTGCGCACGACGAGCCGCCGACCACTGTCCACGGCGACGCGCCGACCCCTGCGCACGGCGACTCGCCCGCGGCGACCCACGGGGACACCCCGACCGGCGTGCACGACGACGCACCGAGCCCCGCGCACGGCGACGACACCCCGCCAGCTCCGCACGGGGACGCCCCTGCCGCGCACGACACACCGCCGACCACGCACCTGGGGGACGACGGCGTCGAGCGGACGGTGCGCCAGTACGACTCCGGCAGCAAGGGGGCGTGGAACACCGACCTCTACCACAAGGCGATCGAGGGGAACACGCGGTACGAGATCGACGGCGGCAAGTGGGTCTACGAGACCGACGAGCACGCACGGGTCGTGCACGCCGAGGGTCACCTCGACCAGGTGGTCAAGGAGCTCGAGAACCGGTCTCGGCACGGTGGGCAACAGACTGCCGCGGGAGGGGCGGACCGTTTGCGTGTCGACCACGGCGGCCACATCTTCGCGACGCTCTTCGGCGGTCCGGGTGAGGGCATCAACCTCACGGCGCAGTGGAGCAAGGTCAACCACGGAGCGTACAAGGCCCTCGAGAACCAGTGGGCGACGGCGATCGACTCCGGCAGATCGGTCCGTGTCGAAGTGAACCTGACGTACCCGGACGGACTCCGGCCGTCCAGGTACGATGTGGAATACCAGATCGGTGACGGCCCGATTCGATCGGCCCGGTTCTCGAACGCCCCGACCCCATGAGCCGCCGTGTTGCGGCTCTGCACTCTGGAGAGATGTGACAGCGGAACAACAAGCCCTCGAAGCGCGGATCGTGGCGGAAGCAGGTCGGCTGCTCGGCCCCCACGACGACTGGGTGACGGCTCGGTTCATCGTGGCCGAGGTGGGCTCGATGGGCACGCTGGTCAGTCGATTCACCCGGGCAGACGGTTCTCTCGGATCCATGCGCGTCCGAGGGCAGTTCCAGGACCTCTGGGAACAACTCCGCGAGGTGATGGCTGATCCTGAACGGGGAGCTTGGTTCTCCGCCTCCCTCGATGTCGACCGGGCGTCCGGCAGTTCTTCGTTCTCGTACAACTGGGATGGCCGCGTCTGGTTCGACCGGCTGATCCCGGACCTCGACCCTTCGGACGTCGACCTGGCGCTGCCACTCGATGAGGCGTGGGGGGAAGAACTCGCCCGACACCCGCGTTCGCCCGAGCACGTCCCTGCATGGCTGTATGCACTCGTGGCAGGCGAGGGCACAGAGCCTCAGGCCGGGGACGGCGCTGCCATCGAGCGGGCGATCGCTGCGGCGCCCACCTGGCCGCCGGCGCGCGCCTCGCTGGCGTCGTCGACACGCTGGTCCGAGGTGTTCGACGCCGTGTCAGAGGAGATCGTGCGGGCGCTCCGTGCGGACACCCCGGCGACGGAGCTGCTCCACCGCGAGGTCGACGACCGCGCACTCGAGCAGGTCGCAGCCTCCGCCACCGGGCCGCTGCTCCGACGGTTCGTCCACGACACCGCTTCGTGTGGCGCCCTCGCAGCCGAGCTGGACACCCCGAACGGCCCGGACCGCGCCGAGGACGACGTGACCGACGCGATCACCGACCTCGTGGACTGGCAGGTCGCACGGCGGTTCGACCGATGACCGGCCTGGAGAACCCGGACCTCGACGCCCGGCTCGGCCGCGCCCTGGTCGACCCGTCAGGACTCGGTGAGTTCGTGGACAGCTTCGTCCCGAGTCCGCTCCTGGTGCCGATGCACATCGACGGCGAGACGGCCTACCCGATCGTGACGCACCGGGACGACGGCCCTGCCCTGGCTGTGTTCACCGGCGAGCAGCACAGCTTGCAGATCGACCTGCCGACCGCCGACGACGTGGTCGTCCTGACGGGCGCACGGGTCATCGGGATCGCCATCCCCGACAGCGGCATCCTGGTCAACCCGGGTCCGCGGGAACTGCACCTGCCGGCCGCCCTCGTGGCGCACGTGCACCCGCAGATCCCGGCCGAACTGCTGGCACCACGGACGACCCCCACGGAACAGTCCGGGCAGCCCGAACCGGCAGGGTCGATCGTCGCCACGCAGCAGGCTCAGTCGACGCTCGCCGGCAACGCGTACCGGTGGCTGGCACAGGGTGGCACCTTCGACTCGGCGGACTTCTTCGTGGGGTTCTGCGGGAGCGAACACACAGCGCGCGGCGCAGTCGTCTCCGCAGGACAGACCTTCCCGGTGCAGGTGCCGGACCCGATGGTCGACGAGTTCCGCGTGCTCCGGCGTTCCGCGGCCGAACCGGAGAAGGGAACCCGGGTCGGCGCCGAGCTCCACCTGACCTCGGCCGGATCGTTCTCGTACTCGTTCGTGTACGACGACCGACTCGACTTCGGAGCTGCCGATCCTCGCGTTCCCCGAACCGACGCAGATCCGGTTCCGGGACTCGATGCCTGGCGCGGGGAGTTCGCCGCTCAGGGGCGCAACGCGCGGTTCATCCCGGAGTGGGCACGCTGACCGACCGCGACTGCGGTGGGATGGTGGGCACGTCGAAGCTCGGCACCGAGAACGACGGCACCGGTACCGGGGAGCCCGACGACGGGGAACCGGGCCCGGGCGAACCGGGCGCCGGCGCGCCCGGAACCGTGAACGTGCTGACCGGAGCGGGCTCGCGGTCCGACGTCCCGCGCGCACCCGGCGGTTGCAGCCCCAGGGCGCCGATCGCGACGAGCCCGATGGTCAGCCCGGCGAGCGCCAGCAGCCGGTAGCGGATGCCGAGACTCCGCAGGTACCGCTGCGGCGCGAACCGTCCAGCGCGCACGGCCTCGACGAACGCCGTCGCCGTGACGAGGGCGATCGGCCACGCCGCGGCGGTGACGAGTCCCGCCGGTGCGCCGTCTGACGATCCGGTCGCGGCGACCAACAGCCCGAGCACCCCTGCCCCGAGCCCGGTCCACAGCGCGAGTTCCTGGCGCAGGCTGCCGAAGCGCCACCCGACGCCCCACAGCACCCGCCCGGTCCGCGCCCGTGCGGCACGGAGCACCCGGTCGTCCCCGGGCAGCGGCGCCGCAACGGACAGCAGCCCCGCGACGACCGCGGTGCCGAGCACCCACGCGCTGGCCAGCTCCCAGGCGGGACCGTCGACGCCGACCGCCACCCAGCGCACAGCGACACCGAGCACGACCAACCCGGTCGTGACCATCGCGGCCCATCGGGCGACGACGGATCCGCGCCGGCTCAGCGTGGCGAGGTAGCTCGCCGGCAGCCGATCACGACGCCGTCGGTACCGCCGCAGCGCTGCCCAGACCGCGGCGGCGCCCCCGGCCGCGGCGACGGTCGCCGCCACGGCTCCGGGGAGACCGGGTCCTGCCAGCGCGACGGCCGCGACGACCACCGGGACGAGCGCGACAGCGGACGCTGCTCGACGCTCCCAGGTGACAGCCGCGTCGAGTAGTTCCCGTGACTCCTCGTCACCCGGGTTGGTGACGAGCAGGTCGAGCAACAACCCGGGCTGCTCGGCCACGGGTGCGTACTCGGCTCGGAGCGCCAGGAGTGCCGGGTGCTGCGGCGCCCGCTCGAGCCCCGCGGCGACGAACCCCCGCGCGAGTCCGGTGTTGCCGTGCACCCGTTCGCAGACGGCAGCGACCGTGTGCCACTCCGGTGACCCCGGCTCCAGCTCGAGCGCCCGGTGGTACGCGTGCCGGACCTGCTCGATGCGGCGGCCACGCCCGTCGATGCTCGCCAGCGCGTGCTGTGCCCACACGCCGGCGACGTCGGGTGCCATGCCGACCAGCTGCGAGGTGATGGTCAGCGCCTCCGGGGCCCGGCCGGCCACGATGAGCACGGCCACCAGCCGCAGGTACGGGGGCAGCGTGTCGGGAGCGGCCTGCAGCGCGGACCGCGCGGCCTGCTCGGCCTGCAGCAGGTCGCCACGCGCCTGCAGCAGCGCGGCCCACTCCGTCAGCAGCGCAGCGTCGCCCGGAGCCGTACCGAGCGCGTCCTGCAGCAGTCGCTCGGCGGCCTCGAGTTGCCCGAGGGCCCGCAGCGACCCGGCCCGCGCGACGACCGACTCGGTGGCGTCAGAGGACACGCTTCTGCTTCAGGTACACCACCAGGTCGTCGTACCGGCCGTCGGCGTTCGCGAACGCGGCGACGTTCTTCGCGGTCACGAGCCACGAGCCCGTCGACGGTCGGACCTGGCCGAGGGCGTGCTGCACGTCCGCCATCACGAGCGGCTGGATCTCACCCGCGGCGACGGAGCGGGCCATCGCCTGTTCTGCTGCGGAGGTCACGAGGTGCGCCAGGTCGGCCCCGGAGAAGTCCTGCGTCGCCGCGACGACCTGTCCGAGGTCGATGCCGGCGATGGGGCGTCGGGCGAAGTGGTGGCGCAGGATCGCCTCGCGCGCGGGAGCGTCCGGCGGCAACACGAGCGTCATCCGGTCGAGTCGTCCGGGGCGCAGGAACGCCGGGTCAACGTCCCACGGGCTGTTCGTCGCGGCGAGCACGAACAGCCCGTCGTTCTCGGAACCGACGGAGTCGAGTTCGAGCAGCAGCTGGTTCACCATCTGCCGCAGTCCGCTCCAGCCGCTGCCGATGCTCGACCGTCGGGCGCCGAGCGCGTCGATCTCGTCGAGGAACAGCACCGCCGGCGTCTGCGCCCGCGCCGCCTCGAAGACGGCGTGCAGGTTCTTCTCCGTGTTGCCGAGGTAGGGATCGAGCACCTGGTCGATCCGCGCGGTCACGAAGTGCGCGCCGAGTTCGCCGGCGATGGCCCGCGCCATGAAGGTCTTGCCGCACCCGGGCGGTCCGTAGAGCAGCAGCCCACCGCGCAGCGTCTGCCCGAAGGCCGCGGCGATCTCCGGGTGCCGCATCGGTTCCAGGAAGGACTCGCGGATGCACTGCTTGACGTCCGCGAGTCCGCCGACGTCGTCGAGGGTGACGTCGGGCCGTTCGACCTCGACGTCGACGACGTGCTCGCCCTCGCCGTCGAGCCGGATCTTCTCCGGCACGTCCGACGGCACGGCCGACGGCCCGTCCGACGGCTCGTTCGGCGGTGTCGGCCCGTCCTGCGGGCGGCCGGCGGATTCGACGAAGGGCGGCGGGACGCTGCGTCCCAGCTCCGCCTCGGCACGTCGCCAGTCGAATCCCTCCTCGGGACGGCCGGGAGGCTCGGTGCCGGTGGCCGCGTCGCCGACGTCGGTGGGTCCGGGCGTCCGGAGCGCGGCGCTCGCGTCCGCGAGCACGTGCAGGGCGAGCGCGTTGCCGGGGTCCAGCTGCAGCACCACGGCGGCGTGCTGGAGTGCCTCGGCCGCCCGGCCGCGTTGCAGGAGCAGCTGCGCGACCTGGCCGCGCAAGGCGACGTCGTCGGGCGCTGCCTGCACGGCGGCGAAGAGACTGGCGAAGAGCGGGTCGTCGGTCATCGCGGGCCACCGTCCTGTGTCGAGAGCGCGGCGTGCGCGTGGTCCGCGATCGCCACCGCCAGTGCGGTGCCGACGGACCCGGCGTCGTCGTGCAGGGGGACGAGGACGTCGGTCCACCACCAGCCGCCACCCTCCGCCTCGGGCGGGAGCTCGGTGAGGTCGGGCAGCAGGCGACGGACCTCGGTGACCGAGCGGACGCGGCGGGGGTGCTGCACGGTGGCGACGACCCGTCCGTCGGCGTCGGTGAAGCGTCCGACCAGTCCGCCGCGGACGAGTCGCAGGCCGATCCCGGGGTCCACCGCGGCGGCCGCGGGGCGGAACTCGGCGTCGCCGACGAGCGTCGGACCGAGGATCGTGATCTCACGGGGCACGGTGCTGCTCCTCCTGCGGGGTCCGGCCGGCGCCGAGGTCCCGGCCGGTCAGGCGTTCGAGGGCGTCGCGGCCCAGGTGGTCGACCACGGGGCGCAGGCGATCCCATCCGGTGGCGTCCGGGCGCGAGGGGCCGTCGCGGAACCGCAACACGAGCGACGGCACCCGCGGACGGCCGACCCGTTCGGCTCCGAACCGGTCGCGCATCTCGTCGACGTCGAGTCCGAGACTCTTGACGGCGGGAGCGCCGAGCAGCATCGCCACGGGTTCGGGGTCCTGCTCCAGCGTCGGGCGCACGGTCAGGTCGGCCGAGCCGACGCGGGCGAACACCATCGCGACAAGCGGGAGCGCGGTGCGGCAGAGGTCACCGAGCAGCACGGTCACGGCATCGTGCGCGCGTCGGACCGCGTCGCTGCCGGGGGCCCCGACGCCGACCAGGCCGGAGACGACCTCCTCCACGCCGTGCTCGGTGCGCCGCGCGGTGAGCGACCCCGCCAGCGGCGTCCGCTCGTCGCCGACGACCACGAACCGGGCGTCCTGCGGCATCCGCGCGCGAGCGGCAGCGGTGAGTGTGTCCTTGTCCCAGTCGGCCTCCACCGTTTCGTGCGAGCCCCAGCCGCTCGGGGTGGTGCCGGGCCCGAGCGCGGCGAACGTCTCCCACGCCCGACCCAGGCGCGTGCCGGCGTCGGGGCGGTGGCGGATCGACGCCGACACCACGAACTGCACCTGCTCCGGTCGGGGGACCTCGAGGTACCGCGGGTCGACGGCGTCGGTGGTCCGGGGAGAGCGGAAGCCGTCGGCGAGTCCGAGCAGCGACGTGCCGGTCGACCCGTCGCGCAGCGCGCCGTCGCCGGACCGGACGACCCAGCGTCCGTCGGCCGCGTCGAGGACCTGCCGGAACGGTTCGGTCAGGCGGGAGGAGTCCGGGGTCAGGAACACCACCCGGAGTCCGGCAGCCGCGGCCTGGACGACGAGGTCCGCGCGCATCGGGGTGAGCGCCACGAGCCGCCCGACGGTCTCACTGACGACGTAGCCCGCGCCGGTCCCGTCCACCAGCGGGTGCTCGATCCCCATGCACCCGACCATACGGGACGGCGGCGCGCAGCGCGGGGCGGGGCCGCTCCGCAACCCGTTGCAACCCCCGCCGCCGTAGCGTCCCGTCCGAGGCGCGCAGACCGTGCGCCGTCGACATCGTCGTCGAGAGGGCACCACCATGACCATCGCAGCATCGCCGACCACCTACGCCGCACCGGGCGAGGACGGAGCGCTCGTCGCCTTCCGCTCCCGGTACGACCACTACATCGGCGGCGAGTACGTCCCGCCGACGGGTGGGCAGTACTTCGAGAACCCCACCCCGGTCACCGGGAAGACCTTCACCGAGGTCGCGCGGGGCGACTCCACGGACGTCGACAAGGCCGTCGCCGCCGCGTGGAAGGCCTTCCCGGCCTGGGGGAAGACGAGCGTCACCGAGCGCGCGAACATCCTGAACCGCATCGCCGACCGGATGGAGCAGAACCTCGAGGTGCTCGCCGTCGCCGAGACGTGGGAGAACGGCAAGCCGATCCGCGAGACGCTCGGCGCGGACATCCCGCTCGCGATCGACCACTTCCGCTACTTCGCCGGCGCGATCCGCGCGCAGGAGGGCTCGACGGGGGAGATCGACCACGACACCGTCGCGTACCACTTCCACGAGCCGCTCGGGGTGGTCGCGCAGATCATCCCGTGGAACTTCCCGATCCTGATGGCGGTGTGGAAGCTCGCACCGGCACTCGCCGCCGGCAACTGCGTCGTGCTGAAGCCCGCCGAGCAGACGCCCGCGTCGATCCACGTGCTCCTCGGTCTGATCGAGGACCTGCTGCCCGCCGGGGTGGTCAACGTCGTGAACGGCTTCGGGTTCGAGGTCGGGGCTCCACTCGCGCAGCACCCGGACGTCCGCAAGGTCGCCTTCACGGGCGAGACCACGACCGGGCGCCTGATCATGCAGTACGCGTCGCAGAACCTCATCCCGGTCACGCTCGAGCTCGGCGGCAAGAGCCCGAACGTGTTCTTCGCCGACGTCGCCCAGGAGCGGGACGCGTTCTACGACAAGGCGCTCGAGGGCTTCGCCTTCTTCAACCTCAACCAGGGCGAGGTCTGCACGTGTCCGTCGCGGGCGCTCGTCGCGGCGGAGATCTACGACGGCTTCGTCGCCGACGGGCTCGACCGCGTCCGAGCGGTCAAGCAGGGCCACCCGCTGGACATGTCGACGATGATCGGCGCCCAGGCATCGAACGACCAGCTCGAGAAGATCCTGAGCTACATCGACATCGGCAAGCAGGAGGGCGCGAAGCTCCTCACCGGCGGCGAGCGCGCGGACCTCGGTGGCGAACTGAGCGGCGGGTACTACGTCACCCCGACGGTGTTCGAGGGCGACAACGCGATGCGGATCTTCCAGGAGGAGATCTTCGGACCGGTCCTCTCCCTCACGCGCTTCAACGGGTACGACGACGCGATCCGGATCGCCAACGACACCCTGTACGGGCTCGGCGCGGGCGTCTGGAGCCGCGAGGCGACGACGCTCTACCGGGCGGGCCGCGACATCCAGGCCGGACGAGTGTGGTCGAACACCTACCACCAGTACCCGGCCGGCGCGGCGTTCGGCGGCTACAAGCAGTCCGGTGTCGGCCGCGAGAACCACAAGATGATGCTCGACCACTACCAGCAGACGAAGAACCTGCTCGTGTCGTACGCCGAGGGTCCGATGGGGTTCTTCTGATGACGCACCCCGGGCGCACCGCCCGCGTCGCCGTCACGCCGGAGGCGGCCGAGCTCCTCCGCGCGCTCACGGCCCGGCACGGACCGCTGATGTTCCACCAGTCCGGCGGCTGCTGCGACGGCTCGAGCCCGATGTGCTACCCCGTCGGGATGTTCCGCACCGGTCCCGGCGACGTCCTGCTCGGCACCATCGACGTCCCCGAGCTCGACCCCGTCGAGGTCACAGCGCCCATCGAGGTGTACATGTCCCGAGCGCAGTTCGAGTACTGGAAGTACACCCACCTCACGATCGACGTCGTCGACGGGCGGGGCAGCGGGTTCTCGGTCGAGGTCCCCGAGGGCAAGCGGTTCCTCACCCGCTCACGGATGCTGACCGACGCCGAGCTCGAGGACCTGGGCCTGGTCCCGGCGGTGCGGCCGACGTAGGCTGACCGCACCGACCGCGACGGCGCGGCGGAGACCTGCGAGGGGAGGCACCGTGCCCGCTCCCGCAGGGCTCCGCCCGCTCGTCGCCGAGTCCTGGCGTCGCTCGGCCCGGGTGGACCCGGACGGCCTGCCGACGCTCGCGCTCGACGACGCCCAGCTCGACGCCATCCGTGGCCAGGGACCGATCGGCACCGCGCTCCCCGTGGTCCGTCGGCTCCTGCTCGACGACGTCCGCGCCGCCGGGTGCGTCGTCGCGCTGACCGACGCCGCCGGCTGCATCGTCTGGGTGGACGGCGCACGTGCGGCCCGACGCGCGGCCGAGGACATGGGCTTCACGGCCGGCGCCGACTGGGCCGAGGAGCACGCCGGCACGAGCGCCCCGGGGACGGCGCTCCGCCTCGACCGCGGCGTGCAGATCCGGTCCGAGGAGCACTACGCCACCGCCGTGAAGGCGTTCTCCTGCACGGCCGTCCCGCTGCACGCGGCGGACGGCTCGGTCGTCGGCGCCCTCGACATCACGGGCGACGACCGTGCGGTCGAGCGCCACACGCTGCCGCTCCTCACGGCGACGGCCGCCGCGGCCGAGGCGGAGATCGCCCTCACCGCCCTCCGGCACGCCACCCGGGCGACCTCGACGACCGTCCCGCGCGCAGACCGAGCCGACCGAGCCGACCGAGCAGACCGAGGCCGCCGCGGTGCCGACTCGGCCGAACTGACGCTGCTCGGGTCCGACACCGCGACCCTCCGGACCGGAGACCGTGCCGTCCGGCTGTCCGAGCGGCACTCCGAGGTGCTCGCCGTCCTGGCGTCCACGCCCGGCGGTCTCGCCGCAGCCGACCTCGCGGTCGCGGTGTACGGCGACCGCCGTGCGGTCCCCACGCTCCGGGCGGAGGTCGTGCGCCTCCGCCGCGTCCTCGCGGACCACGCGCCCGGCGCGCATCTGTCGTCGCGGCCGTACCGCCTGACCGGGATCCGCACCGACGTCGAGACGGTGCTGTCCGCGCTCGACCGCGGGGCGCGCCTCCAGGCCGTCGACGGGTACGCCGGACCGGTCCTGCCGGGGTCGGCGTCGCCGGGCGTCGACGACCTGCGGGACGCGGTCCGGTCCCGGTTCCGCGAGTCGGTGCTGACCGACGGCGGGGTCGAGGCGTTGCAGGCGTGGTCGCGGACCGCGGACGGCGCCGCGGATCCGCAGGTGCTCCGCGCCCTGCTCGGGGTGCTGCCGCGGCGGTCCCCGCGGCGGGCCGGTCTCGTCGCGGCGATCGAGGCGCTCGACCGCCGCTGACGGGGTCGGGACACCGGCCGGGAGGCGCGCCCCGCGTCGACCACGCGGCCGACGGGGTGCGCCTCCCGCAGCGGGTGCGGTCCGGTCAGGACCCGGACGTCGGTGCGGGCGTCGCCTGGTCGCCCTGCTCCGGGGCGCTGGGCGGGGTGGGTGC
>NZ_CP054593.1:2009098-2023011 GCF_013347165.1 Curtobacterium sp. Csp2
CGTCGGAGCGTGCACCGGTCCCGGTCCACCGCGGTCGCGATCACCCTGATCGTCACCGCCCTGGTCGCGGCGTGGATCGGCGTCGAAGCGGTCCTGAAGGCCATCGGCCAGCCCCCGCTGCTGGCCGACCCGCAGACCATCGTCGACGCCGCCCTGCAGCCCGACGCCGCGTTCACGACCATCGCCGAGGTGATCGCCGCCGTCCTCGTGATCGTCGGGATCATCCTGATCGTCCTCGCGGTGGGGCCCGGCCGGCAGCCCCGCTCGGTCGTGGACCACGACCGGGGCGCGGTCGTGATCGACACCAGGATCCTGGCCTCCACCGCCGCGAACGCAGCAGCCCTCGCCGCCGGCGTCCCCGAGTCCAACACCAGCGCCTCCGCGAGGGGGCACCGCACCGAGGTGCGGGTGGTGCCCCTGTCCGGTATCCCCGTCGACACCCACGTCGTCCAGCAAGCCGTTCAGGACCGTCTCGGTCGGCTCGGCGGCAAGCACGGCACCCACGTGAAGGTGCACGTGGAGCAGAAGGGAACGCTGGCATGACCACCACCAACCGCACCCTGAACCGCATCATCCTGCTCCTGCTGGGCCTGGTCGCGGTCATCGTCGGGGTCACCATCGGCGCCGGGGTCCTCACCCCCGTCCGCGACGCCCTCCAGCCATACCTCACCCTGCCCGACAAGGTCACCGTCCCGGCGGCGTCGCTGTGGATCATCGCCGCCGTGTGCGCGGTCGTGATCGTCCTGGCGCTGATCGTGGTCTTCACCCGCGGCGGCGGCGGCACGTCCGTCGCTGCCCGCACGAAGACCGGGGACGACCAGGTCACCGTGAACGTCGCCCTCGTGCGGGACGTCATCGACCACGAACTCGACGGTGTCCGCGACGTCGTCGCCGCGAAGGTCGACACGTACACCGTCAAGCAGCAGCGCGCCGCACGGATCCGGGTCCACGTCCGCCGCGGCGGTGACGCCGTCACCGTCCTCGACGCCGTCGACCACGCCGTCAGCACCCTGGACACCACCCTCGGCCAGCAACTCCCGGTCCTGGTCCACCTCACCGGCGGCACCCGCACCGCACTGGCCAAGACCACCCGCGTCCACTAGGACGCCGGACCCCACCACCGCACCAACACCGGCCGGGAGACGCTCGACGTCTCCCGGCCGAGTGCTGCCCGGACGCCCTCGTCCGGTGATCCGTCATGCCCGCACAAGGAGGCACCCCGAATGGCACGGAAGAACACCCCCGGCGCGGTCAGCGCGTCGACCTCGGAGCAGCGCCGCGAGGACGCCGCGACCTGGAGCCCGCTCGCCCGCTACCTGTCCGAGTGCTTCGGCACGTTCCTGCTCGTCCTCGGCGGCGTCGGGACCGCGCTCTTCGCGGCGAACTTCCCGAGCGACACCGACAACCAGTCCGGCGTCGGCTTCCTCGGCGTCGCACTCGCGTTCGGCCTGACGCTCGTCGCCGGCATCGCCGCCGTCGGACACATCTCCGGCGGCCACTTCAACCCGGCCGTCACCCTCGGTCTCCTCGCCGCAGGGCGGACCGACGTCAAGCACGTCCCGGGCTACATCGTCTCGCAGGTCGTGGGCGGACTCGCCGCGACGAGCATCATCGCGGTCGTGCTCTCCGGCAAGGCCGGGGCCTTCTCCGCCGCGCACGACGCCGGCTTCGCGTCGAACGGCTTCGGCAGCGCGAGCCCGGGCGGCTACGACCTCGGCGCCGTCTTCCTGACCGAGGCCGTCCTGACCGGGGTCTTCATCGCGGTCATCCTGTCGATCACCGCGAAGCAGGAGTACCAGGCCCTCGCCCCGATCGGCATCGGTCTGACCCTGACCCTGATCCACCTCGTGAGCATCCCGATCAGCAACACCTCCGTGAACCCCGCACGTTCGATCGCGACCGCGGTCTACGGTGGGGCCACGCCGCTCGCCCAGCTGTGGGTGTTCATCGTCGCCCCGATCGTCGGCGGAATCGTCGCCGGCCTGATCGTCCGCGTCGGCGGACGCCGCCGCATCACGAGCTGACCCACCCCACGCGAGAGGAGACCACCGTGCGCAACCGCATCATCGTCATCGGAGCCATCGTCCTGATCGGTTTCTGGATCGGGTCCCGGTCCAACCGACCGGTCGTCAAGAAGACGAGCACCGCCGAGACGATCCGCAAGGCCTGGAACGACCCGCACGCGCGCAAGCAGCGCGCGAAGCTCCGCAAGAAGATCGAGAAGGCCGCGTCGCACTGACGGGCGCTCGCCCAGACGGACGGGAGGCACGGTGCCAGCTGGCACCGTGCCTCCCGTCCGTTGCGTGGTCGCGTCGCGACCGCCGCTACCGCTGTACCGCGTACCGGTGCAGCACCACGCCGTTGTCGAAGGCCTTCGTCTCGAGCAGGTCGAGCAGGAGCGGCGGGCGGGAGCCCGACGCCGGCGAGTCGAAGAGCGGTCGGCCGCGTCCGAGCACGGCGGGGTGCACGAACAGGAGCAGCTCGTCGATGAGCCCGGCGTCCAGGAGCTGCGTGGCGAGGTTCGCCCCGCCCACACCGACGTCCCCGGCACCCTCTGCGCGGATCCTCGCGAGCTCGGCGATCGCGTCCCCGTCGGCACCGATCACCCGCGTGTGGTGGTCGGCCTCGGTACGGGTCCGCGACACGAGGATCTTCGGCTGCGCGGTCCAGATCTCGCCGTACTCGCGTTCCACCGGCAGTGAGTCCTCGTCGGAGCGGGCGTCCGGCCAGTAGGGGTCCATCATCTCGCGGACGATCCGGCCCTCCACCGAGAGCGACATCGCGCGTGCGCGGTCGTTGAACTCCTGGTGCAGCTGCTCGTCGATCCGGACCCAGCCGGGGGCGTCGGGGCCGGCGTGCTCGCCCGCCTCAGCCTCGATGTACCCGTCCACCGAGACGTTCATCCAGTACACGAACCGTGCGGGCATGGGGACTCCTTCGTCGTGCCGGTTGCTCGTTGCTCGTCGACCGCGAGGGTAGCGCCCGCCGGCGACAGCCGTCAGTGCCCGCCGGTCGTCAGTCCTGGACGTGCTGCTCGGTGAGCGCCGCCGCGTAGGCCCGCACCGACCGGTGGTAGCGAGGGAGCGTCGGCTCGACGGCCTCGATCGCCACGCGCAGGGCCTCGTCGACCCGTCCGGCGCTGTGCAGTGCGAGCGCCAAGAACACCCGCGGCGCCGCACCGGTCGCCGGGTGCTCGTGGGCGTCCCGGAGCATCGCGATCGCCTCGTCGACGCGGCCGAGGTTCCGGAGCGTGGACGCGTGCTGCACCACCATCTGTGCGGCACGGTCCGGGTCGACCGTGTCCAGGCCCGCGGCGGTCGCTGCCGCGTAGTGACCGTGGGCGCCGGCCTCGTCGCCGCCGGAGTCGTGCGCGCCGCCGAGCTCGAACGCCCCCAGTGCCGGGTGCGGGGCCGTCGCCGCGAGCTCGCGCATCCGGTCGATGCGGTCGCGGTCGTCCACCGTCTCGTCGGCCCAGAGCGCGGCGACCCGCGCCTCCCACTCGTCGTCCCTGCTGTCCATCCGGCCACGGTAGCGGTGCGTGGTCCGGCCACCGAGCGCGGCTCGGCGGGCACGCGGCGCAGCGGGATGCGAAGATGCATCGTTGCCCACCGACAGGACGACAAGGAACCCATGGGACACGACGACGCCGCGCCGCTCCTCGACGGGCGCTACCGCCTCGGCGACGTGATCGGCCGCGGCGGCATGTCCGTCGTGTACCGCGCCACCGACGAGGTGCTGCACCGACCCGTCGCCGTGAAGCTGTTCAATCCCGGCACGGTCGACCTCGCCCGACAGGAGGCCGAGCTCGGCGTCCTCGCCGCGCTCGAGCACCACAACCTCGTCGGGCTGCTCGACGCCGGGGTCGTCGACGTCGTCGGCAGCGGGCCGCGCCGGTTCCTCGTGATGTCGCTCGTCGTCGGGCAGGACCTCGAGGAACGGCTCGAGGTCGCCCCGCTCGCTCCGAAGCACATCGCCGAGGTCGGCTACGACATGGCCGAGGCGCTCGACTACATCCACGCCCACGGCGTCGTGCACCGGGACATCAAGCCCTCGAACATCCTGCTCGTCGACTACGGCAACGGCTCCGACCGTGCCCGCGCGCGCCTGACCGACTTCGGGATCGCCCTCGCGGCCGGGGTCGAGCGGCTCACCGCGGACGGTGTGACGACGGGTACCGCCGCGTACCTCAGCCCGGAGCAGGCCCGCGGCG
Organism: Curtobacterium sp. Csp2; assembly: GCF_013347165.1. Classification (NCBI taxonomy): domain Bacteria; kingdom Bacillati; phylum Actinomycetota; class Actinomycetes; order Micrococcales; family Microbacteriaceae; genus Curtobacterium; species Curtobacterium sp. Csp2. The sequence continues at coordinate 2,013,309 of NZ_CP054593.1, forward strand.
GCGACGTCGGACCCGCGACGGACGTCTACTCGCTCGGCCTCGTGCTGCTGCAGTGCTTCACCCGGCGCCGGGAGTTCCCCGGCTCGCTCGTCGAGTCCGCGATCGCGCGCCTGACCCGCGACCCGGTGGTGCCCGAGCCGCTCCCCGAGCACTGGAAGCACGTGCTCCGGGCGATGACCGCGCAGGACCCGACGGCCCGGCCGCTCGGCGCCCAGCTCGTCACGATGCTCCGCGACGTCGTCATCGCCGAGACCGCGACCGCGCAGCCCGAGCAGCCCTCCGCTGCGGCACCGGCGCACCCGACGGCAGCAGATCCGGCTCCCGCGGCCGCCGACGCCCGTCCGGCGACGCTCGACTCCCTGCCCGAGGAGTCCCTCCAGCGCACCGTCGCCATGGCCGCGCGCCTGTTCGACGCCCCGATCGCCCTCGTCGACGTGCTCGACGACGACCGCGAGTGGACGCAGTCCTGGATCGCCGAGGGGGTCGACGAGGCCGCGCGCAACATCACCTTCCGCAACGGCTTCGCCCCCGTGCCGGTGCCCGTCGTGATCCCCGACGGCGCCGCACACCCGGAGATGCGCCAGAGCCCGCTCGTCACCGGGCCACTCGGTCTCCGGTTCTACGTGAGCGTCCCGCTGCTCCGCCACGACGGCACCGCAGTCGGCACCCTGGCCGTGCTCGACACCCGCCCGCGCGAGGCGACCGAGGCCGACCTCGCGAACCTCCGGGACCTCGCGGCCCTGGCGGTCACGCAGCTCGAGCTCCGTCGCGAGTCCCTACGCACCACGAGCGACGCCCTCCCGGTGCAGCAGTCCGGCGCCTGACGGCCACCACCGGTCGGCTGCTGCGGACCGTCACGCTTCGTCGCGGACCGTCACCCGGAAGGACCGCACCAGGGGTGCGTCGGGCTCCACCACGACGGGGGCGTCCCACGCCAGCGCCGACCCGACCGCCGGGTACCCAGCGACCCGCACGAACCACGGGTCCGCGTGGCCCAGGGCCTCGAACCGCACCGACGCACGCGCCCCTGACCCGTGCCGCCCGTCGAACGTCCCGGTCCACTCCACCCAGGGTGCGACGGCCCCGTGCACGGCATCCTCGCCCACGGCGGTCGACGTCCGCACGGCGACGTCGTCACACGGCGCGAACCGCCACGTGAAGCCCCCGTACCCGGCTCCCGCACGGCCGTGACTCCCCGGGCTCCCGAGTCGGACGGGCGACGACCCCGGCGCGCGGAACGCCGACGTCCACCCGAGCACCCAGCCGGAGCCCGAAGCGACCCAGGTCAGCGTCCGCGTCTCCCGCAGCACCACCGCGCCGCCCGAGCCGGTCCAGCGCAGGTCCTGGGTGAGCGTCCCGGCACCGTCCGAGGCCCCCGCGACGACGGCCCGCCCGTGGTCGTCGCGTTCCTCGTACCCGGTGGGGTGCACGTACGTCGGCCCGCCCCAGCAGTTCACGCGGTCGACGTCGGGCACCGCCGTCCCGACACCGCAGTGCCACGGGTGATCGTCCGGCCGCGCGTCGGTCAGCACCGTGCCCGCGAGGGTCAGCACCGGGTGCAGGAACGGCCGCGGGCTCCACGCGACCGGGCTCGCACCGCCGTCGACGAGCGTCGCGACCGTGGTCCCGCCGACCTCGAGCGTGCGCAGGACCCGGTCGACCGCGGTGTGCTCCACGCGCTGCAGGCTACGCCCGGCGCCGGACGAGGACCACGCTGTCCTCGGTCTCGTGCGTCGTGCCGTCGGCGGTGGTCGTCGTCCGCGGTCGGCGCTCCGCGGACAGCACGGCCCAAGCCGCCGGACCGCCCGCCGCCGGACCGCCCGCCGCCGGACCGCCCGCCGCCGGACCGCCCGCCGCCGGGTCGTCCGCCGTCGCCTCGTCGCTGCCGAGCACCGCAGCGAGGTCCTCCTCCGGCGTCGGGAACCGGTACGCCCGCATCTCCTCGGGCAGGTCCCCGTGCGGCGGTGCGGCGTGCGCCGTGACGAGCAGGTGCCCGCCCGGCGCGACGAACCCGGCCGCCCGGCGGAGGATCGCCGCCCGCGGGATCTCGACCGGCCACGACTGCAGGAACGACGCCGTCACGAGGTCGTACCGCTCGTCGTCCTCGGGTGCCCACGTGGCCAGGTCCGCCGCGACGAACGTCGTCCGTCCGTCCACACCGGCGGCCGCTGCCGCTCGTCCGGCGCGCGCGACCGCCGTGGCGGACAGGTCGACGCCGGTCGCCGTCCACCCCTGCTCCGCCAGCCAGACCACGTCGCCGCCCTCGCCGCACCCCAGGTCCAGCGCCCGCCCCGCGGGCAGGTCCGCGGCCACCGCGGCGAGCACGGCGTTCACCCGACCGGACCAGATCCCCTCGCTGCCGGCGTAGCGCGCCTCCCACCAGTCGCGTGCGTCCTGTTCGTCCATCAGCCCAGTGCACCCCGTCGCACCCGCCCGGCGCAAGCGCCGTTGCCGACCTGGCAACACGCGCCCCGGCACACCTCACGCGCTCAGCGACANTTCACGGCGGCGGCCGCCCGTGAAGTGTCGCCCAGCCCGTACAGTCAGCCTCCGGACCGCCCAGCCCACGACCGGACGGGAGGCGCGCCACCAGCCCGCCCCGCCGCCCGCGGACCGTCCGGCCCGGCCCACCACCGGACGGGAGGCACGCCATCAGCCCGCCCCGCGCCTCCCGTCCGTCACCCGTCCGGTCCGCCGGACGCGACCCGCTCCCGTCAGGTCGCCCGCGCCGCGAGCAGGGTGCCGAGCGCGGCCGCCGCGCGGTCCGCCCCGTCCACCGTCACGAGCCGCGCCGACCCGCCCGTCGTCTCGACGACCAGCCCCGGACCCGACCGCGCGACGTACGCGACCCCGCGCCCGCTGACCCGGTAGCCCCAACCGCCCCACTGCCCGGGGGAGACCTGCTCCCACCCACAGGTGTCGATCCGCTCGAGCGGCACACGCATGAGCGGGACGCGCGTCAGCGCGGACACCACCCGGAGCCCCCGGCGGTCGACCGTCACCTCGACCCGGGCGAGCACGAGCGTCGACGCCCCGGCGACCACCGCGACCACCGCCGTCGTGACCGCACCGCCGGTCTCACCGCGCACGCCGAGCAGCACCGCGACCGTGCAGCCCGTCGCGAGCACGAGCACGCCGATCACCCCGAAGACCGCGCTGCCGGTGCGGCCCCGCCACGCGACCCGGGCGTCCGGACCGACCCGGAGCGGTTCCGCACTCCCGCGCTCGATCGGCGCAGCGGCGCGCCGCAGCACGACGAGCGGCACGACTCCGGCGACGCCACCGACGAGCAGCGCCGGCACCGTCGACCACCCGGAGAACGTCGGATCGGGGTCCTGGGCGATCACCGCGAGCCAGACCCAGGTCACGACGAGGATCCCGGTGAGCAGGTTCCCGACGAGCACGACGAGTCCCGCGGTCCGTCGGTCCCGCGCGCGGAGTGCCCACAGTGACATGGCGACGGCTGCGGCGGCGACGGCGGCCGTGACCCAGAAGAACGGCCACGGCGAGCCGTACCCGTCGGGCTGTCCGTCGCCGCCGAAGTGCTGCGCGATCCGAGCGGGCAGCGTCGGCCCGAGCACCGCAGCGGCCACCACGAGCCCGGCGAACAGTGCCGCCCCAGGGGCCACCACCGCCGTGCGGGCCCCTCGGTCGATCGGTCGTGTCGTCATCGTTCCCCCTTGATCATGGTGAGCAGGTCGTCGAGCGGGACCCCGAGGGTCTCCGCCTGGTTCCGGAGCTCCGCGACGAGCGACCGCAGCTGGTCGAACGAGGCGTGCCCCGAGCGGATCACGGTGGCGCCGCGGCCGCGACGGAGCTCGATGAGCCCGTCCTCCTGCAGGCGCGCGTAGGCGCGGAGCACCGTGTGCACGTTGACGTCGACCGACGCCGCGAGGTCCCGCGCCGGCGGCAGGCGCTCGCCGGTCCGCAGGTCGCCCCGCGCGATCGCGAGCCGCACCTGTGCGGCGATCTGATCCGCGAGCGTGGTGCGCGCAGACGGGTCGACGGTGATCAGCATGTTCGCATTCTATGCAAACAATGTGTCGAGCGTCGAGGTCGTCCGACGGCACCGTTCGGGACGTTCGACCGGACCGACCACCCGCCGTCGTGCGGCCGCTCCTGTCCGGAACGTCCAGCATGCGCGGACTGGCAACCGGCTCCACGTGGAAGCACCGCTGTCCGCGTAGCGTGCCGACCACGACAGTCCGAGAGCGTCCACACCGTGTCGGCGGCCCGTGGCACAGGCCGACCGGGGCGACGCGTGCGACGCGTGATGCAGGGAGCACGTCGATGTCGGAGTACGAGTCGGACCAGCGCGTCGAGCCGGTCCACATCACCACCTACCGCCACCTCCGCCGCGCGGTGCGCCGCGGCTGGGCACTGCCCGAGCCACCGACCGCGCCGTCGCTGGCCGACCTGACGCGGGTGCGCGTCCGTGGCCGGACGGAGCGGACGTGAGCACCGTGGCGGCGCGCGCGGACTCGGCGCACCCGGCTCCGCTGCGCCCGGACCGCACGGCCGTCTCCGAGGGGCCGGTCAGCGTCCGTCGGGTCGCCGTGCACGAGGTGCACCGCAGCGGCACCGAGCCCGAGGCCGCACGCGAGCTCCTCGAGCAGGTCTACGGCGGGCGGGACGTCGTCATCGCCCCCGACGGCCCCTTCCACTTCCGCTACCGCTCCACGGGCGACGACCGGGTCAGCCTCCGGACGTCGTCCGTGACCGCCCGGCGGAGCGGTGTGCTCGCGCCCGGTCGCCAGTACGTCCTCGCGTGGTCGGTCGAGGGCGGCGTCGTCATCGACCCCGACCGCGAGGACGGCGTGACCCTCCGGCCCGGCGTGCCCGTGATGGTCCCCGCCGGACGGCCCTTCGCGACCACGGCGCCCCCGGGGACGATGCACCTCGTCCACTTCGACGCGGACTTCCTCGAGGCCGTCGCCGTCGTCGGCACCGCGCGCGTCCCGGTGCCGCTGGCCTTCCCCGCATCGGTGCCCTCCACCCACCTGGAGTCGCTGCAGACGACCCTGCGCGAGGTCGCTCCCGCCATGCTCGACACCGCCGTGGTGGACGGCGACCGGGCGGTCCTCGACCTCCGGTTGGCCGAGGCGGTGCTCGCGGCGTTCCGTCCCGAACCGGACGGCGGGCAGCCGGACGTCCCGGTCGACGCCATCGATCGCGCGAAGGCGCACATGTACGCCCACTTCGGCGTCCCGCTCACCGCCGCCGACATCGCCGGCGCCGCCGACGTCAGCGTCCGCACGCTGCAGGAGACCTTCCAACGCGTGGAGGGCACCACCCCGACCGCCTTCCTCCGGGACCTCCGGCTCGGCAAGGCACGCGTCGCCCTCCAGCTCGCCGACGTCCGCGAGACCTCCGTCGCGGCCGTCGCCTTCTCGTGCGGCTTCCGCCACATGGGTCGGTTCTCCGGGTCGTACGCCGGACGGTACGGCGAGCACCCCGGCGACACACTGCGCGGGCAGCGGCGCCGCATCGCGGTCGCCGGCGGTCCGGTCCGCACCGTCGGCTGACGGACCCTGCGTGGTCACGCAGGTCGGACGGGAGGCTCGGGGTGCGTCCATCGGCGCACCCCGGTCCGTCCACTGGTCGCGTGGGTACCGTCGAGGGATGCAGACCGGATCAGCCCCCGCGACCGGCACCGGACGTGTCGCGAACACCGTGCGCGGCACGGGCGCACCGGTCCTCGTCCTGCACGGCACCCCCGGCAGCCTGGAGGGCGCGGAGGCGATGGCCCGATTCCTGCCGTCCGACCGCTTCCGGGTCGTCGCGGTCGCCCGCCCCGGGTACGCCGGGACCCCGATCATCCCCGGGCACGCGTCCCTCGACGACGAGGCCGACCGCTACGCCGCCCTCCTGGACGACCTGGGCGTCGACCGCACCGCGGTGCTCGCCTGGTCCGGCGGCGGTCCGTCGGCGTACCACTTCGCCGCCCGGCACCCCGACCGGGTCAGCGCCCTCGTCGTGACGGCCGGCCTCTCCGGACACTGGGTGCCGCCGCACGCGTCGCCGGCGGAGTGGTTCGTCGCGCGGACCCGACTCGGCGGCGCGCTCGCCGCGATCGCTGGGCACGTCGTCCCGCGCGCGGTCGTCGGCACCGTCGTCGCGGGCGTGAGCTCGCTCCGGGGTGCGGCGCTGCGGGCGCACGTGCGCGACGTCCTGCACGACCCGGTCCGCCGCACCACCGTGCTCGACCTCGCGACGAGCGGGAACGCCGCCGGAGCGCACCGCGCCGGATGGGAGAACGACGTCCGGGTCCTGGGTGCGCTGGAGCGGCTCGACCTCGCCGCCGTCCGGACGCCGACGCTGCTCCTGCACGGCGACGCGGACACCGACGTCGACCCGGCGCACAGCCGTCGCGCGCTCGCCGAGGTACCGGGTGCCGAGCTCGTGACGCTCCCGGGTGGGACCCACTTCGCGCTCTGGGACCACGCGGACTCGGTCGCGGTGCAGCAGCGCGTCGCGGAGCGCCTGGCGCGCTGACGGCCCGTGGCCCCAGGGCTCCTTGTGACCGGAGCATCCGGGGGACGGAACGGGGGACACGCGGTGGCGGATCGTCCCCCGTGTCCTCGGTACCGACTGGGCTGACGCGCCGAGACTGTGACGAACCGCAGGAACCGGCAGGCGCTGCCCAGGCGGACCCAGGTTCGTGACCAATACGTTACACAACCGAGTCGCTCGCTCGACCCGGAAGGAACCATGGGACGTCACGCCCTGCCCGCAGCCCCCGACGGCACCGAGTCGGCGCGCCCGCAGCGCGTCGCCACGACCCCTGAGACCCCGGCCGACCTGCCGCCGACGCTGCGTCGTCCGCGCGGTCGGCGCGCGGCTCCGGTCGTCTCGGTCCAGGCACCCGCCCTCCCGGCTCCGGCCGTCTCGGCCCTGGGCACCGCGGTCGACCAGGCCCGCGCGGCCCGCACCGTCGACGCTCCGCTCGCGGCCATCGCTCCGGCCGTCCGACGTCCCGCCCGCACCGCGCCCCGCCCGGTGGCCTCGACGGCCGTCGCCGGCTCGGTGGTGCTCTCCCGGTCCGCTGCCCTGCGCGCCGAGCGTGCCGCCGACCCGCGGCACATCCGCCGCGCGGCGAACGCCAAGCGTGCCGCCCTGCTGCTGGCACCGGCCCTCGCGGTCACCTCGAGCCTGACGCTGACCCTCCCCGCGAGCGCCGACCCGATGACCGGCGCCGACCGCTCGGCGACGTCGACGTCCCACACCGACCAGGCCGCGTTCGGGCACGAGGCGAACCAGTCCTACACGGTCGCCCGTGACGTCGAGGTCCCCGTCGTGCAGACCGACGGCATGACCACCACGACGACGATCGTGTCCTACCCGACGATCGTGACGAAGTACGGGGTCACCACCCAGCAGGCCGAGGACGCGATCTCGAAGGTCCTGTCCGCCGGCGGCAAGCGCGCGACGATCGTCTCGACGGCGCTGCAGTACATGGGTGACCCGTACCTCGAGGGCGGCGCGAGCCACTCCGGCATCGACTGCTCCGGGCTGACGATGGTCGCCTACGCAGCCGTCGGCATCCCGCTCGTGCACTACGTCCCGTCGCAGGACGCCGTGGCGACGACGATCCCCGAGTCCGAGGCCCAGCCCGGTGACCTCGTGGTGTTCGACAACGAGGACCACGTCGGCATCTACCTCGGCTACGGCGTCGTGCTGCAGGCCCCGCACCCGGGCGACCCGGTCGACATCGTGCCGGTGTACCCGAACGCCCACCACTTCGCCCGGCTGCTGCCCGCGGGGGAGTGACCGCAGGGGAGTGACCCGTTCCCGACGGGTTGCACTCCTCCCGTAAGCTGGAGAGATGGCCACCGAGACCCGCACCCCGTTCGAAGAGCAGCGCTCCGCTCGTCCGCAGGTGCGCCCGCGCACCGAGGGCTGGACCCAGGCGCAGGACTCCGAGGGCCGTCCCCTCCTGCAGTTCGCGTCGCCGAAGCGCGGCAAGCCGCCCGTGCACCTCGCCGACCTGACCGTGGAGGAGCGCGTCGAGCGGGTGAAGGAGCTCGGCCTGCCGGGCTTCCGCGCGAAGCAGCTCTCGACGCACTACTTCACGCACTACTCGTCCGACCCGGCGACGATGACCGACCTGCCGGCCGCCCAGCGCGACGAACTCGTCGCGGGGATGCTGCCGCCCCTCCTCACCGAGACACGGCGTCTCGCGACGGACAAGGGCGACACGATCAAGTTCCTCTGGAAGCTGCACGACGGCGCCCTGGTCGAGTCGGTGCTCATGCGGTACCCGGGCCGCATCACGCTCTGCGTCTCGTCACAGGCCGGCTGCGGGATGAACTGCCCGTTCTGCGCGACCGGACAGGCGGGCCTCACCCGGAACATGTCGACGGCCGAGATCATCGAGCAGATCGTCCGGGCGAACGCGGCCATCGCCGCGGGGGAGCTCGGGGGCGACCCGCGTAAGGGCGGCCAGGACCGCGTCGACGCCGAGCGCGTCACGAACGTCGTGTTCATGGGCATGGGGGAGCCGCTCGCGAACTACAAGCGCGTGATGGACGCCGTCCGGACCATGGTCGCGCCGCAGCCGAACGGCCTCGGGATGAGCGCCCGCGGCATCACGGTCTCGACCGTCGGCCTGGTCCCGGCGATCAAGAAGCTCGCGGACGAGAACATCCCCGTGACCTTCGCGCTGTCCCTGCACGCCCCCGACGACGAGCTCCGCGACGAGCTCATCCCGGTCAACTCCCGGTGGAAGGCCGACGAGGCGATCGACGCCGCGCACGAGTACTACGCCAAGACGGGTCGGCGGGTCTCGATCGAGTACGCGCTCATCAAGGACATGAACGACCACGCCTGGCGTGCCGACCTGCTCGCCGAGAAGCTCAACGCCCGCGGCAAGGGCTGGGTGCACGTCAACCCCATCCCGCTCAACCCGACGCCCGGTTCGGTCTGGACCTCGTCGGAGCCGCACGTGCAGGACGAGTTCGTCCGCCGACTCAACGCCGCCGGCATCCCGACGACCCTGCGCGACACCCGCGGCAAGGAGATCGACGGCGCGTGCGGCCAGTTGGCTGCGGCCGAGTAGACGGCTGGTCGGGTCACGGCCAGGAGGCACGGTGCGGTTCCGCACCGTGCCTCTCGTCGTTCCCGGTGCCGGCCCGTCCCGAGCGGCGTCGGGCCGACACGCCCGGGATGCAACCGCTGTTGGCGCTGCTGTTCACCTCTGCGTAAAGTAATCACTCGTTGCCGCTGAGGCGGAGAACGGAACGGCCGGTTGGTTCGGTTCCGAGTCTCGCCCGGGCAGCGAACTTCCAGCCCCTCTGTTGAGGTCCGGTGTTACCGGGCTGATTGGTGGGTGCGTCTGGTCCTTGAGAACTCAACAGCGTGCACATTGTCAATGCCAATTATTTTGACCCCGTGCGATCGCGGCTCTTTTGGGGGTTGCGGTTGTCGGAGGCAATTCCTTTTGGATTGAATTGATTGTCAGTAGACAGTCTTTACAGTCAGTTTCAACTCGCTGACGCTTTCGGGTGTTGGTTGTATTTTTTTACGGAGAGTTTGATCCTGGCTCAGGACGAACGCTGGCGGCGTGCTTAACACATGCAAGTCGAACGATGATGCCCAGCTTGCTGGGTGGATTAGTGGCGAACGGGTGAGTAACACGTGAGTAACCTGCCCCTGACTCTGGGATAAGCGTTGGAAACGACGTCTAATACTGGATATGACTGCC
>NZ_CP054593.1:2023021-2038286 GCF_013347165.1 Curtobacterium sp. Csp2
GAGCGCGCCGAGGGCCGTGCCGGCGTCCCGGAAGGCCTGGAGCGCCCGCGGTTCGCCGTCGCGCGCACGCTCGACCACCTCGTCGTAGCCGTCGTCGGCGGCACCGGCGTTCTTGACGATGATCGAGCTCGGCAGGTAGCTCGACACGCACCCGTGGTGCCCGACGCCGCAGTCGGGGCCGCCGCCGTACACCGGCAGGTGCCCGACGCGACCGAACCGCCCGTGTGACCCCTCGGAGACCTCGCCGTTCGTGACCAAGCCGAACCCGGAAGCTAAGCCTCTCAGCGCCGATGGTACTGCAAGGGGGACCTTGTGGGAGAGTAGGACGCCGCCGGACTCAACGTTGGTAACACCAGGGAACCCCTGACCATGACTGGTCAGGGGTTCCCTGCGTTTCGGGCGCGATCGGATCGGCGCCGTCGGCTCGTCGTCGCGGCAGTATGATCGGCCGACGACGAAGGAGAGCGATGACCGATCAGCTCGTGGTCACGCCGCCGGAGCCGGGAGCAGCGTGGCCGGTGCTCACCGATGCCACACGGGCAGCGCTGCGGCAGATCCTCGTGCACGGTGTGCTGTCACGTGCGGAGATCGCCCGTGCGCTCGGGCTCTCCCTTGCCAGTCTCACCCGGGCTGTCCGCACCCTGCAGGAGAACGGCTTCGTCACCGAGGTCGGCACCGGCGTCCGCGGGGCCACCGGGCGCCCGTCGGAACTCCTGCGCGCGAGCAGCGGGTCGTGGGAGTTCCTCGGCGTGAAGCTCACGCCTGACCGCGTCTACGCCGCCGTCACCGACCTGGGTGGCCGTGTGCTCGCGCTGCACGAGGAGGCCCTGCGGGACACTGCGCCGGGCGCACTGGTGGCCCAGGTGGCCGAGGTCGTGGGCGCACTGCGTGGGGCATCGCCGGCGATCTGCGCCCTGGGCGTCTCGGTACCAGGTGACGTGGTCTCGCGTGGTGGCATCACCGTCGTGGAGGTCTCGCAGTTCCTCGGGTGGCGCGACGTGGCGCTGTCCGGGCTGCTCGAGGAGGCGACCGGGCTCGTGACGTTCACGTCGAACGACGTCGACGCGCTCACCGCGAAGGAGCACTGGATCGGGGCCGGTGCCGGCGTCCGGTCCATGGCGCTCGTCACGGTGGGTACGGGTGTCGGGTTCGGCTTGGTCACGAACGGCGAGGTCTCCGAGGGGTCACACGGGCGGTTCGGTCGCGTCGGGCACCTGCCGGTGTACGGCGGCGGCCCCGACTGCGGCGTCGGGCACCACGGGTGCGTGTCGAGCTACCTGCCGAGCTCGATCATCGTCAAGAACGCCGGTGCCGCCGACGACGGCTACGACGAGGTGGTCGAGCGTGCGCGCGACGGCGAACCGCGGGCGCTCCAGGCCTTCCGGGACGCCGGCACGGCCCTCGGCGCGCTCCTGTCATCGGTCGTGACCCTCGTCGACCCGGAGTCGATCGTCCTGACCGGCGACGGGTTGCCCGTCTACGACATCGCGCGGGCCGAGGTGGACGAGGCGTTCCGCCGGGGGCTCCGGCCGTACGACGCCGCCGTGCCGATCGTGGTCCAGCCGTTCGAGTTCTCCGAGTGGGCGCGTGCGGCCGCGGTGCTGGCGATCCGGCGGTCCCTTCGCTACTGAGCGAGCGGCGGAGCGGGCTTAGTTTCACAAGTTGACAAACGTCCTCGACGGACGGGATGCTGGTCGTGTCCACCGTCGAAGGAGATGTCGTGACCGCTGCCCGTTCCGTGCCCTGGCCCACCGAGGGACTGTCGTTCGGAGGTGACTTCAGCCCCGAGCAGTGGCCGCGCGAGGTGTGGGACGAGGACGTCCGTCTGATGCGCGAGGCCGGGGTCAACCTGGTCACCGTCGGGGTGTTCTCGTGGGCGCTGCTCGAGCGGTCGCCGGGGGAGTACACCTGGTCGTGGCTCGACGAGGTGCTCGACCTGTTGCACGCGAACGGCATCGCGGTCGACCTCGCGACGCCGACGGCCGCTCCGCCGAACTGGCTGCTCACGGCCCACCCCGAGGTGCTGCCGGTCGACGCCACCGAACGGCGCGAACGCCCCGGGGGCCGGCTCGGTTGGTGCCCTGCCTCGCCGGTGTTCCGTGCGCACGCCCTGCGCATCGTCGACGCGATCGCCGAACGCTACGGCAGACACCCGGCCGTCCGGTTGTGGCACGTCAGCAACGAGCTCGGCGGCGGCAACGCCCGCTGCTTCTGCGAGGTGTCGGCAGCGGACTTCCGGCGCTGGCTCGGTGACCGGTACGGCGACGTCGAGGCGGCGAACGCGGCGTGGGGGACGGCCTTCTGGGGGCACACCTACACGTCGTTCGACGAGGTCTCGCCGCCGCGCGGGGTCGGCGGCGCACCGAACCCGGGACTCGCACTCGACTTCGAGCGGTACTCCTCGGACGCCCTGCTGGCGCACTACACGGCCGAACGTACCGCGATCGAGCGGCACTCGGACGTGCCGGTCACCACGAACTTCATGGTCGGCGCCGGCTCGCACGTGGTCGACTACGCCCGCTGGGCGCAGCACGTCGCCATCCCCGCGAACGACCACTACACGCTCGTCGACGACCCGGACCGGGCCGAGGACCTCGCCGCCTCGGCCGACCGGATGCGCGGCATCGCCCGTGGGCGCACGCCGTGGCTGCTCATGGAGCACTCGACCGGCGGTCCGAGCTGGCAGCAGCGCAACCGCGCGAAGGAGCCCGGCGAGCTGGTTCGGAACTCGCTCGCGCACGTCGCACGCGGCTCGGACGGGGCGCTGTTCTTCCAGTGGCGCGCCTCGACCGCGGGCGCCGAGCAGTTCCACTCCGCGATGGTCCCGCACGCCGGCACCCGTACCCGCGTCTGGCGAGAGGTCTGCGCCCTCGGCCGTGCGCTCGAGGCCCTCGCCCCGGTGCAGGGCGCACCTGTCGAACCCGCCCGCGTCGCGATCGTCGTCGATGAGTCGTCGGGTTGGGCACTGCAGGCCGGGCTCAAGCCGCACCGCGGACTGCGCTACGGGCACGAGGTCCGGGCGTGGCACACCGCGTTCTGGCGTCGGCAGGTCACCACGGACGTGGTCCCGCTCGACGCCGACCTGAGCGGGTACGACGTGGTCGTGCTGCCGACCCTGTTCGTCGTCGACGCGGCCTCGGCAGCACGCATCAGCGCCGTGGTCGACCGCGGCGCGACCCTGCTCGTCACCTACGCCTCGGGCATCGTCGACGAGACCGCGCGGGTGCTGACCGGCGGCTACCCGGGTGCCTTCCGGGACGTGCTGGGTGTCTGGGCGGAGGAGTTCGTCCCGTTGCAGCGCGACCAGCACGCGCGGGTCGACGACGGCACGGTCGTCACCGACTGGGCCGAGGACCTGGTGGTCGAGGACGCCGACGTCGTGCTCCGGCACGTCGACGGACCGCTCGCCGGACGGCCGGCGGTCACCCGCCGCGCCGCCGGCGGCGGCGCCTGGTACGTCTCCGCGATGCTCGACCAGGACGGCGTGCAGCGGATCGTGGACCGGGTCGTCGAGGAGCGGGCGGTCCCGCGGACGGTCACCGCGCCTCCCGGCCTGGAGGCGGTGCGTCGCGTCCGCGACGACGGTTCCGGGGTCCTGTTCCTCATCAACCACCGCGACGACGACGTCACGGTCGTCGCGTCCGGCACGGACCTGCTCGACGGCTCCGGGCAGGGCCCGGAGACCGTCGTGCCCGCGGGCGGCGTCCGCGTGCTGCTCGAGGCGGCGACCGCATGACCGTCGTCGAGCGCGACCTCGCCCGGGCCGGGCAGCCGGAGCGGAGCGTGCACGTGCTGCGTGGCGGTGGCGTCGGGCTGGTGGTGGCGTCGCGTCCGGACGGGCTCCCCGAGGTGCTGCACTGGGGGCGGGACACCGGACCGGTGTCGGCGACCGATGCGGACGACCTCGTCGCGGCGCAGGGGCGGGCGGTGTCACCGAGCGCGTACGACGCCGCGTGGCCGCTGACGCTGCTGCCCACCGAGCACGACGGGTGGGAGGGACGGCCGGGGATCGCCGGGCAGGTCGGCGGACGACCGCTCGTACCGGTCTGGCACGAGGTCGCCGTCAGGGGGACCGAGGGTGAGCTCGTCGTCGACGCGGTGTCCGACGAGCTGACGCTGTCGATCGTCCTCGTGCTCGACGCCCACGGTGTGCTCCGGGTGCGGCAGTCGGTCACCAACACCGGCGCCGCGGACGTCGAGCTCAGCGCGCTGGAGGCCGTGCTGCCGGTCGGTGACCGGGCTGCCGAGGTGCTCGACCTGGCCGGGAAGTGGACGCGCGAGCGGACGCCCCAGCGGCGGGCGCTGACCGACGGGGTGCACGTGCGCGAGAGTCGTCGCGGCCGCACGGGGCACGACGCCCCGACGCTGACGATCCTCGGCACGGCCGGCTTCGACGACGCGCTCGGTGAACTGTGGGCGGTGCACCCGGCGTGGAGCGCGGACACCGTGCACCGCATCGACCGGTTGGCGGAGGCACGGACCCTGCTCGGCGCAGGGGAACTGCTGCGGTCCGGCGAGGTCGTCCTCCGACCGCAGGACTTGTTCACGGCTCCCGAGACGGTGTTCGTGTGGAGCGACACGGGGCTCGACGGGCTGTCGGCCCGGCTGCACGATGCGTTGCGCGCGCGGCCAGGGCACCCGGTCACGCCACGCCCGGTCGTCCTCAACACGTGGGAGGCGGTCTACTACCGGCAGGAGCTGGAACCGCTGCTCGAGCTCGCCCGCGCGGCGGCCGACGTCGGGGTCGAGCGGTTCGTGCTCGACGACGGGTGGTTCACCGGCCGGCGGTCCGACACGACGGCGCTCGGTGACTGGACGGTCGACGCCGAGGTCTGGCCGGACGGGCTCGGCCCGCTCGTCGACGGGGTGCGTGCGCTCGGGATGGACTTCGGGCTCTGGTTCGAGCCGGAGTGCGTCAGCCCGGTCTCCGCCCTGGCCGAGGCGCACCCGGACTGGTTCCTGCAGGACCCCGACCAGGCTCGGACGTGGCGGCACGAGTACACGCTCGACTTCGCGAACCCCGCGGTCCGCGAGCACGTGCTCGACCGGATGTCCGAGGTGATCGAGGAGCACCACGTCGACTTCGTGAAGTGGGACCAGAACCGGGACGTCGTGCAGACCGTGCACGCCGGACGGGTCGGTCTCGGTGCCCACACCCGTGGCGTGTACGCGGTGATGGACGAACTGCGCCGACGACACCCGTGGCTGGAGGTCGAGTCCTGCGCGTCCGGCGGCGCCCGGGTCGACCTCGGCGTGCTCGAACGGACCGACCGGGTGTGGGCCTCGGACTCGAACGACGCGATGGAGCGGCTGGCGATCCAGCGGTGGACCGAGTTGCTGCTGCCGCTCGAGCTGATCGGGTCGCACGTCGGTCCGGAGGTCTCCCACACCACCGATCGGCACCTGGACCTGGACTTCCGGATGGCGGTGTCGCTGTTCGGCAGCGCCGGCATCGAGACCGACGTCACCCGCTGCACGCCCGCCGAACGTGACCGGCTGCGGGAGTGGACCGCGCTGTACAAGCGGGAACGCGGGCTGCTCCACTCCGGGCGGGTGCACCACGTGGACCTCGGCGACGCGGGACTCGTGACGACCGTCGTCGTCGGCGCCGACCAGGACCGTGCACTCGCGCGGATCGTCCGGACCGAGACCGGACCGCGGGCGCTCGCGGTGCCGCTGCGCTTCCGCGGGCTCGACCGGGCGCGACGGTACCGGGTGGCACCGGTGACCGGCCTGCGCGTGCCGAAGGGTGTCGACGTCACCCCGACGCCGTGGCTCGAGCGGGGGAGCGTCGAGCTGCCCGGGGCGGTGCTCGAGGACCTCGGGGTCCGGCTGCCGTCGCTCGCGCCCGGCACCGCGCTGGTGCTCGAGGCGCAGGCGGTCTGACGGGACGACGAACGGGGCCGCGCACGAGCGCGGCCCCGTTCGTCGTTCCACGTCAGTGCAGCAGGTCGCCGGCGTGCCGGAGGACGAGCGGCCCGACGAGCGCGTCGGCGTCGATGCCGGCTGCGCGGGTCACGGTGAACACGACGTGCTCGCCGGGCAGTAGGGACACCAGGCCGTCGTCGACCCGGGCGGTCGGCGCGAGCCGGTCCGGGAAGAGCGACAGGTCGCGGACGTAGCCGGTCGCCGTCACCGTGACCCGGGCGCCGTCGTCGGTCCGTTCCACCTCGGTCGTGAACGGTCGACGCCCGAGACGCTGGTCCACCACCTCGGCAAGGTCGTGCACCCGCCGACCGGAGGAGGTGCCGGTGACGACGAGGACCTCGCCGGCCGGGTCCGCCGACCGGGCGACCTCGACCGGCAGCGGCACCCGGACCGCGTCGGCCGGGGCGACCGTCACCCTTCGTGGTGGCTCGGCGCACGAGGGCCGCGGCGGCGGACGGCGCGAGGGCGGTCTCGCCGCGGGCAGTGGCCCGGAGGCCCGCCAGGATGTCGGACTCCGGGGCCGCCTTGAGCAGGTAGCCTGCGGCGCCCGCCTCGATCGCGGCGAGGATCTGGTCGTCGGACTCGTACGTGGTGAGGATGAGCACGCGAACCCCGGGCTCGCGGGCCAGGATGCGCGCGGTGGCCTGGTCGCCGTCGATGCCGGGCATCCGCAGGTCCATGAGCACGACGTCCGGCCGTTCCGCGAGTGCGAGGCGGACCGCGGTCTCGCCGTCACTGGCCTGGCCGACCACTTGCACGTCGTCGGCGTCCTGCAGCAGGGCGACGATGCCCGCGCGGACGATGGGGTGGTCGTCCGCGACGACGACCCGGATCACGCGGGCACCGGCGGGGGGACGGCGACGGCCTGAGCAGGTGCGAGTGTGCCGGTCGTGACGAGCTGGAGCGGCAGGGCGGCTTCGACCACGGTTCCGGAGCCGTGTGCGGACGTGACCGTGCAGGTGCCCCCGGCCAGGGTGAGTCGATCGCGCAGTCCCGGAAGGCCGCGACCGGCGGTGGCACGGGCCGGCTCGAAGCCCACTCCGTCGTCGACGACCCGCAGCGTGACGCGATCGGCATCCGTGCGGAGGCGCATCTGCACCGACTCCGCTCGGGCGTGTGCGCGGGCGTTCGCCAGCGCCTCTTGTCCGACGCGGAGCAGCACGACCTGCACGTCGCGGTCCAGCGCGGAGTCCGACGCGTCGACCTCGACCGGGATGCCGGTCTCGCGGTGAAACCGTTCGCCGAGTCGGTGCAGTGCGGCACAGAGGCCGTCGCTCGCGACCCCTGCTGCTCCGGCAGCGACGAGGGTGCGGGATCCCTCGAGCGCCGTCCGGGCGGACTCCTCGAGCACGGCGAGCCGTTCGTCGAGTCGGTCCGTGCGGTGAGCGGCCAGGTCGCCGCGGGCACGCTCGGTCAGCATGACGATGCCCGCCAGGTCCTGCGCCACGGTGTCGTGGAGCTCCCGTGCGAGGCGTTCGCGTTCGCTCGTGATGCCGGCCGTCCGGTGGGCCTCGGCGAGGGACGCCTGGGTGGCTTGCAGCTGTTCGAGGAGCACGCGGCGTTCGTCGGACAGCTGGGCGATCCGCGTGATCCACAGTCCGAGTGCGCAGGCGCCGGCGACGCTGACGCTCTCGATGAGGAGCGTCGACACCACGGCGGCCGGTCCCGAGGCGATCTGCAGGCCAGCGCCCGAGGCGACCCCGATGACGACCGACACCGCGACCGAGGTGCGGACGCGGTCGAGCTGGCACCAGGCGACCGGGAACAGGATGCACTGCACGAACGCGGTGCTCGGGACGACCGCGGGCAGGACGAGGGCAGCCACGACGAGCACCGGCACGAAGCCGGCTGCCGCGCGGGGTCGGGCGTACCCGCGCCAGCCGTACGCGGCGTATGCGAGTGCGAGGACCCCGAGCATCACGAACGCCGGCCAGCGGCTCGACCACGGGGACCATCCGAGGGCGGCGATGACCGTGACGAGCGCGACGGTCACACCGAAGGCGACGTGGAGGCCCCGGTTGGCGTGCGTGCCGCTGCGGTCCATGTGGACAGCATCCCACCGGTTGCCGTCGCGCTCGGGTCTCTCCACAGGAACGTCAGGCATCCCGTCGGTTCCACCGGAACGTCAGCAGGCACACGAGGGCGCCGAGGACGAGCCACGCTGTCAGGACGGCGGTACCGATCCCGAGGTGCCAGGCGCCCCCGGGTTCGGCGGACGCGAAGCCCTCGGGGAGGAACACCGACCGCATGCCCGACGCCATCCAGCGGAGGGGGAAGACCCCGGCGACTGTCTGCAACCAGTCGGGGAGCTGCGTGAAGGGGAGGTACACGCCGGAGATGAACTGCAGGACCAGGACGATCGGGACGATGGTCGCCGTGGCGCGTCGGCCCTCGCGGGGGAGCGCCGAGATCGCGATGCCCAGGACGCAGCTCGTGGCGACGCCGAGCAGCATGATCCCGGCGAAGCGGGCCCACGCGCCGCCGTCGGCGGGCAGCTGCACGCCGAAGACGATCGCGGCGATGCCGAGCAGCAGGGCGACCTGGGCGATGACGGTCACCAGCACCATGCCGACCTTGCCGACGAAGTACGCGAGCACGGGCAGCGGGGTGCCACCGAGGCGCTTCAAGGTGCCGTCGCTTCGCTCGCCGGCGATGTCCACGCCGAGCGACTGGGTGCCGGAGAGCAGGAAGGCGGTCGCGACGAGGCCGGGCAGGTAGTAGGTCGCGTAGTCGACGCTGACGCCCGGGCCGGCCTGGATGTCCGGGGCGCTGCCGAACGCGACGGAGAACAGCGCCAGCATGATGATCGGGAACAGGAAGGTGAAGAACACGGAGTCGGGGGCACGGAAGTAGGAACGGACCTCGTACCCGATGCGGACCGCGCCTGTTCGGACCGGGCCGATGCGGGCCGGGCCGATGCGGGCCGGGCCACTGCGCACCGGGTCGTCGCGAACCGGGCCGGGCGTCGCGGCGTTCATGCTGCGTGCTCCGCGATCATGGCGAGGTAGACGTCCTCGAGTGCAGGGCGGACGACCTCCAGGTCGTGCATCGGCCCGGTCGAGCCGCGGACCAGTGCGACCGGGTCCGTGGTGCGTCGCTCGTGCTGCGCGCCGTCGTCGTCCCGCCACCGGACGACCGGGATGCGGGCCGCGGCGCCACCGATCTCGTCGATCGGGGCAAGGTCGATCAGACTGCCGTCGGCGATCACCGCCGCGCGGTCGGCCAGGTGTGCGGCCTCGTCGAGGTAGTGGGTGGTGAGCAGGATCGTCGTGCCCTCGTTGGCGACCTGCTCGATGAGCTGCCAGAACTGCCGGCGGGCCTCGGGGTCGAAGCCGGTCGTCGGTTCGTCGAGGAACAGCACCTCGGGGCGGCCGATGATCCCCAGGGCCACGTCCACCCGCCGCCGCTGCCCACCGGACAGCTTGCTGATGCGGGTGTTGCGCTGCTCGTGGAGCCCGGTGACCGCGAGGAGTTCCTCGACCGGACGGCTCCGCGGGTACAGGTGCCGGAAGTGCGCGAGCTGCTCGGCGACGGTGACGTTCGGGGACTCGCCGCTCGTCTGCAGCACCATGCCGACGCGGGCGTTGTGGCTGCGGCTCGCGCGGGCCGGGTCGTGGCCGAGGACCCGAACGGAACCGCCCGACCGGGACCGGTAGCCCTCGAGGATCTCGACGGTCGTGGACTTGCCCGCGCCGTTCGGGCCGAGCAGGGCGAAGGTCTCGCCGCGGTCGATCGTGAACGAGACGTCGGTGACGGCGCGCTTGCCGTTCGGGTACTGCTTCGAGAGGTGCTCGACCTCGACGGCGGGGCTGCTGGGCATGACCTCAGCCTCCTCGCCGGATGGCCGCACCGGATCGGAGGGCCGGGCGGAACGGCATCCTCCGATCGGAGGATGCCGCGACGGACCGACGGACCGGCGGACGGACGGGAGGCGCGTGGCGGGCCCGCCCCGTGCCTCCAGGCCGGTGCCGGGCCCCGTCAGGAACCGAGCGCCGCCCGCAGGAAGGGCGCGGTCCGGCTGTCCGGCGCTGCCGCGACCGCGGCCGGTGTGCCGGCCGCGACCACGCGGCCGCCCTCGTCCCCGCCGGACGGCCCCATGTCGATGACGTGGTCCGCCTGCGCGACGACCGACATGGTGTGCTCGACGACCACGACGGTGTTGCCCGCGTCGGTGAGCCGTGCGAGCTGGGCGGTGAGCAGCTCGACGTCCGCCGGGTGGAGCCCGGTCGTCGGCTCGTCGAGCAGGTAGAGCGTGTGGCCGGAGCGGGCGCGCTGGAGTTCGGTGGCGAGCTTGATGCGCTGCGCCTCGCCGCCGGACAGCTCCGGCGCGGGCTGCCCGAGCCGGAGGTACCCGAGTCCGACGCTGCGGAGGGCGTCGAGCGCGCGGGCGGCGGCGGGCAGGTCGTCGAGCGCTGCGGCGGCCTCGTCGACCGTCATGCCGAGGACGTCGGCGATCGACGCACCGTTCCGGTGGACCTCGAGCGTCTCGGCGTTGTACCGGGAGCCGTGGCACTCGGGGCACGGCGCCCAGCTGCCCGGCAGGAACAGGAGCTCGACCGAGACGGACCCCTCGCCCTGGCAGACCTCGCACCGGCCACCCTCGACGTTGAACGAGAAGCGCCCGGCGGACCAGCCGCGGTCCCGGGCGTCGTCCGTGGCGGCGAAGGCCTGGCGGACGGCGTCGAACAGCCCCGTGTACGTCGCGAGGTTCGAGCGGGGCGTGCGGCCGATCGGCTTCTGGTCGACCTCGACCACGCGGCTGACGATCGGGTGCGAGGTCGCGACGGTGGGCAGGACACCGCCGACGAGCGAGGACTTGCCCGAACCGGACACGCCGGTGACCGCGGTCATGACCCCGAGGGGCAGGTCGACGTCGAGGTGGTCGAGGTTGTGCAGCGACACGTCCCGGATCTCGAGGGTGCCGACGGGCGTGCGCTGCTCGTGCGCCGGGACCGCCCGTGCCGGCTGCAGGAACCGCCGGGTGACGCTCTCCGACACCTCGGCGAGTCCCTCGGGCGGACCGCTGTACAGGACGCAGCCGCCGCCGGACCCCGCGCCGGGGCCGACGTCGACGATCCAGTCCGCCTGCCGGACGATGTCCATGTCGTGCTCGACCACGAAGACGCTGTTGCCGCTCGCGCGGAGGTCCTCGAGGACCCGGACCAAGGGCTCGGCGTCCGCGGGGTGCAGGCCAGCGCTCGGCTCGTCGAGGACGTACACGACCCCGAACAAGCCCGAGCGGAGCTGAGTAGCGATGCGGAGTCGCTGCATCTCGCCGGGGGAGAGCGTCGGCGTTGCCCGGTCGAGCCCGAGGTAGCCGAGCCCGAGTCCGGTGAGGACCTCGACACGGGACAGCAGGTCCGCGGCGATCGACTTCGCCACCTCGGACCGCTCGCCGGACGTGACCCGGCTCTGCGCGGGCGCGGGGTCCGTCAGCGTCGCCGCCGGCCGGAGGACCTCGGCGACCTCGGTGAGCGGCAGCGCGTTGAACCGGGCGATCGACAGTCCGCCGAACGTCACCGCGAGCGCCGCGCGGGTGAGCCCGGAGCCGCCGCAGAGCTGGCACGGGCCGGACTCGACGAAGCGCATCGCCTTGTTCCGCTGGGCCTCGCTCTGCGAGTCCGCGAGCGTGTGGAGCGTGTACTGCCGGGCGCTCCAGAAGCGCCCCTTGTAGGGCTTCGCGACCCGGTCGCGCTTCGGGTGGACCTGCACGACGGGCTGCTCCTCGGTGAACAGCAGCCAGTCGCGGTCCGCCTGCGGCAGGTCCCGCCACGGCCGGTCGATGTCGTAGCCGAGCACCGCCGTGACGTCACGGAGGTTCTTGCCCTGCCACGCGCCGGGCCACGCGGTGATCGCGCCGTCTCGGATGCTCAGCGAGGGGTCGTGCACGGCGGAGGCCTCGGTCACCTCGTGCGCCGTCCCGAGCCCGTGGCAGCGCGGGCACGCCCCGGTCGCGGTGTTCGGCGAGAACGAGTCCGAGTACAGCTGCTCGGCGCCCTCGGGGTAGGTGCCGGCGCGCGAGTAGAGCATGCGGACGGAGTTGCTCAGGGTCGTCAGCGTGCCCACCGTCGAACGGGTGCTCGGGGCGCCACGGCGCTGCTGCAGGGCGACGGCCGGCGGCAGGCCCGTGATCGAGTCGACAAGCGGGGTGCTGCCCTGCGCGATGAGCCGGCGGGCGTACGGGGCGACGGACTCCAGGAAGCGGCGCTGCGCCTCGGCGAAGACCGTGCCGAACGCGAGGCTCGACTTCCCGGAGCCGGACACGCCCGTGAAGGCGACGATGCGGTCGCGGGGGATGTCCACGTCCACGTCCTGCAGGTTGTGCTCGCGGGCGCCGCGGACGCGGATGAACCCGTCGGACGACGACGGCTGGTCGGCTGGGTGGTGCGGGGCGGGCATTCGTTCGAGCGTAGGCGGAACCGTCGGGCGCCGTTCCGGACCGCTCGTCCGGACTGGAGGCGCGGGCCGCGGTGGGCCGGCTGCGGCGGTGACCGGGAGACGGACGGGAGGCACGGGGCGGGCTGGCACCGTGCCTCCCGGTCGGCGGTCGGTACGGTGGGCGAGGGGAAGGGGAGGCATGACTGGGGACGATGACGAGGCGCGGGGCGGCGGCGCCCCGGCCGGCGAGGGCCGCGCGAGCGCCGGTAGGTGGATCGCGGGCAGCATCGTCGCGTTGTTCGTCGGCTGGTGGTTGGCCCTGGCCTCCGTCCTGTCCACTGCCGGGCCGTGGTCGGACCGGTGGTCCGACGGCGGCATGCTCCTCGCCTACCTGGTCGCGGCGGCGCTCGGATTCGGCGTGCCGCTCTCGGGCTTCCTCCGGCTGCGCAGGGAGCAGCGGAACGGCCGGTCGGCGCGTGTCGTCGGTCCGGCCGTGTGCCTGCTCCTGACGGCCTTGGGCGGGGTGACGCTGTTGCCACTGCCGTTCGTCCAGGGGGTGCGCATGGCCTCCGACGCTGCCGAGCGTGCGCAGCCGCCGACGGACCAGGAGACGGCGCGCACCGTGGCGCAGGCGCGGGAGGAGCTGCGGTCCCTCGGCGACCGGGTCGTCGCGGCGATGGGTCGGGACAGTTCGTCGCCGTCGGCCGAGGTCGAGACGGACACCTGCCGACTGGACAACCACGGCGTGGGCACGATGGTCCGCTACTCCTGGTTCGTCGGGGACGGAGCGCCGTCAGCTCCCGCGACGGCGGCGACCGGTCCGCAGTTGCCGTCGCCGTCCGCGACGGTGTCGGACGCTGAGGGTGCCCGGATGAGCGCGCCGGCGATCCGCCTGCTGCAGGACGAGGGCTACGAGCTGACCCAGCGGTTCGACGGCGGCGGTGGACACCTGTCCGCACCGGACTGGCACGGCCGGGCGACGATCGGGCAGCGCGCCGAGGACGTGCTGCTCGAGAGCGGGTGCCTGGTCGACCCGGACGCCGTCGACGAGGACTGACCGGCAGCGGTCCCGAGCGCGACCGCTCGGCGTCGGCCGCGGGTGTTCGCTCCTGCAACGTCCGCTGAGTCCCCGGGCTGGACGGCGGGTAGACCGGAGGACATGCAGGTCGTCGGAGTCGAAACGTTCGGAGGGCCCGAAGCCCTCGCCGTCCACGAGGTCCCGGAGCCGCACGCCGGCCCCGGCACCGTCCGCATCCGGGTGCAGGCGTTCGCCGTGAACCCCACCGACACGAGCGTGCGTGAGGGGCAGCGGGAGACCGACACCGCGCCGCCGTACGTGCCCGGGATGGACGCCGCCGGCGTGGTCGACGAGGTCGGTCCCGACGTGCACGGCTGGCAGGTGGGCGACCAGGTCATGGCGATGGCCCTCCCACTGTCCGAGCACGGCGGTGCCTACGTCGAGCAGCTCGTCGCCCCGGTCGGCTCCTTCACGCGCATCCCTGCCGGTACCTCGATCGAGGAGGCCGCCACCGTGCCGATGAACGGCCTGACCGCGCTCCAGATCCTCGGGCGCGCCGCACTGTCGCCGGGGGACACCCTCGCGGTGACCGGCGCCGCTGGGCTGCTCGGGAACTACGTCGTCCAGCTCGCGAAGCAGCGGGGGATCACGGTCATCGCCGACGCCGCCCCGAAGGACGAGGAGCTCGTCCGCTCGCTCGGCCCCGACCACGTCGTGCGGCGCGGCGACGGGTTCGCCGCAGCCGTCCGCGGGATCGTGCCGGACGGAGCCGACGCGCTCGCCGACGCAGCGGTCCAGCGCGAGGAGGTCGTCGACGCGGTCCGCGACGGCGGGGTCTTCGCGGACGTCCGGGGCTGGGAGGGCAACGGCGCTCGCGGCATCCGGTTCGAACGGATCATGGTGTTCTCGGAGTACACGTCGTTCGACCTGCTCGAGGAGCTCCGACAGGCGGTGGAGGACGGGGTCCTGACGCCCAGGGTCGCGGAGGTGCTGCCCGCTGCGCGGGCGGGGGAGGCGCACGAGCGCCTCGCCGCCGGCGGGACGCGCGGACGGTTCGTGCTCACCTGGTGAGTGGCGGTCGCCCGGGCGAGCAGCAGACGGACGGGAGGCACGGTNCCAGCTGGNACCGTGCCTCCCGTCCGTCTGCTGCTCGCGCGCCGTCAGCCGAGCCGCGTCGACGCGATCCCGCCGTCGACGTCGATCGTGCCGCCCGTGACGAACGCGGCCTGGTCGGAGGCGACCCACCGGACCGCGCGCGCGACCTCGACCGGCTGGACCGGCCGGCTCGCCGGGGTGCCCTGCGTCATCGCCGCGAGGACCTCGGCCGAGTCGGCGTTCCCCGGCGTCGACGTCGCACCCGGCGCCACCGTGACCACGCGGATGCCGCGGTGTCCGTACTCCGCTGCCCACGCTCGGGTGAGATGCTCGACCGCGGCCTTCGTCGCGGGGTAGAGCGCCATGAACTGGACGCCCACGCGCGCCATCCACGAGCCGATGTTCACGATGACGCCGTCGCCGCGCTCCTCCATGCCCGGAGATGACGCCGGCGCAGTACCGCAAACGGACGCGGCTGGAGGAGGCGCGGCGGCGGATGGTCGTGCACGGGGACACCGCGGCGCGGGCTGCGGCTGCGGTCGGGTTCCGGAGTGCGTCGCACTTCTCGCGGGACTACCGGGAGGCGTACGGGCGGCCGCCGGCCGCGGATGCGGTGGTGGCGCGGGCGCAGCTCGCGTTGGCGACGGCGGTGTAGGTGCGCAGGGCACCCCGGCGAGCCGGCCGGTCCAGCCGGTCGAGGTCGCGCGCGCGGTCCGGTGGGTCGCCTCCGACCAGGCCGCGTTCGTCACGGGCGGCACGATCGACGTCGACGGCGGGATCGCGTCGACGCGGCTCGGCTGACGGCGCGCGAGCAGCAGACGGACGGGAGGCACGGTTCCAGCTGGC
>NZ_CP054593.1:2038296-2080586 GCF_013347165.1 Curtobacterium sp. Csp2
CTCACCAGACGTGGACATCGCGCTCGCCGGATCGGTCGCGCTCGCGATCGAGGTCGGGGTGGCTTCCGCGGACATCCTCGACTCCGACGAGAATACCGCGGCCTACTTCCTCGACTGACGTCCGGTGGGTGGTGCGGTGAGCGGCCGTCGCTGCGCGACCACGCGTGTGCCGGGAGGTCAGCCGCGTTCGCGGCCGGGGAGTGGGGCGCCGTCGAGGAACGCCTCGTAGTCGGCGCGGGCGTCGTCGTCGACGGTGGGGGCGCCGTGGCCGTACCGGGCGTCGGTGCGGTCGCGCTTCGGGCCGGAGAGCCAGAAGCACTCGTCGGTGTCGACGTCGCGGAAGTTGGCGTCCCACGACTGCTCGCGGGCGAGGGTGCGGCCGTGGAAGTACGCCGTCTTCCAGGTCTTGGTGAAGCGCACGCGGCTGATCCAGGCGGGGCCCGCGTCGAGGGGGTGGCCGGTCTTCAGCTGGACGTACATGATGCGCTCGGGCATGGAGTGAGCGTAGCGGCGTTCCTCGTTCGGGCACTCGCGTTCCGAGGCCGGTCCGGCTGACTCCCATCAGACCGTCCACCGGACGTCAGTCGAGGAAGTAGGCCGCGGTATTCTCGTCGGAGTCGAGGATGTCCGCGGAAGCCACCCCGACCTCGATCGCGAGCGCGACCGATCCGGCGAGCGCGATGTCCACGTCTGGTGAGAACGCGCGGTCGAGGACTGCGACGTACGTCGACGTTGCGGATCTGAGCCGGTCGACGAGTTGTTCCTGTTCGCTCGTGAGACGTTCTCCGAGCAACCGCTGCTCGTCGGCGTATCGCTCGAGAAGCTCGCGCTCCCGCCGAGCGAGGGAATCGGACACCGTCTGGTACATCACGGTCCCGATCGTGTTGCCGATCACGGCTCCGAGGACCGGGATCGGGATGACCGCTTGGCCGACGAGCGACGAGACCGCACTGACCGCAGCTTCCAGCGAGACCAGTTCGGCACGCTCGATGAACTCGCTCTCCGTGATCGTTCCGGTACGTAGCCCGTTCGCCAGCTCGGCGACACCGAAGCTCGCCGTGACGAGTGCACTCGCAACAGCAGCGGGCGTCGCGGCCAGGTTGGTCAAGGTGTAGACACTCGCACCGCGGACACCGCCCTTCACGACGCCCACTCCCGATTCGCCGAGGACCTCGGTCCAGTCGCCGGTGGTGAACTGCGCGAGCGGTGTCCCGGCACGGTGCTTCCTGACGACTGCCATGACGAACGTCGTCACCCCCTCGACGGCGCCGGAGGCGATCGTGGCCTTGCCCGCCTCTCGGATGGATGCTCGCCCTGCGGCGGATGCACCGGCACGCTGTGACCGAGCGGTCGCGCGCAGCGAGTCCTTCTCGCTCTCGAGAGTGGCCGTGTACGAGCCGCGTTGAACGTCCGCGTAGTCGAGCGCAGATGGTTCGAGCGAGTCAACGTCGACTCGTCCGGTACCGAAGAACGCTCGGACGCGAAGCCAGTCCCGGTACGACGGGCCGTCACCGGACCCCGCGACGAGCTTGCTCGCGTCGGTTGCCGACATGGCGTGCAGATCGCGGATGGTCTCGTAGTGGTCCGCGGGGATCTGGTACTTTCCACCGTTCCGGATGAAGTCCGGATACTTGTCGAGGTGCTTGCCGATCGCCCCCAGCCCGAGACGACCGCCCGCGGCGACGAACTTCTGCTGGATCTCGACGCCGTCCCGGAGGAGGTCGACCGGGCCGTTGTCGTTGACCCACCCGTAGCGAGCAGCCTCGCCGACGATCCGTGCTCGGGCGTTGCCGACGCCGACCTCGGCGACCTCCGCGATGAAGCCGTGCATTCCCTTCACTCCGCCTCGGTTCCGGGCGACGACCTCGAGGTCGATCCTGCGGAGCGCTGCGTCGACCAACGAGAGTGCTCCGTCGAGGTCGTCGGCGTGCCGTTCCAGGCGGGCGAACAGCGTCTCGAGGCGGACCTCGTTGAGGTGGTTCACCCAGGCAGCGACAGCCTGCTCCTGGGTCCGCTTCGCGCCGCTGATCGGGTCAGTCACCCGCTGTCTCCGGCACGATGCGCGTCCCGAGGAGGCCCGCGCAGGAGGACGCTGAGTTGACCAGTGACGCAAGCCGCGCCTGATCCGCCTTGGAGAGCCCGGTGAAGTCCTGGCCGAAGGCGGCGAGCGACTGCGTGTAGTTGTCTCGCAGGAGTTCGCGGACCGATGTGCTCCGCTCGAGCAGGGCCCTGATCTGCGTCTCGAGCGACCGGACGGCGGCAGTGTTCTCGCGAAGCGCGAGCAGCGCCTGGTGCTTCGCTTCCCGTGTCTCGGACTTCTTCTTCGTGAAGAGCACGATCGACGCGAGGAGCGCCGCCCCGGCCACGCTCCAGCCGATCGGACCGGCCAGTGCGAGGAGCGCTCCGCCCATCGCGGTTCCGCCCCCGCCGGCCGCCAGCGCGCCGCCGCCCAACCACGCGAGTGCTGCGTTGGTGGCTGCCGCTCCCGACAGCGTCGAGATCGCCGTGCCGGTGGACGCCGCGCCGAAGGTCGTCGCAGTCCACATCGCCGCTGCGGGCGCGAGGCTCGCCACGGCGGCGCCGACCGAGATGCCGGCACCGGCGCCGATTGCCGACGCCCGAGCGGCTTCAAGATCCTTCCGCGCGAACTCTTCGGCCTCGACGAACGCGGTCCGGTTGAGCTGGACCCCCTCGAAGGCCGTCTCGAACGACTTCGGCGTGTTGGCGATGCTGTTGACCAGGTGCTCGACGAGTGCGAGCAGGTCCGTCGACCGCTCACGCTGCCGGAGGAGCGCGAGGCCCGTGTCGGTCATCGACGTGTGCGCCGCGTTGTAGTCGACCGTGGCTCGTTCGTACGGATCTTCGTCCGGGACCCTCCGGGCCTCGAGAGCATCCGCCGCTGATTCCCGCAAGGAGCGCGCTTGGCCGATCACGCGCGACGAGGTGTCACGTGTAGCCTGCCCCACCGTGTCGAGGGTCTTGGCCAGGCCCTGCTTCAGCTTCTCGGGGTCGATTGGTTGGGGCAACGTCACTCCTGTGCTCACTTTTTGGTCTTCGGAAAACTACCCGAAACGAGCGACAGTCAGGTCGGGTTGGGGACACGGCGCGGTCGTCGAGGCCGCCGTCTCGAGACGGTCGGGTCAGGCCAGCGGAGCCGAGGATCGCGCGGCGACGAAGCCGAACAAGGCTTCCGGGGTGACGGCCGCTCGACCTCGGAGGTAGTCCTCGAGCCGGATGCCCTCGACGTCGTCGTGGACCGACAGCCGTGCGAGACGGACCATGCCCGTGGCCGCGGCGGCGTCCTTGACTGCGTCGTACAGCGCGCGCTGCTTCCACCGGGGAGCCCCGACGTCCAGGAACACCATCTCAGCGTCTGCCGAACCGAACATCCGCTCGGCAGACGGGTTCGTCCATCGTCTGCCGCCGGTGCCGGACCGATGTTCTTGGTCTGTCGAGTGGCGTCGGTAGTCGACCGCCCACGGAAGTGTTGACGCGAACGGGGCGAGCAG
This sequence comes from Curtobacterium sp. Csp2, assembly GCF_013347165.1. NCBI lineage: Bacteria > Bacillati > Actinomycetota > Actinomycetes > Micrococcales > Microbacteriaceae > Curtobacterium > Curtobacterium sp. Csp2. The sequence continues at coordinate 2,041,806 of NZ_CP054593.1, forward strand.
GGTCAGCGTGCGGTAGCGGTTGAAGTGGAAGTCCTCGTCGAGCTCGACGACGACGTCGCCGTACGACAGATCCCAGGGGCCCGGTCGGATCTGCGGCTCGGGTGCAAGTCCGCCGAGCGAACGGTACAGGTCGAGGGTCTCCGTTCGGATGCTCGGAGGCAGATCAGGAAGCCTCGGCGCCGCCGGCCGAGGCGTCCTGGTGAAGCCCATCCGGACGAGAGCATCGTCGAGCACCGCAGCACGTGCGCCGGTCCTGGTCATGGCCACAGTCTGGTGCTTCGACTGACTGCCGCGGATGAAGGACGTAGGAGATCGAGGGCTCTCGAGCCGCAGAGCGGGCACACCGTTCGGGGGCTCGCTCTCTCGAGTTTCAGCAGCGATGATTGGGTCGAGGAGTCGCGCATCACCGACGCGACTCGTAGGAACACCGGGGGAACATGCACAACGGGTACGCCGTCGTCGACTTCGAGACGACGGGTCTGTCGCCGGCCTACGGGCACCGCGTCATCGAGATCGGGATCGTCCACGTCGCACCGGACGGGCAGGTCGAGGAGTCCTTCGAGACCGTCGTGAACCCGGACCGCGACTTGGGACCGACGCACATCCACCAGCTGCGCGGCGCCGACATGGCCGGAGCGCCGTCGTTCGAGGACGTCGCCGGTACGCTCGTCGATCGCCTCCAAGGGCGCGTCCTCGTCGCGCACAACGCACCGTTCGAAGCGCGCTTCCTGCACGCGGAGTTCGACCGGATCGGTGTGCGCTCGCCGTTCTCCGACGCGTCGCGGGCGCTCTGCACGATGCGGCTCGCGCTCGAGTTCCTGCCCGGCTCCGGGCGGAAGCTCGCCGACTGCTGCAGCGCCTACGACATCGAGCTGACCGATGCGCACGAGGCGCTCGCCGACGCCCGGGCGACCTCCCAGCTGCTCGCCGCCTACATGGCGACGTCAGCGGACCGGAGCCGCTGGGACACCTGGGGCGCGACGGCCGCAGGGCTCACGTGGCCGCGGGTCCCGTCGACCAGAGCCGGGTGGCTTCCGCGACGGCGCGGTGGGGCTGCAGTCACTCGGTCGAGGGTCGACCGGGCCACGGACCGGATGCCGGCGGTCGACGGCAGCGGCGCTGCCCTCCAGTACGCAGCGCTGCTCGACGCGGCACTCGCGGACGGGCTCCTCAGCACCTCGGAGACGGCGGCGCTCGAGGCACTCGCGCGAGACTCGGGCCTGACCACCGACCAGCAGCGCCGACTGCACCACCGCTACTTCGACGACCTGGTCGAGGCGGTCTGGGCCGATGGCATCCTGACCATCCAGGAGCACATCCAGCTGGAGCGTGTGGCTGCGCTCCTCGGGATCCCGAACGACCGCCTCGAGCACGCGGTGCACAGCCGCAAGCCGGGCGAGCGGCGTGCGGCGACGGCGGCGGTCGAGCCCGAGGACGAGAGCGTCGCGCTCGACGAGAGCAGCATCGTGACGCTGACGGGTGAGATGCGCCGCGGTCGTGCTGCGATCGAGGCCGACCTGGCTCGGCACGGCATCCGGACGGCACCGGCGGTGACGAAGAAGACGACCGTGCTCATCGCGGCGGACGTCGACAGCCTGTCGGGGAAGGCGAAGAAGGCGCGGCAGTACGGGATCCCGATCCTCGGGGAGGACGTGCTCGAGGAAGCCCTGGCGGCAGCGCGCTGAGCAGCCCGTCGAGGCCGGTGTCGGATCAGGCCGGCACAGCGGCCAAGCGAGCCCGCTCCTCGGCGAGCACCTGGGTGATGAGCTGCGACTCGGAGATGTCGAACGCCTGCACCGAAGCCTGCGCGGTGTCGCTGACGGCGGCGAAGTCGCCGAAGATCTGCGACTTCCTCGCGAGCATCCGGACCAGGGCGGCATCGACGCCGTCCTCGGACAGCAGCCGGTGCACCTGGACCGTGTCGAGCTGGCCCATCCGTCGGGCCCGGGCGATCGCCTGCCACTCGGTCGTCGGCTTGAGCTGCGGCTCGCAGATCACGACGACCGAGGCCGCCTGGATGTTGAGTCCCACTCCGCCGGCGATGATCTGGGCGACCAGGACCGCCCCCGGCGCCGCGGCGGAGAACGCGTCGACCATCTCCTGGCGGGCCGTCGGCGACGTCGAGCCGCTGAGCGGACCGAAGACCTCGCCCCCGACCGCCTGGCGTGCCGCCTCGAGGACCGCGCGGTAGTGCGAGAACACGAGCGTCTTGCGACCGTTCGCGCGGGCATCGGCGACGACCTCCCGGAGCGACTCGACCTTGCTCGAGGCATCGCCGTCGAGCATCGCGAGCTGTCGCATCGCGTGGAAGTTGTCGCTGGCGACCGCATCGGCGTACCGGGAGGCTTCGGCCGAGGTCAGGTCGGTCCACTCGTCGACCTCGACGAGGTCGGGGAGCTCCGTCAGGACGTCCTCCTGACTCCGGCGCAGGTACACGGGTGCGATCTGCTTCCGGAACGCCATCGGGTCGTGCTCGGCATCGACCGTGAGGTCCGGGCGGATGTGGTCGACGAGGACGCGGAACTCCTCGACGCGGTTCTCGAGCGGCGTGCCCGACATCAGGACGACGCGGTCGGAGCGGTTGAGGAGCGTGCGGGTGTTCTTCGTGCGTTTGGCGTCGGGGTTCTTGACGTAGTGCGCTTCGTCGACGATGACGGCCGCGAACCGTTGGTCCTCGGGGATGCGGGTGCCGAGCCATGCGAGCGTCTCGTAGGTCGTGACCGCGACGCCACCGTCGCGGAGCCAGGCGTCGACGCCGTGGACACGGCTCGGGCCGTGCAGGCGGTGCACCGGAACCCGGGTGTGCTTCTCGGTCTCCCGGATCCAGTTCGCCACCACGGCCGCGGGGCAGATCACGACGAACCGCGGTGCTGGTCCGTCCGCGGTCTGGTGTGCCGCTGCGACGTGCGCGATCATGGCCAGCGCCTCGACGGTCTTGCCGAGTCCCATCTCGTCGCCGATGACGACCCGCTCCTGCACCAGGGCGAACGCGGCGGCGAACCGCTGGTAGCCGCGCAGCGATGCCGTCAGGAGCGTCGTGTCGAGCTCGAAGCGCTCGACCTGCTCGATCAGGCCCTCGGGGAGTGACCCACGGCCGGCGGTCGTCGAGTCCGTCAGGCCGATCTCGTCGAGGAGCGCGAAGTAGCTCGCCGGGCGGTCGAGGAAGTCGCTCCAGTCGTCGGTCGACCGGAGCCGCTCGCGGTCGCCGGCTGCACGGACGGCCCGCTGCCGCGCGTCGTCCGCGTCGATCTCGAGCCGCTCGACCGTGCCCTCTGAGGGGTTGAAGCCGCCGGAGGCGATCGCTCCCGGCTGGTGCACGATGCCGAGGACGGCGCCGTGAGCGACCGCGGTCGCCAAGGGGCCGAGCTCGTCGACGAGCCCGGCGACGCGGGGGCCGCCACTGTTCTTGACCGCTTCCCACGTCCGGAGCGCCGAGACGAGTGCGACGCTCCCGGTGTCCTGCCGACGGGCGTCGATCTGGACGGCCGCATCGGCACGAGCCGCGTCCTGCATCGCCCGAGCGGCGGCGTTGATCCGGGTCGCGGTCGTCTCGCCGACGCCGGGGAGCCGACCGGCCACGATCGGGTCCGCGAGCAACTGGCCGACGGTTCCGATGCCCGCGTCCCGGACGGCACCGAGCCGGAGCTGATCCCGCGTGACCTCGCGCAGCCGGTCGATGTCCATCTGGCGGAGCTCGCGGCGCGCGGCGTCCTCGCGGACCCGACGACCGGCTTCGAGCACGCGCTCTCGCGACGACTCGGCTGCCTCCACGGCCTCACGCAGGATCCCGATCGTCCGCGGCAGGTGGTCGAGCGCGGTCAGGTCGATGAGGGCGGCAGGACCGAGGTCCGCGGTCGACGAGAGCAGCCGCCCCTCGGTGTCCAGCAGTGGTTCGAGGCTGGTCGGCGCGGGACGGCGGTCACGCGTGTCGACCGCCTGCAACGCCGACAGGACACCGCTCCGGTCGAGCCAGGCGTTCGTGTCCTCGAGGTAGTGGTCGGCACGCGCGGCTGCGTCGCGGCGCTCCCGGCCGACGAAGAGGCTCGCGATACCGGAGACCGCGTCTTCATCGTCGAGTGCGCGGCGGACGTCGTTCGTGAGCATGTCGAGCAGGTCCTCGACGGGCCGGTCGATGCGGGGGAGCGCAGCGGCGTGCTCGATGGTGGCCGCGAGCGATTCGTCGCCTTGGCGGAGCGGGATGACCGAGCAGGACAGTGCGGCGCCGCGGACCTCGACACGACGGGACAGGATCGCGTCGACTGCTGCCGTCGCTGCCGACTGAGCAGCGGTGCGGTGCGCACGGATGCCATCTGCGACGTCCGCGAGCATCCGCATGCGGTCGCGGATCACCTTGTCGACCATCGCCGCCCTCCCCGGTTGTCGAACTCATCGTTGCACGGCGCCGAGCCCCGCGCCCGACGCCGACAGCGCCGGCACCTCTCGATCGCCCAACCTCACCGAACGCCGACCCACAGCCCGTCGCGAGCCCGGGTCATGCCCACGTACAGCTCCCGGCGGTCGAGCTCCCGCCGCTCCCGGTCGGCCTCCGACGGCTGGCCCGTCTGTTCGGCGAGGAGCCGCCCGCGCACGTGCGCGAGCAGCACCTGCTTGAACTCGAGCCCCTTCGCGCGCTTGATCGTCCCGACCTTCACGGCGTCGACGGTCCCGCCGTCGTAGCGCTGCAGCGACACGACCGGGATGCCGGCCGCCCGCAGCGCCACCGTGACCTCGTCCGCCTGCTGGTTCGTCGCGGTGAGCACGCCGACGTCACCGTGCCCGGTCCCGACCAGGCGCAGGACCTGCCGGATGCGCGCGACCATCGCCGCGTCGTGGTCGCCGCTGCTCGTCGCCCGGTGCACTGTCGGCACGCTCCCGGATCGGGTCACCGCGGAGACCGCGTCACCCACGCCGTCGACCCCCTCGATGTCGACGAACTAATCATCGGCGACCATCTGCTTCGCGAACTCGAGCACCTCGGCGGTGTTCCGGTGGTTGACGTCGAGCACGACACCGCGTCCTCTGCGTCGCAGCGTGCGCCGTCCCCTGGACGCGCGGTACTGAACCATTCGCGTGGCGGAGGGGCGCGGGAGGGGGCCGTACCCGTTTGGGGTGCAGAGTAGCCCGCCCAGAATGGAATGTATTGACGTGCAGTATGTCAGACGCTAGTTTCGGAGGCAGGGAGGCACGCGGCCTTCTCGTCAGCCTGAAGGGGCCCAACCATGTCAATGACTCGAACCACGCTTGCCGGAATCGCGCTATCCGGGCTCCTCATCGGAGGAACCGTTCTCGCTGGTCCAGCCGCTACCGCCGCAGAGCTAACCGACGCGCCAGCATCCGCTGGAGATGTCGCTGATCGCAGTGCGGTCACGCCAGACATGATCGACCGGGCAATCGCCGAGGCGCGCTCTGTCGGTGCAGTCAAGGAGGAGATTGCGGCGCCGGACGGGTCGCGGACAGTGGTCATCGAGGGCAGCGATGGGATCCAGCTCGAGCTGTACCAGGCAGGGGCACACCAGCGGCTCTCTGCCGGCTCGGACTCCTACGGAGGTGTCTACGTGGGCTTCAATGCATTCGACCAGAACCTGATCATCAGTGGCGCTGCCGCCGGACTCACCGCTGGCATCTGTCTCCTCGGTCCTGCGGTGTGTGCTGTCGGAACCGTCGCGATCACCATCGCGACCGTGGCGGTCACGACCAACGGCGGGGTGCGGTGCGGGACGAAGTCGCTCCGCGTGTACCCGTTCAGCAACAGGGGACCCCGCTGCGCCTAGGAGGTCACCTTGTCGAAGATCTTTGAGAACACCACGTTCGCGGTCTCCGTGACCGTCGTCTGTCTCATCGCCGGTGCGGCGCTCTCGGCCGCAATGATCGCAACTCCGAACCACACCGCAGGCGCAATCGTCATGGCGCTTGCCGCTGGTGGCGGAGGGTCCTGGGTCGGGACGACGCTCCGTCGTTCGCGGCGGCGAGGTCGGCGGTAGTCGGCACCGGAGGAGGGCCTCGCAGCGTCGTCCCGGGTGGTCCTTGTCCTGGGGCGACGTCACCGGGCTGGCGGCGACCGCCGATCCCAGCTGCGCATCGAGAGTCCGTCTCTCTCGACCCAACGCGCTTGCGTGCGAGCTGACAAGTCATGCCCGCTGACTCTGGACGGAGGATGACCTATGCTCACCTCGTGGTCGAACAGCACGAAGTCGAGACGTCGGGTTCAAGGTTCTCGCAAGTCCTGAATGTGGCCGCTCGGCTGCCCGGCGTGCGCATCGATCGGGAGAAGTACCTGCGCGCAGCGCTTCGGCACAAGGTTTCCCCAGAGTAGCTCGAGCAGGCAATCCGCGAGACCCCCGCAGCGGCTGGCATCGAACGGCACATCATCGCTGAAGTTGCGAGCGTCTCGATCCGATACGAGACGAGCAAAGCGACGGGGCTCTCTGCACTGGCAGGGCTCCCGGGCGGCCTGCTCATGGTGGGCACATTGCCGGCCGACATGGCGCAGTACGTCGGGCACATGCTCCGCGTGTCGCAGAAGCTCGCCTACCTCAACAGCTGGCCTGCACTGTTCGAGGAAGGCGAGGACGTCGATGAAGCGACGGAAGGGGTTCTGACACTGTTCGTCGGGGTCATGCTCGGCGTTCTGGTCGCCCAAAGCGGNGTGACGCGGGTTGCAGAGGCGATACAAGCGGCTTAGGTTCGGCGCTGCCACACCCCCGCCGGCTTCCCCGGCCCCTCCGCCCGCTTCCCCTCCGCAGCCAAGAGCATCGGCACCATCGCCCGCCGGAACGAGTCTGGCAACAACGCCCGCCCCGCCACCGCCTCGTGCACCCGCCGCAACTCCGTCATCGTGAACGGCTCCGCCACGAGCCCCCACGGATCGGGAGCCACCTCGTACGAGGCCCGCAACCGAGCCACCGCCACGGCCACGATGTCGTCGTGCCCGTGCACCATCCCCGTCGCCGCGGCGACCGGCACGAGGCGCACCCGCGACCCGTCCAGCCCTGAGGCCAGCGACGAGAACGGCACCACGTCGAGGTGCCCGACCGACATCACCCACCCGCGGCTGTCGCGCGCAGGATCGTCGAACACCTGCAACTGCTGCGGCGCCAACCCCGTCACGCCGGCCTTCGCCCGCAGCGACCGCAGCACGGCATCGGCCAACCGCTCGCCCTCGTGCACGAACGTCCCCGGCAGCCGCCAGTCCCCGTCGACAGCGTCCCGCACCTGCAGCACGGACAACTTCTCCTCCACAGGCACCGTCAGCACGGCGGTGTCCACAGCCACCGAGGGTCGCGGATAGTCGACCAGGCGCTTCCCGGCAGCATCGCGGTACTCACTCACGACGACGAGTTTACGCACGCTTGCGCAAACCGCGACTGCATGCGACGATCGTGTTTACGCAGAAGCGCGCAAACCAGGGGAGGCGCTCATGACCACCACCAGACACGACCGCGCGATCGGAGCCGTGCTCGGGTCCGCCGCGGGCGACGCCCTCGGCGCCGGCTACGAGTTCAAGCCGGCCGTCCCGGAACCCACACCCATCCGCATGGCGGGCGGCGGCTCCTTCGGCTGGGCGCCGGGGGAGTGGACCGACGACACGAGCATGGCCGTCCCGATCCTCCGCACCCTCGCCCGCGGCGGCGACCCCGCCGACGAGTCCTCGCTCGACGGCCTCGTCGCCGCCTGGGCAGCGTGGGCGCAGACCGCCCCCGACGTCGGCATCCAGACACGCAACGTGCTCACCGGCCTGGAGGCACGCACCGCCGCCCACAGTCGCGCTGCGGCCCGGCAGGAACACGACTTCAAGGGCCAGTCCGCGGGGAACGGCTCGCTGATGCGCACGGCTCCGCTGGTGCTCGGCTACCTCCGCGACGAGGACGGTGAAGAGGCGAAGCTCGCCGAGGCCGCGCGCGCGATCAGCGACCTGACCCACTTCGAGGCGGACGCCGGCGACGGGTGCGTCCTCTGGTGCGTCGCGATCCGGCACGCGGTGCTGACCGGTGAGCTCGACGTCCTCCGCGGGCTCGAGCTGCTCGACCTCGACCGCCGCCAGCTCTGGGCGGAGCGACTCGTCCGCGCCGAGCACGCCGAGCCGGTCGACTTCACCGACTCGAACGGCTGGGTCGTGTCCGCGCTGCAGGCCGCGTACGCCGCGGTCCTCAAGAGCTCCACCCTCGAGGACGCCCTCGTCCGTGCGGTCCGCACCGGCAACGATACGGACACCGTGGCCGCGATCGCCGGAGGCCTGGCGGGAGCGCTCTACGGCGCGTCGGCGCTCCCTGCTGAGTGGCGCGAACTGCTCCACGGATGGCCGGCGCTGCGGGCGGACGACCTCGTCGCCCTCAGCGAGCAGGCCCTCGCCGCGCGGTAGCGGGGGCAGGGACCGGGTCGGAGGATGCTGTGGGGGGATCCTCCGCCCCCGCCCTGGCACCGCAGAGCAGACTCGATGCGGACTGGAGGCACAGATCACCCTGCCAGCGCGACGAGCGTCGTGCAGGTGGTGCGATCCTCCCGGCCGGTTGCCGGTGGTCCTGAGGACCGGCGGCCGTCAGGCGGCGCTGCGTCGCGGGCGGAACACGCCCGCCCGGACCAGCCACACGTAGAGCAGGCAGCCGATGCAGACGTCGAAGACAGCGTTGAGGAACGCAGCGATCAGGGCGATCGCGGCGCCGACGGGTGCGGCGTAGGGGACGCCGACCAGGGCGAGCACCAGGGCGAGGGCCGTGATGACCAGGCCGATCTGCTGGGCGAAGGTCGGGGGCTCGGGGGCCTCGAGTTCGGTGGGCGGTGCGAGCCTCGGCCGGATGAAGCGGCGGAACAGTGCGCCGTACGGGTGGCGGCGAATGCCGGCGAGGCCGCCGATCGCGAAGAACACGACGATGATGGTCAGGAGCACGATGCCGGCGACCCACGTGGCGGGCACGAGGGTCAGGATGATCGTCGCTGCGAGGAGGACGGTCGTGATCGCGGCGCCGAAGCGGGGCGAGCGCGGGTCGATCCCGCGGGCGGTGTCGTTCGTGGTGGTCATCGGGACTCCCGGGATCCGGCGGTCAGGACGGTGTCGAGTGCGGCGGCGAGCTCCGCGGGGCGGGGCGGGCCGCCGAAGCGGGTGCGGACGGTGCGGTCGGCGTCCAGGAGCAGGACCGTCGGGGTCTGCATGACGTCGAAGCGGCGGGCGAGTTCGGGACGCTCGGCGAGGTCGACCTCGATGCGGCGGACGCCCTCGTGGCGATCGGCGACGGCGTCGAGCTGGCGGCGGGTCGCCGGGCAGCGGGCGCAGGTCGGCGTGGAGAACTGTACGAGGGTCGCCTCGGCGCCGTAGTCGGCCGCAGCGGCGAGGTCGTCGGTGCGCGGGGCGTCCGTCGTCGTCGCAGTGGTGCGGGCCCGACCGGTGCGCTGGCGCAGCACGAGGCCGAGCACGGTCGCGAGGGCGAGGACCCCGACGAGCACGGCGATCGCGGTTCCGACGGTCATGCGGTGACGCTACGCCCGACCGGTGACGCCCGAGGGAACGTGTCGCTCCATGACACGGGCGGGGATCAGTCCGGGATGCCGAGGCGCTCGCACTCGGCCCACTCCTTGGGGCGGCGCTCCGCGAGCCAGGCCGTGAACTCCTGGTAGCCGCGGTAGTTCGTGAAGATCATGAACTGCTTCTTCTTGCGGTCGTTCCACGCGGTCAGGCTGACGAACCGCTGTCCGCCGCCGTTCGACTGCGTGGCGTAGCGGAGCGTGCGGATGTCGTCGACCTCGCGGCGTCGGAGCTTGCCGAAGCCGGACTTCACGTCGTAGTGACGGTCGTACACGTCCACGCGTGTGGCACCGAGGGCGAGGCCGAAGAGCAGGAGCAGAGCGCCGAGTCCGGCCATGAAGCCGAGGGAGGTGCTGTTGGCTCCCGGGGAGACGAGCTGCTGGATGACGATCCCGGGGATGCCGATCACGACCGCCGCTGCGCCGACTCCGGTGAAGATGACGCCCGGGAAACGCGGGCGCCGGACCACGAACAGGGGCCCCTTGCCCTTGGTCGTCTCGGTACCGCCCCAGGTGTTCGTCTGCTCGCTCATCGATTCCCCTCCGTCGGACACCGTACCGGGATCGGCGGGTGCTCGGCCCGGCGAGCGATGGCGTGCCACTGGTCGAGGACCCGCTCGACGCGATCCGCGGTCTCGGCCGGGTCGTCGTGCTCCCACGCGCGGACGACCCGCCAGCCCTCGTGCACCAGGATCGCCTCGTTGCGGGCGTCGCGCTGCCGATTCGCCAGGAGCTTGCGGCGCCACAGCTCGGCGTTGGCCTTCGGCAGGTGGGTGTGGTCAGGGCAGAAGTGCCAGAAGCAGCCGTCGACGAACACGGCGACGCGGGCGCGCGGGAAGACGACGTCGGGGCGGACTCGGCAGCGGGAGCTCACCGGACGGTCGACGAAGAACCGGCGGCCTCGGCGGTGGAGCTCACAACGGACGGCGAGCTCGGGCGCGGTGTCCCGCCGCCCGAACCGGGCCATGTGGCGGCGGCGGGCGTCGTCGGCCTCCCAGCGGTCCATCGCCCCAGCGTTCCATTCAGGACCGGAACGACCGACACCTCGCCGGTGATCTGTGGACGACGTGTCAGGCGCGGACGGATTCGTCGGCGGCCTGCATGTACCGGCGTGCAGCGGCCACTCGACGCCGTGCGTGCGGCACGAACCAGACGATCACGCAGATGAGCACCGCCAGGAAGATGCGACTGAACCACCACTGCCACGGCTCGCCCGACGTCGACCGTGGGATCTGCGGTCCGGCGATCAGGCAGTAGAGGAGGACGAGCTGCGTCGTCTGGAGCGGCAGGACGATGGCCGTGCCGCGTGCTCGGTCGAACGCGCGTCGGGCCGCTTCGCTGCCGTCCGGCATGATCGGGCGGCCCTCGCGGATCGTCCGATCGATCTCGCGCCGTTGGGACCGATCGAGTCCGCCGACCGGGCTCTGGAGCTCCGGCATCAGGTCGATCAGCGTCAGGAAGACCGAGACGAGCCCGGCGAGACCGGCGACGGTAAAAATGCCCCCGATCGCCAGGAGGACGACGTCCGAGCCCTTCTCGAGCGCCACGCCGCCGATGGCGCTTCCGACACCGCCGACGACCGCGCCGACGACCGCGATCACGATCGAGCGGCGGATCGCCCGCCGTGCCCGCGTCGCTGTCTCGTCCACATCGGTGACTGTAGGCACGACCTCGCCGGTCCGTCCGGTTCCGTAGCATCTGGGGGATGAGCACCGACGTGACCCCCGGCCGGTACCGCCACTTCAAGGGCGGCGAGTACGAGGTGGTCCTCGTTGCGCAGGACGCCGAGACCGAGGAGCCTGTGGTCGTCTACCAGGCGCTCTACGGCGACCGCGGGCACTGGGTCCGGTCCCTCGCCGACTTCACCGCGCACGTGTCCCGCGACGGCTACGAGGGACCGCGGTTCGTGCGGATCGAGCCTGTCGGCGGCCGCCCCTAGGCTCGTCAGCGCACCAGACGAGACGGGGGAGCGCATGCAGATCGGCGTCGACGAGCAGGTCCTGCTCAGCCCGAGCGACCTCAGCACGTGGGCGTCCTGCGAGTGGGCGTTCCTCCGCCGCCTCGACGCCAAGCTCGGCCGGGGCGGCCCCTTGCCCGACGAACACGACGACATGCTCGAGCGCACCGCCCGCCTGGGGGACCAGCACGAGCTCGACTACCTCGAGATCCTCAAGCGGACCCGCGACGTCGTCGAGTTCGATCGACCCGCACCGCTGGACTACGCCCGAGCAGCCGAAGCAGCACGAGCAGCGTTCCAAGCAGGCGCCGACGTGCTCTACCAACCGACCTTCCACGAGCCGCCCACCCCCGAGCACCCGGGCTTCATCGGCTTCGCGGACTTCATCATCCGCAACGACCGCGGCGCGTACGAGGTCTACGACACCAAGCTGGCCCGCCACGCCAAGATCAGCGCCCTGCTGCAGCTCGCCGCCTACGCCGAGCAGATGCAGGCGCACGGCATCCCCACTGGCGAGCAGGTCCACCTCGTCCTCGGCGACCGCACCACCACCACGCACGACCTCGCCGACATCGCCCCGGTCTACCGGACGCAGCGTGCGGAACTCGAACGGGTCATCGCCGAGCGGATGCAGGAGCATGACGAACTGCAGTGGGGGGACCCCCGTTACTCCAGCTGCGGCCGCTGCACCATCTGCCAGACCCAGGTGCAGCAGCACCGCGACCTGGTCCTCGTCGCCGGCATGCGCCTCGACCAGCGCACGAAGCTGATTCGGCAGGGAGTGCGGACGATCGACGACCTGGCGGACCGTACCGCGGCAGTAGCCGGCATGTCGCGGTCGACGCAAGACAGGCTGGTACGGCAGGCGCGCCTCCAGACCGAGACCGAAGCGGAGCAGCGCGCAAGCCACGCAAAGAAGAGCACAGCCAAGCCCCGCTACGAGCTCCACAACGCCCGAGCCCTCGACGCGATGCCGGAGCCCGACCCCGGAGACGTCTTCTTCGACTTCGAGGGCGACCCCCTGCACACCGAGGACGGCGTCCACTGGGGCCTCGACTACCTGTTCGGCCTGGTCGACGACCGCGCCGACTTCACCGCCTTCTGGGCGCACACGATCCGCGACGAGCGGCAGGCGCTGGTCGACTTCCTCGCGTTCGTCCAGGAGCGCCGCGAGCAGCGCCCCGGCATGCACGTCTACCACTACGCCGCGTACGAGCGGACGCACCTGCTCTCCCTCGCCGCGCGGCACGGCGTCGGCGAGGACGTCGTCGACGACCTGCTCCGCGCGGGGGTCCTCGTCGACCTGTACCCGATCGTCCGCAAGGCCCTGGTGGTCGGCAGCCACAGCTACTCGATCAAGAAGCTCGAGCCGCTCTACATGGGCGACGACCTGCGGCTGAGCGACGTCACGAACGCCGCGGACAGCATCACCGCCTACGTCGACGCGATCGAGGAGCTCCGGAACGGCGACCCGGCCGCGGGGCAGCACATGCTCGACGAGGTCGCGGACTACAACGCCTACGACTGCCGCTCGACGCTGCGGCTGCGGGACTGGCTCCTGTCCCTGCGGCACGCCGCTTCCGCCGCGCCGGTGCAGCCCGAGGAACTCCTGCCGCCGATCCCGGTCGAGCGCGAACCGAACCCCGTCTACACGGCGCTCGCCGCCGAGCTGGCGGACGTCGACCCCCTCGACCGCGACGCCGACCAGACCGCGCTGGCGCTCGCCGCCGCCGCGATCGACTACCACCGCCGCGAGGCGAAGACCTTCTGGCAGGACCACTTCGACCGCCTCCGGAACCCCGTCGACGACTGGGCGGACACGCGGGACGTCCTGGTGGTCGAGCGCGCGTCGGTCGAGCGCGACTGGGGCACGCTGCCGCGTGCCCGTTCGCATTCGCGGGAGATCCGGTTGTCGGGGACGCTCGCGCCCGGCTCACGGCTCCGGCCTGGAGGCACGCCTCACCTCGTCTACGACGACCCACTCCCGCCGTCGGTCACCGCTCCGGCCCCCGGATCGAAGGGTGCGTCGGCTCGCGCGGTCGTGCTCGACGCGGGCGAGAACGGCGAGGCGTTCGAGGTGCTGGTCAAGGAGAGCCTGCCGGTCGGTGGCGGGGAGCCGCACGCCGAGTTCCCGGTCGCGCTCGCCCCGGCGGCCCCGCCCCGTGCGAAGCCCCAGCCCGAGGCGATCGCCGAGTGGGGGCAGGAGGTGCTCGACGCGCTGCCGGCGATGCTGCCCGACCCCGCGCTCGACCTGCTCCGCCGGGTCCCGCCGCGGGGAGCGCTCGCCGCCGTCCAGGGCGATGACACAGTGTCCGCCGTGGTCGCGACGCTGCTCGGTCTCGACCGGTCGTACCTCGCGATCCAGGGTCCTCCGGGCACCGGCAAGACCTTTGTCGGCTCGAACGTCGTCGCCCGACTCGTCCGTGAGCACGGCTGGCGCGTCGGGGTCGTCGGGCAGTCGCACGCGACGTCGGAGAACTTCCTCGCGTCCGTCGTGGGTGCCGGGGTGCCCGCCGACCGGGTCGTGAAGGTCCCGAAGTCCGGCGCGACCGAGGACGAGCTCGAGGCCGCCGCGTGGACGCCCGTGAAGAACAACGCCGCCGTCACCGCGTTCCTGTCCTCGTGCGCCGAGACCGGCACCGGGGGCGTCGTCGGCGGGACCGCGTGGACGTTCGCGAACGAGGGCACGATCCCGCGGCGCTCCCTCGACCTGCTCGTCGTCGACGAGGCCGGGCAGTTCTCGCTCGCCCCGACCATCGCGTCCTCGATCGCCGCGACCCGCCTGCTCCTGCTCGGCGACCCGCAGCAGCTGCCGCAGGTCTCCCAGGGGTCGCACCCGGAGCCGGTCGACCAGTCGGCGCTCGGCTGGCTCGCCGACGGGGAGCACGTGCTGCCCGCGGAGTTCGGCTACTTCCTCGCCCGCACTCGCCGGATGGAGCCCGCGCTGACCGCCGCGGTGTCCGGTCTGTCGTACGACGGGCAGCTGGCGTCGATGGTGTCCGGCCGGCACCTCGACGGCATCGACCCTGGTGTCCACCCCGTGCCGGTCGTGCACGCCGGGAACACGACGTCCTCGGTCGAGGAAGCCGAGCGGGTCGTCGCTCTCGCCCGGGACGTCGTCGGCCGGACGTGGACCGACGGGGACACCACCCGCGTGCTCACCGACGAGGACGTCATCGTCGTCGCGCCGTACAACGCGCAGGGTGCCGTGATCCGCGAGGCGCTCGACGCCGCCGGACTCCGGAGCACCCAGGTCGGCACCGTGGACATGTTCCAGGGACGCGAGGCCGTGGTGTCGATCACGTCGCTCGCGGCCTCGAGCGCGGCGGACATCCCGCGGGGGTTGGACTTCCTGCTCATGCCGAACCGGTTGAACGTGGCGCTGTCCCGGGCGAAGTGGGCGGCGTACCTCGTGCACTCACCCGCGCTGACGACCGGGCTGCCGCCGTCCATCGCCGGCCTGTCCCTGCTCTCCCGGTTCATCGAGCTCGTCGAGCCCCGCCACTGACGCCCGAAGGTGGGCTTTCCTCGGCTCATCCGCGCTGCCACGGTGGAAGCGTGATGGATCGAACGACGACGCTAGGGCAGGGCGAGCCGGTGCAACCGTCGGCTCCTCGTCCGACGGCGATCGGGGCAGCGCCGATGACCCTGCGTGCAAGGCGACCCGCCTACGGGGTGATGCAGGAGTGCCTCCGGCTGCAGGCCGAGGCGCCAGGACGTTCGCGGGCGCAGCGGTTCTGGGGCGTCGATCCCGTTGCGCCCGCGGCGCGGTCCTGGTTCAAGGGAGCCCTGGGTGAGCGCCGCGTCGCCGCTGAGCTCGACCGCCTGGGACCGGCCTTCACCGTGCTGCACGCGGTGCCGATCGGTACCGGCTCGACGGACATCGATCATCTGGTGATCGGACCGACCGGCGTGTTCTCGATCAACACCAAGAACCACAGCGGTCAGCAGGTCTTCGTTGGTGGCGGCTCGTTCATGGTCGGCGGCGGGAGGACCTCGCACATCGGAGCGGCACAGAGTGAGGGGCGGAAGGCCACACGACTGCTCTCGACGGCGGCCGGCGGATCGTTCTCCGTGCAGCCGCTGCTCGTCGTCGCGGCGGACCGGATCACGTTCGGCAAGAAGCCTGCTCCTGTCGTCGTGCTCCGGCCGGACCAGGTGCGCGGGTGGATCCTCGGGCTTCGTCCGGTGTACTCGGACGAAGCCGTCCGGTACCTGTCGATGGTTGCCGAGGAGCGAGCCACATGGCACGCGACCGCCTTCGTGCCGGACGACACTCTGCGGCTCGAGCATCGGTTCGATCGGCTGGTCCGCGACGTGGCGGATGCGCGCGTACGACGGCGTCGGGCTGCGCTCGCGGTCGCCCTCGGGGTGGTCGGGCTTCCGATCGCTGGTCTCGTCGCGCTCGGGGGCATCGCGACTGCGCTGCTCGGCTCGTGACGAACGCGCGGCGGACGGAGCCGCAATCGCTGGTCTGACGATCTCGGTTCGAATGGACCGCAGGTCACGGACTGAGATCGTTGACCGTGGATCGAGGTCACCTCGTCGGCGCGGCGATCATCAGCGGCAACACTGCAGGCGGCCGACGGCGGACTAGGCCTGGGTGGCTTCCCGGCCCTCGGCGCCGTCGTCGGGAATCTCCCCGCGCATCTGCTCTCGCATGTTCGCCAGGACCTCGGCGTGCAGGAAGTTCGCTGCCTCGGCGCTCGTCGGGTCGACCACGATGCCGAACTCCTCGGGGAGCGCGGTGACGAGCTCGGACATCGGCACCGGGCGGCCCTCGGTGCCGGGCAGCCCGGCGGCGAGCTCCTCGGGGTCGGTGAACACCGGCACGAACGGCAGGTCCCGGATGATCACGTGCGCGATGCTGCCGCCCTCCGGGGTGCCCTCGGGCTTCCACGGCACCCAGGCCGCGCTGCGCAGGAACCCTGCGGGCGATGTCGCCATCCGACGGCGGAGCTCGGCGGCTGCGGTGGGCGGAGGCTTGTCGACGCCCCGACCGAAGGCCGACCCGTCCGTCTCGTTCGTGCTCATTCGGCCATGCTGTCACGCTCGACCGAGCGGCACCGACCGGCGGTCAGTTGACGGCCCAGGGCAGAACGGCGGTCGCTGCGTCGAGGACGGCGGTGGTGGATCGGTACGGACGTGCGACAGCACACGACGGACAGCAGGGGAGACCTGGTCGCCGGCGACCAGGTCTCGGACGTGCCGCTGGTCGACGGGGCCGAACCGGGAGCGCAGGGTGCCGACGGCGTCGTGCAGCCCGATCATCGTCGCGACGAACGGGGACGCCGGCGTTCGGCCGGCCAGCGAGTCGGCGATCGCGGCCTGCACCTCGTCCAGTGGTCGTCGATCACGGTCCGGGTGGCGCGTGGCCGGGGCGAGGGCGAGCGCGAGCGCGAGCGCGAGCGCTGGACGCTGCTCCGATGCGAGGGTCCCGCGGGCGACGAGGCCGGCGGTGACCTCTGCTCGCAGTTCGGGGCGGCCGACCTGCCTGATCCACCACGAGGCCGATCGGACGGGGGAGCCGGCAATCCGCGCGTGCGTGATGTCGAGGACGGGATCGCCGCTGCCGACGAGCGGTCCGGCGAGGACCCGGTTACGGTCGAGGTCGATCGCCCCGCGGAGCGCGAGGTCGGCGAGGACGCCACCGGCGAGCCCGAGGTCGAGCCGTTTCGCAGTGGTCCGTCGTCGTCCGTCGTCGTCGGTGTGCAGCAGAAAGAAGGCCTGAGGGATCGTGAGCAGATCGGCCACCGGGTCAGTTGCTCCCCGCTGTCGTCGCCGCGGTGCTCGAAGCGAGGACCCCAGCCGTCATGGCTGCCGACGCGTTGATGTCGGCGAGCACCTGTCGGACCGCGGGGGCGACCCAATCGCCCTGCACGACCGAGCGGAGGAAGTGCTTGTCGACCCGCCCGAACTCCGAGCGGAGCGTGTCCGTGGCGTCGAGCAGGCCGATGACCGCGGCGATGTACGGGGACGGGGCTGCTCGACCGGCCAGGACCTCGTCGACCGCCTGGCGCACCTGCGCCCTCGGCAGGCCGTCGCGCTCGGGGTGCCGAGTCGTGATGAAGACCAGCAGGGTGCGGCGCTGCTCCTCGGTGAGCATGCCGCGCTGCACCAGCTGGGCGACCACCCCGTCGTGCAGGGTCCGCTTGCCGAGCTGGCGGACCCACCACTTCGCGGGCTTCGGCGACTCGGAGGCGATCCATGCCAGCGCGGTGTCGAAGACCTGGTCGCCGGTCGGTGTCCCCGACGCGATCACGACCCGGTCCTTCGCCAGGGCGATCGCGCCGCGCAGGGCGAGATCGGCGAGGACGCCCCCGGCGGTCCCGAGCTGCGCGCGCGTCACGGTCGCGCGGGCCCGACCGTCCGGCGCGATCTGCAGCAGCGCGAACACCTGGGGGATCGTCAGCAACGCGGCCATGCTCGCAGCGTGCCACACGGGGCGGAGGTGTGTCGTGCCTCCCGGCCGGCAGTCGGCGCAGACGGGCGCGCGCCGGCTGCCGGAGGGGCAGCTTCAGTACTTGGCCGACTGGCCGCCGTCGATCGGGACGACCGTCGCGTTGACGTAGCTGGCGTCGTCGGAGAGCAGGAAGGCGACGACCGAGGCGATCTCGGGGGCCTCGCCGTAGCGCTTGGTCGGGTTGACCTGGATGAACTCCTCGGCGGCCTTGCGAGGGTTCTCGGCGTCGATCTGCTTCATGGAGTTCTCGACCATCGGCGTCCAGATGGCGCCGGGGGCGATCGCGTTGATGCGGATGCCGTACTGGCCGTACTCGACGGCGGAGTTGCGGGTCAGGCCGACGACGCCGTGCTTGGCGGCGGCGTACCCGGACTGGTTGCCGATGCCGCGGATGCCGCCGACGCTCGCGGTGTTCACGACCATCCCGGAGCCCTGCTCGCGCATGACCTTGAGGACCTTCTCGAGGCCGAGGAACACCCCGCGGAGGTTGATCGAGACGACCTTGTCGAACTCGGCGGCGGTGAAGGACTCGGTGGGGTTCTGCTTGCCCTCGATGCCGGCGTTGTTGAAGAAGCCGTCGATGCGTCCGAAGCGCTCGGTCGTCGCGGCGACGTAGGCCTCGACCTGCGCCTCGTCGGAGACGTCGGCGACGGTCGTGATGACCTGGGCCTCGGGGGCGGCGTCGAGGACGGCGGTCTTCGTCGCTTCGAGGCCCTCGGCGGAGACGTCGACGAGGGACAGCGCGGCGCCCTCGGTCGCCAGTCGGACGGCGGTCGCGCGGCCGAGTCCGGAGCCGCCGCCGGTGATGAGGACGACACGGTCGGTGAAGCGGGTGGTGGTGCTGGTCATGCTGGAGGCCTCCTGCGGTCTTCGACGATGAAGGGTCGATGCGTCTGCATCAGCTCGCCAGTTAGGCTACACCTGTTGTCCAGGGCGTTCGTCAGCAGCGATCGAGGATGCGCGCGATCGCGTCGTGTTCGGCAGGGGCCACCCACAGGTGGTACTTCGTCTTCACCGCGACCTGGTGGGCCACGTACGTGCAGCGGAAACCCGCCGCAGCGGGCAGCCAGGTCGCCGCGTCACCCGCCCGCTTCTGCGCGTTCGAGTGCCCGTCGACCGCGAACAGGTTCTCCGGGTCGTTCGCCAGGGCCTCGCGCTCCTGCTGGCTGAGCTGCTGAGCACCGGTGCGCCAGGCGTTCTCGAGCGCGACGACGTGGTCGACCTGCACGAGGGTCGAGGTGGTGTTCCCCCGCACGAAGTCGACGTGCTCCCCGGTGTAGGGGGAGGTCAGGGTGCCGCGGAGGACCTTGCACGGCCCCTCGCGCTGCACGTCGGTGAGGTCCCGGGCGAGCACGTCGTTCCGGGTGTCGCAGCCGTTGTGGTCGACGTCGAGCCACGCGGTGCCGAAGTCCGCAACCCGGTCGTAGCCCGTCGCCGGGGCCTTGCCCTTGACTGGGAGCGCGGCGAGTTGCTGGCGGGCGGTCGCCGCGTCCGCGGTGCCGGTGGGGTCCGGCGCACCGCCGGGGACGGGGCTGGTGGCGGTGGTCGGGGTGGTCGCCCCGGTCGTCGGACTGGAGGCACGGCTCGCGCCCGTCCCGCCGGCTGCGGTCACGCCTGGGGTCGGCTCCGCGCCGCCGGTCCGGTGCACGAGGTAGCCGCCAGCAGCCAGGACGAGGACGACGACGAGGGACGTGAGGGTGATCGGGATGCGGCGTCGGTTCGACGGCATGGGGGACTCCGGGTGGTGCGGTGATGCGGGCCCGGGCGGGCCGTCGTCCACCTTCCCGTACGGCACCGACGAACGGCGGCGTAGACACGGGTGCATGACCGATCACGCCACTCCTTCCGTGCCCGTCACCGGTGGGTCGATGCCGCTCCTCGGCTTCGGCACCTGGCAGATCCCGGACGCCGACGCACCCGCCGCCGTGGGCACTGCGCTCGAGGCCGGGTACCGCCACGTCGACACCGCGACGGGCTACTCGAACCAGCGCGGCGTCGGCAAGGCCCTCGCCGCGTCCGGACTCGCCCGTGACGACGTGTTCGTCACCACGAAGCTGCCGCCGGACAACGCCGACCGTGTGCGGCAGACGATCGAGGAGAGCCTCGAGCAGCTCGGCCTCGACCACCTGGACCTGTGGCTCGTGCACTGGCCGCCGAACGGCGAGGCCCGACCGGACGTCTGGGAGCAGGTCGTCCAGGCGCAGGCCGACGGGCTGACCCGGGCGGTCGGTGTGAGCAACTACTCGCTCGCGCAGATCGACGAGCTCGTCTCTGCCACCGGCACCGCCCCGGCCGTCAACCAGATCCGGTGGAGCCCGGTCGAGTTCGACCGCGCGATCGCCGACGGGCTACGGGAGCGCGGCGTCGTGCTCGAGGGCTACAGCCCCTTCAAGGCGAGCAACCTGCAGGACCCGACCCTGGTCGAGATCGCCGGCGCGCACGACGTCGACAGTGCGCAGGTGATCGTCGCGTGGCACGTCGCGCACGGGTTCGTCGTCATCCCGAAGTCGTCGAACCCGGACCGCATCCGCTCGAACGCCGAGGGTGTGCACCTGGAGCTCTCCGCCGACGAGGTCGCTCGGATCGACGCACTCGCGCGCTGACCTCGCGCCCGTGCGCGGCTGACGGCCCGCCGGGAACGTCGCACAACGGGAAGCACGCCGTGCCGCGGATCGCGGTGGTGCGGCGTGCTTCCGGTTGTGCGGGAGCACGCCACGCCGGCGGCCGACACGGGATCACGCCTCAGGTGAGGAGAGAGCGGATGTCGTCGGCGGTCAGGTCGTCGGCGAACAGGGCGTCGTCGTCGATCATCGTGGCGAACAGCTCGGCCTTCTTCGCCGCGAGCGCGAGGACCTTCTCCTCGATGGTGTCCTCGGCGATGAACCGCTGCACGTTCACGGACCGGGTCTGCCCGATGCGGTGCGTCCGGTCGACCGCCTGGGACTCGGCAGCCGGGTTCCACCACGGATCGAGCACGAACACGGTGTCCGCCTCGGTCAGGGTCAGGCCGAAGCCGCCGGCCTTGAGCGAGATGAGGAACGCCGGCGCGGTGCCCGAGCGGAAGCGCTCGATGACCTGCGCGCGCTTCCGGGTGGAGCCGTCGAGGTACTCGTAGCCGACGCCCCGCGCGTCCAAGGCCTCGGCGACCATCCGCAGGAACGTCGTGAACTGGCTGAACACGAGCGCCCGGCGACCTTCGGCGGCGAGCTGTTCGAGCTCGTCGAGCAGCACCTCGAGCTTCGCGGAGGACACGGGCTCCTCGGTCTCCTGCACGAGGGCGGGGGAGAGCGCGAGCATCCGGAGCAGGGTGAGGGACCGGAAGACGATCATCCGGTTGCGGGCCAGGTCGTCGATCAGGTCGAGCACCTTCAGCCGCTCCCGGTTGAGCGTCGTCTCGTACAGAGCCCGGTGCGCCGGGTCGAGGGTGACCCGGACGACCTGCTCCTGCTTCGGCGGCAGGTCGGCGGCGACGCTCTCCTTCGTCCGGCGCAGCATGAGCGGCCGGATCCGCCGCCGGAGCCGCGCGGTGAGCTCGGCGCGGGCCTCGCCGCGGAGGTCCGGCGACCCGAGGGGCTTCACGTAGTCGTCGCCGAACCGCGACCAGGACGACAGCAGGCCTGGAGCGGCGATGTGGAACAGCGCCCACAGGTCCGTGAGCCCGTTCTCGAGCGGCGTGCCGGTGATCGCGAACGTCACGGGGGCGCCGAGCTCCGCCGCCGCCCGGTGGGTCTGCGACTGCGGGTTCTTCACGAACTGCGCCTCGTCGAGCACGAGCGCCGACCAGCGCGTCTCGCGGTACTCGGCCGCGTCGAGCCGGAGCAGGGCGTACGACGTCACGACCACGTCGGAGCCCGCGGCCGCCTTGACCACGCGCGCCGGGTCCTTGAGCGAGGTCGCCGTGACGGTGGTCACCGTGAGGGACGGCACGAACCGTGCGGCCTCGTCCGCCCAGTTGCCGACGACGGAGGTCGGGGCGACGACGAGGAACGGCGGCGCGTCCGGCTCGTCCCGGCGGGCGGCGGCGATCATCGCGAGCACCTGCAGGGTCTTGCCGAGACCCATGTCGTCGGCGAGCACCCCACCGATGCCGTGCTCGCGCAGGAAGCGCAGCCACGCGTAGCCGGCGTGCTGGTAGGGCCGGAGCTCGGCTCGCACGGTGTCCGGCACGGGGACGTCCCCGGGCGGCGTGGCGTCGAGGAGCCCCGCCGCGATGCGCTGCCAGCGCTCGTCGTGCTCGGTCTCGTCGGCGAGCTGGTCGAACTCCGACCACAGTCCGGCCTGCAGCGGCGTCACCGTCAGGGGAGCGTCGGGCTCCCACTCCTCGAGGTCGCGGGCTTCCTCGATGAGCTCCTTGAGCCGGTCGAACGCCGGGTCGGACAACGACAGGTACGAGTTGTCGATGAGCTTCATCCGCCGATCCCGGTTGGCGAGGGCGCGGAGGAGCGGCGTGAAGGGCACCTGCTTGCCGTTCACGGTGACGAAGATGCCGAGGTCGAACCAGTCGTGCTTGTCCGACGGCATGGTCGTGACCTTGATGTGCGGACGTCCGGTCAGGCGCTCGTAGTCCTGCCGTTCGCCCTGGACGACCGTGCGGACGCCGTGGTCGGGCAGCGCCGGGAGCAGTTCGTTCGCGAACACCGCGACGTCGGCGCCGTCGATCGTGCCGTCCTCGAACCAGGCGAGGCCGCCGCCCGGACCGGCGGCGGTGGTCACGGGATCGGAGCCTGCCTCGACCGCGGTGTCGTCGGCCGCCCAGACGCCGGTCAGGTCGGGGAGCGGGCCGTGCAGCGCGACCGGGTCCTTCCGCCCGTCGACCTGCCAGCGCCACTGCAGGTGCACGCGGTCGTCGGTGCGCGGCGCGCGGGCGGGCTCGAAGGTCGCGGTGAGCACGAGCTCGGGCGCCCGACGCTCGGGGAGCTCGACCGAGCCGTCGGAGCTGACGAGCCCGAGTGCGCCGCGCAGTCGCGGGGACCAGTCGGCCAGGAACTCGTCGACCTCGGCTCGGGGCACGGTGATGCGGACGTCGTCGACGAGCATCCGCCGCTGGTCTTCGGGCACCGGGACCGGCGTCGGCGCGAGCGCGACGTGGAACTCGGGGCTCTCACGGAAGACGTACACACCGTGGTCGCCGATCGTGCGGGCTGCGCCGTCGGGCGCCGGTCGGCCGTCGAGCACCGCGCTCGCGCCGAGCACCAGGCCGTCCTCGGACCGGACGGCGTCGAGGAGCACCTGGGCCTGCTCGCCGAGGACCGCACCGCCCTCGCGCTTCCCGGTCACGAACGCGATCCCGAGCGCCGGCGCCTGGCGGAGCAGCGGCCACAGGAGCGGGCTCTGGAAGTCGTCGAGGTGCACCCAGTCGCTCTCGCCCGGCAGCCCGGCGAGCTGGCCGGCGCGGTGGAGCGCCGCGAACTGCAGGAACCACGCGTGCTGCTCCGGCGCGAGCCCGAGCCGGTTGACCGAGTAGGGGAGCGTGCCCCAGGTGAGCTGCCCGCGCACCCAGTTGCCGGCGTCGCTCCGCGTGACGGGGCGGACACCGAGCCGGACGCTGCGGGACCGCGACGGCAGCGCTCGACCGACGGCGCGTGCCCGGGCGGCGAGCTTCGACGGCACCGCGTCCCGCAGCTCGAACTGCAGCCCCATCGGGGTGCCCTGCGGGCCGGCCACCTGCGGGTCGTCGCCGGCGAGGCGGGCGAGGTCGTGCCTCCAGTCCGGCTCCGGTGGGGTCTCGACCGGTAGGACGCGTCGCGGACCCGACGCGGCTGCCAACGCACGCGCGTTGATGGTGAGGAGCGCGGNCGCGACGTGCTTGCAGTCGCCGCCGAGGGGGCAGGTGCAGGTGCTGCGGACCGGGCGGACGAAGTCCCCGCGGGCGAGCGTCGTCTCGACGCGGAGCTCGTACGGGTCGTCGGCGGACCCGGTGACGGTCGCGGTGACGGTGCCGTCGTCCTCGCGCCAAGCGGCGTCCTCGACCAGTCCCGCCCGCACGACGTCGCGCCCGCGCCCGAAGGTCTGCGGACCGACGAAGCGGATGACGTCGACGGCGTCGATCATCGGGACGGCTGGCACGGGACCATCGTGCCAGCCGCCACCGACTGCGAATACGCGAAGGCCCGCCCGGAGTGGCGGAACCGCGCGGTTCCGCGGGCCACGGCCGAGGCTGTGGAGGAGTGCAGGCCCGGTCCGAGGTAGGTCCCCGGCTCCCTGTCGGGCGCGACCGTACAGTGCGGGCACCCACCGAGCCGGAGGAACCCGATGGACCAGCAGCACGCACCGCGACCCGCCGCACACCGCCGTGCCCCGAGTCCGGGACGCCGACTCCGACGTCGGGTGCTGCTCGGGGTGTCGGCCGTGGCCGCCCTGGCGTTGGTCGGCGGTGGGGTCGCCGTCGCGCGGACGGTCGTCGACCTGGACACCGGCATCCACCGCTCGGACATCCACCTGCCGGTTGCCGGGGCGTCGGCGAGCAGCAGCGCGGTGCCGCAGGCCGAGGGGGAGTCGAACATCCTGGTGATGGGGCTCGACAGCCGTCGGGACGAGGACGGGAACGTGCTGCCCGCTGCGACCTACCAGGCGCTGCACGCCGGGGACGGCTCGGACGGCGGGTACAACACGAACGTCCTCATGCTCATCCACATCCCCGCGGGCGGGGGTCCCGCGGTCGGCATCTCGATCCCGCGTGACGACTGGACGACGCTCCCCGGGGCGCCGGACGGGAACGCCGAGGGGAAGATCAAGCAGGCGTACGGGTACGAGCTCGACCAGACGCTGCGGCACATCGTGAACACCGAGCCCGGGGTGTCGCACGACGACGCGTACCAGCAGGCCCGGTCGGCCGCGCGGCAGGAGGAGATCACGACGGTGTCGCAGTTCCTGGGCGGCGTGCCGATCAACCACTTCATCGAGGTCACGATGGCGGCGTTCTACGACATCGCCCAGGCCGTGCAGCCGATCCAGGTCTGCCTGAACGAGACGACGTCCGACACGTACTCCGGGGCGGACTTCCACAAGGGGCTGCAGTCGCTCGACGCCGCGCAGGCGCTGTCGTTCGTGCGGCAGCGGCGGGACACGAGCGGGTCCGGCGTCGAGCTCACCGACCTGGACCGGGAGCGCCGCGAGCAGGCGTTCATCGTCGCGCTGGCGTACAAGCTCCGGCACGAGGACGTGCTGACGAACTTCCCGCTCGTGCAGCACCTGATCGACACCGCGAAGCAGGACATCGCGCTCGACTCCGGGTTCGACCTGCTGTCGTTCGCCGGGGACGCGCAGCGCTTCGCCGGTGGCGGGATCACGTTCCAGACGCTGCCGATCGTCCGGTACGGGGTCGAGGACGGGCAGGACGTGAACATCGTCGACCTCGCGCAGGTCCGGTCCACGACGGCGGCGCTCATCGCGGCGTCCGACCACCCGGCGGCGGCGCAGTCGGCCACGCCGAGCACCGCGGCCACGCCGAGCACCGGAGCAGCGCAGGGCACCGCCGGGGCGGCCCAGGGCGCGCCGACCACGTCCGGGGTCCCCTCGACGACGACCACGAGCGCCGCACAGCCGCTGGCGTCCGGCGGCATCCCCTGCGTGAACTGAGCGACCCGGACCGGCGCCGACTGATGGTCCGGTCAGGAACGGCCCGCGGGGTCGTGCCGGCCCGTGCGCCGGGTCTACAGTCGTCCCTGCAAGGCGCCCTCCGTTCGCTGAGGCTCCTTCGTGGATACATGCCAGCGACCCCGAACGTCGAGAGACGCCACGGGTCAGGACAGGCCTCCCCGGCGCAAGGGGTTGCCCCGACTGGCTCCCGCACACGGCGGGTCGACGTCACGGAGTGCTGAAGGTCTGACGTGGGAGTGGCGTGACCGGGTCCCCGGTCCGCCGGGCGCTGCGCGCGACCGACGGAACGGGAGGTGTGCCATGAGCAGTGACCATCACAGGTCGTCCTCCGACGCGCCTCCCTCACGATCCTGACGTCGACCGTCGCCGTGTGACCCGTCCGTGCCCCCCTCCGGGCCGGAGGGGCCGTCGCGCGCGCCGGTGACCACCGTCCGCCCGCACGAAGCGTGGCGGACGTGCCCCCGTGCCTCCCGTCCGGCCCGCACAAGCCGCCGGACGGACGGCCGCCCTGCGCGCCGCGCCCGTCGATCGCCCTGCGCGCCGCGGCCGACGGCGCCCACTGCGCCGCGTCTCGTCGCCGCGCCCACCTCCTCCCGGAACGGAACCCGCCATGACCACCGCACCCGACACCCGTCCCACCGCCGTCCTCGACAGCGCCCACCTCGGCGACATCCAGGGCGCCTTCGGCACGATCCGCGTCGGCGACACCGACCGCCGCACCGGCCTCCGCCGGAAGCTCCGCACGCTCGTCGCGATCGTCGGCCCCGGCCTCATCGTGATGGTGGGCGACAACGACGCCGGCGCCTTCGGCACCTACACGCAGGCCGGCCAGGACGACGGGACCTCGCTGCTCTGGACCCTGCTGCTGCTCGTCCCCGTCCTCTACGTCAACCAGGAGATGGTGCTCCGGCTCGGGGCGGTCACCGGCGTGGGGCACGCGAAGCTCATCACCGCGCGCTTCGGACGGTTCTGGGGCGCCTTCAGCGTGGTCGACCTGTTCGTCCTCAACGCGATGACGATCGTCACCGAGTTCATCGGCATCAGCCTCGGGCTCCGGTACCTCGGGTTGCCCGAGGTCCCCGGCGTGGTCGCCGCTGCCGTGCTCGTCATCGCCGCGGTGAGCACCGGGTCCTTCCGCCGGTTCGAGCGGCTCTGCATGGTGCTCATCGCCGGCTCGCTCGTGCTCGTGCCGCTGTCGTTCCTCGCCCACCCCGCCGTGGGGGCGGTCGTGCACGGGTTCCTCGTCCCGGGCTTCCCGCGTGGTGCCGACCTGTCCACCGTGATGCTCCTGGTGATCGGCATCGTCGGCACCACCGTGGCGCCGTGGCAGCTGTTCTTCCAGCAGTCGTACGTCATCGACAAGCGGATCACGCCGCGCTTCATGGGCTACGAGAAGGTCGACCTGGTGATCGGCATCGTGATCGTCGTGCTCGGCGGGGCGGTCCTGATGACCGTGCCCGCCGCGGTGTTCGGCGGTCGCGCCGGCGCCGGGCACTTCACGGACGCCGGTGGGGTCGCCGTCGGGATCGGGCACGCGGTCGGGCACCTCGCCGGGGTGCTGTTCGCGATCGCGCTCATCGACGCGTCCGTCATCGGCGCCGCGGCCGTGGGGCTGTCGACGTCGTACGCCCTCGGGGACGTGCTCGGCATGCGGCACTCGCTGCACCGCTCGGTCCGGGACGCGAAGGGCTTCTACGCCGTGTTCGCCGGGGTGCTCGCGCTCGCCGCCGCGGTGGTCCTGGTGCCCGGGAGCCCGCTCGGCCTCATCACCGTCGGGGTGCAGGTGCTCGCCGGGGTGCTGCTGCCGTCGGCGACGGTGTTCCTGCTGCTCCTGTGCACGGACCGGGCGGTGCTCGGGCCGTGGGTGAACGGACGGTGGCTGACGCTCTTCACCGCCGCGGTGGTGGCGGTGCTCGTGGTGCTCTCGCTCGTGCTGACGGTGAGCGTCGTGTCCCCCGCGATCACGAGCGGGCAGGTGACCGACGTGCTGCTCGGGGGAGCGGCACTGTCGGTGGCCGTCGGGGTGGGCTTCCTGGTACGGACGTGGCAGGGTCGCACGGGTGCCGCCGCGGGGACGCGCATCGGTGGCGGCCCGGTGGGTGGTGCGGCCGCCGGCCTGGAGGCACGGGTCACCTCCGCGGGGACGCGCATCGGTGGCGGCCCGGTGGGTGGTGCGGCCGCCGGCCTGGAGGCACGGGTCACCTCCGCCACGGACCGTGCGTCGTGGCGCATGCCGCCGGTCGAGCAGCTGCCGGCGCCGCAGCTGTCGCCGGGTCGTCGGCTCGGGCTGACCGCGGTGCGGGCCTACCTGGTGGTCGCGGTGGTGCTCGTGGTCGTCCGGGTCGTGCAGCTGGCGCTCGGACACTGAGCGGTCTGGGATCCTGCTGTCCCGTTCTGGGGGAGACGGACGACGCGTGTCGGGTGCAGGATCGAGGCGTGATGCATTCCCTGGTGTACATGAGCTCGGCGACCGAGCCGTTCGACGAGGACGCGCTCCAGGCGGTGCTCGAGCACGCCCGCCGTCGCAACACGGAGGACGGACTGACGGGGATGCTCGTGCACCGCGGGGGACGCTTCATGCAGCTCCTCGAGGGGCCCTACGACGCCGTGCTCGCAACCTACGCCCGGATCGTCGCGGACGACCGGCACGACGAGGTCCGCCTGCTCGTGGAGGAGAGCGTCCACACCCGACGGTTCCCGGAGTGGTCGATGGCGTACGACCGGGAGTCCGACGGCGTGCCCGTCCCGGAGGGCTTCAGCACGTTCCTGGACGAGGGGGACCGCAGCGCCGACCAGAGCCGGCCGAGGGAGCTCCTGCGCTGGTTCCGGAACCACCCGATGGCCGATCCGACCGCGGCGAAGGGCAAGCACCGCCGCGAGGCCTGAGGCGCACGGCCGGGTTCGTCCCGCGATCCGTCGTGCTCGTCGTCCGATCCGTCGTGTTCGTCCTCCGGTCCATACTGGTCGGGTGACGACACTGCGAGGCACGATCCGCTCCACCGAGACCCGCGAGGCCGACGGGTTCGCCGACTCCGTGGTCACTGCGAAGGAGGTCGCGATCGCGAACCTCGACCTGGACGGCTTCGCGCTGCAGCAGACGAACGCGGTCGAGAGCAAGGCCACGGGCGAGACGACCATCCGCGCGACGGCCCGTTCCACGGCGACGAGGCCGCACGAGGCGTCCGGGCCGGACTACGACGCGGCGCTCCGGGCCTACCGTGAGTCCGTCCCCGAGGGGTGGCAGGTCCAGCACGTGTGGGTCGTCGAGGAGTAGTCCCGACACGATCGCGCCGCCGTCGTCCGGCGCAGGACTCAGCGCTCGCGGCTGGGCTGCGCGAGCCTGCTGTGCTTCCGCGAGTACCCGAAGTACACGCCGAGGCCGATCGCGAACCAGATCGCGAAGCGCACCCAGGTCTCCCACTGCAGGAACGTCACGAGCCACAGCGACGCGATGATGCCGATGATCGGCACGACCGGCATGAGCGGGAGCCGGAACTGGCGGTCGAGGTCGGGCTGCCGGTAGCGCAGCACGATCACGGCGGAGCAGACCACGACGAACGCGAGCAGGATGCCGATGTTCGTCAGCTCGGCGACGATCCCGATCGGCAGGACACCGGCGAGCACCGCCGACGCCACACCGAGGATCCAGGTGACGCGGGTCGGGACGTGGCGCTTCGGGTCGGTCTTCGCGAACCACTTCGGCATGAGGCCGTCGCGGCTCATCGAGAACCAGACGCGCGAGGCCCCGAGCATGAAGGTGATCAGGACGGTGACGATGCCGACGATGGCGCCGATCGCGATGACGTTCGCGACGCCGCCGAGCCCGACCGAGGCGAACGCGGACGAGAACCCGGAGGCCGGGTCGATGTCGGTGTACTTCTGCATGCCGGTGAGCACCAGGGTGGCCAGCACGTACAGCACCATCGCGATGCCGAGGGACAGCAGGATCGCCTTCGGCATGTGCTTGCGGGCGTCGGTGGACTCCTCGGCGGCGGTCGACATCGCGTCGTAGCCGAACACGGCGAAGAACACCGTCGCGGCGCCGGTCATCACGCCGCCGAACCCGAACGGGAAGTACGGGTCGTAGTTGGCGCTGTTGATGTGGAACACCCCGAGCACGATGATGAGCACCACCAGTGCGACCTTGATGCCGACCGCGACGAACTCGAAGCGAGCGGCGCTGCGGATGCCACGGGTCAGCACGAACGCGGTGAGCAGGCAGAGGATGATCGCGAAGACGTCGACCACGTGTCCGTCGCCCGTGCCGGGCGCGCCGAGCATCCAGGCGGGCAGGTCGATGCCGAACTGGCCGACCAGGAACCCGACGTACCCGGAGATGCCGATCGCCACGACGGCGACGATCGCGGTGTACTCGAGCAGCAGGTCCCAGCCGATGAACCACCCGACCACCTCGCCGAGCACGGCGTACCCGTACGTGTAGGCGCTGCCGGCCTTGGGGATGAGTCCCGCGAACTCGGCGTACGACAGGGCGGCGGCCGCGCTCGCGATCCCGGCGACGAGGAAGCTGATGAGGACGGCCGGCCCGGCGACGCCGTTCGCGACCGTGCCGGCGAGGGTGAAGATGCCCGCGCCGATGATCCCGCCGACGCCGATCGCGGTGAGCTGCCAGAGGCCGAGGTGC
This sequence comes from Curtobacterium sp. Csp2, assembly GCF_013347165.1. Taxonomy (NCBI): domain Bacteria; kingdom Bacillati; phylum Actinomycetota; class Actinomycetes; order Micrococcales; family Microbacteriaceae; genus Curtobacterium; species Curtobacterium sp. Csp2. Next base: position 2,071,983 of record NZ_CP054593.1, read on the forward strand.
CGTTTCAGGCCGCCGCTGCCCTCGCCGGTCTCGTCGTCGATCGCGTCGATCGGCTTCCGTCGGAAGATGCCCTGTGTCGTCGTCGTCACGCGCCCACTCTGCTCCTGCGGCGGGTTCCGTGTCAGGCGGGCGGCGGATCGGCACGCCGACCTCACGCGCTCAGCGACACCTCACGCCCCGCCGGCGCCGTGAGGTGTCGCTGAGCGCGTGGGGTCGTCCGCGCAGACGCCGGCAGCCGCGCGGTGTACACCGGACGCATGCGCCACCCCGCGAGGACCGAACCCGGACCCGGCCAGGAGTCCGTCTGGGACTACCCCCGACCGCCCGCCGTCGAACCCGTGCCCGAGCGCGTGGTCGTCCGGCTCGGCGGCACGGCCGTGGTCGACACGACGGACGCGGTGCGGGTGCTCGAGACCTCGCACCCGCCGGTGTACTACGTGCCGATGGCGGACCTCGAGCTGCGGCCGGCCCCCGGCACGAGCATGTGCGAGTTCAAGGGCCGGGCGCGTTACTTCGACGTGGTCGGTGGGGACGGGGTCGTCGCTCCTCGGGCCGCGTGGAACTACCCGACGCCGGAGCCCGGGTACGAGTCGCTCCGCGACCGCGTCGCGCTGTACCCGTCGGCGATGGACTCGTGCGAGGTCGGCGGCGAGGTGGTGCAGGCGCAGGAGGGCGACTTCTACGGCGGGTGGATCACCTCGAAGGTCGTGGGACCGTTCAAGGGCGGCCCGGGCACCCTCGGCTGGTGACCCCACCCGGACGGCAGCCGTGAGCGACGGGGCGGACGCGGCCCCGATCCTCCCGGCCGTCCGCCGTCCTGCGGACCGTCAGCAGCGCGCGTAGGGCGACCAGAACGGCGGTGGGAACGCGCCGTCCGTGGCGAACGACAGGACCTGCCAGACCAGCATCACCAGGCCCAGCGCCCCGAGTACCAGGCCGACCCACGACCAGACCCGGACGGCACGTCGACGACCGGCGATGCGGAGCGCGCGCACGCCGCTGAGGACGCAGACGACCCCGAACGCCGCAGCGAGGAACACGTGCTGGCCACGACCGGCGGCGGGCACGATGATCCCCGTCCACACCGCGACGGGGCCGAGCAGCACGGCGACGGTCGCGGGCACGGCGGGCGGTTCGGTGTCCCGTCGGGCTCCTCCCATGCCCTGAACCTACCGACGCGGAACGACCCTGTCCGTCGGCGGCACGCGGGCGGGTCCGCCGACTTCCGAGCACGATGGAGGCATGCGTTCCTTCTTCCGTGTCCTGCTCGGTCTGGCGCTCGTGTTCGCGGGCACGAGCCACCTCACGTTCGCCCGCCGGGACTTCCGCGCCCAGGTGCCCGACTTCGTGCCGCTCGACACGGACACGACCGTGCTGGCGTCCGGCGTCGCGGAGATCGGTCTCGGCAGCGCGCTGCTGCTCGCGCCGCGGGGCCGTCGTCGGACGGTCGGGAACGTCGCGGCGCTGTTCTTCACGGCGATCTTCCCGGGGAACCTCGCGCAGTGGGTGAACCAGCGCGACGCGTTCGGGCTCGACACCGACGAGAAGCGGTTCGCGCGCCTGTTCGGGCAGCCGCTCCTCATCGCGTGGGCGCTCTGGTCGACGCGCGGCCCGGGTTCGCGGGCGCGCTGATGGTCGCGGCGGCCGGTTCCGGCGCGCCGGGTGACGGTGTGGCTGGTCCCGGTGGGCCGGGTGCTGGCGTGACTGGTCCCGGGGCTGGTTCCGGCGCGCCCGGTGCGTCTGCGGGTGGGGTCGGCCTGGAGGCACGGCCCCCGTCGTCGGGGCCCCGTCGCGTCGCCGACGTGGTCGCCTCGGTCGTGCTGCTCGTCCTGCTCGCCGTCGAGGCCGTGGTCGCCGCGATGGGGATCCTGCTCCTGTCGCTCGGGTTCAGTTCGTGCGCGGCCCCCGGGAACACCTGCGACCAGGGCCTCGGCGGGGCGGTCGTGTACGTCGGGCCGGTCCTGGTCGCCCTCGTCTTCGTGGCGGCCCTCGTGGTGAGCATCGTGCGGCTGGTGAAGCGCCGGCTGACCTGGCCGGTGCCCCTGCTCGGGGCCGGGCTCGTGGTCGTGGTGTTCTTCGTGGCCCGGGCGCTGGCGGACGTGGCGGTCACGCGCGGGATCTGAGAGCGGGGCTCGTTCCTGCACAAGCCGGGTGTCGGGCCGTGTCGTCCACAGGGCAGGTCGTCCGCCCGCGGGAGGGCCGGGGGATCCGCGACGCTGCCGTGCATGGCAGACACCGAAGCACTCGAACAGCTCTTCTCCTCCCCGGCGCGGACCGATGACGACGTCGTCGCGCTCGTCACCGGCATCGTCGGTCGGCCCGTCCGACGGCAGTGCTGGGTGGTGTTCCTCGACGACCGGGCGCGGCCGGTGCCGTTCCTGCTGCCCGTGTCCGACCTGCCGTGGCAGCCGGACGAGCACGTCGAGGACTTCGCGGCGCTCGTCGCCGACGTGCGCGACGACGCCTCGGCGGCCGAGGTGGTGCTCGTGTGGGAACGGCCGGGTGACTCGCGGCTGTTCCCGGTCGACTGGGAGTGGGTGGACGCGTGCGCGTGTGCGTTCCGCGAGCGTGGGATCCGGCTGCGCGGCCAGGTCGTCGTGCACACCGCGGGGGTCGCGATGATCGAGCTCGAGGAGCACGAGCTGCCGGAGCCCGCGTGAGCGTGCTGGACGCTGCTCGGGGTCAGCCCTGCGGTGCTGCGTCCGGGACGGTCTGGCCGGTCAGTCCCTCGACGACGGCCTTCGCCTCGGGCCAGAACTTGGCGTAGTGGTCCGGGTCCGAGTTGATCTGCACCGCGTGCGCCATCTGCGTCGGGGTCATCGTCTTCCACCCCGGGGTCTTCACGAGCTTCGTGTAGAACATCGTCGCCGCGGTGTACGGGTCCATCCGCTGCTCGTACGTGCCCCACGCGCCGTTGTCCCGCTGCTGGAACAGGCCGCGGCTGTCCGGGCCGGCGGCGTCGCCGTGGTCGAGGTTCACCAGGCTGGACTCGCCGATCGCCGTCATCACCCCGACGGCCTGGGTGTGCGGTCCGATGCCCAGCGCCTGGGCGGCCTCGATGACGTACGCGGCGTTCACGAGCCGGTCCTGGCAGAACCCGGCGACCGGCCCGGCGGGGACGACGATGCCGCCGATGCTCTGCGTGGCGACCTCGGGGCAGGCCGGGGCCGCGGTGACGGACTTCGCGGCGCCGGTCAGGGAGTGCACCGCGATCACGACGACGACCACGACCCCGATGACCGCTGCGACGACGCCCGCGCCGAAGATCGACGCGATCGTGATGCCGGCGCGGCGCATGGCGGGTCCTCTCGTGCGGTGGGCACGGCGAGGGTATTGGTGCTGCCTGGGAGCGCGCCAGCACCCGCGCCGGGCGCGCGCAGTCCGTCAGCTTCGCTCGCCCTCGTGGTCGTCGTCGTGGCCGCGGTGCCCCGTTCCCGGGCGGACGACCGCGGTCGGCTCGGTGACGAGTCCGGTCGGCGCCTTCTCGGGTTGCTTCCGCCCGTGCGTGAACCACGTGACGACCCAGAGCAGGATCCCGAGCCCGAGCAGGGCACCGGCGATCTGGTACTGCTGCGGGTCACGTCCGGACGAGAACGGGAGCACGAGCCACAGGCACGTGATGACGCCGATCGCCGGGACGACGACGCCGGCCCGGAAGTGCTCGTGGTCGACCCGGTCGCGGCGTAGCACGAGCACGGTGACGTTGACGACCGCGAACACCGACAGCAGCAGGAGCGACGTCGTCCCGCCGAGCACCACGACGATGGGGGAGTCCGGGTCGAGCGACACCCAGCCGATCAGCGCCAGGGAGATCAGCGTGGTGAAGACGATCGAGGTGGACGGGGTGCGGCGGGCCGGCGAGACGCGCGACAGGAAGCCCGGCAGGACACCCTGCTTGCTCATGCCGTACAGCAGCCGGGACGCCATCATCATGTTGATGAGCGCGGTGTTCGCGACGGCGAACATCGAGATGAAGGGCAGCAGGTCCGCGATCGGGAAGTCCGGCGCGGCGGTCTGCACCACGGTGACGAGCGGGGTCTCGTTGCCGGCGAGCTCGCCGATCGGGACGACCGCGACGGCGCAGATGGACACGAGCACGTAGATGACGGCCGTGATGCCGAGGCCCGTGAGCATCACCTTCGGGAAGATCCGCGAGGGGTCCTTGGTCTCCTCGGCCATGTTCACCGAGTCCTCGAACCCGACCATCGCGAAGAACGCCAGCGACGTCGCGGTCGACACCGACAGCAGCAGCGTCTTGTCCTCCGGGGTCTCGAACATCACGACGCGGGAGAAGTCGGCGTTGCCCCCGGCGATCGCCCAGAACCCGATGAGGATGACCATCACCAGGCCGGACAGCTCGACGAGCGTCAGGACGACGTTCGTCTTGACGCTCTCGCTGACGCCGCGGAAGTTGATCGCCATCACGGCGAGCATGAAGCCCATCGCGATGAGCATCACGGCCGCGTTGGGCAGCTCCAGCCCGAAGCCTGCGCCGAGGTTCGCGGCGAACGCCCGGGAGGCGGTGGACGCCGAGGTGATGCCGGAGCACATCACGATGAACGTCACGATGAAGGTGACGAAGTGGATGCCGAACGCCTTGTGCACGTACAGTGCGGCGCCGGCCGTCTGGGGGTACTTCGTGACGAGCTCGAGGTACGAGAACGCGGTCAGCAGGGCGACGGCGAAGGCGATGAGGAAGGGGAGCCACGCTGCTCCTCCGACCTCGGCCGCGACCTGACCCGTGAGTGCGTAGACACCCGTCCCCAGGATGTCGCCGACGATGAAGAGCAGCAGCAGCTTGGGACCGATCACTCGGCGGAGCTCGGTCTGCTCCTGCGCTGGGCGGTCCGTGTTCGTGGTGGCCATGCGTCAGCCTCTTCCGGGGGACACGATGCTGTCCGCTTTCACAGCAAGCTCCCCGGTGATCGCAACACGCACGTTTCCTGCCCGTCTCGACCCCGGCGGCTGCGGTCTGCGGGCACTCCCCGAGGTCCGTCGCTACGCTGCGGAGCCATGGACGACGAGTCGAACACCACCGAAGAACCCGTCGAGTTCGCCGACTTCAACGCGAAGCTGCTCGTGCTCGACGTCCTCTGCTACGACCTCGACGTGCTCGAGCCCTACGACGGGGACGCCGACGACGAGAGCGAGGAGGACCTCGACGTGGAGGGGCAGGACGACCGCGCCCGCGAATACTACGACGACCTCGATCTGCTGCCGTCGCACCTCGACCTGGTGACCGAGTTGACCGTCGACGCCGAGCTCGAGGTCCTGCAGGACGTGCACCCCGGCTGGGACGGCTCGGACGACCGCTACGACCCGCAGAACTGGGACGACGTGCTCGACCTGCCGTCGCTGTCCGTCGTGTACGCCGCCGCACCGCTGCCCGCCCACGTCTCCGAGCGCCTGGCCGCCAAGGGCGTCGAGGTCCGCTCCGCCTGACCCGGTCGGCGTCGGCGGCGCGCCAGTGGGCGCGTGTCGACCTCACGCGCTCAGCGACACCTCACGGGCTCGCGCGGCCGTGAAGTGTCGCTCAGCGCGTGAACTCGCGGCAGGCAGGCAGGCAGACAGGCGGCCGGGCGAGCGGGCGGCGTCGCGCTCTACCCGCGCTGCAGCGCCCGGACCTGCTCCGTGAACTGTGCCGCGCCGCCCTGCGCCGGGTGGCGCACCGCGACGGCGTCGATGCCCGCGAGCGCGAGCGCCCCCTGCGCCTTCCGCCCGACGGCCACGACCCGCACCGGCCGCCCGGCGGCGCCGTCGCGTCCGGCCGAGCCGCCATCCGCGGGCCCGGACCGCCGCAACGCCTCGAGCAGCGCGAGCGCGACGGGCGCCCCCGCGCGGACCTCCGCCGGCCGCGGGGTCCGGTTCGTCAGCCGGTCCGACGCCACGAACGGGTGGTGCGGGAAGATCGCCCACGCCACCGGCAGCGGCCCCGACCAGTCCTGCAGCGCTGCGTGCACCACACGGGACGACGCCTCCCACGGTGCCGTCGGCTCCGGCGGCTCCAGGGTGTCGAAGCCGAGCGACCCGAGCTCGCGCATGCTCGTGAACGGGATGCCCGTGTTCGTCATCCCGCGCCAGCCCGGGGCCTCGGCGACGAGCAGGGTGTCCGCGCCGGTGCCCACGTGGTCCAGGTACCGGGACAGGTTCTCGCGGCGGAGCTGGCCTGCCGGGGTCGACGGGGCGTACAGCGCCTCGGCGTCGTCGGCCACGGGCACCGCGTCGAGCGCCGCCCAGAACCGGGCGAACGACGGCTGCCCCTGATCCAGACCGAGCCCCTGGCCCGAACCCGCGCCCGGCTCCATCAGTCCCGCCCGAGCACCCGGCGGTACACGTCCTCGAGCCCGCCGGCCGACCGCTCCCAGCTCAGCCGCTCGGCGTGCTCCCGCCCGGCCGCCGCGAGCGATGCCGCGTACACCGGGTCGGTCAGGATGTGTTCGATCTCGGCGGCCCACACGGCCGGGTCGCGGGACTCGAGCAGGATCCCCGTCTCACCGTCGACCACGGCTTCGCGCAGCCCTCCGGCAGCGGCGGCCACGACGGGCACCCCGGACGCCGAGCCCTCGAGCGCGACCAGGCCGTACGTCTCGGAGTGCGACGGCACGAGCACGGCTGCCGCGCCGCGGAACAGGAACGCCAGGTCGGCCCGCGACTGCGGTCCGATGAAGGTGACCCGGTCGGCCACGCCGAGCGCGGCGGCGAGCCGACGCAGTTCGGACACGTGGTCGCCCGCCTCGCTCGAGGCGTCGCCCGCGATGACGAGGGTGGGGCGTGCCTCCTGGCCGATGCCCGCGATCGCCTCGATCGCCAGGTCCAGTCCCTTCAGCGGCTGGACGCGCGCGGCCGCGACCACGTACGGGACGTCCGCGCGGCGCGCAGCCGCGCCCGCGGGACGGAAGACGGAACCGTCGACCCCCGGCGGCACGATCCACACGCGGGTCGGGTCGCCGCCCAGGCGGGTCCGGACCGTGTCGGCCTCGGCCCCGGAGACGACGACGACCGCGTCGGACTCGCGGGCGAGCAGGCGTTCCCCGGCCTCGCGACCGGCCGACTCGGGGCGCTCACCCTCGGACAGCGGGGTGTCCGAGGCGGCGGCGATGGAGTGGAAGGACTGCACGTGCGGGATGCCCCGCTCGCGCGCGACCGGCAGCGCGGCCGCGCCGGAGAACCAGTGGTGCGAGTGCAGCACGTCGTACGGGCCGAGGTGCTCGAGCTCCGCCCGGAACGGCGCGATGAACGCGTCGTGCTCACCCTTCGGCACGGGCTCGGCGGGCCCGGCGGACAGGAAGCGCAGGCAGACGCCCGGCAGCAGCGACACGGAGTCCGGCTGGGTCGGCGACGACCGCCGCGTGATCACGTCCACCTGGTGGCCGCGGTCCGCCAGGGCCTCGGCCTGGTGCCGGACGACGACGTTCATGCCGCCGACCTCGCCGGAGCCGGGCTCGTCGCCAGGGGAGGTGTGCAGCGACACCAGCCCGATGCGCAGGGGTTCGGTGGTGGTGCTCACGTCGTCAGCCTACCCAGCGGGTCGCCGCTGGGACGGGCGCGCGGGAGCGATGATCGCCGGGCTGCGGCCCGCCTCGTCCAGCGGGTCGGACGGGAGGCCCGGATCACCTCCCAGCACCTGCACCCGTCCGTCGCCGTGCCGGTCCCAGAACGCGGCCGTCCAGGCGCACAGGGCACCGTCGAGCAGGTCCTCCCGGTGCTTGTGCGTCGGGCCGTGCAGCACCGAGGGCTCGGTGAGCCCGGCCGTCAGCGGGTGCGAGTCGAGGTGCAGCGGCGGGTCGAGCGGTGTCGTCCGGAGCCGGTGCACCAGGTCGTCGAAGGCCACTGCGCGGCGCTGTCGGGCGACGGGCGCCGGCAGTGCGAGGTCGAGGCGCTTGTACCGGGGCCGCTCGACGTCGTAGCCGAGTTCCTCCACCCCGACCAGGGTCGTGTACGGGTAGCACTCGAAGGCCACCGGCCCGGTCCGATCCCGCATCGACGCGGTGTCCGACACGTATCCGACCCCGAGGGCGGTGAGCCGCTCGAGGAGCGCGGTGCCGGCGCTCGCCGCCGAGGCCTGGTTCGTCGGGTTCGCCGCGACCTTCCACCGGCCGTAGCGCTGCCCGACCTGCCGTTCGGCCTCGCGGATGCCGGTCGGGTTCGTCACGACGAGCGAGGCGTCCACGGCGATCAGGGTTCGCGGCCCGAGGTGCTGCGCGATCCAGTCGGTCACGGCGTCGACGCCGCGGGCCCATCCGGCGTCGGTGATCGTCCCGTCCGCCGCGGTCGCCACGAGCCCGGTCTCGTTCGCGGGCTTCCGCGCCGAGCCGAGCCCCCACGCCAGGTCCACCCCGAGGTACGCCGTCACCCACCCATCGAGCACCTCGGCCCGTACGACGTGCTGCACTCGCACCACTGGTTCTCCGGCGCGGCCGCGCTGCCGGTCGCGCGCGAGCGGGGCATCCCGCACGTGCAGTCCTTCCACTCCATCGCCGCCGCCTCGGACACCCCGCTGTCCGAGGGTGAGCGCCCCGAGTCGGCCGGTCGCGAGGCCGGGGAACGCCTGCTCGCCCGCGAGTCCGACGCGGTGTCCGACACGTATCCGACCCCGAGGGCGGT
>NZ_CP054593.1:2080596-2096646 GCF_013347165.1 Curtobacterium sp. Csp2
CCCTTCGGCGGATTCTTCGAGAAGAACGAGTCGCCGTCGATGCCCGCGCCGTACCGCTGCAGGGAGATCGGGCGGTCGCCGTTCGTCCGGACGAAGGCGTCCCCGACGGCGACCAGGTACTCCGCCAGTTCGATCTTCGTGATCCCGGGGAGGGGAGAGCGACGCGTCCGAGCGCGTCGTGTCCGGGCAACGCGGCGCCCCGTTGTGGGGGGTCGCCCTCGTCCTTGAGCAGTCGTCATGCTCGTCGTCGGACAGCCGGAAGGGGCGGACGACATGCGGTGGGCAGCATTGACGACGAAGACGAAGGCGACGGTCGTGGTCGCCGTGGCCGCAGCGGTCTGGCTCGGGGGTGTCGGCTCGGCCGGCGCACTCGTCGGGTCGGTCGCGGCGAGCGCCGGGGACGCCCGGCCGGCCGCGGTCGTGGCCGCCGCTGATCCGACCACCGCGCCGAAGGCCACCCGGACGCCGACCCCGACGCCGACCCCGACCCCGGTCGTCGAGGTGACCGAGGTCACGTCGGACGCCCCGGTGCCGTTCGACCGGACGACCGTCGACGACCCGTCGCTGCCGAAGGGGCAGACGAAGGTCACGACGGCCGGTGTCGACGGCGTCGAGACGACCACCTGGCGCGTGACCACGACCGACGGCGTCGAGACCGACCGCGTCGAGGTCGGCAAGGAGGTGACGAAGGCCCCCGTCGCCGAGGTGACCGCGATCGGCTCGTACGTCGCACCGGCCCCGGCTCCCGCCCCGGCCGCACCCGCGCAGCAGGCACCCGCCGCGCCGGCACCCGTCCAGCAGGCTCCGGCCCCGGGCGTGATCACGCCGGGAGCATTCTGTGCCGACGCCCAGAACGGTGCCGTCGCACAGTCGTCGACCGGGAAGTCGTACCGGTGTGGCGGCAAGGGGCCCGACGCGAACGGTCACCTGCACTGGAACACGATGTGACCCGTCCCGGCGCGGTCCGTGTACCTTCCGCTGCATGGCGAGCGAGGCGACGACGCTGACGGTCCCCGGGCCGCACGGCGACCGCGAGGTCAGGATCAGCAGCCCCTCGCGCGTGCTCTTCCCGGAGCCCGGGATCACGAAGATCGAACTGGCGGAGTACCTGGTCGCCGTCGGGGACGCCTTCGTCCGGACGAACGGCGACCGCCCGATCTCCCTGCAGCGGTACGGCGCGGGCATCGACGGCGACTCGTTCTTCTCGAAGAATCCGCCGAAGGGTGCGCCCGAGTACGTCCGGGACGTGACGGTGACCTACCCGAGCGGCCGGTCGCACCCGCAGCTCGTGGTGGACGAGCCGGCCGTGGCGGTTTGGGCGGCGCAGATGAACACCGTCGTGTTCCACCCGTGGGCGTCCCGCGCCGAGGACAGCGACCACCCGGACGAGCTCCGCATCGACCTGGACCCGCAGCCCGGCACCGACTTCCGGGACACCGTCCCGGTCGCCCACGAGCTGCGCCGGGTCCTCGACGAGGTCGGACTGACGGCGTGGATCAAGACGAGCGGCAACCGCGGGCTGCACGTGTTCGCGCCGATCCGTCCCGAGCACGAGTTCCTCGACGTGCGGCACGCGGTGATCGCCGCCGCGCGGGAGCTCGAACGGCGGATGCCCGACCGGGTGACGACGGCGTGGTGGAAGGAGGAGCGGGGACGGCGGGTCTTCGTGGACTTCAACCAGGCGAACCGCGACCGGACGATGGCCGGGGCGTACAGCCCGCGGGCGCTCCCGCACGCGAGCGTCTCGACCCCGATCACGTGGGACGAGCTCGACGGCGCCGACCCGACGACCTTCACGGTCCGGTCGGTCCCCGAGCGGCTCCGGTCGACCGGGGATCCGTGGGCGGAGCTGCACGCGGAGCCGGGCGACCTCGCGCCGCTCCTGGCGTGGTGGGACCGCGACGTGGCGGAGGGCCTCGGCGAGCTGCCGTTCCCGCCGGACTTCCCGAAGATGCCGGGGGAGCCCCCGCGCGTACAGCCCTCCCGCGCGAAGAAGGGCTGAACCGGGCGGCTAGGCGGCGGCGACGTCCTCGGCGCGGTGCTCCGGCTCGGCCACGCGCGTGGTCTGCATCGGGAGCGTGACGCTGGCGGTGTGCAGCCTGGTCAGGCGGGACCAGGTGCCGCGGTGGGCGTCGCTGATGCCGTCGATGATCATGTCCCGCTCCCGTCTGCCGTGGGCGTCCCTGCCGCACTCAAGTTACTAGTTAGGCTAACTACTGCGAGCATAAGAGCGCGGACCGGACAGCGCAAGCCTCAGGTGAGGACGTCTCGCAGGTCGTACGCCGAGGGGACCTCGAGCTGGTCGAACCGGCACGATCCGGCCTCGCGATCGGGACGCCAGCGTGCGAACTGCACCGTGTGCCGGAACCGGTCGCCCTCCATCTGGTCGTACCGGACCTCGAGCACCCGCTCCGGCGCCAGCCGGACGAACGACGTGTCGCGACCCGACGAGAACCGCGACCGTTCCCCGTCACCGGTGACGGGCCTCCCGTCCGTGTCCCGGACGACGACGGGCGCGAGCTCCTCGACCAACTCCTGGCGACGGCGGTCGGTGAAGGCGGACACGCCGCCGACCTGCCGGAGCTCCCCGTCGTCGTCGTACAGCCCGACGAGCAGCGAGCCGACGCCGGAGCCGCTCTTGTGCACGCGGTAGCCGATCGCGACGACGTCGGCGGTGCGGTGGTGCTTCACCTTGAGCATGGTGCGCTTGTTCGGCTCGTACGGTTTCGCACGGGGCTTCGCGACGACACCGTCGAGGCCTGCTCCCTCGAACGTCGTGAGCCACTCGCGGGCGAGGTCGACGTCGAGCGTCGTGCGCGTGACGAACAGCGGGTCGTGGAGGTCCGCGGCCAGGGTCTCGAGCCGCTCACGGCGCTCGTCGAACGGCCGGTCGAGCAGCTCCTCGCCGTCGCAGGCGAGCAGGTCGAAGGCGACGAACTGCGCGGGCGTCTCCACGCTGAGCTTCCGGATCCGCGACTCGGCGGGGTGGATGCGCTGCGAGAGCGCCTCCCAGTCGAGGTGCTCGGCGCCGGGTTCCCCGCTGCGCAGGACGACCTCGCCGTCCAGGACCACCGGGTGGTCCCGCCCGCCGAGCTGCGCCCGGAACGCCTCGACGAGCTCGGGGAAGTAGCGGGTGAGCGGCTTCGCCCCGCGGCTGCCGATCGTCACGTCGTCGCCGTCGACCGTCACGATCCCGCGGAAGCCGTCCCACTTCGGTTCGTACCGCAGTCCGCCCCGCACGCTGTCCGGGTCGGGCACGGCGGCGACCGCCTTGGCGAGCATCGGTGCGGTGTCCATGCGGCCTGTCTACTCGGCGGGCGCTGGCGGGTGCGCGGGCCGGCGGATGCGGGTGGGGACGCGGACGCGCGGGCGGGTGGCCGGATCGGGTGGCCGGGTCGCGGTGGGCGGTCGCGACGGTCGGCCTGGAGGCGCGGCTCGCCAGGGCGCGTCCGTCCCCTCACTAGGGTGGTCGCGTGACGACCGAGGCCCCGTCGGCAGCGCCGGCACCGGAACCGACCAGTCCCGTCCAGGCCGCCGCGCTCCGCGCCGGTGCGCTCCCGCCCGTCGAGGAGGTCCGGCCGGGGGTGTGGACGCTCGCGGTCCCGTTCCACGGCGGGGTCCCGGCGGCGACGCTCGCGTACGTGGTCGAGGACACGGCCGGCGACCTCACCGTGATCGACCCGGGGTGGAGCGGCGACGGTTCGCTGACGGAGCTCCGGGCCGGTCTCCGGACGATCGGCCGGTCGCTCGAGGACGTGGCGCTCGTCGCGGTCACGCACCTGCACGCCGACCACCTCGGCGCCGCCGCGGCGGTCCGCGCGGTGTCCGGCGCCCCGGTCGCGATGCACCGCGCCGAGGTGCGCGCCCTGCAGGACGAGCGGGCGGACGCGGCGGCGAACGACGCGGACATCGCGACGTGGGGCCTGCCCGACGAGCTGCGGGCCGGGGTCGTCGCGGCGTGGGGGACCGGCCGTCGGATCGGCCGCGGGGCCGGGGAACCGCCGTACGCCGACCTGCTGCTCGAGGACGGGGACGTGCTGCCCGTGCCCGGACGGACGCTCACCGCGCTGGGGACGCCCGGGCACACCGCCGGGCACCTGTGCTTCGTGGACGAGCCGGACGGGCTGCTGTTCACCGGCGACCACGTGCTGCCGCGGATCAACCCGGGCATCGGGCTCGGCGGCCGTACCGCGTCGAACCCGCTCGCCGACTACCTGGGGTCGCTCGCGCGGCTCGAGCCGTACGCCCACCTCGAGGTCTGCCCCGGGCACGAGTACCGCTTCGCCGACGTCGTCCGGCGGGCCCGCACGCTCGCGCTGCACCGGGAGGAGCGGAGCCGGCACGTCGCAGAGGCCCTCGACGCGCTCGACCGACCGACGCTGTTCGAGGTCGCGGCCCGCGTGCCGTTCTCCGGCGGCATCGAGTCGATGACGGGCTTCCTGCTCGCGAGTGCGCTGACGCAGACGGCGTTCCACGCGGACCTGCTCGGCCGCGCCGACGAGGTCCGCCCCGCCTGACGGGCGACCGCCGGCCGTCGGGCGGGCCGGCCAGCCGGTCGTGCCGCCGTCCGGCCCTCCCGCCGTGCGGCGTCAGGCGAGGGTCGCGGCGAGGCGCTCCAGGGTCGTGCGGGCGTCGGCGACCTCGGCAGCGGCGTGCTCCGCGAGCGGTGCGAGGTCCGGGATGCGGTCGGCCAGGGTCGCGCTGACCGTGACCGGGTAGAGCTTCATGCCGAGCGCCGTGCCGAGGATCAGGTGGAGCACGGGGGAGCCGTGGTCCCAGGTCTCGGTCGGGGTCCCGGCGTCGTAGGTCGCGCCGCGGCTCACGACCGTGACGACCGGACGGCCCGCCAGGGGCTGCACGTCACCGGCGAGGACCCCGGGCACGTGCACGCGGTCGATCCAGGCCTTCAGGGTGGAGGGCACCGTGTAGTTGTACAGCGGCGCCCCGACCACGACGACGTCCGCGGCGAGGAGCTCGTCGATGACCTCCTGGCGGAGATGCTCGGCCTCGGGCGCGACGGTCTCGTCCGCCCGACGGTCCGCGGCGGCCCAGTGCAGCGCCGACGTCTCGAGGTGCGGGAGCGGGTCGGTGTGCAGGTCCCGGCGGACGACCGTGTACTCCGGCCCCCGCGCGCGCCAGGCGTCGGCGAAGGCAGCGGTGAGGTCGCGGGAGCGGGAGTGCGCGAGGTCGGCCGACGAGTCGATGTGCAGCAGGGAGGGCATGGGACCACGCTACCCACGCCGGGCCGCACCGGCGGGGAACGCGGACGGCCCCGTCGCACCGCGGGGGATGCGACGGGGCCGTGGTGGGCCTGCGGTCCGTCACGCCGGAGCGCGACGGTCCGCAGGCGGGGTCAGCGCTGGGTGCGGCGGCGGCGCAGGACGCCGGCCCCGAGGAGCCCGGCACCCGCGGCGACGAAGCCGAGGGCCCAGGGGAGGGCGCTCGTGGCGTCGGTGCCGGTGAAGGCGAGTTGGCCCTTCGGGGCGGTGGCGACGGCGGGCGTGACCGAGCCCACGGTGCCGGCGGGGGCGGCGGTCGGGACGACCGTCACGGGGAAGGAGACCGAGACGGACTGCGCGGCGACCGTGAGCACGTGGGTCGACGCGTGCGGGAAGGTGACCTTCGTCGCGAACGTGTCCTCGTCGATCGCGATCTGGTCGGTCGCGTGGTCGCTCGTCACGGTGACCTGGTCCGCGTTGCCCTCGTCGTCGTACTGGGTCGTGTCGTTGCCGAACTCGTCGACCGGCGAGCCGTTGATCCAGAGTGACTGCCCCTGCGCGACCGTGGGCTGCCCGCCGTCGGTGATGGTCGGCTCCTGGTCGGGGTCGCCCGAGAACGCGAACGTGGTGATGTGCCCGTCCGGCTCGATGAGCCAGCCGGTGAAGGGGTGCTCGCCGTCGAACAGGTCGGCGGGCGAGGTGTTCGTCGTCTGGGCCATGACGCCGACGGCCTTCGCCGGGTCGACGATCACCTCGACGTACTCGGTCGCGGTCGAGGTGCCGTTCGTCGCGACGACGGTGAAGTCGAAGACCGAGGCGTAGGTCACCCGACCGGAGAGTGTCGCGGTCGCGGCATCGAAGGTGGTGTCGAACGGCAGGTAGGCCTCGGGGGTGTCCGTCTCGGGGTCGACGCTGTCCGGGTCGGCGTAGCCGATCGAGTACTCGACCGTGCCGCTGCCCTTGGCCACGCGGAAGACCTCGTCGAGGGTGTCGCCGGCGGTGACCTCGATCGTGCGCGGGGACTCGTACGAGGTCTCGGCCGCGAACGCGACGTCCTCGCTGACGGCCGCTGTGGCCTCCGTCGCGGTCTGCCCGGGCGCCGATCCCGTGACGGTCAGCGTGATCGTCTTGCCGACCATGTCGGCGGTGACGTCGAACGAGGACGCCGTGACGGGCGTGCCGCCCTCGACGGTCCAGACTGCCCGCGGGTCGTCGATGCCGGTGGTCGTGTAGAAGAGCGTCACGCCGACCTTCGGGGCACCGACGATCGTGGCCGAGGAGGTCGCGGTCGGGGCCACGGCGGACGGCGCGGCCTTCGTCGTCGTGCTCGGCGCGGAGGTGGTCGTCGGGGCGGGCGCGGCGGTGTCGCCCGTGGTCGGAGCCGGTGCGGCGTCCGTCGACGTGCCGGTGCCGGACGGCGCGGTCGCGGCGTCCGTCGGAGTCGTCGTGGCCGAGCCGGTGGTGTCCGTCGCGGTCGTGCCCGCGCCGGTGCTGTCCGTCGTGGTCGACGTGGTGCCCGTCGACGACGGGTCGGCCGGTGCGACGGCCGAGGTCGGCTCGTCGACGGCGAACGCCGCCGTCGAGGTGAAGACGCCCAGTCCGGTCGTCAGGCCGATGAGTGCGACGGTCGTCCCGAGCGCGCAGGCGCGACGGGTCGAGGAGGTGCTGCGGTGCACGGGTCCCCCAGGGGTCAGGTCCGGTCGGGTGCCGGATCGTAAGAATCCGCCGAGAATGTCGGCGTCCTCGGATCGTACTGTCACAGGAACCGGCTTCCGGTCACAGTGCCCGAATTGTGACCTGGGTTGGGGGCCTGGTGCCGGCACCGCGCGCCCGGTTGCCTGGTCACGCACCCGACACGCCGGACGGGAGGCACGGTGCGGGCCGGCACCGTGCCTCCCGTCCGCCGTGTGGTCACCCACTGCGCGACGGGTCGCGACCGTCCGGGTCGGTCACGTCCCGCCGTACTGAGGAGGAGCGCTCAGGCGCGTCGACGCGCGCGGTGGAGGAGCAGGCCGCCACCGGCGGCCAGGAGGCCGAGGGCCCAGCCGATCGGTGCGCCCGTCTCGACGCCGGTGTAGGCGAGCGAGCCCGTGGTGGGGTGCTGGGTGGGGGTGGTCGAGGCCGCAGCGACCGTCGTCGGAGCGTCCCCCACCTGCACCGTGAAGGTCAGGGTGAGGTCGCCGAGCCGAGCGGTGATCCGATGGTCCCCGGCGCCGACGAGGCGCGCATCGATGACCGGTGTGCCGTCGGTGCTCCTCGGCTCGAGGTCGTCAGCGTCGACGGACGACGACCACGTCGGCCGCCGCGGGTCACTGTTCAGGTCACCGTTCCGGTCGAGGGTGAGGAGGTCGACCTCGACCGTTTCTCCGTCGCGCACACGCAGGGGAGTGGCCGGGTCACCGGATTGCACCTCTGAGCTGCGGCTGTAGTTCGTCGACCCGTCCGACCGGACCAGCCACGTCCCGGAGCCGCGCACGACGGCACCGAGGGATGCGGTGTCGCCGGGGAGGATCACGAGTTCGACCCGGGAGACCTCACCCCCGTCCGGCCGGATGCTGGAGGAGGTGTGCAGCCAGAACTCGACGACCTGGGCGCGGGTCGGGGTCCCGGACAAGGTGCCGTCGGGGTCGAGGCGCAGGCCGTCCGGCAGCGGGAACGGGTTCCCGTCTCCGCCCGGTGCGTCAGTCGCGGAGTAGACGAGCCCGTCGCCGTCGAAGGCGGCGAGCGGTGTGCTCGTGGACGTCCCGACGCGGAGGTCGAGGCTCCGGACGCCGAGGAAGCCCCAGCGGTTCCCGGGTGCCTCGTCGACGGGCGCGGAGGTCTCGCTGACGACGGTCGTCGGCTCCAGGCCGGGAGCGGTACCGGTCACCCGGACTGCGTACCGGTCGAGGGATCCCTCCATGGAGCCGATCACGAACGTGCGCTCGGTCGTCGCACCGGACTGCGGCACGAGCGGGCCGCCGTCGAAGGAGTGGAGCCACTGGTAGGTGAAGGTCGTTCCGGCGGGCCACCCGGCGGTCTCCGCGGTGAGGGTGCCGAGGCGTTTCGCGGTCCCGCTGACGGTCACGGAACCCGCCGACGTGGCGGCGGCCGTCGGTTGCGCCGCGGTGGTCGTCAGGGTGGGGGTGGTCGCCGGAGCGGGGGTCCCGGCCGTGGTCGACCCTGTGGCGGTCGGGGCGACGGTGTCGGGGGCGTCGACCGGGGTCGTGTCGGCTGCGTGCGGCTCCGCGGTCGCGTCGGGGGCGGAGTCCGCCGTGCCGGCGACCGTCGTGCTCCGTGCGGTCGTGGTCTCGTCCAGGTCGATGGGCTCGGCGGCGCTGGCCGCGACGGCACCGACGCCGAGCGCGGACGAGCCGACGGCGACGACGACGGCGGCGGCGCCGAGTGCGGCGGTGCGGCGGAGTGTGGAGCGGCAGCTGTGGCGGTGCATGGGTTCCCCTCGTGGTGGTGGGCGTCTCGATGCGCCCTCACATGAGAGGTGTCCTGCCCGGACCAGGTCTGACGTCGATCAGGTCACGGGTCGGTCACGGTTGCGCGCCGGGCGTCAGTGCTGCTCGGCGGCCCGGACGAGGGCGTCGCGGAAGGCACTCGTCACCGGGGAGTCCGCGCTCGACAGGCGCTGCGCCGTGAAGATGGTCCGTCGCGCCGGCTCGGGCAGCTCGAGCAGCCGGCACCGGGTCGAGCGGCCGGCCCACACCAGGTCGGGCATGAGGCCGACGGCGTTGCCCGACTCGATCAGCCGGATCTGCGCCTGCAGGTCCGCGGTCTCGTAGCGGACGTCCGGCTCGAACCCGGCGCGCCGACACGTCTGCTCCGCGAAGTGCCGGGACGCTGCACCCCGCGGTTCCATCACCCACGGCATCCCGCCCGCGTCGATCAGGGCCACGGCGGGGTCGTCGTCGGTGAGGGGCACGAGACTCGCGTCCGTCGGGGGCAGGGCGAGTCGCACCGCGTCCGTGGTCAGGTCCCGCTGGTCCAGCCCCGGGAAGCGCGGGGCTGCGTGCGCCGGGTACTGCTCGGCGATGACCATGTCGAAGTCCCGTGCCCAGGTCTCGTTGAGCGCGGTCTCCGGCTCGTGCTGCACCATCTCGACCCGCACGTCGGGGTGCTCGAGCGCCATCGTGTGGAGCGCGGTCGGCATGAGCGCGAGCGCCGCGGACTGGAACACCGCGACACGGATCCGGCCCTGCACGCTCGTGAGCGTCGATTCGACCGACGACTGTGCCCGTTCGAGCACGTCCAGCACGTCGCCCGCTGCCTGCACCAGCACGTCGGCCTGCGGGGTGAGCTGTAGCCGCCGTCCGGCCTTGCGGAGGAGCTGCACGCCGGCCTCGCGCTCGAGCACCCCGAGCTGCTGCGAGACCGCCGACGGGGTGAGGTTCATGGCCTCGGCCACGGCCGCGACGGTGCCGCGGATCGAGAGTTCGCGGAGGAGGACCAGGCGCCGGACGTCGAGCATGGTCGAACAGTAGTTCTTCTTCACGGTACGCGTCAGAACTATTTGCTTCCGCTACCGCTTGGTCGGCACCACACTGAGGCCATGACCGACGTCCAGCCGCGCACCGACGCGCACGCCACGCCCGCTGCCGAAGCCCTCGCCGACGCCTCCGTCGCGCTCGTCCGGCAGTGGTTGGCCGAGGCCGAGTCGTACCCGGTGGACGGCTCCGCCAAGCAGCTCGCGGGCGTGCTCGCGGACCCGAAGGGCCTGGCGTTCGCCGTCGGGTTCGTCGACGGCGTCGTGCGCCCGGAGGACCTCGGCGTCGCAGCGCGCAAGCTCCGGGCGATCGCGCCGGACGCCCCCGGGTTCCTGCCGGCCGCGCTCCGCGGACTCGTCCGGCTCGGCGGCGGGATGGCGCCGGTCCTGCCGAACGTCGTCGTCCCGATCGCCCGACGGGTGCTGCGCGACATGGTCGGCCACCTGATCGTCGACGCGACCGACGCCAAGCTCGGGCCGGCCATCGCGAAGATCAAGCGCGACGGCGTCCGGCTCAACGTGAACCTGCTCGGTGAAGCGGTGCTCGGCGAGAAGGAGGCGTCCCGACGGCTCGAGGGCACCGAGCGGCTGCTCGCCCGGGACGACGTCGACTACGTCTCGATCAAGGTCTCGTCGACCGTGCACCCGCACTCGCCGTGGGCGTTCGACCACGCGGTCGACGACATCGTCGAGAAGCTCCGCCCGCTGTTCCGCCGTGCGGCCGCGGCGAGCCCGGCGAAGTTCATCAACCTCGACATGGAGGAGTACAAGGACCTCGACCTGACGATCGCGGTCTTCACGAAGCTCCTCGACGAGCCGGACCTTGATGTCCGCGCCACCGCGGGCGCGGCGGGCGGCGGACCACTCCTGCAGCTGCTGCATCGCGGCGAGCGCGTCGGGCAGGTACGCCTGCAGCACGATGCCGGCTTCGAGCGTGGTGAACTCCGGCTCGTCAAGGGCGCCAACCTGCCGATGGAGCAGGTCGAGGCATCGGTGCACGGGTGGCCCCTCGCGACGTGGCACACCAAGCAGGACTCGGACACGAACTACAAGCGCGTCCTCGACTGGGCGCTCACCCCGTCACGCATCGAGAACGTGCGCGTCGGGGTCGCCGGGCACAACCTGTTCGACGTCGCGCACGCGTGGCTGCTCGCGGGGGAGCGCGGGCTCCGTGACGGCATCGAGTTCGAGATGCTCCTCGGCATGGCGCAGGGGCAGGCCGAGGCCGTGCGGCGCACCGTCGGGTCGCTGCTGCTCTACACGCCGGTCGTCCACCCGGGCGAGTTCGACGTCGCGATCGCGTACCTGATCCGTCGACTCGAAGAAGGCGCGTCGCAGGACAACTTCATGTCGGCGGTGTTCTCGCTCGCGTCCTCGCTGTCACTGTTCGCCCGCGAGGAGACGCGGTTCCGCGACTCGCTCGCGCCGCTGTCGCTCCCCGGTGGGCTCGACGCGCCCGCACCGCACCGCGTGGCCGACCGCTACGCCGCGGTCGAGCGGCCCCGCCCGGGGCACTTCGAGAACACGCCCGACAGCGACCCGTCGGTGGCCGCCGTCCGCGAGTGGGGCGCCGGCATCCACGCCCGGGTCGCATCGTCCACGCTCGGCGAGCGCGGCGTGCAGCAGGCGCGGCTCAGTTCGGCGGACCAGCTGTCGACCGTGCTCGACCGCGTCCGCACCGCCGGCGGGACCTGGGCGGGCTGGTCCGGCGCGGCGCGCGGTGCCGTGCTGCACGCCGTCGGCGACGCGCTCGAGGCCAACCGCGCCGCCTTCGTCGAGGTCATGGCGGCCGAGGCCGGGAAGACCATCGACCAAGCCGACCCCGAGGTGTCCGAGGCGATCGACTTCGCGCACTTCTACGGCGAACTCGCCGCGCAGCTCGACGAGGTCGACGGTGCGACCTTCACGCCGGCGGCCCTGACGCTCGTCACGCCGCCGTGGAACTTCCCGGTCGCGATCCCCGCCGGTTCGACGCTCGCCGCCCTGGCCGCCGGCTCCGCGGTCGTGCTCAAGCCCGCGCCGCCGGCCGAACGCTGCGGCGCGGTCCTCGCGTCCGTGATCGAGACCGCTCTCGACGCGCACGGCGCGCCCGCCGACCTGCTCGCGTTCGTGCAGGTCGCCGAGGACGAGCTCGGCAAGGAGCTCATCACGGCGCCGCAGGTCGACCGCGTCATCCTGACCGGTGCGTACGAGACGGCCGAGCTCTTCCGGTCGTTCCGGCCGGACCTGCCGCTGCTGGCCGAGACCTCGGGCAAGAACGCGATCATCGTCACGCCGTCCGCGGACCTCGACCTCGCCGTCAAGGACGTCGTCGCGTCGGCGTTCGGGCACGCCGGGCAGAAGTGCTCCGCGGCGTCGCTCGTCGTCCTCGTCGGGTCGGTCGCCCGCTCGCGCCGGTTCCGCTCGCAGCTGCTCGACGCCGTGTCGTCGCTCACGGTCGGGTACCCGTCCGACCCCACTACCCAGATGGGCCCGGTCATCGAGCCCGCCGCGGGCAAGCTCCTCGAGGGCCTCACCACCCTCGGCGCCGGCGAGCACTGGGCCGTCACCCCGAAGCGCCTCGACGACACCGGTCGACTCTGGAGCCCTGGCGTCCGCGGGGGTGTCCGCCGTGGCTCGGCCTTCCACCGCACGGAGTACTTCGGCCCGATCCTCGGCATCATGACGGCGTCGACCCTGGACGAGGCGATCGACATCGTCAACGACGTCGACTACGGCCTGACCTCCGGGCTCCACTCGCTCGACCCGGGCGAGATCGGCACGTGGCTCGAGCGGATCCAGGCGGGCAACCTCTACGTCAATCGCGGCATCACCGGAGCGATCGTGCGCCGGCAGCCGTTCGGCGGGTGGAAGAAGTCGGCCGTCGGTGCGGGGACGAAGGCCGGCGGCCTGAACTACCTGCTCGGCCTGGGCTCCTGGAGCACGGCACCGGCACAGACCGGCGTGCCGGCCTCGCGCCCGGTGCAGGAGTTCGTCCGAGCAGCCGGGGTCCCATCCCCGTCGCTCGACCGGTCCGTGGCGTCGGACGAGCAGGCCTGGTCGACGCTGTTCGGTGCCGCGGTGGACGTGTCGGCGCTCTCGGCCGAGCGGAACGTCGCCCGGGTACGGCAGGTACCGGGCGACGTTCCGCTCGGCCGAGAGCGCCGACACGTCCACCGCGGCACCGAACAGCGTCGACCAGGCCTGCTCGTCCGACGCCACGGACCGGTCGAGCGACGGGGATGGGACCCCGGCTGCTCGGACGAACTCCTGCACCGGGCGCGAGGCCGGCACGCCGGTCTGTGCCGGTGCCGTGCTCCAGGAGCCCAGGCCGAGCAGGTAGTTCAGGCCGCCGGCCTTCGTCCCCGCACCGACGGCCGACTTCTTCCACCCGCCGAACGGCTGCCGGCGCACGATCGCTCCGGTGATGCCGCGATTGACGTAGAGGTTGCCCGCCTGGATCCGCTCGAGCCACGTGCCGATCTCGCCCGGGTCGAGCGAGTGGAGCCCGGAGGTCAGGCCGTAGTCGACGTCGTTGACGATGTCGATCGCCTCGTCCAGGGTCGACGCCGTCATGATGCCGAGGATCGGGCCGAAGTACTCCGTGCGGTGGAAGGCCGAGCCACGGCGGACACCCCCGCGGACGCCAGGGCTCCAGAGTCGACCGGTGTCGTCGAGGCGCTTCGGGGTGACGGCCCAGTGCTCGCCGGCGCCGAGGGTGGTGAGGCCCTCGAGGAGCTTGCCCGCGGCGGGCTCGATGACCGGGCCCATCTGGGTAGTGGGGTCGGACGGGTACCCGACCGTGAGCGACGACACGGCGTCGAGCAGCTGCGAGCGGAACCGGCGCGAGCGGGCGACCGACCCGACGAGGACGACGAGCGACGCCGCGGAGCACTTCTGCCCGGCGTGCCCGAACGCCGACGCGACGACGTCCTTGACGGCGAGGTCGAGGTCCGCGGACGGCGTGACGATGATCGCGTTCTTGCCCGAGGTCTCGGCCAGCAGCGGCAGGTCCGGCCGGAACGACCGGAAGAGCTCGGCCGTCTCGTACGCACCGGTCAGGATGACGCGGTCGACCTGCGGCGCCGTGATGAGCTCCTTGCCGAGCTCGTCCTCGGCGACCTGCACGAACGCGAGCAGGTCGGCGGGCGCGCCGTGCGCGTCGAGAGCGGTCTCGATCACGGACGCGAGGACCGCGCCGCAGCGTTCGGCCGGCGGCGCGGGCTTGAGCACGACCGCGGAGCCGGCGGCCAGGGCGGCGAGCGTCGAACCGGCGGGGATCGCGACCGGGAAGTTCCACGGCGGCGTGACGAGCGTCAGGGCCGCCGGCGTGAAGGTCGCACCGTCGACCTCGTCGAGCTGCGCGGCGAGTTCGCCGTAGAAGTGCGCGAAGTCGATCGCCTCGGACACCTCGGGGTCGGCTTGGTCGATGGTCTTCCCGGCCTCGGCCGCCATGACCTCGACGAAGGCGGCGCGGTTGGCCTCGAGCGCGTCGCCGACGGCGTGCAGCACGGCACCGCGCGCCGCGCCGGACCAGCCCGCCCAGGTCCCGCCGGCGGTGCGGACGCGGTCGAGCACGGTCGACAGCTGGTCCGCCGAACTGAGCCGCGCCTGCTGCACGCCGCGCTCGCCGAGCGTGGACGATGCGACCCGGGCGTGGATGCCGGCGCCCCACTCGCGGACGGCGGCCACCGACGGGTCGCTGTCGGGCGTGTTCTCGAAGTGCCCCGGGCGGGGCCGCTCGACCGCGGCGTAGCGGTCGGCCACGCGGTGCGGTGCGGGCGCGTCGAGCCCACCGGGGAGCGACAGCGGCGCGAGCGAGTCGCGGAACCGCGTCTCCTCGCGGGCGAACAGTGACAGCGAGGACGCGAGCGAGAACACCGCCGACATGAAGTTGTCCTGCGACGCGCCTTCTTCGAGTCGACGGATCAGGTACGCGATCGCGACGTCGAACTCGCCCGGGTGGACGACCGGCGTGTAGAGCAGCAGCGACCCGACGGTGCGCCGCACGGCCTCGGCCTGCCCCTGCGCCATGCCGAGGAGCATCTCGAACTCGATGCCGTCACGGAGCCCGCGCTCCCCCGCGAGCAGCCACGCGTGCGCGACGTCGAACAGGTTGTGCCCGGCGACCCCGACGCGCACGTTCTCGATGCGTGACGGGGTGAGCGCCCAGTCGAGGACGCGCTTGTAGTTCGTGTCCGAGTCCTGCTTGGTGTGCCACGTCGCGAGGGGCCACCCGTGCACCGATGCCTCGACCTGCTCCATCGGCAGGTTGGCGCCCTTGACGAGCCGGACCTTGATGTCCGCGCCACCGCGGGCGCGGCGGGCGGCGGACCACTCCTGCAGCTGCTGCATCGCGGCGAGCGCGTCGGGCAGGTACGCCTGCAGCACGATGCCGGCTTCGAGCGTGGTGAACTCCGGCTCGTCGAGGAGCTTCGTGAAGACCGCGATCGTCAGGTCGAGGTCCTTGTACTCCTCCATGTCGAGGTTGATGAACTTCGCCGGGCTCGCCGCGGCCGCACGGCGGAACAGCGGGCGGAGCTTCTCGACGATGTCGTCGACCGCGTGGTCGAACGCCCACGGCGAGTGCGGGTGCACGGTCGACGAGACCTTGATCGAGACGTAGTCGACGTCGTCCCGGGCGAGCAGCCGCTCGGTGCCCTCGAGCCGTCGGGACGCCTCCTTCTCGCCGAGCACCGCTTCACCGAGCAGGTTCACGTTGAGCCGGACGCCGTCGCGCTTGATCTTCGCGATGGCCGGCCCGAGCTTGGCGTCGGTCGCGTCGACGATCAGGTGGCCGACCATGTCGCGCAGCACCCGTCGGGCGATCGGGACGACGACGTTCGGCAGGACCGGCGCCATCCCGCCGCCGAGCCGGACGAGTCCGCGGAGCGCGGCCGGCAGGAACCCGGGGGCGTCCGGCGCGATCGCCCGGAGCTTGCGCGCTGCGACGCCGAGGTCCTCCGGGCGCACGACGCCGTCGACGAACCCGACGGCGAACGCCAGGCCCTTCGGGTCCGCGAGCACGCCCGCGAGCTGCTTGGCGGAGCCGTCCACCGGGTACGACTCGGCCTCGGCCAACCACTGCCGGACGAGCGCGACGGAGGCGTCGGCGAGGGCTTCGGCAGCGGGCGTGGCGTGCGCGTCGGTGCGCGGCTGGACGTCGGTCATGGCCTCAGTGTGGTGCCGACCAAGCGGTAGCGGAAGCAAATAGTTCTGACGCGTACCGTGAAGAAGAACTACTGTTCGACCATGCTCGACGTCCGGCGCCTGGTCCTCCTCCGCGAACTCTCGATCCGCGGCACCGTCGCGGCCGTGGCCGAGGCCATGAACCTCACCCCGTCGGCGGTCTCGCAGCAGCTCGGGGTGCTCGAGCGC
>NZ_CP054593.1:2096656-2108559 GCF_013347165.1 Curtobacterium sp. Csp2
GGACGAGGCGATCGACATCGTCAACGACGTCGACTACGGCCTGACCTCCGGGCTCCACTCGCTCGACCCGGGCGAGATCGGCACGTGGCTCGAGCGGATCCAGGCGGGCAACCTCTACGTCAATCGCGGCATCACCGGAGCGATCGTGCGCCGGCAGCCGTTCGGCGGGTGGAAGAAGTCGGCCGTCGGTGCGGGGACGAAGGCCGGCGGCCTGAACTACCTGCTCGGCCTGGGCTCCTGGAGCACGGCACCGGCACAGACCGGCGTGCCGGCCTCGCGCCCGGTGCAGGAGTTCGTCCGAGCAGCCGGGGTCCCATCCCCGTCGCTCGACCGGTCCGTGGCGTCGGACGAGCAGGCCTGGTCGACGCTGTTCGGTGCCGCGGTGGACGTGTCGGCGCTCTCGGCCGAGCGGAACGTCGCCCGGTACCTGCCGTACCCGGGCGTCCACGTCCGACTCGCGACCTCCGGTGAGGACGCGGTGGCCGACCTCGTGCGGGTCGTCGCCGCTGCCCTCCGCGCCGGGACCACGGTGGACGTCTCGACCGCCGAGCCGCTGCCGTCGAGCGTCGCGGCCGCGGTCCGTGCGCTGCCGGTGGTGCGCTCGGTCACCGATGGCCAGTCGGACCAGACGTTCGCGCGACGCATCGCCGCCGGACCCTCGACCCGCGTGCGGCTGATCGGCGGTGACGTCGCGGCGCTGTACGCGGCGGTCGACGGCCGTCCGGACGTCGCGGTGTACGGCGAGCCCGTCACCGAGGCCGGTCGCGTCGAGCTGCTGCCGTTCCTCCGCGAGCAGGCGGTGTCGATCACGGCGCACCGCTTCGGCACGCCGAACCACCTGACCGACACGCTCATCTAGCGGCGGCGGCGGCGGCGGGCGGCGGCGGGCCCCGCCGATGTGCGCATGGCGGACGGCGGACCGGTGTCACGACACCAGCCGCCGGCCCCGTGCGTACCGTCGGGTCCATGTGCGAGTCCGTCCAGTGCCCCGTCTGTGGCAAGACCACGTGGACCGGCTGCGGCGACCACGTCCGCGACGTGCTGCGCGGGACCCGCCGCCGCGACCGGTGCGCGGGACACGGCTTCCCCAACCACATGCTCGACGGCACGGGCTTTCGTTGAGCCCCGCTCGCTGAGCCGTCCCTCTTCGACCCTGGCCGGTAGCCGCGCTCGTCACGGTCGTGCGCAGGAGTCCGGCGTTGGCTCGGGACATGAGCGAACAGATCGTCCGTCCCCTCGGCCTCGCACACGTGCGGGTCACCGTCACCGACATCCACCGCAGCAAGGCCTTCTACGAGCAGCTGCTCGGCGTGGCGCCTGCGATGGACTTCAGCGAGCACATCGACGAGCCCGGCATCGCCGAGGACCGCGACCGGCTGTACGGCGGCTGCATCTTCCCCGTGGGGGAGCAGCTGTTCGGCCTGCGCCCGGTGGCGCCGAGCGGCCAGCGGTTCGACCCCGACACCGTCGGGCTCGACCACGTCAGCTTCACGGTCGGCTCCGTCGACGAGCTCCGCGCCGCCGCGTCGCGCCTCGACGACGCGGGCATCGAGCACGGTGATGTGACCGACCTCGGCGACGCCGGCATGGTGATCCTGTCGGTGCAGGACCCCGACGACATCAACCTGGAGCTGGCCGCCCAGAAGTAGGTACGGGCCCGTCGGTCGTCAGGCGTCGACCGGGACCGTCATCCGCTCCGTGACGAGCGCGCGGAGTGTCTCCGGTACGGGTGTCGGCCGACGGGCACCCTCACGGTCGATGACGACGTGCACGAACTCGCCCGTCGCGAGCAGGGCGCCGTCCGACTGGCGGAACAGGCCGAAGTCCCAGGCCAGGCTCGTGGTACCGATGCGCTTGGACCGCATCCCGACCTCGATCACGTCGGGCCACACCGCGGACTCGATGAAGTGGCAGCTCGACGACACGAGCACCGCGATCCACGGCGAGGTGAACGGGTCGAGCCCGGCCTCCGTGCGGAACCAGTACGTCGCCGCGTTGTCCATCGCGCTGTAGTACAGCGTGTTGTTCACGTGGCCGAACATGTCGTTGTCGTTCCACCGCGTGGGGTACGCGCGGCGGTACGGGTACTCGTCGAGGGGCATCGGTATCCGTTCGGTAGGGCGGGGAAGTCCGACAGCGGGTGGTCGGACAGCGGGTGGTCGGACAGCGGGCGGTCGGACAGTGGCGGTCGGTCAGGGGCGCAGGACGTACTCGAACGTCGTCCGCGCCCGGGCCGGGTCCGGGCGGTCGCCGCTGATCAGGTCGGCGTAGGTGAACGACTCCGAGATGCGGACGAGCAGTCGTGCGAGTTCCTCGGCGGCGAGCGGCGCGGGGTCGAACGCGCCGTGGTCGTGCTCCTCCTGCACGAGGGCGGTCACGACGGCGACGAACCGGCGCTGGACGTCACTGTCCGTGGTCGTGAGGAGTCGCAGGGCCCGAGCCGGCTCGCGGGTCAGGAAGGTCCGGAAGTACGGCGCCTCGATGAGGTCCGCCGTGAAGTGGTCGAGCACCGCCACGATCCGTGCGGCGCCGACCAGGTCCGCCGCGGCGCGGGACGCGGCGTCGAGCGTCGGGACTGCCAGCGACCAGAGGATCTCGGACAGCAGCTGGTCGCGGTTCCCGACCCAGCGGAACAGGGAGGTGCGGTCGACGCCCAGCGACGTCGCCAGGGATCCCATGTCGATCCGGGAGCCGGCGATGAAGCTGTGCCGCGCGGAACGGAACGCGCGTCGGGACTCGGGATGTGCCTCCAGTCTGGCGGTGAGCGCAGACGGGACGAGGGCCGCGCCGAGCGTCCCCATGTCGTGTGCTGTGCGTTCCTGTGAAGGCACGGTCCTCCCTTGCAACGTTTCCGAGAATGATGCACGCTCGGGGGTATGTCAACGACGTCCGTGCCCACCACCCTGCTCGAGTCCGACTTCTACCGGTTCCAGGAGGGGCTGACGGAGCGGGAGCGGGAGTCGCTCGGGCAGTTGCGCGCGTACCTCGAGTCCGAGGTGCGTCCGATCGTCGACGACCACTGGGCCCGGGCGGAGTTCCCGCGCCAGACCATCGCGCCGCTCGCGGAGCTCGGCATGTACGGGCCGAGCATCCCGCTCGTGCGCCAGTTCGAGAACTCGGCCGTGTACCGCGGGTGGGCGGCCCTGGAGCTCGGGCGGGTGGACGCGAGCGTCGCGACGTTCATCGGCGTGCAGTCCGGCCTGGCGATGAACTCGATCGCGGTCGGCGGCAGCGACGAACAGCAGCAGGAGTGGCTGCCGCGGATGGCGACCGGCGAGGTCATCGGGGCGTTCGGGCTGACCGAGCCGCTGTCCGGCAGCGACTCCGCCCGGGGCCTCCGGACGACGGCCCGGCGCGAGGGCGACACCTGGGTGCTCGACGGTGAGAAGCGCTGGATCGGGAACGCGACCTTCGCGGACGTGGTCGTCATCTGGGCGAAGGACGTCGCCGACGAACAGGTGAAGGGCTTCCTCGTCACGACGGACACCCCGGGGTTCACCGCGACGAAGATCGAGGACAAGATCGCCCTCCGTGGCGTGCAGAACGCCGACATCGTCATGCAGGGCGTGCGGGTGCCCGAGTCGCGCCGGCTGCAGCGCGCGAACTCGTTCCGCGCCACCGCCGAGGTGCTGCGCCTGACCCGGACCGAGGTCGCCTGGCAGGCGATCGGCATCGCGGTCGGTGCGTACGACGCAGCGCTCGCCTACGCCCGGGAGCGCGTGCAGTTCGGCAAGCCGATCGCATCGCACCAGATGGTGCAGGACCTGCTCGTGAAGTCGCTCGCGAACATCACGGCGTCGATCGCGCTGTGCACCCGGGCGTCCCAGATGCAGGACGAGGGCATCGGCGCGGACGAGCACTCGGCGATGGCGAAGGCGTTCGCGACCGCCCGGATGCGGGAGACCGTCGGGTGGTGCCGCGAGGTGCAGGGCGGCAACGGCATCGTGCTCGACAAGGGTGTGGCGCGGTTCTTCGCCGACGCCGAGGCGATCTACTCGTACGAGGGCACGCGCGAGGTGAACACGCTCATCGTGGGGCGGGCGATCACGGGCCAGGCTGCGTTCGTGTAGTCAGGGCCGCCGCGGCGGGGCAGCCGCGGCCCGCCCGCTCCGCGAGCAGCCCCGGCCCGCACCGCGGCCCGCCGCCTACCCCAGCAACTCCGGCCGCTCCCACGCCTCGCCCAGCACGTGCTCCGCCAGGAAGGCGAACACCGTCTGGTACCAGACCACCGCGTGCTGCGGCGCGAGCACCCAGTGGTTCTCGTCCGGGAAGTACAGGAACCGGTGCGGCATCGACCCGTCCGGCCCCGCGTGGTGCTCGGCGAGCTCCGCCCACAGGCGCAGCCCCTCGCCGATCGGCACCCGGTAGTCGCGGTCCCCGTGCACGACCAGGAGCGGCGTCGTGATGTCCGCCACGAAGCGGTGCGGGTCGTTCTCGTGCAGCCCCCGCTCGTCGAAGATCGACTGCCAGTACTGCGCCGAGTCGGTCGTCCCGGCGAACTGGTCGAGCGCCCACAGGCTCGCGTGCGTGACGATCGCCCGGAACCGGTCGGTGTGCCCGGCGACCCAGTTCGCCATGTACCCGCCGAAGGACCCGCCCATCGCCGCGGTCCGGGTCTCGTCGATGTCGTCCCGCGCGACCACGGCGTCCGTGATCGCCATCAGGTCGGTGTACGGCGCCTGCCCCCACGCGTTCCACCCGCGGTTCACGAAGTCGAGCCCGTAGCCGGTCGACAGCGCCGGGTCCGGCAGCAGCACGGCGTACCCCCGCGCGACCATGAGCTGCGGGTTCCATCGCCAGGACCACTGGTTCCACGAGTTCAGCGGTCCGCCGTGGATCCAGAGCAGCAGCGGGTGCGGCCCGTCGCCCTCCGGCAGCAGCAGCCAGCCGCGCACGCGGGCACCGTCGGCCGCGGTCACCGCGACCTCCTCGGTCCGCGCGGGCACCTCCGGCAGGGGCGCGGGGGTCGCGAGCGGGGTCACCGTCCCGTCGGTCGCGATCCGGACGGGGTGCAGCGGCGCCGCCCAGGAGGCACGGAGCGCCACCACGACGTCCGTCCCGCCCGCCACGCGCAGGCTGGAGTACGCCCAGTCGTCGTGGGTCACCTGCTCGACGGCGCCGCCGTCGAGCGGGATCCGGAAGAGCGGCGCACGCCCGTCCTGGTCCGCCACCGCCAGGAGCGCACCGTCGTCCGGCGTGAACACGAGCTCGGACGGCCACCGGTCCCAGTCCGTGGCGACGCGACGCGCCCCCGAGCCGTCGACCGCGGCGACCCACACCTCCTGCTCGTGCGCGCCGGCCGGGGTCGACCGGACCGTCCGCACCCAGGCGATCGTGGTGCCGTCGTGGCTCAGGGTCGGCAGCTCGTGGTCGACGCCCTCCTCGTCGAACAGCACCGTCCGGGTGCCCGTCGCGACGTCGATCGTGACGACGGCCGACCGGGTGCCGCGGGCTTCCTGCACGCCGACCGCGGCGAGCACGGTCGACCCGTCCGGCGACACCGTGCCGCCCACGTGGTCGAGCGTGCGACCGGGCGCCGGCGTGATGTCGCGGGGGACCGGCATGTGCGCCGGGTACCCGGCAGCACGGTCCTCGTCCGCGCCCGGCTCGGGCGCGGCGTCGATGGCTGCCGTCGAGGGCACCCGGGCCTCGGGCTCCCGCAGCTCGGACGTGTCCAGCACGAGCAGGTGCGGCCGCGCCGGACCCAGGTCGTGGTCCCAGAACCGCACCGGGTAGGTCTCGTGCAGGACCGCGCGGACCCGACGGTCCTTCCGCCGGTCCCGCAGTCGGGCGTCCTCGGCGACCACGGTGTCGCGGTCGGTCCCGGCACCGGGCAGCAGGTCGGCCGTCAGGACGACGGCGTCGGCCGCGGTCGCGACGCCGAACACGCCGCCGACGCCGCCCGCCAGGGCCGTCACGGGTCGTGCCTCGCCCCCGGCCGCGGGCAGGAGCCAGAGCTGGGCGCCCTCGGGCTCGTCCCCGGACTCGTCGGGGCGTGCCGAGACGAACAGCAGGTCGCCGGAGCGCGTGAAGGCGACCCCGCCCTCGCCCTTCGCCGAGCGCGTCAGGCGCACCGGGGCGCCGGACCCGTCGGCGTCGGACGGGGCTGCCGGCACCTGCCACACCGACCGTCGGTACCCGGTGCCGCGCTCGTCCAGGGCACTCACGGTCAGGGCGACGCGCGTGCCGTCCGGACTCAGGGCGATCCCGTCCACGCGGGGCAGGGCGGTGTACTGGTCCAGGTCGGAGAACGGCGTCGTCATGCCCTCACGCTACGGCCGTCGTGCACCCTGCAACAGGGGGCGCCGGCGACGAAGCCGCTCAGGCCCGCCAGGCGGAGCCGCTCAGGCCCAGAACGCCGCGATCGCCTCGGCCACCGTCTGCCCCTGCCGCCGCCCCTCGGTGGACGCGGGCGCCTGGGTCGACAACGACAGCGAGTCGTCACCGAACGCGTGCTGCGAGGCACTGTCCGCGACGACGACCTCGACCGAGCTCCCGCCGGCGCGCAGACCCTCGACCGCGACGTCGAGCCACGGCCCGAGCGGCGACGGCCCCTCGGGACCGCAGGCGATCACGAGCACCCGCTCGTACCCGGCGGCGACGTCGGCGTTCGTCGCGGAACGCATCCCGCCGTCGATGTGCGGCACCCCGTCGACACGGACGGGCGACCAGACGAACGGCACCGAGCAGCTCGCGGCGACCGCGCGGGGGAGCGGGACGCCGGACTCGGCGGTGAGGACCCGGAAGGTCCCGTCGACGGCGTCGATCGCGGTGACGCCGAACGGCTTCGCCGGCCACTCGGTCGTCGGCAGTGTGTGCGAGAACGTCTCGATGCGTTCCTCGTCGGTCTGCCCGGTGACGACCTGCTGCGCCACGGCCCCGAGTCGGGCGCGGGCCTCCTGCTCCGAGGCGACACCGGTCAGGACCTGCACGAGCCGCTCCTGGTAGTCCTCGGACGCGATCCGGGCGGGCTCCTCGTAGCTCGTCGGCAGCGGCGCGTGCTGCTGGTCGTACGCGGCCTGCACCTGCCCGGCGCGGACGAACGCCCCGACGACGCTGCCGGCGCTCGAGCCCACCACCAGGTCGGCCGCGTCGAGGTCGACCCCGGCGTCCTGCAGGGCGGAGAGCACGCCGACCTCCCACGCGATGCCGGCGACGCCGCCACCGCCCAGGACGAGGGCTCGGGTACCGGGGGCGGGGGTGGCGAGTTCGCTCATGCGACCTGCTTACCAGGTCCGGGAACAGCGGACGGGAGGATCGTGGCGGGCCCCGCCACGATCCTCCCGTCCGTCACCGCGTCAGACCGACGCGACGTCGATGAGCACCTTGCCGACCGCGTCGCCCTCGACGGCGTCGTGGGCCGCGGCGGTGTCCTCGAGCGCGAAGCGCACGAGCGGCAGGCCGGCGTCCTCGCCGACGGGCAGGACGCCGTCCCGGAGCGCGGCGGTGACGTCCTCGGCGGCGGCCGCCAGCGCGTCGTCGCCGATCGTGTAGAGCAGCAGGAACTGGTAGCGGGCGTTCACGCTCATGTTCGGGCGGATCGGCAGAGTCGCGTCGTCCCCGCCGTTGTTCGCGTAGATCGAGACGACCCCGTGGTTCGCGAGGACGTCCGCGACGAGCCCGGCGTTCTGCGGGATCGAGACCTCGACGACGATGTCCACGCCGTCCGGGGCGATCTCGCGGATGCGGGCAGCGGCGTCCTCGTCGCGGTAGTTCACGGTGTGGTGCGCGCCGGCGGCGGTCGCGAGGGCCGCCTTGGCGTCCGAACTGATGGTCGTGACGACGGTGGCGCCGGCCCAGCGGGCGAGCTGGATCGCCGCGTGCCCGACGGCTCCGGCGCCACCGGCGACCAGGACGGTGCGGCCCTCGAGCGCGCCGGGGGACAGTCGCGCCGGGCCGTGCTCGTGCGTGGTCAGGGCGCGGTGGGCGGTCATCGCGGGGACGCCGAGCGAGGCACCCACGTCGAAGCTCGTGCCCTCGGGGAGCCGGACGGCACGCGCGGCGGGGACGACGGTGTACTCCTGCGCGGTGCCGGTCGGGCGGCTCGCAGCGGCCATGTAGAGCCAGACGCGGTCGCCCTCGGCCAGGTCGGTGACGCCCTCGCCGACGGCGTCGACGACCCCGGCTCCGTCCTGGTTCGGGGTGATCTCCGGGAAGGGCAGGGCGTCACCGTAGGTGCCGCCGGCGCGGGCCTTCCAGTCGGTGGGGTTCACGCCGGAGACGACGACTCGGACGCGGACCTCGCCGGGGCCGGGCTGCGGGACCTCCCGGTCGACCAGGTCGAGGACGCTGCTGGCTCCGGGCTTCGTGTAGACGATCGATCGCATGGGACCAGGCAACCACCGCGGGGGCCGGGGGCTTCCCGGCGACGCTCAGCGGGCGTCGAAGGCGTCGCGGGAGTCCTGCACATCGGCCATGTGCGTCGTCGCCCAGTCCTCGAGCGGTTCGAGCACGGCCCGGAGCGACCGGCCGCGCTCGGTCAGCTCGTACTCGACGTGCGGCGGGATCTCCGGGTACACCGTGCGCGTGACCAGGCCGTCACGCTCGAGGGCGCGCAGGGTCTGCGTGAGCATCTTCTGCGACACGCCCTGCACCCGGGACGCGAGCGCCGAGTACCGGAGCGGACCACCCGCGAGCGACCCGATCGTCAGGACACTCCACCGGTCCCCGATCCGGTCGAGCAGCTGCCGCGAGGGGCAGTCCGCCGCGTAGGGGCTGTACTCGAGTGCAGACATCACGACCTCCGTTACGCACTGACAGGTGCCTACTTCCTGAAAGAGAGTAACGCGAGTACGGTCGGTCGCACCAGATCCACGTCCGAGGAAAGGACCACCATGACGAGCATCGTCGTCTTCGGCGGCACCGGGTACGCCGGCTCCGCCATCACCCGCGAGGCACTGTCCCGCGGCATCGCCGTCACCGCCGTCGCGCGCGACACCTCGAAGCTCGACGCCGCCGAGGGGCTGACCCTCGCGCAGGGCGACGCCTTCGACGCCGACTTCGTCGCGGAGGTCACGAAGGGCGCCGACGTCGTCGTGGTCGCCCTGCACGCGGTCCAGGCGGACGGCAGCGAGCTCAAGGACAAGTTCCAGCACTTCGTCGACGCCGCTGCCGCAGCCGGTGCGCGCCTGGGCATCGTCGGCGGCGCGGGCTCGCTGCTCGTCGCCGAGGGCGGCCCCGCCCTGTTCGACACCCCGGACTTCCCCGACGCGTTCAAGGGCGAGGCGAAGAGCCACGCCGAGGTCCTCGAGGAACTCAAGGCCTCCGGCACCGAGGTCGACTGGTTCTACGTGAGCCCGGCGGCGGCCTTCGGCGGCTACAACCCCGGCGAGCGGAAGGGCACCTACCGCACCACGGACGACCTGCTGCTCACCGACGCCGAGGGCAACTCGGACATCTCCGGCGAGGACTTCGCGATCGCCTTCGTCGACGAGGTCGAGCACCCCGCGCACCACCGCGCCCGCTTCGGCGTCGCGTACTGACGCGGCGCGCGCCGCGGCGCGCCGCGCCGCGCCGCGCCGGGTGTTCCGCACAGCGGGAAGCACGCCGCACCACGCGATCACGTGGCACGGCGTGCTTCCGGTTGTGCGCGAGCAGGACGCACCACCCGCCGGACGGGAGGCACGGGGCGCGGCCGCCACGCGCCTCCAGGCCGGTGGGCGGTCGGGTCGCGCGCGGCGCGCGCCGCGTCAGTACGCGACGCCGAAGCGGGCGCGGTGGTGCGCGGGGTGCTCGACCTCGTCGACGAAGGCGATCGCGAAGTCCTCGCCGGAGATGTCCGAGTTGCCCTCGGCGTCGGTGAGCAGCAGGTCGTCCGTGGTGCGGTAGGTGCCCTTCCGCTCGCCGGGGTTGTAGCCGCCGAAGGCCGCCGCCGGGCTCACGTAGAACCAGTCGACCTCGGTGCCGGAGGCCTTGAGTTCCTCGAGGACCTCGGCGTGGCTCTTCGCCTCGCCCTTGAACGCGTCGGGGAAGTCCGGGGTGTCGAACAGGGCGGGGCCGCCCTCGGCGACGAGCAGCGAGCCCGCGCCGCCGACGATGCCCAGGCGCGCACCGGCTGCGGCAGCGGCGTCGACGAAGTGCTGGAACTTGTCCTTGAGCTCGCTGCCGTCCGCCTGGACCGCGTGCAGGGCGACCACGACGACGTCGGCGCCCTTCGTGACCTCCGCGACGAAGTCGGCGTCGAAGGCGTCGCCCTGCGCGAGGGTCAGCCCCTCGGCGGCGTCGAGCTTCGAGGTGTCGCGCGCGACGGCGGTGACGGCGATGCCGCGGGACAGTGCCTCGCGGGTGATGGCGGAGCCGGCGTACCCGGTGCCGCCGAAGACGACGATGCTCGTCATGGTGGTCCTTTCCTCGGACGTGGATCTGGTGCGACCGACCGTACTCGCGTTACTCTCTTTCAGGAAGTAGGCACCTGTCAGTGCGTAACGGAGGTCGTGATGTCTGCACTCGAGTACAGCCCCTACGCGGCGGACTGCCCCTCGCGGCAGCTGCTCGACCGGATCGGGGACCGGTGGAGTGTCCTGACGATCGGGTCGCTCGCGGGTGGTCCGCTCCGGTACTCGGCGCTCGCGTCCCGGGTGCAGGGCGTGTCGCAGAAGATGCTCACGCAGACCCTGCGCGCCCTCGAGCGTGACGGCCTGGTCACGCGCACGGTGTACCCGGAGATCCCGCCGCACGTCGAGTACGAGCTGACCGAGCGCGGCCGGTCGCTCCGGGCCGTGCTCGAACCGCTCGAGGACTGGGCGACGACGCACATGGCCGATGTGCAGGACTCCCGCGACGCCTTCGACGCCCGCTGAGCGTCGCCGGGAAGCCCCCGGCCCCCGCGGTGGTTGCCTGGTCCCATGCGATCGATCGTCTACACGAAGCCCGGAGCCAGCAGCGTCCTCGACCTGGTCGACCGGGAGGTCCCGCAGCCCGGCCCCGGCGAGGTCCGCGTCCGAGTCGTCGTCTCCGGCGTGAACCCCACCGACTGGAAGGCCCGCGCCGGCGGCACCTACGGTGACGCCCTGCCCTTCCCGGAGATCACCCCGAACCAGGACGGAGCCGGGGTCGTCGACGCCGTCGGCGAGGGCGTCACCGACCTGGCCGAGGGCGACCGCGTCTGGCTCTACATGGCCGCTGCGAGCCGCCCGACCGGCACCGCGCAGGAGTACACCGTCGTCCCCGCCGCGCGTGCCGTCCGGCTCCCCGAGGGCACGAGCTTCGACGTGGGTGCCTCGCTCGGCGTCCCCGCGATGACCGCCCACCGCGCCCTGACCACGCACGAGCACGGCCCGGCGCGACTGTCCCCCGGCGCGCTCGAGGGCCGCACCGTCCTGGTCGCCGGTGGCGCCGGAGCCGTCGGGCACGCGGCGATCCAGCTCGCCCGCTGGGCCGGCGCCACCGTCGTCACGACCATCAGTTCGGACGCCAAGGCGGCCCTCGCGACCGCCGCCGGCGCGCACCACACCGTGAACTACCGCGACGAGGACGCCGCTGCCCGCATCCGCGAGATCGCCCCGGACGGCGTGGACATCGTCGTCGAGGTCTCGATCCCGCAGAACGCCGGGCTCGTCGCGGACGTCCTCGCGAACCACGGGGTCGTCTCGATCTACGCGAACAACGGCGGGGACGACGCGACTCTGCCGATCCGCCCGAACATGAGCGTGAACGCCCGCTACCAGTTCCTGCTGCTCTACACGATCGGCGACGACGCGCTGGCGGCCGCCGCCGAGGACGTCACCGCCGCGCTCCGGGACGGCGTCCTGCCCGTCGGCGAGGACGCCGGCCTGCCGCTCGTGCGCTTCGCGCTCGAGGACACCGCCGCGGCCCACGACGCCGTCGAGGGCGACGCGGTCGGCAAGGTGCTCATCGACGTCGCGTCGGTCTGACGCGGTGACGGACGGGAGGATCGTGGCGGG
>NZ_CP054593.1:2108569-2109887 GCF_013347165.1 Curtobacterium sp. Csp2
CGGCGCGCCGCGGCGCGCGCCGCGCCCTACCGCTGCCCGACGATCGCGGGCAGCGGCAGGTGGTGTCGCATGCGCACCGCCAGGTGCAGCCCGCCCCGCCGGGCGAGCACGAGCCCGGCCACCGCGGCGGCCACGGCCGGGACGCCCCCGGCGACGACCATGCCGACGTGGGCCCCGAAGTGGTCGACGACCTGGCCCATGAGCGGACCGCCGATCGCCTGGCCGCCCAGGAGCACCAGGACGTACAGGGACATCACCCGGCCGCGGATCGCCACGTTCGACGACAGCTGCACGAGCGAGTTCGAGGCCGTCATGAACAGCAGCTGCGACATCCCGACCGCGACCAGGGCGACGGTGAACGGCGCGATGACCGGGATCGACCCGGACACCACGAGCAGCACCCCGGTCCAGAAAACTCCGCCGACGATCGTGCGGAGCCGGACGGTCGCCCGGCGGGTGGACAGCAGCGCCCCGGCGAGGGCACCGACCGCGACCGCGGAGTTGAACAGGCCGTAGCCGCCCGCGCCGACGCCGTACACCTCGGACGCGAAGGCCGAGAGCAGCACGGGCATGGTCAGCGCGAAGACCGAGAAGAAGACCATCAGGACGACCGGCACCAGGATCGTGGGCTTCCGGACGGCGTAGCGCAGGCCCTCGACGAGTTGCCCCTTCGTCCGCGGTGCCGGTGGGGTGCGGTGCAGCTCGGACACCCGCAGGAAGCCGAGGGTCGCGACGACGGCCACGCACGCGACCGCGTTGACGCCGAAGGACCAGCCGGCACCGACCGCGACGAGCAGGGCGCCGGAGAGCGCCGGCCCGATCATCCCGCCGAGCTGGAACACGCTCGAGTTCACGCTGATCGCGTTCCGCAGGTGCTGGTGGCCGACGATCTCGGTGACGAACACCTGGCGCGCCGGGTTGTCGATCACGGTCACCATGCCGACCAGGAAGGCGATCACCCAGATGTGCCACGCCTGCACGACGCCGGTCAGCGTGAGCACGGCGAGCAGGGTGGAGAGCACCGCGAACGCGCCCTGCGTCAGCATCATCAGCGCCCGCTTCGAGAACCGGTCGACGAGCACCCCGCCCCAGAGCCCGAACAGCAGCATCGGGGCGAACTGGCACGCCACCGTGATGCCGACCTGCGCCACCGAGCCGGTCAGCTGCAGCACGAGCCAGTCCTGCGCGATGCGCTGCATCCACCCCGCGGTCATCGCCACGAGGTTCGTCGCCGTGAACAGGCGGAAGTTCGGGACGGAGAGCGCGATGAGGGTGTGGCGCCACGGCGGGCGTTCGGCCTGGATCGGGAGGGGTTCGG
>NZ_CP054593.1:2109897-2116482 GCF_013347165.1 Curtobacterium sp. Csp2
CGCACTCACGGTGGTGGGGCTCCGGATCGTCGCGGGCGGACGGGTGGTCAGTACCCACTCGAAACTAGTTCCACCGGAGCCATTCGGCTCCCGTATGGTGGCTATCACTCCATTGCGATGTCGAATGAAGGAGGGGGCGCCGATGCTCGACCCCGTCCTGCTGCGAACCTTCCTGGCCGTCGCCGAGACCGGCAGCTTCACGCTCGCCGGGCAGCGCCTCGGGATCAGCCAGCCGACGGTCTCGCAGCACGTCCGCCGCCTCGAGACCGCGGTCGCCCGCACCCTGGTCGCCCGGGACACCCGTGGCGTCGCGCTCACCGACAACGGGGACGCGATGGCGGGCTTCGCGCGGACGATCCTCGCCGCGCACGCCACCGCCGACGCGTACTTCTCCGGTGCCGCCACCCGCGGACGCCTCCGCTTCGGCGCGGCGGACGACCTCGCGATCACGCAGCTGCCGCGGATCCTGCGGGACTTCCGACGCCTGCACCCGCAGGTGAACCTCGAGCTCACCGTGAACCAGTCCGCACCGCTCCTGCGCCGCGTGCACGCCGGACAGCTCGACCTGGTCTTCATCAAGCAGACCGCGGGGGAGTCCGCCGAGGGCACCCGCGTCGCGACGGACCAGATGGTGTGGATGGCGCAGGACGGCATCGCCCTCGAACCCGGCGAGCCGGTGCCGCTCATCGCCTACCAGGCGCCGAGCATCAGTCGACAGATGGCGATCGACGCGCTCGAGGCCGCCGGCCGCACCTGGCGGATCACCTGCAACACGCGGGACGTCAACGGCGTCCTCGCGGCGGTGCGGGCCGGCATCGGTGTCGCGGTCTTCCCGCACTC
Organism: Curtobacterium sp. Csp2; assembly: GCF_013347165.1. Lineage (NCBI taxonomy): Bacteria > Bacillati > Actinomycetota > Actinomycetes > Micrococcales > Microbacteriaceae > Curtobacterium > Curtobacterium sp. Csp2. Next base: position 2,110,738 of record NZ_CP054593.1, read on the forward strand.
GCTCATCCCCGCGGACCTCGTGAAGGTGTCGCAGCGTCTGTCGCTGCCGGACCTGCCGGCCGTCGACTACGTCCTGATCGCCAACCCGACGGTGCAGCGCGAGCCGATCGACGCCCTGACGAACGCGATCACCTCGCGCGGGGTCGTCCGGGCGGTCTGACCCGGGACCCTACGGGACGAGCGTCGTCGTCGCGCCCGTGCCGGTCAGGTCCGGCAGCGTCACGCCGGTGAGCGGCAGGAGCGCGGTCGCGACCGCCCACAGGAGCACGAGGGTCCCGACGCCGCCGAGCACGGCACCGAGGAGCGCGAGCGGCCGCTGCCACGTCGCCGTCCCGTCCCGCAGGACGGTCGCCGAGAGCAGCAGCGCCACGACCCCGAGCGCGAGTCCGGTCGCGTGCACGGTCGTCGGTGCGGTGAACCACCAGGCCGCGAGCGCGAGCGTCGCGATCCCGGTCAGGGCACCGAGCGCCGCTCCCGGGGTGGCGCCGACGGCGGGCCGGCGGTCGGTCCGTGTGGTCGCCGCTCCGGCCTGGAGGCGCGGTGCCCGTCCGCCACGTCGCCTCGCGGTCGTCGCCTGGTCGGGTCGCGGCAGCTCCTGCGTCCGGTGGTCCGCGTCGGTGGCGGACCCGGTGGCCGGGGCCGAGACGTCGGCGGCGGGCAAGGCAGCTGCAGCTGGGCCCGGTGTCGGAGTCGGTGCGGCGGGCGTGATGATCGCGTCGAACGCCCGGGTCGCCGCGTCGGGCTGCGGCGGGGCGGCAGCGGGCAGCGGTGCCTGCTGTCGGGCGAAGCGCGCGGGGGTCCGGTACCCGATCGGCCCGGAGGGCTCCGGCTCCGTCCCCTCGACGACGACGTGCTCGAGCCCGGGGACCGAGAAGCGCGGCTGCCCGACCTCGGGGACGGCGGGCTGCACCGGCGCTGGCGGACCCGGGAGCGCGGCGGCGACGGCCGGCGCGGGGGTCGAGGTGGGGGCGACGGCGGTCGGGGACACCGGGACCGCGTCGGTGGTCGGGACCTGCACGGCGGGCGAGGTCGGTGCCGGCGGCAGGAGGTCCTGCTGCGGCGGGAAGTCGGGGACGACGACGTCCTCCGGGGACGGGAGGTGCGTGGCGGAGTCGTGCTCAGCGCTCGGGACCGCGGCGGGCGGGAGTTCCGCGGCGGCCGCCGTGGTGGCGACCCGCTCGGACAGGTGCGACGCAACGCCGGGGGTGGGGTGTGCCTCCAGGCCGGCATCCGCGACCACGGTCGTGACCGCAGCGTGCGGCGGCGCGGTGACCCAGGCAGGGACCGGTCGGCGCGGCCGGTCCCGGTCCGGCATGCGGTGCGACGCCACTGGTGCTCCCTCGTCCGTACTGATCCATCGTCAGTTCTATCCGTCCGCATGGACCTCGGCGCAGCCCCAGTTCCGGGGACGCGGGGCTGCGCCGGGCGGGGGTCACATGTCGCGGTAGCGCTTGGCCTCGGCGAGCTTGCCGCGCAGCTCGTCGGCCGTGTACCGCGTGACGTACCCGGGGGTGTCCCGCTGGATGCGCCAGCCCTCGGCGAGCGGCCCGGCGTCGACGACGTCGAAGCCGAACGAGTCGATGAGCTCCGACACGACGGCCTTGGCGTCCTCGTCGTCACCGGCGACGACCAGGGCGCGGCGGTCCGGGGTGCCGGCGGGCTGCGCCTCGTCGGTGAGGGCCGTCGCGGCGATGTGGTTGAAGGCCTTCACGACGCGGGCGCCGGGCAGGTGGTCCTGCAGGAGCTCGGCGGTCGTGGTGGTCTCGTCGTCGAGGGCCGCGATGTGGCCGTCGCGCTGCGGGTAGTAGTTGTTCGTGTCGATGACGACCTTGCCGACGAGGGGTTCGACGGGGATGGTCTCGATCGCGGCGAGCGGGGTGGTCACGACGACGATGTCCCCGGCGGCCGCCGCCTCGTCTCGGGTCGCCGCACGGGCACCGTCGCCGAGTTCCGCGACGAGGTCCTGCAGCGTCTCCGGTCCGCGCGAGTTCGCGATCACGACCTGGTGGCCGTGCTGCACCGCGAGACGTGCGAGCTGGGATCCGATGTTGCCTGCTCCGATGATGCCGATGGTGGTCATGCGACCTGCAACACCGCGTGCGGCGGCGCATTCCCGCACGGTGCACGGCCCGTCCCGGCCGGGTGCATGATGGCCGCATGGCCCACGAGTTCCGCGACGAAGCCGACCGCGACCGCTACGCGATGTACGTCGACGGCGAGCTCGTCAGCGTGCTCGACCGCCGCGCGACCGACGACGCCGTGTCGTTCCCGCACACCTACACGGTGCCGAAGCACCGCGGCCACGGGTACGCGGCGCAGCTCGTCGAGCACGCCGTCGCGGACGTCGAGGCCACCACCACGAAGCGCATCGTCCCGATGTGCTGGTTCGTCGCGAAGTGGTTCGACGAGCACCCCGAGAAGGCCGACCTGCTCAGCCGCGGCGCCGCGGACTGACCCCACCACGCGGAGGCGACGATGCCGACGATCACCCCCTTCCTCTGGTACGACGACCAGGCAGAGCCCGCGGCGCGGCACTACACGAGCCTGTTCGGGGACAGCCGCGTCGACAGCGTCGCGCGGATGCCCGACGGGTCCGCACTGGTCGTCGAGTTCACGCTCCTCGGACAGCCGTACCGCGCGATGAACGGCGGACCCGGCCACCCGCACACCGACGCGGTGTCGTTCCAGGTCGACGTCGACACGCAGGACGAACTCGACCGCGTCTGGGACGCGCTGCTCGCCGACGGCGGCGAGCCGGTCGCGTGCGGCTGGCTCCGGGACCGCTGGGGCCTGTCGTGGCAGGTGACCCCGTCCATGATGGGCGAGCTCATGACCGGCAGCGGCGACCCCGAGGCGAACGCCCGGGTCTTCGCGGCCATGCAGCAGATGGTCAAGCTCGACATCCCCGCACTCCGGGCCGCGGCGGCGGGTCACTGAGGGTTCCGCGCACGTACCCGCCGGTATGGTGGCGGGACCGATCGGCGCCGACGGACGGCGCACCCCCGCGAGAGGCTGGAGACCGAGATGAGCAGCCCGAGCTCCGACGTCCGGGACGGAGACCTCCGCGACGGAGCCGTCCGGAACAGCGACGTCCGGAACAGCGACATCGGCCGCGCCTACACGGAACTCTCCCGGATCACCCGACGCGCGAGCATCCGCGCCCGCGGTGACGACGAGGCACTGAGCGTCGTCGACCAGTCCCTCGTCGACTTCGTCGTGCAGCACCCCGGCTGCATGGCCATCGACATCGCCCGGTACCTGCGGCTCAACCGCTCGACGATCTCGCGGCAGCTGTCCGGGCTGCTCGCCGCCGGGCTCGTCCGCACGACCGACGGTGGTTCGGGAAACGCCAAGCCGCTCGAGGCCACCGACGCCGGACGTGCCGCACTCGACCGGTCGGTCCGGATGCACCGCAGCGCCCTCGAGGAACGCCTCGCCGAGTGGTCCGACGACGACGTCGCCCTGCTCGCCGGGCTGCTCGAGCGGCTCGGCGCCGCGGACGAGGCCGGCCTGCCGATGCCCGGTCGCACGGCCTCGTGACGACGTCGTTCGTCCTGCTGTCCGACACGCACCTGCCGAAGCGCGCGAAGGACCTGCCCGCCGGGCTCTGGGCGGACATCGACGCCGCGGACCTCGTGGTGCACGCGGGGGACTGGGTCGACCTGGCCACCGTCGACGCCGTGCAGGCACGCTCCCGGCGCTTCGCGGGCGTCCGCGGCAACAACGACGGTCCCGAGTTCGACGACCGGCTGCCCCTCGTCGCGCACCTGCTGGTCGAGGACCTGCGCTGGGCGGTCGTGCACGAGACCGGGGCCGCGACGGGGCGGGAACGCCGGGCGGACCGGGACCACCCGGACACCGACGTGCTCGTGTTCGGGCACTCGCACATCCCGTGGGACACCGTCGCCCCGTCGGGCATGCGGCTGCTCAACCCGGGATCGCCGACGGACCGCCGCCGCCAGCCCGACCACACGTGGGTGCGCGGCGAGGTGTCCGGGAGCGACCTGACCGTCGAGCTGGTCCGTCTGCCCCCGCGCTGACCCCCGGCATGCGGACCCGGGCCCGGGCCCGCCCCGGGGCACGCGCCGCCCCGTCAGTCCGTCGGCATCCGGAAGAACGCCAGCTCCCAGGCCGTCGACGCCCGGAACGCCGCCGTCATCCGCCCGCGTTCCTCGGCGCTCGCCGCGGCCGCGTGCCGCTCGACCCGGTCCGTCGCCGCCGCCGAGGCCGCCGCGAACCCCGGGTCGCCGTAGGCTCCGAGCCAGTCGCCGAACGGGTGTCCCTCTGGTGCCCGGCCGAGCCGCGTCCCGACCCAGGCGTAGACCCGGAAGCACGGCAGCACCGCCGCCGCCAGGACCGCCGCCGAGCCGGTGTCCGCCGCCCGCTGCAGGTGCGCGAGGTACCCGGCGCACACCGGGTGCACGGGGTCGTCCGCCCGGGAGCCCGCGAGCCGGCGGTGGTGCAGGTCCCGCGCCTCGTCCGCACACCCCTGCGCGGCACCCGCCCAGAACGCGGCCTCGTCCGACGACGGCGTCGCTGCCGAAGCCAGGGCCGACAGGTGCCCCTGGTACGCCCGCAGGTAGTGCACGTCCTGCGCCAGGTACCCCGCGAAGACCTCCGTCGACAGCGTCCCGTCCCGCAGCCCCACCAGGAACGGCGTCGCGAGGATCTCCTCGAGCACGACGGCGACGTCCGTCCACCACCGGTCCGTCCACCGCACCGGCGGCAGGAGCGCCCGGACGGCGGCACCGTGGTCGACCGGTCCGTTCCCGCTCCCCACGCGCAGGTCGTCCGCCCCGGCCAGTGCGGCACCGAGCCACGCCTTCGCCTCGCCGACCGCGAGCTCCCAGTCGCCCGTCCGCACCACGAGCGTCGCGATCGCGCTCGACAGCGAGCACCCCGTGCCGTGCGTGTTCGTCGTCGCGACCCGCGGCGCCGAGAACGTCCGCCGCGCGCCCGAGGGCTCCACGAGCTCGTCGTCCGCCGTGGCCCCGTCGTCGTGGCCGCCCTTCGCCAGGACCCGCACGCCCCAGGTCCGTGCGACGAGCAGGGCCGGATCGTCGCCGCCCACGGCACCCCCGCCGTCCGACGCGCCCGCTGCCAGCTCCGCCAGCACCGCGAGCTCCGCCCGGTTCGGCGTCACCAGGTCGGCGAGCCCGAGGAGCTCCCGGACCGCCTCGACCGCGTCCGCGTCGAGCAGTCGGTCGCCGCTCGTCGCCACCATCACCGGGTCGACCACGACGACCGGTGGCCGGTGCGCCCGGAGCCACGCCGTGACCTCGCGGACGACCGCGGCGGTGCCGAGCATGCCCGTCTTCACCGCGTCCACCGTCACGTCGTCGGACACCGCGTCGAGCTGCTCCCGCAGGAACGCCGGGTCCGGCACGTGCACCGACCGCACGCCGTGCGTGTTCTGTGCGACGAGCGCGGTCACGACCGCCATGCCGTACCCGTCGTGCGCCGCGATCGCCTTGAGGTCCGCCTGCACGCCGGCCCCGCCCGTCGGGTCCGTCCCCGCGATGCTCAGCACGCGGGGCACACCCCCGGTCACGCGTCCGCCCCGTGGTCCGGTGGGCCGGCCTGGAGGCACGCCCCACCCCCGCCGTCGTCCGTCCGGTCCGCCCCGTGGCCGGGTCCGGCGGCGTCCCACGTCGCGACGAGCGCGGCAGCGGACGCACCAGGGTCGGCCGCCGCGCAGATGCCCGACACCACCGCGACACCGGCGGCGCCGGCGGCGCGGAGCGG
>NZ_CP054593.1:2116492-2129232 GCF_013347165.1 Curtobacterium sp. Csp2
CCGCTCCGCGCCGCCGGCGCCGCCGGTGTCGCGGTGGTGTCGGGCATCTGCGCGGCGGCCGACCCTGGTGCGTCCGCTGCCGCGCTCGTCGCGACGTGGGACGCCGCCGGACCCGGCCACGGGGCGGACCGGACGGACGACGGCGGGGGTGGGGCGTGCCTCCAGGCCGGCCCACCGGACCACGGGGCGGACGCGTGACCGGGGGTGTGCCCCGCGTGCTGAGCATCGCGGGGACGGACCCGACGGGCGGGGCCGGCGTGCAGGCGGACCTCAAGGCGATCGCGGCGCACGACGGGTACGGCATGGCGGTCGTGACCGCGCTCGTCGCACAGAACACGCACGGCGTGCGGTCGGTGCACGTGCCGGACCCGGCGTTCCTGCGGGAGCAGCTCGACGCGGTGTCCGACGACGTGACGGTGGACGCGGTGAAGACGGGCATGCTCGGCACCGCCGCGGTCGTCCGCGAGGTCACGGCGTGGCTCCGGGCGCACCGGCCACCGGTCGTCGTGGTCGACCCGGTGATGGTGGCGACGAGCGGCGACCGACTGCTCGACGCGGACGCGGTCGAGGCGGTCCGGGAGCTCCTCGGGCTCGCCGACCTGGTGACGCCGAACCGGGCGGAGCTCGCGGTGCTGGCGGAGCTGGCAGCGGGCGCGTCGGACGGCGGGGGTGCCGTGGGCGGCGACGATCCGGCCCTGCTCGTCGCACGGACCTGGGGCGTGCGGGTCCTGGCGAAGGGCGGCCACGACGACGGGGCCACGGCGGACGACGAGCTCGTGGAGCCCTCGGGCGCGCGGCGGACGTTCTCGGCGCCGCGGGTCGCGACGACGAACACGCACGGCACGGGGTGCTCGCTGTCGAGCGCGATCGCGACGCTCGTGGTGCGGACGGGCGACTGGGAGCTCGCGGTCGGCGAGGCGAAGGCGTGGCTCGGTGCCGCACTGGCCGGGGCGGACGACCTGCGCGTGGGGAGCGGGAACGGACCGGTCGACCACGGTGCCGCCGTCCGGGCGCTCCTGCCGCCGGTGCGGTGGACGGACCGGTGGTGGACGGACGTCGCCGTCGTGCTCGAGGAGATCCTCGCGACGCCGTTCCTGGTGGGGCTGCGGGACGGGACGCTGTCGACGGAGGTCTTCGCGGGGTACCTGGCGCAGGACGTGCACTACCTGCGGGCGTACCAGGGGCACCTGTCGGCCCTGGCTTCGGCAGCGACGCCGTCGTCGGACGAGGCCGCGTTCTGGGCGGGTGCCGCGCAGGGGTGTGCGGACGAGGCGCGGGACCTGCACCACCGCCGGCTCGCGGGCTCCCGGGCGGACGACCCCGTGCACCCGGTGTGCGCCGGGTACCTCGCGCACCTGCAGCGGGCGGCGGACACCGGCTCGGCGGCGGTCCTGGCGGCGGCGGTGCTGCCGTGCTTCCGGGTCTACGCCTGGGTCGGGACGCGGCTCGGCCGGGCACCAGAGGGACACCCGTTCGGCGACTGGCTCGGAGCCTACGGCGACCCGGGGTTCGCGGCGGCCTCGGCGGCGGCGACGGACCGGGTCGAGCGGCACGCGGCCGCGGCGAGCGCCGAGGAACGCGGGCGGATGACGGCGGCGTTCCGGGCGTCGACGGCCTGGGAGCTGGCGTTCTTCCGGATGCCGACGGACTGACGGGGCGGCGCGTGCCCCGGGGCGGGCCCGGGCCCGGGTCCGCATGCCGGGGGTCAGCGCGGGGGCAGACGGACCAGCTCGACGGTCAGGTCGCTCCCGGACACCTCGCCGCGCACCCACGTGTGGTCGGGCTGGCGGCGGCGGTCCGTCGGCGATCCCGGGTTGAGCAGCCGCATGCCCGACGGGGCGACGGTGTCCCACGGGATGTGCGAGTGCCCGAACACGAGCACGTCGGTGTCCGGGTGGTCCCGGTCCGCCCGGCGTTCCCGCCCCGTCGCGGCCCCGGTCTCGTGCACGACCGCCCAGCGCAGGTCCTCGACCAGCAGGTGCGCGACGAGGGGCAGCCGGTCGTCGAACTCGGGACCGTCGTTGTTGCCGCGGACGCCCGCGAAGCGCCGGGAGCGTGCCTGCACGGCGTCGACGGTGGCCAGGTCGACCCAGTCCCCCGCGTGCACCACGAGGTCCGCGGCGTCGATGTCCGCCCAGAGCCCGGCGGGCAGGTCCTTCGCGCGCTTCGGCAGGTGCGTGTCGGACAGCAGGACGAACGACGTCGTCACGAGGCCGTGCGACCGGGCATCGGCAGGCCGGCCTCGTCCGCGGCGCCGAGCCGCTCGAGCAGCCCGGCGAGCAGGGCGACGTCGTCGTCGGACCACTCGGCGAGGCGTTCCTCGAGGGCGCTGCGGTGCATCCGGACCGACCGGTCGAGTGCGGCACGTCCGGCGTCGGTGGCCTCGAGCGGCTTGGCGTTTCCCGAACCACCGTCGGTCGTGCGGACGAGCCCGGCGGCGAGCAGCCCGGACAGCTGCCGCGAGATCGTCGAGCGGTTGAGCCGCAGGTACCGGGCGATGTCGATGGCCATGCAGCCGGGGTGCTGCACGACGAAGTCGACGAGGGACTGGTCGACGACGCTCAGTGCCTCGTCGTCACCGCGGGCGCGGATGCTCGCGCGTCGGGTGATCCGGGAGAGTTCCGTGTAGGCGCGGCCGATGTCGCTGTTCCGGACGTCGCTGTTCCGGACGGCTCCGTCGCGGAGGTCTCCGTCCCGGACGTCGGAGCTCGGGCTGCTCATCTCGGTCTCCAGCCTCTCGCGGGGGTGCGCCGTCCGTCGGCGCCGATCGGTCCCGCCACCATACCGGCGGGTACGTGCGCGGAACCCTCAGTGACCCGCCGCCGCGGCCCGGAGTGCGGGGATGTCGAGCTTGACCATCTGCTGCATGGCCGCGAAGACCCGGGCGTTCGCCTCGGGGTCGCCGCTGCCGGTCATGAGCTCGCCCATCATGGACGGGGTCACCTGCCACGACAGGCCCCAGCGGTCCCGGAGCCAGCCGCACGCGACCGGCTCGCCGCCGTCGGCGAGCAGCGCGTCCCAGACGCGGTCGAGTTCGTCCTGCGTGTCGACGTCGACCTGGAACGACACCGCGTCGGTGTGCGGGTGGCCGGGTCCGCCGTTCATCGCGCGGTACGGCTGTCCGAGGAGCGTGAACTCGACGACCAGTGCGGACCCGTCGGGCATCCGCGCGACGCTGTCGACGCGGCTGTCCCCGAACAGGCTCGTGTAGTGCCGCGCCGCGGGCTCTGCCTGGTCGTCGTACCAGAGGAAGGGGGTGATCGTCGGCATCGTCGCCTCCGCGTGGTGGGGTCAGTCCGCGGCGCCGCGGCTGAGCAGGTCGGCCTTCTCGGGGTGCTCGTCGAACCACTTCGCGACGAACCAGCACATCGGGACGATGCGCTTCGTGGTGGTGGCCTCGACGTCCGCGACGGCGTGCTCGACGAGCTGCGCCGCGTACCCGTGGCCGCGGTGCTTCGGCACCGTGTAGGTGTGCGGGAACGACACGGCGTCGTCGGTCGCGCGGCGGTCGAGCACGCTGACGAGCTCGCCGTCGACGTACATCGCGTAGCGGTCGCGGTCGGCTTCGTCGCGGAACTCGTGGGCCATGCGGCCATCATGCACCCGGCCGGGACGGGCCGTGCACCGTGCGGGAATGCGCCGCCGCACGCGGTGTTGCAGGTCGCATGACCACCATCGGCATCATCGGAGCAGGCAACATCGGATCCCAGCTCGCACGTCTCGCGGTGCAGCACGGCCACCAGGTCGTGATCGCGAACTCGCGCGGACCGGAGACGCTGCAGGACCTCGTCGCGGAACTCGGCGACGGTGCCCGTGCGGCGACCCGAGACGAGGCGGCGGCCGCCGGGGACATCGTCGTCGTGACCACCCCGCTCGCCGCGATCGAGACCATCCCCGTCGAACCCCTCGTCGGCAAGGTCGTCATCGACACGAACAACTACTACCCGCAGCGCGACGGCCACATCGCGGCCCTCGACGACGAGACCACCACGACCGCCGAGCTCCTGCAGGACCACCTGCCCGGCGCCCGCGTCGTGAAGGCCTTCAACCACATCGCCGCGACGGCCCTCACCGACGAGGCGCAGCCCGCCGGCACCCCGGACCGCCGCGCCCTGGTCGTCGCCGGTGACGACGAGGACGCCAAGGCCGTCGTGTCGGAGCTCATCGACTCGTTCGGCTTCGACGTCGTCGACGCCGGGCCGCTCGCCGAGGGCTGGCGCATCCAGCGGGACACCCCCGGGTACGTCACGCGGTACACGGCCGACGAGCTGCGCGGCAAGCTCGCCGAGGCCAAGCGCTACCGCGACATGTGACCCCCGCCCGGCGCAGCCCCGCGTCCCCGGAACTGGGGCTGCGCCGAGGTCCATGCGGACGGATAGAACTGACGATGGATCAGTACGGACGAGGGAGCACCAGTGGCGTCGCACCGCATGCCGGACCGGGACCGGCCGCGCCGACCGGTCCCTGCCTGGGTCACCGCGCCGCCGCACGCTGCGGTCACGACCGTGGTCGCGGATGCCGGCCTGGAGGCACGCCCCACCCCCGCCGTCGTCCGTCCGGTCCGCCCCGTGGCCGGGTCCGGCGGCGTCCCACGTCGCGACGAGCGCGGCAGCGGACGCACCAGGGTCGGCCGCCGCGCAGATGCCCGACACCACCGCGACACCGGCGGCGCCGGCGGCGCGGAGCGGTGCGACGTCGTCCAGCCCGACCCCGCCGATCGCCACGCACGGCAGGTCCGTGGCCGCGGCGATCCGCGCGAACCCGTCGTGCCCGAGCGCCGGCGGGTGGTCCGGCTTCGTCGTCGTCGGGTGCACGACACCGACCCCGAGCAGGTCCACCGTCCCGCGGGGGAGCCGCTCGACGGCCGCCAGGTGCTCCGGCGTGTTCGCGGTCAGCCCGACGTGGGCGTCCGCGCCGAGCAGGGCGCGCGCCGCCGTCACCGGGACGTCCGACTGGCCGAGGTGCACCCCGGCGACGGCGTGCCCGGCGTGCCGCGCCGCCAGGGCCACGTCGAGTCGGTCGTCCACCACGACCGTCGCACGGTCGCCCACCGCGTCCGCGACCGCCGCGGTCAGGGCGAGCAGGTCCCGGGCCGACGCCGTCTTGTCGCGGACCTGCACGATCCGCACGCCGCCGTGCACCGCCGCACGGACGACCGCGAGCACGCCGAGGCCGTGCCGGTCGCGCAGCACGGGGTCGGTCACCAGGTAGACACCCACGTCCGCGGTCACGCGCCGACCCCCTGCGGGGCGGTCGTGCCCGGTTCGACGGTGATCCGGGCGGCGCGGACGACGTCCTCCGGGGTGAGGGACGCCAGCCGGTCGAGGAACAGCGGCTGGAACGTCCCCGGTCCACCGGCGTCCGTCGCCGCGAGTTCGGCGGCGATCGTGTGCACCGCGGTCGCCGCGACCGCCGCGGCCCCGGGGTCGTCCGGGGCCACCGCCGTGAAGGCCGCGACGACCGCACCGAGCGCGCACCCGCCGCCCGTGATCCGCGTCAGGAGCTCCGTCCCGTTCGCCACCCGCACCACGCCGGTGCCGGGCGCGACCACGAGGTCGACCGCACCGGACACGGCCAGCGCGCCCACGATCCTCCCGTCCGATGCCCCGACGGCCGCCGCACGCGCGTCGTCGGGGCCGACCGTGCTGTCCACTCCGCGCCCACCGGCGCTCGCGCCGAGCACGGCGAGGACCTCGGAGGCGTTGCCTCGCAGGACCGTCGGGCGCAGAGCCAGGAGCTCGCGCGCCAGCGCGGTGCGCACCGGGAGCGAGCCGACGGCGACCGGGTCGAGGACCCACGGGGTGCCCGCCCCGACGGCGGCGGTCGCGGCCTCGACGGACGCGGCACGCGGCTCGGCGTGCGGGGTGCCGGTGTTCACCAGCAGGGCGTCGGCGACCCGGGCGAACGGACCGGCCTCGGTCGTGACGTCGACCATCGCGGCCGAGGCACCGAGGGCCAGCAGGACGTTCGCCGTGACGTTCTGCACGACGGTGTTCGTGATGCACTGCACGAGCGGCGAGCGGGCCCGGACGGCCTCCAGCAGGTCGGCGGTGCGGTGGGCCCAGGCAGGGGAGGGCGCAGCGTTCTCCATGGACGATCCCTTCGCGAGTACGAGCTCGAGCAGGTTCGACGGGTGTGATCTCAGCCGCCCGGTGACGGCACCCCGTGTCTCGGGGCACACGGTACACGAGCCGTCCGCAGTCATCGAGGGGGCCCGTGTGCCAGGGTTGACGGGTGCCAGATCCGACGCCTCCCGGACCCCCGCCCGGTCCGCGCGACCCCGGCGACGCGTGGGCGGTCGGACCCGACGGGACGAAGGCGTGGGGCCGCTTCGGCGCCGCCGGCCTGCTCGTCGACGACGGTCACGGCCGCGTGCTCCTGCAGCACCGCGTCGAGTGGAGCCACCACGGCGGCACCTGGGGCATCCCCGGCGGCGCCCGGCACCAGGGCGAGGACGCCGTCACCGGCGCGCTCCGCGAGTCCGCGGAAGAGGCCGGGGTGCCCGAGGACGGCGTCGACCTGCGCCACACGGCCGTCCTCGACCTCGGCTTCTGGACCTACACGACCGTGGTGGGCCGCGCCTCCCGGCCGTTCGACCCGGTGATCGCGGACCGCGAGAGCCTCGCGCTGTCCTGGATCCCGCTCGACCAGGTCGTCGACCTGCCGCTGCACCCGGGCTTCGGCGCCTCGTGGCCGGCGCTCCGCGACGCCATCACGACCACCCCGCACGTCGTCGTCGACGCCGCGAACGTCGTCGGCAGCGTGCCCGACGGCTGGTGGAAGGACCGCGCCGGTGCGGCGTCGCGACTGCTGGCGTCCGTGTCGACGCTCGCCGCGGCCGGGCTGCCCGCCGACGCCCTCGGGCTCGGGTTCGACCGGTGGTGGCCACGCTGGACCGTGGTGCTCGAGGGCGCCGCGCGCGGTGCGGACGACGTCGGTGCGGACGTGGCCGTGGTGCGCGCCGAGGGGTCCGGCGACGACGCCGTGGTCGCGGCGACGGCGGCCGCGGTCGATGCCGGCGACGCGCCCGTCGTGGTCGTCACGGCGGACCGCGAGCTGCGTGAACGCGTCGGGGCGCTCGGGGCCGAGGTCCGCGGTCCCGGCTGGTTCCGCGAGCAGGGCTGAGCGACCGCCGGGCTCCGGTTCCGGTGTCGCCGGGCTCCGGTTCCGGGGTCGCCCTGCGACGCGCATCGTGACCGAACCGTGACGGAGGGGGCTCCGTGCCGATACGCTGGCGCCCACGTCGACGGGGACGTGCCGACAGGAGGTCACGATGGAGCGTGTCACGAGAGCCGACGACCGCGTCCACCGCCCAGCCGGGCCCTGGACGCCGACGGTGCACCAGCTGCTCACGCACCTGCACGAGCAGGGCTTCGTCGCGGCGCCCGAGCCCATCGCCCTCGGCGACGCGCTCGAGACGGTCACCTTCGTGCCCGGCGTCGCGGGCAACTACCCGTGGAGCGCCGAGATCGCGGGCGAGGCGGCCCTCGTCACCTCCGCGCGCCTGCTCCGGCAGTACCACGACGCCGCGGCCACGTACCCGCGCAGCGCGACCGACGTGTGGTCGCAGGCCGAACGCCTGCCGGTCGAGACGATCGTGCACGGCGACTTCGCGCCGTACAACTGCGTCTACGACGGCATCGCGGCGGTCGGGCTCATCGACTTCGACACCGCGCACCCCGGTCCGCGGGTGTGGGACGTCGCGAGCGCGGTGTACCGGTTCGCACCGTTCACCACCGGGCAGGTCGAGGGCAGCACGGCGCCGACCCTGGACGAGCGACTCGAGCGGGCCGCGGAGTTCTGCCGCGCCTACGAGCTCGACGACCGGTCCCGCGGGGTGCTCGTCGAGACGATGACCGCCTCGCTCGTCGCCCTGGTGACGACGATGGAGACCGAGGCCGCCGCCGGCAACCCGAAGTTCATCAGCGACCTGGAGCACGGGCACGCCGAGCTCTACCGGGCCGACGTGGCGTACATCGAGGCGAACGCGGACGCGATCCACCAGGCGGTCACCGCGCTCTGACGGACGGACCGCGCCCAGGCAGCGTGCAGCCCGCACGCGGCGGTCTCCGACGGATCGTCCGGTAGCGTCGGGAGGCCATGACCGACAGCCCGGCCGACGCCACCCCGTACGAGGTGCTCGGCGTCCTCCCCACCGCCGACGACGACGAGCTCCGTCGCGCCTACCGCCGGGCCGCCCGCGAGTCCCACCCCGACCTGGGCGGGGATGCCCGGCGCTTCCGGCAGGTCCAGGTCGCGTGGGAGCGCATCGGCACGCCGGCCGCCCGTCGCGCGTACGACGCCGGGTCCCGGGCGACGTCGGGGTCCGCCGGCACGAGCGGGCCGTCCGGGTCGTCGAGCTGGCGGAGCGACCCCGGCCGCGACGCGTACGCGCCGCCGGCCGCCCGTCGTGACTCCCGTCCGCGCGCCCGGTCGCACGGCCACCCCGGCGGCCGGTCCCGCGAGGTCTTCCTGCAGGCGGAGCGCGAGTGGGTCGGACTCGGCGACCCGATCGACGACCCGTACGACCCCGTGCTCGTCCGTTCGGCACCCCGGCACGTCCGGCGCCTGCTCGGCGAGGCCCTGGCGGAGGAGGCGACCGCGTCGATCGTCGCGGACATGGGCATCGGCGTGACCGTGTGGCACGACCTGGACGCCGGCGCCGAGGGCAAGCTCGACCACGCCGTCCTCACCACCACCGGACTCTGGGCCGTCGAGTCGATCGACTGGGGCGGCGCCGTCCGCATCGAGCACGGCGAGGTCACCGGCGAGACCCTGGCGCCGGGGGAGCGTCCCGTCAAGGAGCTCGTCCGGGCAGCCCGTGCCGTGCAGAAGCAGACGCGCGTCCGGTTCACCGGCAGGCTGCTGGTCGTGCCCGACACCGCGGTGGACGAGGACGTGCAGGTCGTCGGGCCCGCGCGGAAGCCGACGGCCTTCGTGGTCCGCCGCAGCGCGCTCCGGCAGGTCCTGAACGGCGTGTGGTCCCCGGAGGGCAACGTTGACGTCTTCGCGGTGCGCGACCAGCTGCAGCAGACCGTCCGCTTCGTCTGACCGCGCGCTGCGCGGGGGACCGCCTCAGTACCCGCGGAGCTTCTCCAGGTCCCGGCGCTCCCGCTTGCTCGGGCGTCCGGCACCGCGCTCTCGGGTCGGGACGAAGCCGGCCTCCTCGCGGGGGAGCCGCGGCGGGGTGCGGTCCTCGAAGTGCTTCGCGGCCTCCGGTGCGGTCGTCCGCTTCAGGATGATGCCGCGGACGACCACGATCCGGTCGAAGCCGTTCTGGCGGACCCGCACCTCGTCCCCGGGGGCGACCGGCTGCGCGGCCTTCGCCCGCTCGCCGTTCACCCGGACGTGCCCGGCCTTGCACGCGGCGGTCGCGGCCGAGCGGGTCTTCGTGATCCGCACCGCCCAGATCCAGCTGTCCACGCGCGCCTTCTCCACCGGACCACCCTACGCGGCCGTCCCCGCGTCCTAGGCTCACAGCCGTGCCCCAGCCCGCAGCGACGCCGTCCGACCCCGCCGCGCTCGCCCGCGCCCGCGCCCTCGCGGTCCTCGCCGCCGCCGCCCCCGGTGACCGGCTCGTCGTCCGGGCACACCACGGCGACGGCGCCCGGGACGCCCTCGGCGAGCTCGTCGCCCGCACCCCGACGACGGTGTCGATCGCGACCCGCCGCGGCACGGTCGTCGTGCCCCTGGACGCCGTCGTCGCCGCGAAGCCCGTCCCGCCACCCCCGGCACCACCGCCTTGCCGCACCTGACCCCCGCGCCGGACCGCCCACCTCGCCCCGCTGCGGCGAGGCGACCCGACCACGCAGCAGCCCACCCGTAGCCTCGGGGCATGGTCGTCCCCGTCCCGCTCGGCACCGAGGACCGGACCGCCCGGCTGACCCTCCACCGCCCCGACCACTGGCACCGCGAGGACGCGCAGCAGGCGGACCTCCGCGTCACCGGTGACGACGTCGTGCTCACCGTCCGGTCCCGTCCGAGCGACCGGACGATCGCCGAGGAGCACACGAGCCTGCTCGAGCGGCTCCCCGGGTCCGTCGAGGGGCTGCGGCTGATCGGCTCCGACGCGTGGACCGCGGCCGGCGCCCCCGCACGCCTCGTCGAGTACGTGCGGCCCACGGCGGACGAGTGGACCGAGGGCGGCGACGTCGCCGGTGCGCACCTGCTCTTCGTCACCGGTCGGCACCGCGTCGACGTCACCGTGGAACGTCCGCTCCGCCGGCTCGTCGCCACCGACGACCTCGTCTTCGCCGTGCTCGAGTCGGTCCGTGCGACCGAGCCGACCCCGGCACGCCCGCAGCGCGACCTCGAGCCGCTGCCCGCCCCCGCGCCCGAACCGGTCCTCGACGGACCGCGGGTGAGCGTCGCCGCACTCGCCACCCTGCAGGGCCTGATCGGCCGCCGCTGGAACCCCACCCTCCTCCGCACCGAGGCGGGCCGCGAGCTCGTCGAGGCCGGCCTCGTCGGCCGGCTCGGCACCCTGCCCGAGTCCACGCAGGCGCTCCTCGCACCCTGGCAGGAGGGCACCCAGCCGGTCACGCTGGAACAGCACCTGCCCGACGGGCGGCGGACGCGCCTCCAGGCCTGGTCCGACACCGTCGTCGACGGGACGGACGACGTCGTGGTCGGCTCCGCCACGCCGGAGCGGGTCGTCGCGCTGCTGGCCGGGAGGCTCGGCATCGGTCCGACGTGGACCTTCCCGTTCCGCACGGGGTCGCTCCGGGCGGACCTGCTGGGTCGCCGCGTCGGCGGCGGCACCGACGTGCCGGACCTGCCCGCGTCGATCGCCGAGGGCGACCCGCGGCTGGCCCGGTTCTGGTCCGCCCCGTGGACCGTCACGCACCTGCTGCGTCCCGGCCGTCCGGAGCCCGTCACGATCGTGCACGCTGCCGGGCACGGATTCGCGCGCGTCGGACGCACGACGGCCGGGGAGACGTCCTTCCGGACGGACTCCCCGGCCAACGTGTACCGGAGCGTGGTGCGCGCGGTGCTCGCCGCTCCGACCGCCTAGGCGGCCGGACCCGCGGTCAGGGTGACCGTGACGGTCTTCGCGGCGCCCGTGGCGTCGGTGTAGCCGACCGTCACCTCGTCACCCACCGAGTGGGCGCGGATCGCCGCCGTGAGGGCGTCGCTCGAGGTGACCGCGGAGCCGTCCAGGCTCGTGATCGTGTCGCCCTCGGTCAGCCCGGCCAGGGCGGCGCCCGAGTTCGCGACCGTCCCGGCGACCGCGACGCCGCCGCTCGTGGCGGTGCCGCTCACCTCGACCCCGAGGAACGCCGGCAGGCCGATCGTGATCGTGTCCGACGCGTGCCCGGCAAGGATCTCGTCCGCGATGGACTTCGCCGTCGCGATCGGGATGGCGTAGCCCGTGACGTCCGCCGACCCCGAGGACGCGGCGGTCGCCATGCCGACGACCTCGCCCTCGCTGTCGAGCACCGGGCCGCCGGAGTCGCCCGACACGATGTCCGCGGCGACCTGCAGGAGCCCCTGCAGCGACTCGGTCCCGGTGCCGGACTCGCTCTGCACCTGGATGTCCTGGTCGGTCGCGGTCACGGTGCCCTGGGCGGACACCAGGTCACCCGTACCACCGGCGTTGCCGACGTCCGTGATCGCGTCGCCGGTCTTCGCACCGCCGTCGTCGTCGAGCGTGACGGTGGAGAGCCCGGAGGCGTCCTTGAGCTTGAGGACGGCGACGTCGTGCGTGGCGTCGG
Organism: Curtobacterium sp. Csp2; assembly: GCF_013347165.1. Taxonomy (NCBI): domain Bacteria; kingdom Bacillati; phylum Actinomycetota; class Actinomycetes; order Micrococcales; family Microbacteriaceae; genus Curtobacterium; species Curtobacterium sp. Csp2. The sequence continues at coordinate 2,128,207 of NZ_CP054593.1, forward strand.
TGCCGACGACCTCGGCGTCGTACTGCTTGCCGGTCGTCTCGTCCGTCACGGTGATGCTCGTCGCGCCCTGCACGACGTGGTTGTTCGTCAGGATCGTCCCGTCCGAGGTCAGGATCATCCCGGTGCCGGCGGCCTGCGACGACGCGTCGTAGTTCAGGACCGTGTCGATCGTGACGACGCCCTTCTTCTGCGCGGCGGTCGCGGCGGTGGCGGCCGACTCGGTCGCCGTCCCGGAGCCGGTGCCCGTGCCACCCGTGCCGCTGCCGTCGCCGGTGCCGCCGGTCCCGTTGCCGTCGCCGTACCCGGGGACGGTGAAGCCGTTCGTCCCGGACCCGCCCGTGCCGGTGCCGGAGCCGGTGCCGGGCAGGCTGCCCTGCGTCTGGCTCGACGTCGTCGTGGTGTGCTGCGAGGACAGGCCGAGTGCCGTGCCGCCCGCGGCGCCGAGGATCGCGAGCGCCGCGACGCCGGAGCCGATCACCAGGCCGAGCCGACGGGGCTTGCCGTTCTTCCCGGTGGTGTGCGCCCAGCCACCGGCGTGCGCCCAGCCGCCGGCGTGGTCCGCGGTGGCGGCTGCCCCGGCCCAGTGCTGCTGGCCGTGCGGACCGGCAGGGTTGCCGAGCGACGCCCCGCCGAGGAGCGCCGCGGAGCCGACGAGGTACGGGCCGCGTCCGTCCTGCGTGTAGGCGTAGGGGCCAGACCCGTCGGCGCCGTACAGGTAGGGGCCGCTGCCGTCGAACGCGTACGCCGGGCGGAGCGTGGTGCGGTCGGCGTGCGGCGCCTCCCACTCGGTCCGCGGTGCCTGCTGCGCGTCGTGCTGGTCGTCGGCCGCTGCGGGGTTCGGGGTCTCGTTCATCGGTGCTCTCCGGTCGTCCTCGGCGCCCTGGTCGAGCGTCGTGGGACCCAGTACAGGCTCCGAACCCATGACGGACCTATGAACGAACCCGGTGGCTGCTCCGGGGTTCCTCGGGGGCCGCCGAGCAGGGTGCACGCATAGGCTTGCACCACTGCCCATGCACGCGTCCGCCC
>NZ_CP054593.1:2129242-2138182 GCF_013347165.1 Curtobacterium sp. Csp2
GCGCTCGCGATCCTCGGCGCCGCGGGCGGCACGGCACTCGGCCTGTCCTCGCAGCACACCACGACGACGTCGAGCCAGTCCTCGCAGCACACCACGACGACGTCGAGCCAGACGCAGGGCAGCCTGCCCGGCACCGGCTCCGGCACCGGCACGGGCGGGTCCGGGACGAACGGCTTCACCGTCCCCGGGTACGGCGACGGCAACGGGACCGGCGGCACCGGCGACGGCAGCGGCACGGGTGGCACGGGCACCGGCTCCGGGACGGCGACCGAGTCGGCCGCCACCGCCGCGACCGCCGCGCAGAAGAAGGGCGTCGTCACGATCGACACGGTCCTGCACCCGGGACGGCAGGACGAGATCGGGCTCATCGTCCTCGGCAACCGGGTGCCCCGCACCGTCGTCGGGCTGCTCGCCGGCTCCGCCCTCGGGGTCGCCGGTGCCGTCATGCAGGGCGTGACGCGGAACCCCCTGGCCGACCCGAGCGTCCTCGGCATCAACGCCGGGGCGGCCCTCGCGGTCGTGGTGGGCATCGCCGTGTTCGGCATCAGCGGCACCGCCGCGTACCTGCCCTTCGCGTTCGTCGGCGCCGGACTCGCCGCGCTCCTGGTCTACGGGGTCGCCGCGCTCGCTCGCCGAGGCCTCTCACCGGTCGGGCTCGCGCTCGCCGGGGCCGTCGTGGCCGCCGCCCTGTCGTCGATCACCACGGCGGTCCTCGTGACGAGCCAGAGCCTGCTCGACCAGCTGCGGTTCTGGCAGGTCGGGGCGCTCGCCGGCAAGGACCTCGGCACGGCCGGGGTGATCGCCGTGCCGGTGCTCGTCGGGCTCGTCGTCGCCGCCGGACTCGGCCGTTCCCTGAACACCCTCGCGCTCGGTGACGAGCTCGCGGCGTCGCTCGGGCAGCGGGTCGTCCTCGTGCGCGTCGTCGGCGGTGTCGTGACCGTCCTGCTCGCCGGGTCGGCCGTCGCCGCCGCCGGGCCGATCGCCTTCGTGGGCCTGGCCGTGCCGCACGCCGTCCGCCGACTGAGCGGACCCGACCAACGCTGGACGATCCTCCTGTCCGCCCTCGTCGCGCCCGCGCTCCTGCTCGTCGCCGACGTCGTCGGCCGGGTCGTCGCGTACCCGGGGGAGCTGCAGGTCGGCATCGTGACCGCGCTCATCGGTGCGCCGGTGTTCATCTGGCTCGTCCGCTCGCGCGTGGTGACCGGCCTGTGAGCGCCGTCCGCCGCGAGGTCACCGTCCTCGGCGCCGTCCTCCTGGTCCTCGTCGCCCTGGTGACCGTCGGGCTCGGCGTCGGGGAGATCCCGCTGTCGCCGCTGCAGGTGGGCGCCGCGCTCGTCGGGCACGGCGACACGGTCTCCGACTTCGTGATCGGGCAGCTCCGCGGTCCGCGGGTCGCCGGCGCCGTGCTCGTCGGGGCGGCCCTCGGGGTCGCCGGGGGCATCGTGCAGAGCGTGGTCCGGAACCCGATCGCGAGCCCGGACGTGATCGGCATCACGTCCGGGGCGAGCGCGGCCGGGCTCACCGCGATCGTGCTGTTCGGCGCGAGCGGCGGGACGCTGTTCGCCGTCGTGGTCGTCGGGGCCGTGCTCGTGTCGATCGTGATCGCGGCGCTGTCCTGGCGGCGGGGGATCACCGGCAACCGGGTCGTGCTGGTCGGTATCGGGGTCGCCGCGATCTGCCTGAGCATCACGGGGTGGATGCTCACCTCGGGGAGCGTGCAGCAGGCCGGCACGGCGCTCCTGTGGTTGTCCGGCAGCCTGAACGCCGTCGACCGCGGGCTCGTCGGCATCCTCGGCGTCGCGGTCGTCGTCCTGCTCGCGGCCGCCCTCGTGCAGTCGCGCCGGTTGACTGTCCTCGCCCTCGGGGACGAGGTCGCGGCCGCACTCGGACTCCGACCCGACCGCGCGAAGGTGCTCCTGCTCCTGACCGCGGTGTGCCTGACCGCGGGGGCCGTGGCGACCGCGGGGCCGGTGGCGTTCGTGGCACTCATGGCCGCGCCGATCGCACGACGACTGGTCGGCAACGGGCGGGTCGCGCTCGGGGTCACCGCGGCGGTCGGTGCGGCGATCACGCTCGCGAGCGACCTCGTCGCGCAGTTCGCCATCCCGGGGAACGCGCTGCCGGTCGGTGTCGTCACCGGGGTCGTCGGCGCGCCGTACCTGCTCTGGTTGCTGGCGCGCGGGCGCTGACGCCGCCGGTCGCGGGCGCGCGCTGCTGCGTCCTCCCGCATGGTCCGCAGCGGCGTCGCGCAACGTCCTGACGGCTTCCCGCACGACACCCCGTCGACCCCCCGTCCGAGGGTCCCCGCGAGCCGACCGTCGGCCGTACGGTCGTCGCGACCGCACGGGCTCCCCGACAGCTCCCGACCCGACGGGCCGCTGGTCCACGTGCACCGAAGGACGACGACCGACATGACCGAACACCGAGGCGCCGTCCCCGCGCGACGCCGGCAGTGGGGTTCCGAGCGGCGGACCCAGCCGCTCGACACCCTGCACGCGCGACCCAGCGACCGGAAGCTCGTCTCCGGCCGGGTCGCCATCATCCTGACCATCGCCTTCTGGGTCGCCTACGTGGTGTACACCGTGATCCGGCAGTTCCTCGACTACGGCACGGAGAGCTTCCGCTTCACGACCGAGGCGCTGTCGTACCTGGTGGTCGTCACGTTCCTGACGTTCTCGGCGCTCATGCACCTGGTCGCCCGCCAGGGTGCCCTCGAGCGCTTCGCGACCCACGTCCGCGTGCCCCGCGCCGAGCTCGACCGCCACTTCGCGACCGGTCACACCGCACCGATGACCGTCCTCGTGCCGAGCTACGCCGAGGAACCCGACGTCGTCGCGACGACGCTGTGGTCGGCCGCGCTGCAGGAGTACCCCGCGCTCCGCATCGTGCTGCTCGTCGACGACGCCCCGTTCCCGACCGACCCGGAGACCGCCGCCAAGCTCGACCGCACCCGGGCCGTCGCCACGACGATCCAGCAGCAGCTCGCCGCACCGTCCGGTCGGTTCCAGGAGGCCCTGTTCGCGGCCGAGGTCGAGGCGTCCCGGACCCCGTGCGCGAGCGTCGAGACCCTGCGCGCCCTCGTCGAGCACCACCGCTGGGCGGACGCGTGGCTCCGGCGGCACGCCCGCGAGCACGAGGTCGTCGACCACGTCGACCACTTCTTCCACGACCAGGTGCTCACCGGGCTCGCCGACGACCTCCGGCTGACCGCCGAGGCCCTCGGGGCCGCGATCGACAGCGCCGTCGCCGGCGGGAGCACGGTCACCGAGGTCACGTCCGAGCGCGTGCTCGAGCTGCACCGCCGACTCGCGTGGACGTTCACCGCCGAGGTCACGACGTTCGAGCGGAAGCGCTACGCGAACCTGTCGCACGAGGCGAACAAGGCGATGAACCTCAACGCATACATCGGGTTGCTCGGCGGGGCCTACGCCGCCGAGGAGACCGCTTCCGGCACCGTGCTCCGGCCGGTCGCCGACGAGTCCGCCGCGGACCTCGTCGTCCCCGCGTCCGACTACCTGCTCACCCTCGACGCCGACTCGGTCCTGCTCCGCGACTACTGCCTCCGGCTCGTGTACTTCCTCGAGCAGCCCGAGAACGAGCGCGTCGCGGTGACGCAGACGCCGTACTCGTCCTTCCGGGGCGCGGCGACCCGCATCGAGCGGCTCGCGGGCGCGACGACCGACATCCAGCACATCCTGCACCAGGGCATGTCCCGGTACGCGGCGACCTTCTGGGTCGGCGCGAACGCCGTGATCCGGACGCGGGCGCTGCGGGACATCGAGGAGGTCGAGACCGTCGGCGGCTTCGAGGTCCGCCGGTTCGTGCAGGACCGAACGGTGATCGAGGACACCGAGTCGAGCGTGGACCTCGGCATGCACGGCTGGACCCTCGTGAACTACCCCGAGCGGCTGTCGTACAGCGCGACCCCGCCGGACTTCGGGTCGCTCGTCGTCCAGCGCCGCCGCTGGGCGAACGGCGGGCTCCTCATCCTGCCGAAGTACATCCGGCAGGTGCGCGAGCGTCGCGCCCGGGGCGAACGGGTCGGCGTCGTCGAGATGGCACTCCGTGTGAACTACATGGCGTCGATCGCCTGGGCGTCGTTCGGGCTGATCTTCCTGCTCGCCTACCCGTACGACTCGCGGCTCCTCAGCCCGATGGTCCTGCTCGCCGCGCTGCCGTACTTCTGGCTGCTCGGCAGCGACCTGCGGTACTGCGGCTACAAGCGCTCGGACGTGTTCCGGATCTACGGCTTCAACCTCGTGCTCATGCCGGTGAACGTCGCCGGGGTGCTCAAGAGCGTCCAGCAGATGCTCACGGCGAAGAAGATCCCGTTCGCCCGCACGCCGAAGGTCCGCGACCGGACGGCGGCCCCGGCGCTCTACGTCCTCGCCCCGTACGCGATGGTGCTGTTCTCGGTGTTCACGTTCGCCCGCGACGCCCAGGCGCACAACTGGGGCAACGCGGCCTTCGCGGTGTTCAACGCGGTCCTCGCCTCGTACGCGATCGTCGCGTACATCGGCGTGTGGAACTCGGTCGTCGACGTCTGGATGTGGGCGACGGCGTGGATGTACTACGACCCGGAGGCGCGGCGCTCCCGTCGCGAGGCCCGGAAGGCCGCACGGAGCGAGCGGCGCCGGGCGCGCCGCGGGCTCGTGCCGGAGCCGGCGGTCGTCACCGAGGACTGGCGCGCGGTGCTGTACTTCGGCGACCGCGGCCGGACCCTGACCGAGCAGCACGTCGTCACGCCGGGTCCGCAGGCCGTCCGGTCGCCGCACGCCGCGGCGCCGGACAGCCGCCGGGCGGCCCGCGCCGCCGAGCAGGGCCCGGCCCGCGCCGATCAGGGCACCGCCCGCGCCGACGAGCGGAGCGCCGCCTGATGGCCGCGCGTCGCCTGTCGCCGCTCCGCGTCGCCGTCGCGGTCCTGGCCGTCGTCGCCGTCGGTGCCGGTGGGTACGTCGGTTTCGACCGCTGGCAGTCCGCCCACGCCGCCGAGTCCGAGAAGCCGTGGTTCGCGGCCTACACCGACGTGACGGTCACGCCGACCTTCGCGTTCGAGGACGTCAAGTCCGCCCGAGGCCGCGACGTCATGCTGTCCTTCGTGGTCGCCGACCACGACGCCGCCTGCACGCCGACCTGGGGTTCCGCGTACACGCTGGACGGCGCCGCGGACACGCTCGACCTCGATCGCCGGATCGCACGGCTCGAGCAGCAGGACGGCGAGGTCGGCGTCTCGTTCGGCGGTCTCGCGAACGACGAGCTCGCGACGACCTGCACCGACCCGAAGGACCTCGTCGCCGCGTACGCGTCGGTGGTGCAGCGGTACGACGTCAGCACCGTCGACTTCGACGTCGAGGGCGACGACCTGACGAACCGCGCCGCGGGGGAGCGCCGCGCGGCGGCGGTCGCCGAGCTCCAGAAGGCACGCCGGGCGGCGGGGCACCCCCTCGCCGTGTGGCTGACCCTGCCGGCCGCTCCGTCCGGGCTGACCACCGACGGCACGACGGCGGTGTCGCAGTTCCTGGCCGCCGGCGTCGACCTGGCCGGTGTCAACGCGATGACGATGGACTTCGGTGAGGGGAAGGGGTCGAGCCAGAGCATGTACTCGGCCTCGGTGCAGACCCTGCAGGAGGTCCACCGGCAGCTCGGGGTCCTGTACGACCGTGCGGGCACGCCCCTCGGTGACGCGACGCTCTGGCGGAAGGTCGGCGCGACGCCGATGATCGGGCAGAACGACGTCCGTGACGAGGTCTTCGGGCTCGCCGACGCGCGGAAGCTGAACGCCTGGGCACGCGACCAGGGGCTCGGCCGGATGTCCATGTGGTCGCTCAACCGCGACACCACGTGCGGGACGAACTACGTGAACCTGTCGACCGTGTCGAACTCGTGCTCCGGGGTCGACCAGGGCGGCCAGCTCTTCGCGGACGTGCTCGGCAAGGGCTTCGGCGGCCGGATCACCGCGGCGGCCGGTGACGTGACGACGGCCGAGCCGAGCGCCACCGAGCAGCCGACGGACGACCCCTCGACGAGCCCGTACCCGGTGTGGAGCGCGGACGCCGCCTACCTCGAGGGCACGAAGATCGTCTGGCACCACAACGTCTACGAGGCGAAGTGGTGGACGTCCGGTGACCTGCCCGACGACCCGGTGCTCAGCGCGTACGAGACGCCGTGGCGGCTCGTGGGCCCGGTCCTGCCGGGTGAGCGCCCGGTGCAGCCGCTGACGCTCCCGGTGGGGACCTTCCCGGCCTGGTCGGGCGAGGCGGTCCACGACACCGGCGACCGGGTCCTGTTCCACGGCGTGCCGTACCAGGCGAAGTGGTGGAACACGGGCGACAGCCCCGAGGCGTCGACGAGCGACCCCGACGGGTCGCCCTGGGTGCGGCTCAAGGACGCGGAGATCGAGCGGATCCTCGCGGACCAGCGGGCCGGGAAGCCGATCCCGTCGTCGGCCGCCTCCGGCGAGCCGTCCGCACCGGCATCCACTGCGCCGACGGGATCACCGACCGCGTCGCCGTCCGTCGGGCGGTGACCGGGCAGTGACCGACTTCTGGCCGGTCGGCGGCCTGGAGGCACGGTGCCAGCTGGCACCGTGCCTCCAGGCCGACATCGGTGTGTTCCCGGTACGTTCGCTGTACGCGTGACCCCGACTTGTCCACGGCCCCGTTCGGGGCTGCCGGAGAGTCACCCGTTTCCGATACGCTGGTGCGCCAAGAGGAGGAGGTCCACGATGCCAGAGCCAGTGGTCCCGCAGCCGGACGGTCAGAAGACCCCGGAACAGCGGCTGGTCGACACCACCCTGACCTTCAGCATGGACATGGGGGCAGCACTCACCGCGGAGTCGGGGGTCTCGACCGAGGAACGCGACGCGATCAACGCGCTGCCGTCCGGTTCGGCGCTCCTCGTCGTGCGCCGCGGTCCGAACGTGGGTGCGCGGTTCCTCCTCGACTCCGACGTCACGACGGCAGGGCGCCACCCGGACGCCGACATCTTCCTCGACGACGTGACGGTCTCGCGCAAGCACGCCGAGTTCCTGCGGCACGGGACGGCCTTCAGCGTGAAGGACAACGGGTCGCTCAACGGCACGTACTTCGACGGCGTCCGCATCGACGAAGCGCTGCTCACCGACGGGTCCGAGGTCCAGGTCGGCAAGTTCCGCCTCACCTTCTACGCTTCCCGGGTCGACCTGGCGCGCCTGGCGAACGCGTAGTGGCGGCGCGGTCCGCCGCGGCCCGGGCGGGGTCCGCGGTCCCGGACCTGCTCACCATCGGGCAGGTCATCGCACGCCTCAAGCCCGAGTTCCCGGACCTGTCGAGTTCCAAGCTGCGTTTCCTCGAGGAACGCGAGCTCGTCACGCCGATCCGCACGGCGAGCGGCTACCGGAAGTTCTCGGCTGCCGACGTCGAGCGGCTCCGCATCGTGCTCGGCCTGCAGCGTGACCACTACCTGCCGCTCAAGGTCATCAAGGACTACCTCGCCGACCTCGACGCGGGGCGCGACCCCGTCCTCCCCGGTGGTGGGGACGCGCCGAAGCCGTCGATCCTCGCGCGAGAGCGGCGCTTCACGCGGGACGAGACCATCCGGGCGGCCGGGGCCACGCCGATGCTCCTGTCCGACGCCGTCTCGGCCTCGCTGCTCCCCGCCGCGGACACCTACGCCGACGACTCGGTCGCGGTGCTCAAGGCGCTCGTCGAACTGCAGCGGACCGGCATCGAGCCGCGGCACCTCCGCACCATGCGGGGCGTGGCCGAGCGCGAGGTCGGGTTGATCGAGTCCGCCCTCATGCCGGTGTCCCGTCGCGGTGACGCCACCTCGCGGGCGAAGGCCACCGAGCTCGCACGGGAGATCGCAGCGCACCTCGAGGTCATCCGGTCGAGCCTGATCCGCTCGGCCATCGGTCGTCTCGACGGATGACACCCCGGTCGATCGACCTGCTCCGGCGGACAGCTGCACCTGTCGGTCGTCGGTGGTCGGGGCGTATCCTCGACACGCCGGACGCGCCGGGGCGGATGTACCGGGCGCACCGCGTCCGAGTCGCTACCGTGGACCTCGGAACAACTCTCAACCCGTCGTTGAACCTTCGGGTGTGAGCTCGAACGTCGTGGAAGGCATGCACATGAGTGGGACTGACACCCCCGGTACCGAGTCCGAGATGACCCGGTACGACCTCGGCCTGCTCTTCACCGACGGTCTCCCCGAACACGACGAGCAGAACGGCTACCGCGGCACCGTCGCCGCCCGTGCAGCCGGCATCTCGTACCGCCAGCTCGACTACTGGGCCCGCACCGAGCTCGTCCAGCCGACGATCCGCGGGGCCGCCGGCTCCGGGTCGCAGCGGCTGTACGGCTTCCGCGACATCCTCGTGCTCAAGCTCGTGAAGCGTCTGCTCGACACGGGCATCTCGCTGCAGCAGATCCGCACCGCCGTGAACCAGCTCCGCGAGTCGGGCGTGTCCGACCTCGCCCAGACGACGCTCATGTCGGACGGCGCCTCGGTCTACCTGTGTACCTCCGACGACGAGGTCATCGACCTCGTGTCCCGCGGCCAGGGCGTCTTCGGCATCGCGGTGGGCAAGGTCCTGCGCGAGGTCGAGAGCTCCCTCGTCGAGCTCGACGCCACCCCGGCGGCCGACCCCGACGACGAGCTCGCAGCGCGCCGCGCTTCCCGCGCGTCCTGACGCCGAGGGCGGCGCCGCCTAGGCCCGTCGCGCGGCCCGGCGCGGGTCGGCCGGGGGCGTCGGCGAGCGAGCCAGATCTGTCCCGCTCGACCCTCGTCGGCGACGACCATTGCACACAGCGCGGTCAGCGCACGGTGTGTCCTGCACGTTCGGCGCCGACGGTCGTCCCGCTTCACGCGCGCGCACGGTCGAGCGCCGTGCAGCCGAGGCCTCGGCCGCGGCGCCGTGCGGACGGACAGCGGTACCCGTCGAGCGAGCAGGACACGCCG
>NZ_CP054593.1:2138192-2155440 GCF_013347165.1 Curtobacterium sp. Csp2
GTCGGACGTCTCCACCGGCCTCGACATCGACATCTCCGGACACCTCAACGTCGCCGACGTCCTCGAGAACCCGAAGGAGAAGATCGTCCGTCAGGCGATCGCCCCGTCGGGCTGGACGAAGGGCTCGCAGGGCAAGGTCGACGTGCTCGTCGGCTCCCCCTCGGCGATCAACTTCGACGGTCCGCACCCCTCCATCCGGGACATCTGGAAGCTCGAGGAGGCGCTGGCGAACGTCGAGCAGGACTACGAGCTCGTGCTCATCGACTGCGCACCCTCGTTGAACGCCCTCACCCGCACCGCCGTGAACCAGCTCCGCGAGTCGGGCGTGTCCGACCTCGCCCAGACGACGCTCATGTCGGACGGCGCCTCGGTCTACCTGTGTACCTCCGACGACGAGGTCATCGACCTCGTGTCCCGCGGCCAGGGCGTCTTCGGCATCGCGGTGGGCAAGGTCCTGCGCGAGGTCGAGAGCTCCCTCGTCGAGCTCGACGCCACCCCGGCGGCCGACCCCGACGACGAGCTCGCAGCGCGCCGCGCTTCCCGCGCGTCCTGACGCCGGGGCGCGCCGCCGCCCCGCTTCGCCCGGGCGCTCGCGCGCACCCGCTCGTCCGTGCGCGGACCCGCCCGTGTGCGCACCCGAGCCTGTCTTCGCCGAGCGAGCCATTTCTGTCCCGTTCGACGCGCGTGCCCGACCGGAAGTGCACGGTCGGCGAACAGCACGCGGCGTGTCCTGCTCGCTCGACGGGTACCGCTGTCCGTCCGCACGGCGCCGCGGCCGAGGCCTCGGCTGCACGGCGCTCGACCGTGCGCGCGCGTGAAGCGGGACGACCGTCGGCGCCGAACGTGCAGGACACACCGTGCGCTGACCGCGCTGTGTGCAATGGTCGTCGCCGACGAGGGTCGANCGGGACAGATCTGGCTCGCTCGCCGACGCCCCCGGCCGACCCGCGCCGGGCCGCGCGACGGGCCTAGGCGGCGCCGCCCTCGGCGTACGGGCCGATCTTGCCTGTACGCATGATGCGCTCGAGCAGCTGGTCGAAGTTGCGCGCCATCTCCTGCGCGGACTCGCCGGGCCACACGTGCAGGGGCTTCGCGGCACCCTGGGCCTGCTGGAGCGAGGTGCGCTCGGGCAGCTGCGGCGACAGGACGAGCGGGCCGAACATGTCGCGGAGCTCCTTGATGCGGAACTGGTGCTCGAGCGACTGGACGCGGGCCCGGTTCACGATGATGCCGAGGGGCTGCAGCCGAGGGGAGAGACCGCGACGGATCTCCTCGATCGCGCGGAGGGCACGGTCGGCGGCCGCGACGGAGAACAGCCCCGGCTCGGTGACCACGGTGACGCGGTCGGACGCTGCCCAGGCGGTGCGGGTGAGGGCGTTCAACGAGGGTGCGCAGTCGATGAGCACGAGCTCGTAGTCCTGCTCGACGTTCGCCAGCGCCTCCTCGAGCTTCCAGATGTCCCGGATGGAGGGGTGCGGACCGTCGAAGTTGATCGCCGAGGGGGAGCCGACGAGCACGTCGACCTTGCCCTGCGAGCCCTTCGTCCAGCCCGACGGGGCGATCGCCTGACGGACGATCTTCTCCTTCGGGTTCTCGAGGACGTCGGCGACGTTGAGGTGTCCGGAGATGTCGATGTCGAGGCCGGTGGAGACGTCCGACTGCGGGTCCAGGTCCACCACCAGCGTGCGCAGTCCCTTGGCGAACGCGGCCGAAGTCAGGCCGAGCGTCACCGTCGTCTTGCCGACACCACCCTTGAGGGAGCTCACGCTGAGTACATGCACGGTGAGCCACGTTACCGCCAGTAGGGTTGTGACACCTCAACCCGGGCTGAAAGGGACGTCGTGTTCAGCAAGATCCTCGTGGCGAACCGTGGCGAGATCGCCATCCGCGCGTTCCGTGCCGCGTACGAGCTGGGGGCGCGGACCGTCGCGGTCTACCCGTACGAGGACCGCAACTCCCTGCACCGCCTGAAGGCCGACGAGGCGTACGTCATCGGCGAGCGGGGCCACCCCGTCCGCGCGTACCTCGACGTCGCCGAGATCATCCGGGTCGCCCGCGAGTCGGGGGCCGACGCGATCTACCCCGGTTACGGCTTCCTGTCCGAGAACCCCGAGCTCGCGGCGGCCGCCGCGGCGAACGGCATCACGTTCATCGGGCCCGGCGAGCACGTCCTCGAGATGGCCGGCAACAAGGTCACCGCGAAGGAGCACGCGGTCGCAGCGGGTGTGCCCGTCCTCGCGAGCACCCCGGCGAGCCGCGACGTCGACGAGCTCCTCGCCGGTGCGGACGCGATCGGCTTCCCGGTCTTCGCGAAGGCCGTCGCCGGTGGTGGTGGTCGCGGCATGCGGCGTGTCGAGACGAAGGCCGAGCTCCGTGCCGCCCTCGAGGAGGCCATGCGCGAGGCCGACAGCGCCTTCGGTGACCCGACGATGTTCCTCGAGCAGGCCGTCGTCCGGCCGCGGCACATCGAGGTGCAGGTCCTCGCCGACGCCACGGGCACCGAGGCCGGCACGATCCACCTGTTCGAGCGCGACTGCTCGGTGCAGCGCCGGAACCAGAAGGTCGTGGAGATCGCCCCGGCGCCGGACCTCGACCCGTCGATCGCCGCCGCCCTGCACCGCGACGCCGTCGCCTTCGCCCGGTCGATCGGGTACGTCAACGCCGGCACCGTCGAGTTCCTGCTGGACACCGAGGGCGAGCGCGCCGGGCAGCACGTCTTCATCGAGATGAACCCGCGCATCCAGGTCGAGCACACCGTGACCGAGGAGGTGACGGACGTCGACCTCGTGCAGTCGCAGATGCGCATCGCCGCGGGGGAGACCCTCGCCGACCTCGGCCTGACGCAGGACACCGTCAGCGTGCACGGCGCCGCCCTCCAGACCCGCATCACGACCGAGGACCCGACGCAGGGCTTCCGACCGGACACCGGGCGCATCACCACCTACCGCAGCCCGGGCGGCGCGGGCGTGCGGCTCGACGGCGGCACGGTCGCGACCGGCGCGCAGATCAGCCCGCACTTCGACTCGATGCTCGCGAAGATGACCTGCCGCGGCCGGGACTTCCCGGCTGCCGTCGCCCGCGCGAAGCGTGCGCTGGCGGAGTTCCGCATCCGCGGGGTCAGCACGAACATCCCGTTCCTGCAGGCCGTGCTCGACGACCCCGACTTCGCCCGCGGCGACGTCTCGACGAAGTTCATCGAGGAACGCCCGCAGCTCTTCGGCGGCCACGTGTCGAAGGACCGCGGCACGAAGGTGCTCGGCTGGCTCGCCGACGTGACGGTGAACAAGCCGAACGGCGAGCGGCGCCCGCAGACCGTCGAGCCGAGCGAGAAGCTCCCCGCGGTCGACCTGTCGACCCCGCCGCCGGCCGGGCAGCGCGACCGGCTGCTCGCGATGGGTCCGGCCGCGTGGGCCCGGTCGCTCCGCGAGCAGTCCGCCCTCGCCGTCACCGAGACGACGATGCGCGACGCCCACCAATCGCTCCTGGCGACCCGTGTCCGCACGAAGGACCTCGTCGCGGTGGCCCCGCACGTGGCCCGGTTGACCCCCCAGCTGCTCAGCGTCGAAGCCTGGGGCGGTGCGACGTACGACGTCGCGCTCCGGTTCCTCGGCGAGGACCCCTGGGAACGACTGAGCGCCCTGCGGGCCGCGATGCCGAACCTGCCGATCCAGATGCTGCTGCGCGGCCGGAACACGGTCGGCTACACGCCGTACCCGACCGAGGTCACCGACGCGTTCGTCGCCGAGGCCGCGGCCACCGGCGTCGACGTCTTCCGCGTGTTCGACGCCCTGAACGACGTGTCGCAGCTGCGTCCCGCGCTCGAGGCCGTGCTCGCCACCGACACGGCCGTCGCCGAGGCAGCCCTCTGCTACTCCGGCGACCTGCTCGACCCCGCCGAGGACCTCTACACGCTCGACTACTACCTCCGGCTCGCGGAGCAGATGGTCGAGGCCGGCGCGCACGTCATCGGCATCAAGGACATGGCCGGCCTGCTCCGCGCGGGTGCGGCCGAGCGGCTCGTCGGCGCCCTGCGGGAGCGCTTCGACCAGCCCGTCCACGTACACACGCACGACACGGCCGGCGGACAGCTCGCCACCCTCCTCGCGGCGGCCCGCGCGGGTGCGGACGCGGTGGACGTCGCGGCGGCCCCGATGGCCGGCACGACGAGCCAGCCGAGCATGTCCGCGCTCGTCGCCGCCCTGGCCCACACCGAGCGGGACACCGGGCTCGACCTGGCCGCGGTCGGTGCGCTCGAGCCCTACTGGGAGGCCGTCCGCCGCGCGTACGCGCCGTTCGAGTCCGGCCTGCCCGGGCCGACCGGCCGCGTGTACCACCACGAGATCCCGGGCGGGCAGCTCTCGAACCTCCGCCAGCAGGCCATCGCGCTCGGCCTCGGCGACCGCTTCGAGCAGGTCGAGGACTGGTACGCCGAGGCGAACCGCATCCTCGGTCGCCCGACCAAGGTCACGCCGTCCTCGAAGGTCGTCGGCGACCTCGCCCTGCAGCTCGCCGCGGTCGACGCCGACCCCGCCGACTTCGAGGAGAACCCCCAGAAGTACGACGTCCCGGACTCGGTCGTCGGCTTCATGGCCGGGGAGCTCGGCGACCTGCCCGGTGGCTGGCCGGAGCCGTTCCGGTCGAAGGTCCTCGCCGGGCGCGACGTCCGGCTCGAGGTCACCCCGGTGCCGGACGCCGAGCGCGCGCACCTCGCGTCGCCCGGTCCCGAGCGGCAGCAGGCCCTGAACCGGCTGCTCTTCCCGCAGCCCACGCGCCAGTTCGCGAGTGTCCGCGAGCAGTACGGCGACCTGTCCGTCGTCCCGACCGTCGACTACCTCTACGGCCTGCGCCCCGGACAGGAGCACGTGGTGCCGCTCGGCCGCGGCGTGAACCTGTTCGTCGGGCTCGAGGCGATCGGCGAGGTGGACGAGCGCGGGATGCGCACGGTGATGGCGACTCTCAACGGCCAGCTCCGCCCCGTGTCCGTCCGCGACCGTTCGGTCGAGGTCGAGACCAAGGCCGCCGAACGCGCGGACAAGGCGGACCCGAAGCACGTCGCGGCCCCGTTCTCGGGTGTCGTGACGCTCAAGGTCGCCGTCGGTGACGTCGTCGAGGCCGGTCAGGCCGTGGCGAGCATCGAGGCGATGAAGATGGAAGCGGCCATCACGGCGCCCGTGTCGGGCACCGTCGGCCGTCTCGCGATCCCGGCGACCCAGCAGGTGGACGCCGGCGACCTCCTGGTGGTGCTGCAGTAACGTGACCGTCCGTCCCATCCGCCTGTTCGGCGACCCCGTCCTCCGTTCGCCCGCCGACCCGGTCCGCATCGGTGCCGACGGCGTCCGTGAACTCGTGCAGGACCTCATCGACACCGTCAAGGAGCCCGGGCGCGCCGGTGTCGCCGCCCCGCAGATCGGCGTGGGCCTCCGGGCGTTCTCGTACAACGTCGACGGTCAGGTCGGGTACGTGCTCAACCCGGAGCTCGTCGAGGTCTCCGGTGAACCCGAGCTGATGGACGAGGGCTGCCTGTCCGTGCCCGGCCTGGGCTACCCGACCAGGCGCTTCCCGCACGCGAAGGTCCGCGGCGTCGACGTCGACGGCAACCCTGTGGTGCTCGAGGGCGACGGCCTGATGGCCGAGGCGCTGCAGCACGAGTGCGACCACCTCGACGGCACCGTGTACGTCATGACGCTCGACCCGGAGACCCGCCGGCAGGCCCTGAGGGACATCCGAGCGCAGGACTGGTTCCACTGATCGGGGGCGCGGGACCGCACGTTCCGTTGCGGTCTCCCGTGACACCCCTTCGCGGGATTGTCGGTTCGTCCTGACAAGGAGGTACCGTGTCCCGGTCGGCACCCACCGACGTGTCACCCCATCACCCAGGACGAGCACCATGGCCTCACAGAACGACGAGCTCAGCTCTCACCGCACCCGCACCAACCGCCGCCCCGAGCCGGTCCCCGTGGCGACCGCCGCGACGGGCGTCATCGCCGACGTCGACATGGAGGTCGCGCAGGCTGGCTGAGCCGGGCGCGGCGCCGCGGCGCCGTCCCGACTGGCAACGCACTGGAGGCCCGGTGCCGGTCCCACGGACCGGCACCGGGCCTCCAGTCTGCCGTCAGCCCGACCGCCGTCAGCCGCGTCGACGACGCGACGCCACGACGGGCGTGGCGGTGGTCTGCACCTTCGAGCCGGAGTAGATGTGCTCGACGTCCGCTGCGAAGTCGCGCATCACGATCGCCCGCTTGATGGTGAGCTTCGGGGTGAGGTGCCCGGACGCCTCGGTGAGCTCGGTGTCGAGGATCGTGAACGACCGGACCGACTCGGCCCGCGAGACCCACTGGTTCGCGGTGTCGATCGCCTCCTGCACCGCCTGGTGCACGCGCTCGTCGTACGCGGCCTCGCGCGGTGAGAGACCGGGGACGATGCCGCGCGCCTCGCACCACCCGGGGAGCATGTCGCGGTCCAGGGTCACGAGGGCGGCGACGAAGGGCTTGCCCTCGCCGACGACCACGACCTGCCCGACGAGCGGGTGCTCGCGGATGCCGTCCTCGAGCGGTGCCGGGGCGACGTTCTTGCCGCTCGCCGTGACGATGAGCTCCTTCGCGCGGCCGGTGACGGTGAGCACGCCGTCGCCGTCGAGCCGGCCGAGGTCGCCGGTGCGGAACCAGCCGTCCTCGAACGCCTTCGCGGTGGCCTCCTCGTTCTTCCAGTACCGGTCGAACACGTCGACCCCGCGGATGAGGATCTCGCCGTCGTCGGCGGTCCGGACCTCCACGCCGGGCAGGGCCCGCCCGACCGTGCCGATCCGGAGCTCGGCGGCCCGGTTCACGGTCGCGGGGGCGGTGGTCTCGGTGAGGCCGTAGCCCTGGAGGATGAGCACCCCGATCGAGCGGAAGAAGTGCGACAGCCGCGGGGACAGCGGCGCCGAACCGCTGATGGCGTACTGCACCCGGCCGCCGATCGCGGCGCGGAGCTTGGCGTAGACGAGCTTGTCGAACAGGGCGAAGCGGAGCTTCAGGCCGAGCGGGACCCGGCCGGCTGCGAGGGCCTCGGAGTGCGCGACGGCGACACCGGCGGCGGCGCGGAAGACCTTGCCCTTCCCGCCGAGGTCGGCCTTCTGCTCGGCGGAGTTGTAGATCTTCTCGAAGACGCGCGGCACCGCGAGCAGGAACGTCGGCTTGAAGGTCGACACGGCCTGCATGAGGTCGCGGGTGTCCGGCTCGTGCCCGACGAGCACGCCGGTCGACACCGACATCGCCGCGATGAAGCGGGCGAAGACGTGGGCCATCGGGATGAAGAGGAGCGTCGAGGACCCCTCGGCGACCACCTCGGGCATGGCCTCGGTCGCGCCCTCGACGGTCGCGGTGAAGTTGTCGTGACGCAGGACGCAGCCCTTGGGTCGACCGGTCGTGCCCGACGTGTAGATGATCGTCGCGTCGTCGTGCCCGTGCACGTCGGCGGTGCGGGCGTCGAGCTCGGCGTCGGTGACGGTCTCGCCGAGCCGGGTCAGGTCGTCGAGCCCGCCGCCGTCGATCGTCCAGTGCTGCGCGAGGTGCGGCAGGTCGGGGGCGATCGACGCAACGCGGCGCGCGTGCTCCTCTTGTTCGACGACGATCGCGACGGTCTCCGAGTCGGACAGGATCCAGCGGACCTGGTCGGGCGAGCTCGTCTCGTAGACGGGCACGGACACGAGCCCGGCGGTCCACACGGCGAAGTCGACGAGCGTCCACTCCAACCGGGTGCGGGACAGGATCGCGACGTGCGCGCCGGGTTCCAGGCCGGCGGCGACGAAGCCCTTCGCGATGCCGCGGACCCGGGCGAGCACGTCCGCCGCGGTGATGGTCGTCCACGTGTCGCCGTGCCGATCGGCGAGGAGCGGCCGGTCCGGGGTGCGTCGGGCACGCTCCGAGAGCAGTCGGGCCGCGGAGCCGTGGTCGGGCGCGGAGGTGGGTGCGGGCTGCCGCTGATCGTTCACGGTTGACTCCCTTGTCGGCCGATTCGATACGAGGACGCCTCAGCGACGAGGCGACACCGTCAGCATATGGGCAGCAGCCGGGGGTTCCGTGTGCATCCGGGCGTCGCGGACGTTCTCCAGGGCCACCGGGAGACGGTAGGGTCGATGCTCGTGCATGCCATCGGAATCGACATCGGGGGCACCAAGATCGCGGGAGCGGTCGTGACGGAACTCGGCGAGATCGTCGCCGAGGACCGCGTGGCCACGAACGCGGCGGACCCGGACGCCATGCTCGACGACGTCGTGACCATGGTGTCGCGACTCCGGGCGGCCCACGAGGTCGGCGCGGTGGGCGTCGCGGCCCCGGGCTTCATCGACGCCTCGCAGTCGATCGTCTACTACACGCCGAACATCCGTTGGCGGAACGAGCCCCTGCGGCAGAAGCTCCAGGAGCGGCTCGGCGACCTGCACATCACGGTCGACAACGACGCGAACGCCGCCGGCTGGGCGGAGTTCCGCTTCGGTGCCGGTCGGCTCGTGTCGGACATGACCATGCTGACCATCGGCACCGGGGTCGGCGGCGCGATCGTGACCGAGGACCGCCTGTTCCGCGGCGGCTTCGGCACCGGCGGCGAGATCGGGCACCTGCGCATCGTCCCGAACGGACTGCCCTGTGGTTGCGGTGCCCGCGGCTGCATCGAGCAGTACGGCTCCGGTCGAGCCCTGCAGCGCATGGCGAACGACGTCGCGGACGCCGGCGGCATCGGTTCCGCCCTGGCCGACGCACGCGAGCAGAACGGCGGCCAGCTCGACGGCAGGATCGTCGGCGACCTGATCCTGGCGGACGACCCGGGCGCCCTCGCGGCCCTGCGCCGGCTCGGCCGCCACCTCGGCGAGGCCTGCGCGTCGCTCTCCGCCGTGCTCGACCCGCAGCTCTTCGTGTTCGGCGGCGGTGTCGCCAGCGCGGGGGACCGGCTGCTCGAGCCGATCAAGCAGGCCTACCTGAGCAACCTGCCGGCGCGCGGCTACCACCCGGAGCCCGACTTCGTCATCGCCGAGCTCGTGAACGACGCCGGCGTCGTCGGTGCCGCGGACCTCGCCCGGATCCACGCCCGCACGGCGTAGGGTCGCCTCGGCGAACGACTGGAGTCGACGATGACCTACTGGCTGCTGAAGAACTTCCTGCTCGGCCCGCTCATCCTCACCCTGTTCCGACCGTGGGTCATCGGGCGCGAGCACGTCCCCGCGAAGGGGCCGGTGATCTTCGCCTCGAACCACATCTCGTTCATCGACTCGGTGATCCTGCCGGCCGTGCTGGACCGCCGGATGTCGTTCCTCGCGAAGAGCGACTACTTCACCGGCCGGGGGCTCAAGGGCTGGGCGACGAAGACGTTCTTCAACGCCATCGGCCAGCTCCCGATCGACCGCTCCGGCGGCAAGGCATCAGAGGCGTCGCTCCGCACCGGACTCCAGGTCCTCGCCCGCGGGGAGCAGCTCGGCATCTACCCCGAGGGCACGCGCAGCCCCGACGGCAAGCTGTACCGCGGTCGCACCGGCATCGCCCGGATGATCCTCGAAGGGCGCGTCACCGTCGTGCCGGTCGCGATGATCGGCACGCGCGAGGTGCAGCAGATCGGCCAGAAGTTCCCGAAGTTCAAGCGGGTCGGCGTCGTGTTCGGCAAGCCGCTCGACTTCTCGCGTTTCGAGGGCTTCGAGACCGACCGCTTCATCCTCCGGAGCGTCACGGACGAGGTCATGCACGAGCTCGCCGGGCTGAGCCGGCAGGAGTACGTCGACGTCTACGCGACGAGCGTCAAGGAGCGCGCGAGCAGCGCCCGCGAGCAGGTCATGAAGGACCGGGCAGCGGCACCCGGACGGTAGGATCTGAGGACTCCGGCGCCCGCCGGTGCGCCTGCGCCGCAGGCGGTACGCCCCAGAACCCCCGAGGTACCACCGTGCTCGAGTCGACCGACTTCGTCGCCCTGCAGGATCCGGACGTGATCGAGGGCCTCGACCACTGGCGGACGCTCCCGATCAAGCAGCAGCCGACCTGGCCGGACACCGCCGCGGCCGAGGCCGCCTCGGCCGAGATCGCCACGCTTCCCCCGCTCGTGTTCGCCGGCGAGGTCGACAAGCTCCGCGACCGGCTCGCTGCAGCCGCCTCGGGCCGCGCGTTCCTGCTCCAGGGCGGTGACTGCGCCGAGACCTTCGCCGGCGCGACCGCCGACTCCATCCGCGACCGCGTCAAGACGATCCTGCAGATGGCCGTCGTCCTGACCTACGGCGCCTCGATGCCGATCATCAAGATGGGTCGCATGGCGGGGCAGTTCGCCAAGCCGCGCTCGAGCGACTTCGAGACGCGCGGCGACGTCACGCTGCCGGCCTACCGCGGCGACATCGTCAACGGGTACGACTTCACGCCGGAGAGCCGCCAGGCCGACCCGCGGCGCCTCGTGCAGGGGTACCACACGGCCGCCTCCACGCTGAACCTCGTGCGCGCCTTCACGCAGGGCGGGTTCGCGGACCTCCGCCAGGTGCACTCGTGGAACAAGGGCTTCGCGTCGAACCCGGCGAACGCCCGGTACGAGCACATGGCGCAGGAGATCGACCGCGCGGTCCGCTTCATGGACGCCTGCGGTGCCGACTTCGAGGCGCTCAAGCACACCGAGTTCTACGCCTCGCACGAAGGCCTGCTCATGGACTACGAGCGCCCGATGACCCGGATCGACTCCCGCTCCGGGCAGGCGTACGACACCTCCGGCCACTTCATCTGGATCGGGGAGCGCACGCGCGACATCGACGGTGCGCACGTCGACTTCCTGTCGCGGGTGCGGAACCCGATCGGCGTGAAGCTCGGCCCGACGACCTCGGTCGACGACATGCGTGCCCTGGTCGACAAGCTGGACCCGGAGCGCGAGCCCGGCCGGCTCACGTTCATCACCCGCATGGGCGCCGGCAAGATCCGCGACGAGCTCCCGAAGCTCCTCGAGGCGATCAAGGGCATGGACGCGAAGCCGCTCTGGGTCACCGACCCGATGCACGGCAACGGCCTGACCACGCCGACGGGCTACAAGACCCGCCGCTTCGACGACGTCGTGGACGAGGTCCTCGGCTTCTTCGAGGCGCACCGGCAGGTCGGCACGTACCCCGGCGGCATGCACGTCGAGCTCACCGGTGACGACGTCACGGAGTGCCTCGGCGGGTCGGAGCAGATCGACGAGGCGACCCTGGCCACCCGGTACGAGTCGCTGTGCGACCCGCGCCTGAACCACATGCAGTCGCTCGAGCTCGCGTTCCTCGTCGCCGAGGAGCTCAGCGCGCACCCCTACCAGCGGGCGTAGCCACGAGCGGCCCGCGGGACGGGCTGACGGACGGGAGGCGCGGTGCCAGCTGGCACCGCGCCTCCCGTTCGTCGCCTGGTCGCCGTGCGACGGCCCGCGACGTTCCTACCCATCGCGAGTGTGATGGGAGGACGATCCGCGCGTCGGAGGCTGGAAGGAACGACGTCCTTCGCGCGGAACGCCATTCGACGCGCGGAACGGTCTCCAAGGCGCGGAACGCCCTTCGACGCGCGGAACGCCCTCCGACGCGCGGAACGGCCTGCGGCGGGCGGGACGGGCTCAGTCGTCGTAGGCGAGGGTGATCGTGTCGCCGCGGTGCACCGTTGACTTGGCCGGCGGGTCCGTCGAGGTCACGGGCAGGACAGACTTCCAGTCCGAGATGCGGCACAGGATGTTCGTGCAGTCCGGCACCTTCACCTGGAGCCCGAGGGCCTCGAGCGTGCTCGTGGCGTCGCGCACCGTCTTGCCCGCGACGTCCGGCAGCGCGATCGGCGCCGGACCCTTCGACACGACGAGGTCGACCGCCGAGCCCTGCTTCGCGGGGTCGTCCTGCACCGACTGCGAGATGACCTGGCCGCTCGGCACGTCGTCCGAGAACTGCGCGGACTGCGCGCCCACGGTCAGCCCGACGGCGTCGAGGGCGGCGGTGGCGTCGGCGACGGACTTGCCGGCGACGTCCGGCACCGGTCCGAGCGACACCGTGAGGGTCACCGGGCCGCGTTCGCCGTACTGCTGCACCTGCGCGAGGTCGACGGTCGCACCGTCGGTGCCGACGCCGGTCGCCGCGATGACGGTGTCCTTCGGCGCGTCGGCAGAGAACTGGTACTGGTCGTCCTGCAGCTGGAAGTCGTCGTCGAGCGCGGCCGTCACGGTCGACACCGGCTGGCCGACGATGGCCGGCAGGGTGATCAGCCGCGGGCCGTCCGACACGACGATCTGGACGGCCGTGCCCTTCCGGACCTCGCGGTCGGCTGCGGGCTTCGTCGTGGAGACCTGACCCTTCGCGACGACGGCGTCGAAGCGGGTCGCCGTCGCGCGGGCGGTCTGGAGTCCCTGGGCCTCGAGCAGCTGCCGGGCCTGGGAGACGGACTTGCCCGTGACCTCGGGGATCCGGACGTTGCCCCACGGTCCGGGTCCGAACGCCCAGCCGACGACCCCGGCGGCCAGGACGAGCACGAGCACGATCGCCAGGGCGATCCAGCCGCGCTTCCGGCGCCGTGCCGACAGATCCGCCAAGCGCTGCCCGGCGGGGGAGAGGACGCCCGGCTGGGATCCGGTGCGTCGCGGGCCCGGTGCACCCCGGCGGACCGGGGAGCGCGTGTCCGCCGGCGTCCGGTCGAGCACGGTCGTCGGGTCGTCGGTGTCCGGTGCCGAGTCCGGCGAGGCACCGCCGGCCGGGAGGATCGCGGTCGCGTTCTCGGGGCGCAGGACAGCCGTGCGGTACTGCCCGGTGGCACGCTGCTGGTTGCCCGACATGTGGTCGAGCAGCTCGCGCGCGTCGCGGGGGCGGTCCTCGGGGTCGCGGGCCGTGGCCCAGGCGACGAGGTCGTCGAGCTCCGGCGGGACCCCGGGAACGGCGGCGCTCGGCGCGGGCACGGTGTCGTTCGCGTGCTGGTACGCGATCTGCATCGGCTGGTCGCCCTTGTACGGCTGCTCGCCGGTGAGCATCTCGTAGAGCATGATGCCGAGCGCGTAGATGTCGCTCCGGGAGTCCGCCGCGCCGCGCGTGACGAGCTCGGGGGACAGGTACGCGATCGTCCCGAGCAGGGCGGCACCGGTCGCGGTGTTCGCGGTCGTGGCACGGGCGAGCCCGAAGTCGCCGAGCTTGATCCGGCCGTCGTCGGCGAGCAGGACGTTCTCGGGCTTGAGGTCGCGGTGCACGATCCCGGCGCGGTGGGCCGAGGCCAGGCCGGCGAGCACGGCGCGGAGGATGTCCGTCGCTTGCTCCGGGGTCAGCGCGTGGTGCTCCTGCAGCAGGTCCCGCAGCGTGATGCCCGGGATGTACTCCATCACGATGTACGCCGTGTCGTCCTCGGCGCCCTGGTCGTACACGCCGACCAGGTTCGGGTGCGACAGCCGGGCGGCGCTCCGGGCCTCCTGGATGAAGCGCTCCCGGAAGGCCTGGTCGTCGGCCAGGTGCCCGTGCATGATCTTGATCGCGACCCGGCGCTCGAGCCGGACGTCGGTCGCGAGGTACACGGTCGCCATGCCCCCGCGCGCGATGCGGGAGCGCACGCGGTACCGCTGGTCGATCATGCGACCGATCATCGGGTCCGTGGCGGCGTTCGTGGTCATCGGCGGCATTCTACGAAGCGGCGCTGGCCGGTCCCGCACTGACGCACCGGTCGTGACCCAATCTCGATCTCGAGGATGAGTCGGCTCGGTCGCCCGGACAGGCCGGGCGTCAGAACGAGGCGAGCAGCGCCGAGGCGGTCTGCTCCCACTTGGCGTACTCGCCCGGGTACGCGGACACCTGCACGGCCTGCGCGGCGTCGGTCAGCTGCATCGACGACCACCCGGGCACGGACAGCAGCCCGCGCGTCTTGCCGGGGTTGCCGCGGAAGAAGAGCTTCGTCGCCGCGGACGGGTCCTGCAGCGTCGCCTTGTCGCCCCAGCCCTGGCTCGGCCGCTGCTGGAACAGCCCGACGGAGTCGCGGTCGCCGTGCGACAGGTTCCGGAGACTCGACTCCTGCAGTGCGGCGGCGAGGGCGATGACGATGCCGCGGTCCGGCACGCCCATGGTGCGGCCGACGGAGACGATCGTGGCCGCGTTCGCGCGCTGCTCGGCCGAGAGCGAGACGCCGTTGACGCTCGTCGGCCGGGACGAGGACGTCGTCGCGACGGCACCGGAGCCGGGGATCACGAGCGTCTTGCCCGCGTAGATGGTGCTCGTGTAGCTGAGGCCGTTCGCCGCCAGCAGCGCCTTGACGGACACGCCGTGCTTGACGGCGATCGCCGCGATGGTGTCCCCGGCGACGATCTTCACGCTGTTCGAGCGGGCCGACGCGGTCGAGGTCGTCGCGGCGGGCTTCGCGGCCGGGGCGGGAGCGGGCGCCGGGGTCCCGGCACGGGGGACCGTGAGCGTCTGCCCGGGGTAGATCACCGAGCGCTGCGACAGGTTGTTCGCGCCGAGGAGCGCCGAGGTCGACACGCCGACGCGGGCCGCGATGCCCGACACGGTGTCGCCCTGCTTGACGTGGTAGCTCCCGGTCGCGGTGCTCGACGACGACGCGGCGGCGACCGGGGCCGACGCCGGCTGGGAGGTCAGGTGCAGGGTCTGCCCCGGGTGGATGATCGTGTTCCAGCCGAGGCCGTTCCGCACCAGGACCTCCTGCGCGGAGAGGCCGTAGCGGGCGGCGATGCCCGAGACGGTGTCGCCCTGCTGGACGGTGTAGTTCGTGGGCGCAGCGGTCGTCGGGGTGCGCTGCACGGCGGCCACCGTGGTCACCGTGGTCTCCGCCGGACGGGCGACGGCCGTGCCGAACACCGGGCGGTCGCCGACGTTGCGGTCCTGGTCGACGTGCCGCTTCTTCGCGGCGTCGTCGTCGTGCCGGGGCTCGGCGTGCGCGATCGGGCCCGTCAGGCCGGCGGTCACGGCGATCGTCCCCGCGAGCACGATTGGCATGGTGGCGAACCGGGCCGATCGTGCGCGGCGGGCGCCTTCGTCTGCAGCGTTGTCCACGGGACTCTCCTGATCTCGGGGCCTGATCTCGGGCCGTGCGCGCGTGTGCGAGCACTCACAGGTGACTCAACGCTGGCATGGGCTGATTCCCAAGTCAACCAGAGAGTCGGATGTGGTGTGTGTGACTCGTGTGACCAACGGGACGCGCCGATGTGGCCGGACACTCTGGCAACATGGGGCGCGTGAGCGCTGCACCCACCGACGACACGACCCTCTCCGAGCGCTGGCTGACGGTGCCCGACCTCGTGGAACGCTTCGGCGTGACCCCGGGTCGCATCCACCGGCTCTTCGAGCAGAAGACCCTGCTGCCGGCACGGGTCGGCGGCGTGCTCCGCGTCCCGAGCGAGTTCCTCGACGGTGACGAGCCCCTGCCCGAACTCCGCGGCACCCTCATCGTCCTCGGTGACAACGGGTTCTCCGACGACGAGGCCGTGCGCTGGATGCTCAGCGAGGAACCCGCACTCGGCACCTCGCCGATCGCGGCGCTGCGCGCCGGCCGCAAGGCCGAGGTGCGCCGCGTGGCCCAGTCACTGCTCTAGACCCCACCACTGCTCGGACGGGAGGATCGTGGCGGCGCCGCCACGATCCTCCCGTCCGTCTCGTCGTCCCCGTCTACGCGACGCGGCGGCTCACGGTGTCGGCCAGCGCGACCAGCTGGTCGCGCGCCGACGGTGTGAGCGGTGCGGCGTCGAGCGCGGCCTTCGCGCGCTGCACGTGCCGTTCGATCGAGCGCTCCACCGCCGCGACCGCGCCGGACTCGGTGAGCGTCGCCCGGAGCATCTGCACCTGGGCCTCGTCGAGTTCCGGGTCGCCGAGGAGTTCGTCGAGCAGCTGACGAGGGCCGGCCCCCAGCGTCTTCCGCGCCGAGGCGATGAGGACGGTGCGCTTGCCCTCGCGGAGGTCGTCGCCGGCCGGCTTCCCGGTGACCTCGGGGTCGCCGAACACGCCGAGCAGGTCGTCGCGCAGCTGGTAGGCCACGCCGAGCGGCAGGCCGAAGGACCGCAGGCCCTCGAGCTGTGCCTCGGTGGCACCGGCCACGAGGGCGCCGATCACGAGCGGCGCCTCGATCGAGTACTTCGCCGACTTGAAGACGATGACGCGCTGCGCCCGCACGAGGTGTTCGGACTCGTCGATCGTCGGCCAGGCGGTCTCCTCGTGCACGTCGAGGTACTGCCCCGCGGTGACGTCGAGCCGCATGGTGTGGAACTCCTGGCGCACGATGCGGGCGCGTGCCGGGTCGAGCAGCGCGAGGCCCTCGTCGAAGACCGAGTCGCTGAGCGACAGCAGCAGGTCGCCGAGGAGCAGCGCGGAGTTCGTGCCGTACAGCGCGCGGTCGCCGGCCCACCCTGACTCCGCGTGCTGGGACTCGAAGCGGCGGTGCGCGGCGGGACGCCCGCGACGGGTGTCCGAGCGGTCCATGATGTCGTCGTGCACGAGCGCGGCCGCGTGGAAGACCTCGAGCGCGGCGGCGACCGTGACGACGGCCTCGGCCGTGGTCTGCCGGGAGCCCTCGGCCAGGGGGTCGAACGAGCCGGACCGCCCCGCCACGGACTGCCATCCCCAGTAGCAGAACAGCGCCCGGAAGCGCTTCCCGCCGGACAGCAGGTCGCGGGCGTACCGGTCGAACTGCTCGAGGTCGGGACTGATGGCGAGGAGCCGCTCCCGCTGCTCGTCGAGCGCCCGGTCGATCCGCGCCGAAACGAGGTCCACTAATCGCGTACTCTCAGCCACGGTCCCTACCCTAGTGGAGCGGTCGAGACATACAATCGGTCCACTTCTGGCGACGACGACACCCGATGCCGCCAGGCAACAGCATCCCCAGGAACAGAGGGAAACGAGATGCCACTCTCGGAGCAAGAGCAGCGACTCCTCGAGGAGATGGAGCGCAGCCTCTACCAGAACGACTCCGACTTCGTGGCGCGGGTCACGCGCCGCCAGGGTCGTCCGAGTTACACGTCCATCACGCTGGGCGTCCTCGCTGCGCTGGTCGGCGTCGCGATCGTCGTCCTCGCACTCGCCTTCAAGCAGCCGTGGCTCGGTCTGCCCGGCTTCGTCGTCATGCTCGCCGGCGTCCTGTGGGCGCTGCGGCCGGGCATGCGGATGCCGAAGTCCGGGGCGAAGGCGCCTCGGTCCGGTGGCTCCGCGAAGCCCGCGCGACCGTCCTCGTCCGGTGGCTCGTTCATGGATCGCATGAACGAGCGCTGGGACAAGCGCAACGACCCCGGGCAGCAGTAGCAGCCCCTCCACACGCCTCCACCACGACGGGGCCGGTCC
>NZ_CP054593.1:2155450-2401531 GCF_013347165.1 Curtobacterium sp. Csp2
AGCTGCTCAGGAGCCTCGTGGCCTCGGAGATGTGTATAAGAGCCAGCCTTCCGGCACCCCACGCGCGGATCGGCAGCCCAGGTCACCTGCGATGGGCAGGATCGCGCGCCAGGTGGGGGGAGGGCGGACGGGAGGATCGTGGCGGCACCGCCACGATCCTCCCGTCCGGCGCGCCATCGGACCGCCACGATCTTCTGAAAGTCCTCCACTTTCCTCCACTGCGCTGAGCCGCGCCCTGATCGCCGTGATTCCGGGGATGTGGTCCACGCGCCGGCTCGCTGACCCTGCCCTGGACGCCCCCATTCCGGGGGATCCGGGGAATTCACGGGGCCGCTTCCGGTTCGCGGGGAGCGAAGTGGAGTAAAGTGGGGAACACGACGGTCCGGTGGAGCGGAGGGGAGGCCCCGACGTGCTGCTCGGTACCCATGCCCCGAAGCTCGACGAGAAGGGTCGCGTGATCCTCCCCGCCAAGTTCCGGGACGAGCTGTCCGGCGGGCTCGTGATGACCCGTGGGCAGGAGCGCTGCGTCGTGGTCTTCAGCGCGGACACGTTCGAGCAGCTGCACGAGCGGATCCGCACGGCGCCGATGACCTCGAAGCGCACCCGGGACTACATGCGCCTGTTCCTCTCCGGAGCGAGCGCGGAGACCCCGGACAAGCAGAACCGCGTGACGATCCCGCAGAACCTCCGCGAGTACGCGGGGCTCGAGCGGGACCTCACGGTCATCGGCAGCGGTGACCGTGCCGAGATCTGGTCGACCCCCGCGTGGGAGGCCTACTACGCCGAGGTCGAAGAGGGCTTCGCCGACAACGACGAGGAGGTGATCCCGGGGATCTTCTGATCCGCGGATCGGGACTCCCAGCCGTGGTGCCCTGACACACCTTCCCCGGTGTCAGGTCGCATGGATGGGGATCCGGATGCGTGGCCCAGGAGTCCGAGGGGCTGCACATGGCCGACGACCAGCCGAAGTTCCCGCACACGCCGGTGATGCTCGACCGCATCGTCGAGCTGTTCGTGCCCGCCCTCGACGGCCCGGGCAAGGTCGTCGTCGACGCCACCCTCGGCATGGGCGGCCACTCCGAGGGCCTGCTCGAGCGCTTCCCGGACCTGACGCTCATCGGGCTGGACCGGGACACCGACGCGCTCGGCATCGCGGGGGAGCGGCTCGCCCGCTTCGGTGACCGCGTCCGCCTGGTGCACACGGTCTACGACGGGATCGCCGACGCGATCGCGGGCGAGGGCTTCGACGCGGTGGACGGCGTGCTGTTCGACCTCGGCGTCTCCTCGCTGCAGCTCGACCGGGCAGAGCGCGGCTTCGCGTACAGCCAGGACGCGCCGCTCGACATGCGCATGGACCGGACCGAGGGGCAGACCGCCGCCGACGTCCTGGCCACGTACGACGAGGGCGAGCTGCGCCGGATCTTCCAGCGCTACGGCGAGGAGAAACTCGCCGGCCGCTACGCCCGGGCGATCGTCGCGCGGCGGACCGAGCGCCCGTTCGAGATGTCCGGCGACCTCGTCCAGGTCCTGCACGACGCGACCCCCGTCGCCGTGCAGCGGCAGGGGCACCCGGCCAAGCGGGTCTTCCAGGCGCTCCGGATCGAGGTCAACGCCGAACTGGCTGTCCTCGAGCGGGCGATCCCGGCGGCGCTCGACGCCGTCGCGGTCGGCGGTCGGATCGTCGTCGAGTCCTACCAGTCCCTCGAGGACCGGCTCGTCAAGCGGGCCCTCGTCGAGCGCACCACCTCGAGCGCCCCCGCCGGCCTGCCGGTCGAGCTGCCCGAGCACGCCCCCACCTTCTCCCTCGTCGTCAAGGGCGCGGAACTGGCCGACGAGGCCGAACGCGCCGCCAACCCCCGAGCCATCCCCGTGCGCCTGCGCGCGGCCCAGCGGATCCGGAAGTGACATGAGCACGAACCTCGCACTCGTCGACCCTGCCGTCGCCCCGCCCCGTGCGCCCCGCGGCTCCCGTCACGAGCGTCCCGAGCTCGTCGAGGTCGCCCCGACCAAGGCGCAGCGACGGGCCCGCCCCCGCATCGCCTACGCGGTGGTGGCGGTCGCGGCGCTCGGCGTGCTGCTGCTCGCGCAGCTCGGCATCAGCATGGTCCTGAGCCAGGGCGCGTACACGCTCAGCTCACTCGGGGCTGAGCAGACCGCGCTCTCCCGGACGCAGCAGTCGCTGTCCGAGGAGCTCCGGGTGCTCGACTCCCCGCAGAACCTCGCCAGGAACGCGCAGTCCCTCGGGATGATCGCGAACTCGACGCCGGTGTACCTCGACCCGAAGACCGGGCAGGTGTTCGGCACGCCGACGCCCGCCGCCCCGGACGAGGCGACGGCGAGCAGCGACAACCAGGTCCCGAACGCCCTGCTCGACCAGGTGCCGCTCGCCGCGAAGTCCGGCGACACGGCCGCCAGCAAGGAGACGGGCGGCGCAGCCGACGCATCGGCGACGAGCGCACCCTCGACGGACGCGTCCTCGACGAGCGCACCGTCGAGCGGCGACGCTGGGAAGACCACAGGGTCCAGCGCGTCGGCCGGGGCATCCTCCACCCCCGACGTAGAGTCCGACCCGAACCAGCTCCAGGCTCCCGCCACCCGGTGACCTGCGGGTCGGGACACCCTGCCGCACAATCCGGGAAGGACCGCACCGCGTGACGAAGACGATCCGCAACCGCCGACTGCGCTACGGCATCGTGATGATGGCGGTGATCGCCCTCGTGGCGGTCTTCGTGATCCGTCTCGTGGACATCCAGGTCGTGCAGGCCGCCGAGCTCAACGAGCAGTCGAAGGCCAAGCGCAGCATCCCGGTCACGATCTACGGCACCCGCGGTGACATCGTCGACCGCAACGGCGTCGAGCTCGCGGACAGTGTGAACCGCTACAACATCACGACGGCCCCGCGCCTGGTCGCACCCTTCAAGGGCAGGCTCGGCGGCACCCGTGTGAAGGACGTGTCGGTCGACGACGCCCTCCAGGCGATCGCGAAGGCGTCCGGCGGAGACGTCGCCACGATGCATAAGAACATCGCGGCGAACCCGAAGTCGGACTTCGCGTACCTGGTCAAGGGCCTCGACGTGAAGCACTACGAGGCCGTCCGCGACCTCGAGGTGCCGTGGCTCTACCCGGAGCAGCAGTCCGCGCGCATCTACCCGACCGGTGCGACCGCCGGTGCCCTGACCGGCTTCATGGGGACCGACGGCGCCCAGGCCGGCCTCGAGTACTCCTACAACCAGTGCCTCGCGGGCACGAACGGCTCGGAGACGTACGAGCGCGGCGAGGACGGCGTCCAGCTCCCCGGCAGCACGGTGACGAAGCAGCAGGCCAAGGACGGCGGCACGCTGCAGACCACGATCGACAGCGACCTGCAGTACATGGCGCAGCAGACCATCGCGTCCGCGGCGAAGGAGCTGCAGGCCGAGTCGGCGACCGCCACGGTGACGAACGCGAAGACCGGCGAGCTCCTCGCGGTCGCGGACTACCCGACGGTGGACCCGAACGACGTCGACGCGACGAAGGACACCGGTGCCTACGGCTCCCGCGCGCTGACCGCGACGTACGAGCCCGGCTCGACCATCAAGGCGGCGATCGCCGCCGCGCTCATCAACGAGGGCAAGTCGAGCCCGACCGACCGCGCCGTCGTGCCGTACTCCCGCTCGTTCCCGTGGGGCGGACGGATCCAGGACTCGGAGTTCCACCCCACCGAGAACCTGACGCTGACCGGCATCCTGCAGAACTCGTCGAACGTCGGCATCACCGAGCTCGGTGAACGCCTGACGCAGCAGCAGCGCTACGAGTACATGAAGAAGTTCGGCCTGTTCGAGCCCGAGTCGGCGATCGAGTACCCGGGCCAGCCGTCGATGCAGTACGGCGCCACCCCCGACTGGAGCAGCCAGACGAACATCAACTCGATGTTCGGCCAGGGCATCTCGACGACCGCGATCCAGGTCGCGAGCGTCTTCCAGACCCTGGCGAACAACGGCGTCCGTATCCCGCTGCACATGGTCAAGGGCTGCCAGACGGCCGACGGCAAGACGATCGACGCGCCCGACGTGCAGGGGACGCAGGTCGTCTCGCCGGCCGCCGCGCAGCAGACCGTGAAGATGCTCCAGAGCGTCGTCACGGGCGGCACGCTCGTCGGCATGAAGCCGATCTCCGGCTACAACGTGGCCGCGAAGACCGGTACCGCCGAGGTCGCCGAGGGCTCGAAGGGCTACGGCGGGCAGCGCATCACCTCGGTGGCCGGAATGGCACCCGCCGAGGACCCCCAGTATGTTGTCACGGTGACGTTCACGAAGCCGCAGACCAACAAGTGGTCCAGCGGAGCGGCTCCGGCGTTCCGCACACTCATGTCCCAGGTGCTCGAGAAGTACCGAGTAGCCCCCTCCACGTCCGAGGCGCAGCTGTACCCGTCCACGTGGTGAGGAAGAAGGAGCACTTGTCCGCACGGATCCCCCCGGTCCTCCGACCCGAACACCCGACCCCGAGGAGCGTGGCCGAGCTCGCGAACGCGTTCGGCATGCGCGTCGTGGGGACGGTCGACGCCGTCGAGACGACGGGCGTCACCCTGAGCGCCGCCGAGGTGCAGCCGGGTGACCTGTTCGTCGGCGTGCACGGAGCGAACCGGCACGGTGCGCAGTTCGCCGCCGAGGCCGCCGAGCGCGGCGCGGTGGCCGTCCTGACCGACGCCGACGGCGCCGCCCTGGCAGAGCCCTCCGGGCTGCCGGTGCTCGTGGTCGAGGACCCGCGCGCGGCCCTCGGCGACGTCTCGGCGTGGGTCTACCGCACCCACCCGGACGAGGCCACCGACCTGCCGCAGCTCTTCGCGACGACCGGCACGAACGGCAAGACGAGCACGTCCTACATCCTCGAGGGCATCCTCAAGCAGCTCGGCCTGATCTCCGGTCTGAGCTCGACCGCCGAGCGCCACATCGGCTCGCTCAGCGTGACGAGCCGTCTGACCACGCCGGAGGCCAGCGAGATGCACGCCCTGCTCGCCCGCATGCGCGAGTCCGAGGTCCGCGCCGTGGCCGTCGAGGTCAGCGCCCAGGCCCTCAGCCGGCACCGGGTCGACGGCATCGTCTTCGACGTGGCCGGCTTCACGAACCTGTCGCACGACCACCTCGACGACTACGCCGACATGGAGGAGTACTACCAGGCGAAGCTCCCGCTGTTCCAGCCCGAGCACGCCCGCCGCGGCGTCGTCTCGCTGGACACGGACTGGGGCCACCGCGTGGTGCAGGACTCCCGCATCCCGGTGACGACCATCACGGTGCACCCCGACGTCGAGGCCGAGTGGCACGTCGACGTCACCGCCGCACACGCGGCCTACACCGAGTTCCGCCTGACCGGTCCCGAGGGCCGCGAGCTCACCACCCGCGTGCCGCTCATCGGCTGGCACATGGCGGCGAACGCGGCGCTCGCGATCGTCATGCTCGTCGAGGGCGGCTTCGAGCTCGGCGCGATCGCCCAGGCGCTCGAGTCCGGGCACCGCCGCTACCCGGACGAGACCGAGGACGGCCCCCGCGTCAGCGCCATCGAGTGCTACCTGCCCGGTCGCACTGAGCGGGTGTCCGGTCCGCACGGCCCGAGCGTCTACGTCGACTTCGGTCACTCCGCCGACGCCTTCGAGAACACCCTCGCCGCCGTCCGGCAGTTCACGCCCGGCCGCGTCCTGATGCTGTTCGGCGCCGACGGTGACCGCGACACGACGAAGCGCGGCGACATGGCGCGCGTCGCCGCCGCGGGGAGCGACATCCTCGTGATCACCGACCACCACCCGCGCTTCGAGGACGCCGCGAGCATCCGGAAGACGCTGGTCGACGCGGCGCGCGAGGCGTTCCCCGACCACGAGCTCCACGAGGTCAGCCCGCCCGAGGCGGCGATCCGCACGGCCGTCGGCCTGGTCGGCGAGGGCGACTCGATCCTGTGGGCCGGTCCCGGTCACCAGGACTACCGCGACATCCAGGGCGTCCGCACGCCCTACTCGGCCCGTGACGAAGCGCGTCAGGCGCTCCGCGAGGCCGGATGGGAGCCGAACAGCGGCCCGGCGGAGGAGATCCGATGATCGCCGTGACCCTCGCCGAGATCGCTGCCGCGATCGGCGGCGAGCTCGTCAGCGGCGCCCCGGAGCAGGTCGTCGACGGGTCCGTGCAGACGGACTCGCGGCTCGTCGGCCCCGGCAGCGTGTTCTTCGCCCTGCTCGGCGAGGAGACCGACGGCCACCGCTTCGTCCCCGCCGCCGCGGAGGCCGGTGCGGCGCTCGTCGTCACCGAGCGCGTGGTCGACCTGCCCGAGGGCTCCGCCACCGCGCAGGTCGTCGTGTCCGACGGGTACGCCGCCCTCGCCGCGCTCGCGCACGAGGTCGTCGCCCGCGTCCGGGCATCGACCGCGGACCGCGTCGACGCTGACGGACGCCCGGCACCGCTGCGCGTCGTCGGCATCACCGGGTCGAACGGCAAGACGAGCACGAAGAACATGCTCCGCACGATCCTCGCCACCCAGGGCGAGACGGTCGCGCCGCAGGGCTCGTTCAACAACCACGTCGGCGCCCCGATCTCGATGCTCGGGATCACGCACGACACCCGGTTCCTGGTCGTCGAGATGGGCGCGAGCGGCAAGGGCCACATCGCCAAGCTCGTCTCGATCGCCGAGCCGGACGTCGGCGTCGTCCTCAAGGTCGGACTCGCGCACGCCGGCGAGTTCGGCGGGATCGAGGCCACGCAGCGCGCGAAGTCGGAGATGGTCACCGACCTCCCCGCGACCGCCACAGCCCTGCTGAACGTCGACGACGACCGCGTCGCGTCGATGCGCGGCCTCACGGCCGCCCACGTCGTCGGGTTCGGCACGTCGGAGACGGCCGACTACCGCATCACCGGCATCGAGACGGACCGCAGCGGCACCCGCTTCACCCTCACCGCGCCTCCCGTCGACGGTGGCGACAGCCCGCCCGCAGGGACGGAGCAGGCCGACGTCCGTCTCGCCATCCTGGGTGAGCACCACGCGATGAACGCGTCCGCCGCGCTCACGGTCGCCCACCTGTGGGGCGTTCCGCTCGCGGACGGCGCCGCGGCGCTCGCGTCGATGACGCGCGCCGAGCGCTGGCGCATGGAGCTCCTGCAGGGCGGCCCCGAGGGCGTCACCGTGATCAACGACGCGTACAACGCGTCGCCGGACTCGACCGCCGCGGCGCTGCGCACCCTCGCGCAGGTCGTCCGACCGGGGGAGCGGTCCGTCGCCGTGCTCGGCGAGATGGCCGAGCTCGGGGAGTTCTCGACGGAGGAGCACGACCGCATCGGCCGGCTCGTCGTCCGTCTCGGCATCGGACAGCTCGTGGTCGTCGGCCGCGGTGCGATGGCCATCCACCAGGCCGCCACCCTCGAGGGATCGTGGGACGGCGAGTCCGTGTTCATCGAGGACGTCGACGACGCCGTCCACACCCTGCAGGAGATGGTGCGCCCCGGCGACGTCGTCCTCGTCAAGTCCTCGAAGTCCGCCGAACTGCGATTCCTCGGCGACCGCCTCGGAGGTGTCCCCGAATGATCGCACTCCTGATCGCCGGCGCCGTCGCGCTGGTGTTCACACTGCTGACCACGCCGCTGTTCATCAAGCTGTTCCACCGCCTCGGCTGGGGACAGTTCATCCGCGACGACGGTCCGCAGTCGCACCACACCAAGCGCGGCACGGCGACCATGGGCGGCATCGTCCTCATCATCGGCGCGGTGCTCGGGTACTTCGTCGGACACCTCGTCGGCCGTGACTCGGTGACGCTGTCCGGCCTGCTCGTGCTGTTCCTCATGGTCGGACTCGGCTTCGTCGGCTTCATCGACGACTTCCTCAAGGTCCGGCGGCAGCGGAGCCTCGGGCTCGGCGGCTGGGCGAAGGTCCTCGGGCAGGTGATCGTCGGCGTCGTGTTCGCGACGGTCGCGCTCGTGGTGCCGACCGGCAACGGCAAGCCCCCGGCGTCGACGATGATCTCGGCGATCCGGGACGTGCCGTGGCTCGACTTCATGGCGCTCGGCACCGTCATCGGCACCGTGCTGTTCCTGGCGTGGATCGTGCTGCTCACGGTCTCGACGTCGAACGGCGTGAACGTGGCGGACGGCCTCGACGGCCTGGCGACCGGTTCGAGCATCCTCGCGATCGGCTCGTACGTCATCATCGGCTTCTGGCAGTCGAACCAGATCTGCGGTGGTGTCCGGCTCGACGCCTCGACGGAGCACGCCTGCTACAGCACCTCGGACCCGCTCGACCTCGCGGTCGTCGCGGCTGCCGTCTGCGGTGGGCTGATCGGCTTCCTCTGGTACAACACGTCGCCCGCGCAGATCTTCCTCGGCGACACCGGCTCGCTCGGCCTCGGCGGTGCCCTGGCCGGTCTCGCGATCCTGAGCCGTACCGAGCTCCTGCTGATCCTGATCGGTGGCCTGTTCTTCATCGTCACCGGGTCGGTCATCCTGCAGCGCGCGTACTTCAAGATCACCCACGGCAAGCGGATCTTCCGGATGAGTCCGCTGCACCACCACTTCGAGTTGAAGGGGTGGGCCGAGGTGACCGTCGTCGTCCGGTTCTGGATCATCGCGGGGCTCTGCGTCGCGGCCGGGGTCGGGCTCTTCTACCTGGAGTGGATCGCGCGTGTCGGCTGAACGCCTGGACGGACTCGACAGCTGGTACGCCGAGGGCTGGAAGGGGCTGCGGGTCGCCGTCCTCGGTCTCGGCGCCACCGGGTTCTCGGTCGCCGACACCCTCGTCGAGCTCGGCAGCGCCGTCACCGTGTACGCGCCGGACGGCCCCGCCGACACGGTCGAGCTGCTCGACGTGATCGGCGCCGGGTTCGAACGCACCGCGCTCGACACCGTGCCCGCAGCGCTCGAGCAGCAGGCACCGGACCTGGTCGTCGTCTCGCCCGGTCTGCCGCCGCACAACGCCTCCGTCCGCTGGGCCGTCGAGCACAGCACCGTCTGGGGCGACGTCGAGCTCGCCTGGCGCGTGCGCGACAAGGTCGTCCGCGGACCGATCGCGGCGCCGTGGGTGACCATCACCGGCACGAACGGCAAGACCACCACCACGCAGCTGACGACGGCGATGTTCGCCGCCGCCGGGCTCCGGGCGGTCGCCTGCGGGAACATCGGCGTGCCGGTGCTCGACGTGGTCCGCGACCCCGAGGGCTTCGACGTGCTCGTGGTCGAGCTGTCGAGCCACCAGCTGCACTACATGCCGACCACCGGCGACGGCGCCGTCGTCCCGCTCGCCAGCGCGTGCCTGAACATCGCCGACGACCACCTCGAGTGGCACGGCTCGGCCGAGGCCTACCGCGCCGCCAAGGCCAAGGTGTACGAGCGCTCGGTGATGGCGTGCGTCTACAACACCTCCGACGACGCCACGCGGCGCATGGTCGAGGGCGCCGACGTCGTCGAGGGCTGCCGCGCCGTCGGCTTCACCCCGGGGGTCCCGGCGCCCGGCGACGTCGGGATCGTCGACGACGTGCTCTGCGACCGCGCCTTCACCGAGGACCGGCGGAACAGCGCGCTCGAGCTCGCGACCCTGGCCGACCTCGAGCAGGCCGGGCTGGCGAGCCCGCACATGACGATGAACGTCCTGGCCGCGGCGGCCCTCGCCCGCGCCGCCTCGGTCGAGCCCGCGCACATCCGGGCCGCCGTGCAGGGCTTCCGCGCCGACCACCACCGCACCGAGCACGTGGCGACCGCCGACGGCGTCACGTGGGTGGACGACTCGAAGGCCACGAACCCGCACGCGGCGACGGCCTCGCTGGCGTCCTTCGACACCGTGGTGTGGATCGTCGGCGGCCTGTTCAAGGGCGTCGACGTCGACGGGCTCGTCGAGCGCTTCGGTCCCGGCGTCCGCGCGGTCGTCGTGATCGGCACCGACCGGACGCCCGTGCTCGAGGCATTCGCGCGACACGCGCCCGGGGTCCCGGTCCTCCAGGTCGAGGCGACGGACACTGAGCAGGTCATGCCCGAGGCGGTCCGGCATGCCGCCTCGGTCGCACGACCGGGCGACACGGTCCTCCTCGCCCCGGCCGCCGCGTCGTTCGACCAGTTCGGGTCGTACGCGGACCGGGGGCAACGATTCGCGGCGGCGGTCCACGAGCACCTGGGAGGCACAGCCGATGGCGACCACGGATCTCCCGAGCAGCCGTAGCGGGCGTCCCGGCAGCAGCGCTGGACGCGGCGCGAGCGGGGCTGCTCCCCGCCGTCCGCACGGCGCGGTCGTCGCGGTGAAGAACGTCTTCGTCGCCGAGTCGAGCACGTTCTACACGATCCTCGGCGTCACGCTGTTCCTGGTCGTCTTCGGCGTCGTGATGGTGCTGTCGTCCTCGAGCGTCGAGCAGTACGCCAAGACGCACGACTTCTTCGGCGCCGCGTCCCGCCAGGGTCTCTACGCCGTCCTCGGTGTGCCGCTCATGCTCGTCGCGAGCCGCATCCCGGCGCGGGTCTGGCGGAAGTGGGCGATGCGCTTCTTCGGCGCGGCCCTCGCGCTGCAGCTGCTCGTCTACACACCGCTCGGCATCGAGGTGCAGGGCAACCGGAACTGGGTCGGGTTCGGCTCCTTCACGGCGCAGCCGTCCGAGGCGATCAAGCTCGCCCTCGCGCTCGGCATCGGCGCCATCATGTACGTCAAGCGCGACAAGCTCGACGACTGGAAGGAGATCTTCGTCCCGGTCGGCATCGCCACGGTGCTGCCGCTCGGCATGGTGCTCCTCGGCGGCGACCAGGGCACGGCGATGATCATGCTCATCCTCGTGCTCGGCGCGCTGTACATCGGCGGTGCCCGGGCGCGGCACCTGCTCGTGATCCTCGGATCGATCGCGGTCGTGCTCCCGTTCGTCACGATGTCCTCGGCGTCCCGCCAGGTCCGCATCAGTGCGTGGCTGTCCGGGTGCACCGACTCGAACCAGTACCAGGACCTCTGCTGGCAGCCCGTCCACGGCATGTGGGCGCTCGCGTCCGGCGGCGTGTTCGGCGTCGGGCTCGGCAACTCCAAGGCGAAGTGGTCGTGGCTGCCCGAGGCGGACAACGACTACATCTTCGCGATCATCGGCGAGGAGCTCGGGCTCGTCGGCGCCGTCGTCGTGCTGGCGCTGTTCATCGTCCTCGCGGTGAGCATGATCAAGGTGATCCGGCAGTCGGACGACCCGTTCGTCAAGACCGTGACCGGCGCGATCATGGCCTGGATCATCGGGCAGGCGCTCGTCAACATCGCCGTCGTGCTCGGGCTGCTGCCGGTTCTCGGCGTACCCCTCCCACTCATCTCCGCCGGTGGGTCCGCGCTCATCATGACGCTCATCGCCATCGGCGTCGTGCTGTCCTTCGCGCGCGACCTCCCCGGTCGCCGCACCGACACCGGCCTCGACCCGAGGACCTTCGGCGCGGGCGGCACCGCACCACAGAACGGACGGCTCCGGTGAGCACCTACCTCTTCGCCGGCGGCGGGACCGCCGGGCACGTGAACCCGCTGCTCGCGGTCGCCGACCGGCTGACCGAGCGTGACCCGGACGCCCGCGTCCTCGTCCTCGGCACGGCGGAGGGCCTCGAGGCCCGGCTCGTCCCGATGCGCGGTTACGAGCTGCTGACGATCCCGCGCCTGCCGTTCCCGCGGAAGCTGAACGGCGCCGCACTCCGGTTCCCCGGCCGCTTCCTGGCCGCCGTCCGTCGGACCGAGCAGCTCATCCGCGAGCACGACGTCGAGGTCGTCCTCGGCGTCGGGGGCTACGCGGCCGCGCCGGCGTACATCGCCGCGAAGCGGACCGGCACCCCGATCGTCGTGCACGAGCAGAACGCCAAGCCCGGGCTCGCGAACCGGCTCGCGGCGTTCCTGACGAAGCACGTCGGCCTGACCTTCTCGAACACCCGACTCCGGCACGGCCGCGTGGTGGGCATGCCGCTCCGCCGCGAGATCGAGACGCTCGACCGCCGGGTGTCCCGTGCCGAGGGCCTCGCCGAGTTCGGGCTCGACCCGGACCGCCCGGTGCTGCTCGTGACCGGCGGGTCCTCGGGCGCACGGAGCATCAACCGCACCGTGAACCGCGCGGCGGCGACGATCGTCGGCGCCGGGTGGCAGGTGCTGCACGTCGTCGGTGGCAAGTCGGACATCGGCCCGAGCGACCTCGACGGCTACCACGTGCTGCCGTACTGCGACCGGATGGACCTGGCGTACGCGGCGTCCGACTTCGTGGTGTCCCGCTCGGGCGCCGGCATGGTGTGCGAGCTCACGGCCGTCGGGCTGCCGAGCGTCCTGGTGCCCTACCCGGTCGGCAACGGCGAGCAGCGGCACAACGCCAAGGACGTCGTCGACGCCGGGGGAGCGGTGCTCGTGGCGGACGGGGAATTCGACGAGCAGTGGGTGACGTTCCACCTGCTCGGCATCCTGCAGGACCGCGCCCGGATCGCGGACATGGCCGTCCGGGCCGGCAGCGTCGGACACCGCGACGGCGCCGACCGGATGACCGAACTCGTCCGCGACGCGGCTGCAGCCCCGAGCACGACCAGCACCACGGAGGAACGATGACCATCAAGCCGGACCTGACCCAGCCGATCCCGGACGACCTCGGCACGGTCCACTTCGTCGGCATCGGCGGCTCCGGCATGAGCGGCATCGCCCGCATGTTCCTCGCCGCGGGGCACCGCGTGACCGGCAGCGACTCCCGCGAGACCGCGACCACCACCACGATGCGCGACCTCGGCGCCGAGGTGCACATCGGCCACGACGCGGCGAACGTCGGCGCGGCGGACACGATCGTCGTGACCAGCGCCCTCTGGCCGGACAACCCCGAGCTGCTCGAAGCGCAGCGCCGTGGTCTGCCGGTCCTGCACCGGTCCCAGGCCCTCGCCGCGCTCATCGCCGAGCACCGCCTCGTCGCGGTCGCCGGCGCCCACGGCAAGACCACCTCCACGGGCATGATCGTCACGGCGATGGTCGAGCTCGGCCTGGACCCGAGCTTCGTCAACGGCGGGGTCATCCAGTCCCTCGGCACGAGCTCCGCCCCCGGCAGCAGCGACCTGTTCGTGGTCGAGGCCGACGAGTCCGACGGTTCCTTCCTGCTCTACGACGTCGCGGTCGCGCTGATCACGAACGTCGACGCGGACCACCTCGACCACTACGGCAGCGAGGAGGCGTTCATCGACGCGTTCGTCGAGTTCGCCGGCAAGGCGAGCGAGCGCATCGTCGTGTCGAGCGACGACGCCGGGGCGCAGCGCGTCACCGCGGGGGTCCGTGCACGCGAGCACGCGCCCGAGATCGTCACCTTCGGCGAGGCCGCGGACGCCGACGTCCGGATCGACCGCATCGTTGAGGCAGCGAGCGTCGAGGTCGACTTCACCGCGGGCGGTGCGTCGCACCACCTGACGCTGCGCGTCCCGGGCCGCCACAACGCGGTGAACGCGGTCGGCGCCTTCGCCGTGCTCACCGGGCTCGGCGTCGAGCCGACGGACGCGATCCGGGGCATCGAGGCGTTCGGCGGGACCGAGCGCCGCTTCGAACTGCACGGCGTCGAGCGCGGCGTGTCGGTCTACGACGACTACGCGCACCACCCGACCGAGGTCGCGGCCGCCCTCCGCGCGGCCCGCAACGTGGTCGGCGACGGCCGGATCATCGCGATCCACCAGCCGCACCTGTACTCGCGCACCCGGCTGATGGCCGGCGACTTCGCGAAGGTCTACGAGGAGCTCGCCGACCACACGGTCGTGCTCGACGTCTACGGCGCGCGCGAGGACCCGGAGCCCGGCGTCACCGGCGCCCTGGTCCAGGAGCGCTTCGCGGACCAGTCACGCGTCGAGTTCCTGCCGGACTGGGACGAGGCCTCGGCCCGCGCGGCCGCCGTCGCGCGCGACGGCGACATCATCATGACCCTGAGCTGCGGCGACGTGTACCGCATCATCCCGCAGGTGCTCGGCGCCCTGCGCCAGGACGAGGACACCCCGGCGCGATGAAGCGGCCGGAGGGCTTCGACGACCGACCGGACGAGCCGGCCGGTCCGGCCGAGGGCGCGTCGGCTCCCCGGCAGCGTCGTGGTCCCCGGCAGCGCCCTGTTCCTTGGTCGGCGCGCCGTCCGTTCCGCCCGTTCGCCGACGCGGGTGCTCCGGACGACGGCCTGGAGGCACGCCCCGCGGCCGACGCGCCCGTGACGGACGACGAGACGGCCGGTCCCGTCGACGACCGCGTGACCGACCGCGCGGCCGCACCCTCCAACCGCGAGCGCGCGGGCGCGCTCGCGGGCGCCGCCGGACGGCGGCTCGGCGCCGGCTTCTCGTCGGTGGCGGAGCAGCTCCGCGGCTACTCACCGGACGAGGAGCACCCGAGCGCGTCGCGTCGGACCGCCGAGCGCGACCACGTCGCGACCGTGACCGACGTGCTCGACGTGCACCGTGCCTCCCGGTCGACCGACCCGGAGGCGGACGGCCACGACACCCGGGACGACCACGGCGACGCGCCAATCGGTACCGGTGTCCGCGCTGCGGAGACCGCGCGTGAGGCGCGCGTCGCGAAGCGGCGCCGGCGCCTGCTCGAGCGGGCCGAGGTCCGACGGTTCACCCGTCGCGCCCGCCACCGCCGAGCGGCCTGGATCACCGCGGGCGTGGTGGTCGTGGTCTTCGGCGCGTCGCTCCTGGTGGCGGTCTACTCGCCGCTCATGGCGCTGCAGACCATCGAGGTCAAGGGCACGAACCGGGTCGACGACGCCGCGCTCCGGCAGGCGCTGTCCGACCAGGTCGGCACCCCGCTGGCGCGACTCGACTTCGACGAGGTGAAGCGCGACATCGCGAGCTTCCCGCTCATCGAGAGCTACGTGACGGAAGAGGTGCCGCCGCACACGCTCGTCGTCACCGTCACCGAGCG
Organism: Curtobacterium sp. Csp2; assembly: GCF_013347165.1. Classification (NCBI taxonomy): domain Bacteria; kingdom Bacillati; phylum Actinomycetota; class Actinomycetes; order Micrococcales; family Microbacteriaceae; genus Curtobacterium; species Curtobacterium sp. Csp2. The sequence goes on from NZ_CP054593.1 coordinate 2,170,298, forward strand.
GACGCCGGTCGTCGCGGTGCAGTCCGGCGATGCGTTCGACCTCGTGGACCCCGCGGGCATCGTCGTGCAGTCCTCGCCCTCGCGTCCGGACGGCATGCCGCTCGCCGACGTTGCCCGTGCGAAGCTCGGCTCGCCGGTGTTCCGGACGATGACCGAGGTCGTCCTCGCGCTGCCGTCGACCGTTCGGGCGCAGGTCACCGACGTCGCCGCCTCGACCGCCGACGACGTGACGCTCACGCTGCAGGGCGGGTCGACGGTGGTGTGGGGGAGTCCCGAGGACTCGAGCGCCAAGGCGGCCCTGCTCGCCGCGCTCGTCAAGGACCACGAGGCCCGCAGCCCCGGCTCGGTCGTCGAGTACGACGTGTCGGCGCCGGACAACGGCATCGTCCGCGCGAAGTCCTGACCACGGGGCCGGGCGGTGCGTCGGTCGACCGGCGATGTCGAGGCGGAATCGCGCGACACGCGGCGTGGCGGGGCGACAGTGCGCGGAGCGCACCCGTAGCGTCGTCGGGAGCACCACATCTACCAGCATTGCCCCTGAACTTCAAGTAGAGGTTGAGGGTTCAACCGGAGGCCCGACTGACGTGACCACGAACCACAACTACCTCGCCGTCATCAAGGTCGTCGGTGTCGGCGGCGGCGGCGTGAACGCCGTGAACCGCATGATCGAGCTCGGCCTCCGCGGCGTCGAGTTCATCGCGATCAACACCGACGCACAGGCACTGCTGCTGAGCGACGCCGACGTCAAGCTCGACGTGGGCCGCGAGATCACCCGTGGTCTCGGCGCGGGCGCGGACCCCGAGGTCGGCCGTCGCGCCGCCGAGGACCACGCCGAGGAGATCGAGGAGGTCCTCGCGGGTGCCGACATGGTCTTCGTCACCGCGGGCGAGGGCGGCGGCACCGGCACGGGTGGTGCGCCCGTCGTCGCGCGCATCGCGAAGTCGATCGGTGCGCTCACCATCGGCGTCGTCACGAAGCCGTTCAGCTTCGAGGGCAAGCGCCGCCAGTCCCAGGCCGAGAACGGCGTCGCGGGCCTCAAGGACGAGGTCGACACCCTCATCGTCGTGCCGAACGACCGCCTGCTCGAGATCTCCGACCGCGGCATCTCGATGGTCGAGGCGTTCGCGACCGCCGACCAGGTGCTCCTCGCCGGCGTGCAGGGCATCACGGACCTCATCACGACCCCGGGTCTGATCAACCTCGACTTCGCCGACGTCAAGAGCGTCATGCAGGGTGCCGGCTCGGCGCTCATGGGCATCGGCTCGTCCCGCGGGGCGGACCGGGCGATTAAGGCGGCCGAGCTCGCCGTGGCGTCCCCGCTGCTCGAGGCCTCGATCGACGGTGCGCACGGCGTGCTGCTCTCGATCCAGGGCGGTTCGAACCTCGGCATCTTCGAGATCAACGACGCCGCGCGCCTGGTGCAGGAGGCGGTCCACCCCGAGGCGAACATCATCTTCGGTGCGGTCATCGACGACACCCTCGGCGACGAGGTCCGCGTGACGGTCATCGCCGCCGGGTTCGACGGCGGCGAGCCGAGCGCGCAGCAGAAGGAGCGTCGCTCGAGCTGGGTCGACCCGGAGTCGGGCGCCGCGTCGTCCGCCGCCGGTGCGACCGGTTCGGTGGAGGACACCGCGACCACGAGCCCGTCCTGGGCGTCGCAGCAGCACGAGGCCCCCGCGCAGCGCGCCGCCGACCCGGCCTTCGACGGCGACGACGAGCTCGACGTCCCCGACTTCCTGAAGTAAGCCGTCCTTGGCAGCCGACACGCGCCTCCCGTCCGCCTCGTCACCCGACGACGGACCGGAGGCGCGTCTCGCGTCCGTCCGGTCCGGGATCGCGGACGCGGCCCGCGCCGCGGGTCGGAGCGTCGACGAGCTGACGCTCGTCGTCGTGACGAAGTACCACCCGGCGTCGCTCGTCCGCGAGCTCGCCGCACTCGGCGTCACGGACGTGGGGGAGAACCGGCACCAGGAGGCGCAGACCAAGGCCGCCGAGCTGGCCGACCTCGACCTGACCTGGCACTTCGTCGGGCAGCTCCAGTCGAAGAAGGCCCGCCAGGTACGCCGGTACGCCGACGTGGTGCAGTCGCTCGACCGTGACTCCGTGGTGGACGCCTTCGCGCCGACCGAGGCCGAGCCGGACCCGCGGGTGATCGACGGCTTCGTGCAGGTCAACCTCACCGACGACCCCGGTCGTGGCGGGGTGCAGCCGGACGACGTCGAGGCGATGGTGACCCGCGTGCTCGACACCGGGACCATCCGACTCCGCGGCGTGATGGCCGTCGCACCGCTCGACGAGGAGCCCCGACGGGCCTTCGCCCGGCTCCGCACGATCTCGGAGCGCGTGGTCTCGCTCGCGCCCGACGCGACGGACGTGTCCGCCGGCATGAGCGGCGACTACGCCGACGCGATCGCCGAGGGCGCGACACACCTCCGGATCGGGACCGCAATCACGGGAAACCGGCCCACCGCGCCCTAGCCTCGTCCCAGGGCATCCACGAGCACGAACTCCGGAGGAACCATGGCCAACCCGCTCAAGAAGACGATGGTCTACCTCGGCCTCGCCGACGAGGAACTGTACGAGGACGAGCAGCAGCAGCCGGTGCCCGCCCAGGCGCGCCAGCAGGCCGCTCCGGCCCCCACCGCGGTCCCCGCCGCCGCTCCCGTGCAGGAGGCGCCCGTCGCGGCCGCCCCCGCCGCGGCGCCCGCGGAGCCCAAGACGCACACCCACCAGCGCGGCGCGCAGGTCACCCCGCTCCGACGCGCGCACACGACCGCACAGAAGGCGACCCCGGTCCAGGAAATGAACGAGATCCTCACCGTCCACCCGCGCGAGTACAAGGACGCCCAGTCCATCGCCGAGAGCTTCCGCGACGGCATCCCCGTCATCATCAACCTCTCGCAGATGACCGAGTCCGACGCCCGTCGCATGATCGACTTCGCCTCGGGGCTGTCGCTCGGGCTGTACGGCAAGATCGAGCGCGTCACCAACAAGGTCTTCCTGCTGTCGCCGGCGCACGTCGCGGTGAGCGGTGAGCCCGCTGAGGTAGAGTCCGACATCGAGGCGTCCTTCTTCGCCCAGTCCTGAGCCGGACCCCGGCCCAGTAGCCCCCGTGCGGTGATCGCCTGAGCACCGCACCCGAGCCGAGCGAGCCCCACCGTGTCACTGGTCTTCGGGATCCTGTCCTTCGCCCTCCTGCTCTACTTCTTCGTGATGTGGGGTCGGTTCGCGTTCGACATCGTCCAGGCCTACAACCGCAGCTGGCGCCCCCGTGGCGCGATGCTCGTGGTCGCCGACGTCGTCTACACGCTGACGGACCCGCCGATCCGGTTCGTCCGCCGGCTGCTCCCGCCGCTGCGGATGGGACCCGTCGCGCTCGACTTCGGCTGGACCATCGTGATGCTCGTCGTGATCATCCTCCGGGTGATCGTCGGCGGACTCGCTCGCTCCTTCTGATCCACCACCCGCACACGAATCGCGCCACGCCCGCCCAGAGGTCACGGTCGGACACGCGCGTCGGTGTACGGTGGTCGGGATCGATGCCCGCCCCGGCGGGCCTCCGCACCACACGGCACGACTGGTAGGTTCGGTCGTGACGCAAGTGGTTCCACACGTTCAGCAGTTCTATTGAGGTGACGGCAATGGCTTTGACGCCGGAAGACGTAGTCAACAAGCGGTTCCAGCCGACGAAGTTCCGCGAGGGCTACGACCAGGACGAGGTCGACGACTTCCTGGACGAGGTCGTCGTCGAACTCCGCCGCCTGACGGCCGAGAACGACGAGCTCCGCCAGCGCCTGCAGGCCGCCGAGTCGGCGCCGAAGCTCGAGAAGACCGAGCAGCCGGAGCCGGCCGCCGCTCCCGAGCCCGAGCCCACCCCGGCTCCCGTCGCCGCCGCCCCGGAGCCCGCTCCGGTCGCCGCAGCAGCGCCGGCTGCCTCGACGGTCCCCGCCGACGAGGACACCGAGGGCACCACGAACCTCCTCACGCTCGCTCGTCGTCTGCACGAGGAGCACGTGCGCGAGGGCATCGAGAAGCGCGACGCGCTCATCGCCGAGGGCACCGCGCAGGCCGCCCGCCTGGTCTCCGAGGCCGAGGCGAAGCAGCGCCAGATCATCGCCGACACCGAGAACACGAACCGCCAGCGGGTCGCCGTGCTCGAGCAGGAGCAGCGTCAGCTCGAGGGCAAGATCGACGAGCTCCGCACGTTCGAGCGCGACTACCGTGCGCAGCTCAAGAGCTACATCCAGTCCCAGCTGTCCGAGCTGGACGGGTCGGGCTCGGAGCAGTCCGGTCTCACCCCGGCGCCGGCCTCGGCGCAGGGCTTCGGCAACTGACGTTGTCGCGACCAGCAACACGAGCGAAGGTCAGTGTCCGCGCGATCGCGGCACTGGCCTTCGCCGCTGTCGTCGTGGTGGCGCTCGACCAGGGCGTCAAGGCCCTCGTCGTCGCGAACCTGCCGTATGGCCAGGCCGTGCCGGTGCTCGGCGACGCGCTGCAGTTCCTGTACGTCCGGAACCCCGGTGCCGCGTTCTCGTTCGCGGTGAACATGACGTGGGTGTTCTCGATCGTCAGCACGGCCGTCGTCGTCGCGATCATCGTCTTCGCCCGGCGCATCCGCTCGATGTGGTGGGCGATCGTGCTCGGCATGCTCCTCGGCGGCGCGCTCGGCAACCTGCTCGACCGGCTCTTCCGTGAGCCCGGCTTCGGCCGCGGGCACGTGGTCGACTTCATCTCGACGCCGTGGATGATGCCTGCGATCTACAACATCGCCGACTCGTTCATCTGCGTGAGCATGGTGGTCTTCGTCCTGCTCGTCGTCTTCGGCGTGAACCTCGACGGCACGCGGGCGCTCTCCGCGAAGCAGCAGCGCGCAGCCGACGCCCGCGCGGACGCCGCCGCAGCTCCCTCCGACGCGGCTCCTGCGGCCGCTCGGACCGCCGGCGCCCCGGACCCCCGGGCCCCGCGCGACGACCGGGACGCCCTCGGGCACGACGCGACGTGACCGAGTCACGTTCCCTGCCCGTGCCCGACGGGCTCGCCGGTGAGCGTGTCGACGCCGCCATCGCGAAGCTCCTCGGGTTCAGCCGGTCCTTCGCGGCCGAGGTCGTCGCCGCCGGTGGCGTGACCGTCGACGGGGTCACCGTCGACAAGTCGGACCGCCTGCACGCCGACGCATGGCTCCAGGTCGAGTGGTCGCCGAAGGAACCCCCGCGCATCGTCCCGGTCGCGGTCCCGGGCATGACGGTCGTGCACGACGACGACGACATCGTCGTGGTGGACAAGCCGATCGGCGTCGCCGCGCACCCCTCGCCCGGGTGGGACGGTCCGACCGTGCCCGGTGGCCTCGCCGCGGCCGGGTTCACCATCGCCACCTCGGGTGCCGCTGAGCGCGCGGGGATCGTGCACCGGCTCGACGTCGGCACGTCCGGCCTGATGGTCGTCGCCAAGACCGAGCTCGCCTACACGCACCTCAAGCGCGCCTTCAAGGAGCGCACGGTCGAGAAGGTCTACCACGCCCTCGCGCAGGGGCACCCGGACCCGACCTCGGGGACCATCGACGCCCCGATCGGTCGACACCCGTCGAGCGATTGGAAGTTCGCGGTCACGGCCGACGGCAAGCCGAGCGTCACGCACTACGAGACGCTCGAGGCCTTCCGCGCCGCGACCCTGCTCGAGGTGCACCTGGAGACCGGCCGGACGCACCAGATCCGCGTGCACATGGCGGCGACGCGGCACCCGCTCGTCGGCGACACGATGTACGGCGCCGACCCAGTGCTCGCGAACGAGCTCGGGCTGACCCGCCAGTGGCTCGACGCCGTGCGGCTCGGGTTCGAGCACCCGCGCACGGGGGAGTGGGTCACGTTCGAGGCGTCCTACCCCGACGACCTGCAGCGGGCGCTGGACCGGATCCGCGCGGCATAGCCGGGCAGGCGGGGCGGGGCGGCTCGCGAACGGGCCACATCTGTCACGCTCGGTACCTCGAGGCGACCGGTACTGCCCGAGCCGCGCAACGCGCGCGGCGTGTCGTGCCCGCTCGCGTCGACCGCGCTGCTTGCGTCGACCGCGGCTGGACAGCGTCGGACTGGAGGCCCGTGGCGGCGCCGCCCCGCGCCTCCAGTCCGCCACCCGGTCACCGCCCGCCCGTACCGCGCTCCCTGTGCTGGTCCGCCTCTCCCGAGCGCGCCACATCTGTCACGACGGGTCGCGTCCGGCGACCGGTCGTGCGCGGTCGGCGACACACCGACGGCGTGTCCTGCCCGCTCGAGCGACGCTGTCGAGCGCGCCGCGCGCGCGGGGCGCACCGAGCGCCCTGACGACACGCGCGGAGAAGTCGGTGCCCGCGGTTAGGCTTGTCCCGCCCCGCAGCCATCCGTCGAACCGGAGGTCCCGTGTCGGATTCCGACTCCTTCGTCCACCTGCACGTGCACAGCGAGTACTCGATGCTCGACGGTGCAGCGCGGTTGACCGACCTGGTCGCCGAGACCGCCGCGCAGGGCATGCCCGCGGTGGCGGTGACCGACCACGGCAACATGTTCGGGGCGTTCGAGTTCTGGAAGGCCGCGAAGGCCGGCGGCGTCAAGCCGATCATCGGGACCGAGGCCTACATCACGCCGCGGACGCACCGCTCCGACAAGACCCGGGTGCGCTGGGGTGACGGCGGCGGTGACGACGTGTCGGGTTCCGGCGCGTACACGCACATGACGATGTTCGCCGAGAACACGACGGGCATGCACAACCTGTTCCGGCTGTCGTCGCGGGCCTCGATCGAGGGCTACTACTTCAAGCCCCGCATGGACATCGAGCTGCTCGACCAGTACCACGAGGGGATCATCGCGACGACGGGCTGCCCCTCCGGCGAGATCCAGACGCGCCTGCGGCTCGGCCAGTACGACGAGGCGCTCAAGGCCGCGGCCGACTACCGCGACATCTTCGGCAAGGACAACTACTTCGCCGAGATTATGGACCACGGGCTCGAGATCGAGCGCCGCGTCATCGAGGACGTCGTCCGGATCTCGAAGGACCTCGGCATCCCGCTCGTCGGCACGAACGACCTGCACTACACGCACGCGCACGACGCCAAGTCGCACGCGGCCCTGCTCTGCGTGCAGTCCGGCTCGACCCTGAACGACCCGAACCGCTTCAAGTTCGACGCCGACGAGTTCTACCTGAAGACCCCGCAGCAGATGCGCCACGTCTTCCGCGACCACCCCGAGGCCTGCGACAACACGCTGCTCATCGCCGAGCGGTGTGAGGTCGAGTTCGACACCGCAGCGAACTACATGCCGAAGTTCCCGGTCCCCGAGGGCGAGACCGAGCACTCTTGGTTCGAGAAGGAAGTGGCGAAGGGGCTGGAGTACCGGTACCCCGAGGGCATCACGAAAGAGGTCCAGGAGCGCGCCGACTACGAGGTCGGGATCATCAACCAGATGGGCTTCCCGGGCTACTTCCTGGTGGTCGCGGACTTCATCAACTGGTCGAAGAACAACGGCATCCGCGTCGGTCCCGGTCGTGGTTCGGGTGCCGGCTCGATGGTGGCGTACGCGATGCGCATCACCGACCTCGACCCGATCCGGCACGGCCTGATCTTCGAGCGGTTCCTCAACCCGGACCGCGTCTCGATGCCCGACTTCGACGTCGACTTCGACGACCGGCGCCGCGGTGAGGCGATCAAGTACGTCACCGAGAAGTACGGGTCGGAGCGCGTCGCGCAGATCGTCACGTACGGCACGATCAAGGCGAAGCAGGCGCTGAAGGACTCGTCGCGCGTCCTCGGCTTCCCGTTCGGCATGGGCGAGAAGCTCACCAAGGCGATGCCGCCGCCCGTGATGGGCAAGGACATCCCGCTCACCGGGATCTTCGACAAGGACCACCCGCGTTACAAGGAGGCGGTGGACGTCCGGACGGTCGTCGAGACCGACCCCGAGGCGAAGACCGTGTTCGACACCGCGCTCGGGCTCGAGGGCCTGAAGCGGCAGTGGGGCGTGCACGCCGCCGGTGTGATCATGTCGAGCGAGCCGCTCATCGACATCATCCCGGTGATGAAGCGCGAGCAGGACGGCCAGATCGTCACGCAGTTCGACTACCCGGCAGCAGAGTCGCTCGGCCTGATCAAGATGGACTTCCTGGGCCTCCGGAACCTCACGATCATCAGTGATGCCCTCGACAACATCAAGAGCAACCGGGGCGTCGACCTCGACCTCGAGACGATGGGCCTCGAGGACGAAGCCGCGTACCAGCTCCTGCAGCGCGGCGACACGCTCGGGGTGTTCCAGCTCGACGGCGGCCCGATGCGCGGGCTCCTCCGCCTGATGAAGCCCGACAACTTCGAGGACATCTCCGCGCTCATCGCCCTCTACCGTCCGGGGCCGATGGGTGCGAACTCGCACACGAACTACGCGCTCCGCAAGAACGGCGAGCAGCCGATCACCCCGATCCACCCGGAGCTCGAGGAGCCGCTCCAGGACATCATCGGCACGACCTACGGCCTGATCATCTACCAGGAGCAGGTCATGGCCATCGCGCAGAAGGTCGCCGGCTTCTCCCTCGGACAGGCCGACATCCTCCGCCGCGCGATGGGCAAGAAGAAGAAGTCCGAGCTCGACAAGCAGTACGCCGGCTTCGAGAAGGGCATGCAGGACAACGGCTACTCGGCCGCGGCGATCAAGACGCTGTGGGACATCCTGCTGCCGTTCTCCGACTACGCGTTCAACAAGGCGCACTCCGCGGCGTACGGCGTGGTCTCGTTCTGGACGGCCTACCTCAAGGCGCACTACCCGGCCGAGTACATGGCCGCGCTCCTGACGAGCGTCGGCGACGCACGCGACAAGCTCGCGCTGTACCTCAACGAGTGCCGCCGGATGGGCATCAAGGTGATGCCGCCGGACGTCAACGAGTCGATCGGCTTCTTCGCGGCCGTCGGCGACGACATCCGCTTCGGCATGGGCGCGATCCGCAACGTCGGCTTCAACGTCGTCGACGACATCGTGCAGGCCCGGACCGAGAAGGGTGCGTTCGAGTCGTTCCACGACTTCCTGCGGAAGATCCCGATCTCGTCGGCCAACAAGCGGACCGTCGAGTCGCTCATCAAGGCCGGTGCCTTCGACGAGTTCGGCGACAGCCGCCGGGCGCTCGTCGAGATCCACGAGGGCGCGGTCGAGAGCGCCGTCAAGGTCAAGCGCGACGAGGCCCACGGCAACGTCGGCTTCGACTTCGACTCGCTGTTCGCCGAGGTCGCCGAGGAGGAGCCGTCCTCGGCCCCGGTGTCGCAGGTGCCGGAGCGGCCGGAGTGGGCCAAGCGCGACAAGCTCGCCTTCGAGCGCGACATGCTCGGCCTCTACGTGTCCGACCACCCGCTCGCCGGACTCGAGATCGAGCTCGCGAAGCACCAGTCGATCACCATCGCCGACCTCATCGCGGCGGACGACTCGGTCGAGGGCGAGACCGTCACGGTCGCGGGGCTCCTGACGAGCGTCCAGCACCGAGTCGCGAAGTCGAGCGGCAACCCGTACGGCATCGTCCAGATCGAGGACTTCGGCGGCGAGATCGGCGTCATGTTCCTCGGCAAGACCTACGCCGAGTTCGGACCGTCGCTCGTCGCCGACTCGATCGTCGTGTTGCGCGGCCGAGTGAACGTCCGCGACGACGGCAAGGCGCTACACGCGGTCAGCATGTTCCAGCCGAACGTCGGCGACGCGATGGGCTCCGGCCCGCTCACGCTGTCCCTGCCGGAGCGCCAGGCCACGACGACGACGGTCACCGAGCTCGCGGCGGTGCTCGGGCGGCACCAGGGCGAGACCGAGGTGCGGCTGCGGCTCCTGAAGGAGGACGTCGCGCGCACGTTCGAGCTGCCGTTCCCGGTCAACCTGACGCCGGACCTGTTCGGGGAGCTGAAGAGCCTGCTCGGCCCGCGCTGCCTGGTCTAGGCGAGCGGTGACGACGCCCGGAGCACCACGGCCCTCGGCCGCGGTGCTCCGGGCGTTCCGGGTCTCGGGGCACGTTCCGGAACAGCTCCCCGGCGGCCGGGGCACGACATGGCGCGTGGGCGACGTCGTCCTGCGACCGGCGGGCGACGTCCGGGAGGCCCAGTGGCGGTCCGACGTGCTGGCCTGCCTCCCGCACACGGTCGCGTTCCGCACGCCGCGCCCGGTCGCCGCGTCGGGAGGGGGTCGGGACCGCAGCGGACGGTCCGGCGACCGGGTCGGCGACCGCTGGGTCGTCGACGGCTGGGAGGCGTGGGAGCGGCTCGAGGGCGCACCCGACCCCACCCGCGTCGAGGACGTCGTCCGCGCCGGGACGGCGTTCCACCGCGCGGTCGCGGGGCTCGCCCGGCCGTCGTTCCTCGACCGCGTCGACGACCCGTGGAGCCGTGCCGAGCGGCTCGTCTGGGCTGACGGACCTGCGGGCGATGACCGACTCCCGGACGATCCGCTCGTCCGACGCCTGACCGCCGCCTTCCGACCGGTCCAGGGGCGGTCCCAGGTCGTCCACCGCGACCTGCTCGGCAACGTGCTGTTCGCCGCCGGCCGACCGCCCGCCGTCTTCGACTGGGCACCGACCTGGCGACCCGCGGGCTTCGGTGCCGCGGTGGCGGTCGTCGACGCGGTCTGCTGGCACGGAACGCCGCCCGCCCGGCTCGCGGCACTCGGCACGCTCGCCGAGGCGCCCGGGTGGCCGCAGCTGCTCGTGCGGGCACTCGCGTTCCGGATCGTCACGCTGCACGTCCTCGGCGGGTGGGACGCGGAGCAGCACGCGCGGCACCGTCCCGTCGTGGACGCACTGCTGTCGGGGAGCGCCGGTACGCTGGACGTCCCATGATGCAGCGAATCGACCTCCGTGGCGGCCTGCCCGCCCGTGCCGACCTCCTCCGCCTGATGCCGCGTGCCGCCGGTGACGTCTCGTCCGCCGTCGCCGCCACCCGGGAGCTCGTGGACGACGTGCGACACCGCGGGGCCGACGCGCTGCACGAGCAGGCCGAGCGGTTCGACGGGGGAGCGCCCGAGCACGTCCGGGTCCCCGCGGACGAGATCGCCGCCGCGGTCGCCGGGCTCACCCCGGAGCTCCGCGCCGCGCTGGACGAGGCGATCCGCCGCGTGCGCGCCGCGAGTGCCGCCCAGGTGCCGACCGGTTCGGTGACGACGCTCGCCGACGGCGCCGAGGTGCACCAGCGCTGGCAGCCGATGCGCCGCGTGGGGCTCTACGTCCCCGGTGGCAAGGCCGTCTACCCCTCGAGCGTCGTGATGAACGTCGTCCCCGCGCAGGTCGCCGGCGTCGGGTCCATCGCCCTCGTGTCCCCGCCGCAGCGGGACCACGGCGGGCGCGTGCACCCGACGATCCTCGCCGCAGCAGGGCTCCTCGGCGTCGACGAGGTCTACGCGATGGGCGGTGCCGGAGCGGTCGGTGCGCTGGCGTACGGCGTCGCGTCGATCGGTCTCGAGCCCGTCGACCTGGTCACCGGGCCCGGGAACAACTACGTCGCCGCGGCGAAGCGCCTCGTGCGCGGTGTCGTCGGCATCGACTCCGAAGCCGGGGCCACCGAGATCCTCGTCATCGCGGACGACACCGCCGACGCGGGCTTCGTCGCCGCCGACCTGGTCAGCCAGGCCGAGCACGACGAGCAGGCCGGCAGCGTCCTCGTGACGACGTCGGCGTCCTTCGCCGATGCGGTGGAGGCGGCCATCCCGGAACGGGTGGCGGCGCTGGGGACTGCCACGCGCCTCCAGTCCGCCCTGGACGGTCCGCAGTCGGCGGTCGTCCTGGTGGACTCGCTCGCCGACGCGGCGGCCGTCAGCAACGCCTACGGGCCGGAGCACCTCGAGATCCAGACCGCGGACGACGACGCCGTGCTGGCGGAGATCGACGCCGCGGGTGCGGTGTTCGTCGGGCCGAGCACGCCCGTCAGCCTCGGGGACTACCTGGCGGGGTCGAACCACGTGCTGCCGACCGGCGGCCAGGCACGATTCGGCTCCGGGCTGTCGGCGTCGACGTTCCTGCGCCCCCAGCAGGTGATCCGGTACTCCGCGACGGCCCTGGCCGAGGTCGCGCCGCACATCGTCGCGCTCGCGACCGAGGAGCAGCTGCCCGGCCACGGCGCCGCGGTCACCGAGCGGACCGCTCGCGCCTGAGCCGACCCGCTCGCGTCTGAGCCGACCCGCTCGCGCCTGGACGGACCGGGGAGCCGGTAGCCTGGGACGGACATGTTCTGCCCCTTCTGCCGCCACCCGGACTCCCGCGTCGTCGACTCCCGCACGAGTGACGACGGCACCTCGATCCGTCGCCGCCGCCAGTGCCCGAACTGCGGGCGTCGGTTCTCGACGACCGAGACCGCCTCGCTCAACGTGGTGAAGCGCAACGGCGTCACCGAGCCGTTCAGCCGCGACAAGATCGTCTCCGGCGTGCGCAAGGCGTGCCAGGGCCGCCCGGTCACCGACGGCGATCTGGCCGTGCTCGCGCAGCGGGTCGAGGAGACCGTCCGGTCGTCCGGCTCGAGCCAGATCGACGCGAACGACATCGGGCTGGCGATCCTCGCGCCGCTCCGGGAACTCGACGAGGTCGCGTTCCTGCGCTTCGCGAGCGTCTACCAGGCGTTCGAGTCCCTCGAGGACTTCGAGGACGCCATCGGCCAGCTCCGCCTCGACCACCACGCCGCGGACCCCGCCGGGGGTGCGGCGTGAGCGGCATCGCCGAGCGGATCGTCCGGGGCGGGTACGCCGTCGTGTTCCGGGCCGTGTTCGCGAACATGGACCCGGAGCGGGCGCACCACCTGGCCTTCGGGGTGATCAAGGCGTTGCCCGGCATCCCCGTCCTGAGCGGTGTCGTCGAGCGGTACTCCCGCCCCGCGGCCGAGGACGGCGTCACGACGATGGGCATCCACTTCCCGTCGCGCTTCGGGCTGGCCGCCGGCTTCGACAAGGACGCGCGCGGCATCGCCGGTCTGGGGCTGCTCGGCTTCGGCCACGTCGAGGTCGGCACCATCACGGCGAAGCCGCAGCCCGGCAACGACCGTCCGCGGCTGTTCCGCCTGATCGCCGACCGGGCGCTCGTCAACCGGATGGGCTTCAACAACCACGGCGCCGCCCGAGCCGCCCGTCGCCTGGAGCGCGCGCGACGGAACCCGGGGCGCCCGGTGATCGGCGTCAACATCGGCAAGAGCCGCGCCGTCGCGGTCGAGGACGCCGTCGACGACTACCTGGAGTCGACCCGGCTCCTCGCGCCGTTCGCGGACTACCTCGCGGTGAACGTCAGCTCCCCGAACACGCCCGGCCTCCGCGGCCTGCAGGAAGAGGACCAGCTGCGGCCGCTCCTGACCGCGGTGCGGGACGCCGCCGGGAAGACCCCGGTGCTGGTGAAGATCGCGCCGGACCTGACCGACGAGCAGATCGACGCCGTCGCCGGGCTCGCGGTGGACCTCGGGCTCGCGGGCATCATCGCGAACAACACGACGATCGAGCGGACCGGGCTCGTGACCCCTGTCGAGAAGGTCGCGGCGATGGGCGCCGGCGGTCTGTCCGGTGCGCCGATCGCGGCCCGGTCGCTCGAGGTCCTGCGGCGGGTGCGCGCCGCGGTGCCGTCGGACTTCTGCGTCGTGGCCGTCGGTGGGGTCACCACCGAGCAGGACGTGCAGGACCGCATCGATGCGGGTGCGACGCTCGTGCAGGGTTACACGGCGTTCCTCTACGAGGGGCCGACCTGGGCGACGCGGATCAACCGTCTCCGTCGTCGTCGGTTGCGGCGCGCCGCGCGCTGAGCTCCCGCGGGCGTCGAGCCGGCGGCGCTTCGGTCTCGGCGTCGGTCTCGGCGTCGGCGTCGGCGTCGGTCTCGTTCCGCCGGCGATGGAGCAGGAACCGTCGGGTCCAGACCGGGACCCCGACGTCTTCTGCTCCATCGACGTCCGGGGCGCCGACACAACCTCGCGCCCAGCTCGGTGCGCAGCGCCCGCCGCGCCCTCGGAACGACGAAGCGCCGTCCGGTGGACCGGACGGCGCTTCAGGGGAGCGGTTCGCGTGCTACAGCGCGGGGTACTGCCCGCGGCGCACCTGCGGCTTCGGCAGGCGCAGGAAGCGCAGCTGCCACGCCCGGGTGAGGATGTAGAGGAAGGTCCCGCGCTGCATCTCGCCGAACTTCGCGGCGAGCTTCTTGCGCAGGGACAGCCAGAGCACGATGCAGTCGAGCACGAACAGCGCCACGAACGCCCACACCATCAGGAGCGCGTACGACGCGATCACGGTCTGGGCAGCGGCGAAGCCGAGGATCAGGAAGAGCACGAGCACGGGCATCATGACCTCGCCCACGTTCCAGCGCGCGTCGATCCAGTCGCGCACGAACCGGCGCTGCTCGCCCTTGTCCTTGGCGGGCAGGTACCGCTCCTCGCCGTTGGCCATGCCGACGCGGGCCTTCTCGCGCTCGGTGTTCAGCCGGGCGCGAGCGGCCTTCTTGTCCTGCGGGCTGTTGCCGACGAGGGGACGGCGGTTGGCTGCCTCACGCTCGCGACGCGACGGCGTCGGGCGACCCTTGCCCTGCGCGAGGAGTTCTTCCTCGGAGGGGTTGACGGTCGTGTTGGTCTTGGGGGCTGCCTTCGCCACGGTGCGTTCCTGACTGCGGTTGCGTGCTGGATCGTCCTCTAGATTACGGGACATGACCGACACCGACCAGCACAGCACCGCGACCGACCCCGCGCTCCTCGACGCCCTGCGCGAACACGTCCAGGGGGCGCTGCCGACCACGATCGCGGACCTCTCCGCCCTGGTCCGGCTGCCGTCGGTGTCCTGGTCGGCCTTCGATCCGGCGAACGTGCAGGCGAGCGCCGAGGCCGTCGCGGACCTGGCACGCTCAACCGGGGTCTTCGCCGACGACGCGGTCCGCATCGTCCGCTCGGCCGTCGAGGGCGACACCCCGAGCACGGACGCCCCGTCCGCCGACACCGCGTCCCAGGCCGACGCCCCCGACGTCGAGCTCGGCCAGCCCGCGGTCCTGGCGGTCCGCCCGGCCCGGAACGGCAAGCCCACCGTGATGCTCTACGCGCACCACGACGTGCAGCCCCAGGGCGACGACGCACTCTGGGAGACCCCGCCCTTCGAGCCGACCCTCCGCGGCGACCGCCTCTACGGCCGCGGCGCCTCGGACGACAAGGCCGGCGTGATGACCCACATCGCCTCGCTCCGGGCCCTGCACGCGCAGTTCGGCGACGACCTCGACCTCGGCGTCGTGCTGTTCGTCGAGGGCGAGGAGGAGTTCGGCTCCCGGTCGTTCCGCACGTTCCTGCGCGAGCAGAAGGAGCACCTCGCCGCCGACGTCATCGTCGTGGCGGACAGCGACAACTGGTCGGCCGAGGTCCCCTCCATCACGGTCTCGCTGCGCGGCAACGTCACGTTCAAGCTCACCCTGACGACGCTCGAGCACGCCAGCCACAGCGGCATGTTCGGGGGAGCGGCCCCGGACGCGATGATCCCGATGGCCCGCCTGCTCGCCTCGCTGCACGACGACGCCGGCTCGGTCGCGGTCGAGGGGCTCACGGCGTACGAGGCCGACGTCCCCGAGCGCTCCGACGCCGAGCTCGCCTCCGACGCCGCGCTCCTCGAGGGCGTGCAGCCGGTCGGCACCGGCCCGGTGCTGTCCCGTATGTGGTTCCAGCCGTCGATCACGGTCACCGGCCTGGACGTCCCGAGCGTCGCGAACGCCTCGAACACGCTGCTGCCGACGGTCGCCGCGCGGGTCTCGGTCCGCGTCGCCCCCGGGCAGGCCGCCACCGACGCGTTCGCCGCCGTCGAGCGTCACCTCCGCGCGCACGTGCCGTTCGGTGCGCGGCTCGAGATCACCGAGGTCGACACGGGCGACGGCTTCCTCGTCGACACCGCCGGCTGGGCCGTCCAGGAGGCCCGCACGGCCATGCACGAGGGCTGGGGCAACCCCGCCGTCGAGCAGGGCATCGGCGGCTCGATCCCGTTCGTGTCCGACCTGGCCGCGGAGTTCCCGGACGCGCAGATCCTGGTGACCGGCGTCGAGGACCCGGACACCCGCGCGCACAGCCCGAACGAGTCGCAGCACCTGGGCGTCCTGCACCGCGCGATCGCGTCCGAGACGATCCTGCTGGCGCGACTGGCGTCGCGCGGCTGACGCCGCACCGGACGGGAGGCACGTGGTGGGCCCGCCACGTGCCTCCCGTCCGTCCGTCGCCGGCTGACGAGCCGGACTGTGGAGAGATGCTCGCCCTGTCGGCCGGCGTGCTTACAATCGTGAACAGGCGCGGTGATCGTCACCGCCCGGAGGGAGAAGCGCGATGAGCGACACCATCATCGACAACGCACCGGCGACGGACGCACGCTCGCACGGCGTCGCGCTCAGCGACACGGCCGCGGCGAAGGTGGCGAGCCTGCTCGAGCAGGAGGGCCGCGACGACCTCCGCCTGCGCCTGGCCGTCCAGCCCGGCGGGTGCTCGGGCCTGATCTACCAGCTGTACTTCGACGAGCGGCTGCTCGACGGCGACGCCACCGCCGAGTTCGGCAGCGGGGTCGAGGTCGTCGTCGACAAGATGAGCGTCCCGTACCTCGACGGCGCGACCATCGACTTCGAGGACACCATCCAGAAGCAGGGCTTCACCATCGACAACCCCAACGCGCAGGGCAGCTGCGCGTGCGGCGACAGCTTCCACTGACACTGTCAGGTTCGGCGTCACCGGGTCCGGGTGTCCACCACCCGTGATCGACACGCGAGCGGGGAGTGACCGATCTGGTCGCTCCCCGCTCGTCGTCCGTGGGGGCTCCGGCCGCGCGCGACCGGGGGAAAGCCGTGCGGTCATCGGTGTCCGGCGTGCGAGTCCGGCACCCGGATCGGCCGCCGAACGGGCCGCGTGTGCACGAGTGTCGGCGAGCTGCGAGTAAGCTAGGAGTGTTCCAACCAAGCTGGGAACCAGCAATGAGCCGCCTTGGCGCGCTCGGTTCCCCGCCACGTCTTCCGAGAGGTAACAGTGCGTTCGAATCGCCGTATACGTTGGGCGGCCGTCCCGGTGGCCGTCGGTCTGGTCATCGCACTGGCTGGCTGCTCGCAGCAGCAGCTGAACGGGTGGCTCCCCGGCACGGAGGAGACGAAGGACGTCACGAACCACACGAGCCGCGTCGTCGGCCTGTGGACCACCAGCTGGGTCGTCCTGCTCGCGGTGGGTCTCATCGTGTGGGGCCTCATCATCTGGGCCGCGATCGTCTACCGCCGCCGCAAGGGCCAGACCGGCCTCCCGGTGCAGATGCGGTACAACATGCCGCTCGAGATCTTCTACACGATCGTGCCGCTCATCCTGGTGCTCGGCTTCTTCGCCTTCACCGCCAAGGACCAGTCCGCGATCGAGAAGCCCTTCACGGACCCCGACGCGACGATCCACGTCTACGGCAAGCGCTGGGCGTGGGACTTCAACTACATCGACAAGGACAACCCCGAGGACAGCGTCTACTACCAGGGCATCCAGGCCCAGGAAGAAGAGAACGGGAACGGCTCGATCGACGAGTCCCAGCTGCCGACGCTGTACCTGCCGGTCGACAAGAAGGTCAAGATCGAGCTCAGCTCGCGCGACGTCGACCACTCGTTCTGGATCATCGACTTCCTCTACAAGAAGGACATGCTCCCGGGCAAGACGAACTACGAGTACTTCATCCCGCAGAAGATCGGCACGTACCAGGGCAAGTGCGCGGAGCTCTGCGGTGAGTACCACTCGCTGATGCTCTTCCAGGTCAAGGTCGTGTCCGACTCGGACTACGAGAAGTACCTCGACACGCTGCGCGAGCAGGGCAAGGTCGGTCTGCTCGGCAACGAGTACGACACCAACACGAACGAACCGAACAACAAGGCGCCGGTCGAGGCGTCGAGCGAGAACAAGTAGGGGCTCGTCTGATGACAACGTCACTCGTCGGCCAGCCGACCAGGCCCTCGACGCCGGACTTCCAGGCGTCGAAGGTCGGGCGGAAGGGCAACATCATCGTCCGGTGGATCACCTCCACCGACCACAAGACCATCGGGTACATGTACCTGATCGCCTCGTTCGTCTTCTTCCTGCTCGCGGGTGTGATGGCGCTGGTCATCCGTGCCCAGCTCTTCGAGCCCGGCCTGCACGTGGTCGCGACGAAGGAGCAGTACAACCAGCTCTTCACGATGCACGGCACGATCATGCTGCTGATGTTCGCGACGCCGCTCTTCTCGGGCTTCGCGAACGCGATCATGCCGCTGCAGATCGGTGCGCCGGACGTCGCCTTCCCGCGTCTGAACGGGTTCGCCTTCTGGCTGTACCTGTTCGGCTCGCTCATCGCGGTCGGTGGCTTCCTCACCCCGCAGGGCGCCGCGTCCTTCGGGTGGTTCGCCTACGCGCCGCTGAGTGACACGACGTTCACACCGGGTCTCGGGGGCACGCTCTGGGTCTTCGGCCTCGGCATGACGGGCTTCTCGACGATCCTCGGCGCGGTGAACTTCATCACGACGATCATCACGATGCGCGCCCCCGGCATGACGATGTTCCGCATGTCGATCTTCACGTGGAACACCCTCGTGACCTCGCTGCTCGTGCTGATGGCCTTCCCGGTCCTCGCCGCTGCACTGTTCGGCCTCGGTCTCGACCGTGTGTTCGACGCCCAGATCTACAACCCGGCCAACGGCGGGGCACTGCTGTGGCAGCACCTGTTCTGGTTCTTCGGCCACCCCGAGGTCTACATCATCGCGCTGCCGTTCTTCGGCATCGTGTCCGAGGTCTTCCCGGTCTTCAGCCGCAAGCCGATCTTCGGGTACAAGACCCTCGTCTACGCGACCATCTCCATCGCGGCCCTCTCGGTCACGGTGTGGGCGCACCACATGTACGTCACCGGTGGCGTCCTGCTCCCGTGGTTCTCGCTCATGACGATGCTCATCGCGGTCCCGACCGGCGTGAAGATCTTCAACTGGGTCGGCACGATGTGGCGCGGTTCGGTCACGTTCGAGACGCCGCTCCTGTGGGCCGTCGGCTTCCTCATCACCTTCACGTTCGGTGGTCTCACCGGTGTGATCCTGGCGTCGCCGCCGCTCGACTTCCACGTGTCCGACTCGTACTTCGTCGTCGCGCACTTCCACTACGTGGTCTTCGGCACCGTCGTGTTCGCGATGTTCTCCGGCTTCTACTTCTGGTGGCCGAAGTGGACCGGCAAGATGCTCAACGAGCGCCTCGGCAAGATCCACTTCTGGCTCCTGTTCATCGGCTTCCACACGACGTTCCTCATCCAACACTGGCTGGGCGTCATCGGCATGCCGCGTCGCTACGCGACCTACCTGCCGAACGACGGGTTCACCTGGATGAACCAGCTGTCGACGATCGGCTCGATGATCCTCGCGATCTCGTTCCTGCCGTTCATCTTCAACGTCTACGTCACGGCCCGGAACGCGCCGAAGGTCGCCGTGAACGACCCGTGGGGCTACGGCCGCTCGCTCGAGTGGGCGACCAGCTGCCCGCCGCCCCGGCACAACTTCACGTCGATCCCGCGGATCCGTTCCGAGTCCCCGGCGTTCGACCTGAACCACCCCGAAGCGGGTGTGCCGATCGGTGTGGGTCCTGCGAAGGACGCACCGGACGCTCCGACCTACGACGCCGCGAAGGGCGAGGTGAAGTAAGGCGATGCGCGCCAACGTCAACCTGTTCTGGATCCTCTTCGGGTTCTTCATCCTCGCGGACGCCGCGTACACCATCTGGGCGATGCTCTACTACGGGCACCCGGAGTGGGTGGGCACGGTCGCGATCGGCCTCACCGGCATCATGAGCGCGTTCATCGCGTTCTACCTCGGCAAGGTCATGTCGTCGCAGGGCGGGGTCCTCCCGGAGGACCGCGCCGACGCCAACATCGAGGACGGCGACGCCGAGCTCGGGCACTTCAGCCCGTGGTCGTGGTGGCCGATCCTTCTGGCCGGCTCCACCGCCGTCTGCTTCCTCGGTCTCGCCGCCGGCCTGTGGATCGTCCCGATCGGGCTCGCGCTCGTCACCGTGACGCTCGTCGGCTGGGTCTACGAGTACTACCGCGGCAACTTCGGGCACTGAGTCCCGGCGGGCTGCGGCCCACCGCACCTGACACCTTCGGGCGGCACCACCACCGGTGCCGCCCGAAGTGCGTCCGGGGCCAGCCGTACGCGAGCAAGCTGGTCCGAGCAGACTCGTACCTGCCCCCTCGACCTCCCGCATCGATCCGCGCAGAACCGGTACCGATCGGGAATCAACCGGCCCGCTCTCGGCTTGGCCTCGAGCGGACCCCCTCCACCACAGCGAAAGGACTCACCTCCGGTGACCGACAAGCGCACCCTCATCATCTTCGGCGCGACGGGCGACCTCGCCTCCCGCCTGCTGCTGCCGGGCCTCGGCACGTTCCTGCAGAGCGGTCGAGCGGTTCCGGTCCAGCTCATCGGTACCGGTCGCAGCGCCCGCAGCGAGGACCAGTGGAAGGACGTCGTCACGAAGTCCTTCGCATCGCAGGACGTCAAGGGCGAGGAGGTCGACGCCACCCTCGCGTCGACGCAGTTCATCCAGGGCGACCCGACCGACCCGAAGCACCTCGAGGCACTCCTGGCCGCGGCCGACGCCGAGCCCATCCTGTACTTCGCGCTGCCGCCGCAGATCGCGTCGGACATCTGCGAGGCGCTGCAGGAGGTCGAGCTCCCCGCGGGCACGACCCTGGCGTTCGAGAAGCCGTTCGGCACCGACGTCGCCAGCGCGAAGGCCCTGAACGAGACGGTACTCAGGCTCGTCCCCGAGGAGCGCGTGCACCGCACCGACCACTTCCTCGGTCGCACCACGGTCCTGAACATCATCGGTCTGCGCTTCGCGAACCGCCTGTTCGAGCCGATCTGGAACGCGGACAACATCGAGAAGGTCGACATCTTCTACGACGAGACCCTCGGTCTCGAGAACCGCGCGCAGTACTACGACGAGGCCGGCGCGATGGTCGACATGATCCAGTCGCACCTGCTCCAGATCCTCGGCATCGTGACGATGGACGCCCCGGCGGACATCGACGCGGTCGAGTTCCGCTCGTCCCTGGCCCGTGTCCTCCGGTCGACCGAGCTCAAGGGTGGCGACGCGACGATCGCCTCCCGCCGCGCCGTCTACACGGCCGGCACCATCGACGGCAAGGAACTGCCGTCGTACCAGGACGAGGACGGCGTCGACAAGTCGCGCGGCACCGAGACCCTGGCCGAGATCGAGGTCGAGGTCGACACGGCGCGCTGGAAGGGCGTCCCGTTCACCCTCCGCTCCGGCAAGGCGCTCGGCGCCAGCCGCAAGGAGGTCCTCATCACCTTCAAGCCCGTGACGCGCCTGCCCTCCGGCCTGTCCGGTCGCCCGAAGGCGGACACGCTGCGCATCGTCCTCAACCCGGACGAGATCGAGCTGTCGGTGTCGGCGAACGGCGGCGGCAACCCGTTCGAGATGGGGCAGGTCACGCTCTCGTCGACGTTCGACGACGGTGAGCTGACCCCCTACGGCGAGGTCCTCAACGGCATCTTCCACGACGACCCGCTGCTCTCCATCCGCGGCGACGTCGCGGAGCGCTGCTGGGAGATCGTGGAGCCGGTCGTCGAGGCCTGGAAGTCCGGTTCGGTCCCGCTCGAGGAGTACCGCGCGGGCTCGCGCGGCCCGGCGGAGTGGGTCTCGTCGTCCTGACGGACCGAGCGTCCTGACGGACGTCACCCCCTGACGGACGGGAGGCGCGGTGCCAGCTGGCACCGCGCCTCCCGTCCGTCATGTGGTCGCGCCCACGGCACGACCGCGACGTTCCTGCCCATCGCGACCGACATGGGAGACCTATCCGCGCATTGGAGGCCGGAAGGAACGGCATCCCACGCGCGGATCGGCATCCTGTGCGCGGATCGGCACACCATGCGCGGATCGGCACCCCTTGCGCGGATCGGCATCACACGCGCGGATCCGCCGGCTCAGGAGGGCGAGCCGGCCCGGCGGCCGCCGCCCGTCCACGAACGCGTGCCGCCGTCGTGCACGGCGAGCCGCGTGCGGTGCCCGGACGCCTCGCCGCGGGCCCGCGCGATCGCGTCCGCCGCGGACACGAGCGTCAGGTGGGACAGCACCTGCGGGGTGTTGCCGATGTGGTGCCCGGTGGCGACGTCGATCTCCTCGGAGAGCATGCCGACGTCGTTGGCGTACCCGACGAGCACGTCCATCAGGCGCTCGGCGTCGTCGACCCGACCGGAGGCCGCGTACTGCTCGACGAGCCAGAACGAGCACGCCAGGAACGGGTGCTCGCTGCCGGAGAGCCCGTCGAAGCCGGCGCTCGTCCGGTAGCGCAGGACGAGGCCGTGGTCACCGACGCGCAGGTCCTGCTCGATCGCGGCGACCGTGCCCGTCATCCGGGGGTCGTCGGCGCGGCAGAACCCGATCTGGGGCAGGACGAGCAGGCTCGCGTCGACCTCGTCGGTGTCGTAGTGCTGGCGGAAGGCGCCGCGGTCGGCGTTCCAGCCGTGCTCCTCGATCTCGGCGCGGACCTGGTCGCGGAGCGTCCGCCAGCGGTCGACGGGACCCTCGAGCCCGAACTCCTCGACGGCCGCGACGCCCCGGTCGAACGCGGCCCAGATCATCGCCCGCGAGTGCGTGAAGTGCCGTCGCGGACCGCGCATCTCCCAGATCCCGTTGTCGGGCTCCTGCCAGTGCTCCTCGACGTAGCCGAGCAGGGCACGCTGCAGCGCCCACGAGTCCGCGTTCTCCTCGACGCCGAGCTCGCGGGCGTCGTGGAGCGCGGCGAGGACCTCGCCGAAGACGTCGCCCTGGTACTGGGTCGAGGCGCCGTTGCCGAGCCGGACCGGGGTCGAGTCGAGGTACCCGGGGAGCGCCTCGAGGGTGCGCTCCGGCAGCTCGCGCTCCCCGGCGATGCCGTACATGATCTGGACGTCGGCGGGGTCCCCGGCGATCGCGCGGAGCAGCCAGCCTCGCCAGTGCGCGGCCTCGTCGCGGTACCCGTGGGCTATCAGGGACGCCAGGGCGAGCGACGCGTCGCGCAACCACACGTAGCGGTAGTCCCAGTTGCGTTCTCCGCCGGGGTCCTCCGGGAGGCTCGTGGTCGCGGCCGCCACGACGCCGCCGGTCTCGCCGTGGGTCATCGCCCGCAGGAGCAGCAGGGAGCGTCGGCTCGCTTCGGCGTACTTCCCCTCGGTGTGCGCGGTCGCCATCCAGTCCCGCCACCAGTGCTCGGTCCGGTGCAGGGCCGCGTCCACGTCGAGCGGCGCCGGTGGCTCGCGGTGGGACGGGTACCAGGTCAGGACGGTGTCGAGGACGTCGCCGTCACGCACGGTGGTCGTGTTCGTGTGCCGGTGGTCGTCCGCACGGAACCGGACGCCGCGGACGATGACCGACCCCGGGCCGGCGGTCGCCAGGACGGCGGGGTCCTCGTCGCCGCCGATCTGCCGGACCCAGGGCAGCGCACGCGCGTAGTCGAAGCGGATGCGGAGGGTCTGCTCGACCTCGACCGCCCCCTGCAGGCCGCGGACACGGCGGACGATCGCGGCCTGGTGCGCCCCGACGGGCATGAACTCGGTGACCTCGACGACACCCGTCGCCGTGGTCCACACGGTCGAGAGCACGAGCGTGTCGCGGTGGTGGTGCCGGACCGCGGTCGCGTGCGGGTCGCTCGGTCGCAGCGTCCAGTGCCCGTGGTCCTCGGTGCCCAGGAGGGACGCGAACGTGGACGGACTGTCGAAGCGGGGCAGGCACGCCCAGTCGATCGTCCCGTCGCGGCCGACGAGGGCTGCGGTGTAGGTGTCGCCGATCAGGGCGTGGTCCTCGATGCGGTTGCGCGGCGTCGCGGTGCTCATGCGCACATCGAACCACCGCCACCAGTCCGCGACGGGAGGAGCGCTGAAGGAGCGCTCAGGCGCCGGACTCAGGCGCCGGGCAGGGGAGCCTGCGGGTCCGCGTCGGCGACGCCCACCCGGGCGAGCTCGGTCCAGAGCCCGGCGCCGTCCGGCGCGTAGACCCACGGGGCCGCCGAGTCGCGGGAGCGCTCCTGCGCACGGGAGCGGCCACCGGCGAGCACGGCCTCGCTCGTGGAGAGCTGCCGGATCGCCACGCCGGCGACGTTGTCCGGGTGCTCGCGGGCGAAGTCGCCGTACAGCGTCTCGTCGTGCTGCCCGTCGTCACCGACCAGCAGCCACTGCACGTCGGGGAAGTCCCGGGCCAGGCGGCGGAGGTTGTCGCGCTTGTGCTGCTGCCCGCTGCGGAAGAAGCGGTCGTGGGTGGGACCCCAGTCGGTGAGCAGCATCGTGCCGTTCGGGTACATGTTGCGGGTCAGGAAGCGCTGCAGGGTCGGCGCGACGTTCCACGCCCCGGTCGACAGGTAGACCGTGGGGGCACCGGGGTGCTGGGCGAGGATGCGCTCGTAGAGCACGGACATCCCCGGCACCGGGCGGCGGGCGTGCTCGGTGAGCACGAAGGAGTTCCAGGCGGCGAGCATCGGGCGGGGGAGCGAGGTCACCATCACGGTGTCGTCGATGTCGGACAGGAGCCCGAAGCGCGTCGACGGGTCGACGATGAACACGTCCGCCTCGACGTCGCGCATCCCACCGGCCGAAAGCCGCACGGTCTGCCACCCCGGTTCGAGGTCGATCGGGACCTTCACGTCGACGACGCCGCCGCGGTCGGACTGCACCACGTGGGTCGTGCCACCGGCGGTCACCGTGACCTCGGCGTCGTCGACGGCGACGCTCGTGAAGCTCTTCCACCCGCGCACGCCGTAGTACGAGGCGTCGGACGCGAGCCCCCGCCGGGTGAGCAGGACGCGGCAGAGCACGCGGATCCAGCCGGGAGCGCCGTACCCGGTGTACGGGATCACGGTCGGCACGAGCCCACGACGGCGGGCACGGTGCTCCCGGAACTCCTGCACGGCGTCCTCGATGCGGGCGGCTCGGTGCAGGATCGGCTCGGCCAACGACGGCTCGTGGGGCGTCCAGTCGGGCATTCGTCCACTATCCCACGCTGTCGGAGGCTGTGGTGAGTCGCAGCGATGTTCCAGCCGGTCTCTGCGAGAGTTGCCCCGTCACATCCCACATGACCGCGTCCGTCCGGGCGCAAGAGGAGAACACGTGCTCGTCACCGAGGTATCGAACGCACTGCCGGGGGGATCATCACTGCTCAGGAACGAGCCGGTCCAAGCCCGCAGTTCGGCGCGCCTCGCGGGACTCCTCGACGCCGCTGCGGCCGTCATCGACGAGATCGGCTTCGAGCGCCTGACGACCGCCATGGTCGCGGAGCGCGCCGGTGCGTCCATCGGCACGGTCTACCGGTACTTCCCGGACCGCATCGCCGTGGTCGAGGCCCTCGCGATCCGGAGCACGCAGCGGCTCGCCGAGCGGTTCCTCACGGCGCTCGACGAGAGCGACGCGACGACCTGGCAGGACGCCTGCGACGCGCTCATCGACGCGACCGTCGAGATGTACCGCACCGAGCCGGGCTTCCGGGCGATCCGCTTCGGTGACCCGGCGGACACCGGGACCGGGGACGCCGAGGACCGGATGGCCGCGCTGGGGGCGGCCGTCGCGCAGGTCCTGCACGACCGGTTCGACTTCCCGACGGGGGAGCGCGTCGAGCGCACGTGGGTCGTCCTCGCGGAGTCAGCGCACGCCGTCATCGCGCGCGCCGTGCGAGACCGGGCGGAGCCCGATACCGCGCTGATCGAGGAGTACCGCACGATGAGCCGGGCGCACCTCGAAGCGGTGATCGCCGCCTCCTGACCGGATCCCGGCTCTGCAGCCGGGCGCGACCCGCCCGGCCGACCGGCCGACCCACCTGCCGACGCCCGCGCTCCGAAGAGGAGTCGCGGGCGTCGGCGCGATCGGGACCGAGCTGTCGGGGGCGTGCTGTCCGCGAGCCGTCATGGGCCGTCACCACGCGGACCGGACGACGACCGCGTGTGTACGCTCGGTCGGAGTCGGGCTACCTCCGGACAGAAGGGCACCCACATGATCGAGTTCCGCTCGGTGCGCAAGACGTACCCGGACGGCACGACGGCGGTCGACGACTTCAGCCTCGTCATCCCCTCCCGCACCACGACGGTCTTCGTCGGGTCCAGCGGCTGCGGCAAGACCACCCTCCTCCGCATGATCAACCGCATGGTCGACCCGAGCTCGGGCACCGTGTCGATCGACGACGAGGACGTCGCCGGTGTCGACCCCGTGCAGCTCCGGCGGCGCATCGGGTACGTGATGCAGAACGCCGGGCTCCTGCCGCACCGGAAGGTCGTCGACAACATCGCGACCGTCCCGCTCCTGACCGGTGTCTCGAAGGGCGAGGCCCGGGCGCGCGCGCTCGAGCTCATGGACACCGTCGGGCTCGACCGGGCCTTCGCGGACCGGTACCCGTCGCAGCTCTCCGGCGGCCAGCAGCAGCGCGTCGGTGTGGCCCGTGGCCTCGCGGTGGACCCGAACGTCCTGCTCATGGACGAGCCGTTCGGCGCCGTCGACCCGCTCGTCCGCAACGACCTGCAGGACGAGCTCATCCGGCTGCAACGCGAGCTCGGCAAGACGGTGGTCTTCGTCACGCACGACATCGACGAGGCCTTCAAGCTCGGCGACCAGGTCGTCATCCTCAAGAAGGGCGGCGAGATCGCCCAGCTCGGGACCCCGGCCGAGATCCTCGCCGAGCCGGCGGACGAGTTCGTGGCGAACTTCATCGGCGTCGGCCGTGGTCGGCGGGCGCTCCGGGTGGAGCAGACCCCGACCGGCCCGATCGTGGTGGACGGCGACGGCCGCGCGGCCGGCGTGCTCACCGGTCCGGTGACGGTGGTGGACGCGGCAGCCGCCGTGCCGCAGGGTGCAGAGGCCGGGGCGCGTGACACCGCCCCGGGTGCTCCGGCGCAGGGTGGGGGACCCCGGTGAAGTGGGTCCTGTCGAACCTCGACACGATCAGTGACGCCACGCTCGCGCACCTCGCGATCGCGATCCCACCGATCTTCATCGCGTTCCTGCTGTCGATCCCGATCGGCTGGCTCGTGGTCCGGCTGCAGCGTCCCGGCGGCTCCCGCGTCGCCGCGGGTGTCGGCACCGGCATCGTGACCGTGGCCGGGCTCCTCTACGCGATCCCGTCCCTCGCGCTCTTCGTCGCCCTGCCGGCCGTCATCGGCACGGGCCTGCAGGACCCGGTCAACCTCATCATCAGCCTGACGCTCTACGGCCTCGCGCTCATGGTCCGCTCGACCGTCGACGCCCTCACCTCGGTCGACGCCGGGACGAAGGCCGCCGCGACCGCCATGGGGTACTCGGGTGTGCAGCGCTTCTTCCGCGTGGAGCTGCCACTGGCCGGGCCCGTCCTGCTCGCGGGGCTTCGGGTCGTGGCGGTGTCGACGATCTCGCTCACGACCGTCGGCGCGGTGCTCGGCATCCAGAGCCTCGGGTCGCTCTTCACGGACGGCCTCGGTCGCGGCATCTACGAGGAGATCCTTTCGGGCATCGTGATGGTGCTCGTCCTGGCCTTCGCGCTCGACGGGCTGCTGGTGCTGCTCGGCCGGCTGGTCATGCCGTGGACCCGTCGTGCACCCCGGAGCCGCCGTGCCGTCCGGCGCGTGCTGCAGCGTGCGGAGGTGGCGTCGTGATCATCGCGCAGGCGTTCGGGTGGGTCTTCGACCCGCAGAACTACACGGGCTTCAACGCCATCCCCGGCCGGGTGTGGGAGCACGTCTGGATCACGCTGCTCGCCGTGCTCATCGCCGCGGCCGTCGCCGTCCCGATCGGGTACGCGATCGGCCACACCGGGCGCGCGCGCGGGTTCTCCATCGCGCTGTCCGGCGGCATCCGGGCGCTGCCCACGCTCGGCGTGCTCTCGCTGTTCGGGCTCCTGCTCGGCATCGGGCTGCAGGCGCCGCTCCTCGCCCTCGTCATCCTGGCGATCCCGTCGGTGCTCGCCGGCGCGTACTCGGGCATCGAGTCGGTCGACCCGGTGACGGTCGACGCGGCGAAGGCGCAGGGCATGACCGGGTGGCAGGTCCTGTGGAAGGTCGAGATCCCGCTCGGGCTGCCGCTCCTGATCGGCGGCCTCCGCGCCGCGGTCCTGCAGGTCGTCGCGACCGCCACGCTCGCCGCGTACGTCGGCGCCGGTGGTCTCGGCGGCTACTTCTTCCTCGGGCTCAAGACCCAGGACTACGCCGAGATGCTCGGCGCCTCCATCCTCGTGATCGCCCTCGCGATCGCGTTCGAGATCGTGTTCGCCGCTCTCCAGCGGGCGGCGGTGCCGAAGGGCACCGTCGACCCGTCGGCCCGGCGGCGCCAGGGGTCGCGCGAGCGCTCCCGCAATCCCATCCCGGAAGGAAATCCATCGTGATCACAGCAAAGATCCGTGCCGGCGTCGCAGCAGCGCTGGCACTGGGCGTCGCCGCCGCCCTGACCGGCTGCGCGTCGAGCAACCCGCTCGACAGCGGCTCGAGTGCGTCGAGCGACTCGAAGACCATCGTCATCGGTTCGCAGCAGTACTACTCGAACGAGATCATCGCCGAGATGTACGCGCAGGTCCTCGAGAAGGACGGCTTCTCGGTGAAGCGGAACTTCAACATCGGCCAGCGTGAGATCTACATCCCGCAGCTCGAGAAGGGCGCGATCGACGTCATGCCCGAGTACAGCGGCAACCTGCTGCAGTACTTCGACAAGGAGTCGACGGCGAAGACCGCCAGCCAGATCGACGAGGGCCTGTCCAAGGCGCTCCCGTCCGGCCTGCGGGTCCTCGACGCGGCCGAGGCCACCGACCAGGACAGCTACACCGTGACCAAGGAGTTCTCCGAGAAGAACGACGTCACGAGCCTGGCCGACCTGAAGAACGTCAGCGAGAAGCTCACCGTCGGCGCGAACTCCGAGTTCCAGACCCGCCCGTACGGCCCCGACGGCCTGAAGTCGGTCTACGGCGTGGACGTCGACTTCAAGGCGATCGAGGACTCCGGCGGCGCCCTGACCGTCAAGGCGCTCAAGGACGGCACCGTCCAGCTCGCCGACATCTACACCGCGGACCCGAGCATCAAGGCGAACGACCTCGTCTCGCTCAAGGACCCGGAGAACCTGATCCTGCCGCAGAACGTCATCCCGGTCGTCTCGAAGAAGGTCGACGACAAGGCCGCGGCGGACATCGACAAGGTGAACAAGGTGCTCACCGAGGCCGCGCTCATCGAGGTCAACTCGAAGAGCACCGTCGACAAGGAGAAGGCGTCGCAGATCGCGAAGGACTTCCTCTCCTCGAAGGGCCTCCTGTAGGGGTTCCACAGCGTCAGGAGACGACAGGCGTCGGGCATCGTGCCCGGCGCCTGTCGTCGTTCCGGGGCGGCTCGTCCAGCACCGATGTTCCGCACGGTTGTGCCGATCACGGCCCCTGCACGTTCGTGCAGTTCTGCCCTCTACAACTTGTCGAAGCAGGTGTCCGGCCGGTAGCGTGGAGGTGTCCCAACGGCCAGTGACAGCAGAAGTCCCCCTTCCACAGGAAGCAACTGACGTGCAGCACCAGCGCGCGGCGACCCGGCATGGACGCGCCGCATGAACGACATCCTCGACCCCCTGATCCTGTCGCGGTGGCAGTTCGGCCTCACGACGATCTACCACTTCCTCTTCGTCCCGCTGACGATCGGCATGGCCCTCGTCGTGGCCGTGTTCCAGTCCGCCTGGGTCCGCACCGGCCGGGCGCACTACCTGCAGCTCACGCGGTTCTTCGGGCGGATCTTCCTCATCAACTTCGCGATGGGTGTCGTCACGGGCATCGTGCAGGAGTTCCAGTTCGGCATGAACTGGTCGAACTACTCACGGTTCGTCGGTGACGTCTTCGGCGCCCCGCTCGCCCTCGAGGGCATCCTGGCGTTCTTCTTCGAGGCCGCGTTCATCGGCATCTGGATCTTCGGGTGGGACCGCCTGCCGAAGGCCGTGCACCTGGCGAGCATCTGGTGCGTCAGCGTCGGCACGATGCTGTCGGCGTACTTCATCCTCGCGGCGAACGCGTTCATGCAGCACCCGGTCGGCTTCGCGATCAACGAGGCCAAGGGTCGCGCGGAGCTCACCGACATCTGGGCCGTCCTGACGAACAAGGTCGCCCTCGCCGCCTTCCCGCACACGCTGTTCGGCGCGTTCATGGTCGCGGCCTCGGTGATCGTCGCGGTGGCGGCGTACCACCTGGCGCGGAACCAGCACCTCGAGACCATGCTGCCGGCGCTGAAGTTCGGCATGTGGACGATGCTCGCATCGGGCGCGCTCACGGTGCTGTCCGGCGACCAGCTCGGGCTGACGATGGTCGACACGCAGCCGATGAAGATGGCAGCGGCCGAGGCGCTCTACAACACCTCGACCGGCAAGGACGCCTCCTTCTCGATCTTCACGCTGGGGACGCCGGACGGCGTGCACGAGCTCTTCTCGATCCGCATCCCGTACCTGCTGTCGTTCCTGTCGACCCACACGTTCACCGGCACGGTCGAGGGCATCAACGACCTGCAGGCGCAGTACTCGCAGGTGTACGGCCCCGGCGACTACAAGCCGATCATCTGGGTGACCTACTGGTCGTTCCGGTGGATGATCGCGCTCGGTGTCGGCGCGGTGCTCGTGTCCCTGGTCGGGCTCTGGCTGACCCGCAAGGGTCGGTTCCCGACGCAGCGGTGGGTGTGGCGCGTGGCGACCTGGTCGGTGCCGCTGCCGATGGCCGCGATGATCATGGGCTGGGTCTTCACCGAGATGGGCCGCCAGCCGTGGCTCGTGTTCGGGTTGCTCAAGACCGCCGACGGGGTCTCCCCGAACGTGACCGGGGTCGAGGTCCTCATCTCGCTCGTCGTGTTCACACTCATCTACGGCGCGCTCGCGGTCGTCGAGTTCCGCCTCATCAAGAAGGTCGCGCAGGAGGGCCCCGCCGCCCCGGCAGAGGTCGACGAGGAGACCGGCGCGGTCAAGCACGAAGTGACGGTCTACTAGAAATGGAAACTGTCTGACCATGGACCTCCCCGTTCTCTGGTTCGCGATCGTCGGTCTGTTCTTCGTCGGGTACTTCGTGCTCGACGGGTTCGACTTCGGCGTCGGGATGTCGCTGCCGTTCCTCGGCAGGGACGACACCGACCGTCGCGTGCTCATCAACACGATCGGCCCGGTCTGGGACCTCAACGAGACGTGGGTCATCGTCGCGGGGGCGTGCCTGTTCGCGGCGTTCCCCGAGTGGTACGCGACGATGTTCTCCGGGTTCTACCTGGCGCTGCTGCTCATCCTCGCGGCGCTCATCGCCCGCGGGGTCTCGTTCGAGTACCGGCACCAGGAGAAGCACCTGGCGTGGAAGCGCCGGTTCGACCTGATGATCGTCGTCGGCAGCGCGGTCCCGTCGTTCCTGTGGGGTGTCGCGTTCGGCAACGTCGTCCGGGGCATCCCGATGGACGCCGGGCACAACTACACCGGCACCTTCCTCGACCTGCTCAACCCCTTCGCGCTCCTGACCGGGCTCGCGACCCTGCTCGTGTTCTTCACACACGGCGTGGTGTTCGTCGCGCTGAAGACCGAGGGCGAGATCCGCGAGCGGGCGAAGCGCCTCGCGACCCGGGCGGGCGTGCTGACGATCGTCGTCGCCGCGGCGTTCCTCGTCGCGATGGCGTTCGTCCGCGCGACCCCGGCGAGCCTCGTGCTCTCGGTCGTCGCGGCCCTGGCCCTCGTGCTCGCGGTGCTCTGCTCGGCGTGGGGGAAGGAGGGGCGGGCGTTCGCGCTCATGGCCGTCACGATCGCCGCGGTCGTCCTGGCGATGTTCACCGCGATCTTCCCGGACGTCATGCCCGCGTCGAACGACCCGGCGAACAGCCTGAACGTCGTCAACGCCGCGAGCGGGACCTACACGTTGACGGTGATGAGCTGGGTGGCGCTGATCTTCGTGCCGCTCGTGCTCGCCTACCAGGCCTGGACGTACTGGGTGTTCCGCAAGCGGGTCTCCCGGGCCCACATCGCGCAGGCCGCGCACTAGGAGGACACCGCCGTGAAGCCGCTCGACCCCCGACTGCTCCGCCTGTCGCGCACGGCGCGCGGGGCGGTCGCGGCGTCCGCGGCCACCGGCCTGGTCCGGACGCTCGCCACCGTCGCGATCGCCTGGGGCATCGCCACCGCCGTCACCCTCGGCGTCGACGGGGTGCGCGACCGCGTCGTCCCCGCCGCGCTCACCCCGACGCTCGCCCTGCTCGGCGCGGCCTTCTTCGTGCGGGCCGTCGCCGCGTGGGCGACCGACGACCTCGCTGCCCGGGCGGGTGCTCGGGTGAAGAGCGAGCTCCGGGCCACCGTCCTGGCGCGTGCGGCGGAGCGCGGACCGGCGTGGCTGCAGGGGCGGTCGAGCGCCGCGTTCGCGACCACCCTCGGCCCCGGGCTCGACGCGCTCGACGCGTACTTCGGCCGGTTCCTGCCGCAGCTCGCCCTCACCGCCGTGGCGACCCCGGTCCTGCTGCTCGCGATCGGGGCCGGCGACCTGACGAGCGCGCTCGTCATCGTGCTCGCGATGCCGGTGATCCCGGTGTTCATGGTGCTCATCGGGCTCGCGACCCAGTCGCTGCAGCGCCGGCAGGCCGATGCCCTCGCCCGTCTCGGGAGCGCGTTCACCGAGGCGGTCGAGGGCCTGGCGACGCTGAAGGTGTTCGGCCGCGCCCGCCGCCAGGTCGGCCGGATCGGGGACGTCACCGACGAGTACCGTCGCGGCACCCTCGGCGTCCTGCGGCTGTCGTTCGTCAGCGGCTTCGCGCTCGAGCTCGCCGCGAGCCTGTCCGTCGCGCTCGTCGCGGTGTCGATCGGCGTCCGGCTCGTCGACGGCTCGCTCGGCCTGGGCGCCGCGATGTTCGTGCTCGTCCTCGCGCCGGAGGCCTTCGCGCCGATCCGGCAGGTCGGCGCCGACTTCCACGCCGCCCAGGACGGCGTCGAGGCGTCCACGGCCGTCCTCGACGTGCTCGACGACCGCGCTGGACACGACCGCGCAGGAGACGACCCCGCAGGCGACCACCGCGTCGTCCCGCGCGCACCCGACCACGACGGACCGACGGACCCCGGGACCGACCTGGTCCTCGACGGCCTCACGGTCACCCGCCCCGACACCGTCATCGGCCCGCTCGACCTGCGCGCCGCCCCCGGCACCGTCGTCGCGCTGGCCGGCCCGAGCGGCTCCGGCAAGTCGAGCCTCGTCGCCGCGATCCGCGGCGTGCTCCCGCACGACGGTACGGTCGCCGTGCCGTCCGGGACCGATCGGTTGGTCCCCGCGACGCGGTCGGTCGCCGAGCGCACCACGTGGGCCGACCAGCGGCCGCGCCTCGTCCGCGGAACGGTCGCCGAGAACGTCGCCCTGCACTCCCGACCCGACACGGCCGACGTACGTCGCGCCCTGGGCGACGCGGGGCTGGGACTCGACCCGGGCCTCCCGGTCGGACCCGGCGGAGCCGGCCTCTCCGGCGGTCAGGCGCAGCGGGTCGCGGTGGCCCGCGCGCTGTACCGCGCCCGGCGCGAGCGGACGCCGCTCGTCCTGCTCGACGAACCGACGTCGGCCCTCGACGCCGAGGCCGAGCAGACCGTCGTGCGCGCCCTGCGCGCCCTCGCGGACGACGGGGCGGTCGTCGTGGTCGCCAGCCACCGCCCGGCCGTGCTCGCCGCGGCCGACGTGCGCGTCGACCTGCACGCGGACGGCGCGACGACCGTGACGGCCCGACGGGCGGCGCGGGCATGAGCCGGGAGGCACGGCGCACGTCGGTCCTGCGGCTCGCCCTGCCGCACGGTGCGGGTTGGGCGAAGGCGGTCGCCGCCGGGACGACCAGCGCGCTCTGCGCGGTCGCGCTCCTCGCCGCGAGCGGCTACCTGATCACGCGGGCGGCCGAGCAGCCGCCCATCCTGTACCTGACGCTCGTGATGGTCGGCGTCCGGGCGTTCGCCCTCGGACGGGCCGCCCTGCGCTACGTCGACCGGCTCGCCGGGCACGACGCGTCGTTCCGGCAGCTCGCGGTCGTCCGGACGGAGATGTACCGCCGCCTCGCGTCGGTCGCCCCGGCCGGGCTCGGCCGCACCGGTCGCGGCGACCTGCTCACGCGGCTCGTGACCGACACCGACCGCCTGCAGGACCTGCCGATCCGCGTCGTCGGGCCGCTCGTGTCGGCGGGGGTCGTCGCGGTGCTGTCCGTGGTCGCCGTCGCGGTCGTGTGGTGGCCGGCCGCGCTCGTGCTGCTCCTCGCCCTCGGTGCCGCCGCGGTGCTCGGGACGGTCGTGACGCTCGCGGTCGCCCGGCGGTCCGACCGCGAGACCGCCGCGGAGCGCGGCCGGGTCGCGGACCTCGTGCTCGACACCGTGCGCACGCTCGACGTCTTCGCCGCCTACGGCACGCTGCCGGACCGACTCGCGACGATCGCGGCGCTCGACGACCGGGTCACGCGGGCGGTGCGGCGCCGCGCGACCGTCGAGTCGCTCGTCGGGGCGCTCGTCGGGCTGCTCGGCGGCGGCGCGGTCGTCGGCGTCCTTGCCGTCGGCGCACCCGCCGTCGTCCGTGGTGCGCTGGACGGACCGCTGTGGGCGCTCGCGGTGTTCGTGCCGCTGGCCCTGTTCGAGGTCGTCGGCGGTGTGCCGCTCGCGGTCCTGACGCTCCGTCGGGTCCGGGCCGCCGCCGAGCGGGTGGAGCAGGTCGTCCCGGCAGCGGTGCCGGCCGGGATCGTCCCCGAGCCGGACGAGCCCGCGACCGCGGACGAGCTCGCCGTCGACGGGCCGGTGACCGTGGCCCTCCGTGACCTCACCGTGCGGTGGCCCGGTGCCGGGACACCCGCGGTCGACCGGGTCTGCCTCGACCTGCGGCCCGGCGAGGTCGTCGTCCTCGCGGGGCCGAGCGGCGCGGGGAAGTCCACGCTCGTCGACGCCCTGGTCCGGTTCGTCGACCACGAGGGCTCGTACACGCTCGACGGCGTCGAGGCGCGTCGGCTGCACCCGGACGCCGTGCGCGCCCGGGTCGGACTCGTCGAGCAGGACCCGTTCGTGTTCGACCAGACCGTGCGGCAGAACCTGCTCTTCGCCCGCGACGCCGCGACCGACGCCGAGCTCGTCGACGCCCTCGAACGGGTCGGCCTGGGCGGCTGGCTCGCCCGACGCGGCGGACTCGACGCACCCGTGGGGGAGCGGGGCACGCTGCTGTCCGGCGGCCAGGCGCACCGGCTCGCCCTGGCGCGGGCGTTGCTCCACGCGTTCCCGGTGCTCGTGCTCGACGAGCCGACCGCTGACGTCGACCCCGACCTCGGCGACGCCGTGCTGCGCGACCTCGTCGGGGCGGCGCGGTCGGCTGGACGGACGGTGCTCGTCGTGTCGCACGTACCGGTGCCGGCCGACCTCGTGGACCGGACGCTGCGGATGCGGGACGGACGGCTCGTCTCGGCGTGAGCCGCGGGCCGGAGGCGGGGCCGGACGGGCGTCGGGACGGATGTGGCCCGCGGTCCGGGGTGGGCGCGACCCGGTGGCGGGAGCGACGGTGCGGGGCGGGGCCGAGCCGTGCCTCCAGGCCTTGTACGCTGGGTGACCGTGACCACCGAGCACCCCACCGAGCAGGCACCCGTCGACCCCGACGCCTACGACTTCCGGCGCATCCAGGAGAAGTGGCAGCCGCGGTGGGAGGAGCTCGGACTCTTCACCACCGACCTCGACGACAGTCGCCCGCGCAAGTACATCCTCGAGATGTTCCCGTACCCGTCCGGCGACCTGCACATGGGCCACGCCGAGAACTGGGCGCTGGGCGACTTCGTGGCGCGCTACTGGCGGCAGCAGGGCTTCAACGTGCTGCACCCGATCGGCTGGGACTCGTTCGGGCTGCCCGCCGAGAACGCCGCCATCAAGCGCGGGGTCGACCCGCGTGAGTGGACCTACGCGAACATCGAGCAGCAGAAGGCGTCGTTCAAGCGCTACGCGCCGTCCTTCGACTGGACGACCGAGATCCACACCTCGGACCCCGAGTACTACAAGTGGAACCAGTGGCTGTTCCTCAAGATGTACGAGAAGGGCCTGGCGTACCGGAAGGACAGCTGGGTCAACTGGGACCCGGTGGACCAGACCGTGCTCGCGAACGAGCAGGTGCTGCCCGACGGCACCTCGGACCGCTCCGGCGCCGTCGTCGTCAAGAAGAAGCTGACGCAGTGGTACTTCGCGATCACGAAGTACGCGGACCGCCTGCTCGACGACCTCAACCAGCTCGAGGGCCGCTGGCCGGCGAAGGTCATCGCCCAGCAGCGCAACTGGATCGGCCGCTCGGTCGGTGCCGACGTCGACTTCGTCATCGAGGGTCGCGACGAGCCGGTCACCGTCTTCACCACGCGCCCGGACACGATCCACGGCGTGACGTTCCTGGTCGTGGCGCCGGACTCCGACCTGGCGGCGTCGCTGGTCTCCTCGGCCGAGCCCGCGGTGCGCGAGGCGTTCGACGAGTACCTGACGGCGACGCAGAAGACCTCCGAGATCGACCGGCAGAACGCCGACCGTCCGAAGACGGGCGTCCCGCTCGGCCGCTTCGCGATCCACCCGCTGACGGGCGAGCGTCTGCCGATCTGGGCCGCCGACTACGTGCTCGCCGACTACGGCCACGGTGCGGTCATGGCCGTCCCGGCGCACGACCAGCGCGACCTCGACTTCGCGCGGGCGTTCGACCTGCCCGTCAAGGTCGTCGTCGACACGAACGCCGCCGTCACCGGCGCGATCCCGGTGATCCCCGAGGGCGCGACGCTCGAGGACCTGCCCGCCCTCGACCCGGTGTCCACGGGCGAGGCGCTGACCGGCCAGGGACGAATGATCAACTCCGGCCCGCTCGACGGCATGTCGAAGCAGCACGCGATCACCGCCGCGATCGGCCTCCTCGAGGAGCGCGGCACCGGTCGTGCCGCGAAGACCTACCGCCTGCGCGACTGGCTCATCTCGCGCCAGCGCTTCTGGGGCACCCCGATCCCGATCATCCACGGCGCCGACGGCACCGAGCACCCGGTGCCGTTCGACCAGCTGCCGGTGCGCCTGCCGTCGACCGAGGGCCTCGACCTCAAGCCGAAGGGCACCTCGCCCCTCGGCGGCGCCACCGACTGGGTGAACGTGCCGAACCCGGTGGACGGCACGCCGGCGCTGCGCGACACCGACACGATGGACACGTTCGTCGACTCGTCGTGGTACTTCCTGCGCTTCCTCGCCGCGAACGACGACACGCAGGCGTTCGACCCGGCCATCGCGCGCAAGTGGGCTCCGGTCGACCAGTACATCGGCGGCATCGAGCACGCGATCCTGCACCTGCTGTACGCCCGCTTCGTCACGAAGGTCCTGTTCGACCTCGGGTACCTCGACTTCACCGAGCCGTTCTCGGCGCTCCTCAACCAGGGCATGGTGCTGTCCGGCGGTTCGAAGATGTCGAAGTCGAAGGGCGGCGTCTCGCTCGGCGACGAGCTCGACGCGAACGGTGTCGACGCGATCCGCCTGGTCATGGGCTTCGCCGGCCCGCCGGAGGACGACATCAACTGGGAGGACGTCTCCCCGTCGGCGTCCGCGCGCTTCCTCGCCCGTGCCTACCGCCTGGCGACCGACGTCACCTCGTCGCCGGACGCCGTGTGGGCCGACGGCGACCGTGCACTCCGGCAGGTCACGCACCGCTTCCTGGCGGACGCCCCCGGCCTCATGGAGTCGTTCAAGTTCAACGTCGTGATCGCGCGGCTCATGGACCTGGTGAACGTCACCCGCAAGGCCATCGACAGCGTCCCCGGCGCCGGTGACCCGGCCGTGCGCGAGGCCGCCGAGACCGTCGCACTGGCCCTCGCCGTGTTCGCGCCGTACACCGGCGAGGAGATGTGGGAGAAGCTGGGCTACGAGGCCACCGTCGCCACGTACGGCTGGCGGAAGGCCGACCCGACGCTGCTCGTGCAGGACACCCTGACGGCGGTCGTGCAGGTCAACGGCAAGGTCCGGGACTCGTTCGAGGTGTCGAAGTCGATCGAGGCGGACGAGCTCGAGCAGCTCGCGCGTGCGTCGGCGAACGTGCAGCGGTACATCGGCGAGCGCGAGATCGTGAAGGTCATCGTGCGGGCGCCGAAGCTCGTGAACATCGCGATCAAGGGCTGAGGCCCTCCTCCACAGGCATCGGCCCGGCGTCGCCCTCCACAGGGGCGGACGCCGGGCCGTCGGCGTCGATGCGGCGGTCCTAGCGTGCCGGCATGGCTCCTGCTGACCCGGTCCCCGACGCCCGCTGGCGACGCTGGACGCTGACGCCGCGCACGGCGGTGGTGCTCGGGGCGGTGGTCGTGGCGGTCGCGCTCGCGATCGTCGGCGTGGGTGCCGTCGGGGAGCGATCGACGGGGCAGGTCACGGTGTCCGGTGGGCCGGCCGGGTCGGGCGCGGGGGCGGGTCCGGCGTCCGGGGCCGCGTCCGGCGGGACGGACGGTCGGACAGGAGGCTCAGGGGCGCCCCGGTCGCTCGACGCACGTCCGACGGGTGGTCCGACTCCGTCATCGACGGCGGCGCTCGTCTCCGTGTACGTGGTCGGCGCGGTCGCTCGCGCGGGGGTCGTCGAGCTGCCGGACGGCTCCCGCGGGCAGGCCGCGATCGAACGAGCGGGCGGGGCGACCGACGTCGCGGACCTGACGCGGGTGAACCTGGCGCGCCCGGTGGTCGACGGTGAGCGGCTGTACGTGCCCGCGGTGGGCGAGACCGAGGTGCCGGCGGCGCTCGGTCCGGACGTGGCGGGCGGCGCCGGCGGTGGTGCCGGGGCTGGCGCCGGTGGCGGCTCGGCTGCCGGTGCCGGCGGCGCGGGTGACGTCGTCGACCTGAACCGGGCGGACCAGGCGACGCTCGAGACCCTGCCCGGGATCGGTCCGGCCCTCGCCGCGCGGATCATCGCCTGGCGGGACGAGCACGGCGGCTTCACCACGGTCGAGGACCTGCTCGACGTCAGCGGCATCGGCGACGCACGGTTCGCGGAGCTCCGGGAGCGGGTCCGGGTGTGAGGGCCGTCGACCTCCGTCCGGTCCTCACGGACCTGCGGTTCGCCGGCCCGGTCGCCGTGGCGTGGATGGTCGCGGTGCTCCTGGTCGCGCATCCCGGGTCCGCGATCGTCGTCGCGGCGGTCGCGGCCGGCGTCGCCGTGCTCGGCGGAGTCGTCACCGGGCACCCGGCGCTCCGCCCGCGGGTGCGGGCCGTCGGCGCCGTCGTGCTGACCGCAGGGGCGTGCTGCGTGCTCGTCGCGGTGTCGATCGCGGTCGGGCAGGTGCACCGCGACCCCGAGGCCCTGCGGCGAGCCGTCGGGCACAGCACCAGGGTCGTGGTCGACCTGCGCCGCGACCTCGCGCCGGGCGACCGCTCGGTGGTCGGAGCGCTCCGCGTGGTGGACGGGCACGGTGTCGGGGCCGTACCGGTGCGGGTGGTCACGACCTCCGACACGGTGCTGCCCGCGGGGACCGTGCTCACCGGGCGCGCGACCGTCGAGCGGGACGACCCGGGATCGCCGACCGCGGCGGTGCTCTTCCTGCGCGGCGAGCCCGAGCGGGAGCCACCGACCGGCGCACCGGCGGCGACGGCCGAGGTCCGGCGGGCCTTCGTCGCCGTCACGGCGGACCTGCCGGAACCGGGCGCCGCCCTCCTCCGCGGTCTCGCGATCGGCGACCGCAGCGGACTCGACCCCGAGACGGAGGCCGCGATGGAGACGTCGGCGCTCACCCACCTGACGGCGGTGTCCGGCTCGAACTGCGCGGTGGTGGTCGCACTCGTGGTCGCGGTCGGCCGCGGGCTCGGCGCGCCCAGGGTCGTGCGCGCTCTCGCGGCGGTGGCGCTCCTCGTCGCCTTCGTCGTGCTCGTCCGACCGGACCCGTCCATCCTGCGGGCGACCGTGATGGCCGTCGTCGTGCTCGTCGTCCGCCTGACCGGACGGCCGGTCCGCGGCGTACCCCTCGTCGCCCTGGCCGTCCTCGGCATGCTCGTCGCCGACCCCTGGACCGGGCGGGCGATCGCGTTCGCGCTCTCGGTGCTCGCGACCGGCGGCATCCTCGTGCTCGGGCCACCGCTCACCGAGATGCTCGCGCGGCGGCTCTGGCCACCGGTGGCCGCCGCGGTGGCGGTCCCGGTCGCGGCGCAGGCAGCCTGCTGGCCGGTGACGATCGTCCTCGCCCCGGTGTTCCCCACCTACGCGGTCCCGGCCAACCTGCTCACCGAGCCGCTCGCGCCGGTCGTCACGGTCCTCGGCCTCGTCGCGTGCACCGTGGCACCGGTGTGGCCCGCAGCGGCGGAGGTCCTGGCCGGCGTCGCCTGGGCACCGGCCGCCGCGATCGGGTGGGTGGCACACACCGCGGCCGCGCTCCCCGCAGCGTCGATCGGGTGGCCCGCCGGCGGGACGGGGATCGTCGCCGCGGTCGTCGTGAGCGGAGCCGTCGCGGCGGCCGTGCTCGTCCGCGAGCGCCAGCGGGTCCCGGTGCTCCTCGTCGGTGCGGTGGCACTCGTGCTGGGTGTCGGCGCTGTCGCGGTACCCCGTGCGGTCCTGCGGACGAGCGTGCCGGCGGACTGGTCGGTGGCGATGTGCGACGTCGGACAAGGGGACGCGGTGCTCGTCCGGGCGCCGGACGGCCCGATCGCACTCGTCGACACCGGGGACGATGAACCGCGCCTGCTCGCGTGCCTCGACCTGCTCGGGGTGGAGCGGGTGGCGCTGCTCGTCCTGACGCACTTCGACCGGGACCACGTCGGCGCACTGCCCGCCGTCGCGGGGCTGGTCGACCGCGCGCTCGTCGGACCGGTCGGGCGCGCCGAGGACGCCCGGGTCGTCGAGGACCTGCGCCGTGCCGACGTGCGGGTCGGGACGGCGGACGACACGACCGAGGGCACGCTCGGCGCCCTGGGGTGGCGGGTCGTGTGGCCGCCGTCGGGGTCCATCGAGGCGGGCAACGACGCGAGTGTCATGCTCGCGACGACAGCGGGCAACGGGTGCGGGACCTGCGTGTCCGGCGTCTTCCTCGGGGACCTCGGCGAGCGGGCGCAGCGGCGCCTCCGCCCGCACCTGGACGTGCACCCCGACGTCGTCAAGGTCGCGCACCACGGGTCGGCCGACCAGGACCCGGGGCTCTACCGGCAGCTGGCGGCGCCGGTCGGGCTGATCGGCGTCGGGGCGGACAACACCTACGGGCATCCCACGCAGCGGACGCTCGATCTGCTCCGGGCCGCGGGGACGACGGCGTTCCGGACCGATGTGCAGGGGACGGTCGTCGTCTCACGGGACCGCTCCGGGGCGCTCCGGGTCTGGACGGAACACCCGGACGGCGCATCTCCGGGGCCGACCTGGGGAGTGCGGGCCGAGCCGTCGCCGGCCGGCCGTAGGATCGTCGCGGGCCACGATCGACCCCGGAGCCGACCCCGGAGCCGACCCCGGCGCCGACCTCGGCGACATCCACGACCCCGCCCGCGACGGAAGGACCGCATGCCCGCCAAGAAGCCCTCGCGCGCCGCTGCCGCGATCGACCAGGTGCCGTGGTCGGGGATCCGTCCCGCGCCCGTGGTGCTCGTCACCGGACCGGAGGCGTTCCTCGCCGACCGTGCGATCGGCGTCCTGCGCGACCTGCTCGTGGGCGAGGACCCCGCGCTCGAGGTGCACGACCTCGAAGCCGACCAGTACGCACCGGGCCTGCTCGCGACCCTCGCGAGTCCGTCGCTCTTCGGCGAGCCCCGACTCGTGCGGGTCACCAACGTCGAGAAGTGCACGGACGCCTTCATCACCGAGACCATCGCGTACCTGCAGGGTCCGGCGGACGACGTCACGCTCGTCCTGCGGCACGGCGGTGGGGTCCGCGGCAAGAAGCTCCTCGACACGATCCGCAGCGGGGTCGGCGGCGGCGTCGAGGTCCAGTGCGACGAGCTCAAGCGCGACACCGACAAGATCGACTTCGTCAACGCGGAGTTCCGAGCCGCCCGTCGCAAGGTCGTCCCCTCGGCCGTGCGCACGCTCGTGGCGGCGTTCTCCGACGACCTGGCCGAGCTCGCGGCCGCGTGCCGGCAGCTCCTGGCGGACGAGGCCGAGGAGATCACCGACAAGGTCGTCGACAAGTACTACGGCGGGCGCGTCGAGACGAACGCGTTCAAGGTCGCCGACATCGCACTCGCGGGGCGCTCGGCCCCGGCGATCGTCGAGCTGCGGCACGCCCTGGCGACGGGTGAGGCCCCGGTCCCGATCGTCGCCGCGTTCGCGAGCAAGATCCGCACGATGGCGAAGGTCAGCTCCTTCCGTGGCACGAGCGGCCAGGCGGCGTCCGCCCTCGGCATGGCGCCGTGGCAGGTCCAGCGCGCGCAGCGGGACGTCGCCGGGTGGAGCGAGGCCGGGCTGGCGAA
The DNA here is from genome assembly GCF_013347165.1 of Curtobacterium sp. Csp2. Classification (NCBI taxonomy): domain Bacteria; kingdom Bacillati; phylum Actinomycetota; class Actinomycetes; order Micrococcales; family Microbacteriaceae; genus Curtobacterium; species Curtobacterium sp. Csp2. The sequence continues at coordinate 2,212,586 of NZ_CP054593.1, forward strand.
CGCGATCACGAGCATCGCCGAGGCGGACACCGCGGTGAAGGGCGGCTCGCGGGACGCGCACTACGCGCTCGAGGTCATGGTCCGCACGATCGCCCGGCGCGGCGAGGCCCGCTGACGCGACGGCGCCCGTGCTGCCGCGCGGTGCTGGCGCTCGTGCGTGGCGCGTCGTGCGATCGCACAACCGGAAGCACGCCGAACCACGCACTTCCGTGGCGCGTCGTGCGATCGCACAACCGGAAGCACGCCGAACCACGCGCTTCCGTGGCGCGTCGTGCTTCCGGTTGTGCCGCGTCGTGCCCGCCCGCGGCTCGCAAACACGCCCCGGCGCCGGCCCTCGGCGACCATGCCGGCACCGGCGCCGGGCCGGGCCTCCCGGCCGCCGTCGGCCCCGGCAACGACGAAGGCCCCGCACCGATCGGTGCGGGGCCTTCGTGCGGCCCTCAGTGGGTCAGAGCGCCGAAGCTCAGAGAGCGGGATCTCAGAGAGCAGAGACCTTCTTGGCGATGGCCGACTTGCGGTTCGCCGCCTGGTTCTTGTGGATGACGCCCTTGCTCACGGCCTTGTCGAGCTTCTTCGAGGCGAGGACGAGGGCCGCGGTGGCCTTGTCCTTGTCGCCGGCGGCGACGGCCTCGTTGGTGTGACGGATGACCGTCTTGAGCTCCGAGCGGTAGGCCTTGTTGCGCTCCTGGGCCTTCAGGTTGGTCTTGATGCGCTTGATCTGCGACTTGATGTTCGCCATGCGTGTTGCTCCTTGTCGTCTCTCCGGGTGGTCGCGACGTCTGGGTAGAGGGGCCCTCCGTCGCATCGCGTTCCACCCGTGGGCGGGGAACGCGGAAGCCAGCCACCTACTCTACCAGCAGGACGGGGTCCCACCAAAGACCGGAGCGTCGCGGTCGGAAACCGCCCGGCAACACGCAGCCGCTACCGTGACGGCATGCCCTCCCTCGCGCCCCGGATCGACACCGTCCCCGCCTCCGGCATCCGCCGGGTGTACGAGCAGGCCGCCCTGCTCCAGGCCGACGGCACCGACGTGGCGATGCTCGTGATCGGCGAGCCGGACGTCCCGGTGGCCCCGCACGTCGGCGAGGCGGCGCGCCGTGCCTGGTCCGAGGACCGCACCGACTACACGCCGAACGGTGGGATCGCCCCGCTCCGTGCCGCGATCCAGGAGAAGCTGCGCCGCGAGAACCGGATCGAGGTCGACCTCGAGCAGGTCTGGATGACGATCGGCGCGACGCAGGCCCTGTTCCAGGCGATGACCCTCGTCCTCAGCCCGGGCGACGAGGTGCTCGTGCCGGACCCCGGGTACACGACCTTCACGATGAACGCGCACATCCTCGGCGCGACCCCGGTGCCGTACCGGCTCGAGCCGCAGCACGGCTTCGAGCCGGACCTCGACGCGCTCGAGGCGAGCATCACCGAGCGGACCCGGGCGCTCGTCGTGAACTCCCCGTCCAACCCGCTCGGCTCGGTGTTCAGCGAGGACACCCTGCGCGCCCTGCTCGCCCTCGCGAAACGGCACGACCTCTGGGTGATCAGCGACGAGGTCTACGAGTACTTCACCTACGGCACCCGGCACGTCAGCATCGCCGCCCTCGACGAGGACGACCGCGTCTTCAGTGCCTTCTCCCTGAGCAAGACCTACGCGATGACCGGTGTCCGCGTCGGCTACCTCGTGACACCGAAGGGCCTCGGCCCGACGATGCGCACCACGCAGGAGGCGATGATCAGCTGCGTCGCCGAGCCGGACCAGTGGGCGGCGCTGGCCGCGATCGTCGGTGACCACCAGTCCGTGCAGGACGCCCGCGAGCACTACCGCGCGAACCTCGCCGTCGCGAAGGAGGTCCTCGACGCCGCCGGGATCCGCTACCTCGACCCCCGCGGGGCGTTCTACCTCTGGGTCGACGTGTCGCACGCCGCCGCCGGCGACGTCGCGGAGTGGGCCCTCGCGTTCCTGCACCGCGAGCACGTCGCGGTCGCGCCCGGCAGCGCCTTCGGTCGCTCCGGCGAGGGCTGGATCCGCGTCTGCCTCGCCGCCACCGCGGACGACCTCCGCCGCGGCCTCGGCGCGCTGCCCGCCCCCGCCACGGTGGCCGTCTGACGGACTGGAGGCGCGGGGCGGCCCCGCCACGCGCCTCCAGTCCGTCCTCCACACCACCTGGTGCGGCGCCCGCCGTCCACAGGTGTGCCGGCGCTGCGCGCTCCGCGCGCACAACCGTGGGACAATCGTTCGACCGTCCCGACCCCTGAGGAACCGTGAGCCCACAAGCATCCGCGCCACTCGAGCCCGCCGCGACCCCGGCCGGGTCGATCCGCAACTTCTGCATCATCGCGCACATCGACCACGGCAAGTCGACGCTGGCCGACCGCATGCTGCAGATCACCGGCATCGTCGAGGACCGTGCGATGCGCGCGCAGTACCTCGACCGCATGGACATCGAGCGCGAGCGCGGCATCACGATCAAGTCGCAGGCCGTCCGCATGCCGTGGGAGCTCGACGGGCAGACCTTCGCGCTCAACATGATCGACACCCCGGGGCACGTCGACTTCTCGTACGAGGTCTCCCGGTCCCTCGCCGCGTGCGAAGGTGCGATCCTGCTCGTCGACGCCGCCCAGGGGATCGAGGCGCAGACGCTCGCCAACCTGTACCTGGCGCTCGAGAACGACCTCGAGATCATCCCGGTCCTCAACAAGATCGACCTGCCCGCCGCGGATCCGGACAAGTACGCCGCGGAGCTCGCGCAGCTCATCGGCGGCAAGCCGGAGGACGTCCTGCGCGTCTCCGGCAAGACCGGCGTCGGCGTGCCCGAGCTGCTCGACCGTGTCGTCGGCTCCGTGCCCCCGCCCGTCGGGACCGTCGACGCATCGCCCCGCGCGATGATCTTCGACTCCGTCTACGACAGCTACCGCGGCGTCGTCACCTACGTCCGGATGGTCGACGGCACGATCAAGCCGCGCGAGAAGGTCCAGATGATGTCGACGGGGACGACGCACGAGATCCTCGAGATCGGGGTGTCCTCGCCCGAGCCGAAGCCGACGAAGGGCCTCAGCGTCGGCGAGGTCGGCTACCTGATCACCGGCGTGAAGGACGTCCGCCAGTCGAAGGTCGGCGACACCGTCACGACCGCGCAGAAGCCCGCGACCGAAGCGCTCGCGGGCTACACCGACCCGAAGCCGATGGTGTTCTCGGGCCTGTACCCGATCGACGGCTCCGACTACCCGGACCTCCGCGAAGCGCTCGACAAGCTCAAGCTGTCCGACGCGGCGCTCGTCTACGAGCCGGAGACCTCGGTCGCGCTCGGCTTCGGCTTCCGCTGCGGCTTCCTCGGTCTGCTCCACCTCGAGATCATCACCGAGCGCCTGTCCCGCGAGTTCGGGCTCGACCTCATCACCACCGCGCCGAGCGTGATCTACGAGGTCACGAACGAGGACAACACCGTGACCGAGGTCACGAACCCGTCCGAGTTCCCCGGCGGCCGCATCGTCGAGGTCCGCGAGCCGATGGTCCGTGCCGCGATCCTCGCGCCGAAGGACTACGTCGGCGCGATCATGGAGCTCTGCCAGTCGCGTCGCGGCTCCCTGCTCGGCATGGAGTACCTCGGCGAGGACCGCGTCGAGATCCGCTACGAGATGCCCCTCGGCGAGATCGTCTTCGACTTCTTCGACCAGCTCAAGAGCAAGACGCAGGGCTACGCCTCCCTCGACTACGAGCCCACCGGCGACCAGGCTGCTGACCTCGTGAAGGTCGACATCCTGCTGCAGGGCGAGCAGGTCGACGCGTTCAGCGCGATCGTGCACCGCGACAAGGCGTACGCGTACGGCACGCTCATGACCGAACGACTGCGCAAGCTCATCCCGCGCCAGCAGTTCGAGGTCCCGATCCAGGCGGCCATCGGTGCGCGCATCATCGCCCGCGAGAGCATCCGGGCGATGCGCAAGGACGTCCTCGCGAAGTGCTACGGCGGTGACATCACCCGCAAGCGCAAGCTCCTCGAGAAGCAGAAGGAGGGCAAGAAGCGCATGAAGATGGTGGGTCGCGTCGAGGTCCCGCAGGAAGCCTTCATCGCCGCGCTCTCGGGTGACGTCGAAGAGAAGAAGAAGTAGCGCGGAGCCCGGGCGGGCAGGTGCGCCCGAGCCGCCCGGGTAGGCTTGCCGCATGAGTTCCCGCGGCAGCTACCGGACCGCCCTGACGTACGGCGCCGTGGGCGCGACCCAGGCGGCGGACCTCATGACCTACCCGCCCGAGGGCTTCGTCCCGGCGGAGTCGCGGGCCCGGATCGGGCACGGCGACCAGCGCTTCGAGACCGCCGTCACGCAGACGCTGTCCTGGCAGATCCAGGAGCGCAGCGGCATCCGGGTGCGCGTCGAGGACCAGCCCGACGATGACGAGGTGCGCTACAACCCGGTGACCTTCGACGAACGGGGCGTGCCGATCGCGCCGGCCTCGATCGGGACCCCGCGCGTCGAGAAGTTCGCGGCCGACGGCACACCGCTCCTGACGGCCGGCACGACGGCCACGCTCGAGATGCACGCGTTCGGGCAGACCGTGCACGCGCCGGTCCGGGTCGTGTCGATCATCGACGAGACCGACCGCAAGGGCTTCGCCTACGGCACGCTCGAGGGTCACCCGCTGTCGGGCGAGGAGTCGTTCGTGGTCGAGCGCACCGCCGACGGGTCGGTCTGGCTGCAGGTCCGGCAGTTCTCGCAGCCGGCGAGCCCGAAGTGGCGCTTCCTGTCGCCGCTGCTCAAGCGGCAGCAGAAGGTCATGGCGGCGAAGTACCTCGAGGCGCTGCGCGGCGACTGACCCTGCGCTGCGCGACGACTGACGCCGCGCTCCGCGACGGGTGCGCTACCGCAGCGGAGGGAGCGCGGCGATCGCGTCCTCGATGAGCCCCGCGTCCTGCACGCAGTCCCGCGCGACCGTGACGGCGTTGGTCGTGCGGAGGGCGTCGACGTCGTAGACCCCGGTCGCGACGGCGAGGAACGGGATCCCCGCGGTGTCCGCGGCCTCGCCGTCCCGCGGGGTGTCCCCGACGATCACGGCGCGGGTGCCCGCCAGTGCGGCGGCGGCCCTCGCGGTCACACCGGACCGGTCGACCTCCTCGTCGCCGAAGAACGAGTGCTCCCAGTCGAAGGCGTCCACGGCGAACCCGGCGCCGGCGAGCTTCACGCGCGCCCGGTGCTCGGAGTTGCCGGTGAGCAGCCCGTTCCGCCAGCCCAGGGCGGCGAACCGCTGCACGAGCGCGGTCGCCCCCGGCGCGGGCGAACGACGGTCACCCCGCCGGTGCCGCTCGTCGGTCAGGTCCCGCAGGTGCCCGGTGACGGTGGGAATGAGCGCGTCGTCGAGGTGGTGCGCCCGGACGTGCTCGGCGATGAGCCCCGCGTCGGTGCGCCCGTGCTGGTGCCCGACGCGCAGGGCGAGGTCGCGACCGACGGCCCGTTCGAGCGCGAGGTGGTAGAGGTTGCCGGGCGAGACGGCGTTCAACACGAGGGTGCCGTCGATGTCCCACAGCACCGTGGTGGGGACGGTGTGGTGCTCCATGCCCTCCATCATGACCGAGAATGGAGTCCATGCCGAGTGCTCTGCCGATCGCCGACCCCGCGCCGTCGGACGGCCTGATCACCCCCGGCCCCGGAGCGGGCGACGTCCCCTTCGGCGTGTACGTGCACGTGCCGTTCTGCCGGGTGCGCTGCGGCTACTGCGACTTCAACACCTACACGGCGTCCGAGCTCCGAGGGGTCCGCCGCGACGACTACGCCGGCCACGCGGTGCAGGAGATCGCCTGGGCGGCCGAGGTGCTCGACCGCTCCGGCGTCCCGCGCCGACCGGTCTCCACGGTGTTCTTCGGCGGCGGCACCCCGACGATGCTCCCTGCGTCGGACCTCGCGATGATCCTGCGGGCGATCGACGACACGTGGGGGATCCTGCCCGGGGCGGAGGTCACGACCGAGGCGAACCCGGACTCCGTCGACGCGGACGCGATCGGCACCCTGCAGCGCGCGGGCTTCACGCGGATGAGCTACGGCATGCAGTCCGCGGTGCCGAACGTCCTCGCGACGCTCGACCGCACGCACGACCCCGAACGGGTGCCCGTCGTCGTCGACCTCGCGAAGCAGCACGGGCTCGACGTCTCGCTCGACCTCATCTACTCGACGCCCGGCGAGTCCCTGGACGACTGGCGGACGTCACTCGACGCGGCGCTCGCGTGCCGGCCCGACCACGTCTCGGCGTACTCGCTCATCGTCGAGGAGGGCACGGCGATGGGCCGCGCGGTGTCCCGCGGCGAGCTCCCGGCCCCGGACGACGACCTCGCCGCCGACATGTACGAGCTGGCGGACCGGGTCCTCGGTGACGCCGGCTACACCTGGTACGAGGTCTCGAACTGGGCCCGGGCGGACGCGGACGGCAGTCCGGCGCAGCACGCGAGCCGGCACAACCTGTCGTACTGGAAGGGACACGACTGGTGGGGGATCGGACCTGGCGCGCACTCCGCGGTGGCCGGCACCCGCTGGTGGAACGTGAAGCACCCGGCCGCCTACGCGAACCGGGTGCTCGCGGGGGAGTCACCGGCAGCCGGCCGCGAGACGCTCGACGACGAGACCCGGTACGTCGAGCGCGTCCTGCTCGCCGCGCGGGTCCGCGGCGAGCTCACCACGGCGGAGCTCCGTCCGTCGGCACGCGAGCGCGTCGCCGGGCTCATCGCGCGCGGACTCGTGGACGGTTCGGCCGCGGTGCGGGGGCGGCTCGAGCTGACCCTGCAGGGTCGGCTGCTCGCGGACGCGGTGGTCCGCGAGCTGCTCGACTGACCTGGTCCTGCTCGAGCGGCCTAGTTCTTGATGAACTCGATCGTGAGCGGGTACTTGTAGAGGTCGCCACGGTTCGCTGCGATGGCCGCCATGATCGCGAAGACGATGACGAGCACCCCGATGATCGGGAGCAGCACGAAGCCGATCAGGACGATGCAGAGCAGCCCGGCGACGATGTACGCGATGGCCGCGGTGATGTGGAAGTTCAGCGCCGTGCGGGTGTGCTCCTTGATGAACGACCCACGGTCGCGGAGCACCAGGTAGGCGATCAACGGCACGAGGAAGTTGAAGAAGATGCCGCCGACGTGCGTCAGGGTCGCCCACAGCCGCTGGTCCTCCGGCGACATCGGCTGCGGGACCTGGTACCCCTGCGGGTACTGCGGTCCGCCGGGGTTCGCCGGCCCCCCGGGCTGCTGGTCGTAGGGCCCTCCGGGCTGCTGTCCGTAGCTCATGCCCAGAGCGTAGCGGGAGGGGCCCGCCCGGGTCCCGGTCCGTCGGCGGTCGGGCGTAGGATCAGCAGTCGAGACGTCCGAGTGCCAGCATCGAACGGAAGGGGTCCGGATGGTCAGCGAACGCTCCCTCGAGGTCCTCAAGGCCATCGTGCGGGACTACGTCGCGTCGCGCGAGCCCGTCGGCTCGAAGTCGATCGTCGACCGCCACGCCTTCGGGGTGAGCGCGGCGACGATCCGGAACGACATGGCCCTGCTCGAGGACGAACAGCTCATCGTGGCCCCGCACACCTCGTCGGGCCGGGTGCCGACCGACAAGGGGTACCGGGTCTTCGTCGACCACCTCGCGGCCGCCCGCCCGCTGTCCAGCGCGCAGCGCCACGCGATCGAGACGTTCCTCGGCACCCCGAACGACCTCGACGAAGTCCTCGGCCGCACCGTCCGGCTGCTCAGCCAGCTCACGAACCAGGTCGCACTCGTCCAGTACCCGTCGATGGTGCGCGCGCGGGTGCAGCACATCGAACTCGTCCGCCTCGGCGACACGCGGCTCATGGTGGTGCTCATCACCGACACAGCCCGGGTCGAGCAGCGCGTCGTCGAGACCGACGTCCCGCTCGACGAAGACGCTCTCGCCGAACTGCGCTCCGTGCTCAACGGCGCGTCCGTCGGGTTGCTCCTGCACGACGTGCCCCGGGCGCTCCGGGCGGTCCCGCAGCAGCTCCGCCCCGACGCCCAGACGCTCGCCGGTGTCGTCGTCGCGACGCTCATCGAGCAGGTCGCGGCGAACCGACAGGACCGCCTGGTGATGGCGGGGGCGGCGAACCTCGCGAAGAGCGAACGCGACTTCTCCGGCGGATTGTTCCCCGTGCTCGAGGCGATCGAGGAGCAGGTCACCCTGCTCCGGCTCTTCGGGGAGATGCAGCTGGACGACGTCGCGGTCGCCGCGAGCATCGGCGCCGAGAACGCCGAGTACGGGCTCGACGCCACGAGCATCGTCGCGGGCGGCTACCTGGCCGGCGGCGGCGAGGTCGCGCGGCTCGGGGTGCTCGGGCCGACGCGGATGGACTACGGCACGAACATGGCCGCGGTGCGCGCCGTCGCACGGTACCTGTCCAAGCTCCTGGGCGAACATTGACCGACCCGGCCCCCGACGGGCACAGGCCGCCCCGCCCGGGTGATCCGTGCCTCCAGACCGACCTGACCGGCGGCGAACGCCGCACCGACCGAACCGACTGAGGGATACGTGGCAGACCACTACGACGTCCTCGGCGTCCAGCAGGACGCCTCCGATGCCGACATCAAGAAGGCGTACCGCCGGCTCGCGCGCGAGCTGCACCCGGACGTGAACCCGAGCCCGGACGCGGCCGAGCGCTTCAAGGACGTGACGCACGCGTACGACGTGCTGAGCGACCCCGAGCAGCGGCGGCGGTACGACGCCGGACCGCAGGCGGACAGCCCCTTCGGTGGCGGCGCCGGCGGGTTCAGCGACATCTTCGACGCGTTCTTCGGCGGCGGCGGCGGTGGCGGGCGGGGCAACGGCCCGCGCAGCCGGGCCGAGCGTGGACAGGACGCCCTGCTGCGCATCGAGGTCGACCTCGACGAGGTCGTCTTCGGCACCCACAAGGACGTCGAGGTCGACACGGCCGTCGTCTGCGAGACCTGCAACGGCTCGTGCTGCGCGCCCGGCACGAGCCCGCGCACGTGCGACATCTGCGGCGGCAGCGGCCACATCCAGCGCCAGGTCCGATCGCTCCTCGGCAACGTGGTGACGAGCGCCCCGTGCGGCACCTGCCGCGGCTACGGCACCGTCATCCCGAGCCCCTGCCCGACCTGCCAGGGCCAGGGCCGCGTCCGTGCGCGCCGCACGATCCCGGTGGACGTCCCCGCCGGCGTCGAGACCGGGCTCCGACTGCAGATGCCCGGTCAGGGCGAGGTCGGTCCGGCTGGTGGCCCCTCGGGTGACCTCTACCTCGAGGTGAAGGTCCGCCACCACGACGTCTTCAGCCGCGACGGCGACGACCTGCTCGCGACGCTCGAGGTCCAGATGACCGACGCGATCCTCGGCGCGCACACCACGATCGACGGTCTGGACGGCCCGGTCGAGCTCGAGCTGCGCCCGGGCGTGCAGAGCGCCGACGTGCTCGTGATCAAGGACCGCGGGGTCACCAAGCTCCGCGGCAACGGTCGCGGCGACCTGCGCGTCGGCGTGCAGGTCGTCACCCCGACCAAGCTGTCGCACAAGGAGCGCCAGCTCGTCGAGCAGCTCGCGAAGTCGCACAAGGCCGCGAAGCCGCAGCTCGCCCGGTTCCAGCAGGGCATGTTCGGCAAGCTGCGCGACCGCTTCCTGCACTTCTGATGGCGTCCCTCCACCTGGTCGACCCGGGCACGCTCGACGGCGTCGGGGTCGGTGACACCGTCACGCTCGACGGTCCAGAGGGCCGGCACGCCGTGTCGGTCGCGCGGGTCCGTGTCGGCGAGGCCCTGCGCATCGCCGACGGCCGCGGCACGGTGGTGGCCGGGACGGTCGCGTCGACGGGTCGCGACGAGCTGACGCTCACCGTCGACGCCGTCACGGTCGAGCCCGCGCCCCGACCAGCGCTCGTGCTCGTGCAGGCGCTCGCGAAGGGCGGCCGCGACGAGATGGCGGTGCAGGCCGCGACCGAGATCGGGGTCGACCGCATCGTCCCGTGGGCGGCGACGCGGAGCGTGTCGCGGTGGGACGGCGCGAAGGTCGGGAAGGGTCGTGCCCGGTGGGCCGCGATCGCGCAGGAAGCCGCGAAGCAGGCCGTCCGGTCCCGCGTCCCCGAGGTGGACGCACCGGTGACGACGGCGCAGCTGGCATCGTCGTCGGGTGTCGGCCCGTCGTCTGGTGTCGGCCAGGAGGATCGGCGTGCGCTGGTCGTGCTGGACCCGGTGGGCGCGGTGCGGCTGTCGGCATGGGAACCGCCGGCGGACGTCGACGAGATCGTCCTGGTGGTCGGTCCGGAGGGCGGGATCGACAGCGCCGAGTTCGACCGGCTCGAGCGCGCCGGTGCGGTGCGGGTGCGGCTCGGCGACACGGTGCTGCGCACCTCCACCGCGGGCCCGGCTGCCCTGGCCGTCCTCCAGACGCGGCTCGGACGCTGGTAGCGGTGGACCGGGAAGGTCCGGCGTCGGACCCGCGTTCTACGATGGACCAATGAGCACCAGCACCCCGAGCGTCTTCTCGAAGATCATCGCGCGCGAGATCCCCGCCACCGTCGTGGCCGAGGACGACCGCGTGATCGCGATCGAGGACATCGCGCCGCAGGCCCCGGTGCACGTGCTCGTGATCCCGAAGACCGAGCAGTACCGCGACGTGAGCGCCCTCGCCGCGGGCGACCCGGAGCTGTTGGCCCACGTCGTCGCCACCGCCCAGCGCATCGCCGACGAGCGCGCGGACGGCCAGTACCGACTCGTCTTCAACACCGGCGAAGCCGCCGGCCAGACCGTCTTCCACGTGCACGCGCACGTGCTCGCGGGCGAACTGCACGAAGGGAACCTCCTTGCCGGTTGACACGACCGCCCACCACGACGCCGAACCGTCGGACGTCACCGTCGACATCCAGGTCGACGGCATCGCGATGGTCCAGCTCCTCGGTCCCCAGGACCGCCTGCTCAAGACCGTCGAACGGCAGTACCCGGGCGTGCGGGTCCTGGTCCGCGGCAACGAGGTCACCCTGACCGGCCCGGAGCGGGACGTCGCCCGTGCCCACGCGCTCGTCGACGAGCTCGTCGGGATGGTCCGACGGGGCCAGGACATCGGGCCGTCCGACATCCCGGTCTCCGCCCGGATGCTCGACGACGACCGCAAGCCCTCGGACACGTTCGGCACCCCGATCGTCTCGAGCCGCGGCAAGTCGGTGCGTCCGAAGACGGAGGGGCAGCGTGCCTACGTCGACGCCATCGACGAGCACACCATCACGTTCGGCATCGGTCCGGCCGGTACCGGCAAGACCTACCTGGCGATGGCCAAGGCGGTCCAGGCCCTGCAGCGGCGCGAGGTGAACCGGATCATCCTGACCCGCCCCGCGGTCGAGGCCGGCGAGCGGCTCGGGTTCCTGCCGGGCACGCTGACCGACAAGATCGACCCCTACCTGCGCCCGCTGTACGACGCTCTGAACGAGATGATGGACCCGGAGCTGGTCCCGAAGCTCCTCGCCGCCGGCACGGTCGAGGTCGCTCCGCTCGCCTACATGCGCGGCCGGACGCTCAACGACTCGTTCGTGATCCTCGACGAGGCGCAGAACACCACGCCCGAGCAGATGAAGATGTTCCTGACGCGCCTGGGCTTCGGCTCGAAGATGGTCGTCACGGGCGACATCACCCAGGTCGACCTGCCCGGCAACCTGTCCGGACTCCGGCTCGTGACGCGGATCCTCGGCGACGTCGGGGACATCCACTTCGCCCGGCTCGGCAGCGAGGACGTCGTCCGCCACACGCTCGTCGGCCGGATCGTCGACGCCTACACCGTCTACGACGAGGAACGTCTCGCCGAGCAGGCCGGACACCGCCCCGGCGGTCGGGGCACCGCGCCCGCCGGCAACCCCGCCGGTGCGAACCGCGCCGAGCGTCGGGGACGGCCGCCGCAGGACCGGCAGCAGTCCCCGTACCCCCAGAACGACGCCCGAGGAGGCAACTGGTGAGCATCGAGCTCAACAACGAGTCCGGCGTCGAGGTCGACGAGGCCGCCATCCAGCGCCTCGCCGCCTTCGCGCTCGACGCGATGCACGTCCACGCGGACGCGGAGCTCGCGATCGTGCTCGTCGACGAGGGCGCCATGGAGCAGCTCCACGTCCGGTGGATGGACGAGCCCGGCCCGACCGACGTGCTGAGCTTCCCGATGGACGAGCTGCGACCAGGGACCGAGGACGAGCCGACGCCCGCCGGACTCCTCGGGGACATCGTCGTCTGCCCGCAGGTCGCGGCGGAGCAGGCGAAGACCGCCGGGCACACGAGCACCGACGAGATGCTGCTCCTCACCTGCCACGGCATCCTGCACCTGCTCGGGTTCGACCACGCCGAGCCGGAGGAGAAGGCCGAGATGTTCGGACTCCAGGGCGAGATCCTCTCCGCGTTCGCCGCCCAGCAGCGCGGGCGGTGACCTGATGGTGCTCGTCGCCGTCCTGCTCGCGGTGGCGTTCGTGCTCGTCGTCGTCGGTGGTCTGCTGGCCGCGTCCGACGCAGCGCTCACGGTGCTGTCCCGCGCCGACCTCGACGAGATCGCGAAGGACAGCAGCCGCCGTCGGGCGATCGAGGCGATCGCGGACGACGTCGGCGCGCACGTCAACGCCCTGAACTTCGTCCGCGTCCTGGCCGAGACCGCCGCCGCGGTGCTCGTGACCATCGCACTCGTCACGGTGTTCGACACCTGGTGGGTGGCGCTCATCGTGTCCGCGGCGATCATGACCGCTGTCTCGTTCGTGCTCGTCGGGTCCAGTCCGCGCAGCGTCGGGCGGGCGCACGCCGAGCGCTTCATCGCCGCGACCGGCGGGCTCGTCCGCGGTGTCCGGATCGTGCTCGGTCCGCTCGCCGGGCTGCTCGTGGCGATCGGTGACCGGGTCACGCCCGGACGCGGTCGCAGCGCGTCGACGGTGTCGAGCGAGGAGCAGCTGCTGTCGCTCGTCGACGAGGCGACCGAGAGCAACGTGCTCGAGCAGGACGACCGGGAGCTCATCCACTCGGTGTTCGAGTTCAGCGACACCCTCGTGCGCGAGGTCATGGTGCCGCGCACCGACATGCTGACCGTCGACGGGGACGACACCCTCGCGGCCGGGATGGAGCAGTTCCTCGTCGCCGGGGTGTCGCGCATGCCCGTGACCGGCAAGGACAGCGACGACGTCCTCGGGGTCCTGTACCTGCGCGACGTGTCCCGCGCGCTGTACGAGCGGCAGGGCGCCGGGCAGGAACCCGTGACGACGCTGCTGCGTCCGGCCGAGTTCGTGCCGGAGTCGAAGCACGCCGACGACACGCTCCGGCACATGCAGCTCGCGAAGAACCACCTGGTCCTGGTCGTCGACGAGTACGGCGGCGTCGCCGGGCTCGTCACGATGGAGGACCTCATCGAGGAGCTCGTCGGGGACATCTCCGACGAGTACGACCGCACCGTCGTCGACCGCACCGAGGTCGAGCCCGGCGTCTGGCGCATCGCGGCCCGGCTGCCGATCGACGAGCTCGGCGACCTGTTCGGCATCGAGCTCGAGGACGACGACGTCGACACCGCCGGCGGACTCCTCACCAAGGAACTCGGCCGACTGCCGGTGAGCGGCGAGCAGGTCAGCGTGTCCGGTCTGCTGCTCACCGCCGACCGGGTGGAGGGCAAGCGCCGCCACCTGGTCACCGTCCTCGCAGAGCGGACCGCCGCGCTGCAGGACGCCGAGGACGCCCTCGACGACACGACACCGACCACGACGGGAACCACGAACGCATGACCGACACCGAGACCGGACCGACGACCCCCGAGCGCCCCTACCGCGCCGGCTTCGTGTCGTTCGTCGGCCGCCCGAACGTCGGCAAGTCGACGCTCACCAACGCGCTCGTCGGCGAGAAGGTGGCGATCACGTCGTCGAAGCCGCAGACCACGCGGCGCGCGATCCGCGGCATCGTGCACCGACCCGACGGCCAGGTCATCATCGTCGACACGCCCGGCGTGCACCGGCCGCGGACGCTCCTCGGCGAGCGACTGAACGACCTCGTGCAGTCCACGCTCGGCGACGTCGACGTGATCGGGTTCTGCGTGCCGGCGAACGAACCGATCGGCCCCGGTGACCGTTGGATCAACGAGTCGCTCGACCAGTACCCGCGCGCGAAGAAGATCGCGATCGTGACGAAGATCGACCGCACCGCGAAGGACAACGTGGGGGAGCAGCTCCTGGCGGTCTCGAAGCTGCGCGACTGGGACGCCATCGTCCCGACCTCGGGCACGAAGGGCCTGCAGCTCGAGGCGCTCCTCGGGGAGATCACCTCGCTGCTGCCCGAGTCGCCGCAGCTCTACGACGATGCGACCGTCACCGAGGAGACCGACGAGGACCGCATCGCCGAGCTCATCAGGGAGGCCGCGCTCGAGGGCGTCCGCGACGAGCTCCCGCACTCGCTGGCCGTCGTGGTCGAGGACGTCGTCGAACCCGACGACGAGGACGACCCCGACGGGCCGCTGCGCATCTTCGCGAACCTGTTCGTCGAGCGGGACAGCCAGAAGGCGATCGTGATCGGCCGGGGCGGCGAGCGGCTCAAGGACGTCGGGTCGCGTGCCCGGGCCGAGATCGAGTCCCTGCTGGGCGGCCGGCACGTGTACCTGAACGTCCGGGTGAAGGTCGCGAAGGAGTGGCAGCGCGACCCGAAGCAGCTCGGGCGCCTGGGGTTCTGACCCGCGTCATCCGCCGGACGGACGCGCTCGTGGCCGGCCGGACGTACCGTGGGGTGGTGTTCCGTCCCATGCTGCGCTCGCAGATCGTCACCGACGTCGTCACGTCGTCGGTGCTCGGGCTGCTCGTGCTCGTGGTGTCGACGCGCGGGGTGGACGGCCCGGTCAGCTGGCTGACGGTGGTCGGACTGACCGCCGCGCTGGCGTTCCGCCGGCTCTCCCCGGGGCTCGCCCTCGGCATCGCATGGGTCTTCGCGGCGTTCCAGATGGTCACGGGCCAGACGCCGAGCATCGCGAACCTGTTCATCGCGCCGATCATGTACACGACGAGCGCGTACGGCAGTCCGCGGGTGCGGGGCCTCGGGCTGGCGTCCGCGATCGGCGGGTCGGTCACGGCCGCGCTCTACGAGGGGGTCACGGACTACGGGGTGCGGGTCGGCGAGGCCACTGCGACGACGCCGCTGCAGGAGTCCCTGCAGGTGACGATCTCGTTCTTCGCCGTCACGCTCCTGCTCCTCCTGCTGCCGTGGCTCGCCGGCCTCGTGGTCCGGACGCGCCGGTCCGCCAGCATGAGCCGCGAAGCGCAGCTCGTCGCCGAGCGGGACGCAGCCCGGGCCGACCGCGCCGTCGCCGTCGAGCAGGAGCGGGTCCGGATCGCCCGGGACATGCACGACATCGTGGCGCACTCGCTCGCGGTGGTGATCGCCCAGGCGGACGGGGCGCGGTACGCGCTCAAGGCCGACCCCGCGATCGCGGACCAGGCCCTCGGCACCATCTCGAGCACGGCGCGCGGAGCCCTCGGCGACGTCCGTGAGCTCCTCGGGGCACTCCGGCACGAGCAGGGGACCGCCCCGACGCCGGAGGTCGACGACATCGAGAAGCTCGTCGGCGAGATGCGCGACGTCGGGCTGGACGTCCGCGTCGACCGCGAGGGCGACCCCGGACGGCTCCCCACCACCACGCAGCTCGCGGTCTACCGCATCGTCCAGGAGAGCCTGACGAACGCGTGGAAGCACGGCCAGCCCGGAGCCCCCGTGCACGCGTCGCTGACGTACCGTCCGGACACCGTCGAGATCACCGTGGTGAACCGGCGCGCCGACGACGGCACCCGCGGCCCGGGCACCGGGCACGGGCTCGTCGGGATGCGCGAACGGGCGACGATGACCGGCGGCACGATGACCGCGGGACCCCGCGGCGACGACTTCACGGTGGCCGTCCGGATGCCCGCCGTCCCGGCCAGCGGGCAGATGCCCCGCGACCGGATCACCTCGACCCAGCAGGAGCGCACCACCCGATGACCACCACCGCGGCCACCGCCCCCCAGATCCGTGTCGCGCTCGTCGACGACCAGGCGCTCTTCCGCACGGGCATCCGGATGCTCGTCGACTCGCAGCCGGACCTCCTCTTCGTCGGCGAGGCGGGCGACGGAGCAGCGGGTGTCGAGCTCGTCCGCCGGACCCGGGCGGACGTCGTGCTCATGGACGTCCGGATGCCCGTGATGGACGGCATCACCGCGACGTCCCGCATCGTCGAGCAGAGTGGTCCGGACGCCGCGAAGGTCCTCGTCCTGACCACGTTCGACTTCGACGAGGCCGCGGCGAAGGCGATCCGCGCGGGGGCCAGCGGCTTCGTCCTGAAGGACGCCGACCCCGAGTTCCTGCTCGCCGCCGTCCGCACGGTGCACGCCGGCACCGCGGTGTTCGCCGCGTCGGCCACCCGCGAGCTCCTGCGCCGGTACGACGACACCGCCGGACAATCCGCGCCGGTCCCGCCGTCGTTCGCCGAGCTGACCCCGCGCGAGCGCGAGATCTTCGACCTCGCGGCCCGTGGGTTCAGCAACAGCGAGATCGCCCAGCACGAGTACGTCAGCGAGGCGACCGTGAAGACGCACATCTCGCGGGTGCTGACGAAGCTCGACCTCCGGGACCGCGTGCGGCTCGTGGTGTTCGCGCACGAGCACGGGCTCGTGCCGAAGGCGGAGTGACCGACCGTCATCCGACAGGATGACCCCTCCACAGGGAACCGAGCCGAGCGGACGATCCACAGGAGACGACGGACCGACGCGGGGCGTGCCTCCCGACCGGGAGGGTGGTGCCATGACCACCAACCAGACGCCGATCATCCGACTCGACCACGTCTCCAAGCACTACGGCGACGCCGCGCGCCGGGTCACCGCCCTCGACGACGTCAGCGTCGACATCGGTGCGGGGGAGTTCACCGCCGTGATGGGTCCGTCCGGCTCAGGCAAGTCGACACTGATGCACGTCGCCGCCGGACTCGACGCGGTGTCGTCGGGGCGGATCAGCATCGACGGGGTCGAGATCACCGGGCTGGCGGACCGCGAGCTCACCGAGCTGCGTCGGCGCCGTCTCGGCTTCGTGTTCCAGTCGTTCAACCTCGTGCCCACCCTGGACGTCGCCGAGAACATCCGCCTGCCGTTCCTGCTCGGTGGGCAGAAGCCCACGCGGGACGAGTCGGCGTGGATCGACCGGCTGGTCGAGATGCTCGGCCTCGGGAACCGCCTGGGCCACCGTCCCCACCAGCTCTCCGGCGGACAGCAGCAGCGGGTCGCGATCGCGCGGGCGCTGGCCTCGCGTCCGGCCGTCGTCGTCGCCGACGAGCCGACCGGAGCCCTCGACTCGCGGACCGGGCGCGACGTGCTCGGGATCCTCCGTGGCGCCGTGCAGGAGTGGGGGCAGAGCGTCGTCATGGTCACGCACGACCCCGTCGCGGCGGCGAACGCCGACCGCATCCTGTTCCTCGCCGACGGCCGCATCGTGGACGACCGTCCGGCGATGACCGCGTCGGACATCTCCGCCACGATGCTCGGGATGGAGGCGGCAGCATGAGCGGCCTCCGCGCCTTCGCGCCCACCGTGCTCGTCGCGGCGCTCGGCACCACCTTCGGCTCGGCGCTCGTGATCGCACCGGGCGTCGTGACCCAGGCGATGGCCGCGGCGGGGTTGAGCGACCTCGGTCCGGTCAAGGCGATCCTCGCGGTGATCGGCTGGCTCTTCCTCGGCATCGCCCTGTACGTCGGGGCGATCGTCACGGCCAACACCTGCGCCACCCTCATCGCCGGCCAGACGCGCATCATCGCGCTGCAGCGGCTCGTCGGTGCCACGGGCGCCACGCTCCGCGCCCGCATCACCCGCACCGGGCTGCTCGTCGGCGCGCTCGGAGGTGCGATCGGTGTCGTCGTGGGGACCGGGCTGTCGGCCGTGTTCGTCGCGGTGCTGCGCGGGAACGGCTTCCTGCCGGAGACGGCGTACACCCTCGTCCCGTGGGAGCTCGTCCTGCCGCTCGTCGCCGTCGTCCTCGCGACCTGGGGCGCCTTCGCCGCCGGGTCGCGGCGCGTCCTGACGGTGACCCCGCTCCAGGCGCTGTCGTCGAGTGTCGAACCCGCGCACGAGGACGTCCGGTCCGGCACTGCGCGGAAGGTGTGGGCGATTCTGCTCATGGCCGCTGGCGCGCTGCTGATGCTGCTCGGGCTGGCCGTCAGCGTGAGCTCGCCGTTCGCGGTCCTGCCGGCCGCCCTCGGCGGCTTCGTGTCCTTCGCGGGCGTCGCCGTCGGAGCGACCATCGTGATGCCGCCGGTCCTGCAGCTGATCGGACGGATCGGCTCCCGCGACCCTGTGGTGCTCCTCGCCGGTCGGAACGCGATGCGGGCGCCCGGGCGGGCCTCGCGTGCCACGATCGGACTCGTCATCGGCGTGACGCTCCTCGTGACGTTCGCGGTCGCGCTCGGGATCATGCAGCACGTGCTCGAGCAGCAGCTCTCCGCGATGGACGACGGCACGATGACGCCCGAGGTCCTGCAGGCGCAGCGCGACTTCTTCGTGCAGCTCAACACCGTCGTGGGCGTGATCGTCGGGTTCTCCGCCGTGATCGCCGCGGTCGGGGTCGTGAACGCCCTCGCCCTCGGCGTGCTCCAACGTCGCCGTGAGCTCGGTCTGCTCCGTGTGCTCGGGCTCACCGGGGCGCAGGTCCGGCGGATGATCGTGACCGAGGCCGTGCAGATGGTCGTCGCTGCGGTCGTGACCGGACTCGTGCTCGGCACCTGCTACGGCTGGGTCGGCGGACAGACGCTCCTCGGCTCGATCGGCACCGTCGTGCCGCCCGTGCTGCCGCTCGGTACCGTCGCCGTGGTCGTCGTCGGGGCGCTCGTCCTGGCGGTGGTCGCGACCGTCGCTCCGGTCCGCCGCGCGATGCGGGTCCCGCCGACTGAGGCGCTCGCCGTCGACTGAGCACGACACCTGGCCCGGGCGGCAGTGCCCGGGCAGCAGCGCCCGGACAGCAGCGCCCGGGCCAGTACTGCAGCACCCAGGCCCGGGCGCCGGCAGCGTCACGCACTTGCACCGCGCTGGTGTACCAGTGCTACGGTGGCCGTGATGTACCCGGCACTCCTTCTCCTTCGCTGCCGCGACGAGGCCTGACACAACGGCCCACCTCGTCGCGGAGTCCGTCGTGGCCTGACACACACCTGACGACGAAAGCGACGAACCGATGCAGAACACGCAGCGCCCCTCCGGGATGCCCATCCACAAGTACGTCCCCTTCCACGAGCAGATCGCGGTCGAGCTGCCCGACCGCACCTGGCCGACGAAGCGCATCGACCGTGCGCCGCGGTGGTGCGCGGTCGACCTCCGGGACGGCAACCAGGCCCTGATCGACCCGATGGACTCCGAGCGCAAGCGGGCGATGTTCGACCTGCTCGTCCGGATGGGCTACAAGGAGATCGAGGTCGGGTTCCCGAGCGCCTCGCAGACCGACTTCGACTTCGTCCGGTCGCTCATCGACGACGGAGCCATCCCCGACGACGTCACGATCCAGGTCCTCACGCAGGCCCGCGAGCACCTGATCAACCGCACGTACGAGGCGATCGACGGTGCGAAGCAGGCGATCGTGCACCTGTACAACTCGACGTCGATCGTGCAGCGCGAGGTCGTCTTCCGGACGGACGTGCAGGGCGTCGTGGACATCGCGGTCGAGGGCGCGCGGATGTGCAAGGCGGCCGAGGCGGCGCTGCAGCACGACACGACGGTGTTCTACGAGTACTCACCGGAGTCCTACACGGGCACCGAGCTCGAGGTGGCGGTCCGGATCTGCAACGCCGTGCTCGAGGTCTTCGAGCCGACCCCTGATCGCAAGGTCATCATCAACCTGCCCGCCACGGTCGAGATGGCGACGCCGAACGTCTACGCCGACTCGATCGAGTGGATGTCGCGGAACCTCGACCACCGTGAGGACGTCATCCTGTCGCTGCACCCGCACAACGACCGTGGGACGGCCGTCGCCGCAGCGGAGCTCGGTTACATGGCCGGCGCCGACCGCATCGAGGGCTGCCTGTTCGGCAACGGGGAGCGCACCGGCAACGTCGACCTCGTCGCCCTCGGCATGAACCTGTTCACGCAGGGCATCGACCCGGAGATCGACTTCAGCGACATCGACCAGGTGAAGCGGACGGTCGAGTACTGCAACCAGCTACCGGTGCCCGAGCGCCAGCCCTGGGCGGGCGACCTCGTGTACACCGCGTTCAGCGGGTCGCACCAGGACGCCATCAAGAAGGGCTTCGACGCCATGCAGGCGAAGGCCGAGGCGGCCGGGACGACCGTCGACGAGATCGCCTGGGCGGTGCCGTACCTGCCGGTCGACCCGAAGGACATCGGCCGCTCGTACGAGGCGGTCATCCGCGTCAACTCCCAGTCCGGCAAGGGCGGTGTCGCGTACCTGCTCAAGACCGACCACGCGATCGACCTGCCCCGCAAGCTGCAGATCGAGTTCTCCGGTGTCGTGCAGCAGCGCACCGACTCCGAGGGCGGCGAGTTCTCGTCTGAGCGCATCTGGGACCTGTTCCGCGACGAGTACCTGCCCGCGACCACGGACGAGGACAAGTGGGGTCGCTACGAGATCACGAAGACGGCGACGTCGAGCGACTTCGACGGCACGACGAAGCTCTCGGTCGCGATGCGCGTCGACGAGGGGTCGGTCGAGGCGCAGGCGATCGGGACCGGGCCGATCGACGCGTTCCTGTCGGTGATGCGCGACCAGGGCGTCGCCGTCACGCTGTACGACTACTCGGAGCACACGATGAGCGCCTCGGGTGACGCGCAGGCCGCCTCTTACGTCGAGCTCGACGTCGACGGCGTCCGCCTGTGGGGCGTCGGCATCGACGCGGACATCGCGACGGCCTCGCTCAAGGCGATCGTCTCGGCGGTGAACCGCGCAGTCCGCGCCGGCGCCGCGTCCGGCGCGCCGGAGCTGGTCTCCGCCTGACCGCGCGCTCAGCGCGACCACCTGACGGGAGGCGCGGTGCGGGTCGGACCCGCACCGCGCCTCCCGTCCGCGGTGCCGTCCCGTCCCTACCCGTCGCGCCCGCCGTCGCGTGGTGCGTTCCGTCCCATCGCGCCCGAGATGGGAGGACGGATCGCGCATGGGAGGACGGAACTCGCGGTCTCCGACGCGCGGATCGGTCTCCGACGCGCGGATCGGTCTCCGACGCGCGGATCGGTCTCCGACGCGCGGCACGGTCTCCGACGCGCGGAACGGTCGCCCCCCGCGCACCCCGCTGTCGGCGGGGCGGGGGATACTGGTGCGATGCCGCTGTACCGGGACGAGTGCGTCGTGTTGCGCACCCACAAGCTCGGTGAAGCCGACCGCATCGTCACGATGCTCTCCCGGCAGCACGGCAAGATCCGGGCCGTCGCGAAGGGCGTCCGGCGCACCGCGTCGAAGTTCGGGTCGCGGCTCGAGCCGTTCATGGTCGTCGACGCGCAGTTCTACGAGGGCCGCTCGCTCGACATCGTCACGCAGGCCGAGAGCCTCGGGTCGTACGGTGCCCAGATCGTCGCGGACTACGGTGCGTACACGGCCGCGAGTGCGATGGTGGAGACCGCCGACCGCCTGAGCGAGGCGGACGCCGGCCTGCAGCAGTACCTGCTCCTCGTCGGGGCGCTGCGCTCGCTGTCCCGTCGCGAGCACGTCACGAGCGCGACGCTCGACTCCTACCTGCTCCGGGCGATGAGCATCGCGGGTTGGGCGCCCTCGTTCGGCGACTGCGCGGTGACCGGGGAGCCCGGGCCGCACACCGCCTTCGTCGTGCAACTCGGCGGCGTCGTGGCCGATCGGGCGGCGCCGCCCGGCACCCCGCGCCTGGACATCGGCACGCTCGGCCTGCTCGGAGCCCTGCTCGCGGGCGACTGGGCGACCGTGGACGTCGCGGACGAACGGACGCGCTCCCGGGCCTCCGGCGTGGTGGCGGCGTACGCCCAGTGGCACCTGGAACGATCGCTCCGGTCCCTGCCTCACGTCGACCGCAGCGAGCACCCGGCACCGGTCGCACCGACGCCGGGTGGGGTCCCCGCCGCGGTCGCCGCGACACCGGCGCCCGCGGTCCCCGTCCCGACCGACACCCTGCCGTCCGATCCCGAAGGAGCCCCTGCATGAGCCCACGCCGGTCAGCAGCGTCCGAGCCGATGAAGCCCGTCGACTGGACGGGGGAGCAGCCGCCCGCGATCCCCGCGCAGTTCGTGCCCGAGCACGTCGCGATCGTGATGGACGGCAACGGCCGGTGGGCGAACCAGCGCGGACTGACGCGGGTCGAGGGGCACAAGGCGGGCGAGGCCTCGCTCCTCGACGTCGTCGCCGGCGCCATCCAGATCGGCGTCAAGCACGTCTCGGCGTACGCGTTCTCGACCGAGAACTGGAAGCGCTCCCCGGACGAGGTCCGCTTCCTGATGGGCTTCAACCGCGAGGTCATCCACCGCCGACGGGACCAGCTCCACGCCTGGGGCGTCCGGGTCCGGTGGGCCGGACGGCGCCCGCGGCTCTGGCGGAGCGTGGTCGACGAGCTGCAGACCGCCGAGCGCATGACGGCCGACAACGCTCGTCTCACCCTGACGATGTGCGTGAACTACGGCGGCCGGAACGAGATCGTCGACGCGGTCCGCGGCATGGCCGAGGACGTCGCCGCCGGGCGGATGAAGCCGAGCCAGGTCACCGAGAAGGCCCTGGCGAAGCGGCTGTACGTGCCGGAGCTGCCGGACGTCGACCTGTTCCTCCGGAGCTCGGGGGAACAGCGCACCTCGAACTTCATGCTCTGGCAGTCGGCCTACGCCGAGATGGTGTTCCTCGACCGGCTCTGGCCGGACTTCCGGCGGACGGACCTCTGGGGCGCGATCGAGGAGTACGCGAGCCGGGACCGCCGGTACGGCGGCGCCGTCGACGCACCCACCGCCTGACCGGAGGCGCGTGGCGGGCGCCGCCACGATCCTCCCGTCCGACACGGGCCAGCCCCGTCAGTCGAGCAGGTGCGCCGCCCCACGGACCGCGTCGAGCGCGGCGCGGACGCTCGGCACCCGGTCCGCCCCGCGCGCGACGACCACCTCGACCCGCCTGGCCAGGTCGTCCTCGGCGGGGGTGACGGCGACGCCGGCCGGGATGACGGTCGACACGAGCGCGAGCCGGGGCAGGAGCGCCACCCCGAGGCCGGCCGCGACGAGCCCGACGACCGCCGCAGCGTTGTCGGTCTCGAGCACGATCTCCGGGGTGAACCCGGAGGCGGCGCACGAGGCGAGCAGGTGTCCCCGGCAGCGCGGGCAGCCGCCGATCCAGCGCGCCTCGCGGTGGTCGGCGAGGTCCGCGACGCTCCCGCCGGACCAGTCGACCGGAAGTGCTCCGTCGCCACCGCCCGGGCCCGGCGTCACGAGTGCGAGCGGGTCGCGTCCGAGCGCCCGGGTGCGGAGCATCGGGTCCGTGGTGGTGTCGTCGGCGGGCTCGACGAAGGCGTGCGAGAAGACCAGGGCGACGTCGACCTCGCCGCGGCGGACGAGCTCGACGGCCTCGGGCGGTTCGGCCTCCACGTACGAGGTCACGACCCCGGGGTGGTCCGCCGCGAGCGTGGCGAGCACGGCGGGCACCAGGGTGGACGAGGCACTCGGGAACCCGGCGAACCGCACCCGTCCGCGTGCGAGTCCGCCGACGGCGTCCAGGTCCTCGCGTGCGGCGGCCAGCGCGGACTCGACCGCCTGCGCGTGGCCGGCGAGCACCGCACCGGCCTCGGTGAGGGTGGCGCCGCGCCCACCACGACCCGCGGGCCCGCCGCGACCGCCGACGCCGGTGCCGGCGCTGCCACCGGGCCCGGCGCTCCCGCCGGTTCCCCCGCGCAGCACGAGCTCGTGGCCCAGCCGACGCTCGGCCCGCGCCAGGAGCTGGCTGACGGCCGGCTGGCTGTACCCGAGGACGTTCGCGGCGCGGCTGATCGACCCGGCGTCCCGGACGGCACGGAGCACACGGAGCAGCTGGGGGTCGAGGTCGTCCACAACACGATGTTATGGGGTGCCGAAGAAAGCTGCCCTGGTGTGATGGCCGCCCGCCGTCGACGCTGGACGCATGGACTCCTTCGTCGACGGCACCGGGTACCTCGCCGCCTGCACCGCCGGGCTGCCGACGCTCGGCACGCTCACCGCCCAGCGCGCGGACCTCGACGCGTGGTCCCGGGCGGCGACGACCCCGACCGGCTACGGCGCACTCGTCGAACAGGGCCGCGAACTGTTCGCGGGGATCGTCGGCGTCGATCGGGCGCGGGTCGCCACCGGCTCGCAGACGTCGGCGATGGTCGCCGTCGTGGCCGCCTCGCTGCCCGACGGCGCCGAGGTCGTCGTCCCCGACGGGGACTTCAGCTCCGTCGTCTTCCCGTTCCTCGCCCAGGCCCACCGCGGGGTCCGGGTGCGGAGCGTCCCGCTCGCGGACCTCGCCGACGCCGTGCGCCCGGGCACCCGACTCGTCGCGTGGTCCGCCGTGCAGTCCGCCTCCGGCGTGGTGACCGACCCGGCGCCCGTGCTCGCCGCGGCCCGGGCGGTCGGCGCCCTGACGCTGTGCGACCTCACGCAGGCAGCCGGAGTGCTCCCCGTCGACGCGGCACCCTACGACGTCACCGTGACGCACGCCTACAAGTGGCTCTGCGCGCCGCGCGGGGTCGCGTTCGCGACGTTCTCGGACCGCGCGCTCGCGGAGCTCCGGCCCGTGCAGGCGGGCTGGTACGCGGGCGCCGACGTGTGGTCCTCGTGCTACGGACCCGACATGCGGCTCGCCGACGACGCCCGTCGCTTCGACGTCTCCCCGGCCTGGCAGGCCTGGCCCGGGGCGGTCGCCGCCCTGCGGCACCTCGCGTCCGTCGACGCGGCCTCGGCCTGGAGGCACGCCACCGGTCTCGCGGACCGGCTCGCCGACGCGCTCGGGAGGCCCCGACCCGGGCAGGCGATCACGACGTTCCCGGACCCTGACGGCACGGCGCTCCGCGCACTGGCGGACGCCGGGGTCACCGCGAGCGGCCGGGCCGGGCGGCTGCGGCTCGCCTTCCACCTGTGGAACGACGCCGAGGACGTCGACCGCGTCGTCGCGGTGCTCGGGGGACTCGGCAGCTTCCGACCGGTGGAGCGGCCGCTCGTCCACAGCGTGCGGTAGCCCGTCCGCCCCCGCTCGACGGGCCGGTACGCTTGCCGGGTACCGTTCCGACCCGGGCACCCAGTCCGGCGACCACAGGAGTCCCTCTTGGCACCGTCCTCCCGTCTCGACAGCGTCATCGCCCTGGCCAAGGGCCGCGGCTTCGTCTTCCAGTCGGGGGAGATCTACGGCGGATCGCGCTCCGCGTGGGACTACGGGCCCCTCGGTGTCGAACTCAAGGAGAACATCAAGCGCCAGTGGTGGCAGCGGTTCGTCCGCGGCCGTGGCGACATGGTCGGCCTGGACTCGGCCGTCATCCTGCCGCGCAAGGTGTGGGAGGCCTCCGGCCACGTCGCGACCTTCACCGACCCGCTCGTCGAGTGCCTGCACTGCCACCACCGCTTCCGCGAGGACCACCTGGTCGAGGCCTTCGTCGCCAAGAAGGGCCGCGACCCCGAGGGCGGCATGGCGGAGATCGCCTGCCCGAACTGCGGCACCCGCGGCGAGTGGACCGAGCCCCGTGAGTTCTCCGGGATGCTCAAGACGTACCTCGGCCCGGTCGAGTCCGAAGAAGGCCTGAACTTCCTGCGCCCCGAGACCGCGCAGGGCATCTTCGTCGACTTCGCGCAGGTGGTCACGACGAGCCGGATGAAGCCCCCGTTCGGCATCGGACAGGTCGGCAAGGCGTTCCGCAACGAGATCACGCCCGGCAACTTCATCTTCCGGACCCGCGAGTTCGAGCAGATGGAGATCGAGTACTTCGTGCCGCCGGCCGACGTCGACACGCACTACGAGCAGTGGATCGCCGACTCGGTCGCGTTCTTCACCGACCTCGGCATCGACCCGGAGAACCTCCGCCGGTTCGACGTGCCGGACGGGGAGCGCGCGCACTACTCCGACGCCACGGCCGACATCGAGTACCGCTTCGGCTTCGCTGGATCCGAGTGGGGCGAGCTCATGGGCGTCGCGAACCGCACCGACTTCGACCTCAACAACCACATCGAGTCCTCGGGCAAGGACCTCCGGTTCTTCGACCAGGCCGCCAACGAGAAGTACGTGCCGTACGTCATCGAGCCGTCGTTCGGGCTCACCCGTGCGCTCATGGCGTTCCTGCTCGACGCCTACCACGAGGACGAGGCCCCGAACGCGAAGGGCGGCGTCGACAAGCGCACCGTCCTGCGCCTGGACCCGCGGCTCGCCCCGGTCAAGGCCGCTGTCCTGCCGCTGTCGCGCAACGAGCAGCTCTCGCCGGTCGCCCGTGGGCTCGCCGACGACCTCCGCAAGCACTGGAACGTCGACTTCGACGACGCCGGTGCGATCGGTCGTCGCTACCGTCGCCACGACGAGATCGGTACGCCGTTCTGCATCACGGTCGACTTCGACACGCTCGACGACCGGGCCGTGACGGTCCGCGAGCGCGACACCATGGCGCAGGAGCGCGTGTCCCTCGACCAGCTGCAGGGCTACCTGGCGCAGCGGCTGCTCGGCGCGTAGCACCGACCGCCAGACAGACAGACAGACAGGCACAGGCGGCCACGGCCCGGGAATACCCGGGCAGTGGCCGCGTTGTCGTCCGCGTGAACGACTCCGTGAAGGTCGATGTCTGGTCCGACATCGCATGCCCCTGGTGCTACATCGGCAAGCGCAAGTTCGAGGCGGGAGCCGCGGCGTTCGGCGCCGGCCCCGACGCCGCGCCCGTCGAGGTCGAGTACCACTCGTTCGAGCTCAGCCCGGACACCCCGGTCGACTTCGAGGGAACCGAGGCCGAGTTCTTGTCCGGCCACAAGGGCATGCCCGTCGAGCAAGCGCAGCAGATGCTCGAGCACGTCGCCGGCATCGCGCAGAGCGTCGGCCTGGACTACGACTTCGACGCGATGCACCACACCAACACGGTGAAGGCGCACCAGGTCATCCACCTCGCCAAGCAGCACGGCAAGCAGCTCGACATGGTCGAGCGGCTCTTCACCGCGTACTTCGAGCGGGGCGAGCACGTCGGGCAGGACGAGTCCCTCGCGGACCTGGCCGCCGAGGTCGGCCTGGACCGCGACGAGGTCCTGACGACCCTGCGCGACGACGGGCAGCTCGCCGCCGTCCGTGCCGACCAGGCCCAGGCACAGGCGTTCGGCATCAACGGCGTCCCGTTCTTCGTCATCGACGGCAAGTACGGCGTCTCCGGGGCCCAGGACCCGGCGGCCTTCGAGCAGGTGCTCCGCCAGGTCGTGGCGCTGCGCTCGTCCACACCCGAGGAGCTCGCGGCCGAGCAGCAGCGTGCCGAGGACGACGCGGCAGCGGATGCGGCGGCGGCCCGGTGAGCGACGTGACGACGACCGGCGGGGCCGCACCGGGCCTCCAGGCCGGGTCGAACCCGTCCGCCGGACCCGCACTGCTGACGTTCCCCGTGACCGGCGGCGCGCCGGTCTGCGAGGGCGACAGCTGCTTCGTGCCCGGCGCCGAGGGGAGCTGGACCGAGGTCCCGGACTGACGGACCCGCGCCCGGGTCAGCCCCGGACGGGTTCCTCGTCCGTGATGTCCGCGACCGTCGCGTCGTAGGCGGCGACCAGGGCGTCCGCGTCGACGAACGCGCTCGCGCCGTGCCGTCCCGCGCCGAGCGCGATCCGTCGGCCGAGCACGCGCTCGTCGGCGACGACCGGCAGGTCACCCGTCGCACCGATCGGGGTGATCGTGCCGCGCTCGTAGCCCGAGGCCTCGAGCGCGGTGGCCGCGTCGGGCATCGCGAGCTTGTTGACGCCGACGACCGCGCGGAGCTTCTTCCACGCGATGCTCCGCCCTCCCGGTACGAGCGCGAGCAGGAAGCCGCCGTCGTGCCGCTTGACGACGAGGGTCTTGACGATGTCGCCCGGGGTGATCCCGAGCAGTGAGGCGGCCTGCTCGAGCGAGTCGGCCGCTGGGCGTTCGACGACCTCGACGTCGAGCCCCCTGGCTGCTGCGTCGGCGTCGAAGCGGGCGATGGCGGTGTCGGACATGTGGAGAACGCTACCGGCGCGGAACGGGCATGGGAGAATGGACGACGTATGACGATCACTGACGCGCCCCGGACGGCGACCCGACCGGCGAAGCCCCTGCGCATCGGCCCCATCGAGGTCGACGCGCCCGTGGTGCTCGCTCCGATGGCGGGCATCACGAACATGGCCTACCGCCGACTCTGCCGCGAGTACGGCGCGGGTCTCTACGTCTGCGAGATGATCACCTCGCGCGCCCTGGTCGAGCGGACCCCGGTCTCGATGCAGCTCATCCAGCACCACGAGTCGGAGACGCCCCGGTCGATCCAGCTGTAC
Source organism: Curtobacterium sp. Csp2 (assembly GCF_013347165.1). NCBI lineage: Bacteria > Bacillati > Actinomycetota > Actinomycetes > Micrococcales > Microbacteriaceae > Curtobacterium > Curtobacterium sp. Csp2. The sequence goes on from NZ_CP054593.1 coordinate 2,240,961, forward strand.
GGCGTCGAGCCGACCACCGTGGCCGAGGCCGCGACGATCCTGGTGGGCGAGGACCGGGCCGACCACATCGACCTGAACTTCGGGTGCCCGGTGCCCAAGGTCACGCGGAAGGGCGGGGGAGCGGCCCTGCCGTGGAAGCTCGACCTGTTCAAGGACCTGGTCGAGAAGACCGTCAAGGCCGCCGGTGACGTCCCGGTGACCGTCAAGATGCGCAAGGGCATCGACGCGGACCACCTCACGTACCTCGACGCGGCGCGCATCGCCCGGGACGCGGGTGTGGCCGCGATCTCGCTGCACGCCCGCACCGCGAACGAGCACTACTCCGGGCACGCGGACTGGTCGGCGATCGCGACGCTGAAGGAAGCGATCACCGACATCCCGGTGCTCGGCAACGGCGACATCTGGTCCGCCGCCGACGCGCTGCGCATGGTCGACGAGACCGGCTGCGACGGCGTGGTCGTCGGCCGCGGGTGCCTGGGGCGTCCGTGGCTGTTCGGCGACCTCGCGGCGGCGTTCCGCGGCGAGGACGTCCGTGCGATGCCGTCCCTCGGCGACGTCGCGAACGCGTTCCGCCGGCACGCCGAGCTGCTCGTCGAGTTCTTCGGGTCCGAGGACCACGGCTGCCGTGACGCCCGCAAGCACGTCTCCTGGTACTTCAAGGGCTACCCGATCGGCGGCGACGTCCGGTCGGCGCTGTCGATGGCGTCGAGCCTGCAGGAGATCGACGACCTGCTCGGGCAGCTCGACTGGACGGCCCCGTACCCGGGCGCCGACGTCGAGGGACCCCGCGGTCGCGCCGGGCACCCGAAGCGCACGGCCCTGCCGGACCGGTGGCTCGAGTCCCGCGACGTCGACGAGGCGTTCCGGAAGGTCCTCGCCGCCGCCGAGCTGCACCACAGCGGCGGATGAGCGCCACCGCCTCGTACGGGCCCGCCGACGCCGAGCGCTGGCTGCCCGAGACCCACGGCAACCGTCGGTCCGACTTCGCCCGCGACCGTGCCCGACTGCTGCACTCGAGCGCGCTCCGGCGGCTCGCCGCGAAGACCCAGGTGCTCAGCCCGACCACGGGGCTCGACTTCGCGCGGAACCGCCTGACGCACTCGCTCGAGGTCGCGCAGGTCGGCCGCGAGCTCGCCGACTCGCTCGGGCTCGACCCCGACGTCGTCGACACGGCCTGCTTGGCGCACGACATCGGCCACCCGCCGTTCGGCCACAACGGCGAGACGGCCGTGAACGCCTGGGCCGCCGGGATCGGCGGGTTCGAGGGCAACGCGCAGACCCTGCGTCTGCTCACGCGACTCGAGCCGAAGGTCTACGGCGTCGGTCCGGACGACGACCGTCCGTACGGGCTCAACCTGACCCGGGCCTCCCTCGACGCGAGCTGCAAGTACCCGTGGCCGGCGGCGCAGGGTGTGGCCGAGGCGTCGTCCGGGCGCACGAAGTTCGGCTTCTACGACGACGACCACGACGCCTTCGAGTGGCTCCGTGCTGGGGCTCCCCGCCGGCAGCGGTGCATCGAGGCGCAGGTCATGGACCTGTCCGACGACATCGCGTACTCAGTGCACGACTTCGAGGACGCGGTCGTCGCGGGCTTCATCGACGTGGCGGCGCTCGGCGACCGGGTCGGCGAGAACGACATCGTCACGGCGATGCACGCGTGGGTGGGGTCCGACCTCAGCCGCGACGAGCTGCTCGAGGCCTTCGACCGGCTGCGTTCCCTGCCGCTGTGGATGACCTCGTACGACGGGTCGCGGCGGGACATGGCGCGGCTGAAGAACCTGACGTCGCAGCTCATCGGGCGCTTCGCGCGCACGGCGACGGCGGCGACACGGGAGTCCTACGCGTCCGGGTCGCTCGTGCGGTTCGCGGCGTCCGTCGTCACCCCGCCCGAGATCATCGGGGAGATCGCGGTGCTCAAGGGCATCGTCGCGGCGTTCGTGATGACCCAGGGGGACCGGCAGCCGGTGTACGAGGACCAGCGTCGCGTCCTCACCGAGCTGCTCGACGCCCTCGCGGCCACGGGGAGCGCGGACCTCGAGCCGGGCTTCGCGGCGGACTGGCGAGCGGCGTCCGACGACGCCGGGCGGCTGCGGGCCGTGGTCGACCAGGTGGCGAGCCTGACCGACCAGGGTGCACTCGCGTGGCACAAGCGGCTCGTCGTCGGCGAGCGGGAGACGACGCACATCCCGGTCTGAGCCCAGTGCCGGTGCCGCGAGACGCCCTCGTACGCGCGAGACGCCGCCGAATCCGGGACCGTCTCGGTGGGACGCGACCGTCTCGGCGCGACCGGACCGTCTCGGCGGGACCGGACGTGGCCGCGGACGCGGCCGTGCACGCCTCCGGTCCGGACCACCCCGCGACCGCAGCCGACATGCCGGACGTGCCCCGTGCCTCCAGGCCGTCACCCGTCCACAGGCGGATGCTCGTCCACAGGCGGGCGCGACCGTCCGCCGGGGTCACCGGCACGAACTAGGATCGAAGGGTGGCTGGCAGGATCGCGCGGAACGACATCGACGAGGTCCGCTCGCGTGTCAACATCGCCGACGTCGTCGGCGACTACGTCACGCTGAAGTCCGCCGGTGTCGGGTCGCTCAAGGGCCTCTGCCCCTTCCACGACGAGCGTTCCCCGTCCTTCCACGTGCGGCCCCAGGTCGGTCGGTACCACTGCTTCGGGTGCGGTGAGGACGGCGACGTCTTCGAGTTCATCATCAAGCAGGACCACACGACGTTCCAGGAAGCCGTCGAGCGGATGGCGGCGAAGATCGGCTTCACGCTCCACTACGAAGAAGGCGACGGGCCGCGCACCGACTACAACCAGCGCGCGCGGCTGATCGCCGTGAACGAAGCCGCGCTGGCGTTCTACCAGGCGCAGCTCACGACCGCGGGCGCCGAACCCGCCCGCCGGTTCCTCGGGGAGCGTGGCTTCGACCCCGCCGCGGCGCAGCACTTCGGGGTCGGCTTCGCGCCGCAGTCGTACGACGCGACGCGCGAGCACCTGCGCGGCCGGGGCTTCTCGATGGACGAGATCCTCGCCGCCGGGCTCGCGGGCCAGGGGGACCGGTCGCCGTACGACCGTTTCCGCGGACGCCTGATGTGGCCGATCCGCGACGTCACCGGCGCGACGATCGGCTTCGGTGCGCGTCGCCTGCTCGACGACGACAAGGGGCCGAAGTACCTCAACACCCCCGAGACGCCGATCTACCACAAGAGCCAGGTGCTCTACGGGCTCGACCTCGCCCGGCGGGACATCTCGAAGCAGAAGCAGGTCGTGATCGTCGAGGGCTACACCGACGTGATGGCGTGCCACCTTGCGGGCGTGACCACCGCGGTCGCGACGTGCGGCACGTCCTTCGGGGTCGACCACATCAAGGTCCTGCGGCCGATGCTCGGCGACTCGGCCGGTGCGCACCTGTCGCAGCTCGGCGACATCGTCTTCACGTTCGACCCGGACGAGGCCGGGCAGCGTGCCGCGGCACGCGCCTTCGCCGAGGAGAGCCGGTTCGCCTCGCAGACCTACGTCGCGGTCGCGCCGGGTGGCCTCGACCCGTGCGACCTGCGCCTGACGCGAGGCGACGCCGCGATCGAGCGGCTCGTCGAGACCAAGCGCCCGATGTTCGAGTTCATGATCCGTCGCCGCTTGGCGTCCCACGACATCGAGACCGCCGAAGGCAGGGTCGCCGGGCTCCGCGACGCCGCACCCGTCGTGGCCGGCATCCGCGACCGCACGCTGGCCAGCGCCTACGTCCGCGAGACCGCCAAGTGGCTCGGGATCGACATCCCGGAGGTCCGGCGCGCGGTCGAGAACGCGCGGCAGCGGCAGGGATCGGCCCGTCAGGACCAGTCAGGAGGCTCGGTGCCGGTCGGGCAGGCGGGTCCCGGTGGCGAGCTGGTCGCCCCTCCGGAGGAGCCCGTGGCCGGGCTGCGACTGCTGCCGAACGACCCGGTCACCCGGATGGAGCGCGACGCCGTGATGGCGATGGTGCAGCAGCCCGGGTACGTCGGGACGCCGCTGATCTGGCTCGCTGCATCGGCGACGTTCTCGGCGCCGATGCTGTCGGTCGTCCGTGACGCCGTCGTGGCCAACGTCGACGCGATCGGCGCGGGGGACTGGCTCGACCGGCTGCTGCAGGACGTGCCGGCGCCGTTCCGCGGCCTCGTGCAGGAGCTCGCGCTCGCGCCGATCCCCGCCCGCACCGACGAGGACCTCGCGCTCTACGCCCGGAGCATCGTGCAGGCCCTGGTCGAGCGTGACCTGCTCGCCCGTAAGGCCGCGCTCCTCGGGCAGCTGCAGCGCGCTGATCCGCACGAGCAGGGCGACCGCCGCGCCGAGATCCAGCGGGAGCTCGTGGAGCTCGACGCCCAGCGCATGCGACTCCGGGCCGACGGCGAGGCGTCCGCGTAGGGACTCGTCGTCCGCCTCGTCCGGCGTGCCCGCTGGCCGGCGTGCCCGCTGGCCGGCGTGACCGCTGTCCGGCGTGCCCGCGGTCCGGCATGCCCGCTGTCTGCCCTCCGCCGAACGGGCAGGACACGCCGCGTGCTCGACGTCGAGCGGTCGAGAAGTGTCGGGTCGGACCGCCGAGCGGGCCACAAGTGGCACGCTCGGCCCGCTCGCGCGGCCCCGTTGCCGAACGCAACAATCGTGCGTGACACGCCGGGCGCCACGCGCGCATCATGCGCCATGCGACGCGGTCCTGCATTACAAGGGTGTAAACAAATGCCCTCCGGCGCCGGAGATTCCGTGTCAGGGTGGTACCAATGAGCGTTCCTGGCCGGGCACACAGTCGAACCACCGCCCTGTCCAGGACCCTTGCAACCATCACCAGAGAGAGAGCGGACATGGCATCCGTGACCAAGTGGAGCAAGCGCGGTCTCGCGCTCGGCGCCGGGGCAGCAGCGACGGCGCTGGTGCTCACGGGCTGCGCGAGCAGCAGCGTCTCCGACACCGCCCTGAACGGCATCAGCATCGGCACGACGGACAAGATCACGTCCCTTGACCCGGCGGGCTCCTACGACAACGGCTCCTTCGCCGTGCAGAACCAGGTGTTCCCGTTCCTGATGAACACCCCGGTCAACAGCCCGGACGTGAAGCCGGACATCGCCACCAAGGGCGAGTTCACGAACCCGACGACGTACACCGTCACGCTCAAGAAGGGCCTGCAGTTCGCGAACGGCCACGACCTCACGTCGAGCGACGTGAAGTTCTCGTTCGAGCGCGAGCTGAAGATCAACAACGAGAACGGCCCGCAGTCGCTGCTCGCCAACCTCAAGAGCATCGACACCCCGGACGACACGACAGTGGTGTTCAACCTCGACCACGCCGACCAGACCTGGCCGCAGGTGCTCTCGAGCCCCGCCGGCCCGATCGTCGACGAGCAGGTGTTCTCGGCCGACAAGCTCACGCCGGCGGCCGACATCGTCAAGGGCAAGGCGTTCGCCGGGCAGTACGAGATCACCTCGTACAAGGAGAACGACACCATCCAGTACAAGGCGAACCCGAAGTACGACGGGCTCCTCGGCAAGGCGAAGACCGACGAGGTCACCGCCAGCTACTACACCAAGGAGACCGACCTCAAGCTCGCCGTGCAGAAGGGCGACGTCGACGTGGCGTACCGCTCCCTGACGCCGACCGACATCGCGGACCTCCGCAAGGACTCCAAGCTCGAGGTCACCGACGGCCCCGGCGGCGAGATCCGCTACCTGGTCTTCAACTTCAACACGCAGCCGTTCGGAGCGAGCCAGTCCGACAAGGACGAGACGAAGGCCCTCGCGGTCCGTCAGGCCGTCGCCGACGTCGTCGACCGCGAGAAGCTCGCCAAGGACGTCTACAACGACACCTACTCGCCGCTGTACTCGATGGTCCCCGAGGGCCTGACCGGTGCCGCGAAGCCGTTCGAGCAGCTCTACGGCGACGGCAACGGTGGTCCGAGCGTCGACAAGGCGAAGGAGACACTGTCCAAGGCCGGCGTCACCGGCAAGGTCCAGCTCGACATCCAGTACGCGCCGGACCACTACGGCTCGACCTCGGACGACGAGTACGCCGAGCTCAAGACGCAGCTCGAGAACTCGGGCCTGTTCACCGTGAACATCCAGTCGACGGTCTACACGACGTACGCGCAGGAGCGCACGAAGGACGCCTACCCGGTGTACCAGCTCGGTTGGTTCCCGGACTTCTCGGACGCCGACAACTACCTGTCGCCGTTCTTCACGAAGGAGAACTTCGTGCAGAACCACTACGACGACCCGACGATCCAGGACCTGATCTCGCAGGAGCAGCAGGAATCGGACAAGAGCAAGCGTGCCGACCTGATCGAGCAGGCGCAGGAGCGTGAGGCCACCCAGATCTCGACGCTGCCGCTGCTGCAGGGCAAGTCGGTCGCGGTCGCCTCGAAGGACGTCAAGGGCCTGGTCCTCGACTCCTCGTACAAGTTCCGCTACGCCACCCTCTCCAAGTAACACCGGCGTCGGCCCACGGGGGCGTTCCCACGAGGAACGCCCCCGTGGCCGCGTCCCGAACGGCACCGAAAGGCACCCGTCCTCGTGACCCTCAGCACCCCGGAGGCGACCTCGGAGCTGGCCACCGACCCCACCAAGCCCCAGGCACAGCGACGTGCCCGCGGGCAGGGCGGCGGGCTCGGCCGGTACATCCTGGTCCGCTTCCTCCTCATCTTCCCGACCGTGTTCATCCTGGTCACGCTCGTCTTCTTCCTGATGCGCGTCATCGGCAACCCGATCACCGCGTCCGTCGGTGGTCGCCTGACGCCGGCGCAGCTCCAGGAGCGCCTGCACGCCGCCGGGTACGACCGGCCGGTCATCGTGCAGTACCTCGAGTACCTCGGCAACATCGTCCGCGGCGACTTCGGCACGACGTCGACCGACAACCGTCCGATCACCGAGATCATCGTCACCTACGGTGGTGCGACCGCGGAGCTCGTGTTCTGGGCGCTCATCGTGGCGCTCGTCCTCGGCATCCCGCTCGGCATGCTCGCCGCGTACGTCCGCGACAAGTGGCCGGACGTGCTGTTCCGTGCGCTCGCGATCCTGACCTACGCGACGCCGGTGTTCTTCGGCGGCCTGCTGCTCAAGCTCGTCTTCTCGGTGTGGCTCGGGTGGCTGCCGCTCGGCGACCGCGCGTCGACCCGGGTGTCGCTCGTCCTCGACAACATCCCGGGCGCGACCGGCATCTACATCGTCGACGCGCTCCGCACCGGCAACGCGCAGATCATCGGCGACGTGCTCGCGCACGCCGTCCTGCCCGCGCTGACGCTCGGGCTCCTCACCGCCGGCATCTTCCTGCGCCTGGTGCGCGCCAACATGATCGGCACGCTCGGCTCGGAGTACGTCGACGCGGCCCGCTCGCGCGGCGTCCGGGAGGCTCGTCTCGTCCGGACGCACGCGTTCCGTCCGGCGCTGGTCCCGATCATCACCGTGATGGGTCTGCAGATCGCCATGCTGCTCGGCGGCTCGGTGCTCACCGAGACCACCTTCGGTTGGCGAGGACTCGGCTTCGAGCTCAACCAGTACCTGTCGGCCCGCGACTTCGTCGCGGTCCAGGGCATCGTCGCGATGCTCGCCGTGATCGTCGCCGTGACGAACTTCGTCGTCGACGTCGTCGCGGCGCTCATCGACCCGAGAGTGAGGTTCTAGCGATGGCCGACGTCTCGCTCGTCGACCGCCACGAGCCGCTCTGGAAGCGGCTGCCCGTGGTGGTCCAGCTCCGCCGGAGCACCGGCTGGCAGCGCGCCATGCTCATCACCGGCGTGGTCATCTGCGCCCTGTACCTGATCGTCGCGATCGCGGCGCCGCTCATCGCCCCGTACGGCTTCGGCCAGCTGCAGGGCGCCGACGGCCAGGGCTTCCCGCGCACCGGTGCTCCGAGCCCCGAGCACATCTGGGGCACCACGGTCGGCGGGTTCGACGTGTTCAGCCGCGTCGTGTTCGGCGCGCGGACCGCGGTGCTCGTGGTCATCGTCGCCGTGGTCGTCTCGATCACGATCGGCGTCATCCTCGGCATGGTGTCCGGCTACCTGGGCGGCTGGCTCGACCGGGTGCTCGTCGTCGTGGCGGACGCGATCTACGCGTTCCCGTCGCTGCTCCTGGCGATCGTCGTCTCGATCGTCATCTCCGGCGGCAACTCGAGCTACTCCGGCGGCATCGTCGCCGCGGCGATCTCGATCACGGTCGTCTACGTGCCGCAGTACTTCCGCGTCGTCCGTGCCGAGGCCGTCCGGCTGAAGAACGAGGCCTTCGTCGAGTCCGCCCGCGTGGTGGGCACGAACCCGTGGCGGATCATGACGCGCCACGTGCTCCGCAACTCGACGCGGTCGCTCCCGCTCATCCTCACGCTCAACGCGAGCGACGCGATCCTGACGCTCGCCGGCCTCGGGTTCCTCGGGTTCGGCATCGGCCCGACCGCCGGGGCCGAGTGGGGCTACGACCTCAGCCGCGCGCTGTCGGACGTCGCCTCCGGCGTCTGGTGGACCGGCGTGTTCCCCGGCGTCGCGATCGTCGTGCTCGTGCTCGGCGTGACCTTCATCGGCGAGAGCCTCAACGACATCTCCGACCCGCGTCTCCGCGCCCGTCGCCGGCTGAAGCAGCTGGTGTCGCGCAAGCAGGCCGCGACCACGGAAGGGGCGACGGCATGACCGGCGCAGCGAACGACCAGCAGCACGCACCCGTCGCGGTCGTCGACGACCTGACCGTCACCTTCGCGACCGACGGCGGCGCCGTCGACGCCGTGAAGGGTGTCAGCCTGGACGTCCGTCCCGGCGAGGTCCTGGCCCTGGTCGGCGAGTCCGGATCGGGCAAGTCCGTCACGGCCCGGAGCATGCTCCGCCTCATGCCGGAGACGGCGACGCTCGGCGGCGCGGTGTACCTCGACGGGACCGACGTCGTCAGCGTCGGCCCGGCGAAGCTGCGGGAGCTCCGCGGGACCGCCGGTGCGATGGTGTTCCAGGAGCCGTCCACGGCGCTCAACCCGGTCTTCACGGTCGGGTGGCAGATCGCCGAGGGCCTCCGGGCGCACGGCGGCGTCTCGAAGAAGGAGGCGCGGGCGAAGGCGGTCGACTACCTGCGGCGGGTGGGCATCCCCGACCCGGAGCAGCGCGTCGACCACTACCCGCACCAGTTCTCCGGCGGGCAGAAGCAGCGCGTCGTCATCGCGTCCGCCCTGGCCCTCGAGCCGAGCGTCATCATCGCCGACGAGCCGACCACCGCGCTCGACGTGACGGTGCAGGCGGAGATCCTCGACCTGCTCCGCCGCTGCCGCGACGAGTTCGGCGCGGCGATCGTCATCATCACGCACAACATGGGCGTCGTCGCCGACCTGGCCGACCGCGTCGCCGTGATGTACCAGGGCGAGGTGGTCGAGGAGGCCCCGGTCGCCGAGCTCTTCGCGGCGCCGCAGGCCGACTACACGAAGAAGCTCCTCGCCGCCGTGCCCCGGCTCGAGGCCTCGACCGGGACCGCCCGTCGTGCCGCGATCACCGAGGACGTCGAGCCGCTGGTGTCGGCCCGCGGGCTGGAGATCGAGTACCCGGGCCGGCTCGGCTCGCCGGCCTTCCGCGCGGTGAAGGGCGTCGACCTGGCGATCCGTCCCGGCGAGGTCCTCGGACTGGTGGGGGAGTCCGGCTCCGGCAAGACCACCATCGGCCGGGCCATCGCGGGCCTGACGCGCATCACGGGCGGCTCGCTGAACGTCCTCGGGACCGAGATGCTCGGGTACCGCGAGCGGGACTTCAAGCGCCACCGGAAGGACATCGGGTTCGTGTTCCAGGACCCGGCGACCTCGTTCAACCCGCTGCTGACGATCGCGGAGTGCGTCGCCGAACCCCTCGTCGTGCACGGCGAGGTCCGGAACCCCCGCGTCGCCCGGAAGCGCGTCGACGAGTTGCTCGAGGCGGTGCAGCTGCCCGCCGCGTACGGCGACCGCTACCCGCACGAGCTCTCCGGTGGCCAGCGGCAGCGCGCGTCGCTCGCCCGGTCGCTCGCGCTCCGGCCGAAGCTGCTCATCGCGGACGAGCCGACGAGCGCGCTCGACGTGTCCGTGCAGGCCCGCGTGCTCGAGCTGTTCCTCGAGCTCCAGCAGGACCTCGGTTTCGCCTCGCTGTTCATCAGCCACGACCTGGCGGTCGTGGGGGCGCTGTCGGACCGCATCGCGGTCCTCTACCGCGGTGACCTCGTGGAGACCGGCACGACCGCCGAGGTGCTCGGGGCGCCCCAGCACCCGTACACGCAGCGGCTCCTCGCGTCGCTGCCGGTCCCGGACCCGGCCGAGCAGGCCGAGCGACGGCGTACGCTGGTCGAACTGGAGCACGCCGGGTCCTGATCCGGTGGCGACCAGCCTGGAGGCGCGACCCGCGTCCGCGACGCGGGTTGCGCCTCCAGGCGGTCACCTCCACCGCACCACGTCGTGACCGCACCGTCGCGACCGACAGGCGCGGTCGCAGTCAGGGGCGCCGCGGAAGGGGATCCATGATCGCGGTGAACGGCCCGGCGGTCGTCGCAGACGACGTCTCGATCGAGTACCGGGGGGCTCGCGGCGCAGCCGCGATCCGGGCCGTCGACGGGGTGAGCCTGACCGTCCGACAGGGGGAGATCCTCGCCGTGCTCGGCGAGTCAGGCTCGGGCAAGTCCACGTTCGCCGCGGCGATCGCCGGACAGCTCGGCGCGACCGGCGAGGGCGAGGGGGCGCACCGACGGCACATCACCGGTGGCGAGCTCACCGTGCTCGGGCAGAAGGTCCGCGGGCTCCGGCCGACGTCGCGGAAGGCCGCCCGGCTGACCGGTCGGATCGGGTACCTGCCGCAGGACGGCGCCGACCGGCTGAGCCCGGACCTGACCGTCGGCGAGGCGATCGCCGAACCCATCTACGTGCGCGACCGTCGCTTCGACCGGAAGGAGGCCGGGCTCATCGTGGCCCGCCTGGTCGACGCCGTGCACCTGCCGCTCGGGGTCATGCGACTGAACACCTGGGAGCTCTCGAGCGGCCAGCGGCAGCGTGTCGCCCTCGCCCGTGCGCTGGTCCTCGAACCGCAGCTCCTCGTCGCCGACGAGCCGGCCCGCGGTGTCGACGTGCTCGTGCGGCAGTCCGTGCTCGAGGCACTCACGAACCTGCAGCGGGGCCGGCAGTTCTCCGCCGTGGTCGTCTCGAGCGACCTCCGCGAGGCCCGTGCCCTGGCCGACCGCGTCGCCGTGATGGCCGACGGCCGCGTGGTCGGGCTCGGCACCTTCGACGAGGTCCTCGACAACCCCGTCGACCCGTACGTGAAGACCCTGGCGGCGACGGCGTCCCGGCCGGTCAAGCGTCGACCGGCCACGGCTTCCGGGGCCCGGTCCGCCGCACCCCGTCGGCCCGTCGCCGCGGCCGGCACCGGCCCCCGCGCCGAACGACAGGAGCACGCATGACGACCACCACCGGGACCTCCGCCCGCGGCCACCGTGCCGTCGTGACCGACGCCGGCGCACCGCTCCCGGTGGCGCCGCCCACCGCCGGACCGGTCGCGATCCTGCCGTCGCCGGCCGACCTGCACGTCGCCGCGGTCACCGACGCCGGCGGGACGGTCGCAGCGCTCGACGAGGACACCCGCGCGGTCGTCTGGCTCGACGCGCGCGACCCCGACGGGCTCGCCGCGGCGCTCGACCGGGCGCCGGGCGTCGGGTGGGTGCAGCTGCCGTTCGCGGGGGTGGACGCGTTCGCCCACCTCATCGAGGAGCACGGGGACCGGGTGCTCTTCACCTCGGCCAAGGGCGCGTACGCCGAGCCCGTCGCCGAGCACGCCCTCGCCCTGACGCTCGCGACGCTGCGTGTCCTGCCGAAGCGTGCCCGGGCGACCTCGTGGGCGACCGAGCCAGAGGGCGTCTCGCTGTACGGCCGGAACGTCGTGGTCATCGGCGCCGGGGGCATCGCGCTCGAGTACATCCGACTGCTCGCACCGTTCGAGGTGTCGGTGACCGTGGTGCGGCGCTCGAGCGACCCCGTGCCGGGCGCCGACCGGACCGTCACGACGGACGAGCTCGACGCCGTGCTGCCGGACGCCGACGTCGTGATGGTCGCCGCGGCGATGACGAGCGGCACCGCGAAGCTCCTCGGGGCACCGCAGTTCGCCCGCATGAAGCCGAGCGCCCGGATCGTGAACATCGCCCGCGGCGGTCTGGTCGACACCGACGCCCTGGTGGCCGCACTGCACGACGGCGAGGTCGCCGGCGCCGGGCTGGACGTGACGGACCCCGAGCCGCTGCCGGACGGAGACCCGCTGTGGACCACACCAGGGGTCGTCATCACGCCGCACCAGGCGGACACGCCGGAGATGGTGGCGCCGCTCCTCGCCGAGCGCGTGCGCACGAACACGACCGCGTTCCTGGGCGGAGCGGGCGAGGGGTTCGTCGGGGTGGTCGACCCCGCCGCCGGGTACTGACCGCGCGCGGTCGTCGCGGGGTCCGCGTGCGGCGCGCCCGGGATGCGCGGCGGATGCGCGGAGCGGCCGCTGCGTCCTGCTATGCTGGTACCCGTTGTTCGCAGGGGGTTCACCTCAGCGGGCAGTGATCCTCGATAGCTCAATTGGCAGAGCAGCCGGCTGTTAACCGGCAGGTTGTTGGTTCGAGTCCAACTCGGGGAGCAGGCAGGCCCTCACCGTTCGCGGTGGGGGCTTTCTCGCGTTCCGGGGCGAGGTTCGCGTGCGTGGCCCGTGCGTGGGCCGTGCGCGGGATGGTTGCGCGGGCGCGGTGGTCGGGTGCGCCGAGTCTCGCGCTGCCGGACGAGACGCGCGTTGCGAGCCGCGAGTCTTGTCCGCCGAGCCGAGTCTCGGGGCCGCCGGCTGGGGCGGGCTGGGCTGGCTGCGCCGGGTTCGCAGGTCGCGTCCGGACGGAAGCTGTTAGCGTTCACAGGTGACCACCCTGCGCCGCGCCCTCGCCACGACGGTCATCGTCGCCGCGGCGCTCGGCCTCGCGGGGTGCACGGCCGGGGTCGAGCCCGAGCTCGACGGCTCGGTCGACGCCACCTCCGGGGCTGAGGTCGCCGCGTCCGGCAGCGCGCCGATCGTCTTCGCGTTCGTGTGCCGTACGGGGCAGGGCGACGCGACGGAGACCTACACGACCTACGCCGCCGCGTGGGAGGCGGACCGGACGGACTGCACCGCGAAACCGATCACCGGGACCGAGATGTCCGCGCAGCAGCAGGCCGCGGTCCGCGCAGCGGACGACACCGTCGACCTGCGCGACCTCGCGGCGACCTGCGCGGAGCGCGGGGTCGCACCGTGGACGGCCGCCGTCGAGACGGACGACCAGGCGCGCGTCGCCGCCGGGCTCCTCGAGTACTGCCCCGGCCACCCGGAACGGGACCGCCTGCAGGAGGCGCTGCTCGCCCACCGGGGCTGAGCCGCGCCTCCAGGCCGGTCCGGTGAGCGCGCCGGACCGCGGCGGACCGTACCGGGCAGCGCTGCGTCAGCCCTCGGGGTGGTCGCGGCCGGGGAGCCAGGACTTGCCCGGGACGCCCCAGCTGCTCTTGCGGACGGCCTTCGCCGCCTGCTTGGCGTAGGGGTGCCCGAGGCGGTCGGCGTACAGGTAGCCGTCGAGGTGGTCGTACTCGTGCTGGAAGATCCGGGCGAGCCAGCCGTGGGCCTCGACCTCGAACGGGGTGCCCTCGGCGTCGACGGCGCGGAGCAGGACGCCCTCGGCGCGGCGCAGCGGGAAGCGCTCGCCCGGGATCGAGAGGCAGCCCTCGGACTCCTCGTCCTCGTCGAGTTCCTCCACAGCCTCGGGCACGAGGGGGCTCGTCCACAGCACGGGGTTCACCGCGACGCCGCGGTGCAGGACCTCGTCATCATCGGTCCATGCGTACACGAAGAGCCGCTTCCCGACGCCGACCTGCGGTCCGGCCAGGCCCACCCCCGGGGCCAGGTCCATGGTCTCGAACATGTCGTCCACCAGGGTGCGCAGGTCGTCGTCGAAGACGGTGACCTCGGCTGCGCGCTCGTGCAGGACGGGTTCGCCGGTGATGCGGATGGGGAGAACGGCCATTCACCCAGGTTATCCGGCGGTGACCGGTAGCCTCATCGCGTGACGACGGACCTCCCGATCCCGGATGCGGTGAACCTGACACCCTTCCAGGCCCTGATGATCCCCGTCGCCCTCGTCGGTGCGGTCTTCCTGTCGCTCGGCGCGCAGTTCCAGAGCCGCGGCGTCCAGCGGGTCGAGGCCAAGCTCGGCCGGCAGTCCAAGGGGCTCTCGGTCCGGCACGTGCTCGCGCTGCTCGGCAGCGGGTACTGGGTGCTCGGCACGCTCATGCTCGGGCTCGCGGTCGTCCTGCAGCTCTTCAGCATCACGAACGCGCCGCTCATCGTCGTGCAGCCGCTCGGAGCGGTGGCGCTCGTCATCACGACGTGGTTCTCGTCGCGGTCGAGCGGCCGGCCGCTCGGACAGCAGGCGCGCCGTGCCGTCTGGACGTGCATCGTCGGCGTCGGGATCTTCGTCGCGATCGCGGCCTTCGTCGGTCGCGAGAGCGCGATCGACGCCGCCCAGCTGACGACGATCCTGCTCATCCTGGTCGTGGTGCTGGCGGTCGTGCTCGTCTCGTTCCGGTTCGCCGCGAAGCACCAGGTCGCGCTGTACTACATCGTCGCGGCGGGCGTCCTCTACGGTTTCGTCGCGACGCTCGCGAAGGTCGTGCTCAACCGGTTCGTGGCCGGCACGTTCGACTGGCTCACGGTGCTCGCGATCGTCGGGGTGGTGGTCGCGGCGGCACTCGGCGGGTACTTCGTGCAGAACGCGTACTCGAGCGGGTCAGCCGACCTGGTCATCGCCGGGCTCACCGTGATCGACCCGATCGTGGCGGTCGGCATCGGCGTCGTGGTGCTCGGCGAGGCCCAGGGGGCGCCCTGGTTCGCCGTGCTCGGGTTCCTCGTCGCCGCGGTCGTCGCGATCACCGGGGTCTTCCTGCTCGCCAAGCACCACCCGGAGTCGCGGAGCTGACCAGCGGCGCTGTGCGGAGCTGACCGGCGGCGCTGTGCGGAGCTGACCGGCGGCATTGTGCGCAGCTGACCAGCGGCGCTGCGCGCTGCCGCCCGCCCGCTCGTCCGCCTGACCGCCGCCCGGGTCCGCCGCGAGGCGGACGCGTCCCTCCGGGAGCGTGCGGTACCGTCGAGCACCGACCAGCACCCGCCCACGAGAGGACGACGCCAGCCGTGTCAGAGGACGCCACCACCGCCACCGCCGAACCGACGGGTGCGACGGGCGGCTCCCGACCGCTCCGTGTCCTGATCGCTGCGGACACCTTCCCGCCGGACGTCAACGGCGCCGCCACGTTCGCCGAGCAGCTCGCCGTCGGCCTCGCCGAACGCGGGCACGAGGTGCACGTCGTCGCCCCGGCGTCGAGCGCCCACCACGGCACGTTCGACGAGGAGCACCGCGGCGTCACCCTCACGGTGCACCGGCTGAAGTCGTACAAGTGGCCGTGGCACGCGTGGCTCCGCTTCGTCTGGCCGTGGAGCGTCCGGAAGTGGACCGGCCCGATCCTGGACGCCGTGCAGCCGGACGTCGTGCACATCCAGTCCCACATCGTCATCGGGCGCGGGATCGTGCAGGAGGCCCACGAGCGCGGCATCCGCGTCGTCGGCACCAACCACTTCATGCCCGAGAACCTGCTCGAGTACACGCCGTTCGGTCGGTTCACATTGCCGATCGCGCTCAAGATCGCCTGGAACGACGCCGCCAAGACCTACCGGCTGGCCGACGCCATCACGACGCCGACGGTGCTCGCCGCCGACTACCTGCGCAAGGCGATCGCCGGGCAGCAGGTCCTCGCGATCTCGTGCGGCATCGACGCCGCCCGCTACACCGCACGACCGGGACGACCGGCCACGAACGAGATCGTCTTCGTCGGCCGCGTCGCCCCCGAGAAGAACCTCGACGTCCTGGTCCGGGCACTCCCGCTCATCCCCGCCGAGCTGCACGCGCACCTGACCATCGTCGGCGGCGGCGAGATGATCCCGAAGCTGACGGCGCTCGTGCACGAGCTCGGCCTGGACGACCGGGTTCGGTTCGCGGGCTTCGTCACGGACGAGGCGAAGCGGCAGGCGCTGACGAACGGCACCGTGTTCGCGATGCCGTCGACGGCCGAGCTGCAGAGCATCTCCTCGCTCGAGGCGATGGCCTCCGGGCTCCCCGTCGTGGCGGCCGACTCGATGGCGCTGCCGCACCTGATCGACGGCAACGGGTACCTCTTCACCCCGGGCGACGCTTCCGACCTCGCGGCGAAGCTCACGACCGTACTGACCGCGTCGGACGAGGACTACACGACGATGCGCGAGCGCAGCCTGGCGATGATCGAGGCACACGACATCAACCGCACGCTGTCGACCTTCGAGTCGCTGTATCGTGGGGAAGCGGTGGCCTGAACGGTCTCCGAGGGGCGGTAGCCAAGCTGGTCAAGGCAGTCGGCTCATAACCGAACGATCCGCGGGTTCAAGTCCCGCCCGCCCTACGCGAAACGCCCGAGGAAGGCTGACCCGTCTCCCATGCAGTTCAAGCGCAAGCACGACGAGTCGGAGGAGCACGGCCCGACCCCGAACGTGACGTTCGAGGCGACCCGGGTCGGCACCGGGGTCCGGGTCAATGCCTTCCGGATCGGCTTCACGGGGGCGCTCGGCGTCCTGATCGCCCTGCTCGTGGGCACGATCGTCAGCGAGCTGAGCACGGTCCTCGTCTACATCGGCGTCGCCCTGTTCCTCTCGCTCGGCATCGACCCGCTGGTGTCGTTCCTCGAGCGGTACATCCCGCGGTGGTCGGCGATCACGATCGTGGTCGTCGGAGTCCTCGCTGCCTTCGCCGGGGTCGTGTTCGCAGTCGTCCCGATCCTCATCCAGCAGGCGACGAACCTCATCCAGAACTTCCCCGAGATCGTGCAGGACATCTCCCGGCAGGAGTGGGTGCAGGACCTGTCGCAGCAGTTCGCGGGCTCGTTCGACATCAACCACGCGCTGCAGTCCCTGCAGTCCTTCGTCGAGGACCCGGGCAACCTGCTCAGCCTGGGCGGCGGCATCCTGGCGGTCGGCGGAGGCATCCTCTCCGGGCTCACCGGTGCCGTGATCGTCATCATCCTGATGCTGTACTTCCTGGCGTCGATGCGCGGCCTCAAGTCGATGGCGTACCGGTTCGTCCCGGCCACCCGGCGCGAGAACTTCATCGACGTCAGCGAGCAGATCACCCAGGCCGTCGGTCGCTACGTCGTCGGGCAGATCAGCCAGGCGCTCATCAACGGCATCCTCAGCCTGGTGTTCCTGCTCATCATCGGGGCGCCGCTGCCGGTGCTCCTGGCGACCTTCGCGTTCCTCGGGTCGCTCATCCCGCTCGTGGGCACGCTGGCCGCGGCGATCATCATCTCGCTGCTGTGCCTGTTCGCCTCGCCCGCGACCGCACTGGCCGCGGCGATCTACTACCTCGTCTACATGCAGGTCGAGGCGTACCTCATCTCGCCGCGAATCATGTCCCGAGCCGTGCAGGTCCCCGGGGCCCTCGTGGTCATCGCGGCGGTGGCCGGCGGCACGATCGGCGGAGTCCTCGGCGCGCTCGTGGCCGTGCCGTTCGCGGCGTCGGTGATCATCATCGTCCAGAAGGTCATCTACCCCCGCCAGGAGCAGTCGTGACCGAGCAGTCGTTGGCGGACCACGTCGCCGAGCGTGACCGCTGGGCCCGCAGCGCGCGGGGACCGCTCGCCCTGGTGACGACGCAGCTCGTCGAGCAGCCCCAGCCGGTCTGGCCCGTGCCGGGGCGGTGGGCGCCGGCCGCAGGCGGACTGACGGTCACGGCCGACGCTGCGGACGGCATCGTCGTCGACGCGTCCCGGTCGACGGCGCGGTGCTCGTCGCCGGCGACCAGGCGGTCGTCCCCTCGACGGTCGCCTTCGCGGACGGCACGGCCGCCACGGTGCACGGGCACACGCTGCGGGTGTGGGACCCGGGGAGCGACGCGGTCACCCGCTTCGCCACGATCGCGCGCTTCGGAGTGTCGCCGTCGCACGTCACCTCCGGCAGGTTCCGGGCGACCACCGGCCAGGAGGACCGTGGCAGCGTCGTCGACGCCGCCGGCGATCCGCTCGTGGTCGCCGGCACCGTCTCGACCGAGGTCGACGGCGTCCCGCTGGAGCTCCTGGCGGTGCGTTCGGCGGTCCACCACGGTGCTGCCCGCCTGCAGCTCATCGTGCAGGACGCCACGAGCGCCCTGCCCGAGGACGACCCCGGCAGCTCGTACTCGATGGGCCGGTTCCTGTACCTCGACGACCCCGGTGCCGATGCGCCCGGTGCCGATGCGCCCGGTGCCGATGCGCCCGGTGCAGATGACTCCGGTGCCGAGGTGCTCCTCGACTGGGACCGCCTCGTCCTGCCGCCGTGCGCGTTCTCGTACCAGTTCGCCTGCCCGATCCCACCCGAGCAGAACCGGATCCCGGTCCCGCTCCGCGCGGGGGAGCGCCACCCGGTCGACGCCACCGGAACCGTCCTGCACTGAACGGTGAGCACTGACGCCGCCGGTATCCGTGCGACCCGGGTGTGGCGTTCGCAGCCGGTGCCATGCATAATGGGCGTGTCCGCAAGGACATCACAATCGGATACCGATGTCCCGTTCCGGGGCTCCGCACCACAGGTCGATGGGGAAGTCGCACCTGACGAAGCGGAGGAATCGTGAACGGAACGACGACAGGGGTGCTCTACGTGCACTCCTCAC
Organism: Curtobacterium sp. Csp2; assembly: GCF_013347165.1. Taxonomy (NCBI): domain Bacteria; kingdom Bacillati; phylum Actinomycetota; class Actinomycetes; order Micrococcales; family Microbacteriaceae; genus Curtobacterium; species Curtobacterium sp. Csp2. The sequence continues at coordinate 2,259,672 of NZ_CP054593.1, forward strand.
CACGCGCGCTCTGCCCGCACGTCGAATGGGCGGCAGGTCGCGCGATGAGCCGCGCCGTGAACTTCTCGTGGCTCGACCAGCCCGCGCTCGACGGCTCCCGTCGGACGGAGTTCACCTGGACCGGGCAGGTCGGCACCGGTGCGGCGATCGCCTCTGCCCTGCGCGGTTGGGAGCACCTGCGGTTCGAGGTCACCGAGGAACCGACGGCGGAGTCCGACGGCGGCCGTTGGATGCACACGCCGGACCTCGGCGTCTTCTTCGCGCAGACCGACGTGTCCGGCAACATGGTCGTCCCCGAAGACCGCGTCCGCTACGCCATGGAGCTCGCCGGGAGCAACGCCCTCGAGCTGCACCGAGAGCTCCGACTCGCGCTCGGGCAGGCCTGGGACGACGAACTCGAGCCGTTCCGCCACGCAGCCGAGGGCAACCCCGTCGTCTGGCTGCACCGCGTCGGCTGACCCGCGCGGTTCCGCCCGCCCGGTTCCTCTCGCACCTCGGACGCCGTCCGCTCCCTCCGGAGCGGGCGGCGTCCGTCGTACCCCGCCACCTGACGTGCTGGGCGGCACCGCACGCGGCGGGCGGCGGCCACGCACGGACCGGTCTCCGGACGCACTTGTCGCGCCCGATCCGCGAAGGCGACGGTTCCGCGCGGTTGATCGGCGGGCATGTGTCGCCCTCGCGGGACAGACACGCGTGCGGGGGGCGCGATGTGTCGCCTTCGCGAGGGAGAACGGTGAGCGGGGAGGGTGATGCGGCGGCCGGTGCGGGCGTGCCGGGGCCGGCCACGACGCGACGGAGGCCCGCCCTGCGGACGCAGGACGGGCCTCCAGACCGTGACCGGGGGTCAGACCGAGCGGAACGCGACCACGGCGTTGTGCCCGCCGAAGCCGAACGAGTTGCTGACCGCCAGCAGGTCGCCCGCCGGCAGCTCGCGCGGCGCGGTGGCGACGTCCATGACGATCTCCGGGTCCTGCTGCGTCAGGTTGATCGTCGGCGGGGCGACGCGCTCGTGCAGGGCGAGGACGGTGAACGCGGCCTCGATCGCGCCGGCACCGCCGAGCAGGTGCCCCGTGGACGCCTTGGTCGCCGAGACGACCACGTTGTCCAGGTGGTCGCCGAAGACGCGACGCATGGCGTGGTACTCGGCCACGTCGCCCACCGGGGTGGAGGTCGCGTGCGCGTTGACGTGGACGACGTCCTCGCGGGCGGCGCCGGCGTGCTCGAGCGCCGTGATGACCGCGCGGGCGGCGGCGCTGCCCTCGGGGTCCGGGGCGGTGATGTGGAACGCGTCCGAGGTGATGCCGGCACCGGCGACCTCGGCGTAGATCTTCGCGCCGCGGGCCTCGGCGTGCTCCTTGGTCTCGAGGATCAGCGCCGCAGCGCCGTCACCCAGGACGAAGCCGTCACGCGTGACGTCGTACGGCCGCGAGGCGGTCTCCGGGGAGTCGTTGCGGCGCGACAGGGCCTGCATCGCGGCGAACGCTGCGAGGGGCAGCGGGTGCAGCGCGGCCTCCGCGCCACCGGTGATGACGATGTCGGCCTCGCCCGATGCGACGTGGCGGTAGGCCTCGGCGAGGGACTCGGTCGAGGACGCGCAGGCCGAGAGGTACGTGCGGGCTCCGCCGCGGGCGCCGAACTCCATCTCGATGGCGGCGGCGGGGCCGTTCGCCATGAGCATCGGCACCGTCATCGGCATGACGCGGCGCGGGCCCTTCTCGCGCAGGGTGTCCCAGGCGTCGAGCAGCGTGTTGACGCCGCCGATGCCGGTCGCCCAGTCGACGATGAGGCGCTCGGGGACGACGGACTCGGCGTCGATGCCGGCGTCGGCCCAGGCTTCGCGTGCGGCGACGAGCGACAGCTGCGACGAGGGGTCGAGGCGCTTCGTCTCCGGGCGGGTGAGCTGGTCGGTGAGGAACCGGCGGCCCTGGCCGGCGAACTCGACGGGGAGTTCGAGCTCGGCGTAGCGCGGGTCCTCGATGCGGGTGATGCCGGACTTTCCGGCGAGCAGCGCTTCCCACGTCTCCGGGGCGGTCGCGGCGAGGGGTGTGATCGCACCGATCCCGGTGACGACGACGGTCTTGTTGGTCATGGAACGACGTGTTCTTTCGTTGGACGAGCTGGCTCGCGTGGGGAGCCGGGGGTGGACGAGACGAGCGCCGCGGCCCGCGGCAGTTCCGCCGGGGCCGCGGCGCTCAGGAAGCTCGCGTCAGGCCTGCGCCTTGACGATGAAGTCGACGGCGTCGCCCACGGTCTTGAGGTTCTTGACCTCTTCGTCCGGGATCTTCACGTCGAACTTCTCCTCGGCGTTCACGACGATGGTCATCATCGAGATCGAGTCGATGTCGAGGTCGTCGGTGAACGACTTGTCGGCGGCGACGGTGTCGGTCGCGATGCCGGTCTCGTCGTTGATCAGCTCGGCCAGGCCGGCGAGGACTTCTTCGTTGGACAGGGCCATGAGGGTTCTCCTTGAGGGGGGTGTCGTTTGACCGTGGGACAGCCTAGGGCACGGGCTCGGTCCGTGCGCGGAGGCGCGGGGACTAGGGGAGGACGACCACCTGGGCACCGAACACGAGTCCGGCGCCGAAGCCGATCTGCAGGGCGAGGCCGCCCGACAGTTCCGGGTGCTCCTCGAGCAGGCGGTGCGTGGCGAGCGGGATGCTCGCGGCGGAGGTGTTGCCGGTCGTGGTGATGTCGCGGGCGATCGTCACCGTGTCCGGCAGGCCGAGCTGCTTGGCGAACTCGTCGATGATCCGGATGTTCGCCTGGTGCGGCACGAAGGCGGCGAGGTCCTCGGGGCGGACCCCGGCGGTCTCGAGTGCCTGGCGGGCGACCTTGACCATCTCCCACACGGCCCAGCGGAACACCGTCTGTCCGGCCTGGCGCATGGTCGGACGGGGTGCGCCGGCGGCCCACTCGTTGTAGGTCGCGGTCATGCCGATCGCGTCCCACTTCGAGCCGTCCGAGCCCCAGATCGTCGGGGCGATGCCGGGGAAGTCGCTCGGGCCGACCACGGCCGCGCCCGCCCCGTCACCGAGGAGGAACGAGATGGAGCGGTCGGTCGGGTCGACGACGTCGCTGAGCTTCTCGGCGCCGACGACGAGCACGTGGTCGGCGAGGCCGGACTTGATGAACGAGTCGGCCTGGGCGATGCCGTACGCGTAGCCGGCGCACGCGGCGCTGACGTCGTACGCCGCGGCCGGGGTGGCGCCGATGCGCTCGGCGAGCAGGGACGCCATCGACGGGGTCGCCACGGTGTGCGTGACGGTGCTCACCAGCACGACGCCGATCTGCGACGGCTCGATGCCGGCCTTCGCGATCGCCTCGCGCGCGGCGGCCTCGGCGAGGTCGACCGCTTCGACGTCGGCGCCCGCGCGCTTGCGGGTCACGATGCCGGTGCGCTGCCGGATCCACTCGTCGGAGGAGTCGATCGGGCCGACGAGGTCGTCGTTCGGGACGACGTTCTCGCCGCGGGCGGCGCCGAACGCGAGGATGCGGGTGAACTCGTGGCCGCGACGCTGCTGCAGCAGCGGACGGGAGGCACGGGGAGCGGCCGTCCCGTCGGTGGCGGGGGACGGCGTGGTCGCGTCGGTCATGCGGTTGCGTCTGCTTCCTGGCCTGCGGACTGGTCGCGGTCGCGCTCCAGGAGCTCGACGGCGGCGGGCAGGTCGTCGGGGGTCTTGATCGCCACGGTCGGGGTGCCGCGGAGGCCGCGCTTCGCGAGGCCGACCAGGGCACCTGCCGGGGCCAGTTCGATGATGCCGGTGACGCCGGCGGCGGCGAAGGACTCCATCACTGCGTCCCAGTGCACGGGGTTCTCGATCTGCTGGACCATGAGGTCGACGAAACGGCGGCCGTCGTCGACGCGGGAGCCGTCGGCGTTCGTCCAGATCGGCAGGCTCGGGTCGTGCGCGGTGGCGGCGGCCGCGACCGGGGCGACCCTGGCGACGGCGGGGGCCATGTACCGCGTGTGGAAGGCGCCGGCGACCGCGAGCGGGACCACGCGGGCCTTGGCGGGCGGCTCCGAGGCGAGGGCGGCGATGCTGTCGGCGGGACCGGCGACGACGGTCTGGCCGCCGCCGTTGTGGTTCGCGGGCACGAGGCCGTGCTGCTCGAGCGCCGCGGCGACCGCGTCAGGGTCGCCCCCGAGGACGGCGGCCATCGAGGTCGGTTCGAGGGCGGCGGCGTCGGCCATGGCCCGGCCGCGCTCGGCGACGAGCGACACGGCGTCGGTCGGCTCGAGGACTCCGGCGACGGCGGCGGCGGTGAACTCGCCGACGGAGTGGCCGGCGACCCCGCCGACGAGGGCGCGACGGCCGTCGGCGAGCAGGGCGTCGGCGGTGACCAGGCCCGCGGCCACGATGAGCGGCTGCGCGAGCGCGGTGTCCTTGATGGTGTCGGCGTCGGACTCGGTGCCGTGGTGCGCGAGGTCGACGCCGATCGCGTCGGACCACGCGCCCACGCGGTCACGGACGGCGGCGTCCTCGAGCCAGGGGGCGAGGAAGCCGGGGGTCTGGGAGCCCTGTCCGGGCGCGACGACGACGATCACCCATCGATCCTTCCTGCCCCGGCGGCCGAGGAGCGTGTGGACTTCCGACAGCGATCCGCCGGAGACCTTGTGCGATCCCTATCGTCGCGCGGCAGGCCGCCGGCGGCCGGTGTTCGACTCGGACATGGCGCCGAGGATGAGCGCCGACTGCACGATGAGGGCGTCGCGGGCGTGCGTGGCGTCCCACCCGATGACGTCGGCGACGCGGCGGAGCCGGTAGCGCACGGTGTTCGGGTGCACGAAGAGCTCGCGGGCCGTGGCCTCGAGCGACCGGCCCGTGTCCAGGTAGCACCAGAGCGTCTGGAGGAGCTCGGTGGACTGGTCCTTGAGCGGCACGTAGATGCGCTGGACGAGGGCGGACCGGGCGAGCGGGTCGCCGGCGAGGGCCCGTTCGGGCAGCAGGTCGTCCGCCAGCGCCGGGCGTGGGGCGCCGCGCCAGGCCCGCGCGACGGCGAACCCGGCGAGGGCGCCCTTCGCGCTGGTCGAGGCGTCGACGACCCCGGGGACCTCGTTGCCGAGGACCAGGTGGCCCTCGCCGAAGGACGGTTCGAGGGCCTGCGCGATGGCGGTGAAGGAGACGGGCTCCTCGCCCTCGGGGACGTCGTCCCGCGGGGTGGCGCGGCCGATGACGACCACGAGCCGCGAACCCTGGACGCCGATGAGCACGTCCGCGTCCATGTGCCGTGCGGTCCGCCGGATCTGGTCGACCTCGAGCTGCTTCGGGGCGTTGCCGACAAGGACCGCGACCTCGCCGTGGCCGTGCCAGCCGAGCGCCGCGATGCGGGAGGGGAGTTCGTCGTCGTACTCGCCGGACAGGATGGAGTCGACGACGAGGGCCTCGAGCCGGGCGTCCCAGAGCCCACGGGCCTCGGCCGCGCGGGCGTAGACGTCGGCTGCCGCGAAGGCGATGTCCCGCGAGTACTTCAGGATCGCCTCCTGCAGCATCTCGTCGTCCTTGGCACGTTCCTCGACGACGGTGACGACCACGCGGATGAGCTGCAGGGTCTGCTGCAGGCTCACCGAGCGCAGGAGCTCGCGCGGCGCGGAGCCGAAGACGTCGGCGGCCGCGATCCACGGCGTCGACGCGCTGCCCTCGAGCCAGGAGATGAACGACGTGATGCCGGCCTGGGCCACGAGCCCGACGGCCGAGCGGCGCCCAGGGGGCATCTCGCTGTACCACGGGAGGGTGTCCTCGAGCCGCTTGATCGTCGCGGTCGAGAGTTCGCCCGACACCTGCCGGAGCCAGGAGAGCGCGCGGTCACGATCGCTCTCCCGGCCCACGGCGGTGTCGGTGCGGGGGGTGCTCACCTGCTGATCAGCTCTCGCCGCCAGCGCTGCCGGTCGTGCCGGCGGTGACGTCGTGCAGGCGGTAGCGGTCGATCGCCTGCTGGACGACGGCCTGGTCGACCTTGCCCTGGCGGGCGAGCTGCTGCAGCGTCCGCACGACGACCGAGGGGCCGTCGATGTGGAAGAAGCGGCGGGCGGCCGGACGCGTGTCCGAGAAGCCGAAGCCGTCGGCGCCGAGGGTCGCGTAGTCGGTCGGCACGAACGGGCGGATCTGCTCCTGCACCTGGTGCATGAAGTCGCTCACGGCGACGACCGGGCCCTCGGTGCCGAGCAGGCGCTCGGTCACGTACGGGGTGCGCGGCTGCTCGTTCGGGTTGAGGAACGCGTGCTGCTCCGCGTCGAGACCGTCGCGGTACAGCTCACCCCAGCTCGTGACGCTCCAGACGTCGGCGGACACGCCCCAGTCCTCGGCGAGGAGCTGCTGCGCCTCGAGGATCCACGGCACCGCGACACCGGACGCGAGCAGCTGGGCCTTGGGGCCGTCGTGCTCGCTCGGCTTGAGCAGGTACATGCCCTTGACGATGCCCTCGACGTCGACGCCCTCGGGCTCGGCCGGCTGCACGAGCGGCTCGTTGTAGACCGTCAGGTAGTACATGACGTTCGGGTCGGCGTGCTTCGGCGAGCCGTCCTCGTTCGTGCCGTACATGCGCTCGAGACCGGAGCGGACGATGTGCCCGATCTCGTAGCCGTACGCCGGGTCGTAGGACACGACCGCCGGGTTCGTCGCCGCGAGGAGCAGCGAGTGGCCGTCGGCGTGCTGCAGGCCCTCGCCGGTCAGCGTGGTGCGACCGGCCGTGGCGCCGATCATGAAGCCGCGGGCCATCTGGTCGCCCGCCGCCCAGATGGCGTCGCCGGTGCGCTGGAACCCGAACTGCGAGTAGAAGACGTAGACCGGGATGAGCGGTTCGCCCTGCGTCGAGTACGAGGTACCGATCGCGGTGAACGCCGCGAGTGCGCCCGCCTCGTTGATGCCGACGTGGACGATCTGGCCCTGCGGGCTCTCCTTGTAGGCCAGGAGGAGCTCGCGGTCGACCGAGGTGTAGTGCTGGCCGTTCGGGTTGTAGATCTTCGCGGTCGGGAAGTACGCGTCCATGCCGAACGTGCGTGCTTCGTCCGGGATGATCGGGACGACGCGGTCGCCGAAGTCCGGGGAGCGGAGTAGGTCCTTGAGCAGGCGCGCGAACGCCATGGTCGTGGCGACCTCCTGCTTGCCGGAGCCCTTCTTCACGACCTGGTACTTCGCGTCCTCGGGGAGGGTGAACTGCGTGTACTTCGTCCGGCGCTCCGGCACGTAGCCGCCGAGCTCGCGGCGACGCTCGTGCATGTACCGGATCGCCTCGTCGTCGTTTCCCGGGTGGTAGTACGGCGGCGTGTAGGGGTTCTCCTCGAGCTGCGCGTCGGAGATCGGGATGCGCATCTCGTCGCGGAACTGCTTGAGGTTGTCGAGCGTGAGCTTCTTCATCTGGTGGGTCGCGTTGCGGCCCTCGAAGCTCGGGCCGAGGCCGTAGCCCTTGACGGTCTTCGCGAGGATGACGGTCGGCTGGCCCTTGTGCTCGGTCGCGGCCTTGAACGCGGCGTAGACCTTGCGGTAGTCGTGGCCACCGCGCTTGAGGTTCCAGATCTGGTCGTCCGAGTAGTCCTTGACCAGCTCGAGCGCCTTCGGGTCGCGCCCGAAGAAGTTCTCGCGGACGTAGGCGCCGTTCTCGGCCTTGTACGTCTGGTAGTCGCCGTCCGGCGTGGCGTTCATCAGGTTGAGCAGCGCGCCGTCGGTGTCGCGCGCGAGCAGGTCGTCCCACTCGCGGCCCCACACGACCTTGATGACGTTCCATCCGGCACCGCGGAAGAACGCCTCGAGCTCCTGGATGATCTTGCCGTTGCCGCGCACCGGGCCGTCGAGGCGCTGGAGGTTGCAGTTGATGACGAAGTTCAGGTTGTCGAGCCCGTCGTTCGCCGCGACCTGCAGCTGACCGCGCGACTCGACCTCGTCCATCTCGCCGTCGCCGAGGAACGCCCAGACCTGCTGGTCGCCGGCGTCCTTGATGCCGCGGTTGGTGAGGTACTTGGCCTGCTGGGCCTGGTAGATCGCGTTGATCGGGCCGATGCCCATCGACACGGTCGGGAACTGCCAGAAGTGCGGCATGAGGCGCGGGTGCGGGTACGACGACAGGCCGCCGCCGGCGTGCGACTTCTCCTGGCGGAAGCCGTCGAGCTGGTCCTCGCTGAGGCGGCCTTCCATGTAGGCGCGGGCGTACATGCCGGGGGAGGCGTGGCCCTGGAAGAACACCTGGTCGCCGCCGGACGCGTGGTCCTGCGCGCGGAAGAAGTGGTTGTAGCCGACCTCGTACATCGCGGCGCTCGACGCGTAGGTCGAGATGTGGCCGCCGACGGCGATGCCGGGGCGCTGCGCGCGGTGCACGGTGATCGCGGCGTTCCAGCGGATCCACCGGCGGTAGCGGCGCTCGAGTTCTTCGTCGCCGGGGAACTCCGGCTCGTCCTCCGGCGCGATCGTGTTGACGTAGTCGGTCGTCGGGACCATCGGCACGCCGAGGTGCAGCTCGTTCGAGCGCTTCAGCAGGCTCTGCATGATCTCGCGGGCCCGCTGGTGGCCGTGCGTCGCGACGAGACCGTCGAGCGATTCACGCCACTCTGCGGTCTCCTCCGGGTCCTGGTCGGTCCCTGCGGTGCTGCGCGGGTCCTGGTCGTTCACCGTCACCCTTGACCTCGTTCGTTCTCGTGGTGGTGGACATGGTGGTTCCCGTTCGGGTCGGGTCGCGACCGGGGGGGAAACCCACACCACTCTAGGCCCCACCGCCGACCGGCAGCCTGATGGTGACGTGCAGGTGGACACGCGCTTGCATTCGGGTGCCGTCGGCGTACGATTGCCGATCGTGCACGCGCGACCCGCGCCTGCACACGCGACACGGGCACACCCCACGCCCGAGGAAGAAGCACGCACCGATGGCCCTGGAGATCGGCTCGATCGCGCCGGACTTCGAACTCCCGAACCAGTTCGGTGAGCACGTCCGCCTCAGCGACTTCCGCGGCGTCCGCCCGGTCGCCCTCGTCTTCTTCCCCCTCGCGTTCTCGTCGGGCTGCACCAACGAGCTGTGCACCCTGCAGGACAACATCGCGATGTTCGAGGACCAGCGGGTCGAGCTCATCGGGGTCTCCGTCGACTCGAAGGCCACGCTGCGGTCGTTCGCGGAGCAGCACGGCTACGACTTCGAGCTCCTCGCCGACTTCTGGCCGCACGGCGCCGTGTCGAAGGAGTACGGCGTCTTCCTCGAGAAGAAGGGCTTCGCCACCCGCGCGACCTTCGTCATCGACGTGCAGGGCCGCATCAAGGCGTCGATCATCACCGAGCCCGGTCTGCAGCGCGACGTCGCCGAGTACCGCGCGGCGCTCGACCGGCTCGCCGCCTGCACCGCGCCCGTCCCGGTCGGCTGACCCCGTCCCCGGTCCACTGGACGAGGACTACGCGCCGTACCCGGTGACGGCCGACCCGACCACGTGGTCGCTGCGTCGTACGGTCGTCCGGACCGGCGTCGGACCGGTCGTGGTGCACCACCGACCGGGCCCGCGTCCCGTCGTGCTGCTGCACGGCGTCGCGGGGTCGTGGACGACCTGGACGCCGGTGCTCCGGGCCGCCGACGGCGTCGACGGCCGGGGGCTCGTGCTCCTCGACCTGCCGGGCTGGGGTGCGTCGCCGCCGCCGGAGCGCCCCGTGGACGTCGACGCGGGAGCCCGGGTGGTCGTGGACGTGCTCGACGCGCTCAGGGTGGCCGCCGCGGACGTCGTCGGGCACTCGATGGGCGCGTTCGTCGGGCTCCACCTGGCCCGGACGTCCCCGGACCGCGTGCGCTCGCTCGGGCTGGTCTCCGGGACCACGACGGCGACCATCAGGGCCGCCGCCCACCCGTTCCGCGCGCTCCGGACCCTGCCGGCGTTCACGCTGCTCCGCGCTGGCGTGCTCGTCACGGGTGGAGCAGCACGCGGCATGCTCCGCGGGCTCGCCCGGGTCGGGCTGCTGCCGCTGCTGGCCGCCCCGGTGTTCGCCCACGTGCGGCGGCTCGACCGGAGCGTGCTCGACGCGTTCGTGCAGGAGTTCCGCCCGGAGCTGTTCGCCCTGACCGCCCGAGCCGCCGCGGGGTACGACGTCGACGGCTGGCGGACGGTCACCGTGCCGGTCGCGGCGGTCGTCGGGCGCGGGGACGTGTTCGCCCGACCGTCCGACCTCGACGACCTACGCGCACTCCTGCCCGCCGTGCGCACGGCGGTGCTCGAGGACTGCGGGCACTTCGCGCACGTCGAGCACCCCGCGGCCGTCGCGCGGCTCACCGGGCTGCTGCCGACCCCCTGACGGACGTCCTGACGCGTTCAGCGGGACAGGGCCCGTGCGGGGAACGTCTCGGCGACCCGCGACCGCACCTCGGCGACGACGGTCTGGCGCATCCCGGGGGAGAAGAGCGCGTGGTCGCCGTCCGGGACCTCGACGACGGTCAGCCGGGCGCCCCACCGTCGGACCGCACGGCGCCCGCCGAACCGGTCGAACAGTGCGACGTCCTCGGGGGTGGCCACGACCACGACGTCGGTGCCGCGGTCGAGGACGGGTCCGAGGTGGCCGACCACGCTGCCCAGGGCACCCCGACGGGCGATGCGGTCACGGAGACCGGCCGGGACCCAGCGGTTGTACGGACCACGCAGCCAACGGCGCAGCGGGGAGGCGTCCGCGACCCCCTGTGCGGTCTCGGCGTACGACCCCGGCGCGGCCGGGGTGCGGCGGTAGTCGTTCGGGCTGATCTCGACGACGAGCCGCGGGTGCTCCTCGACCGCCCGGCCGGCGAGCCAGGCGCCGGCGCACATCCCGACGATCGCCAGTCGCTCCGCGGGCACGCGCAGCGCGGACACGACGGCTCGCTGGTCGTCCAGCCACTCCTGGGCGAACAGGAACGCCTGCTCGTCCGCGTGCACCGGTGAGCTCTCGCCCGTGCCGCGGCGGTCGACCCGGACCACCCGGACGCCGTCGCGGGCCAGGGCCCGGGCGAGGTCGACCTGGTAGTCGGTGGCGCCCGTGCGGTGTTCGGCACCGCCGTTGTGCAGGACGACGACGGGGGCGTCCTCGTCCTGCGCCGACGACACCGTCTCGACGGCGAACAGCCCGTGCGGGCCGATCCGGAGGATGCGCTCGGCGACGCGGTCGTCGACGTCGAGGACCTCGTCGAGCGCCGGCGCCGTGGTCGGCGTCGCGACCGCGGGTGCCCAGGCGTCCAGCCGGTCGACGATCCTGGCGACCGCTGCACCGGGGATCCGCGCGTCGATGCTCGTGCCGTCGAGCAGCTCCGCGGTGCCCGGGACCTCGAGCACCTCGGCGCCGCCGAGGGCCCGGGGCGCGCGGGAGCCCGGCCGGACGACCGCGATGGTCGGACCGCTCCGCGCCGGGTAGGTCAGTGCCTCGACGACCGCGACCTCGGCCGGCGGGAGGTCGATCCCGACGAGCGACTCGACCCCGTCCACCGTGAGCGCGCCGCTGACCGACACGGCCGCGAGGGCACGCTGGCCCCGGAGCCATGCTCGGCCGGAGGCCGGGGCGTCCCAGACGACGAGCGCGTCGTCGTCCGTCGCAGCGGCCGCCGCGACGAGCGCGGCCGACGCCAGTCCCAGGAAGGCGATGCGCTCGACGCCCGCGCGGCGGAGCAGCGCCGCCGCGTACCGGGCGGAACGCACCTGCGCGTTCGGAGCCGCGTCGTCGGCGGAGTCGCCACGCCCGGACGGGTCGTAGCGCACCGAGGCCACGCCACGATCCTCCAGGCCGTCCGCCAGCAGGCGGAGCGTGCGGTACGCGATCACGCCCTCCTGCCCGAGCGGCGGGCAGAGGACGACACCAGCGCGCGCGGCGTCGGGGAGCTGGACGGCGACCCGCATGGCGGGGCGACCGGACCAGCCGTGGTGCGTGCTCACAGGCCGAGGGCCGCGCGGACGTCGCCGTCCCAGCGGTCCGGCGCGGTGCCGTGCAGCGCGAACAGGGCGATCGTGATGCGCTCGAGGCCGAAGGCCAGGCAGGCGCTGTGCGCGACCGCGCCGTCCTCGGTGCGGAGGCCGAACGACGTGCCGAAGTGGTCCTCGTGCAGGTTCGCCGAGCTGATCGCCGTCTCGGGCAGGTCCGGGCCGTACACGTGCGTGACGAACTCGAACTTGAGCGACTGCTCGACCTGGTTGCGGGCGAGGACCTGCCCCACCCGTCCGAAGAACGGGTCGTTCGCGGGGACGACGTCGATGCCGAGACCGAAGGACTCGAGCAGCGCGCGCATGCCGGGGATGCGGCCGTCGCGGTGCGCCCGGGCGGACGCCGGGGTGCCGACGTGCACGAACTCGTGCATGTGGAAGGCCTGCAGACGCATCGGGTCGAGGGACGGTTCGCGGCGGAACGAGTCGCCGAGGACGTCGAGGTTCCGGCCGCCGGCGGGCACGACGTCGCCGATCAGCCCGTAGACGGGGTGGCAGACCGCCGGGGTCAGCATGAGGTCGGCGGGCTCGAGGAACGACTCCCAGCGCTCGCCGCGGTCGCGGGCCGCCAGGAGTGCGCGATGGGCGCGGTCGTCGCCCGTGAAGCCGGACACGGCGGCGGCGAGGTCGGGGAAGGACGCGATGTAGTCGGTGCGCTCGAAGGCGGCGAGGGGTTCGACGGGCGGGAAGCGCAGGACGTCGGCGTCGAGGTCGGCCTGGCTCCGGACCGCCGCGGCGTCGACGGCGGCGTACACGCGCTCGAAGACGCCCGTGCGGCCGTAGAGCCCGGGGGAGCCGAGGTCGAGCAGGACCCCGTCGGCGAGCAGGCGTCCGCGGAGGTCGGCGCGCGCGGCGTCGAGCGCGGCGGGGGACTGGTCGATGTCGGGCTGGGTCGTGGGCTGGGTGATGGTCACAGCAGTGCTCCCGTCATGAGGGCGAGGTCGGCGTCGGCGGCGAGGAGGCGGTCGTTGGCCACCATCACCGCGGCGCCGTGCGCGTCGCGGAGGTGGCGGCCGAGGCTGGTCGGGCCGCTCGCGGCGTACCCGGCGATCCCGACGATGCGGAGCGCCCGGGTGACGAGGTCGGTGACGCGCTCGGAGGCGCCGACCTTGAGGGCGTTCGCGGCGAGGGCGTGGGCGGGCGACCCGAGGGTCTCCGGGTCGTCGGCGGCCTCGTCGAAGCGGTCGGCCGACCGGCGGACGGTGTCGCCGAGCGCCTGCAGGTCGACGAGCAGCTCGGCGAGCCGCAGGGCGGACGGCGGGGTCGTGCCGAGCGAGGCGCGGGCCTGCTTCCGGACGGCGGCGCGGGCACGGTCGGCGGCGTCGGCGGCGATGCCGAGCCAGACCGAGGCCCAGAGGACGTGCGACACCGGCAGGACCGTCGTCGCGGAGATCGTGGCGTAGTCCTCGGGGAGCACGAGGTCGGCGTCCGTGTCGGCGTCGAGCACCCAGCCGTGGCTGCACGTCCCGCGGAGGCCGAGGGTGTCCCACGTCGACGTCTGCGTCAGCGTGGTGTCCGACGGCAGGCACACGACCAGGCGCTGGTCGGACGGTGCCGCGTCGGGGGAGCGGCGCGCGGTGACGAGGACCGCGTCGGCCTCGGTGGCGTACGAGATCACCGGCGCGTCCTTGTGCAGGTGCACGCGGCCGTCGGCGGTCGTCTCGACGGCGCAGGTGCTGCGGCGGGTGTCGCCGCCGACGCCGCGCTCGGTGGTCGCGGAAGCCACGAGCGCCCCGTCACGGACGGCGTCGACCGTGCGGGCGATCCCGGTCGAGGGGCCGCCGTGTCGCCAGAGGGCCATCGCCTGGCCGTGGTGCATCGCGAACACCATTCCGGTCGCGGCGCACGAGCGGCCGAGGGTGGTCGCGATGCGGGAGAGTTCGGCGAGGGTCGCGCCCTCGCCACCGAGCCGGACGGGCACCGCGGCGGCGAGCAGGCCGTGCTCGCGCATCGCGGCGATGGCCTCACGCGGGGGTCGGGCGTCCCGGTCGACCTCGTCCGCGTGGCGGGCGGCGACCTCGGCGACCCGGGCAGCACGTTCGGCGAAGCGGTCCGCGGGAGCCCCTTCGGCCGCGGCGGCGGGTGCAGCCGCGACGGCCGGTGCGCTCGCGACGGCCGGAACACCCGGGCCGGACCCGGCGGGGCGGTCGAGCACGGGGGCGCTCACGCTGCCGCCCCCGTCGGGGTGCCGGTGCCGACGAGCGCCGTGGTGGCCGCGGCGACGAGGGCCTCGACCGTGGCGAAGGTGGAGCGGTGCAGCAGCGCGTCCGGGAACTCGGTGTCGAGGTCGTCCTCGATCGCGAGCATCACGGTCACCGATGCGTGCGAGGTCAGACCGAGCGTGTAGAGGTCCGCGATCGAGGCGACGTCCCGGGCGTCCACGGCGAGCCGGCCGTGGTCCGCCAGGGCGCCGCGCACGACCTGCTCGACCTCGCTGGCGTCGGGTGCGACAGCGGTGGCGACGGGGTTCGGGTCCTGGTCCATGCCCGCCACCATAGGGACGACCGGGCCTCGGGAAGCCGCCGTGCGGGTGCGGGAAACCGCACGCCTCCGGGCCCGACCAGCCCCGACGCGGGACCGGCCGTCGTCAGCGCTGGGTCAGCGCGACCGCGGTCGCGACCGCGAGTCCCCGTTCGTGGGACAGCGACACCGCGATCGCACCGCAGCCGATGGCGTCCGCGAGCGCTGCGGCCCGGCCGGACAGCTCCACCGTGGGGGCGCCGTCCACGTCGAGCACGATCGCGACGTCGCGGAGCGGGACCGCCTCGTCGCGAGCGGGGCGGAGCAGCTTGAGCACCGCCTCCTTCCCGGCGAACCGGGCGGTGAGGCGTTCCGGGTCGTCCCCGGCGTCGGCACGTTCCCGGTCGGTGAAGACGCGGGACAGGTAGCGCTCGCCGTGTGCGGCGACGGCCGCGACGACGTCGTCGACGGCGGCGAGGTCGGTGCCGGTGCGGATGGCCATCACGGTGCGAGCGTACGGCGTGGGGGCGCGCCCCTGGTCGTCCGGATCGTTCAGCGGTACTGCGGCGGCCAGTCGAACGGTTGCGGCAGGTGCGGGACCTGCCCGAGCCCGGTCACGGCGAGCACGATCTGCCGGCGGTCGGTCAGCGCGATCGAGCGCGGGTTGCCGAGGTAGCGGTGGCCGTCGACCCAGACGGTGAGTTCACCCCGCAGCCCGCCGACGTGCCCGGCGCCGAGCGACACGTCCCACTCGTCGAAGAACTGGCCGAGCGTGAACGTCCGTCGCTCGGGGGATTCGACGTGCAGGATGCCCGACGTGTCGTGGGTGTGCAGCTCCGCGGCGAACCGTTCGCGGTCGGAGTGGCCGACGTTCGCCGGCACCGTCACCGGCACGTCGCCGTCCAGGATGGTGAGGTGGGTGTGCACGTGCTCCGCCAGCGGCTCGCCCCACACATCGTGCAGGCCCGCCGCGTCGGCTCGCGTCTGCAGGTCGGTGGGCGCCGGCCAGGGAGGCACGGTGCGGGTCGTCCCCGCCGCCGGCGCCGTGCAGACGGCCAGCAGCAGGACGGCGACCGCCGCGACGAGCGTCACGACGACGGCGCGGGGCGCCGTCGGCCGGGCGCCTCGGGCGCGGTCCCCGGCCCGGCCGGGTCGTGTGGTCGTCACCACCGGTCGTGCACGGCGGCGCGGAACCACCGGTCGTAGAGCTCGTGCACCGTGGCGTCGAGCCCCGGCACCTCGCCGAGGTCCGCCGCGCCGGCGTTCGAGCGGGCCTGCTCCGGGTTGCGCGCCCCGGGGATCGCTGCCGTGACACCCTCCTGCGCGATGATCCACGCGAGCGCGGCCTGCGGGACCGACATGCCCTCCGGGAGGGCCGCGGCGAAGGCCTGCGCGGCCTGCACCCCGTCGGCGAAGTCGACGCCGCTGAAGGTCTCGCCCTGGTCGAAGGCCTCGCCGTGCCGGTTGTAGTTGCGGTGGTCCTGCTCCGGGAAGGTCGTGTCCGTCGTGTACTTGCCGGAGAGCAGTCCCGACGCGAGCGGGACGCGGGCGAGGATGCCGACACCCGCTTCGCGCGCCGCGGGGAGCACCCGGTCCAGCGGCTTCAGGCGGAAGACGTTGAGGATGACCTGCACGGTCGCCACGTTCGGTCGGGCGATCGCCGTGAGCGCCTGGTCGGCGGTCTCGACCGAGACACCGTAGGCGGCGACGGACCCGTCGGCGACGAGGGCGTCGAGCGCGTCGTACACGGCGTCGTCCTCGTAGACGGGCGTCGGCGGGCAGTGCAGCTGGACCAGGTCGAGGGTGTCCTGCCGCAGGTTCCCCCGGGAGCGGTCGACCCACTCGCGGAAGTGCGCGGCGACGTAGTTCGACGGGACTTGCTCGGCACGGCGGCCCATCTTCGTCGTGACGGTCAGCGGGACGTCGGGGTGGCCCTGGCGCCAGGCGCCGATGAGCTGCTCGCTCCGCCCGTCGCCGTACACGTCGGCGGTGTCGAACAGGGTCACGCCGGCCTCGACGGAGGCGTCCATGACGGCGTTCGCGTCCTGCTCGCTGACGGGACCCCAGTCGCCGCCGAACTGCCAGGTGCCGAGACCGACGACGGACACGGAGCGGCCGGTACGGCCGAGGGTGCGACTCTGCATGCGGCCGAGCGTAGTCACGCCACCGTGGGGTCGCCGCGGTCTGTCCGTCCCCCGCCGAGCGACGTCCGCCCGACGGGCGTGGCGGCGGTGGGGCGTGCCTCCAGGCCGGCCCGGTCAGGGGACGATGGTGACCCCGCGACGGAGGACCGCGCGCGCAGCGCGGGCCCGGGGGATCACCCAGAGCGCCGACCAGGCGCCGATGCCGACCCACAGGCCGACGAGCAGGACGGTCAGGACCGGTCCGTGCTGCGGCTCGGCCGACCACGTCATGAGGCTCCACAGGACGCAGAGCACGATCTTGCTCCAGCCGGCGCCCTCGCGGTCCGCCTGTGCCTGCAGGAGCGGAACCCAGGTCTCGGCGGGGACGCCGGGCGGCACGGCGCCGTCGGCGACCCACCGCTGGGCACGGACGCTCTGCTCGTAGCCGCCGGCGGTGCGCCAGCTCCGGAGCTGCGACCACACGCCGATCCCGGCGCCGACCGCGCCGGCGGGGACGCCGACCCCGACGAGCAGACCGGTGGTCGCGGCCGTCCACGACGACGCGAGGAGCACGGCGAGCACCCCGCCGAACGCGGCGCCCGCCACGGCGGCGCCGAGCAGCCGCAGTCGCCCGGCCTCGTCGACCACACCGACACCGTCCACGCGTGCGACCGTACCCCCGTCCGGTGCGGGAGCGCTGCGCATCCCCGCCCGCATCGGGCATGATCGACCGGTGCCCTCCACGAACCCGACCACCGCCTACCGTGCCGCCCGGGACGAGCTCCTCGCCGTCCTCGACGAGCAGGACCCCGTCCGCGCCGACGCCGCGCGCCGTGCGTTCCGGTGGCCGGACCTCGGCCCGACCTTCAACTGGGCGACCGACTGGTTCGACGTGGTCGCGCGGGACAACGACCGGGTGGCGCTGTGGATCGTGGACGGGGACGGCGGCTCCCGCACGACCTACGCCGAGATGGCCGCGCGGTCGGACCGGCTCGCGGTGCATCTGGACCGGTGGGGCGTCCGGAAGGGCGACCACGTGCTCGTCATGCTCGGCAACCAGCTCGAGCTGTGGGAGACCATGCTCGCCGTCATCAAGCTCGGCGCCGTGATCCTGCCGACCTCCACCATGCTCGACACCGCGGACCTGCAGGACCGCGTCGACCGCGGCGCCGTCGCGCACGTCGTGACGAACCGCGGCGAGACGCCGAAGTTCGACGGCGTGACCGGGGCGGAGTCCCGCATCGTGATCGGCGGCGACGTGGAGGGGTGGCGCTCGTACCCGACGGACCTCGGCGAGCCCGCACCGGCCGACGAGCAGCGACCGGTCGTCACGACCCTGACCACCGACCCGTGCCTGGTGTACTTCACCTCGGGCACGACGTCCAAGCCGAAGATGGTCGTGCACTCGCAGACCTCGTACCCGGTCGGACACCTCAGCACCATGCACTGGCTGGGGCTCCGCCCCGGTGACGTGCACCTGGCGATCAGCTCGCCCGGCTGGGGCAAGCACGCGTGGAGCTGCTTCTTCTCGCCGTGGATCGCCGAGGCCACCGTCTACGTGTACGACACCCCGCGGTTCGACCCGGCGGGGCTCCTCGCCCGGCTCGACCAGGACGGCGTCGACACCTTCTGCGCGCCGCCGACCGCGTGGCGGATGCTGCTGCAGTCGGACCTCGGACCGAAGCCGCGGGTGCTGCGCGAGGTCGTCTCGGCGGGCGAGCCGCTCAACCCCGAGGTCATCGCGCGGGTCCAGGCGGCGTGGGGGCTCACCATCCGCGACGGGTACGGGCAGACCGAGACGACCGCGATCATCGGCAACGTCCCCGGCTCCCCGGTCACCCCGGGGGCGATGGGGCAGCCGCTGCCCGGCGTCTCCGTCGTGCTGCTCGACCCGCTCACCGGGGAGCCTGGTGACGAGGGCGAGGTCTGCCTCGACCTGACCGAGCGTCCGACGAACCTGATGTCGGGGTACCTCGGCGACCCGGCCCGCACGGACGACGCGATGCGCGACGGTTCCTTCCACACCGGCGACATCGCGAGCCGGGACGCCGACGGGCAGTTGACGTTCATCGGGCGGACCGACGACGTGTTCAAGTCCTCGGACTACAAGGTGTCACCGTTCGAGGTCGAGAGCGCCCTGCTGCAGCACCCCGCCGTGGCCGAGAGCGCGGTCGTGCCGGCACCTGACGACGCCCGCCTCAACGTGGTGAAGGCATACGTGGCGCTCGCCGCCGGATGGGAGCCGTCCGCCGAGACCGCCCGCGCGGTCCTCGAGCACGCCCGGACGTCGCTGCCGGCCTACGCCCGGGTGCGTCGGGTCGAGTTCGCAGAGCTGCCGAAGACGATCTCGGGGAAGATCCGGCGGGTCGAGCTGCGGGAGCGCGAGGAGCGGGCGGTGGCAGACGGGGCACCGGTGGCGGGGGAGTGGCGGGACGAGCAGTTCCCGGAGCTGCGGTCGGTCGGCCGGCGGGCGGATGACCGGCGGAGCTGAGCCAGCCAGACCGGCTCGGCGTCAGACCGCGCGGAAGAAGTCCCCGTACGACGGCTCCTGCGGCACGTCCCCGATCGTGCGGTGGTGCACGAGGGCGTCGATCTCGTCCGGGTGGCGCATCCCGCGTCGGTGCCACTCGTGCGGGTGGCGCTGGAGCTCGCTGAGTTCGCGGAGGTGGACCATCGTGCTCAGGCCCCCAGGGTGACGACGGTGACGGCAGCGGTGGCGACGGTCACGGCGACGATGCCGAGGCTCGTCGCGACGGCGGCGAGCAGGCGGCCCCTTGCTGCCTCGCGGACTTCGGAGAACTGCGAGTGCGTCGCGTCGATGGTGCTCATGGCCGGCCCTTCCGTGTCGTCGGAGACCACCGTCTCGGTGGCTGGGTCCAGCATGCGCTGGTTTCTCTAGTTTGTCTAACTACTGATGTGGATGCGTACGCATATGGGACAGCGGGTCACGCGCCTCTGATCCGTCGTCCTCCATCGCTGCGATCAGCTCCGTGAAGAACCCGGCCATCTCGTCGACGGTCTGCGGCGACAGCCGCTCGGCGGCGGCGATCATCCGGGCGTGCACGTCGGTGAGCTCGGTCCGGACCTCCTCGTCGGTGTGCCCCGTCGCGACGAGCAGCGCACCGCGTCCGTCCGCGGGGTCCGCGCGGCGCTCGGCGTGCCCGGACGCGACCAGGCGCTTCACCACCGCGGTGGTCGACGCGGACGTGATGCCGAGGTGGGCCGCGAGGTCGCCCGGGCGGACCTGCTCGTCACGCTCGCCGGCGCGCAGGAGGAAGCGGACCGCCTCCATGTCCGTGGCGTTCATCTTCATCGACCGCCGCGTCCGCTCGCGCATCGCGACCTCGGCGGCGCGGTAGCGCCGCATCAGGGTCAGGACCTCGACGCCGGACCGGGACGGCCGGTCGGGGTACCAGTACCCCGTCGCGTCGTACGTGTCGCCTTCGGCCACGAGCAAACCTCCTGTTGCGGTGCGCCGAACAGTACCGGCCGCCGCGCCCGCACCGGGGTACAGGCGCACGGCCCCGTCGGAGCCGGCAGGCCCCGACCGAGCCGGGCGGGCGCTCCCGGCGGGGCGCACGGACGCCGCTCGCGGCCGGGACGTAGGCTCCGTCGTGAGCAGTCGTCACACGAGACGGAAGGTCGGCATGACCAGCACCACCGAGCACCCCGCGTCCAGCACCGCCGCCGGGACGCGCACCACGCAGGCGACCGCGTCCGTCGCCGCGATCCTCGCCGAGTCCGCGAGCCGCTACCCCGACGACGTCGCCGTCATCGTGGGTGACCGCCGGACCACCTACGCCGAGCTGTGGGCCGAGACGCTCGGCTACGCGGGTGCGCTCCGCGCCCGAGGGGTCGCCGAGGGCGACCGCGTCGCCATGCTCGTCCCGAACGTCGCCGACTTCGCCCGCGTCTACTACGCGACACTCGCGCTCGGCGCGGTCGTCGTCCCCGTGCACGCACTGCTCAAGCGGAAGGAGATCGAGTACGTGCTCCGCGACAGCGGCGCGCGACTGCTGGTCTGCGCCGCCCCGCTCCTCGCCGAGGGCGCCGCCGGCGCCGACCTCGCCGGTGTCGACGTGGTCACCGTGCTCGCACCGGCGGACTCCGCGGACGGCCACGACCGACTGGAGGCACTGGCCGGGTCGAGCGAGCCCCTCACCACGTACGTGCCCCGGGACCCGTTCGACACGGCCACGATCCTGTACACGAGCGGCACGACCGGGCGCCCCAAGGGCGCCGAGGGGTCGCACTTCGCGCTCCTCGAGCAGGTCAACACGAACCTGATGAGCACGTTCGACATGCACCGCGGCGACGTGCTGCTCGGGGCGCTCCCGCTGTTCCACACCTTCGGGCAGACCTGCACCATGAACACCGGCTTCCGCGCCGGCGCAACGATCGTGATGCTGCCGAAGTTCGACGGCGACGCCGCACTCGCCGCCATGGTCGAGCACGGCTGCGAGATCTTCATGGGCGTCCCCACGATGTACATGGCGCTCCTCGACGCGGCCGCCCGCAGCGAGGCCCGCCCGGCCCTGCGCTACGCGATCTCCGGTGGCGCGTCGCTCCCGCTCGCCGTGCTCGAGAAGTTCCAGCAGGTGTACGACGCGCCGATCCACGAGGGCTACGGCCTGACCGAGACCTCGCCCGTCGCGTCCTTCAACCACGTCGGCACCGCGCCGCACCCCGGGACGATCGGGACGCCGATCTGGGGCGTCGACATCGAGATCGCCGACCCCGAGGTCACCGACGCGGTCCGGTTCATGCCGAACGGGGAGATCGGCGAGCTCGTGATCCGCGGGCACAACTTGATGAACGGGTACCTGAACCGCCCGGAGGACACCGCCGCCGTGATGGTGGACGGGTGGTTCCGCACCGGCGACCTCGGCACGAAGGGCGACGACGGGTACCTGACGATCGTCGACCGGACGAAGGACATGATCATCCGGAACGGCTACAACGTGTACCCGCGGCAGGTCGAAGAAGTCCTCGCGTCGCACCCCGACGTGACCATGGCCGCCGTGTTCGGGATCCCGCACGAGGTGCACGGGCAGGAGGTCGCCGCGGCCGTGGTCCTGCGTGACGGAGCGACCGTCACCACGGACGAGCTCATCCACTTCGTCGCTGACGAGATCGCCGTCTACAAGTACCCGCGGGTCGTGCACGTCCTCGACGCGCTCCCGCTCGGGCCGAGCGGGAAGGTGCTCAAGCGGGAGCTCGTCGACCGGTTCGGGGACGCCTGACGTCTCGGCAGCGCTGACCGGTCCCGGTAGGATCGGCGGCAGGGGCCTTTAGCTCAGCTGGTAGAGCGCCACGTTTACACCGTGGATGTCGTCGGTTCGATCCCGGCAGGGCCCACTGGTGCGCGACCGGCGCCGGCCGAGTCTCGGGTGGTGCGACGAGTCTCGCACCCGGGCACGCGGAACTCGTCGTTGGGGCCGAGACTCGGTGCGGGAGCCGGCCGATCGGTGAGCGGCGATGCGGGACTCCGATCCGTCCGCGTGCTGCGCTCCGCGTCGGCCGCCATCCGGTTCCCGAACGTAGTTAGGCAAACTAACCTCGAGGCGTCATGCTGGTGACGAGCGCTCCCCGGCGCAGCAGTGAGGCGGCCCGACATGGAACCGACGACGATCCCCGCGATCCACGTCGCGCACAGCGGTGTGCCGCGCCTCCGGCTGGTCGCCGCGGGGGCGAAGGCCTTCGCTCTCGCCCTGGCCACCGCCGCCGCCTCGGTCCTCGTCGTCGTCCTGGTGCCGGCGTGACCGAGCACGAGCACCCCGTGGACCCCCGGTCGCAGGCGGTCGAGTGGCACCGCCGCGGGATGAGCCACCCGGACGAGATCGCGGCGATGGTCCTGCGGCGTCTGCACGAGGACGTGCCGGTCGAACCGACGTACGGCGACTTCTTCCTCGCGCCCTGACCGCAGAACGTCCGCCGCGCGGCACGCCCGACGCGGAGCGCGCGCCGCGCCGGGTGGACGGATCGCTAGGCGATCTAGCGAATTCGCCTAGGGTGGCACGGTGCCCTCCCAGCAGCCCGGACCACACGACCACGACCACCGGCGGTTCGTGGACGACTTCGTCAACTCGCTCGCACCCGTCGAGTCCGTCGACGACGACCATCCGGAGGACGAGCGGCCCGGTCAACCGAGGCGCTGAACCCTACGGAGCGTCTCGGACGGTCGCTCCCCGAAGGACTCTGCGTAGAACGCGGCGAACCGGCCCAGGTGCGCGAACCCCCACGCGCCCGCCGTGGCCGCGACGGTCGTGGTCGTCGGGTCGCCGGCCACCAGCTGCGCCCGCACGCGGTGCAGCCGGACCTGGCGGAGGAACGCCATCGGTGTGGTGTCGGCGTGCCGTTGGAAGGTCGCCTGCAGGGCGCGGGCCTTGACCCCCGCAGCGCGCGCGACGTCGGTCCCGGTGATCGGCCGGTGTGCGTTCGCGATCATCCACTCCTGCGCGAACCGCATCGTCGCCGGGCCCTCGAACAGGGCGACGTCGACCGTCGGCGCGGCGTCGTACGCGTCGACGACCGACTCGGCGACGAGCATGTTGAGGGCCGCACGGCGGTCCCGGTCGGTACCGGGGTCGAGGAGCTCCGGCGCGGCGGCACGGATGAGGCCACGGAGGTGTTCGAGGTGTGCGGCGTCCGTCGTGCTGGTGAACGTCAGGGGGCCGGGCACGGTGGCGCGACGGGCCGCGGCGACGGACTCGAGGAAGCCGCTGTCGAACCGGATGAGGTGCTGCGTGGTGGGGAGTGCCTCGAACGCGAAGTCGCGTCCGACCGGGTACATCACCGGGACGCCGGGCTGCATCTGCAGGGGGTCGCGGGACGCCGAGTCGAGCGTCAGCCCGGGAGCCGTCGCCCAGGCGAGCACGTACCCGGTGCCCTGCCCGACCGTGCCCCAGCGGTTCGCGCCCACGGACGAGGTGCCGACCGTGACCTCGTCGTCGCCGACGGCTCGGTAGCGCCAGGAGAACCCGTCGGGCACCGCGCGCCCGACGTTGATGTCCGGGCTGTCGTAGACGCGCTCGTAGAACGCGACCGCCTCGTCGATGGAGGTACTGCGGCGGTCGACGTCGTGCGGGAGCGCGGCATCGGTGGGCATGCCCTCCACATTCTGCCGGTCTCCACCGACGGTCGATGCCCCACACCGGGGGCGAGTGCGGACGGTGGATGGTGACCGGCTGACGGACGGGAGGCGCGGTGCCGACTGGCACCGCGCCTCCCGACCGTCACGCGGTCGCGCCACGTGCCCGGCTCGCGCCGCTGCGTCGACGGCTCACGCCGCCATCGGTCCGTACCGGCGGTGCCCCTTGACGTCGTACCGGTCGAGCATCATGACCTTGTCCCACGCCGCGACGAAGTCGCGGACGAACCGCTCGTGTCCGTCGCTGCCCGCGTAGGCGTCGACGATCGAGCGTAGCTGCGCGTTCGAGCCGAAGAGCAGGTCGGCGCGGGACGCCGTCCAGCGCTCCTCACCGGTGCCCTGCACCGTGCCGGTGAACGTCGTCTCGGTGTCGTCGGTCTTCGTCCACACCAGGTCGGTGTCCGTCAGGTTCACGAAGAAGTCCGTCGTGAGCGCCCCGACCCGGTCGGTCAGGACACCGGTCGACGAGCCGTCCCAGTTCGCCCCGAGGACGCGGAGCCCGCCCGTCAGGACCGTCCACTCGGGCGCGGTGAGCGTCATGAGGTTCGCGCGGTCGAGGAAGACGGCCTCCGGCGCGACCCCGGGGGCGAAGTCCGCGAAGCGTTCCGAGACGTGGTTGCGGAACCCGTCGGCGACCGGGCGGAGCCACTCGAACATCTCGACGTCGGTCTGCTCCTGCGTCGCGTCCACCCGGCCCGGGGTGAAGGGCACGGTGACCTCGACGCCGGCGGCGCGTGCGGCGTCCTCGACACCGACGCAGCCGGCGAGGACGACGAGGTCGGCGAGGGACACGTGGCCACCGCCGCGGGCGAAGTCGGCCTGGACACCGCGGAGCGCCTCGACGACGGGGACGGTCCGGCGGTTCACCGGCCAGTCCTTCTGCGGCGCGAGGGCGATCCGGCCGCCGTTCGCACCGCCGCGCTTGTCGCTGTCGCGGTAGGTCGACGCGGCGGAGTACGCGGTGACGACGAGGTCCGAGGCGGAGATCCCGGTGTCGCGGACCGCCTGGCGGAGCGTGTCGAGGTCGGCCTCGCCGAGGGGCGCGCCCGTCGCGTCGGGGAGCGGGTCCTGCCAGAGCAGCTCGTCGGAGATCGTCGTCTCCGGGCCGAGGTAGCGGTGCTTCGGCCCCATGTCGCGGTGCGTCAGCTTGTACCAGGCCTTCGAGAACGCGGTCGTGAACAGGTCGAAGTCGGCGAGGAATCGCTCGCAGACCTCGCGGTAGGCCGGGTCGACCTTCAGCGCGAGGTCCGACGTCATCATCATGAGCGCGTGGGTCTCGCCGGGCACGTGGGCGTCCGGCGTGCGCGGGGCGTCCGCGTCGACGGGCGTCCACTGGAGGGCACCGGCGGGGCTGCGGGTCTGCTCCCACTCGTGGCCGAACAGGTTCTCGAGGTAGCTGTTGTCCCAGCGGGTGGGGTCCTGCGTCCAGCTGCCCTCGATGCCGTTCGTCGAGGTGTCCTTGCCGTTGCCGGCGCCCTGCGGGTTGTGCCAGCCGAGCCCCATCGACTCGATGGGTGCGAGTTCCGGCGACGGCCCGATCTTCGCCGCGGGCACCATGCCGTGGCTCTTGCCGAACGCGTGGCCACCGGCGATCAGGGCGACGGTCTCCTCGTCGTTCATCGCCATCCGCGTGAACGTGATCCGGATGTCCCGGGCGGAGCCGAGCGGGTCGCCGTTCGCGTACGGGCCCTCGGGGTTCACGTAGATGAGCGCCTGGTGCGACGCGGCCAGCGGGCTCTGCAGGTCGTAGTCTGCGTCGCCGTTCTGCCCGTGCCAGCGCTCGTCACGACTGACCATCTCGTCCATGCTCGTCACGGCGTGCGGGTCCCAGACCTCGGGGCCCCACCAGGTGCCGTCGTCCGGCTCCCACGCGTCGAGGCGTCCGCCGCCGAAGCCGTACGTCGGCAGACCCATCAGCTCGAGGGAGCAGTTGCCGGTCAGGACCATGAGGTCCGCCCAGGACAGGGCGTTGCCGTACTTGTGCTTGATCGGCTGGAGCAGGCGGCGGGACTTGTCGGTGTTGCCGTTGTCCCACCAGCTGCCGATCGGGGCGAACCGCTGCATCGCGGTCCCCGCGCCGCCGCGGCCGTCCGCGATGCGGTAGGTGCCGGCGGCGTGCCACGCCATCCGGATCATCTGCGGGCCGTAGTTGCCGTAGTCGGCGGGCCACCAGTCCACCGAGGTCGTGAGGAGGGTCTTGATGTCGCGCTTGAGTTCCTCGAGGTCGATCGTCGCGAAGGCCGCGGCGTAGTCGAAGTCGGGACCGAGCGGGTCGGCGTCCACACCGTTGCGGTGCAGGAGCTCGACGCGGAGGCGCTGGGGGTACCAGGCCTCGAGGGTCGGCGACTGCCCGAAGGAGCCGCCCAGGTGGTCGCCGCCGGCCGGCAGGGAGCCGGCCATGTGGAAGCTGCAGGTGTCGGTGCCGTCGGCGTCGCGGTGGTCCGCGCCGCCGTGCCCGGCGCCACGGTGGTCCGGGTCGCCGTTGCTGCTGGTCGTGCTGTTCTCGCTCAACGCTGCTCCTGTTCGATGCTGTCCGCGGAACGCGGGGGCCGGTGGTCACGCTTCGCTCCCCGCCTGGGAGGAGCACGGGAGGGGTGCGGTCGGAGGCTGTCAGCCCGTCCAGACCGCCCGGTCGTGCTGGGTGGCTGTCAGCCCTTCCAGACCGACACGGCGCCGGCGTGGCCGATCACGACGACCTCGATGATCGAGCCGATCCCGGCGGCGACGAGCAGCACCGGACCGACCACGCCGACGGCCCGCACGAGCCCGGTGTTCGTCACGCGCGGTGCGGCGAACCGGTGCCACCCCCACCACAGCGTCACGAGCACGAACACCGCGATCGACCACGGCAGCAGTCCGTCCGCGAGCTCGGTGTGCCGTTCGAGCAGGGCGGTCTCCTTCTCGCGGTGCTCGAGCCACTCGCCGGACGACGTCGCCAGGGGCACCGACACCAGGGCGACGAGCGCGATGACCGGCGCACCGACCGCGAGCCACCGTCGGGCGGCGGGCCACGCGGCGACCACGATGGCGCTCAGGGCGGCGACCGGGACCGAGACGGTGGTCAGGTGGACGAGGAGGGGGTGCAGCGGGACGCCGTCGAACTGCCAGTTCACGAGGGGGCCTTCCGGTTCGCGCGCCGGTCCGTCCGACGCCTCGCCCCCAGGCAACCGGCTGTGTCCGCACACCGCCCGCACGACGGGCCGATCAGCGCACTCCGCGATCACTCGAAACCACACACGAACGCGGGCCGCCGGACCTGGTTCACTCGGACCCATGAGCGAACCCGAAGCCCGCGCCGCCGAGCCGTCGGCCGCCGAGCCGCACCCCGGCGAGGCCCACACCGGCGACCTGTCGTCGCGGCTGAACTGGCTCCGCGCCGGTGTCCTCGGCGCGAACGACGGCATCGTGTCCACCGCGTCGATCGTCGTGGGCGTCGCCGGTGCGTCGACGTCCGTGCCGGCGATCGCCACCGCCGGCATCGCGGCCCTGGTCGGCGGTGCGGTGTCGATGGCCCTCGGCGAGTACGTCTCGGTGAGCAGCCAGTCCGACAGCCAGCGCGCGCTGATCGAGAAGGAGCGCCGGGAGCTCGCCGAGGACCCGGACGCCGAGCTCGAGGAACTCACGCGGCTGTGGCAGGACCGCGGGCTCCAGCGGGGCACCGCCGAGCGCGTCGCCGCGGAGCTGACCGACCGGGATGCCCTGCGTGCACACCTCACGACGGAGCTCGGCATCGACGAGGACGAGGTCGTGAGCCCCTGGCACGCCGCCGGCGCCTCGGCCGTGGCGTTCTCGGTCGGGGCGCTCCTGCCGCTCCTCGCGATCCTGCTGCCGCCCGACGCCGTCCGGGTCCCCGTCACGTTCGTCGTCGTGCTCCTCGCCCTCGCGCTCACCGGGGCGATCGGTGCGAAGATCGGCGGGGGGTCCGTGCCACGGGCGACCATCCGCGTCGTCGTCGGCGGGGCGCTCGCCCTGGCGGCCACGTTCCTGATCGGATCGCTCCTGGGGACGAGCGGCGTCGTCTGACGCCGGCGCCGACCGGCAGCGGCCGGCGGCACCGGCCGACGCCGCCAGCCGCCACCGCAGACGACGGAGACCCGGGAGGGGACACACGATGGCGAAGATCCTGGTGGTCGAGGACGACCCCGAGATGGGCACCCTCGTCGAACGCGGCCTCACCGACGAGGGCCACGACGTCACCCTGGTCCGGGACGGCAACGCCGCCCTCGGCCAGGCACTCGCCGAGGACTTCGACGCCGCCGCGATCGACGTCATGCTCCCCGAGATGAGCGGCTTCGAGGTGTGCCGACGACTCCGGGAACTCGGCAAGGACCTGCCCGTCGTGCTCGTCACCGCCCGCGACGCCGTCGACGACCGCGTCTTCGGGCTCGACTCCGGCGCGGACGACTACCTCACCAAGCCGTTCGCCATCGCCGAACTGAACGCCCGCCTCCGCGCACACCTGCGCCGTCGCGCCGCCGGCACCCCCACCGTGGCGCAGGCCGGCGCCGTCCGGCTCGACACCGTCGCCGTGCGCGCGACGGTCCGCGGCCGCGACCTGCCCCTCAGCGTCAAGGAGTTCTCCCTGCTCCGGTTCCTCATCCAGGGCAGCCCGGAACCCCGGAGCCGTACGGCCGTGCTCGAGGAGGTCTGGGGGAGCGCCGAGCACTTCGACCCGACGATCGTCGACCAGTACGTCAGCTACGTCCGCAAGAAGCTCGCCGCCGCCGATGCGGACGTCGCCATCCGCACGGTGCGCGGTGTCGGCTACGCCCTGGACGTGCACCACCCGTGAGGCGCTGGCTCCTCCGCCGCAGCATCCGGACGCGCATCACCCTGGGCAGCGTCGCGGTCGGCCTCGTCGTCCTGTCCGCCGCCTCCGTCGCGCTGCACCACCAGGTCCGGACGGCCACCGAGGACACCGACCGCTCGCTCGCCGCGAGCGACCTGGCACCGTTCGTCCAGGACCTCCGGCAGAACCCGGACGAACTGCCCGACGAACCCACACGCGGCGTGCTGGTCGGCATCCGAGCCGACGGCCGCTGGGTGGTCGACACGCTCCCGCGGGGCGTCCGGGAGGCACTGCCCACCACCGCGGGCACGTCCGGTCCCACGGACGGTCGGCCCCAGGACGACGGGGACGGCGACCGGGACCGGGACCGGGACGGCAGCGGAGACGGGGACGGCGACCGCGCGGCGACCCGCGAGGTCCGCGCCGACGGCCGCACGTACGTCGTCGCCGGTCAGCAGGTCGGTGACACCGTCGTCTGGGCGGCACGGGACACCCGCCCCGGGCAGGAGACCATCCGCCGCGTCGACCGTTCGCTCGTCGTCGGCACCCTGCTCGCCGTCGCCGCGTTCGCCGGCACCGCCTGGGTCCTCACCGGGCTCGCCCTCCGTCCGGTCGCCCGGATGCGCCGCCGCGCCGAGGACCTCGGCGACGGGGGAGCGGACGGACACCTGCCCGTCGGACCCGCCGAGGACGAACTCGCCGCCCTCGCCCGGACCCTCAACCGCTTCGTCGACCGGCAGCACGAGAACGCCGCCCGGGAACGCCGCATGGTCTCCGATGCCGCCCACGAGCTCCGCACACCGCTCGCCGCCCTCACCGCGCGACTCGAGCTCGCCCACCGGCACAGCGGGGACGCGCCCGCCCTCGAGGGCGACCTGACCGCCGCCGAACGCGACGCCGCCCGACTGTCGGCGCTCGCCGCGTCGCTCCTCGAGCTCAGCCGGCTCGACGACGGGGCCGATGAGCACGTGACCTCGACGGCGGACGAGCTGGTCTCCGAGCTGATGGCGTCCGTCGACCGCGCCCGCGCCCTGCCCGAGGCGGTCACCACCGAGGTCGACTTCGTCACCGCGGTGCCGGACGGCGACGCCCGGTACGCCATCGGTCGGTCGGCGTTCGCCCGGGTGGTCGACAACCTCACCGCGAACGCCCTCGCCGCGGCGACGGGCGGCTCGGTGCAGGTCGACCTCGCGCAGCGCGACGACGAGCTCGTGCTCCGGGTGCTCGACGACGGACCCGGTGTGCCGGACGCGTTCCTGCCGCACGCCTTCGAGCGGTTCGCCCGGGCGGACGCGTCGCGGAACAGCGCCCTGGGCGGCAGCGGTCTCGGGCTCGCGCTCGTCCGGGGCACCGCCGAGCGCGCCGGCGGTTCGGCGACGCTGCGCAACCGGGAGACCGGCGGTGCCGAGGCCGAGGTGCGGCTGCCGCGGCGCTGACCAGGAGCTCCGACCCGCAGCCGTTCTCAGAGCACTCGAGATCTCGAACGAAGTCCGGGTCCCGTTCCGAGGTCCCTGCGAGGTCGCGCTCCGATGCTGTGAGGGACCCGAACCCCCGCTGGACAGGAGCGACCCGATGATCGACACCGCGCGGCCGACCACCCGCCGCACCCCGCTCGACCGGCCGCCGGCCCCCGAACCGCTGCCCGTCGCGGCCGAGCGCCGCCGTGCCGCCACCCGTCGACGCCTGCGCGGGGTCGACCTGCTGACCGTGCTGACCTGGCTGTCCGCAGCCGTGGCGGTCACGCTCTGGCTCGCGACCCCGGGGTCGCACACCGTCGCCGGCATCGGTGGCTGGCTCGAGGCCGGCGGGATCGTCGCGGGACTGATCGGGACCGACCTCGTGCTCGTCATGCTGGTCCTGGCCGCACGGGTGCCGGTCATCGACCGCCTGATCGGGCAGGACGTGGCGATCGCGCACCACCGGGCGCTCGGCAAGCCGGTCCTGTACCTGCTGCTCGCGCACGGTGCACTGCTGACGCTCGGCTACGGCATCGGCGACGGCACGGGCCCGATCGCCGAGACCGTCGCGCTGTTCGGCTCGCAGGACATGCCGCTGGCCTACCTGTCGATCGGCCTGTTCGTCGTCGTGGTCGGCACCTCGATCGTCGCGGTCCGCCGTCGGCTGCCGTACGAGGCCTGGCACGTGATCCACCTGCTCAGCTACGCCGCGGTGCTCGTCGCGTTCCCGCACATGACCACCGGCAGCGTCCTCGGTGCGGGCAGCTGGCAGCGGGCCTACTGGATCGCGCTGTACGTCGCCGCGTTCGGACTCGTCGCCCTGTACCGGTTCGTGCTGCCCGTCGTCGTGACCTTCCGGCACCGCATCCGGGTGGTCGGCGTCGAGCCGATCGCTCCGGGGGTCGTCTCCATCCACATGGCCGGCCGGGACCTCGACGCACTCGGCGCGCACGGCGGCCAGTACGGCGTCTGGCGCTTCTGGAGCCGGCAGACCTGGTGGCACGCCCACCCGGTGTCGTTCTCCGCGGTCCCGAGCCGGAACGGCGCCCGCATCACGGTGCGTGACCTCGGCGCGGGGTCCGCGCGGCTCGGCCGCATCCGCCCGGGCACGGCCGTCTCGCTCGAGGGGCCGTACGGGCTCTTCACGAAGCAGGCACGGTCCGCGCCGAAGCTCGCGCTCGTGGCCTCGGGCATCGGCATCACCCCGATCCGCGCCCTGCTCGAGGACGCCGACCTGCGTCCGGGCGAGGCGACGGTGCTCCTCCGTGGCTCCGACAGCGACCAGCAGTACCTGTGGGAGGAGACCGCCGAGCTCGCCCGTCGCACCGGCAGTCGTGTGTACGGCATGGTCGGGCCGCGTGCCGGGTCGGCCGAGAGCTGGATGACCGAGGACGACCTGCGTCGCGGGGTGCACCTGCGGAGCGTGTTCCCCGACCTGCTCGACTCCGACCTGTACGTCTGCGGCCCGCAGGTCTGGACGGACCTCGTCGTGGCCGAGGCCCGCGCGGCCGGCGTCCCCGAGCACCGCATCCACCAGGAACGGTTCGCCTCGTGACCGCCGTGCGGACCCGCGGGGTCGTCATCGGCGCGCTGTCCTCCGTCGCGGTGCTCGTCATCGGGTGGCAGCTCGGCGGCCAGCCCGCCCAGGTCGCCGCGTCGGGCACCACGGCCGGGACGAACTCCGGCACCACGAGCGGCACGAGCGGGACGAGCGCGACGGGAGCCACCGGGACCGGTGGCACGACCGCCACCGCCCCGGCCACCACCGCCCCGTCCGCCGGCGGCGGCAGCGCGTCCGGCGGCAGCGGCGCGTCCGGCACCTACACCGGCACCGCCGCCGAGACCCGCTACGGCCCCGTGCAGGTCCGGGTGACCGTCAGCGGAGGGAAACTGACCGACGTCCAGGCCCTGCAGCTCACGAACCGGGACGGCCGGTCGGTCGCGATCAGCCAGCAGGCCGCGCCGATCCTCCGGCAGGAGGCCCTGCAGGCGCAGTCCGCGACGATCCAGGCGGTCAGCGGTGCGACCTACACGAGCGAGGGCTACACGACCTCGCTGCAGTCCGCCCTCGACCAGGCGGGCCTGTGAGCCGCGTCGACCGGCCCGCGGCCGACACCGCCGTGCGGACCTTCGAGACGATGGGCACGGTCGTGAGCCTCCGCGGCGCCGACGCCCCGACCGCCCTCGCCGTCCGGGACGTCTTCGTCGCGTACGACCGCCGGTACAGCCTGTACGACCCGGACTCCGCGCTCAGCCGGATCGCCGCCGGGACGCTCCGGCTCGCGGCCGCACCGCAGGACGTCCGCGACACCTACGCGCTCGCCCTCGACTGGCGCGAGCGGACGCACGGTGCCTTCACCCCGCACCGACCGGACGGCGTACTCGACCTGTCCGGGGTCGTGAAGGCCCTCGCGATCCGCGACGCCGGCGCCGTCCTCGACGCCGTCTCCCGGGCGGGGTCCACCGACTGGATGCTCGCCGTCGGCGGCGACGTGCTCGCGAGCGGGACGCAGGGCGACGACCCCTGGCAGGTCGGCGTCGTCGATCCGCTCGACCGCACGCGGGTCGTCGGCGTGGTCCCGCTCGGCGACGACCGTCGGGCGGTCGCGACCTCCGGCACCGCCGAGCGCGGCGAACACGTCTGGCGCCGGGCCGAGCCGGTGTTCCGGCAGGTCACCGTCGTCGCGTCGGACATCGTCACCGCGGACGTCCTGGCCACCGCGGTCCTCGCGGGCGACGAGCACGACCTCGCCTCGGTGACCGAAGACGGCTCGGTCGACGTCCTGGCCTTCGGGGTGGACGGCCGTGTGTGGGCGACCCCTGGCGCCTCCGCGTACGTCACCGCCGCCGCGGCCTGACCGACGGCGCTGCCCGAGAGACTTCCGCGGCAGGCCGGGACCTGCCAGCATGGTGCCCACCGGACGACGATGTCCGCCCGACCCGGAGGGAACCACCCGTGTCCGTCACGCTCAACCCGTACATCGGCTTCCGCGACCAGGCCCGCGACGCCCTCGGCTTCTACCACGCGGTCTTCGGCGGCGAACTGAAGACGATGACCTTCGCCGAGGGCGGCATGGTCCAGGACCCGGCGGACGCCGACAAGGTCATGCACGGCCAGATCGAGGCCGACGACCTGACGCTCATGGCGTCGGACTCGCCGTCGAGCATGCCCGCCCCGACCGTGAGCAACATCTCGGTCTCGCTGAGCGGCGACGACGAGGCCCGGCTCACCGGCTACTGGGAGGGTCTGTCGGACGGTGCGACCGTCATCGAGCCGCTGACGAAGGCCCCGTGGGGCGACACCTTCGGGATGCTCACCGACCCCTTCGGGGTCACCTGGCTCGTCAACATCAGCGGCGTCCCCGCCTGACGCGCGCCGGTCCGCAGGCGGCACCGGCAGACAGACGGGAGGCGCGGTGCCAGCTGGCACCGCGCCTCCCGTCCGTCGTCCAGCACCGACCGCCGGTCAGTGCTGTCCGTTGATCAGCGCTGTCCGTTGGTCAGTGCTGTCCGTTGATCTGGCCGAGCCAGCGACCGAAGGTCGTCTGCGGCTCGTCGTGCAGCACGCGCAGCGTGGTGGTGGTCGGGTTCCAGCGGCGCTCGGTGTCGACGCCGTTCCCCTTGTGGAGGTCGAGGGTCATGATGTGCTCCTTCGCATGTCGGTGGATGGTTCGACGCCGGAGGGGGCTCCGGCATTCCCGGTCAGGGGGTGACCATGCCGCCGTTGACGTTGAGGGTCTCGCCGACGACGTAGCTCGACTCCTGCGAGGCGAGGAACACGTAGGCGGGGGCGAGCTCGGCGGGCTGCGCGGCGCGGCCCATCGGTGACTCGCTGCTGCCGAACTCGGGCAGCGACTCGGGGTCGACACCACCGCTCGGCTGCAGGACGGTCCAGGTGGGCCCCGGAGCGACGACGTTCACGCGGATCCCGCGCTCCACGAGGAGCTGCGAGAGCCCCTTCGAGAAGTTGTTGATCGCGCCCTTCGACGCGGCGTAGTCGAGCCGGTCCGGCGCGGGCTTGTACGCCTCCATCGACGCGGTCGTCGTGATCGTCGACCCGGGCTCGAGGTGCGGCAGTGCGGCCTTGACGAGCCGGAACAGCCCGAACACGTTGACGTCGAACGTCGCCTCGAACTGCTCGTCGGTCAGGTCGAGCAGGTCCGGCTGCCAGCGCTGCTTGCCCGCCACGCTGACGACGGTGTCGATGCCGCCGAGCTCCGCGACCGCCCGCTCGACGAGCTGCCCGGCGTACGCCTTGTCCCGGAGGTCACCCGGCACCGTCACGGCACGACGACCGGCCGCCTCGACCTGCTCGACCACGTGGTCGGCGTCCGACTGCTCCTCGGGCAGGTAGGCCAGGACGACGTCGGCGCCCTCGCGGGCGAAGGCGATCGCGACGGCCGCGCCGATGCCGGAGTCGCCGCCGGTGATCACCGCACGGCGACCCTCCAGGCGTCCGGTGCCCCGGTAGGAGTCCTCACCGAGGTCCGGCACGGGCGTCATCGCGGACTGCAGGCCCGGCTCGTCCTGGGTCTGCGGCTCCGGCGAGACGTCCGGGTAGCGCGTCCGCGGGTCCCCGAACGCGTACTGGTCGATCGGCCCGGTCACTCGGCGACCTCCAGCTCGACCTTGACCCAGCCCGGCTCGCGACGGTCGAAGGCCTCGTACGCCTCGATCGCCGAACCGACCGGCTCGTGCTCGGTGATGAGCGCTGTCGGGTCGAACTGCCCCGACGCCACGAGGTCGATGAGCGGCGGCGTCACCGAGTGGTGGTCGCAGTTGCCCATCCGGATCGTCAGGTTCTTGTTCATCGCCTGCCCGATCGGGTAGCGCTCCGCCGTCGGGCCGTACACGCCGATGATGCCGATCCGGCCGTACTTCGCGACCGAGGCCACGGCCCACTGCGCGACCTGCGACGGACCGTCGCCGGGCTTCCACTGCTCGAGGTCGCCGAAGCCGTCCGGGGACGCGTCCGGCGCGACCTGCTGCACCTCGGCGTCGAACTGCGCGGCCTGCTCGTCGGACACCGCCGCCGGGCCGCGCTTCGGGCGCTCGGCGTCGACCCCGACGGCGTCGATCACGGCGTCCGCGCCGATGCCGTTCGTCAGGTCCATGATCGCCTGCACGGGGTCCTCGCGGTTGTAGTCGACCACTTCGCAGTGCTGCGCGAGGGCCGCCGCGAGCCGGGTCTCGTCCCCGTCGACGACGATCACGCGACCGGCGCCGAGCTTGTACGCCGACGCCGCGGCGAACTGCCCGACGATGCCGGCGCCGAAGACCACGACGACGTCGCCGCGGGTGACCCCGGCGAGCTCGGCGCCGAACCAGCCGGTCGGGAAGATGTCCGACAGCAGGATGGCCTGCTCGTCGCTGACGTTCTCGGGCAGCGGGTGCATGGTGTTCCGCGCGTACGGGACCCGGACGTACTCGGCCTGCAGACCGTTCACCGGGCCGGTCGACTGCGGGCCGCCGAAGAAGCTCGTGCCGGCCTGCGGACCGTTCGGGTTCGCGACGTCGCACTGGGCGGTCTTGCCCATCCGGCAGTACCGGCAGGCGCCGCAGGAGATCGTCGAGTTGATCACGACGCGGTCACCGGGGCTGAAGCCGCGCACCGCGTCGCCGACCTCGGTGACGACGCCGACGGCCTCGTGGCCGAGGATCGTGCCCTCCTCCATCGGGGCCATGGTCCCGCGGACGAAGTGCAGGTCCGTGCCGCAGATCGCACTCCGGGTGATCCGGACGATCGCGTCCTCCGGATGCTGGATGGTGGGCTCGGGGACGTCGTCGAGTCGGATGTCGCCGATCCCGTGCCAGACCACTGCGCGCATACTGCTCTCGCTTCCTTCTCGGTGGTGGGTTCGGGGGACACACAACCCGTTCGGCCCTGGAAGCACCTGCAGTGGCGTCCGATGTGCGCACCGGTTCGGGGGACAACCGCTCCTGCGTCGTCACCCAGGCGGCACGGGTTGCGTGACGGCCATGAGCGATGACCAGCACGACGAGCAGCAGACCCGGGACGACTTCGCCGACGCCGTCAACATGACCGCGTCGGAGCTGAAGCGGTGGCTCGACTCCGACGAGTCGAAGGAGGCCGGCCAGAAGCCCGCGAGCGGTGGCGAGTCGACCGGGCACGAGAGCGGCCGGCACATCGTCCGGATCCTCGAGAAGAAGCAGGCCGACTACACCGACGACGACTACGCCCACATGCGGAAGGTCGTCGGGTACGTGGCCCGGCACGGGAAGCAGGAGCCGAAGGGCGACACGCACGACTCGAAGTGGCGGTACTCGCTCATGAACTGGGGCCACGACCCCGAGAAGTGACCGGACTGGGGCAGGATGGAGGCGTGAGCGACTCCGGCATGCCCCGTTTCCGCCGCATCTGGTCGACCATCCAGGTGGGCGTGCTCGCCGCCGCGGTCGTCTTCTGCGTCGTCATGCTCGTGATCGGGCAGGGCAAGCTCGACCGCGTCTACGCGGTCGCCGCGGTGTTCTTCGGCCTGGCCCTCGCGGGACACAGCACCTACCTCTGGTTGCTGGCGCGCCAGCGTCGCTGACGTGACCACCCACCGGACACAAGGAAGGTGGCGGCGCCCGCCACGGGCCTGCTGTCCGGCGTCAGCCCAGCTGCCAGACGCGCACCCAGTCGACCAGCATCTGCTGCGGGAACCGCGTGGTCGCATCCGGCGACCCGGGCCAGGTGCCACCGACGGCGACGTTGAGCACGACGAAGAACGGCTTGTCGAACACCCACGGGTTCGTACCCACGGCGTCCCGGGTGACGGTGCCGCGTTCGACACCGTCCACCAGCCAGGTGATCGAGTCTGGGCGCCAGTCGACGCCGAAGACGTGGAAGTCGTCGGCGAAGGCGGCGCCGGTCGGGCTCGTGCACGCGGCGGACAGGCCGTTCGCGCCCGAGTACCCCGGGCCGTGCACCGTGGCGTGCACGATCGTCGGCTCGTACCCGACGTTCTCCATGACGTCGATCTCGCCGCACGCGGGCCAGCCGACCTGGCCGATGTCGGCCCCGAGCATCCAGAACGCGGGCCAGATGCCCTGCCCGCGGGGGATCTTGATGCGCGCCTCGACGCGGCCGTACTGCGCGGTGAAGGTGCCCTCGGTCTTCAGCCGGGCCGAGGTGAAGGTGCCGTCGGGCTCGCGGATCGCGGTGATCGCGAGCTGCCCGGAGCCGTTCAGGGCGCTGTTCCGGCGGGAGTCGGTGTAGGTCTCGAGCTCCTGGTTGCCCCACCCGCCTGCGCCGGTGTCGAAGCGCCAGATCGCCGGGTTCGGGGCGCTGCCGGCGGGGCCGTCGAACTCGTCGGCGGCGAGCAGCTTGGTCGGGGCGGTCGTGCTCGTGGAACTCGTGGTGGCTGCGGTGTGGGTGGCTGCGTGGGCAGCGTCCGGTGCGGCGAGGGCTGCGGTCGCCGCGGCTGCGGTGGCGGCGGTCCCGGTCAGGCCGAGGGTGAGGAAGCGGCGCCGGTCGAGCGGGCGCGCGGCAACGGGGGTCTGGTGCTGGGGCATCGGGGGGTCCCTGGGGTTCGGGCGGATCGGGTCGCTGGATCATCGCCCGGACGCGGACGGTACACCAGTCCGCACTTCGACGGACCCTCCTGCGAGGGACGGCCCGCGGGGTGCGCGTCGGTCCGTGTTCAGGGGCGGTACGCGACGCAGAGGACGGTGACGTCGTCCGGGTGGTCGCCGGACGCGGCGAGCTCCGCGATCCCGTCGACGATCTCCTTTGCGTGCGAGCGCGAGGCCACCCAGGTCTCGAACCGGTCGAGCGCGTCGAGGTCGCCGCCGAACAGGTCGAGCACGCCGTCGCTCACCGCCACCACCACGTCGCCGGGGTCGAGGGACGTCGTGTCGGCGGTCCACGTCGTGCCCACGCCGATCGGCAGGTGCCCGGCGCGCAGCGGGTGCACGGAGCCGTCCGCCCGGCGCAGGACGGTCAGGCCGTGACCGGCGTCTACCCAGCGCGCGTGCCCGTCCCGGTCGATCCGGATGTGGAAGCAGGTCGTGAACTGGCCGCTCGTCAGGTCCGAGCCGCCGGTGGCGAGCCCGGAGGCCGCACGGCGGACGGCGACCGCGGGGTCGGTCTCGTCGACGGTGCTCCGGATCAGGGAGCGCACGGCGGCGGCGATCATCCCGGCACCGACGCCCTTGCCCATCACGTCGCCGAGAGTGAAGGCGGCACCCTCTCCCGTGGGGAACCAGTCGTAGAAGTCGCCGCCGACCGTCCGGGCCGGCAGGCAGACCCCGACCGCGCGCAGCTCGTCCGGCAGCCCGGCGGTCGTCGTCGGCAGCAGGGAGCGTTGGACGAGTGCGGCACGGTCGATCTCGCCCTCGGCCACCCGGCGCTTCCGCTGCACGGCGCTCAGCTGCAGGTCTGCGCGGCGCGCGAGCTCGTTCGTCACCGCGGCGGCCGCGGCGTAGACGAGGAGCGCCACCACAAGCCGCACCAGCTCGCTCGGCTGCGGCGCCACGGGGTCCAGGACGTAGGGGAGGAGCAGCGTCGCGGCGGTGCCGAGCAGCGGGTACACCACGTGTCGGCGACCGGGGTTCGTCGCCATCCAGATGACCGGCAGGACGACGATCGCCAGGAACACCGACCGCGCCTCACCGGTGCCGTAGCGGAGCAGGCCGACGGCCAGGAAGTCGAGGGCCGGGAGCAGGAGCTCCACCCGGGTGACGGCCGGCCAGCGTGCCATCAGCCCGCCACCGAGCAGCCCGACCAGGACCAGTCCGACGGCGGTCCACATCAGCGGCGCGTCGGTGACCTCGAGCCAGGGTGTCAGGACGCTCGCGATCGCGGCACCCACGACGAGGACCGCGACGACGGTCTGCTTGACGAGGGGCTCCCACGACGCCCGGACGCCGGTCAGCACGATCGGTCCGGTGTCGTCCCGGACGGTGGTCGTCCACGACGTCACGCCGCTCCGGTCGGTGGTGCTCGTCACCCGCCCGAGTCAACCGGTTCGAGCATCGCTCGGCAACTCCGGATGCCGGGGTGTCGCGCAGGTCGGACTGGTAGGGCGACGCCGACGGGTCAGACGCCGAGCCGGAGCAGCAGCGGGCCGAGCAGCCCCACGACCCAGACCAGGACCATCGCCAGGGCCGCGAACGCGATGATCCGCCGGCGACGTCGGAGCTTCGGGCTGCGGTCCTCGCCCCACATCTGCGCGCGCACAAGGGTCCGGTTGGCCTGGTCGACGACCTTGCGGACCTCGGGGTCGTCGAGCGGCAGCGAACCGGAGCGGGCGTGCTCAGCGATCGCGGTCGCTTCCTCGACGGTCAGGTCGTCACGGGGCATGCGCCCATCGTGGCGCCTCCCTCCGACGCGCGAAAGCGTGGCACCTCGGTCCGATGTCGGACGCGTGTGCGCGTGGCCGCGGACCGCGACGCCTGGGGGACGGCGCAGCGGCGTCCGGGTACCACCGGGGTCATGGCACATCGGTTCCGCGGGAAGATCGTCGTCGTCACCGGAGCATCGAGCGGCATCGGGAGGGCCGCCGCGCACGAGTTCGCCCGGCAGGGCGCGACCCTCGTGCTCGCCGCCCGCGGCCGCCAGAGCCTGGAGGACGCGGCGCAGGAGTGCCGAGACCTCGGCGCCGAGGCCGTCGCGATCCCCACCGACGTCGCCGAGGAGCACCAGGTCGCCGACCTCGTCGCCACCACGACCGCACGGTACGGCCGGATCGACGTCTTCGTCGGCAACGCCGCGCTGTTCGTCTACGGCCTGTTCGAGCAGACGCCGACCGAGGCCTTCAAGCGCGTCGTCGACACGAACCTGCACGGGCACGTCCACGCCGTGAAGGCCCTGCTCCCGCACTGGCAGCAGCGGGGCGAGGGCACCTACGTCCTCGTCGGGTCGATCCAGTCGCTCCTGTCCGCGCCGTACCAGTCGGCGTACGTCACGAGCAAGCACGCGGCCCTCGGCCTGATGGACGTGCTCGCCGACGAGCACCAGGGCACGCGGATCCGTTTCGGCGCCGTGCTGCCCTCGACGATCGACACCCCGATCTACCAGAACGGCGCGAACTACACCGGCAAGGCGTCGCACCCGCTGCCGCCGACCGTCTCCGTGCAGCGCGCCGCGAAGGCCGTCGTCGCCCAGGCCCTGCACCCGAAGCGGAACCGGTACGTCGGGCGGCTGCAGGCCGCGCTCGTGCCCGCCGAGTTCGTCGTGCCGTGGCTGTTCCACCGAATCACCCGGCCCGCCGTCGAGGTCTTCGCCCTCCGCGGCCGCCAGGACCCCACCGACGGCAACCTCTACGCCCCCGCGGACCACGCGAACGCCACGGACGGCGGGTGGGTCGCGAAGCGCCGCCGGGTCACGCGCCCGCTGCTCTGGGCCGGCGTCGCCGCGGTCGTCGGCACGGTGCTGCTCCGCCTCCGCTGAGCCGGCCCCGATCCGCCCCGCCCGCCAGCCCGCCTGCCCTTCCGCGCGTAGCGTGCCGATCCGCGCATGGGAAGCCGTTCCGCTCGTGGTGTGTCGTTCCTCCCGGCCTGCCATGCGCGGTCCTGCCTCCCATCGCGCGTGCGATGGGCAGGAACGTCGCGTCGGCGGCAGGAGCCGGACGGGAGGCACGGCACCAGCCCGCACCGCGCCTCCCGTCCGGCCCGTGGCCACGCTGGTACCCGTCGCCGCCGTCGCGAGCGGGCTGTCCCGGCCACCCGCGCTGCGAACGGGCCATCTCGGTCACTGCTGTCGCGTCCGGGCGACCTGTTCCGCCCGCTCGCGTTACGGCGCGCGTCCAGCCGCGCCCGGCCCCGTCCGTCGGGGTCGTACGGTCGGAGCATGAGCACGACGACCGGGACCGACAGCACCGCCGCCGCCAGCACCACCGCCGCCGAGTGGACCGAGTGGGCCGAGTGGCACGCGGCCCACGAAGCCGTGCGGGCGAGCGAGCACGGGTTCCTCGCGATCACGAGCATGCGCTGGCTCACGCCCACGCCCGAGCGGTTCGACGACCTCCCCGGGGCGTGGTCGACGGACGAGGCCGGTCCGGTCGTCACACTCGCGTCCGAAGAGTCCCTCGAGGTCGACGGCACGACCGTCACCGGGACACACCGCTTCGGCAGGCTGCAGGACCGTCCCGAGCCCCGCGTCGTCTGGCACCTGGAGGACCGCGATGTCGTCGTCGAGGTCGCCCGGCGCGGCG
Organism: Curtobacterium sp. Csp2; assembly: GCF_013347165.1. Lineage (NCBI taxonomy): Bacteria > Bacillati > Actinomycetota > Actinomycetes > Micrococcales > Microbacteriaceae > Curtobacterium > Curtobacterium sp. Csp2. Next base: position 2,300,706 of record NZ_CP054593.1, read on the forward strand.
GCAGCGACCTCCTCCGTCCGCGCGACCCGGCCGCCCCGACGCGCACGGCGTACCGCGGGACGCCGACCTTCGCGCCGGACGCCCGCTTCGTCGTCGAGGCCCGCTTCGAGCCCTTCGACGTGCCGCGCGAGGTGACCGTCGGGTCCGTCGTCGACGGCCTGCAGCACGTGTTCGCCGCGCGGGGCACGCTGTCGTTCGACCTCGACGGGCCGCGGACGCTCCTGGCCTTCAACGGGCACGGCGACGGGCTGCACGTGCTGTTCACCGACCGGACGAGCGGCGCGACGACCGCTGCGACGCGGAGCCTCGACGTGCCGGCACCCGGTGCGGACGGCCGCGTGCGGCTCGACTTCACCCGGGCGACGAACCTGCCGTGCGCCTACACTGCGCACGCGACCTGCCCGCTGCCCCCTCGGGAGAACCGGCTCGACGTCGCGATCGAGGCGGGGGAGCGCCTGCCGGCCTGACGGCCCGCGCGCCCGTCCGAGCCGCGCGGCGGGGCGGTTTGCTGCGCTCTGCACAACCGGAAGCACGTCGTACCGCGGAAACGCGTGGTGCGGCGTGCTTCCGGTTGTGCGGGGGCAGTGCGCACCACGGCGGGCGCGAGGCCACCGCCGCCGGAGCCGTCCGCGCCGCCGGGCTGCGCCGCATGCCCGGGTCAGCCGACCCGCGCCCACCCGGAGCACGCGCGCCACCGCCGCGGGTCGAACGTGAACACGCTGCCCATCCCCGGCTGGTCGAGCGCCCGACTGATCGGCACGCCGCGGAGATCGGCGAGGAGCAGCGCGCCGACCGCTCCGTGCGACACGACCGTCACGTCCCCGGTCCGGGTCAGCGCCCGGACGGCCGCGACGACCCGGGCCTGCGCGTCCACCGCACGTTCCCACCCCCGGACGGACTCGTCCGGGCGGGCGAAGAACGCGTCGACGACGGCCTCGAACTCGGCCGGTGGCAGGTAGCCCGTCGCGCTGCGGTCGATCTCGCCGAGCGCCGGCTCGACCTCGACGTCCGGTCCGCTTCCGACCGCCCGAGCGAGCACCGCCGCGGTCTCCTCGGCCTTCCGCTCCGCGCTCGAGACGATCCGTCCGACCTCGGGGGACCACGCGAGGCGGTGGGCCGCGGCGGCACGGCGTCGACCGGCGGCGGACAGCCCCCACGACTCGATCGGGACCTCCGGGTCGACGACCACCTCAGCGTGGGTCAGGAAGCAGGACACCATCCGACGAGCCTGCCAGACGTCACACGACGCAACGTCCGGTCATCCTCCGCAACACCCGTCGTCGCCGGACCCTCCCGGCCGTAGCGTCGGCTCTGTGCCCGACCGAACCATCCTCGTCACGGCCCTCCTCGGCGCCGGCTGGCACCCGGCCGCCTGGCGCGCCGACCCCGCAGCCGCCCGCGACACCACGCGTCTCGCGCACTGGCGCCGCGTCTTCGTCGAGCAGGACCGCGCCGGCGTCGACGCCGTCACGCTCGAGGACGCCTTCACCGCGGGTCCCCTCGACGCCGACGGCGACCTCGACACTCGGACCGTCGTGGGGCGGCTCGACGCCCTCCTGGTCGCGAGCGCGGTCGCACCCGCCCTCGCGCGGCTACCCTGACGACCGTGACCACGCATCGCGTCCCCGCGCCGCAGCCGCCCGCCGACGGGACGAAGGTCTCCGGCCCGGCCTCGTACTTCCCGAGCATCGAGCGGACGTACGGCCGGCCCGTGCAGGAGTGGCTCGACCTGGTCGCCGACCGCCTCGACGACCACCGCCACATGGAGGTCGTGGCGTGGCTCAAGGCGGAGCACGGGCTCGGCCACGGCCACGCCAACGCGCTCGTGGGGTACGTGCGGCGCGCTCTGGACGCCTGAGCGCGGCGCCGCCGAGCCAGCGCGCCGGTGGTTGACGCGGTTGTCGTGACGGCGTAGGCTCCGGTTGACGCAGTTGACAGGAGGCGCCATGGCAGCGACGACCCACGCACGGCGGGCCACGGGGACGGACGGCCCCTCGGCGGACGAGACGGCGCTGCTCGACGCACTGCGCCGGCGGATCGCGGACGGTCGCGCGGCCGGTGCGCTCGAGTCCGGCGTCGACGTCGAGCTCCTGGCCGACCGGATGCTCGCCGCCCTGCCGTCCGTCAAGCACGAGGCCGACGCGCTGATCGGCCCGTTCTACGACACCCCGACGCTCGCGGCCTGGCGCGGGGTGACCCGGCAGGCGCTCAGCAAGGCGGTCGCGAAGCGCGACCTGATCGGGCTGAAGATCGGCGACGGCAGCCTCGTCTTCCCGTCCTTCCAGTTCGGCGCGTCCGGGACGCCGTTGCCGCACCTGCGGCAGGTCCTCGCGCTCGTCGACCCCGACCGGATCGATCCCTGGGGCAGCGCCCTCTGGCTGCACACCGTGGCGGACGAGTTCGGCGGGACCACCGCGGCGCAGGCGCTGCGCGAGGGCCGGCACGAGCAGGTCCTCGCCGCCGCCCGCCGTGCCGCCACGGCCTGGGCGGCCGACGCGTGACGCCCAGGCGCACCGACGTCGCCCAGCAGCGTCCGCGCGACGACCTGGACCTGACCGACTTCCCCGCCGAGGAGAGCCGCGGCACCACGTTCTACCGTGCCAAGCGGCACGATCGTGGCGCATGGTGGTTCGCGAGCACGGAGCCGGACGCCGACGGGGTCGACGGTGGTCGGTTCGACCTCGCCGTGCCGCGGGGCACCTGCTACTGGGCGGACGCGGTCGAGGTCGCGGTGCGCGAGCGCCTCGCGCACCACGTCCTGACGACGAACACGGTGTTCGCGTCGCGCGCCCGCGAGATGGTCGTCGTCGCGGCCCGGGCCTCGCGCGGCCGTCGCTTCGCGGACGTCACGCACCCGGCGGCGGTGCGGTGGGGCGTCGGCGCGGAGCTGCAGACGATGGGGGACTACCGCGTGCCGCAGGCCTGGGCCCGGGCCCTCGACGCGGCGGGCTTCGCCGGCGTGCGGTACAGCACGCGGTTCACGAGCGCGTCGGCGGCGAACGCGTGGGCGGTGTTCGGCGCGGCGGGCATCCCGCGGCGGCCGCGTCCGGAGCGCGTGCACCGCGACGGGGTCACGGCGTGCCGCGAAGCGGGGATCCGGGTGCTCGACGACGGGTCGGAGTCCGGGCCGGAGCGCTTCACGTTCGCGACGCCCCCGCAGGACTGACGGCCGGGCCGAGCACGGGCGGACGGTCGGACGGTCGACGGGCCGCGGTGTCGGTGGCCGTCCCTACCGTGGCGGGGTGGTCGAACCCGTCGATGCGTGGTGGCGCCGCCGGCAGTGGTCCCGCGGCGTCGCGGTGCCGTACGCCGTCGGCGAGTTCCGGTCGGCGTGGGCGTCCTACCCGGTGCTGATCCGGCAGTACCACCCGGAGTGGAACCACGGCGTGGTCCTGACCCAGGTTCCCCCGACGGCCGAGGTCCTGCTCACGTGGGAGTGCGACGTCGGCCACGTGTTCGTCGCGACGCCGGCCGAGCAGCGGTCGCGGCCGGGCCGGGAGCGTCGCCGGTCGGTGTGGTGCCCGGAGTGCCAGCTCCAGGCGCAGCCTCGCCGGTGGCCCGTGCTGCCCGCGGACTGGCCGGCGTCCGTGCCTGCACCGCAGCGGGCCGAACGTGTCACCGGTCGCCAGACCCTGCCCGCGGCGCCGGTGCGCGGCGCGGCTCCGTCGCCGCGCGGAGCGGGGCCGACGGGGGCCGTCGCGTCGAGCCGTGCGCGGTCCGGGCGGTCCGGCGCGGGCGGTGGCGGTGGCGGTGGTGGTCGGCGGGCGGCTGCCCGACCGCCCGTCCCGAGGACGATCTGCCCGAAGACCCCGAGGCTGCCGTCGGGGGAGTCGTTCCCGAGCGTGTGCGCCCCCGCGACGGCCTCCGCGGTCGAGGCCGAACTCCGGGCGGCCCTGCAGGAACGGTTCGCGCTGACGTTCGACCACACCGCGATCCGTCTCGACCGGCCGTTCTTCGACCACGTCGAGGCGTGGCCGGACATCGTGCTGCCGGAGCTCCGCGTCGCGATCGAGTACGACAGCACGGGGCGACACGGACTCGAACACGTCGGGCCGCGGCAGGAGACCGACCGTCGGAAGGACCGCGCCGTCCGGGCCGTCGGGTGGGAGGTCGTGCGGATCCGCACGGGTCGGCTCCCCGCACTCGGGCCGTACGACCTCGAGGTGTCCGGCATCTCGCGGCGGACGATCGACCAGCTCGTCGACACCCTCCGCGCGGTCCGCGGCCCGCTGTTCGTCGACGCCTACGGGCGCTGACACCCGGGTGACGACCCGTCGGCCGGGCGCTACGCGCGTCGGCGCAGCGTGTCCCGCGGGTACTCGCCGTGGCGCTGCTGGTACGTCGCGGAGAACCGTCCGGCGTGCGCGAAGCCCCACTGCTTCGCGACCTCGGCGATGCTCGTCGTCGCCGGGTCGCCCTGCAGCAGCGCGTCCCGCACCCGGTCGAGCCGGACCTGCCGGATGTAGGCGTTGGGGGAGAGCTCGAACGCCCGCTGGAACGCGATCTGCAGCGCACGGAGGCTCAGCGAGGCCACCCGGGCCAGGTCGGTGCTCGTGATCGGCAGGTGCGCGTGCTCGTGCACGTACTCGACGGCCCGTCGGACGTGGGCGTTGCGGGGGAGCAGCAGCTCGTCGGGGAGCGACGCGCTGACCACCGGGTAGAGCTCGAGCAGGGCGAGGGCGCCGAGCCGTCCCATCTCGGCCTGCAGCAGCGGCGACGCCTTGCGGTCGAGCACGGTGTGCGAGATGAGCTGCACGCTGCTCCGCCAGACCCGCAGGGCGCGCTCGTCGGGGCGGACGGTGTGGTCCAGGACGAGCTGCCCCGGTGCCGTCCCGCGTTCGCCGGCGACCTCCTCGAGCGCCGCCCGGTTCACCTGCACGATCTTCTGCTCGTAGTTCCGGTACGAGAACGCCGCACCCTGCTGCGGCCAGAGCTGCGGCCGACCGGTCTCCATCAGGAGCTGGTCGTCCCCGGACCCGATCGTGGCCGTCCCGCGCGTCGTCCACTGCACGACGAAGTCCTCGGACGGGGTCATCACGCCCTGCAGGTGCCCGTCGAAGCGGATCGTCCGGAGGGACATCGCGGTGTCGCCGACGGCCGCGAACCGGAACGCGAACGGCATCGCGGTCGCGTCGGCGCGCCACTCGTTCCCCGCGTACGCGGTGGCGAGCAGGTCGCGGGCGGCGTCGAGGTCCGAGCTCTGCTCGTCGACTTCGATCCGGGTCGGGGATGTCGGGTTCATGGGTCTCGTGCATGATGTCCGCTCCACGCGGCCCTGTCCGGGTCGCCGTGCCCCCGGTCCGGGGGTCGACCGCCCGGTCCGCCGCCGCGGGCGATGTCCACGGATCGTCGCGTGTCGGATTCCGACGTCCGGGAATCGTCGACCACGGGCGTCCGCACCGCGTCGCAGCGGCCGGCGTCCTAGCGTCGTCGGTGACGGGTCCGGAGCAGCCGGACCCCCGAGACGAGGAAGCCACCGTGACGACCATCGCCGCCGACCTGGACACCGGACCCACGAGCGCCCGCGACGCGGTCTCGTCGACGAGCCGACGCCGAGGGGCCACCTTCTCCGAGGTCCGCCAGGCCCGCCTGCAGCACGGGCTGCAGGTCGCCGCGGTGACGACCGGGCTGGTGTCCGTGACGGTGGCCGCGTCGGCCGCGATCCTGCTCGGGGTCTCCGCATGAGCATCCCCCGCAACGAGCTCGGCATCCGCGGGTCCCGGGTCGCACGCGGCACCCGGGCGATCCCCGGAGCGGACCGGTCCCTCGCCGACACGCTCCTGCCGGTGCGCCGGTCGGCGGCGTCCGACACCGCGACGCAGCCCATCGACATGCGTGCCCTGCTCGCCGAGACGCTCGACACGTCGCGCGTGCCCGGTCAGTAGGCTCACCGCACGAACGAGCCCGCACGAGCGAGCCCGCACGAGCGAGCCCGCACGAACGTCCACACCAGCCCCGATCAGCAGAGAGCGCATGAGCACCGTCACCCCGACCCTCGTCCGGACCGACCGCGAGACGTCCGTCCAGCGACGGGCCTCCGGTGCCGCCGACGCCCTGTTCACCGAACGCGGCGTCACCCCGGTCACCCTCGACGACGTCGCGGAGCGGGCGGGGCTGACCCGTGCGGAGCTCACCGCGGCCTACCCGACGAAGCGTGCGCTCGTCGTCGCGGTGCTGCAGCGGTGGCACGGAGCCTGGCGCCGCGCTCTCGACGGGATCGCGGCGGCCTCCGACGACCCGCGGGACGAGGTCCTCGGGGTGTTCGGCTACCTGGAGCAGTGCTTCGCCGACGAGGGCTGGCGCGGCTGCGCGTTCATCAACGGCCACGCCGAGCTCGGGCGGCAGGACCCGGCGATCGCCGCGCTCGCCCAGGAGCACTTCGCCGACGTCGAGGCGCACCTCACGATGCTCTGCTCCCGCGCCGGGATGCCCGCCCACGTGGCTCAGGCCCTGTCGCTCCTCGTCGAGGGCGCCCGCGTCGAGTCGGCGGTGCAGCGCTCCGCCCAGCCCGCACGGGCGGCACGCCTCGGCGCCGCGATGCTGCTGTCGGTCTACGAGGGCGACCCGACCGACTGACCGCAGCCCGGCGCGGGGACCGGACCCAGCGCGGGGACCGGACCCAGCGCGGGGAGCGGACCCAGTGCGGGGTACAGGATCAGTACGGGGTACAGGATCGGGGTACGCCCGTCTGGGTCCGGCCGTTCCGCCCCGGTAGGAACGAAGGATGACAGCGACCGCGTTCTGCCTCCACGCCCTCGGGTCGAGTTCGGAGGAGTTCGCGCTGCTCCGCTCCGAGCTCGCGGGCGACCTCGACCTGGTCGGCATCGACCTCCCCGGCTTCGGCCGCAGCCCCGCGAGCGCAGGGACCACCGTCGAGGAGATGGCCGTCGCGGTCGAGCGGGCCATCGGCGCGAGCGGCGCCACCGAGTGGGCGCTGGTGGGGCACTCGATGGGCGGGAAGGTCGCGACGGTGGTCGCGGACCGCACGCTCTCCGGCGCGAACGGCCTGTTCGGGCTGCGCGCCGTCGTGCTCCTCGCGGCCTCGCCCCTCGCTCCCGAGCCGATGGCCGAGGAACGTCGGGAGTCGATGCTCGCGTGGGCCGAGCACGGACGCATCCGACCCGACCACGCCGCCGAGTTCGTCGACGCGAACACCGCGTCCACGCTGCCGCCGGACCGGCACGAGATGGCCGTGCACGACGTCGAGCGCACCGACCCGCGGGCCTGGCGCGACTGGCTGCTCCGCGGCAGCCGTGAGGACTGGTCGGCCGACGCCGAGCCCAACCCCGCGCCGGCGCTCGTCCTGGCCGGTGCCGAGGACGGCGACCTGGACGCCGACGCCCAGCGACGCCTGACGATGCCGCACTGGCCCGCCGCCGAGCTGCACGTCGTCGACGGCGCCGCCCACCTGCTGCCGTGGGAGCGCCCGGTCGAGGTGGCCGCCGTCGTCCGCGAGTTCTGGTCGCGCCGGGTCGCGCCGTCCCCGGTCGTCCCCGCCGACACCGCCCGGGTGCTCGCGTCGCCGCGGGTGAGCGCCCGCACACGCGGGGTCCTGGCCGTCCGCGCACTGCCGGACGACCCCGCGACGGAACCCCGCGCCCTGACCGCCCGGCAGCTCGACACGCTCCGCGCGGTCGCCCGCGTCGTCGTCCCGCAGCCGGGTCCGCAGCAGGTCGACCTCGCGTTGCGCCTGGACGCCCAGCTCGCCGCGGGTCAGGGGGACGGGTGGCGCGCCGACGGCATGCCGACGGACGCCGACGCCTACCGGGCCGCCCTCGACGTGCTCGCGCCGATCGCCGACTCCGGTGGCCTGCCCGCGGCGCTCGAGGACGCCGCGGCCGGACGACTGCGCTCCGACGGTCCGCTCGACGCCGGGCAGCTCCGGACGTGGTTCGAGGACGCCGGGGTGGACCTGGTCAAGCAGTGGCTCGCCCACCCCGCGACCATGTCCGACATCGACTACGACGGCTTCGCCAACGGTGGCGACGGCGTCCGCAAGCAGGGCTTCCAGTTGCTCGGAGCCGGGCAACGGGAAGCATGGGAACCGGAGGGAACAGCACGATGAGACTCGACGCACAGCGCCGGTACCCGGACGACGAGGTCGTGGACGTGGTCGTGGTCGGCACGGGGGCCGGCGGCGCCCCGCTCCTGGCCCGACTCGCCCGCGAGGGCCTGACCGCGGTCGCCTTCGAGGCCGGCCGCAACACCGAGCCCGAGGACCACCTGCCCGACGAGGTCGAGGCCCCGGCGGACATCAACTGGATGGACGAGCGGATCAGCGGCGGGTCCGCACCGACCGCGTTCGGTCCGAACAACAGCGGCACCGGCGTCGGCGGGTCGACCCTGCACTGGGGTGCCTTCACGCCCCGGCCGAGCGTCCACGACCTGCGCCTGCGCACCGAGAGCGGGCAGGGCGAGGACTGGCCGGTCGACCACGCCGAGCTCACCGCCTACATCGAGCGCGTCGAGCACGAGGTCGGCGTCGCGGGTCCCGCGCACTACCCGTGGGACCCGGAGCGCCGCTACCTGATGGGTCCGCCGCCGCGGAACGCCTCGTCGGACATGATGGTCCGCGGCGCCGAGGCGCTCGGCATCACCGCGACCGACGCCCCCGTCGCACTCACGACCGAGGACCGCGTCCAGGAGCACCACGGCCTCCGCCAGGCCTGCGTGTCGTGCGGCTCGTGTCACCAGGGCTGCCGGAACGGGTCGAAGGTGTCGATGGACACGACGTACCTGCCCGCGGCCGTGGCGTTCGGGGCCGAGATCCGCCCCGAGTCGTTCGTGCACGGCATCGAGCTCGACGCCGAGGGGCGGGTCTGCGCGGTGCTGTACACCCGCGACGGTCAGGAGCGCCGGCAGCGGTGCCGTTCCCTGGTGCTCGCTGCGGGCGGCGTGGAGACCCCGCGGCTCCTGCTCCACACCGGGCTCGCGAACAGCAGTGGCCAGGTCGGGCGGAACTTCACCGCGCACGGCGCGACGCAGGTCTGGGCGACCTTCGACGAGTCGATGCGCTCGTACCGCGGCTACCCGTCGTCGATCATCACCGAGGACTTCGTCCGACCCGCCGACGCGGACTTCGCCGGCGGCTACCTCATCCAGTCCCTCGGCGTGCAGCCGCTCACGTTCGCCACCACGCTCGTGCGTGGCGGCGGGCTGCGCGGCGCCGAGCTCGTCCGGGCGATGCGGGACTACCCGAGGACGGCCGGCGTCGGCATCAACGCGGAGTGCCTGCCGTACGACGACAACCGGCTCGTGCTGTCCGACGAGCTCGACGAGCACGGGGTCCCGCGGGCGCGCGTGACCTTCTCGCCCGGTGCGAACGAGGACGCCATCCGGGCGCACGCCGTCCGGACGATGACCGCGATCGTCGAGGCGGCCGGCGGGACCGACGTCCGGGTGCTCGAGCGCACCGCGCACACGATCGGCACCGCGCGGATGGGCCTCGACGCCGGGAGCTCGGTCGTCGACCCGGCCGGGCGTTCGTGGGACGTGCCGAACCTGTGGGTCTGCGACAACTCGGTGTTCCCGAGCGCGGTCATCGCGAACCCGGCGCTGACCATCATGGCGCTCTCGCTCCGCACGGCCGACCGCTTCCTGCGCGACGACCCGGCCGCCGACCGCGCCCGGAGCGCCGCCACCGCGGCCTGACCCCGCCCACCCGTCCGAGACGGAGGACCGGCGGCCTCAGCCCCGCAGCGCCAGCGCCTCGCTCCGCCAGCGGGCGTGCAGGACCCACGGGTCCGGCACGCCCGCGGCGACGACGTCGACGTGGTCGAGGAGCGCCGGCGTGGTCCGGAACCACTCGGTCCCGGCGAAGCGGTCCGCCGCGAACGCCGCGTGCCGCCGCCGCTCGAGCGTCCGGTCGCCGCGCTCGAACGCGAGCAGCTCCTGGTGCGGCACCGCCGCGAGCCGCTGCCGCGGGTTCGCCGTCGTGCCGATCTTGATCCGGTCGCCGAAGTCGTCGCGCTGCCGCAGGTAGTAGACGACGTCCACGCGCGGCGGTGCGAGGTCGCCGTCGGGCACCTCGCCCCAGCGCCACTCGCACACGGCGCACAGCATCCCCGACGGGTACCGCACGCCGAGCCGCGACCCGCACGCCGGGCACGGCCCGGGCAGCACGTCCTCCACACCGGACACCAGACCGGACGCGGCCCCGGACTCGGTCGCAGCCGCAGCTGCGGCCCCGACGGCTTCGGCCGCCAGCCCGAGGTGCTCCGGACATAGCGGCAGCACGCCCTGCGTGCCGGGTGCCGTGGGGCGACCGCACCCGGTGACGCAGCAGCGGGCCGCAGACGAGGTGCTCACCCGCCGGACGCTACCGGCAGCCACCGACCCCGCCGGCGGCCGCCGGGTCGCCCGCGCCTGCGGTCAGTCGAAGATCACCCCGACCGGCTCGCGCTTCTCCTCCTGGAACCGGTCCTCCGCCCGCCCGAGCGCCCAGTACGCGGACAGCGACAGGTCCGCCTTCTCGAGTCCCCACTCGTCCTGCAGCAGTCGACGGATCGCCTTGACCGCGGTCCGCTCACCGTGCGCGAACACCTGGACCGGCCGGGAGGCACGGGGCAGCTCCCGGGTCGCCGCGAGCAGGAGCGTGCCCGGCTCGGCGCCGGTGGCGTCGCGGTGCAGCCACCGCAGGTCGAGCCCGGCCGGGTGGGCGAGCGGCTGCTCGTCAGCGGGCCCGGCCACCTCGACCAGGGCGACGCCCGTGGCGGCGGCGGGCAGCGCCTCCAGGGCGGAGCCGATCGCCGGGAGCGCGCTGTCGTCGCCGAGCAGCACGTGCGTGACGGCGGGGTCCGTGGACGGCGCGTAGCCGCCGCCGGGGCCGGAGAGCGCGAGCAGGTCGCCCGGCCGCGCCGTGGCGGCCCAGGGGCCGGCGCGCCCCTCGTCGCCGTGCACCACGAAGTCGACCGCGATGGTGCCGGCCTCGTGGTCGACCGCCCGCACGGTGTAGGTGCGGCGCGCGGGCAGCTCGTGCTTCGGCAGCGTCGCCCGGAGTGCGTCGAGGTCGTACGGCGGCCGCAGGTCGGAGCTGGGTGCGGGGAGCAGCAGCTTCACGTAGCGGTCCGTCGACGCGAGCCGCTCCGGGTCGGCGGCGGCGACGAAGTCCGCGAACGCCGGACCGCCGAGGTGCACACGGACCATGTGCGGCGTGAGCCGCTCGGTGCGCTCGACCACGAAGACGTGCTGCGGGCGCTGGGGCTTGGAGCTCATCGGGGGACTTCCTGTCAGTCGACTGCTTGACGTTCCGAGCACTGAGGTTAGCCTTACCTCATGGGTGCGACCGTGACGACGTTCTCCGAGCTGCTGCGGCGGCGGGCGGGTCGCTCGGACGCGGCCGCATCCGGGGCGGCTGCGTCCGGCGCGCAGGGCCTGTTCGCGGGGGAGTGCGACGTCGCGGACTACGCCGACCTGCTCGGCCAGTACGCCCACGTCTACGCCGCCCTCGAACGCGCCGCCGAGCGGATGGCCGACCACCCCGTCGCGGCGCCCTTCGTCACGAACCAGCTCACCCGGCTGCCCGCGATCACCGCGGACCTGGAGTACCTCGTCGGTCCGGACTGGTCGGAGCTGTGCTGCCCGACCGCCGCGACGACCGCGTACGTCCGGCGGCTCAACGAGGTCGCCGCGACCTCGCCGGGCGGGTTCGTGGCGCACCACTACACGCGCTACCTCGGCGACCTCACCGGGGGTCCGACCCTCGCTGCGCTGCTCGAGGAGCGGTTCGGCTTCGACACGAACGGCGTCCTGTTCACGATCTTCGACCAGGTCGCCGACCCGGCCGCGTTCCAGGCGACCTACCGCGCCGAGCTCGACGCCGCACCGTGGACGGACGCAGAGCGCGACGCCGTCCTGGCCGAGGTCGAGACGGCCGCCGCACTCGACCGCGCCGTGCTCCGGTCGATCGGCCACGGCCTGCCCGCGGCGACCGCCTGAGCCCGACGCGGGGACCGTCCGGACGGTCGTCGTCACGGTCCTGTCCACGCCGGTACGCTGCTGGGGACCCGGGCCGCGTGCCCGGCGGACGTGAGAGGAACCCATGACGGCGATCGACGGATCGACGCGCCACGGGCGCGCACGGGACGACGTCAGCGGAGCGGTCGACAGCGACCTGCGCGCGGACGTCCGGTACCTCGGCAACCTGCTCGGGCGGGTGCTGCGGGAGACCGGTGGAGACGGACTCCTGCACGACGTGGAGGACCTGCGTGCCGCCGTGATCGGCGCGTACGAGGGGTCCGACACCGACGGTGCCGCCCGGGCCGAACGGATCGTCGCGGGGATGTCGGCGGAGCGTGCCGAGGCCGTGGCCCAGGCCTTCACGACGTACTTCCACCTGACGAACCTCGCCGAGGAGCACCACCGCGTGCGCGTGCTGCGTGCCCGTGGAGACGACGGCGGTGTCGCGGGTGACTCGTTCCCCGCCACCTACGCGTCCCTCGTGGAGCAGGTCGGCGCGGACGAGGCAGCCGCGCGGCTCCGTGACCTCCGGTTCCACCCGGTGCTCACCGCCCACCCGACCGAGGCCCGCCGCCGCGCCGTCACCACGGCCGTCCGGCGCATCACCGACCTGATCGACGAGCGCGACGCGGCCCGCAACGCCACCGCCCGCGCCGAGAACGAGCGTCGGTTGCTCGAGGAGATCACGACGCTCCTGCGCACCTCGCCGCTCCGCACGACCCGTCCGACCCCGCTCGACGAGGTCCGCACGGCGATGAGCGTGTTCGACCAGACGCTGTTCGAGATCGTGCCGCAGGTCTACCGACTGCTCGACGACCGGCTGCTCGGCGAGGACGCCGGCAGCGTGCCCGTCACGGCACCGGCATTCGTGCGGTTCGGCACCTGGATCGGCGGCGACCGCGACGGCAACCCGCACGTCACCGCCGAGGTCACCAGGCAGGCCGCGGACATCGCCGCCGAGCACATCCTGCTCGGGCTCGCCCGCGCCGCCACCCGCATCGGCGCCGCGCTGACGCTCGACGCCGCCGAGACCCCGGCGGACGCCGGGCTCCAGGCCCTCGTCGCCGCGCAGGAGTCGCTCGACCCCGCCGTCGCCGAGCGCATCGGGGTGCGCGCCCCGAACGAGACCCACCGTCGGGCGCTGCTCTTCGTCGCCGCCCGCATCCGCGCCACGCGCCGTGGTCAGGACGGCATGGCCTACGCCGGACCCGAGGAACTGCTCGCCGACCTGCGCGTCATCCAGGCCTCGCTCGTCGCCGCCGGTGCCGCTCGCACCGCGAACGGCGAGCTGCAGAACCTCGTCTGGCAGGTCGAGACCTTCGGGTTCCACCTCGCCGAGCTCGAGGTCCGCCAGCACTCGCAGGTGCACCGGACGGCCCTCGCCGAGATCCGCGCCGGCGGTGAGCTGAGCGAGACCACGGAAGAGGTCCTCGCGGTCTTCCGCACCATCGCCGACCTGCAGCGCCGCTACGGCGTCCGCTCGGCGCACCGCTACATCGTCTCGTTCACGCAGTCCGCCCAGGACCTGGCGAACGTCCACGAGCTCGCGGTCGCGGCCCTCGGATCGGTCGAGGCAGCACCCGTGCTCGACGTCATCCCGCTCTTCGAGACGTTCGCCGACCTGCACGCGAGCGTCGACATCCTCGACGAGGCCGTGCGCACCGAGGCGTTCGAGCGCCGGCTCGCCGCGACGGGCCGGAAGCTCGAGGTCATGCTCGGCTACTCCGACTCGTCGAAGGACGTCGGCCCGGTCTCGGCGAACCTCGCGCTGTACGACGCGCAGGCCCGCATCGCCGACTGGGCACGGGACCACGACGTCGAGCTGACGCTGTTCCACGGTCGCGGCGGCTCGCTCGGTCGCGGCGGCGGTCCGGCGAACGAGGCCGTCCTCGCCCAGCCGCCGGGGTCGATCGACGGTCGACTCAAGCTCACCGAGCAGGGCGAGGTCATCTTCGCCCAGTACGGCGACCAGGACATCGCCGCGCGGCACCTCGAGCAGATGGCCTCGGCCACGCTGTTCGCGTCGTCGCCCTCGAACGAGGACCGCACCGCCGCCGCGGCGACCCGGTTCGCGGACCTCGCGCAGCAGCTCGACGACGTGTCGCGGACCGCGTTCCACGACCTCGTCAAGGCCGACGGCTTCGCGCCCTGGTTCGCCCGGGTCACGCCGATGGAGGAGATCGGCCTCCTGCCCCTCGGCTCCCGCCCGGCCCGCCGTGGTCTGAGCGTCGAGTCGCTCGAGGACCTCCGCGCCATCCCGTGGGTGTTCTCGTGGACGCAGGCCCGCATCAACCTCGCCGGCTGGTACGGCCTCGGCTCCGCGCTCGAAGCGGTCCGCGACGTCGAGCTGCTCCGGACGGCGTACGCCGAGTGGCCGCTGTTCGGCGCGATGATCAAGAACGTCGAGATGTCGCTCGCGAAGACCGACGAGCAGATCGCCCGCCGGTACCTCGAGCTCGCCGACCGTGACGACCTCGCCGCGAAGGTCCTCGACGAGATGCTCCGCACCCGCGACTGGGTGCTCCGGGTCTCCGGCGGCAGCGACGTCCTCGAGGACCGCCCCGTGCTCGCCCGCGCCGTCCGCCTGCGCAGCCCCTACGTCGACGCCCTGTCGCACCTGCAGCTCCGCGCGCTGCGGTCGATCCGCACCTCCGGCAGCACCGACCCGACGGACGCCGACCACCGGCTGCTCCTGCTCACCGTGAACGGCGTGGCCGCCGGCCTGCAGAACACCGGGTGACCCCGCGGGTCGCGATCGCGACCTGTGCGACGGACTGGAGGCACGTGGCGGACCCGCCACGTGCCTCCCGTCCGTCGTGGGGTCACCACCCACCCGCCGCGGTCGCACTGTCGAATCGATTCGGAGGCGCGTAGCGTTGCGCGGGTGACGACGGAGCGCGCGGGGACCCGACCGACCACCGGAGCGGTGCTGCCGCCGATCGTGCCGCTCGCGCTGATCGTCGGGGTCTCGCCGTTCGCGACGGACATGTACATCCCGGCGCTCCCCGCGATCGCCCGCGAGCTCGGGACGACGCCCGGTGTCGTGCAGCTCTCGCTCACCGCCTTCCTCGTCGCGTTCGCGGTGGGGCAGCTCCTGGCCGGACCGGTCAGCGACGGGATCGGACGGCGACCGCTCATGCTCGTCGGGACGACGGCGTTCGCCCTGGCGTCGGTCGGCTGCGCGGTCGCGCCGGACGTCGGCACGCTCGTCGCCGCCCGGGTCCTGCAGGGCCTCGCCGGGGCCGCGGCGGCGGTGGCCGGACGCGCGATGGTGTCGGACACGACCACCGGGGCCCGCACGGCGAAGGTGTTCGGGACCCTCGCGGCGATCAACGCCCTCGGACCGGTCGTCGCGCCGCTGGCCGGGGGAGCCGTGCTCACCGTCGGGTCGTGGCGGCTCATGTTCGTCGTGCTCGCGGTGCTCGGGGTGGGGTTCGCGGCGGCCGTCGTGCTGCGCTTCGGCGAGACGCTGCCGCCGGCGTCCCGCGGGGGCACGGGCTTCCGCGACAACGGCCGCCGGATCCGGGACCTGCTCGCGATCGGGCGGTTCCGGGCGTACGTCCTGACCGGCGTGCTCTCGACGATCGGGTTCTTCGCCTACATCGCGACGAGCTCGTTCGTCTTCCAGCGGCAGTACGGCTTCTCCGAGCAGCTGTACACGCTCGTGTTCGCGACCAACGCCACGATGATGGTCGTCACGACGCTCGTGTTCCGCCGGGTCGTCGGCCGTGTCTCCGAGGACACCCTGCTGACCGTCGGGCTGCTCGTCGGCACCGTCGGCAGCACGGTGGTGCTCGTCGCGGCGCTGGCCGGTGCCGGACCGGTCCCGGTGTGGTGCGGGCTCGCGGTCGTGACCGGCGCCTGGGGCTTCGTCCTGCCCGCGGCGATGACGCGGACGCAGCACGTCGGTGCGGCGCACCCCGGGACGGCCGCGGCGCTGCAGGGCGGCCTGACGTTCGGCCTCGGCGGGCTCGGGACCCCGCTGGCCGGTGCGCTCGGCGGGACCGCGCTCGCGATGGGCGGGGTGATGGCGGTCCTCATCGCCGCCGCGCTCGTCGTCCAGGTCGTCGCCACCCGGCGAGGCCGGAACACCTGACGGACGCTACCCGGTAGGTTGCAAGCTGCACCCGCAGTGATCAGGAGGGACACCTGCATGGACATCGTCGTACACGAGGCCACGGCGGACACCGCCGTGCTCGAATGCAGGGGCCGGCTCAACATGGTGAGCGCCGGTGCGTTCCGTGAGACGGTGGCCAAGGTGGTCGAGGGCGGGCGTTCGCGCCTGGTCGTCGAGCTGTCCGGCGTCGAGTTCATGGACTCCTCCGGCCTGGGTGCTCTCGTCGGCTGCCTGAAGACCGCGCGACAGGCCGGGGGCGACCTGCGGCTGGCGGCGCCGTCGGAACAGGTCCAGATGGTGCTGAAGCTCTCGAACATCGACAAGATCCTGCGGACGTACCCGGACGGGGACGCCGCGGTGACGAACTGGGGATGACCCTCGCCATGGGCGGGCACGTCCTCGACCTCGCGTGTCCGCCGGACGACGTCACGGCGGTGCACACGTTCCTCGCCGACGTCTGGGCCAGCGAGCCCGACGTGTCGGCGGAGGACCGCATGGCGCTCGAGCTCGCGCTCGTGGAGCTCGCCTCGAACGTCGTCGAGCACGGTGCGGCGGGCGGTGCCGTGAGCTGCTCGCTGCGGCTCGACGTGGACCCGTCCGAGGTCCGCGTCCGTCTGACCGACGACGGTGTCCCGGTGCCGGTCGACCCGGCGAAGGCGCACCTGCCCGAGGGGCTCGCCGAGAGCGGTCGCGGGCTCGCGCTCGTGCAGATGGTCGTCGAGGACCTGCGGTACGAGCGGGTCGGCGACGAGAACCGGTGGACCGCACGGCGCGACCGGCACTGACGGCGGTGCCCCGGCCGTCGGGTCCCGGACGGCCCCGACCCTCGACCGACCGTCCGGACGGCACCCGGACGGGGGCATCGCGTCATCCGGTTTGCGCACGGGTAGAGCCGCCATGCGCACCCGTCGCCGCCACGCGAGCCGTCGGACGGTGCCGGTGGGACGGTGGATGCGATGAGCATCGACACCCCGATCGACCCGCGCACCCGGTTCGAGACCGCCGGCACCGACCTCGGCGCCGCGCTCGACATGTTCGGGCAGGCGTACGAGGGGGCGGGCTTCGTCGGCGGCCACACCGACCGGCCGTTCTCCTACCGGTTCCGGGTCGTGGGCGACGACGTCATGTCCTTCCGCTCGACGGTGTTCGACGCCCGTGCCGCGGGTCAGGCGTCGTCCGGGGACGAGTACGTGGTCGTCT
Organism: Curtobacterium sp. Csp2; assembly: GCF_013347165.1. Classification (NCBI taxonomy): domain Bacteria; kingdom Bacillati; phylum Actinomycetota; class Actinomycetes; order Micrococcales; family Microbacteriaceae; genus Curtobacterium; species Curtobacterium sp. Csp2. The sequence continues at coordinate 2,317,981 of NZ_CP054593.1, forward strand.
GGACGTCGGAGGGCCGGGGTGTCATCGGCTCCGGCCAGGACGAGGTCCGCTACGGTCCCGGGACACCCGTGGTGTTCCCGACGGACGGCCCCTTCGCCTTCGACCTGCAGGACGTCCGGCAGAGCCTGGTGCACTTCGACAAGCGGTTCCTCGAGGGCATCGCCTCCGAGGTCCACGGCGGGTCCGCCGGGCCGCTCGTCTTCGACCAGGCAGCGCGTCCCCGCCGCGAGGACCTGGTCACCTGGAACGCGCAGGTCCAGCGCGCCGCATCGACGATCCTCGGCAGCGGCCCGGTGTCGCCGATCGCGATGGCCGAGACCGCCCGCGCGACCGCACTCGCGATGCTGCACACGTTCCCGCACCGCCAGCTGGCCCCGGAGGTCCCCGTGCCGCAGGGGGCGACGAGCCGTGTCCGGACGGCGATCGAGTTCATGCACGCGTTCGCCCACACCCCGATCTCGACCACGGACGTCGCCGAGCACGTCGGGCTGAGCGTCCGCGGGCTCCAGCAGGCCTTCCAGCGGCAGGTCGGCACGGCACCGAACGCGATGCTCCGCGGCGTCCGGATGGACCGCGTCCGTGAGGAGCTGCTCCGCGGAGCGCCCGGGCAGCTGACCGTCGCCGAGGTCGCCGTGCGCTGGGGCTTCGCGCACCTCGGCCGGTTCTCCGCTGCGTACCACCAGCGCTTCGGTGAGTACCCGCGTGACACACTCCACCGCTGACGCCCGGGGTCCCGCTACGCTGCCCGGGTGAACGCAGGACCACGGCCGTCGGCCCGGAGCCAGGGGAGCCCGCAGCGGCACCCCTGGGTGATCGTCCCGGGGATCTGGGACTCGGACCCCGAACACTGGCAGTCCCGGTGGCAGGCGGAGCCCGGGGTCGAGGCCGTCCGGATCGCGCCCACCTCGTGGTCGGACCCGGACCCGGTCGACTGGTCGCAGGCGCTGACCCGCGCCGTGGCGTCCGCGAGCCGCCCGCCGGTGCTCGTCGCCCACAGCCTCGGCGTGCTCGCGGTCACCGACTGGCTCGTGACGCACGGGGACCGCGTCGCCGGAGCTTTCCTCGTGGCGCCGCCGGACCCCGACGCACCGTCCTTCCCCGCGGCCGCCGCGGGCTTCCGGGCCCCGACCGTCCGGGTGTCGACGCCGACCGCCCTCGTCGTGAGCGACGACGACCGGTACTGCTCGGCGGACCGTGCGACGGCCTTCGCCGCGGCCCTCGGCGCCGAGGTGCTGCGGGTGGGCGCCCGGCAGCACGTCAACGTCGCCAGCGGTGTCGGCCGGTGGGACGAGGGACGGCAGCTCCTGGCCGCGTTCGAGGAGCGCTGCTGAGCGGTCCGACACGCCGCTCACGTCCGGGCTGGCACACCACGTCCGCGGCCCCGTGAACCGCGACACACCGCGGATGTCCGCCGTTCACGGGCGCGTGATATCTATCCTTCGTCACATGGAGACGCAGCCCGGCGCACGCACCCCCCTCGTGGACCCCTTCGGTCGCGAGGTCGAGGAGTGGCTGCGGGACGCGCCGGCGACGCGCACGCCCTACCTCGCGGACCTCGTGGTGCCGCCGGTGACCGGGCCCGTGCAGCGTCCGGACACCGTGGTCGACACGGCTCCGGTGGACGCGGAGGCGGAGGCGACCCAGCCCGACCCGATCGACGAGGAGCCGGCCGACGAGGCACCGGTCACCGTCGCCGCCGAGGCCGCCGTCGCACCCGAGGCCACCTCCTTCCGCCGCCGCGACCGGGCCCGCCACGTCGCCGCCTGCGCGCCGTCGTTCCCCGAGCCGCCGGAGCGCCTCGCCCTGCGCATCGAGGACCTGGCCGTCGAGCTCTCCGCAGCCACCGGACGCACCACGGTCGAGCGCATCGTGCTGCTCGAGGACGAGATCCGCCGCCGTGACGAGGACCTCGCCCGCCTCGCCGCGTGGGAGGCCACCGTCGCCCACCTGGACGACGCCGAGGTCGAGGCCGCCCGTGCCTTCGCGCGCACCGTCTTCGCCGACCTGCTCGCCGACGCCGCTGCCGAGGCAGACCGCCGTGACCGCGCCGCCGCCCGTCGCGCCGCGACCGGCTCCCTGCCGACCCCCGTCCGCCCGGCACCCGCACGCACGGTGCCGGCGGTCCCCGGAGTGACGCAGGCGGTCGCAGCGGCAGCCGAGCCGGTGCGCCCGGTGCTGTCCCTGCCCGTGGTCAACCCGGTGTCCGCGAACACCCGCCCGACCCCGCTCGTCCAGCCCGCGACCGGTCCGACCGTGATCGACCGCGCCGCCTTCGCCGCCGCCCTCACGGCCCACGCCGGCGTGACGGCGAGCACGCCCGTCGTCCTGCCCGAGGCGGTCGCGCTGCCCGCGGCGCCGGAAGCGTCCGACGCAGCGGTCGAGGAGCCGGCGTCCGACGCCCGCGCCGGCTGGTGGTCGCGGTTCGTCGCCCGGCTCCTCGGGCTGTTCGGCCGCCGATGACCCAGGTGCCGGTCCCGGCCCGGGTCCCGGCGCTCGGCCGCCAGCGCGCTCGGTAGACTGACGGGATGCCGACGCTCCGCGAACTCCAGGCCGTCATCGAGGACCTGTGGCCCGCCGCGGGAGCGGAGTCCTGGGACAGCGTCGGACTCGTCTCCGGCCGCGCCGACCAGCCGATCGAGCACGTGCACCTCGCCGTCGACGCCGTCCCCGCGACCGCGCACGAGGCGGTCGAGGCCGGCGCCGACCTGCTCCTCACCCACCACCCCCTGCTCCTGCGCGGCGTGACGACCATCGACGAGTCGACCGTCAAGGGGAACGTCCTCGCGACCCTCGTCCGCGGCGGCACGGCCCTGCTCGCGGCACACACCAACGCCGACGTCGTGACGACCGGCACCTCGGCGGTGCTCGCCGACCGACTCGGACTGGTCGACCAGCGTCCGCTCGAACCCGGTGCCGACCCCGCGACGGGCCTCGGCCGCGTCGGGACCCTGCCCGCGCCGACGACCCTCGGTGCGCTCGCCCGCGCTCTCGTCGACCTGCTCCCGCCGACCGCCACCGGCGTCCGGGTCTCCGGTGACTTCGACCGGCCGGTGCGCACCGTCGCGCTCTGCGCCGGCGCGGGGGACTCGCTGCTCGGCAACCCCGCCGTCCGGGCCGCCGACGTCTACGTCACGAGCGACCTCCGGCACCACCCCGCGTCCGAGTTCCGCGAGCAGGCACTGCTCGGCGACGGTCCAGCCCTGGTCGACACCTCGCACTGGGCCACCGAGTGGCTCTGGCTCGACGTCGCCGCCGAACAGCTCCGGCGCGCCGCCGGGGTCCGCGTCACCGTCAGCGAGCTCCGCACCGACCCGTGGGACTTCGCCGTCCTGCCCGCGGCCGAGCCGGTCGCGCCCACCACCCCCGCCTCCGAAGGAGACCGACCGTGAAGGCAGCACCCGAGGACCAGGTCGTCCTCCTCGACCTCCAGCGCCTGGACAACGACGTCACGCGCCTGACGCACCGCATCACCGCCCTGCAGAAGGGTGACCGGCTGACCGAGCTCGGCACCACCGCCGCCGGACTCCGCGCGGAGCTCGCCGCCGCGACCGGCCGGGTCGAGGACGCCGAGCGCGACCTCGCCCGGCTCGAGTCGGACACCGCGACCGCGCAGGCCCGCATCACGCGCGACACCACCATGCTGCAGAACGTCTCGAACGCGAAGGACGCCGCCGGCCTGCAGAGCGAGTTGGAGTCGCTGCAGCGCCGCATCGGCGACCTCGAGACGGCCGAGCTCGAGGTGATGGAGCAGCTCGACGTGCACCGCGCCCGGGTCGGCGACATCGAGGCACAGCTCGCCGACGTCGAGACCTCGCGCTCCACCCTGGTCGCTGAGCGCGACACCGAGATCGCCCGCGTCGAGGCCGACCGCGACGCCGCGGTGCAGAGCCGTGCCGCGGTCGCTGCGAAGGTCCCCGCCGACCTGCTCGCCCTGTACGACCGGCAGCGGGCACGCTACGGCTTCGGCGCCTCCCTGCTCCAGGGCGGCGTGTCCACGGCGTCCGGCGTGACGCTCACCAACTCGGACCTGCAGACCATCCGTCAGGCCGCGCCCGACGACGTCGTGCTCTGCCCGGACAGCGACGCGATCCTGGTGCGGACCGCCGAGTCGGGCCTGTAGCCGGCGCGACCACGCGACGGACGGGAGGCACGGTGCCAGCGGGCACCGTGCCTCCCGTCCGTCATGTGCGCGCATGCGCACGTCCTGTGTGGTCTGTGTGCGAACGGTGGTCTGTGTGCGAACGGTGGTCTGTGTGCGAACGGGCCGGCCGTACGCCGGGTTCTGTCCCTCCTCGCGGAGGTGACGGCCATCTCTCTCGGACCGACGTTGCCGTCGGCCTCCAGCGGTCCACCCGAGGACTCAGCGAGCAGCCTCGTCGTCCTCTGTCTGACCTTGCTCCGGGCGAGGTTTACCGAGCGGATCCGGTCACCCGGACCCCTGGTGGTCTCTTACACCACCGTTTCACCCTTACCGACGTCGCCGCCGGCGGTCTGCTTTCTGTGGCACTGTCTCGCGGATTGCTCCGGGTGGGTGTTACCCACCGCCCTGCTCTGTGGAGCCCGGACGTTCCTCGGCACTCCCGGGGGAGTGACGCGACCGTCTCACCGACCCGTTCGCCCTCCGAGTCTACCGGCCGTGCGCGCCGGTCCCTGCGCCGGGTCGCCGAGCGTGCCACTTCTGTCGCGCTCGACGCCCGTCCCCGACCGGTACCGCCCGTTCGGCGCACCGCGCGCGGCGTGTCCTGCGCGTTCGGCGCGCGACCCGCGTCCGCGTCCGCGCTCAGCGCTGCTGCGACCGCGCGGCCAGGGTCGCAGCGCCGATGATGCCCGCGTTGTTGCGCAGGGTCGCGGGGATGATCCCGGCCTGCAGGTCGAGCAGGGGCAGGAACTCCTCGTGGTGCTTCGACACCCCGCCGCCGACGACGAAGAGCTCGGGGGAGAGCAGCGCCTCGAGCGTCGAGTAGTACTTCTGCAGCCGCTTCGCCCAGTGCTTCCAGCTCAGCTCGTCCCGCTCCTTCGCCGCGAACGAGGCCCGCGACTCGGCGTCGTGCCCGTCGATCTCCAGGTGCCCGAGCTCGGAGTTGACGATGAGCACGCCGTCGTTGATGAGTGCCGTGCCGATCCCGGTGCCGAGGGTCGTGACGACCACCAGGCCCGCCTTGCCCTTCGCGGCACCGAACTGCTGCTCGGCGAACCCGGCGGCGTCGGCGTCGTTGACGAAGTGGATGGAGCGGCCGAGCTCCTTCTCGAAGAGGGCCTCGGCCTCGAACCCGATCCACTTCTTCGACACGTTGGCGGCCGACATGGTCTTGCCGTCGCGGACGATCGCCGGGAAGCAGACCCCCACGGGCACGTCCGCACCCGGGGCGAGCTCGTCGAGGATCGACTTGGCCACGGCGACGATGTCGTGGGGCTTGCCGCCCTCGGGGGTCGCCTTCTTGATCCGGTCGGTCTGGAGTTCACCGGTCGTCACGTCGACGATCGCGCCCTTGATGCCCGTACCGCCGATGTCGACGCCGACTGCGAGAGAGGTCATGGGGATGGTGCCTTTCAGGAGACGGTGAGGAGTTCCGCGCCGCGCTCGGTGACGACGAGGGTGTGTTCGAACTGGGCGGTCCAGGACTTGTCGCGCGTCGACACGGTCCAGTCGTCCGACCAGATGTCCGCGTCGATCCCGCCGAGCGTGAGCATCGGTTCGATCGTGAAGACCATGCCCGGCTCGATGACCGTGTCGTAGTGGGGCGCGTCGTAGTGCGGGATGATCAGGCCGGAGTGGAACGCGCGTCCGACCCCGTGGCCCGTGTAGTCGCGGACGACCCCGTAGCCGAAGCGCTTCGCGTAGGCCTCGATGGCCCGCCCGATCACGTTCACCCGGCGGCCGGGGGCGACGGCCTTGATGCCGCGTTCGAGCGCGGTCCGCGTGCGGTCGACGAGGTCACGGACCTCCTGCGAGCCCTCGCCGACGATGAACGTGCGGTTCGTGTCGCCGTGCATGCCGTCCTTGTAGGCGGTGACGTCGATGTTGACGAGGTCGCCCTCCTGCAGCACGGTGTCGTCCGGGATGCCGTGGCAGATGACCTCGTTGAGGCTCGAGCAGAGCGACTTCGGGTACCCGCGGTACCCGAGCGTCGACGGGTACGCACCGTTCGACACGACGTACTCGTGGCCGATCCGGTCGAGTTCGTCGGTGGTGATGCCGGGGCGGATCGCTGCACCGACGGCGTCGATCGCCTGCGAGGCGATCCGCCCGGCGACCCGGATGCGCTCGACCTCGTCCGGGGTGTACGTGTCGCCGAGGCCGTGCTCGTGCGGCTCGGCCCGTCCGACGTACTCGGGGCGCTCGATCTCCCGGGGCACCGCCCGCTGCGGGGAGATCCGGCCGGGGGTCAGGTGTCCGTGTGCGTCCCGGGGCATGCCGACCACTCTATCCGCGCGTGGCGCGCCCCCGTCGCCCCCGTCGCGCCCGTCGCGCCTGCCGCGCGACCGGGTGAGACTCGCGCTGGGGGACGGGACTCGCGCTCCAGGAGGCGAGTCCCGTCCGCCAGCGCGCGTCTCGGGGCGCGCACCCGAGCGCGCGGGGCCCACCCGACCGGCGTGGTCGAGAAGCGACCGCCTGGAGGCCCGGTGCCGGCCCGCCGGACCGGCACCGGGCCTCCAGGCGGTCGCCGTGGGTGCGGGGCGCGGCGGTGCCGCTCCGATCTGCAGGAGCGGCACCGACCTCACGGGCGCAGCGACACCTCACGTCGCGCAGACGGCGTGAGGTGTCGCTCAGCCCGAAACCTCCCAGGCCGTGCGCAGCCGCGCCGCGCGGCCGCGCAGCCGCGCGCCGCCGAGCCCGGCCCACCCGGGCCGCGCGTGGGTACGGTGGCGCCATGAGCGACGAACGCATCGAGTCCCAGTGGTGGTTCAACGAGAAGACGCACGCCGTCGAGCAGGGCCCGCAGTCCCCGCAGCGCGACCGCATCGGCCCGTTCGAGACGCGCGAGGAGGCGCAACACGCCCTCGACCGCATCAAGGCGAACAACGAGCGTTGGGACGACGAAGACCAATAGGCTGAGCATCCCAACTGCTCCACGGAAAGGGCGTCAATGGACAAGCAGACGGACTTCGTGCTCCGCACCATCGAGGAGCGCGGCATCAAGTTCATCCGACTCTGGTTCACGGACGTCATCGGGACGCTGAAGTCGGTGGCGATCGCCCCGGCCGAGGTCGAGGGCGCCTTCGCCGAGGGCATCGGGTTCGACGGCTCCGCGATCGAGGGCCTCACCCGCTCGTACGAGGCCGACGTGCTCGCGCACCCGGACCCCTCGACGTTCCAGATCCTGCCGTGGCGCGGGGAGATCGACCCGACCGCGCGGATGTTCTGCGACATCACGACGCCCGACGGGCAGCCCGCCGTCGCCGACCCCCGCAACGTGCTCAAGCGCACGCTGGCGAAGGCGAGCGACCGCGGCTTCACGTTCTACACGCACCCCGAGATCGAGTTCTACCTGCTCAAGAGCCGCGACTGGAAGGACGGCGGCCCGCAGCCCGTCGACCGCGCCGGCTACTTCGACAACGTCCCCGGCGGCAGCGCGCACGACTTCCGTCGCCGGTCCGTCCGGATGCTCGAGGACCTCGGCATCTCGGTCGAGTTCAGCCACCACGAGGCCGGCCCCGGACAGAACGAGATCGACCTCCGGTACGCCGACGCCCTGACGATGGCGGACAACATCATGACGTTCCGCACCGTCGTGAAGGAGGTGGCGATCGAGCAGGGCGTCTACGCGACGTTCATGCCGAAGCCGATCTCGGGGCAGCCCGGCTCGGGCATGCACACGCACGTGTCGCTCTTCGAGGGCGACCAGAACGCGTTCTACGAGGCGGGCGGCGAGTACCAGCTCTCGCAGACCGCGAAGCACTTCATCGCGGGCGTCCTGCGTCACGCGCCGGAGATCACCGCGGTCACGAACCAGTTCGTGAACTCGTACAAGCGTCTCTGGGGCGGCGACGAGGCCCCGTCCTTCGTCACCTGGGGCCACAACAACCGGTCGGCGCTCCTCCGCGTGCCGCTGTACAAGCCGAACAAGGGCCAGTCCGCCCGGGTCGAGTACCGCGGCATCGACTCCGCCGCGAACCCGTACCTGGCGTACTCGCTGCTCCTCGCGGCCGGGCTCAAGGGCATCGACGAGGGATACGAGCTCCCGCCGGAGGCCGAGGACAACGTCTGGAGCCTGTCCGACGCCGAGCGCCGCGCCCTGGGCTACAAGCAGCTCCCGGCGAGCCTCGACCACGCCCTCGGCCTCATGGAGGACTCCGAGCTCGTGGCGGAGACGCTCGGCGAGCAGGTCTTCAACTACGTCCTGCTCAACAAGCGCCAGGAGTGGAAGGCGTACCGCGACCAGGTCACGCCCTTCGAGCTCGACACCAACCTCGGCGCGCTCTAGCAGCCCGACTCGGAGCGCCACATGACCGGTCGGACGAGGACGTCCCGTTCCGAGATGGCCCGGTTGGGCTTCGCGGAGCTGTCGGAGAGCCTGGAACGGATCGCCGGCCTGGAGGCACGATTCGGCCCCGACGTGCGGGTGCCGGTCAGCGACGCCCCGGCCCTGTGGGAGTCGACGGCCGACCCGGACGGCGCGCTGCGCGCGCTCGAGCGGCTGCTCGAGCGTGCCCCGGACCAGGTCCGGCCGGTCCTGGCCGACGAGGCCGCGACCGAGCGCCTGGTCCGGCTCCTCGGTGCCTCGGTCGGCCTGGGGGAGTTCCTGCTCCGTCGTCCGGCCGAGACCGCGCTGCTGCTCGACCCGGTGACGGTGCCGTGGACGCAGGAGGCGTACGAGGCGTCCCTCGCCGAGGCCGTCGACGGCACGACCGGCGAGGACGCCCGACTCCGGCTGCGCGTCCGGTACCGCCGACACCTGGCCCAGATCGCGCTCTTCGACGTGCTGCACCCCGCACCGACCGAGGCGTTCCCGGCGGTCGCGGCGGGACTCGCGGACCTTGCCGGTGCCGCACTGCAGACCGCGGTGGACGTCGCCCGGCGCGAGGTCCCGTTCCCCGCGGCCGACGTCGCCGCGACCCCGCTCGCCGTCATCGCGATGGGCAAGGCCGGCGCGCGCGAGCTCAACTACGTCAGCGACGTCGACGTCATCTTCGTCACCGAACCCACTCGCGACGACGACGCGGACACCGGCGTGGGGACCGACCGCGCGGTGCTCATCGCGACCCGGCTGGCGATCGCGGCGACGCACGCGATCACCGACCTCGCGGCCGAGCCGGCCCTGTGGGAGGTCGACGCCAACCTGCGCCCGGAGGGCAAGGACGGCGCGCTCGTCCGGACGCTCGACTCGCACGTGGCGTACTACGAGCGCTGGGCGAAGGGGTGGGAGTTCCAGGCGCTCCTCAAGGCCCGGCCGATCGCGGGCAGCCGGGACCTCGGTGCGCGGTACGCCGCCGCCGTCGCCCCGTTCGTCTGGAGTTCGGCCGGCCGACCGGGGTTCGTCGAGTCCGTGCAGCGGATGCGTGAGCGGGTCACCGAGCACATCCCGGACGCCGAGGTCGACCGGCAGCTGAAGCTCGGGCCCGGCGGCCTGCGCGACGTCGAGTTCACCGTGCAGCTGCTGCAGCTCGTGCACGGGCGGGACGACGAGAGCGTGCGGGTGCGCTCGACGCTCGAGGCGATGGACGCCCTGACGGCCGCCGGGTACGTCGGTCGTCCCGAGGCCGCGCGCTTCGGTCCCGACTACGCCCTGCTGCGGCTCCTCGAGCACCGCATCCAGCTCCGGCGGCTCCAGCGCACGCACCTCATGCCGAGCGACGAGGAGGAGTTGCGTGTCCTCGCCCGGTCGACGGGCCTCGCGACCTCGGCCGCCACGCTCGAGCAGCGCTGGCGCGGCGTCAAGCTCGAGGTGCGCGGGCTGCACGAGCGGTTGTTCTACCGACCGCTGCTGTCCGCCGTGGCCGCGACCGACGGCGAGATCGTGCTGACGAGCGACCAGGCGGCCGACCGGCTCGGGGCGATCGGGTTCGCGGACCCCGCCGGCGCGCTCGGGCACATCCGCGCGCTCACCCAGGGCACGAGCCGGCGCGCCACGATCCAGCGCAACCTGCTCCCGGTGCTCCTCCGTTGGATGGCCGAGGGTCCGGCACCGGACCGGGCGCTGCTGGCCTTCCGCCGGCTCAGCGACACCCTGGGGGAGTCGAGCTGGTTCCTCCGGATGCTCCGGGACTCGTCCGGCGCCGCACACTCCCTGACGACCGTGCTGTCCGAGTCGGCGTTCCTGGCCGGGCTGCTCGAACGCTTCCCGGAGGCCGTGGCCTGGCTCGACGAACCCGAGGCGCTCCTGCGCCCGCGGCCGCTCGAGTCGCTGCTCGCCGAGGTCACCGCGACGACCGCCCGGCACGGGGACGACGTGGACGGTGCCGCGGCGCTCGTCCGCTCCGCCCGCCGCCGTGAGACCCTTCGCCTCGGCATGGCCGCCGTGCTCGGGCACCTCGACGTCGACGCCCTCGGACCCGCGCTGACCGACGTCACCGAGGCCACGCTCGCCGGCGCCCTGACCCTGGCGCGCCGGGACGCCCCCGACGGGCTCGAGTTCGGGATCATCGCGATGGGTCGCTTCGGCGGCCGGGAGCTCGGCTTCGGCTCGGACGCCGACGTGCTCTACGTCCACCGGGCACCCGAGTCGCTGCCGAGCGAGCAGGCATCGCGCGCGGCGCAGGCGATCGTGCGCGAGGTCGCACGACTCACCGACGACGCGATCCACCCGTTCGACCTGGACATCGACCTGCGCCCGGAGGGCAAGAACGGGCCGGTCGTCCGGACGCTCGACTCGTACGGCGCCTACTACGCCCGCTGGTCGCTCACGTGGGAGGCCCAGGCGCTCCTCCGCGCCCGGGGATCCGTGGGGGACACGGCGCTCCTCCGCGACTTCGAGCACCTCGCGGACCGCACTCGCTACCCGCAGCACATCGACGAGCGCGAGGTCCGCGAGGTCCGCCGCATCAAGGCCCGCGTGGAGTCGGAGCGGCTGCCCCGGGGCGCGGACCCGGCCCGTCACCTCAAGCTCGGACGCGGGTCGCTCAGTGACGTCGAGTGGTTCGTGCAGCTCCTCCAGCTGCAGCACGCGACCGACGTCCCGGGGCTCCGGACGACCTCGACGCTCGAGGCCCTGGCCGCCGCGACGGACGCCGGGTTCATCGGGCCGGAGGACGCCGAGCGCCTCGGGGCCGCCTGGCGCTTCGCGTCGCGGACCCGCAGCGCGCTGGTGCTCTGGTCGGGGAAGACGACCGACGTGCTGCCCGTCGACCGGGTGCAGCTCGAGGGAGTCGCGCGGCTCATGGAGTACCCGCCGGGTTCGGCGTCGCAGCTCGAGGACGACTACCTCGGGATCACCCGGCGGGCCCGCCAGGTCTTCGAGCGCGAGTTCTACGGCGCCTGACACGGCGTCGCACCGACCGCGACACGCCCGGGACGACACGTTTCGGCGCAAGGTGACGTGTCGTCGAAAGTGAATTCGCGATGTCGCGCGGCGTCCCCCGTCGTTGCCCGCGGTGTACCCCGTCAGCTCCCGCAGCGGGGATCGTGACCGCACCGTGACCAGGGTCGTCCGGACCGTGTCGGGGAACGTTCCCGCGGATACCCCCGAACAGGGGTGACCACCTGCTGACCGGGGGTTCTTCGTTGAGGTGCACCGTGCCTCCCGGTCGTCTGGCGACCACGTCGTGACGTGCCGCCCGCGTGGACCGGTCCACCCTGTTGCTGTCAGCAGCAGTGCGGACACGGGTGCGGCCTCAAGAGGAGGACATTCATGTACCCCGTAACCTGCCGGAAATGCCCCCGGACGGGGGACGCGTTGCGAGGACGTCCAGGTTCTGTCTCAATGAGGTCACCCGAACCGGCCCAAGGTTCCTCGATGGAGCGGAATCCCCACCTCGAACGTTGAAGCAGGGATCGATGTTCACCTTCATTCTGCAGATCCGGCAGATGGTCGAAGGGCATCCCGAGTTCTACCTGTTCGCCGTGTACTCCGCGGTGATCTGGTTGCTCTGGTTGCTCAAGGTCGTCCTGTCCGCCCGCTACCGCCCCTACACCGGCACCTTCACCGGCACGACCAGCGTGGTCGTCCCCGTGGTGGACGAGCCGATCGACCTGTTCCGTGACGTGATCGGCCGTATGGTCGAGCAGCGCCCCGGCGAGATCATCGTCGTGATCAACGGCGCCCGGAACGCCGCGCTCGAGGCGGTCTGCGACGAGTTCGCCCCACTCGTCCGCTGGACCCACACGCCCATCCCGGGCAAGCGCAACGCGGTCAAGGTCGGCACCGAGATGTCCACCGGCGACATCACCGTGCTCGTCGACTCCGACACCGTCTGGACCGACGGCACGCTCGAGGAGCTCCTCAAGCCCTTCGCCGACGACTCGGTCGGTGGCGTGACCACCCGCCAGCGCATCCTCGAACCGACGCGCTCGTGGATCACCCGCTGGGCGGACTGGCTCGAGAACTCCCGCGCGCTGTACTCGATGCCCGCGCAGAGCGTCCTCGGCCAGATCGGCTGCCTGCCCGGACGGACCATCGCGTTCCGCCGGAGCATCCTCGTCCGGGTCATGGACCGGTTCATGCACGAGAAGTTCATGGGCGTGTTCCTCGAGGTGTCCGACGACCGGACGCTGACGAACCTGACGCTCAAGGAGGGCTTCCGGACCGTCTACCAGTACACGTCGCTCGTGTACACGGACGCCCCGCTGCAGGTGAAGAAGCTCTTCAAGCAGCAGCTCCGCTGGGCCCGCGGCTCGCAGTACAACACGCTGCGGATGCTGCCGTGGATGCTCGGCCACGCGCCGATCCTTGCGGTCTTCTTCCTGACCGACATCATCCTGCCGTTCATGCTGTTCGGCGTCATCGCCGGCTGGATCTACCGCGGGCTGACCGGGCAGGGCGAGAACCTGTACCAGGGCATCCTGCAGCAGTACGGCTTCTCGACGGGCTTCCTCTACGTCGCCGGCCTGATGGTCGTGTCGAGCGTGTTGAGCATGGCGATCCGGCAGATGCGCCACCTCGCCGAGAAGCCGAGCGACTTCTTCCGCCTGCCGATGTTCATCATCGTGTCGACGTTCTTCCTCATGCCGATCCGGCTCATCGGCTTCTTCCGCCTGGCGCACGCGTCCGGCTGGGGGACCCGGGCCGGTGCCTACGCCGGCGGGCCGATGGAGGAGGACCCGGCGCAGCCCCAGGGCGCACTCGGCTCTGCTCCGGTGAGCCCCGTGGACGCGGCCCTGCCGGCGGCCGTCGACCCCGACCAGGCCGCGGCCGACCGGGCCTTCGACGAGATCTTCGGCACGGAGACGGCATCAGGTGCCACGGCGTCCGGAACACTCTCGGGCACCGCCACCGGGTCGACCGCGACCGTCCTGACCACCCGGCGCGCGGCCACCGCCGCTGCTCCGGCCGGTACCGCGTCGTCCGCCGCCCGACCCACCCCGACGAAGACCCGTCGCTACAACCCCTACGCGGCGATCCCGTACTGCATCGGGTTCGCGATCTTCGCCCTGGAGGCGTTCCTCATTGTCTGACCTCATCCGATCCACCAGCACGTGGTGGGCCCAGTCCAGCAAGCACGCCCGTCGCACCGCGATCGGGACGACCGCGATCGTCCTCGTCCTCGGTCTCATCACCTGGACCGTGTGGGTGTCGCCCTCCGGTCCGGTCTCCACCGCCGTCAGCGAGGCGCTCGGTGTCACGCCGCCCGCCGCGAAGAAGGTCTCCGCGACCGAGCTGCAGACGAAGCTGACGGCGGCGCAGAAGCAGGTCTGGGCGCTCCAGGGCAAGCTCGACTCGTCCAGCGCCCAGGCCGGCTCCCGCGCCGAGGAGATCGCGAAGCTCAAGCAGCAGATCGCCTCGCTGCAGTCCGACCTCGGTGCTGCGAAGAGCGCCGCTGCCGGGTCGGCTGCAGCTGCCGCTGCGGCCGAGAAGGGCGGGTCCGGCTCCGGGGCCGGTGGCTCCGGGGCCGGTGGCTCCGGCTCCGGCTCCGGCTCCGGCTCTGACGGCGCGCACGGCGGGAACGCCGCCGCAACGAACACCGGTCCCTCGAAGGACCCGGTGACGACCGAGCCGATCAGCACCCCGTCCAAGGCGCAGGTGCTCGCGCAGCAGTCCCGGTGGTACGGGCTGTACACGACGCAGGCGCCGTTCAACTGGTCCGAGTACGACCGCGTCTCGCAGGAGGTCGGCAAGGCCACGAACATGGTCGGGTTCTTCCAGGGCTTCGACCAGGACTTCAACCAGACCGCGGTCCAGCGCTCGTGGGCGAACGGCCGCCTGCCCATGATGACGTGGGAGACCGTCCCCGCGAAGACCGGCAACGACCAGGCCTTCGTGCCGGGCTACACGAACCAGGACATCGTCTCCGGCAAGTTCGACGCCTACCTGACGAAGTACGCGCAGGACCTCAAGGCGAACGGGATGCCGCTCGTCATCCGGCTCGACCACGAGATGAACGGCTCCTGGTACAACTGGTCCGAGGGGACGAAGCAGCAGAACGCCGCCGGCTCCTACGTCGCGATGTGGCAGCACGTCTGGAACGTCTTCCAGGCGAACGGGGCGAACGACTACGTCATCTGGAACTGGTCGCCCTCGCGCATCGACAAGCTCGGCAACCCGAAGTACCAGACGCTCGACTACATGCGGCAGTACTACCCGGGCGCGCAGTACGTCGACTGGGTCGGGATGTCCGGCTACTACCGCACCGCCACCGAACAGCCGACGTTCCAGACGACCTTCGGTGCCACGCTCGCGCAGATCCGGAAGATCGCCCCCGGCAAGGGCATCGTCCTCAACGAGATCGGCGCGACCGAGACCGGTGGCACCGTGACCGACAGCCAGAAGTCCCAGTGGATCACCTCGCTGTTCGACGCACTGGCGGACCCCGCGAACCGGGACATCATCGGCTTCGCGTACTTCAGCCAGGTCGCCACGACCATCGTCGACGGCACCAGGACCACCAACGACTGGCGCCTCGACTCCCGCGCCGACAGCCTCGCGACGTTCGTCAAGGGCATCGCACGCAACGACATCGACTACGACCTGCAGGAGGTCTCCAAGTGACCGCTCCGAAGAAGGCGAGCACCCCGTCCGCCGACACCCGTCCCGCACCGGTGATCAGCGTCATCGGCACCGGGTACCTCGGCGCCACCCACGCGGCCGCCATGGCCGAGATGGGCTTCGAGACCATCGGCGTGGACGTCGACCCCGCGAAGCTCGCGGCCCTGTCCGCCGGCGAGGTCCCGTTCTACGAGCCCGGCCTGCCCGAGCTCATCACGAAGCACGTCGCCACCGGCAAGCTCCGCTTCACCGCCTCGATCGCCGAGGCCGTGGCCGCCGCCGACGTCCACTTCGTCTGCGTCGGCACCCCGCAGAAGGCGGGCTCGCACGCCGCCAACCTGTCCTACGTCGAGAGCGCCACCCGCGGCGTCGCCGAGCACCTCACCCACCCGGGGCTCATCGTCGGCAAGTCGACCGTCCCGGTCGGCACCGCCGAACGTCTGCGCGGCATCGTCCGCGAGTTCACGCCCAGCGGGATCGACGCCGAGCTCATCTGGAACCCCGAGTTCCTCCGCGAGGGCAAGGCCGTCGACGACACCCTGCACCCGGACCGCCTGGTCTGGGGTGGTGCCTCCGCCGCGGCCGACGCCGTGATCCGCGAGGTCTACGCCGCACCGATCGCCGAGGGCACCCCGGTCATCACGACCGACCTCGCGACCGCCGAGCTCGTCAAGGTCAGCGCCAACGCGTTCCTCGCGACGAAGATCTCGTTCATCAACGCGATCTCCGAGATGTGCGCCATCACCGGCGCCGACGTGACGACCCTCGCGGACGCCCTCGGCCACGACGCCCGCATCGGCCGGAAGTTCCTGAACGCCGGACTCGGCTTCGGCGGCGGCTGCCTGCCGAAGGACATCCGCGCGCTCATGCACCGCGCGAACGAGCTCGGTGCCGGCCGGGTCGTCGGCCTCATGCAGCAGGTCGACGAGATCAACATGGGCCAGCGCGAGCGGGTCATCGACATGACCATCGACTCGCTCGGTGGCTCAGTGCTGAACCGTCGCGTGGCGGTCATCGGCGCGGCGTTCAAGCCCCTCACCGACGACGTCCGCGACTCGCCGGCGCTCAACGTGGCGGCCGCCCTGCACCTGCGGGGCGCCCAGGTCACGCTCTGGGACCCGGAGGCGAACGAGACCGCCCGCCGCTCCTTCCCGACCCTGACCTACGCCGGGTCGAAGGAGGCCGCGGTCGAGGGTGCCGACGTCGTCCTCGTCCTGACGGAGTGGGACGACATCACCGGCGCCGACCCGGTCGCCCTCGGCGCGCTCGTCGGCCGCCGCGCGGTCATCGACGCCCGCAACTGCCTCCCGGTCGCCGACTGGGTCCAGGCGGGGTGGTCCGTCCGTTCCCTGGGACGACCCACACCGGTCACGGGTGCACCCGTGAGCCCTGCGGCGGGCGCCGCCGACGTGCTGGCGACGGCGCGCTAGGCGTCCACCGCCCCGAGACGGGGCCCGTGCCGGGGCGGCGCGGGCCCCGTCTTCGTGCGCGCGGGGTGCGCGCGGTGGGGCGCGCGCATTGCTGTCCCGCGCGTCGGGTGCCGTTCCGCGCGTGGGAGGCCGATCCGCGCAAGGTGGGTCGTTCCTCCCGACCTGCAATGCGCGATCCGGCATCGCACGTCGGGTGCGATGGGCAGGAACGCACAGGCGACCGGCCTGGAGGCGCGGGGTGCGTCCGCCAGGCCGCCCCGCGCCTCCAGGCCGGTCGCCACCGCACCACCTGCCGGACGGTACCTGCCGGCACGCAGAAGGGCCCCGCACCGAGTCTCGGTGCGGGGCCCTTCGTGCGCGGTGGGATCAGACCCCCGTGCGCACAGCGCGAGTGTCTGGACGGGATCCGGAGATCAGACCCCCGTGCGCACAGCGCGAGTGTCTGGACGGGATCCGGAGATCAGACCCCCGTGCGCACAGCGCGAGTGTCTGGACGGGATCCGGAGATCAGACCCCGAAGTACAGCTCGTACTCGAACGGGTGCGGACGCTGCGCGAGCGGGAGGATCTCGTTCTCACGCTTGTAGTCGATCCACGTCTGGATGAGGTCCTCGGTGAAGACGTTGCCCTTCGTGAGGAACTCGTGGTCCGCCTCGAGCGCCTCGAGCGCCTCGTCGAGGGAGCCCGGCACCTGCGGGATGCCCTTGGCCTCCTCCGGGGGGAGCTCGTAGAGGTCCTTGTCGACCGGCTCGTGCGGCTCGATGCGGTTCTGGATGCCGTCGAGGCCCGCCATCAGCTGCGCGGCGAAGGCGAGGTACGGGTTGCCCGAGGCGTCCGGCGCGCGGAACTCGATGCGCTTGGCCTTCGGGTTCGTGCCCGTGATCGGGATGCGGATCGCAGCGGAGCGGTTACCGGCCGAGTAGACCAGGTTGACCGGGGCCTCGAAGCCCTTCACCAGGCGGTGGTACGAGTTGATCGAGGGGTTGGTGAACGCGAGCAGCGCCGGGGCGTGCTTGAGGATGCCACCGATGTACCAGCGCGCGAGGTCGGAGAGGCCGCCGTAGCCGTTCTCGTCGTAGAACAGCGGCTTGCCGTCGTTCCAGAGCGACTGGTGGGTGTGCATGCCCGAACCGTTGTCGCCGAAGAGCGGCTTCGGCATGAACGTGGCGACCTTGCCCCACTGGTCGGCCGTGTTCTTGACGATGTACTTGAACTTCAGGATGTCGTCCGCGGCGTGGACCATCGTGTCGAACTTGTAGTTGATCTCCTGCTGGCCGCCGGTGCCCACCTCGTGGTGCGAGCGCTCGAGCTCGAAGCCCGCCTCGATCAGCTTGAGCGTGATGTCGTCGCGCAGGTCAGCGGTCTTGTCGACCGGGGAGACCGGGAAGTAGCCGCCCTTGTACGGGGTCTTGTTGGCGAGGTTGCCGCCCTCTTCCTCGCGGCCGGTGTTCCAGGCGCCCTCCTCGGAGTCGACCGAGTAGAACGACTTGTTCTGGGTGACCGAGTAGCGGACGTCGTCGAAGATGTAGAACTCGGCCTCGGGGGCGAAGAACGCGGTGTCCGCGATGCCGGTCGAGGCGAGGTACTTCTCGGCCTTCTTGGCGACCTGGCGCGGGTCACGGCCGTAGATCTCGCCGTTCCGCGGGTTGTAGATGTCGAAGATCATGATCAGCGTGCGCTCGGCGCGGAACTGGTCGATGTACGCCGTCGTCACGTCCGGGATGAGCTGCATGTCCGACTCGTGGATCGACGCGAAGCCGCGGATCGACGAACCATCGAAGAGCTGGCCGACGGAGAAGAAGTCCTCGTCGACCGTCGACGCCGGGATGTTGAAGTGCTGCTGGACACCGGGCAGGTCCGTGAACCGGATGTCGAGGAACTTGACGTCCGTGTCCTTGATGAAGGCGAGCACCTCGGAGGAATCGCTGAACATGTGTGTCGATCTCCTGGGGGTATGGGGGATGTCTTCGAGTGCCACCGGGTGCACCCTCCGACGAGGCTATTGACACCGGGTTTCCCGGACATGACTGCATTGTTTCGCGCGTGTTACGTCCCGGGGGTCGCCTACGCTGGAGGCATGGCTCCCAGCACCACTCCGCCCTCCGCCGCCGCCGCGAACCCCGGTGGCGCGCACCCGGACGGGTGGCCCGGGAAGGACCTCGGTCTCCCGGAGGAGGGGCCGCGGAGCGTCGGTCGCATCGGCCGACGCATCGTCGCGCTGCTCATCGACGGTGTGCTCGCGGACCTCGTGGCGTTCGTGACCGGTGTCTGGTCGCCCGTCGCAGGGTCCGGGGACATCACGCACACCTGGGTCCAGCTCGCCATCTTCGCGGTCCTGCAGGTGCTGTTCATCTGCACGTTCTCGGGGTCGTTCGGGCACCTGTGCGTCGGGCTGCGGGTCGTGCCGATCCGCGGCGGGTACGTGGGTGTGTGGCGCCCGGTGGTCCGGACGCTGCTGCTGTGCATCGTGGTGCCGGCGCTCATCATCGACCGGGACAGCCGGGGTGCGCACGATCGCATCGCGGGGACGGTGCTCGTCCGGCGCTGACACGCGGCAGGCGCGGTTCCGGCACGGGCGCGGCTCCGGGACGGGCACGGTTCCGAAGCGACGATGGAGCAGAAGACGTCGCATTCCCCGGCGCGACCCGACGGTTGCTGCTCCATCGACGGCGCACCCGAGCCCTGGGCCGGTGCACATGACGGAGCCGGCCGGGCCCGCGCCGCCCGCCCGTCCCAGCGCTCGGCACGACGAAGGCCCCCGACCTGGCACGGTCGGGGGCCTTCGCACCTCCTGAGGACCGGGGGAGCCGGGGTCGATCAGCGCGGACGACCCGCGCGGGCCTTCATCGGGTCCATGCCCTTGGGGATCGCCGACGCCGGGCTGTGCGTCAGAGAGTCGAGACGGTTCGCGACCGCAAGGACCTCGTTGCGGTTGAGCGCCTTCTTGTACTTGTTCATCGCACGCGGCAGCTTGTGGAGTGTCACACCGTCCGCGTCGTCGTCGACGTGGACCACGTGCACGGGGACGTTCGGGACGATGCGCTGGACCTTCCGGCGCTCCTCGTCCACCTGGCGCTTGAGGTTGCCGCGCTGCCCCTCGGTGATCAGGACGACACCGGGGGTGCCGACGGCACGGTAGACCGCGGCCTGCGACCGGCCGTGCACCGCGACGGGCATCTCGCTCGAACGCCACTGCCGACGCAGCGAGTTCGAGAGCACCGCGCCGACCGCGCCGGGCTGCCCGGCGATCTGCGAGTACGCGGCGCGCTCGGCCAGACGGCCGAGGACGATCAGGAAGAGCAGCACACCCAGCAGGACGCCCGCGACGATCCACAGCGTGACCGCGAGCCAGTTCTGGCCGGGGAGCAGGAGGGCGAGCAGGACGCCCAGCACGACGGGGCCGACGAAGGCGAGGAGGAACCACCACACCGACTTCGGGTCTGCCCGGCGGGTCATGGTGAAGACCTGGTACATCTGCTTGAGACGACCCGGCTCCTTCGCCGTCGTACCTTGAGAACTGCTGCGTGCCATGCGACCAGGATACGGCCTGCGCCACCACCCGCAGACCGCGGACGGTCAGGCTGTGGGCGAACGGTTCCGTCCACAGGTGGGCAGCATCGGACTGGAGGCACGCCCCGTCTCCGCCACGCTCGTCACCATGACGAAGCCCTCGACGCCCGCTGCGGGTCCGGTGACCACGGCGGAGACCGACCGCTGGTGCGGTTCCGTGGACCCGACCGCCTTCGCCCGCTGGCTCGCGGACCGCGCCGTCGGCGCCGGACCGCACCTCGCGCCCGTCGTCGCGGTCGGACGCTGTCCCGCCGGACACCTCGCGGCCCGGGTTCTCCGCCCGGCGGCGCTCCCGTTGGACCGGGCGTTCGAGGAGCTCGGCGTCCCGACGAGCGGCGTCGCGGTCACCGTCTCGGTGCCGTTGCTCGAGCTCGCCGCGACCGCCCGTGCCGGCGCCCTCGAGCTCGGGGCGTTGGGTCCGGACGACGTCGGGCTGGACGACGCCGGTGCCGTGCTCGTGGTCGACCGCCCGCCGGGGGCGGCCCGGTGCTGCGGGGACGAGTCCGACGCGGAGCCGTTGCACGGGCGCCGGTCGGATCCGGACGGGCCACGGCAGCTCGTGCTCGCGGCCCGGACGGTCTGGGACCGTGTCGACGCGCAGGACCCGGCTCGTGGCGTCGTCGACCCCCTGCTGGACGGGGTCGTCGACGCCGATGGTCCCACGCTCCGGTCCGTCGTCGAGCAGGTCCTCGGCGCAGCGGCACCCCGCCCGGTGCGCTGGGCGCGAGGGACCCCGGCCGTTGCCGACCTCGAGTTCGCCGCCCCGCCGCCGGCACCTGCCGACGAACCGCTCGACCGGGTGCTCCGGGTGGTGCGCACGGTGCTCGAACAGGGCGTCCCGGTCGGTCGAGGTCGGCGGATCGGACTGCGGCGCGTCGTCGTCGGGGTCGCCGTCGCGAGCGGCCTCGGCGCCGTCGCGGTCACCCTCGGCTGACCGCACCGCACCCTCGGCAGCGGCCCGCGCGCGGGTGGCGGCTCAGGTGAACCGGAACGGCCCCGGTCCCACGAGGGGACCGGGGCCGTCGGGCCTGCTGGTCAGGACCGCTGATCGGGCGCTCCCGACCAGGCGGCGTCAGTAGCCGAGGTTCGGGGCGAAGTTGCCCTCCTCGAGGCGGTTCTTCACCGCGACGAGGTACCGCGAGGCGTCCGCACCGTCGATGATGCGGTGGTCGTACGACAGCGCCAGGTAGACGAACGAGCGGATGGCGATGGCCTCCTGGCCGTCGACCTTCACGACCGCCGGACGCTTCGTCACGATGCCCGTGCCGAGGATCGCCGACTGGGGCAGGAACACGACCGGGGTGTCGAACAGGGCGCCGCGCGAACCGGTGTTGGTCAGCGTGAACGTCCCGCCGGCCAGCTCGTCGGGCTTGAGCTGGTTGTTGCGGGTGCGCTCGGCCAGGTCCGCGATCGACTGCGAGAACTGCGCCAGGTTCAGCGACGCAGCGTCCTTGATGACCGGGGTCAGCAGGCCACGCTCGGTGTCCACCGCGATCGAGACGTTCTCGGTGTCCGGGTAGACGATCTCGTCGCCGTCCACGGTCGAGTTGATCTTCGGGTGGGCCTTGAGCGCCTCGGACGCCGCGAGGGCGAAGAACGGCATGAAGCTGAGCTTCGAGCCGGTCTTCTCGAGGAACTCGGCCTTGTGCGCGTCGCGGAACTGCGCGACCTTCGTCACGTCGACCTCGACGACGCTCGTGAGCTGTGCGGTCGAGGTCATCGACTGCACGGCACGCTCGGCGACGACCTTGCGCAGGCGCGTCATCTTCTCGCGGGTCCCGCGCAGCGGCGAGGTCTCCGCGACGAACGGACCGCTCGGGGCAGCAGCGGCGCCACCGGCCGGTGCGGCCGACGACTTCGCCTGCTCGGCGGCGGCGAGGACGTCCTCCTTGCGGATGCGTCCGCCGACCCCGGAGCCGGAGATCGTCGACAGGTCGACGCCCTGCTCGTTGGCGAGCTTGCGGACCAGCGGGGTGACGTAACCCGAGGCCGCGCCGTCCTGCGTGGGCTGCGGCACCGACGCGGACGCAGCAGCACCGGTCGGGGCGGCGGCGGGAGCGGGAGCGGCTGCCGGAGCGGGCACCGCTGCCGGGACGGCGGCGGGCGGCGGGACCGGGGCGGCCTGCGGCACCGGCGCGGCGGCCGGGGGAGCGGACGGCGCCTGCGGAGCAGCCGGCTGGGTCTGACCGTTCTCGGTCGGGTCCGGACGCTGGGGCTCGGGAGCCTTCGCCTCTTCCGGCTGCTCGGTGCTCGGCGCGGTCTCCGGCTCGGTCGCCTCGGCGGCGGCCTCGTCGGAACCCTGCGAGCCCTCGGCGTCGCCGGAACCGGAGTCACCGGAGCCCGAGCCGTCGCCGATCTTCACCAGGGCGGTGCCGACCTCGACGGTCTCGTCCTCCTGGACCAGGATCTCCTCCACGACGCCGGCGACGGGCGACGGGATCTCGGTGTCGACCTTGTCGGTCGAGACCTCGAGCAGCGGCTCGTCGACCTCGACGCGGTCACCGACGTTCTTCAGCCATCGGGTGACCGTGCCCTCGGTGACGCTCTCGCCGAGCGCCGGGAGGTTGACGGATTCGCTCATCGGGTGGGCTCCTGTTCGCGGATTGCTGTGGTGGTGGTTGTCATTGTCTCGGTGCGCACGTCGACGTGTCCGTCAGAGCGCGTGCAGCGGCTTGCCCGCGAGGTGGAGGAACGCCTCGCCGAGCGCCTCGTTCTGCGTCGGGTGGGCGTGCACCAGGGGAGCGATGTCCTCCGGGTAGGCCTCCCAGTTCACCGCGAGCTGCGCTTCGCCGATGAGCTCGCCGACGCGGGCACCGATCATGCTGACGCCGACGACCGGCCCGTCGACGACCCGGACGACCTTGACGGCGCCGGACGTCCCGATGATGTGGCTGCGGCCGTTGCCGGCGAGGTTGTACTCGTACGTGTCGACCTTGTCGGCGCCGTACTGTTCCTCGGCCTTGGACTGGGAGAGCCCGACCGACGCGACCTCGGGGTCGGAGTAGGTGACCTTCGGGATGTTCGTGTCCGAGATGACGACCGGGTTCAGGCCCGCGATCTCCTCGGCGACGAAGATGCCCTGCTGGAAGCCGCGGTGTGCGAGCTGCAGGCCGGGGACGATGTCGCCGACGGCGTAGACGTTCGGCAGGTTGGTCGCGAGGCGCTCGTTCGTGGTGACGAACCCGCGGTCCATCGCGACGCCGACCTCGTCGAAGCCCATGTTCTGGGTGAGCGGGCCACGGCCGACCGCGACGAGCAGGACGTCACCCTCGAAGGTCTTGCCGTCCTCGAGCGTCACGACGACGCCGTTCTCGTGCTGCTCGACGCCCTGGAAGCGGATCCCGAGCGAGAACTCGATGCCGCGCTTGCGGAACGCGCGCTCGAGCTGCTTCGACATCGACTCGTCCTCAGCCGGGATCAGGTGGGGCAGGCCCTCGACGATCGTGACCTCGGCACCGAAGGACTTCCACACGCTGGCGAACTCGACGCCGATCACGCCGCCGCCGAGGATGACGACCTTGTTCGGCACGTAGTCCATCTTGAGCGCGGTCTCGGACGTGATGACGCGGCCGCCGATCTCGAGCCCGGGCAGGGACTTCGAGTACGACCCCGTGGCGAGCACGACGTTCTTGCCGGTGACGGTCTGGTCGCCGACCTGAACGGTGTTCTGCGAGGTCAGGCGGCCCCAGCCCTCGACGACCGTGATGCCGCGGGCCTTGACGAGCCCCTGCAGGCCCTTGTACTTGGAGCTGATGACGCCCTGCTGGTACTCGATGACCTTGGGCACCTCGACGCCGGCGAACTCGGCGACGACGCCGTACTTGTCCGCTTCGCGCGTGGCGTCCGCGACCTCGGCGGCGTGCAGCAGCGCCTTGGTCGGGATGCAGCCGCGGTGCAGGCAGGTGCCCCCGAGCTTGTCTCCCTCGATGAGCGCGACGCTCATGCCGAGCTCAGCGGCCCGGAGCGCAGCGGCGTAACCACCACTGCCGCCACCGAGGACCACGACGTCGTAAGTCTGTTCCGTCACCTGGTGCAACTCCCTCGTGCGTGTCGAGGTCCTGGTCGGACCCCACTGGACACCGCGGCGGCGGCGTCCGACGGTCGGACCGCATGGTTCCGGTCCCGTCCCGCTGGTTCCGGCGGGGGCGCGTCGGTGCGCTGCCCCGCCGGGACCAACCTACTACTTGGACTGCAGCTCTTCTGCGAGCCCGATGAGCGTACGGACCATGACACCGGTCGCGCCCTTGCCGAGCCAGCCGTAGCCGCCACCCTTGTGCTCGGACGGCCCCGCGATGTCGAGGTGCGCCCACGGCACGCCCTCGCCGACGAAGCGCTCGAGGAACTTGCCCGCCAGGAGCATGCCGCCCGACGGGTTGCCCACCGTGGCGTTGACCATGTCGGCCACGTCGCTCGCGAGCCGGGCGTCGAGCTCCTCGGGAAGGGGCATCGGCCAGATCGGCTCGGCGACTGCGTCCGCGACCGCGCGGACCCGTGCGACCAGGTCGTCGCTGCCCATCAGACCGGTGGTCCGGTCGCCGAGCGCGACGACCTGCGCGCCGGTCAGGGTCGCGACGTCGACCATCGCGTCGGGCTGCTCGAGCGACGCCGCGGCCATGCCGTCGCCGAGGACGAGCCGGCCCTCGGCGTCGGTGTTCGTCACCTCCACCGTCTTGCCGTTCTTCAGCGTGAGCACGTCGCCGGGGCGGGTCGCGGAGCCCGACGGCATGTTCTCGGCGAGGCACAGCCAGGCCGTGACGCGCGTGTCGAGTCCGAGTCGCGCGGCGGCGACGGTCGCGGCGAGGACGGTCGCGGCGCCGGCCATGTCGGTCTTCATGCCGAGCATCGACGCGGCGGGCTTGAGCGACAGGCCGCCCGTGTCGAACGTGATGCCCTTGCCGACGAGCGCGAGGTGCTTCGTCGCGGCGGCGGGCTCGTAGCGCACGACGACGAGCCGCGGCGGACGCTCCGAGCCGCGGCCGACGCCCAGGATGCCGCCGAAGCCCTGCTCCTCGAGCGCGTGCTCGTCGAGGACCTCGACGGTCAGCGGGAGCCCCTCGGCCTGGGCGACGGCGACGTCGGCCAGGTCGGCGGGACCGAGGTCGCCCGCTGCGGTGTTCACGAGGTCGCGCACGAGCGCTGCGGCGTCGGCGACGATCGCCGGGCGGACGGTGGCGTCGGCGGGCACGTCGGCGGGGGAGACGACCTCGATGCGCTGGTCGCCGCGGGTCGGGCCGGTCGTGCCGGCGCCCTTGTGCCGGGTGAACGCGTAGGCGCCGAGTGCCGCACCCTCGAGCGCCGCGGCGACGAGCTCTGAGGAGTCGGTCGGCAGCGCGAGGGCGATCGCGTCGACGTTCGGGAGCTGTCGGACGGCGCTGCCGGCTGCTGTGCGGATCGCGGCTGCGTCGACGGTCGAGCCGAGGCCGACGAGGGCGACGCCCGCAGCCGCGACGCCGGTGCCGGGCAGACGGACGAGCTGGTCCTTGGCGCCGGTCGCTCCGACGGTGGTCAGGTCGAGGTCGGCGAGGGCGTCGACCGTCCCCGCAGCGCTCGGCGCGAGGGTGGGGGAGCCGCCGTCCTTGCCGGGCAGGACCCCGAGGACGAGGACGTCGGCGGAGACGTCGGACGGGGCGGTGGAGGTGGTGGAGAGCGTCGGTCGGACCATGACGCCAGCCTATCCAGCGCCTGTTCGCCGACAGCGTGGCCGTGGACGACGGGGCCGTCGGGGGTCCCGCCTAGCATGGGGACGGTGAACCACCCCGAGGACCTGTACACCGTCGCCGCGGCCGCTCCGACCGTCCCGGCGGGACTGCACCTCGTCGCCGGACTGACCGGGTTCGTCGACGCCGGCGGCGCCGTCGCGCAGGTCGCGTCCTCGATCCTCGACGGTCTCGAGCACGAGCTCGTCGCGGAGTTCGACCCGGACGCGCTCCTCGACTGGCGCGCCCGACGACCGGTGATCACCTTCGAGCAGGACCACATCACGGCGATCGACCCGCCGCGGCTCGCGCTGCACCTGGTCCGCGACGAGCTCGGGCAGCCGTTCCTCTTCCTCACGGGCTACGAGCCCGACTTCCAGTGGAACCGCTTCGTCCGAGCGGTGACCGAACTGGCCGACCGCCTGCAGGTCGCCGACACCACGTGGCTGCAGTCCATCCCGATGCCCGTCCCGCACACGCGCCCGATCAGCCTCACGGTGTCGGGCACCCGCAAGGACCTCGTCGAGCAGATGAGCGTCTGGAAGCCCGAGACCCAGGCGCCGGCGAACGTGCTGCACCTGGTCGAGCACCGCCTCGCCGAGTCCGGCGCGCAGGTCACCGGACTCGTCCTGCTCGTGCCGCACTACCTGGGCGACACCGAGTTCCCGGACGCCGCGGTCGCCGGCCTGTCGGCCGTCTCGGCCGCGACCGGGCTCATCTTCGCCACCGACGCGCTCCGCGAGTCCGGTCGCGAGTTCCTCGCCCGCGTCGACGAGCAGGTCGCCGGCAACGCCGAGCTGCAGCGGCTCGTCGCCGTGCTCGAGGAGCGGCACGACACCTACATGGAGGGCAACCCCGTCGCGTCGCCGCTGACGAACGTCGACGGCGAGGTCCCGACCGCGGACGCGATCGCGGCCGAGCTCGAGCGCTTCCTGGCGGACCGCCGCTCCGAGGGTGACGCCGCATCTGACTGACACCGTCGACCGACGGAGCGTTCGACCGACGTAGCGTCCGCGCCACACCGCGACGCTCCGCCGCGCGCACCGCCGGCGCGGCGGCGCGCGACCAGGTCGTGACGGGACGGACGGGAGGCTCCTCCACAGCCCGCCCCGCGCCTCCCGTCCTCCACGACGCGTGTCGGGCAGTGCCGCGCCGTCGCTAGCCTGGAGCGGTGAACTCCCGTCGTGCCTTCCTCGTGTGGGGCGTCGCGGTGCTCGCCTACGTCCTCGCCGTCGTGCAGCGCTCGTCGCTCGGCGTGTCGGGCGTCGACGCGCAGGACCGCTTCGCCGTCTCCGCCGCGGTCCTGTCGACGCTCGCGGTCGTGCAGATCGCGGTCTACGCCGGCCTGCAGATCCCCGTGGGCATCGCGCTGGACCGCGTCGGCCCCCGCAAGCTCGTGCTGCTCGGCGCCGCGCTCCTCGTCGTGGGGCAGGCCGTCGTCGCGTTCTCGCCGACGATCGTTCCGGCGATCGCGGGCCGGGTGCTCGTCGGAGCGGGAGACGCCATGACCTTCATCTCCGTGATCCGCCTCGTGCCGATGTGGTTCAGCGGGCGGATCCTGCCGCAGATCTCGCAGTGGACCGGCAACCTCGGGCAGGTCGGCCAGATCCTGTCGGCGTTCCCCTTCGCCGTCCTCCTCCACACCGCCGGCTGGACCCCGGCGTTCGGTGTGGCCGCAGCGGCGAGCCTGGTCGGACTGCTCCTGGCGGTGGTCTTCGTCCGGAACGGCCCGGTCCCGGTGCGCACCGACACCATCCCGTTGCCGCTCCCGCACTCGTGGCGCGGCGCGTTCCACACCTTCGGCCACGCCCTCCGTCGCCCGGGCACCCAGCTCGGCTTCTGGTCGCACTACGTGACGCAGTCGTCCGGCACGGTGTTCTCGCTGCTCTGGGGCGTCCCGATGCTCCGCGGGCTCGGCTACACCCCGTCCGAGGCCGCGACGTTCCTGACGGTGATCGTCGTCGTGGGCTTCGTCGCCGGACCGGTCCTCGGGGTGCTGTGCGCCCGGTTCCCGCTCCGCCGGTCGAACCTCGTGCTCGGCATCGTCGCCGCGCTCGCCCTGGTCTGGACGGCCGTGCTCCTGTGGCCCGGGCACCCGCCGACCTGGCTGCTCGTCCTGCTCGTCGTCGCGATGGGGGTCGGCGGTCCCGGCTCGCTCATCGGCTTCGACTTCGCGCGCAGCTTCAACCCCGTCGGCTCCCTCGGCTCCGCGAACGGGGTCGTCAACGTCGGCGGCTTCCTCGCGGCCTTCGTGATGATGTTCCTCATCGGCACGCTCCTCGACGTCGTGTCGGGTGCGACCGGGCGGACGGTGTTCGCGTGGGAGAACTTCCGGATCGCGCTCACCGTGCAGTACGTCGTGGTGGGGATCGGAGTCGGCATGCTCCTGCACGCCCGTCGCCGCACCCGCCGGGAGATGCACGCCCAGGACGGAATACGGGTCGGGCCCCTCTGGGTTGCACTGGTTGCACGCCTGCGGAAGAAGGCCGTGCAATAATGAAGGTCGGACCCATCAGGTCCCCTCGCCTCCGCGCAGCTCCCGCGCTGCGCAGAAGTCGGGGGACTTGACATGGGTCCTCGTGCTGCCCGGAACGGTAGGACCTGACGACGCGCACGACCGCGGCGCAGGCCCTGGGTGGCGAGGGAGGCCACGACCCCACGAACGTGGCACGACGAGAGAGGTGATCGCATGGCTGCCCGGAGCACGACGATCGATCCCACGAAGGACACCGAGCCCGAGGGCGTCACGGCGGACGACGCCGCGGACGCCGAGGCCGAGGGGACGGCCGCGCCGAAGAAGCGCGCCACCACGGCGAAGAAGGCCCCCGCGAAGAAGGCCGCACCGAAGAAGACCGCCGGCCGCGCGAAGAAGAAGGCCGACGACGACGAGGACGTCGAGGACGAGGGCGTCGATCCGACGGACGAGGTCACCGACGACACCGAGACGGACGAGCCGGAGGGCGACGCAGAGGACAAGACCGCGAAGCCGGACGCCGCCGCTGCCGTGGCCGCGGGTGCGCTCGTCATCTCGCAGTCCGACGACGACGAGGCCCCGGTCTACTCGACCACCATCACGGGTGCCACCGCCGACCCGGTGAAGGACTACCTCAAGCAGATCGGCAAGGTCGCCCTGCTCAACGCCGAGCAGGAGGTCGAGCTCGCGATGCGCATCGAGGCCGGCCTGTTCGCCGAGGACAAGCTGCAGCACACCACCGGCCTGTCCAAGCCCGAGGAGCGCGAGCTCCGCTGGGTGGCCCGTGACGGCCAGCGCGCGAAGAGCCACCTGCTCGGCGCGAACCTCCGCCTGGTCGTCTCGCTCGCCAAGCGTTACACCGGCCGCGGCATGCAGTTCCTGGACCTCATCCAGGAGGGCAACCTGGGCCTGATCCGTGCGGTCGAGAAGTTCGACTACACCAAGGGCTTCAAGTTCTCGACGTACGCCACTTGGTGGATCCGTCAGGCGATCACCCGCGCGATGGCCGACCAGGCCCGCACCATCCGCATCCCGGTGCACATGGTCGAGGTCATCAACAAGCTGGCCCGCGTGCAGCGCCAGATGCTGCAGGACCTCGGGCGCGAGCCCACCCCGGAAGAGCTCGCCCGCGAGCTCGACATGACCCCGGAGAAGGTCGTCGAGGTCCAGAAGTACGGCCGCGAGCCGATCTCGCTGCACACGCCCCTGGGCGAGGACGGCGACTCGGAGTTCGGTGACCTCATCGAGGACACCGAGGCGGTCGTCCCGGCGGACGCGGTCGGGTTCACGATGCTGCAGAAGCAGCTCGAGAGCCTGCTCGACTCCCTCTCCGAGCGCGAGGCCGGCGTCATCCGCATGCGCTTCGGCCTGGGTGACGGTCAGCCGAAGACCCTCGACCAGATCGGTGACACGTTCGGCGTGACGCGTGAGCGCATCCGTCAGATCGAGTCCAAGACGATGGCGAAGCTCCGTCACCCGTCCCGTTCGCAGTCGCTCCGCGACTACCTCGAGTAGGCCGATGCGCTTCCTCATCCCGATCCTGGTCGGGCGGATCCTCCGCGCCCTCGCCCGTGCGCGGGGCGGCGGGTCCGCCTACCCGGGCTACATCGTCCTGAAGCTCGTGCCGGACTTCCTGCAGCACGTCACGAAGCAGTTCCCGAACGGCATCGTCTTCGTGCTCGGCTCGAACGGCAAGTCCACGACGACGCACATGATCTCGGACATCGTCCGGGCGCACGGGCTCCGCGTGTTCACGAACCCGTCCGGCGCGAACCTGCCGCAGGGCATCGCCTCCGCGCTCCTGTCCGAGGTGTCGCTGGCCGGCCGGCTGAAGGCCGACATCGGCATCCTCGAGGTCGACGAGGCGTTCGCGGTCGAGCTCGCCGGCATCCTGTCGCCGTCCACGGTGACGATGCTCAACGTCCAGGTCGACCAGCTCTACCGGTTCTTCGAGACCGAGCGCGTCGCGACGATGATGCTCGACACGGCGGCGCTGGCGTCCGCGAACGTCGTCACCAACCGTGACGACCAGTTCCTCGACGCCTACGCGGCGCGGACCGGGCAGCGGGTGCTGCGCTTCGGCGCGAGCACCGAGGTGGTCGCCGCCGCTCCGAACGGCCTGCAGAACGCCGATGACTTCGACCGGACCGACGGCGAGCCGAACCCGGCCGAGTCCGAGGTCGTCGCGAACACCGGCGACGGTGCGACGATCCGCTTCGAGGGCACCGACATCCCGGTGCGCCTGCCCGCGCGTGGCCTGCACTACGCGGTCGACGCGGCCGCAGCGACCGCGACGGCCAGTGCCGCGCTCGGAGCGCAGTTCCGCCCGGACGCGGTGACGAAGGCGTTCGGCACGATGAAGCCCGCGTACGGCCGTGGCGAACGCCTGCCGATCGCCGGGGAGTCCGCCGAGTTCACGATGTTCAAGAACGCCGCGAGCCTGCAGCTCAACCTCGACGCCCTGCCCGCGCACCCGGAACAGGTGCTCATGGCGATCGACGAGGGCACGCCGGACATCTCCTGGATCTACGACATCGACTTCTCGAACCTCGACCACGTCGACGTCGTGTCCGGCGACAAGGCGTGGCAGATCGCGATCGCGCTCGAGCACGCCGGGGTCCGCATCGGCCGGGTCGAGCCCGACGTCGAGGCCGCGATCAAGCTCATGCAGGGCCTCGGTGCGACGACGAGCGGCACGAAGAACTTCATCGTCAACTACGAGATCATGATGATCGCCCGCAAGGCCCTCGGCCACGGCGACATGGAGAAGACGGCATGACCGCCGACCGGTTGACCATCCTGCACGTGTACCCGCGCCAGATGGGCGTCTCGGGTGACCGAGGCAACGTCGCGGCGCTCGTGCGTCGAGCCGCGGCCGCCGGCCTGGACACCGAGGTCGTCGAGTACGCCCCGGGCGGTGCCCTGCCCACGGCGGCGGACGTCGTCGTGGTCGGCAACGGCCCGCTGAGCGCCATGCGGTCGCTCGGCGCGGACGTCGCACGCATCGGCGCCCCGCTCCGTGACCTCGCCGGGTCCGGCGTCCCGGTCGTCGCCGTCGGCGGTGGCTTCGACCTCGCGACGAACGAGGTGGTCCCGACCGAGGGCGCTTCGGTGGCCGGCTTCGGCGTCTTCGACGCCCGCGCGGTCCGCGGCGCGGAGCGGCGCGTCAACTACTTCGTGCTCGAGACGCGCTACCCGCTGCTCGGCGGGGCCGCGACCCGCATCGCGGGGTTCGAGGACCACGCGACCCGCATCGAGCTCGCCGCGGGGGTGACGCCCTTCGCGGACGTCGTCTCGGGCGGCGGCAACCAGGCCGGATCGCCGGTCGAGGGCGCGATCGTCGGGACGTCGTTCGGCACGCACACCCAGGGGCCGATCTTGCCCCTCAACCCTCAGCTGACCGACGCCGTGCTCGCTGCCGCGACTGCCCGCGTCGGACGGGAGTACACGCCGGACGCGGCGCGGACCGAGACGGTCGACCGGTACGCGCGCGAAGCGCGCGCGACCATCGACCGCTACGTCGACAAGGCGTTCAAGCGCATCGCCTGAGCGGCGACCAGACGACGGACGGGAGGCGCGGTGCCAGCTGGCACCGCGCCTCCCGTCTGCTGTGTGGTCGGCTGCTACTTCGACTCGTAGAGCCGGCTGCTCTCGTCGTGCCACTCGATCGCGGTGGCCGCGAGCTTGTCCTTGAACTCTGCGCCGTGGTGCGCGCAGAAGTACAGCTCGCCGCTCGCCATGGTGGCGCGGATGTAGGCCTGCGCTCCGCAGCTGTCGCAACGGTCCACCGCGGTGAGCTGGTGGCTGGTGGTCTCGTCGATGGAGAGGTCGTGCACGGTCTGGGTCATTGCTGTGCTCCTCACGGATCGCAGGTGGTGCCGGTTGGTCCACCTATTTGAACACGCGGTGGCTGGGAGTCGTGCACCGCGCGCACGCGGTTTCGCTCACCGCGGACCGGATGTCCCCAGTCCGAGGCGCGCCGCCCGCCCGAGCCGAGGGTGTCGGCGCCCGTCGGTACGATCGGGAGGTGAGCTCCGACTACTCCGCGCGCCATCTCTCCGTCCTCGAGGGGCTCGAGGCGGTCCGGAAGCGACCGGGCATGTACATCGGGTCGACGGACTCCCGCGGCCTCATGCACTGCCTGTGGGAGATCATCGACAACTCGGTCGACGAAGCCCTCGCCGGGCACGGCGACGAGATCGGCGTCGTGCTGCACGCCGACGGATCGGTCGAGGTCCGGGACACCGCGCGCGGCATCCCCGTGGACGTCGAACCGAAGACCGGTCTGACCGGGGTCGAGGTCGTGTTCACGAAGCTGCACGCCGGCGGCAAGTTCGGATCGGGGTCGTACGCGGCTTCCGGTGGTCTGCACGGTGTCGGTGCCTCGGTCGTCAACGCCCTGTCCGAGCGACTCGACGTCGAGGTCGACCGCGGCGGCAAGACGTACGCCATGTCCTTCCACCGTGGCGAGCCGGGCACCTTCGCGGGCGACGGCCCGGACGCGCCGTTCGCACCGTTCACCTCGGGCAGCGAGCTCCGCGTGGTCGGCAAGGTCAAGCGTGGGGTCACCGGCTCGCGCATCCGGTACTGGGCGGACCGACAGATCTTCACGCCCGACGCGAAGTTCAGCACGCCCGACCTGGTGAGCCGTGCACGCCAGACCGCGTTCCTCGTCCCCGGGCTCGGCATCACGATCACCGACGAGCGCGCCGCGTCGATCGAGGCCGCCGTCGCGCGGGCCGAGGCGACGGGCACGACCGTCGCCGCCGGTCCGGTGGTGGAGCGCTTCCGGTACGAGGGCGGCATCAGTGAGTTCGTCGAGCACCTCGCGGTCGACACGGCCGTGACGGACGTCTGGCGCATCCAGGGCACGGGGACCTTCACCGAGACCGTCCCGATGCTCGACGACAAGGGCCACATGGTGTCCACCTCGGTCGAGCGCGCGTGCGAGGTAGACATCGCGCTCCGGTGGGGCAGCGGCTACGAGACCGTCGAGCGCAGCTTCGTGAACATCATCGCGACGCCGAAGGGCGGGACGCACCTGACCGGCTTCGAGTCCGGGCTCGTGAAGGCCGTGCGCACCCAGGTCGAGGCCAATGCGCGCAAGCTCAAGGTCGGTCAGGACAAGCTCGAGAAGGACGACGTGCTGGCGGGCCTGACGGCCGTGCTGACCGTCCGCCTGCCGGAACCGCAGTTCGAGGGCCAGACGAAGGAGGTCCTCGGCACCCCGGCGGTGCGGAAGATCGTCGACCAGGTCGTCGCGAAGCGCCTGACCGAGATCCTCACCTCGACGCAGCGGACCGAGAAGGCGCAGGCGGCGACCCTGCTCGAGAAGGTCGTCGCCGAGATGAAGACCCGCATCTCCGCCCGCGCGCACAAGGAGACCCAGCGCCGGAAGAACGCGCTCGAGAACTCCTCGCTGCCGACGAAGCTCGCCGACTGCCGCAAGCAGGACGCCGAGGGCACCGAGCTGTTCATCGTCGAGGGCGACTCCGCGCTCGGCACCGCCAAGCTCGCCCGGAACAGCGAGTACCAGGCGCTGCTGCCGATCCGGGGCAAGATCCTCAACGTGCAGAAGGCGTCCGTGTCGGACATGTTGTCGAACGCCGAGTGCGCCTCGATCATCCAGGTCATCGGCGCCGGGTCCGGCCGCTCGTTCGAGATCGACCAGGCCCGCTACGGCAAGGTCATCATCATGTCGGACGCCGACGTCGACGGCGCGCACATCCGCACGCTGCTGCTGACGCTGTTCTTCCGCTACATGCGGCCGATGATCGAGCAGGGCCGGGTGTTCGCCGCCGTGCCGCCGCTGCACCGGGTCGTCGTGGTGAACCGCGGCAAGCCGAACGACACGCTCTACACGTACTCCGAGGCCGAGCTGCAGGCCGTGCTGAAGAAGCTCGCGAAGCAGGGCAAGAAGTACCAGGAGCCGATCCAGCGGTACAAGGGCCTGGGGGAGATGGACGCGGACCAGCTCGCCGAGACGACGATGGACCGCACGCACCGGACGCTGCGTCGCGTGAACGTCACCGATGCCGAGGGCGCCGCGAAGGTCTTCGAGCTGCTGATGGGCAACGACGTGGCCCCGCGCAAGGAGTTCATCCTCGCGGGTGAGGGCCTGGACCGCGACCGTATCGACGCGTAGCGCGCGCCGGCGCGGAGCGCGCGGAGCGCGCGCGGGGGCGCTGGCGCGCCTCTGCGACTTCACGCGCTGAGCGACATCTCACGCGGCGCGAAGGCCGTGAGGTGTCGCTCAGCGCGTGAACTCAGCGCGGCAGCGCGGCGGCGCGGCAGCGCGGCGGCGCGGCAGCGCGGCAGTGCGGCAGTGCGGCGCAGCCCGGCGGCGCAGCGCGCGCCGCGCCCGCCTACGCCTCGCCCGCGGTCCCGTCGAGCGCCGCGGCGCTCCCGCCGATCGTCGCGATGACGGCCTCGAGCGGCGCGCCCGACCCGTCCCGCTTCGACAGCCAGTCCGGCAGTGTCCGCGCGGCACCGTCCGACCCCACGGCGTGCGGCGGCGCGATGCCCGCCCACGCCACGGTCAGCCCGTCCTCGCCCTTCAGGAACGCGTGCGCTCGGACACCCTGGGTGGCACGGCCCTTCGCCGGGAACTCCGAGAACGCGGACACCTTCGCGCGACCGGCGTCGGTGCCGGGCAGCGCGCCCGACGCGGTGGACACGGTCGCGACCACGGCGTCGTCGGAGCGCGGGACGGAGCCGAACCAGATCACCGTCGCACCGTCGGCGAGGGACACCCCGGCGACACCGCCGGCCGGCAGCCCCTGGGGGCGGACCCCGGCGGCCGGGAAGCGCAGCAGCTGCGCGTTCGACGTGATGAACACGAGGTCGTCCGACTCGGGCGCCTGCGCCGCACCGACCACGGCGTCCTTCGGCTTGAGCCCGATCGCGACGAACTCGTCCTTGTCCGGCCACGCTCCGGTGGCCACGCGCTTGACGATGCCCTGCGCGGTGCCGATCGCGAGCGAGTCGGACGCACCCGGGGACAGGTCGACGAGGGCGAGGACGGTCTCGGTGCGGGCGATGCCGAGGTACTCGGCGACACGGACCCCGGCGTCGAGCCGCACCGAGGCGGGCGGCACGGCGGGCACGTCGACGGGCGAGAACCGCAGCACGCGGCCGGTCGAGGTGAGCGCCCCGACCTGTCCGCGGACCGTCGACACCACGGTGGAGCGGACGGCGTCGTGCTTCGAGCGCTTCGGCACCCGCACGATCCCGAGGTCGGTCTCCGGGATGTCCACCCGGACGAGTCGACCGGTCGTCGAGAGCAGCACCCGGCACGGCGCGTCCGCGATCTGCAGCGACTCCGGGTCCACCGCGGCCTTGCGTCCGCCGCGGACGGGAGCGTCGGCCTCGGTGAGGAGCGTGCGGCGGGGGGTGGCGAACCGGTCGGACACCTCGGTGAGCTCGACTGCGACCTGGGCGCGGAGCCGGTCGTCGGACGCGAGGAGTTCCTCGAGCGCGGCGATGTCGGCGAGCAGCTGGTCGCGCTCGCCCTCGAGCTCGAGGCGCGAGAACTTCGTCAGACGACGGAGCCGGAGCTCGAGGATGTACTCGGCCTGCACCTCGGACAGGTCGAAGACGTCCTGCAGCCGCGTCCGTGCGGCCTCGGAGTCGTCGGAGGAGCGGATGACCTCGATGACCTCGTCGATGTCGAGGATCGCGATGAGCAGGCCCTCGACGAGGTGCAGTCGCTCGCGCCGGCGGGCCAGTCGGTACTCCGAGCGCCGCGTGACCACGGCGATGCGGTGCCGCACGTAGACGTCGAGCAGCTCGCGGAGGCCCAGGGTGCGCGGCGACCCGTCGACGAGCGCGACGTTGTTGATGCCGAAGCCGTCCTCGAGCGGGGTGTGCTTGTAGAGCTGCTCGAGCACGGCCGTCGGGTTGAAGCCGGACTTGATGCCGATGACGAGCCGCAGCCCGTGGTTCCGGTCGGTCAGGTCGTTGACGTCGGAGATGCCGACGAGTTTCTTCGCCTGGACGCCGTCCTTGATCTTCTCGATCACGCGCTCGGGGCCGACCAGGTACGGCAGCTCCGTGACGACGAGCCCGGCCTTCCGCGGCGTGAGGTTCTCGACGCTGACCTTCGCCCGGGTGCGGAACGATCCGCGGCCGGTGGCGTAGGCGTCCCGCACGCCGGAGAGCCCGACGATCGTGCCGCCGGAGGGCAGGTCGGGCCCCGGCACGAACTCCATCAGCTCGTCGAGCGTGGCGTCCGGGTGGAGCAGCAGGTGCTTGGCCGCCTCGACGACCTCGCCCAGGTTGTGCGGCGCCATGTTCGTCGCCATGCCGACCGCGATGCCCGCGGCACCGTTGACGAGCAGGTTCGGGAAGGCCGCGGGGAGCACGGCCGGCTGCATGATCTGGTTGTCGTAGTTCGGGACGAAGTCGACGACGTCCTCGTTCAGGCCCTCGGTCATCGCCATCGAGGGTTCGGCGAGCCGAGCCTCGGTGTACCGCGCCGCGGCCGGGCCGTCGTCGAGCGAGCCGAAGTTGCCGTGGCCGTCGACGAGCGGCACGCGCATCGTGAACGGCTGCGCCAGACGGACGAGCGCGTCGTAGATCGCGCCGTCGCCGTGCGGGTGGAGCTTCCCCATGACCTCGCCCGTCACACGGGCGCTCTTGACGTGGCCGCGGTCCGGACGCAGGCCCATCTCGGCCATCTGGTACAGGATGCGGCGCTGGACCGGCTTCAGTCCGTCGCGCGCGTCCGGCAGGGCCCGCGAGTAGATGACGGAGTACGCGTACTCGAGGAACGAACCCTGCATCTCCTCGGAGACGTCGACGTCCTCGATGCGCTCACCGTCGGGCAGGCCGACTGCTTCCGTGCGTGCCATGGGACCTTTCTGGGAGGATCGTGGGGTGCCCCCAAGCGTACCGAGCGCCCCCGACGCCACCGCGAACCTCGCCGACGTGCTGCCGAGTTGCCTCGTCGCGCTCGGCGCTGCGGACGACACGTGGTTGCGCACCACCGGACGGGAGGCACGGATCGCCCTCCGTCCCGCCCGTTCCGCGGTCGTGGTGCTGGTCGACGGACTGGGCGCGGGCGCGCTGGCCGCGCGCGCCGGGCACGCCCGGTGGCTCGCCGGGACGAAGAAGCGGTTGCGGAGCGGGTTCCCGACGACCACGGCCGCGGCGCTGAGCACCCTGACGACCGGACGACCGCCGGGCGTGCACGGGGTCGTCGGCTACAGCGGGTGGAACCCCGACACCGGGCAGGTGATGAACCTGCTGAGCGGGTGGGACGACGTCGTCCCCGCGGACTGGTTC
Source organism: Curtobacterium sp. Csp2 (assembly GCF_013347165.1). Taxonomy (NCBI): domain Bacteria; kingdom Bacillati; phylum Actinomycetota; class Actinomycetes; order Micrococcales; family Microbacteriaceae; genus Curtobacterium; species Curtobacterium sp. Csp2. The sequence continues at coordinate 2,355,514 of NZ_CP054593.1, forward strand.
CTCGCGAGCACGGTGTTCAGGGAGGCCCCGGCGCTCGGCGTCGACCCCGTGGTGGTCGGTCCGACGCGGTACCGGACCTCGGGGATGACCGCGAACGTCCTCGGTGGTGCCCGGTACGTCGCCGCCGACACCATCCCGCAGCGCGTCGATGCGGCCCTGGCCGAGACCGCGACCGGGCGGTCGCTCGTGTACCTCTACGTCCCCGAGCTCGACTCGATCGGCCACAAGCACGGGTGGGAGTCCGACCGGTGGACGGCCGCGCTCGAGCTGCTCGACGGGGAGCTCGCCCGGCTCGAGTCCCGCGGTGCGCCGGACGTCGGGCTGCTCGTGACCGCCGACCACGGGGTGCTCGACGTGCCACCGGAGGCGAACATCCCGATGGACCCGGAGCTCCTGCGCGACGTCGTGGGCGTGGCCGGGGACCCGCGCTGCCGCCAGCTGACCGTCGCACCGGGGACCGACGTGCCCGCGCTCGTCGAGGCCTGGCGGTCCCGCTACGGCAAGAAGGCGTACGTGGCGAGCCGGACCGAGGCCGTCGCGGCCGGGTGGTTCGGGACGACCGACGACCGGGTGCTCCCGCGCATCGGGGACGTGGTCGTCGTCGCGCGCGGGTCGTGGGCGTTCAACGACGACCGCGAGGTCGGCCCGCGGGAGACGCCGAAGCGCATGATCGGGCAGCACGGCGCGATGACGGACGAGGAGACCTTCGTCCCGCTCCGGCTCGGTGGTGCGTTCCGCGCCTGACGGCGCAGGACGGTCCGATCAGGCCGGGTCCTCCGGGCGGGTGCCGAAGACGATCTCGTCCCAGCTCGGCATCGAGCGGCGGCTGCGCTTCTTGCGCTCGGGACGGCTCTCGGCCTCGGGGGCCGACGCGGGACGGGCGTCCTCGCGCTCCGGTGCGGACGCGGGCGTCGCGTCGAAGCCGGCGAGCGGGATGTCGACGACGCTGATCGAGGTGCCGCGCGGCTCGTCGCGCTGTTCCCCGAACGTCGCGGCCTCGCGCTCGCCCCGGCGGCGACGCAGGGCCTCGAGCAGGTCGGCGGTCTCGTTCCCGGGGGAGCGCTCCTCGGCCACCGCGACACCGATGCGGGGGAGCGGCGCCCGTAGCGGACGCTCCTGGACCTCGGGGTTCGTGAGGTCCTCGTCGGGCTGCTCGACGCGGAACGCGCCGGAGTCGAAGCGGGTGCCGTCGGTGTCCTGGTGGTCGTTCTCGACGGCACGGAGGCGCGGCGCGATGCCCTCGTCCTCGGTGTGCGACAGACGGTGCGCGTCGCCGTTGTCCGGCGTGAGCGTCGAGGTCTTCGGGTCGAAGAGCCACTGCGCGTCGTGCTCGACCTCGGCGGCGGTGTAGCGGACGCGGACGACCCAGCCCTGCTCGACGTGCTTCCACGACGCCCAGTGGACCGCGGTCGCTTCGCCGGACTCGAGCTTGGCGGTGATCGCCTCGCCGAAGGTGTCCGGCGCGTCGGTGTCGACGGGGGTGACCGGGACGCGGCGGGCGGCGTCGAGGACGAAGGCGCGCTCGGCGAGCACGGGACCCTCGAAGCGGCGGACGTACTCGACGTCGACGTCGAGCGCCGACGCGACGTCGGCCGCATCGGCGCCGCCGCGGATCCGGGCCTGCACGTCCTTCGGGGACACGCGCTTCTGCGGACCGGCCTCGGGGTTCGCCTGACGGACCTGCCCCGGCAGCGACGAGGTGACCGGCAACCGGAACTCGGTGCCGCCGTCGGTCGCGAGCAGGAGTGCCCCGGACTCGACTCCGATGACTCTCACGTCTTGCATGTTCCGCCTCCCGAGCGTTCGTACGGTCGTGCGCGTACCCGAGGAGTATGCAGCCGGCCGGGGTCGATCGCGGGGAGGCGCACGGGCGCGCCGCGGGATGCACGGGACGGGTGGCGGGTCCGTCCGTGGCACGCGGGAATGTCCGGGTCCGGCGCCGGGTTGCACGGCCTGACGATCCCGCACCGCGTTCGGTTTGCGCTCTGCCGGGTCGTGGTGCAAACTGTCGCCGCCGATCACCGGCGACGACCTCTCGATACGAGAAATGGATGGGCATGGCCACCGATTACGACGCCCCCAGGAAGACCGACGACTCCTCCGACTCGGAGTCGATCGAAGCCCTGAAGGAGCGCGTTCCCGACAAGATGTCGGGGGTCGTCGACGATGATTCGGACAACCCCGGCAGCTTCGAGCTCGCCGGACAGGACCTCAGCGACGTCGACCTCGACGTCGTCGTGCTGCCGCCGCAGGTCGACGAGTTCACCTGTGTCGAGTGCTTCCTCGTGAAGCACCGCTCGCAGCTCGACCACGAGTCGAAGCTCGGCCCGGTCTGCGCGGAGTGCGCCGCGCTCTGAGCAGCACACCGCGTCGAGCGACGCGGAACGGCCCGCCTCCCCTCGGGGAGGCGGGCCGTTCCGCACGTCCGGGCAGTCCGCATGGTCGACCACGCGAGCGCAGGCGGACGTGACCGGCGGGCGGACGCGCTCCGTGCCTCCAGGCCGGGTCGGCGGTGACCGCCTACGAGCGCAACGCCGCGACGACCGCCGACGGGTTCCGCACGCTGACCAGCCAGTACGGGGTGGGGTCCGCCGGGTCCGCGACCTCGACGCGCACGACCCCGCGCACGTACCCGCGGAAGAGCGTCCACGCGCGGGCGTCGAGCTTCGGTCCGCGCTGGGTGGTGGCCTCGGCGCCCTCGAAGCCGGCGACCTCGCCGACGAGGGTCCGCGGCAGGTGCGCCTTGCCCGCACGGAACTCGGTCTCGGTGACCTCGACGGTCGGGGCGAGCGCCCAGAGCAGCACGACGATCCCGACGTACATGCCGATCGCGACCAGCACGCCGGCGAGGACGCTGATCGGCAGGAAGACGAGGAGGCTCGCGGGGATGACGAGCGCCGTCGCCAGGTAGAGGGCGGGCGGCGCCCAGAGACGTTCGCGGTACAGGGTCACGGGACCATTCGACCACGAACCGGGGCAGGTCACGGAACGGTCACGGTCTGCACTACCCTCGTCACGTGACCGAACCAGTCGACGTCCTCTGGACCGGGGAGCACGCTCCCGGGTACGCCCACCCCGGCGACGCCGGTGCCGACCTCGTCTCGACCGAGGCGTTCGTGCTCCGTCCCGGCGAGCGACGCCTCGTGGGCACCGGGCTGCGGATCGCACTGCCCGAGGGGTACGCGGCGTTCGTGGTGCCCCGGAGTGGGCTCGCGGCGAAGCACGGCATCACGATCGTGAACGCGCCGGGCACCGTCGACGCGGGCTACCGCGGGGAGATCAAGGTCGCACTCCTCAACACCGACCAGGCCGAGCCCTACGAGGTGCACGCGGGCGACCGCATCGCCCAGCTGATCGTCATGCCGGTGCCCCGGGTGGTCTTCACACAGGTGGACGAGCTCCCCGAGAGCCGCCGCGGTGAGGGCGGGTTCGGCTCCTCGGGCTACGGTGACCGGAGCGGTGTCGCGCGCGACGCCGCCGTCGACATCCAGGAAGGGACGGGCGCATGAAGTTCGGCCGACGCAAGCGTGACGAGGTCGAGGTGGCGGAGGCCGTCGCCGAGGACGCAGAGGTCGCGGGGACGACGCCGGAGGTCGAGCTCGCAGCCGACGCCGACGCGGACCTCGACGAGGTGGACGCGGTCGCGCCCACCGACAAGTCCGCCCCGGACGACCGTGCCGCCAACGGGCCGCACGACGAGACCGAGGCGAACCTGGTCCGTCCGTACGTCGACCTCGGTGGCGTGAAGGTCCTGCCGCGCGAGGGGCTGCACCTGCGGCTCGAGGTCGAGGAGGGCTCGCAGCGTGTCGTCGCCGTCGGGCTCGACTACGACGAGTCGACGCTGCAGGTCCAGCCGTTCGCCGCGCCGCGGTCCACCGGGCTCTGGCACGAGATCCGCGCGCAGATCGCCGAGCAGATCGAGCGTCAGGGCGGCACGGTGCATGAAGTGGACGGCCCGTTCGGCCCCGAGCTCCGCGCCCTCGTGCCGGTGGTCACGGACGGCTCGGGCGGCACCGACGGCGCGCGCCCGGCCCGCTTCGTCGGCGTCGACGGCCCGCGGTGGTTCCTGCGCGGCGTGATCGCCGGCAAGGCCGCCGAGCGTCCAGAGGACGCCGCCGAGATCGAGGAGCTGTTCCGCAGCGTCGTCGTGGTGCGCGGCACCACGCCGATGCCGCCGCGCGACCTCATCCCGCTGCACATGCCGAAGTCGACGCAGTCGGCCGTCTGACCGGCACGCCCAGACTCGAGACACGGCCAGGAGGCACGGTGCCGGACCGCGACGAGACCAACCGACCGCAGACGGGGGCGCCCGGCACCGATCCGTCCGGTACGGCGTCGTCCGGCGACGGGCCGGGTGTCGCTCCGGACCAGCCGAGCTTCTCCGAGCAGTTCCGCGCGGCGGTGCAGAACGCCGGGATCGCCCGGGTCGCCCCGGGCGAGACACCGTCCGGCCGCGACCTGCTCGGTGCCGTCGGCGGCGTCCGCGGCCTCGCCGAGTCGATCCTGCCCGGGCTCGCGTTCCTGGTGGTCTACACGATCACGAAGGAGCTCGTCCCGAGCGTCGTGATCCCGGTGGTCGTCGGGCTGGTCTTCGTGGTGCTCCGGCTGGTGCAGCGGCAGTCGGTGACGATGTCCTTCGCGGGCATCCTCGGCGTCGCGGTGTCGGCCGGGTTGGCACTGCTGACCGGCCGCGCCGAGACGAACTTCATCCCCGGCATCGTCATCAACGCCGTCTGGCTGGTCGGACTCCTCGTCACGCTGGCCGTGCGCTGGCCGCTCATCGGCGTCGTCGTCGGCTTCCTGTTGCCCGCGAACGAGGACGGCTCGCACGTCGACTGGCGCGCCGACCCCGCGAAGCGCCGGGTGCTCACGGTCGCCACGTGGATCTGGGTCGGGCTGTTCGCGGTGCGCCTGGCGGTCGAGGTGCCGCTGTACCTGACGGCGCAGGTCGAACTGCTCGCGGGCCTCAAGCTGATCCTCGGCGTGCCGCTCTACGCCGCCGTGCTCTGGGTCACGTGGCTGCTCGTCCGCACGGTGTTCACGCGACGGGACGACCCCGCCGCGGTGTAGAGTTGTCTCGACATCGAGACAGTTTGCCGGGGGCGCAGCAGCGCCGCCGGGTTTAGGTTTGCCTTGCTGGTGGGACGTTCCGCGGCCCGCGAAGATGGGGGCACACCGATCAGTAGGGAGGCGGCACAGTGGCTGCAGTCAACAGCTTCGGCTCGAAGGACACACTGTCGGTTGGGGGTGTCGACTACGCGATCCACCGGATCGACAAGGTGCCGGGGCACGAGAAGCTCCCGTACAGCCTGAAGGTGCTGCTCGAGAACCTGCTCCGCACCGAGGACGGTGCGAACGTGACCGAGGAGCAGATCCGCGCCCTCGGTTCGTGGCGGCCCGACGCCGAGCCGGACACCGAGATCCAGTTCTCGCCGGCCCGTGTGGTCATGCAGGACTTCACGGGTGTGCCGTGCATCGTCGACCTCGCCACCATGCGCGAGGCGATGGCTCAGATCGGCGGCGACCCGAACAAGATCAACCCGCTGTCGCCGGCCGAGATGGTCATCGACCACTCCGTCGTCGCCGACCTGTTCGGCCGCGAGGACGCGCTGCAGCGCAACACCGACCTGGAGTACGAGCGGAACGGGGAGCGCTACCAGTTCCTCCGCTGGGGCCAGACCGCGTTCGAGGACTTCAAGGTCGTCCCGCCGGGGACCGGCATCGTCCACCAGGTCAACATCGAGTACCTGGCCAAGGTCACGTACACGCGCGAGTTCGACGGCGAGCTCTACGCGTACCCGGACACGCTCGTCGGCACCGACTCGCACACCACGATGGTGAACGGCCTCGGCGTGCTCGGCTGGGGCGTCGGCGGCATCGAGGCCGAGGCGGCGATGCTCGGCCAGCCCGTCTCGATGCTCATCCCCAAGGTCGTCGGCTTCAAGCTGTCCGGCTCGATCCCGGCCGGCGTCACCGCGACCGACGTGGTGCTCACCATCACGCAGGAGCTCCGCAAGCACGGCGTGGTCGGCAAGTTCGTCGAGTTCTACGGCGAGGGCGTCTCCGAGGTCCCGCTCGCGAACCGCGCCACCATCGGCAACATGAGCCCCGAGTTCGGCTCGACCGCCGCGATCTTCCCGGTCGACGCCGTCACGCTCGACTACCTGCGCCTGACGGGCCGGTCGGAGGACCAGATCGCCCTCGTCGAGGCGTACGCCAAGGCCCAGGGCCTGTGGCACGACCCGTCGGTGGAGCCCGTGTACTCCGAGTACATGGAGCTCGACCTGTCGACGGTCGTCCCGTCGATCTCCGGCCCGAAGCGCCCGCAGGACCGCATCGAGCTCTCGAAGGCCAAGGACCAGTTCGAGGTCGACCTCGCGAACTACGCGAGCATCGACCACTCCGAGGCGGACAAGGCCGTCGCCGACACCTTCCCGGCGTCCGACCCGGTCGCCGCGGCCCCTGGTGACGAGCACGCCGTCGACGACCTGCAGGACGCGCAGCCGTCCGAGGTCCCGGTGCACGCCTCGAGCGCACCCGGGACGGTCTCGAAGCCGACCTCGGTCACCGTGGGCGACGGCGACGCGTTCACGATCGACCACGGCGCCGTCGCGATCGCCGCGATCACGTCCTGCACGAACACGTCGAACCCGTCGGTCATGATGGCCGCCGGCATCCTCGCGCGGAACGCCGCGAAGAAGGGCCTCAAGGCCAAGCCGTGGGTGAAGACCACCCTCGCGCCGGGCTCGAAGGTCGTCACCGACTACTACGAGAAGGCCGGGCTGACCAGCTACCTCGAGGACCTCGGCTTCTACACGGTCGGCTACGGCTGCACCACCTGCATCGGCAACTCGGGCCCGCTGCCCGAGGAGATCTCGCAGGCCGTGCAGGACAACGACCTCGCCGTCACCGCGGTGCTCTCGGGCAACCGCAACTTCGAGGGTCGCATCAACCCCGACGTGAAGATGAACTACCTCGCGTCGCCGCCGCTCGTCATCGCCTACGCGCTGGCCGGCTCGATGCACTTCGACTTCGACACCGACGCCCTGGGTCAGGACCAGGACGGCAACGACGTGTTCCTCAAGGACATCTGGCCCGACGCGGGCGAGGTCCAGCAGGTCATCGACACGTCGATCGACACGGAGATGTTCACCCACGAGTACGGCTCCGTGTTCGAGGGCGACGACCGCTGGAAGAACCTGCCGACCCCGACGGGCGACACCTTCGAGTGGGACACCGAGTCCACCTACGTCCGGAAGCCCCCGTACTTCGAGGGCATGACGATGCAGCCCGACGCGGTCTCGGACATCTCGGGCGCCCGCGTGCTCGCGAAGCTCGGTGACTCGGTCACGACGGACCACATCTCGCCTGCTGGGTCGATCAAGGCGGACAGCCCGGCGGGCAAGTACCTCGCCGAGCACGGTGTCGACCGCAAGGACTTCAACTCCTACGGCTCGCGTCGCGGCAACCACGAGGTGATGATCCGCGGCACGTTCGCGAACATCCGACTGCGCAACCAGCTGCTGGCGGACGCGAACGACGGCGCGGGCGTCGAAGGCGGGTACACCCGTGACTTCACGACGGCCGACGGCGAGCAGTCGTTCATCTACGACGCCTCGCAGCACTACCAAGAGCAGGGCATCCCGCTCGTCATCTTCGGTGGCAAGGAGTACGGCTCGGGCTCGTCGCGCGACTGGGCGGCCAAGGGCACGAACCTGCTCGGCGTCAAGGCGGTCATGACCGAGAGCTTCGAGCGGATCCACCGCTCGAACCTGATCGGCATGGGCGTCGTCCCGCTGCAGTTCCCGGCCGGCGAGTCCGCCGAGTCCCTGGGCCTCGACGGCACCGAGGTCGTCTCGATCTCCGGGCTGACCGAGCTCAACGAGGGTCGGACGCCCAAGACGGTGCACGTCACCGCGACGCCGAGCGAGCACTCGCCCGCCGGCAAGGAGCCCGTGGAGTTCGACGCGGTCGTCCGCATCGACACCCCCGGTGAGGCCGACTACTACCGCAACGGCGGCATCCTGCAGTACGTGCTCCGCTCGCTCGTGTGAGCACGGCGCGCGACGCGCGCACCGGTCGCTGACGCGACCACCTGACGGACTGGAGGCCCGTGGCGACACCGCCACGGGCCTCCAGTCCGTCGTCCGGTCCCGCGGATAGTGTGGTGACCTGCCCCACGAAAGGAGCGCTCGTGAGCCTGCTCAGCAGCATCTCGTCGCCGCGCGACCTCAAGCGTCTGTCCGACGCGCAGATGACGGAGCTCGCCGCCGAGATCCGTCGCTTCCTCGTCGCCGAGGTCGCGAAGACCGGCGGGCACCTGGGGCCGAACCTCGGGGTGGTGGAGCTCACGCTGGCGATGCACCGCGTGTTCGACTCGCCGCACGACCCGTTCGTGTTCGACACCGGGCACCAGTCGTACGTGCACAAGCTCGTCACGGGTCGACAGGACTTCTCGCGCCTCCGGGAGCGCGGCGGCCTCGCCGGGTACCCGCAGCGCAGCGAGTCCGAGCACGACATCGTCGAGTCGTCGCACGCGTCGTCGTCCCTGTCGTGGGCGGACGGCATCTCGCGGGCCTTCCAGCAGACCGGCCAGGACGACCGCACGGTGGTCGCCGTCGTCGGGGACGGCGCGCTCACGGGCGGCATGACGTGGGAGGCCCTCAACAACATCTCGGACGCGAACGACCGCCGCATGGTGATCGTCGTGAACGACAACGGCCGGTCCTACGCGCCGACGATCGGCGGGATGGCGCGGTTCCTCAGCTCGGTGCGCACGCGCCGTGAGTACCGTGCGCTGTTCGAGAAGTCGCAGGCGGTCGCGTCGCGCTTCGGTGCACCCGGTCGGGCCTTCTACCGCGGGGTGCGCGGCGGCCTGCACGGCTTCCTGTCGCGGTTCACGAACAACGAGGCGCTCTACTCGAACCTCGACATCAAGTACATCGGTCCGGTGAACGGGCACGACCAGCGCGCGATGGAGGCGGCGCTCCGGCAGGCCAAGGCCTACGGAGCGCCGACGATCGTGCACGCCATCACCGAGAAGGGGTACGGCTTCGAGCCGGCGCTCCGCGACCAGGCGGACCAGTTCCACGCGGTCGGGCACATCGACCCGGAGACGGGGGAGTCGCTCGACGTGTCGTCGGGGCCCTCGTGGACGTCGGTCTTCGCGTCCGAACTGGCGTCGGTCGGCGCCGCGGACGAGCGGATCGTCGCGATCACCGCCGCCATGCTGCGCCCCACCGGACTCCACCTGTTCCAGGAGCAGCACCCCGAGCGGGTGATCGACGTCGGCATCGCGGAGCAGCACGCCGTGACCACCGCCGCCGGGCTCGCGTTCGGCGGGCTCCACCCCGTGGTCGCGCTCTACGCGACGTTCCTCAACCGGGCGTTCGACCAGGTGCTCATGGACGTGGCACTGCACCGCGCCGGGGTGACGTTCGTCCTCGATCGCGCGGGCATCACCGGTCCGGACGGTCCCTCGCACCACGGCATGTGGGACCTCGCGCTCCTGCAGGTCGTGCCGGGAATCCGGATCGCCGCACCGCGCGATGCGGTCACGCTGCGCGAGGAGTTCCGCGAGGCCGTCGCCGTCGACGACGCCCCCACCGTGCTGCGCTGGTCGAAGGGCTCCGTCGGACCGGACCTGCCGGCGCTCCGTCGTCTGTCCGACGGGGTCGACGTCCTCCGGGACCCGACCGACGGGCAGGAGCCGGACGTGCTGTTCGTGGCGGTCGGCTCGATGGTGCCGGTGGCGCTCGACGCCGCGGCCCTGCTCGAGGCGCAGGGCATCGGTGCGACGGTCGTCGACCCGCGGTGGGTCGTGCCGATCCCCGCATCGCTGGTCGACCTGGCCCGCGAGCACCGGCTGGTCATCACGATCGAGGACGGCGTCCGGGTCGGGGGCGTCGGGACACGGCTGCGACAGGACCTGCGGGCGGCCGGGGTCGACACCGGCGTGAACGAGCTCGGGCTACCGGACGCGTTCATCGACCACGCGTCGCGGTCGCAGATCCTGGCCGACGTCGGGCTGACCGCGCAGGCGATCGCGCGGGACGTCATCGACCAGGTCGTCGGTACGAAGCTGCCCCAGGCGAAGCCGGCGCGCACGCGGGAGTCCGCGGAGCGCTGAGCGCGTGGTTCGCGCGGTGCGGTGGCGGGCCCGCGCTCGTTCGTCGCGCCGTTGAACCACGGAACCGACATCGAACCAGGACGAGTGCCTGGTTCGATGACGGTTCCGTGGTTCGATCGACCGGTGGGTCCGGCTAGCGCGAGGCGGGCCCGACGATCGCCGGGTCGTGGAACGTGCCGCCGAAGACGCGCTCGGACGCTCCGGACCGGTCGAGGTACGGGCTGATGCCGCCGGCCTGGAACGGGTAGCCCGCACCGAGGATCAGGCCGAGGTCGATCTCCTCGACGTGCTCGACCACCCCGTCCTGCAGCATGCGGTGCACCTCGTCGGCCAGTGCGTCCTCGAACCGCTGCTGCATGGTCGCGGCGTCGACCGGCTGGGCGTCCTTCTTCGCGGGCGCGACGAGCTTCACGGCAGCGGGGTCGTACCCGGTGACGGCGCCCTTCTTGTCACGGGTCAGGATCGCGCCGTGCTCCGCGATGCGCTTCAGCCCGTCGCCTGGGTAGAACCGCTCCGGCCACGCGGCGTGGTGCGAGTCGAGCACGTGCGCGCCGACCGGCAGCCCGACGAGCTCGAGCAGCTCGAACGGCGACATCGGCAGACCGAGCGGTGCCGCACCCTCGGCGACGGTCGCGAAGGGCGTGCCCTCCTCGACGCCGCGCATGGCCTCGCCGAGGACCCGGGCGAGCACCCGGTTCACGACGAAGCCGGGCTGGTCGGCGGTGATGATCGCGGTCTTCTTGAGGGTCTTCGCGACCGCCAGGGCCGTCGCGAGCGTCTCGTCCGAGGTCTGCTCGGTGCGGACGACCTCGAGGAGCGGCATCACGGCGACGGGGTTGAAGAAGTGGAAGCCGACGAGCCGCGACGGGTCGGACAGCACCGAGCCCATCTCGGACACCGACAGCGACGACGTGTTCGTGGCGAGGATCGCGTCGGGTGCGATGACCTGCTCGATCTTCCGGAACACGTCCTGCTTGACCGACATCTCCTCGAAGACGGCCTCGATCACCCAGTCGGCGTCCGCGAACGCGTCGTAGGACACCGAGCCCGAGACGAGCGCCTTGATGCGGTTCGCGTCGTCGGGGGAGACGCGCTTCTTGGCGAGGAGCTCGTCGACCGAGGACCGGATGCGCTCGACACCGGCGTCCACACGCGCCTGGTCGACGTCCGTGATCACCACGGGAACGCCGAGGCGGCGCGCGAACAGGAGCGCGAACTGCGACGCCATGAGTCCGGCGCCGAGGACGCCGACCTTCGTTATCTTCTTCGCCTCGACGTCCGTCGGGGCTCCGACGGGACGCTTCGCCCGCTTCTGGACGAGGTCGAACGCGTACATCGACGCGGCGAACTGGTCACCGGCGAGCAGGTCGGCGAGGGCGTCGTCCTCGCCCGCGAAGCGCTCGTCCAGGCTCCCGCTCTTCGCGGCCGCCACGAGGTCGAGCGCGCGGAACGGCGACTTCGGCACCGTGCCGATCTTGGATGCGACCTGGCCCCGTGCGACCTTGACGACGGTGCCCCACGCGGCCTTCTCGAGCATGCCGGGCTCGTTCTTCCGGACGACCTTGGTGCGGCCGGAGACGACGCCGTCGGCCCACGCGACCGCGGACGGCAGGAAGGTGACCGACGGGATGAGCGCGTCGCCGATGCCGATCTCGACCGCGGCCGGGCCGTCCATCAGGCGGTTGTTCTTGAGCGGGTTCTCGACGATGACGCGGAGTGCCTTCTCGGGCCCGATCAGGCGGGGGAGCAGCGTCGCGCCGCCCCAGCCGGGGATGATCCCGAGGAACACCTCGGGCAGGCCGATGCCCTGCGCTGCGGACGAGAACACCCGGTACGTGCAGTGCAGGGCGACCTCGAGGCCGCCGCCGAGGGCGATGCCGTTCACGAACGCGAACGACGGGACGCCCAGCTCGCTGAACATGCGGAGCGTTGCGTGCCCGAGCACGCCGAGCTCGTGCGCGACCTCGCGGGAGGGCAGCGCCGCGGCCTGCGACAGGTCGGCGCCGGCCGCGAAGCAGTACTCCTTGCCGGTGATCGCGACGGCCTGGACCTCGCCCTTCGCGGCTGCGTCACGCAGGGTGTCGAGCACGTCGGACAGCTCGCGCATGGTCCGCGGTCCGAGGGTCGAGGGGCGCTTGTGGTCCTTGCCGTTGTCGAGCGTGATGAGCGCGAGTGTGCCGCCGGAGGGCATCGCCACGTGCTTGACGTACGAGTGGGTGACGACCTCGTCCGCGCTGAGTTCGGTCAGCTGGTCGATCGGGGTGGTGGTCATGCTCAGGCCGCCTTCCGTGCCGCGCTCTTGCTGAAGTTCGGGTTCTCCCAGATGACGGTGCCGCCCTGGCCGAGCCCGATGCACATCGTGGTGATGCCGTACCGGACGTCCGGGCGCTCGGCGAACTGTGCCGCGAGCTGGTTCATCAGGCGGACCCCGCTCGACGCCAGCGGATGGCCGACGGCGATCGCGCCGCCCCAGGCGTTGACGTTCGGGGAGTCCTGCGCGATGCCGTAGTTGTCGAGGAAGGCGAGCACCTGGACCGCGAACGCCTCGTTGATCTCGAACAGGCCGATGTCGTCGATGGTGAGTCCCGCCTTGCGGAGGGCCTTGTCGGTCGCGGGGACCGGGCCGATGCCCATGACCTCCGGGTCGACGCCCGCGAACGCGAAGGAGACCATGCGCATCTTCGTCGGCAGGCCGTGCTGCTTCGCACCGTCCTCCGACGCGAGCAGGCTCATCGTCGCGCCGTCGTTCAGGCCCGCCGCGTTGCCGGCGGTGATCCGTCCGTGGGGCCGGAACGGCGTGCGCAACGCAGCCAGTGCCTCCAGGGTGGTGCCCGGGCGGGGCGGCTCGTCCGCCGTGACGACGTCCCAGCCCTCGCCGGTGTTGACCTCGACCGGGACGACGTCGGGCTGGAGCTTGCCCGCGCCCCAGGCGGCGGCGTAGCGCTGCTGCGACTGGACGGCGAAGGCGTCCGTGCGGTCCTTCGTGATGGCGGGGAACCGGTCGTGCAGGCGCTCCGCGGTGCTGCCCATGACGAGCGCGTCGCTCGCGACCATGCGCTCGGCGACGAACCGGGGGTTCACGTCGGCTCCGAAGCCCATCGGGTGGCGGCCCATGTGCTCGACCCCGCCGGCGATCGCGACGTCGGCGGCGCCGAAGGCGATCGCGCCGGCGAGCGTCGTGACGCTCGTCATGGCGCCGGCGCACATGCGGTCGATCGCGTAGCCGGGGACCGACTTCGGCAGACCCGCGAGCATGCCCACGGTGCGGCCGAGCGTCAGGCCCTGGTCGCCCTGCTGGGTGGTGGCCGCGACGGCGACGTCGTCGACCGCCGCACCGTCGAGCTGGCTGTTCCGGTCGAGCAGCCCGCGCATCGCGTGGACCGCGAGGTCGTCCGCGCGGGTCTTCCAGAACACCCCCTTCTCACCGGCTCGTCCGAACGGGGTGCGGACTCCGTCCACGAACACGACGTCTGATGCCTTGGGCACTCGGGCCTCCAGATCCTCTTCGATCGAGTCGGGGCACGTTCCGCCCCGACCGGCCGGGCTGTGCCCGGCGACTGCTCCGACGCTATGCCCGGAGCCTGGACGGGCGCATGCCCGTTGGGGTGTTCCTACGAGCCGGTGTTGCTCTCGGCAGCAGGGGCCTGTCCAGCAGCGACAAAGGCGTGTGCGATGCGCGACGCCGTCTCCTCGACCTGCCACGGGCGGGCGTCGTGGGACGCGAGCACGGCACCGACGGTCTCGGTCGCGATCGGCGTCGGCGGCTCCCACGACACCAGGCGGAGCGTCTCCGGCGTGAGGAGGTTCTCGACGGGCAGGTCGAGCTCCTCGGCGCGCGCGACGACCGCGGCGCGAGCGGCCTTGTAACGGCGGTCGGCCTCGGGGTTGCGGTCGGCCCACGCCCGGGGCGGGGGCAGCGTGGCCTCGCCCGAGCCGCGGAGCTTCGGCAGGTCCTCGGTCGTGCGGCCCTCGTCGACGGCGGCCCACCAGCGGTCGAGCTCCGACCGGCTGGCCCGACCCGTGAAGGCCTTGAGCGCACCGAGTTCGGCCTTCGTGGCCGGTGCGGCGGCCGCCGCGGCGACGATCGCGGCGTCCGGGATGGTCCGACCGGGGGCGACGTCGGCCGCACGGGCGTACTCGTCGCGGGCGGTCCACAGGGCGCGGGCGATCGCCAGCGCTCGGGCACCGCGCAGCGCGTGCATGCCGGACAGCCGGCGCCACGGCTCGGCACGGGGCGGCTTCGGCGCGCGGGTCAGGACGGCGGCGAACTCCTCCTCCGCGATGCGGGACTTGCCGGCGGCGTCGAGCGCTGCGGCCAGGGCGTCACGGAGGTCGGGCAGCAGCTCGACGTCGAGCGCCGCGTACACGAGCCAGGACTGCGGCAGCGGGCGGGTCGACCAGTCCGCCGCCGAGTGGGCCTTGGCGAGCGTGATGCCGAGCAGCTGCTCAACCACCGCGCCGAGGCCGACGCGCGGGAAGCCGGCGATGCGGGCCCCAAGCTCGGTGTCGAAGATGCGGGTCGGGACGAGGCCGACCTCCTGCAGGCACGGCAGGTCCTGCGACGCCGCGTGGAAGAGCCACTCCTCGTCGACGATGGCGTCCTGCAGCTCGGTGAAGTCGCCGATCGCGATCGGGTCGAACAGGAACGCGCCGGCGCCGCGGCGGAAGACCTGGATGAGGTACGCCCGCTGGGAGTACCGGTAGCCGCTCGCGCGCTCGGCGTCGACGGCGACGGGGCCGTGGCCGGCGGCGATGGCGGCGACCGCGCGCAGGTACTCGTCGCGGTCCTCGATCACGCGCACGGCGGCGTGCGAGTCCTCGAACGCGTGGTCGGCTGGGGCGGCCGATGCTGCCGGGGCGGCCGGGCCGCCCGGTGCTGCCGGAGCGGCCGAGCCGCCGGGTGCGGTGTGGTCGGCTTCGCTGGCGGGGTCGGTCACTTCGTGGTCCTCCTCGGAGCCAGCAGGGTCACGCCGTCCGATGCCGGGGGGAGTCCCGCGAGCATCGCGACGATCTCCTCCCACGCCTCGACGTGCGCGGTCAGGTCCTCGTCACGGGGCGTCCACGAGGCACGGAGCTCGAGCTGTGCGCCGTCGCCCTGCGCCGCGAGGTCGCCGTACCCGCGCGAGATGATCTTGGTGGCCGTCCCGGAGGCCCGGTCGTACGTCGCGCCGTGGGCCGCGAGCGCGTCGACGAGCCAGCTCCACGTCACGTCGGCCACGAACTCGTCGACGCCGATCTCCGGCTCGAGCGGGGCCTGGGCGAACGTGACGATGCGGAACGCACCGCCCCAGCCGTCCGGCTCGTCGGGGTCGTGCAGGGCGATGAACCGCCCCGTGCCGAGGTCCGAGTCGATGCCGTGCACGGCGCCCGAGACGTCCGCCGCGAGGGCGATCGAGTGCGGCGCGATCCGCGAGGGCGAGGGGATCTCGGTGACCGTGGTCTCGGTGCGGGTCCGGCCCGACGCCACGAACGCGCGGAGTCGCTCGAAGGCCTCGGGCTCACGGGATTCGGACACGCATGCAGACTAGGCTCCCGGCCATGTCCCGATCCGCGCGACCCGCCGAGGACGTCGTCCAGGAGACCGCTCGGTCGGCCGGGCTCGTGGCGCTGGGAGCCGGCATCGCGGCGACCGCCCTGGCCACCGCGGTGGTCGGTGGCTTCGTCGCCGCCGTGGCCCGTGCCGTCGTCACGCCCGACCGCAAGCGCACCGAACGCGTCCCGATCCACGCCGTCGACCCCGGCGCCATGACCGTCACGCTCGAGCGCACCGCGGACACCGAGCTGCAGGGCCGGTACAGCCTGTGGTTCGGCGGCGGCACCGGGCACATGCGCGTCGGCGAGGTCCTCGGCACCACCGACACCACCGTCACCCGGCGCATCATCGCGATCGACGCCGGCGACCCCCGCTCCGCCCGCCGCGGCCGGTGGGGTGGCTGGTTCTACCTGACGCCCGGGGAGCTCGACGTCCCGGTCGAGGACGTGGACATCCCCACGCCGAACGGCCCGGCGCCCGCGTGGGTGGTCCGCGCCGACGACCCCGACGCACCGTGGGCGGTCCTCGTGCACGGCCGGGGCGTGACCCGCGCCGAGACCATCCGCGCCGTCCCGGTCTTCCGCGCCGCCGGGTACTCGGTGGTCCTCGCCTCGTGGCGGAACGACGGCGTCGCGCCGCGGAGCACCGACGGTCGCTACGGTCTCGGCAGCACCGAGTGGGAGGACGTCGACGCCGTGCTCCGCTGGCTCACCGCGCAGCAGGCCAGGAGCGTCGTGCTCATGGGATGGTCGATGGGCGGGGCCGTCGTGCTGCAGACCCTCGTCCGGTCCCGGTTCGCCGGGCTCGTCGACGGCATCGTGCTCGAGTCGCCCGTCGTCGACTGGCACGCGGTGCTCAAGTCGCAGAGCCGGGTCCTGAAGCTGCCGCGGCCGGTCCGGAAGGTCGCGCAGCGGCTCCTCCGCACCCCCGTCCTGCACCACGTCGCCGGGCTCGACCACCCCGTTGACCTGCGGGAGCTCGACATGGTCGCGCGGGCCGACGAACTCACGGTGCCGATCCTCATCCTCCACAGCGACGACGACGGGTTCGTGCCGTCCTCGGCGTCGCACGACCTGGCACGCGCACGGCCCGACATCGTGCGGCTCGAGGTGCAGACCACGGCGCGGCACACCAAGCTCTGGAACCACGACGCGGACTGGTTCGACGCGCGCATCCTCGCGTGGCTGACCGAGGTGGTGCAGCCGACGGACGCGACCAGCGCTCGGTAGACGCGACCAGCGGACTGGAGGCACGGTGACAGCTGGCACCGCGCCTCCCGCCTGTAGACAATCCGACAGATTGGCCGACTGCTACGCGATTGCCGGCGCTTCGCGCCCAATGGGAAGCTGAAACGTGACCGGTTCGCGCCGCCTCAGCCTCAGCCTCAGCCTCAGCTTGATTTCCAGCGGTTCCGATCAGTCCTGATCGTGGAGCCAGATGGCCGGAGCCCCACCGGGCGTGATGATGATCCGGTTCGGTGGCGTCTCAGGCCCGGTGTAGTGCCACGACTCGAAGGCCGGGTCGGGTCCAGCCGAGAGGTAGGAACCATCAGCAAACTCGATGTTGAGCGTCGAGCCGCTGGCGGCTGCCTTCGTCGCTGCCACCGTGTGCAAGCGGAGTATCGGGGCGAGTGCCGCCTTGTCCCCATCAGGATCGATGATCGTGCGACTGTCAACCGTCGCGCCGAAGGAGAAGGCGCACTCAAGCCCGACAGTCGCGCCGCTCGAGAACAACAGACGGATCATGTGATCGATCCAGATTGCATCGACTGTTTCTCCGACCAAGCAGAGGGGAACCTCTTCGACGCTCACTTCGGCCATGCTGAGTACTCTCCTTCGTGATCCCACGGGATGTGGCTGGCAGGCTTCGAACCCGGCTTACCGGTGTTCGGGTCGAGCCACTGTCCGTGAGAATTGCTGTACCTGGAGTAGCCGTTAGGGTACTGCTCGGTCGGGTCCATGATCCTCACCATGTCTGCGTTGTCGTGCGCCAGGGGATTCGCTGCCGTCACGGGGTCCTGAGCGACCAGCCCCTTGCCGCTGCGGGCTGGGCCGATGTTCCACCCGCCGGGAATGTCGAAGATCGTGGCATCCGGGGTAGCAACGAATGTCCGGTTGCTCGAAGGAAGAACGTTGACAGGTGGTGCAGGAGCGAGGTCGTCGAGTTTGTTCACCGCCGTCGGCAGGTGCAGCTTCGACATCGTGCCACCGGTCGCAGCTGAGACCGCAGCACCCTCAGTCGCGGAACCGAGGAGCTTGCCCGGAGTGAGCGGCTGACCGCTGACGACGGTGTTCGCGACGTTCTCGACGGCGCCCTCGACGGCGTTCCCGACGAAGTGCTTGCCGATCGCTGCGCCCAGGCCGCCGCCGACCGCTCCGAAGGCTCCGCTGACGGCGACCTGGCCCCAGTTCACCTCTCCGGTCGTGGCCTTCTGGATGATCGTGTCCGCCCCGGCGCCGATGAGCATGCCGCCGAGTGGGCCGCCGACCCCGGTGAGCATGAGGGCGCCACCCGCGACGACCATCGCCCCGCCGGCGACGTACTCCCAGTTGTCCTTGAACCAGTCGCCGGTGGCCGCTGCCGCGCGGGCGAGCGGCCCCTGCTCGGCGGCGGCGTACGCCTCGAGTTCGGCATCGGTGACCGGTGCGAGTCCGAGAGGATCGAGCGCATGGAGCGGATCGTTGCCGGCGAACGAGTACGGGTTCGCGCCCCAGACCGCTCCCGCTGGTGCGGTGATCGGATCGGTGGAGAGGAATCCACGCGTCGTGGGGTCGTACGCACGTGCACCCATCCACTCGAGTCCCGCCACCACGGGTGTTCCGTCCGCGCCGAACGCGAGTGCGCGCTCGGGTTCTCCGGAGAAGGAGGCGAGGAGCTGCCACGGATCAGTGTCCGAAGTCCTACGGGCCGCTCGCCATCCTGATGGTCCTGTGCCGTCCGGGCTACCGAGCAGTCCGGTGGGCGTGCGCAACACTGGGGAGTCGTCGACTGTCAGCAAGGCGGGAACGGCGGCAGCGGCATCCCAGTCGAGCCGCATCCCGTCGACGTCGACCAGGTCGCCGAGCGCGCCCACGTGGATCGCTGTGCTCGAGGAGCCCGATGCGATCAGTCGGAGCCACCCGCGCCCGTCCCACGAGTACCTGGTCTCCCTGCCATCCGGGGCGGTGCTCCGGACCCGTTGGCCGCGGGCGTCGTACTCGTGCGCAGTCCGCCCCTCGGGGCCGGTCACCGCGACGAGCTGACCTGCGTCGTCGTACTCGTACGTGCGGGTGCCGTTCTCGGTGCGTTCGACGACGAGTCGGCCAGCGGCGTCGTAGGACCACGTTGTCTCCACTCCGTCGGTGCCGGCACGGACGAGTTGCATCGCTGCGTCATGCTCGTAGACCGTCGTCGTGCCCGGTCGCTCGATCCCGACGAGCCGACCGTCTCGATCGCGGGTCAGTCGTGTCGTCGCCGTCGAGTCCCCGTCGGAGCTGGTGTGTCCGACGACGAAACCGCGGTCGTGCGACCAGGAGTCGCTCGTCCCTGCCGTGCGCACCGCCGTGAGTCGTCCGGCGCCGTCGTACTCGTGATGGACGGCGCCGAACGCGGTGTGCTCGACGGTGCCCGGCCGACCCGCGGGATCACGCTCGATGCGCGTCACGGAGCCGTCCGGCGCGTGCACCGAGGTACGCAGGCCGTCCGCGTCGTACGTCCATCGCGTCTCTCGACCGTCCGTCACTCGGCGGACGAGGAGACCCCGCCGGTCGTACTCCAGCAGGTGGGCACTGGCAACGTCCGGTCGGGTGTGGTCGGAGATGGTCACGGTCCGCGAGCGCGGGTCGCGCTCGATGCGAGCGACCAGTGCGTCGTCCACGTACTGGGCCGTCTCTCGACCGGCTGCGTCGTACTCCCACCGAAGCACGGTGCCGTCGGGCTCCGTCTGGGAGATCTGGCGACCGGCAGCGTCGTACGTCGCGCTCGTCGTGCGGCCGAGGGGGTCCGTCGAGCTGGCGACCTTGTCGAGCTCGGTGTAGGTCCGCGTCGTGACTGCTCCGCGCGGATCGGTGGTGCGGACGAGCCGCCCGCGGGCGTCGTACTCGTAGCGCGTCACCCCGCCGAGGCCGTTGGTCGCCGCGACCAGCTGCCCCGCCGCGTCGTACCGGAACGAGCGGCGACCGAATCGCGGGTCCCGTGCCTCGACGACACGTCCCGCCCGGTCGTAGCGGTACCGGATGATCCCGAAGCCAGGGACGTCGACGGAGGTGACCCGACCAACCGCGTCGTACTCGGTGCGCTCGACGTCGTCGTTCGCATCCGTCCGCTCGACGACGCGTCCGTCGGCGTCGTACCGCAGCGACGTCCGGCCGCCGAGCGGGTCCGTGGCCGTCTCCGGACGCCCGCACCGGTCGTACGTGTACGTCGTCGTCCGACCCGCAGGCGTCGTGACGGCGATGATCCGGCCCGCGAGGTCGCGCTCGATGCGGGTCAGACCACCCTCACCGTCCAGCGATTCGACGATCCTTCCAGCCGCATCACGCACGGTCACGGTGGTGGAGCCGTCTCCCTGCCGGAGGCCGATCGGTCGTCCGAGCGCATCGGTGCGGACACTGACGTCCTCGAACGCGGAACTGACGATCGTCGTGCCGTCGGCACGCTTCCGCTCGGCAGCGGTGCGGACACCGGTCGGGTCCACGGTTGCCACGACGGCGCCGATGGCGTCGTACTCACGGTTCCACGAACCGCCTGCGGGGTCGATGACGGTGCGCAACCGCGAGAGCGCGTCGTGCACGAACCGCCACTCCGCCCCGTCGGGCAGGGTGACGGCCGAGACGTTGCCGAGGTCGTCGAACAGGGTCGTGATGCGGCGGCCGAGCGGGTCGATGGTCGCGGTGACCTCGCCGTGCGTGCCGTACTCCACGGCCGTCCGGGAGCCCGTCGGATCCGTGGTGGCGATCACGCGCCCGGCATCGTCGTGTTCGAACCGCCACACGCCGCCGTCGGGAGCTTCGCGAGCGGTCAGCAGGCCTGCCGCGTCGTATCGGTACGTCGTCCGGGCGCCGAGGGGGGTGACCGCTTCGACGACACGCCCAGCTGCGTCCCGGGTGAAGGACGCCGTCCCCCCGTCGGCATCCTCGATCGCGACGAGGTCGCCGTGGTCGTCGTGGTGGAACGTGACGACCACACCGGTCGGGTCCGTGCAGCGAGCCAACTGCCCGGCGCGCCACTCGAGGAGCGTCCGTCCGCCGTCGGTATCGGTGACGACGGAAGGGTTCCGGTCGTCGCCCCGGTACTCGTACTCGACGATCACGCCGTCTGCGGTGACCACGGTGGTGGGCCGGTCCTGGTCGTCGTACCCGCACGTCACGTCGGCGCCGTCCGGGGTCACGGTGCGCGTGCGGCGTCCGCGGTCGTCGTACCCGTGCACCGTCACCGACCCGTCGCGTTCGGTGACGGACACCAGGTGGCCGTGGCGGTCGTAGGACATCGACTGACGCGCACCGTCGGCGTCGATGATCCCGACGACCCGGCCCTTCCGGTCGGCGATCCACGTGTTCGCGTTGCTGCCGTCAGCGTCCGAGACCGACGTCACCCTGCCCTGCAGGTACGAGAACCGGACGGTGCGTCCGAACGGAGTGCGCTGTGCGACGACACGCCCCCGGTCGTCGTACGTGTTGGTGCACTCGATGACGCCCGTCGCGGCGGTCACCTGGTCGATCAAGCCGGCGTCGTTCCACCGGTAGCGTCGCGCGCCGACGGTGTCCTGCGCGGCGACGAGGCGACGCGCATCGTCGTACCGGTACTGCACACGCCGGCCATCGGACGCTGAAACTGACACGACGCGGTCGCCTTCGTACTCCACGTCGAGCGCACGACCGAGTTCGTGCTCGAGTCGGGTGATCCGGTCGTCGGTGTCGCGGAGAGCGGACACGCCCGTGCCCGGGCCACGTCCGGCAGAGAGCCAGACACCGGCGGCGGAGAAGGTCCATCGACCCCCCGTGTTGTCCGAGACGACGAGTGTGGTCCCATCGCGACGGAGCCAGAGGTCCTGCCCCACGCCGCGACCCCAACCGTCGCCCTCGCGGGGGAAGTCGACCTGGCGCCCGTCCTCGAGCACGATCGAGGCCAGCTCGTCGCTGAGCTCCAGCCGGATGTCGAGCACCGACGACCAACCGAGACCGAAGGACCCCACCCGGTCGTCGAGCGAGTTGTACGTCCGCGAGAACCGGAGGGACGCCGCAGCACCGCCGAACGTCAGGTCGTCCTCTGGCTCGAGGAAGTTCCCCGTCGCGGTGTTCACCGGGTCGTCGGCGAACCCGTTCGTGGGCGGTGTACCCATCGCGGAGAACGGGCCGATGGTGAAGTCGTCGCGTCCGACCGCCACGCCTGCCGCGGCCAGCGCCGCGGCGATCGAGGCGTCCGAGAGCGTGGCGGGTCCGTTCCCGCCGCCCGCGGCCTCGAACTGCGCGGCGACCGTGTCGGCCCAAGCCGCGTCGTGCCCGTTGTCCGTAAGCCAGTCCTGTACCGCGGTCACGAGTGACTGCGCGTGCAGCGTGCCCCATCGGGTGTTGCACCCGGACTCGTAGTCGCTGAGGGCGTTCCGGAACGACGACACCGCGCCGGCGAGGGAGTCGTCGGCCCCCCTGCTGCTCGACGCGAAGGAGCGGAGATCGGCCGGCACCGCTGACGACGTGCCTCCGCTGCCGCCTCCGGCCGTCGGGATCGTACGACCGCGCACCGAGACGGCATCGGCCTGGAGCTGGGGCTCAGGCTGCGGTTCCGGGGGCTTCGGGTCGTCCTCGGCACCGAACCACGTCGACACCTCGTGCGCCGCACCGACGAAGAAGTTCTCCTCACGCTCCCGCTTCCGCGCCTCCCACGCCTTGGCGTCGGCACGGCGTCGGTCCTCTTGCTCCGCCGCCTGACGGAGTTCGTCGACGAACCCGACGAGTGAGGAGAGCGCCTCGGAGAGCTTGCCGGCGCTGCGCGAGGCGATGCCGGCGTTGTCGGCGAAGACCTCGGAGAAGTACCCCCGGAACTCCCGCTCCGCGTTCGTCACCGCCGTGGACCGTGCGCCGGTCTGGCCGTCGATCGACGTCGCGAGCCTGCGCGCCGCAGTCTTCAGCGTGTCGGCGTCGCCGTACGAGTAGCCCGTCGGATCGTTGCCGTGGATCTTCGCCATGTCGTCTCCCCCCGATGACCCCTCGATCCTGGCACAGGCCCCATCGCAGCGTCCAGCATGCGGAATGTCGTATGCGACGACACGACGGACGGGAGGCCGGGGCCAGCTGGCACCGCCCTCCCTCGCAGGCTCGGTCGGCGCGCCCCGCGCGTCGCTCCGCGCCGCCGCTGAGCGGGGCGCGCCCGTCCGTCAGGGGGTGCGGATCAGGCGGCGGCGACCGCCGCCCGCACCTGCCGCTGCACCCGACCGAGCATCCCCACCATGCCGCGGATGCGCAGCGGGCTGACCGCCTCGCTGAGCCCGATCGTCAGCGGGTAGTCCGACGGGACCGCCAGGACCTCGGACGCGGTGAGGCCGGACAGCCCCTGCGCGAGGATCGACGCGAACCCGCGGGTGGTCGGTGCCTCGCGCGGGGCGGTCGCGTGCATGCGGACGACGTCCGGGGCATCGCCGTCGGCCCCGACCGTGACGGTGATGAACACGGGGGACTGGCACTCCTCGACGCGCTCGAGCTCGTCCTCGTGCCCCTGCAGTCGCTCGGGCAGCGCGGGGAGCTCGTCGGAGAACTCGAGGAGCAGCTGGAGGCGGTCCTGCTGCGAGAGCTCGAGGAAGTCGTCGCGGATCTCGGCGAGGGAACGGGGGAGTTCGGTGCTCATCGAGAGGGAACGGTACCCGGTTCGGTGCCGACGGCGATCGGGACGCGGACGGCGCTGCCCCACTCGGTCCACGACCCGTCGTAGTTCCGCACGTTCTCGTACCCGAGCAGGTGCTGCAGCACGAACCAGGTGTGGCTCGACCGCTCGCCGATGCGGCAGTACGCGATGACCTCGTCCGCGTCGCCGATCCCGGCACCGTCGCGGTACACCGCGTCGAGCTCCTCGCGCGACTTGAAGGTGCCGTCCGGTGCGGCCGCGGTGGCCCAGGGGATGTTGACGGCGGTCGGCACGTGGCCGGCGCGCAGGGCTCCCTCTTCCGGGTAGTCGGGGGCGGTGGTGCGCGAGCCGTCGTACTCGGCGGGGCTCCGCACGTCGATCAGGGGCTTGCCGAGATGCGCGAGCACGTCGTCCTTAAAGGCCCGGACCAGCTCGTCGTGGCGCTCGACGACGGGGTAGTCGACCGCGGTCACCTCGGGGCGGTCGGTCGTCAGCGCGCGGTCCTCGGCGATCCACTTCGCCCGGCCGCCGTCGAGCAGGCGGACGTCCTCGTGCCCGAACAGCGTGAAGACCCAGAGGGCGTAGGCGGCCCACCAGTTGTTCTTGTCGCCGTAGATCACGACGGTGGTGTCGCGGCCGATGCCCTTGCCGCCGACGAGTCGCGCGAACGCCTCGCCGTCGACGTAGTCGCGCTGCACCGGGTCGTTGAGGTCGGTGTGCCAGTCGATCTTCACCGCTCCGGGGACGTGGCCCGTCTCGTAGAGCAGGACGTCCTCGTCGGACTCCACGACGACGAGGTCGGGGGTCCCGGCGTCGAGCTGCTCCTGGAGCCACTCGGTCGACACCAGGCGCTCCGGGTGGGCGTAGGCGGCGAACTTCTCGGACGGGTCGACCGGTGCGGTCATCGGGGGTACCTCCGGGGTGCGGGACGAACGGGGCGGCCGAGGCTAGGATCGGTCCTCGGTGCCCGCGGGCAACGGTACGCGGACGTACCGACCGCCACCTGCAACGTGACACCGCACGACATGCTTCCCGGAGGGGCCACACTTGCCTGCACACCTCGTCGACCGCGACCCGCAGGTGACACCGCAGCAGATGGCGGCTGCGCTCGTGCCGCCGCCCCAGTTCGCCGACGCGTCGTTCGCGAGCTACCGGCCGGACCCGGAGTACCCGTCGCAGGCCGCGGTCCGGGACGCGGTCGAGGCCTTCGTCGCCACCCGGCCGGAGCCGGCGAAGCGCGGGCTGTTCGGTCGCCGCAAGCCCGCCGAGGCGCCGGCGCGCTCGGGTGTGTACCTGGACGGCGGCTTCGGCGTCGGCAAGACCCACCTGCTCGCCGCGGCGTACCACGCGGAGCCGTCCCGCAAGACCTTCGGCACCTTCATCGAGTACACGGCGCTCGTCGGTGCGCTCGGGTTCCAGGGCACGGTCGACCTGCTCCGCGGGACCGCGCTCGTCTGCATCGACGAGTTCGAGCTGGACGACCCCGGCGACACGATGGTGATGACCCGGCTCATCAAGGAGCTGGCGGACACCGGCACCCGCTTCGCGGCGACGTCGAACACCCCGCCGGGCGCGCTCGGCGAGGGCCGGTTCGCGGCGCAGGACTTCCTGCGCGAGATCCAGGCGATGTCCGATCGCTTCGAGACCATGCGGATCGACGGGCTCGACTACCGACGCCGCGCGGTCGACGAGCACGCCCGGACGGTCGACGACGTCCCTGCGGCGCTGCCGACCGGGGTCACCACGCTCGACGACTTCCGGTCCGTCGTCGCGCACCTGGCGTCGGTGCACCCCTCGAAGTACGTCGCGCTGGTCGACGGACTCGACGCCGTCGGCCTGACCGACGTCGCGGCGTTCACCGACCAGACCGACGCGCTGCGGTGGGTCGCGCTCGTCGACCGGCTGTACGACGCGCAGGTCCGGATCGTCGCGTCCGGCACGCCGCTCGACCAGGTGTACCCGCAGGCGATGCTCGACGGCGGGTACCGGAAGAAGTACCTGCGCGCCGCATCGCGCGTGGTCGCGCTGTCGCGCGCCGCGGACTGACGGACGCCACGGCCACCACCACCGCGGCCGCCTGACGGGGGCGGCTGGCGGAGCCGGCGGACCACCGGACGGGAGGCACGTGGCGGGGCCGCCACGCGCCTCCCGTCCGGGGGGTGTCCTGCTCCCCGAAACACGACGTTTACAGAACGGCCCACCGCGTTACACCCACGAAACAGTTCGTGCTCCCTCGTGAAACCTCGCCTCGCCAGACTCATCAGCACCCGAGGCGGAACCGAGAGCCGCCTGCATTCGCGAGAGGTGAACAGATGCTTGATCAGGGCAACACGGCATTCGTGTTGATCATGGCGGCGCTGGTGTTGTTCATGACACCCGGCCTGGCCTTC
Source organism: Curtobacterium sp. Csp2 (assembly GCF_013347165.1). NCBI lineage: Bacteria > Bacillati > Actinomycetota > Actinomycetes > Micrococcales > Microbacteriaceae > Curtobacterium > Curtobacterium sp. Csp2. The sequence continues at coordinate 2,381,381 of NZ_CP054593.1, forward strand.
TTCTACGGCGGTCTGGTGAAGGCCAAGTCCGTCATCAGCATGATGATGATGTCCTTCGGGGCGATCGCCCTCGTCGGCGTCCTGTGGGTGCTCTACGGCTACGCGATCGCCTTCGCCAACCACGGCGCCGGCACGAACGTCGCGGGCATCGTCGGCTTCTTCAGCATCGACTGGAACCAGATCGGCCTCGGCCAGGCGTTCGAGGAGTCGATCGCGTCGAAGATCAACGCGTCGTACCCGTCGATGGCCTTCGTCGGCTTCCAGGCGACCTTCGCGATCATCACGGTCGCGCTCATCTCCGGTGCGATCGCCGACCGTGCGAAGTTCGGCGCGTGGATGATCTTCGCCGGTGTCTGGGTCACGGTCGTGTACTTCCCGGTCGCCTCGTGGGTCTTCAACCTGACCTCGGGCATGTTCGCCACCTGGGGCGTCATCGACTTCGCCGGTGGGACCGCGGTGCACATCAACGCCGGTGCTGCAGGTCTTGCCCTGGCGCTCGTCCTCGGCAAGCGTGTCGGCTTCGCCAAGGGTGCGCACAAGCCGCACAACCCGCCCTTCGTCCTCCTCGGTGCCGCCATCCTGTGGTTCGGCTGGTTCGGCTTCAACGCCGGGTCCGAGGGTGCCGCCGACGGCATCGCCTCGCTCGCCTGGGTCAACACCCTCGCCGCCCCGGCCGCCGCGATCCTCGGCTGGCTGCTCATCGAGAAGCTCAAGGACGGCAAGGCCACGTCGGTCGGTGCCGCATCGGGTGCCGTCGCCGGTCTCGTCGCGATCACCCCGGCCTGCGCCGCCCTCACCCCCGGCTGGGGCATCCTGCTCGGCTTCCTCGCCGGTGTGGTCTGCTGCTTCGCGATCGACCTCAAGTACAAGCTCGGCTTCGACGACTCGCTCGACGTCGTGGGCGTCCACCTGGTCGGCGGCATCTTCGGCACGCCCGCCGTGACCGGTACCGGCAGGGCCTGGTGCGCCCAGCGCACCGCGCGTAGACCGGACCCATGGACTACACACACCTCGGACGGACAGGGCTGTCGGTGTCGCGAGCGGTGCTCGGCACCATGAACTTCGGACCGGAGACCAGCGAGGACGACTCGCACGCGATCATGGACCGGGCGCACGAGCTCGGCGTGAACTTCTTCGACACGGCCAACGGCTACGGCGGCTCGGTGGGCAAGGGTGCCAGCCTGCCGTCGGGGTGTCGGCGTAGGACTGGTGGGGACCAGCACATCCCGACGAGAGGAACCCCGATGCCCGCGAAGGACGAGATCCCCAGCACACTCCGCCGGTCGCCGCAGCACGCGCAGGACGTGTACGCCGCGGCGCTCGACTCCGCGAACGAGACCTACGGACCGGGGGAGCGCGCGCACCGGACCGCGTTCGCCGCGGTCAAGCACGAGTACGAGAAGGTCGGTGACCACTGGGAGGCCAAGGAGTCCGCCGGCCCGTCCGACGAGGGCGCTGCCGGCACCCGTGGCTCCGGCGAGACCCAGGGCGGCGTCGACGCGAACGCCACGAAGGAGCACCTGCTCGAGGTCGCACGCCGCCTGGACGTGCACGGCCGCTCGACGATGGACAAGGGCGAGCTGATCGAGGCCATCAAGAAGGCGAACGACCGCGCGACCGCAGCCGCCCGGAAGGACTGAGGCGCATTCCTGCTCGGGCATGTGGAGGGCACCGAGGGGAGTAGCGTGCCGCGGATGGACACCCCAGCACTCCGTGGCAGCCGGATCCTCGGGTTCGGACACCACCAGCCCGCGCGCATCCTGACCAACGACGAGCTCTCGACCATGGTCGACACGAACGACGAGTGGATCACCACGCGTACCGGCATCAAGACCCGCCGGATCGCCGGCCCCGACGACACCGTCACGTCGATGGCGATCGAGGCCGGCCGCAACGCGATCGCGGACGCCGGACTCGAACCGTCGGACATCGGGCTCGTCATCGTCGCGTCGACCACGCACCGTGACCGTGCGCCGTACACCGCCGGCCGGGTCGCCGCGGCGCTCGGCATGGCGAACGGACCGGCGCCGATCGACATCAACACGGCCTGCAGCGGCTTCGAGTACGCGATGGCCCTCGCCGACCAGTCGATCCGCGTCGGCGCGTCGGACACCGCGCTCGTCATCGGGTCCGAGACGCTGTCGAGCATCGCCGACTGGACCGACCGGTCGACGTGCGTGCTCGTCGGCGACGGTGCGGGTGCCGCGGTGCTCGGCGCCTCGGACACCGCCGAGATCGGGCCGGTGTCGTGGGGGAGCGTGCCGCACCTGAACGAGGCGGTGCTCGTCACGAAGGACCCGGAGTACTTCACGCAGCAGGGCCGCTCGATCTACCGCTGGGCGATCACCGAGGCCGCCGGCCACGCCCGCGCCGTCGTCGAGGCCGCGGGCATGACGCTCGACGACATCGAGGTGTTCGCGTTCCACCAGGCGAACCTGCGGATCATCGAGCCGCTGGTCGAGGCCCTGGGCGGGCAGGACAAGTTCGTGGTCCGGGACGTCGTCGAGTCCGGCAACACCTCGGCTGCGAGCGTGCCGCTCGGACTGTCGAAGGCCTGGTCGCGCGGCGAGCTGCCGGAGGGCGCGGCGACGCTCCTGTTCGGGTTCGGCGGCGGGTTCGCGCACGCCGGTCAGGTGGTCCGGACGCCGGTGCGGCGCAGCTGACGTGGTCGCGACCAGCGGTCGGACGGGAGGCGCGGGGCGGGGTAGCCACGTGCCTCCCGTCCGTCCGGGCGTCAGTCCAGGGCGTCGCGCGACGGCGTGTCGGACCAGAGGTCCTCGTCCCGACGCGCGCGGCGGCGGGACCGCCCCTTCGGGGCGAGTTCCTTCTGCGCCGCCTTGGACTCCTTGGTGGGCTTCGCCTCGAGCACCAGGGTGAAGTGGCGCGGGGGCATGCCGAAGCCCTCGCGTGCCGCCTGGACGACCTTCCGCCCGAGCGCGTGGTTCCCGAGGCCACCGACCGCGGCACCGATCCCGAACGGCAGCGCTCGGCCGAGGATCGACGTGCCCTGCCGGGCGGCGAACCGCTTGACGAACTGGTCGCGGACCTTGCCGCCGATGCCGCTCACGACCTGCTTCGGCAGCGTGGACGTGACCATCTCGCCCCAGAACGCCGTGCGGACCTGACCGCCGGCGGCCTGTCCCGCGAGCTGCTTGATGAGCTGCGTGCCGGGTGCGCCGAGGATGAGCGCCATCACCAGGGTGCGCGATCGCTCGGGGTCGTCGAGGGCGATGCCGTGCACCTCGGTGACGGACTGGGCGAAGAGCGCCGTCGTCTCGAGGAAGCCGACCGTCTCCGCACCGCTCAGCCCGAGGGCCGCGGCCATGCCGACGCCCGGGATGACCGCACTCGCGCCGACGGCGGCACCGCCGGTGGTCACGGCCGTGAGGTACTGCCGCTCCAGGATCTGGATGATCTCCGCCGGGCTCGCCTGCGGGTGTCGGCGGCGCAGGGCGTTGACGTGCGCGACCACGACGGGTCGCTGCACGGCGATCACCCGGTCGAGCATCTTCACCCACCCGGACTGGCGCTCCGGAGCCACGCGGCCGTCCTGGTCGTCGCGGTCGTCGGGCCGGATCGGGGCCGGCGGCATGGGCACGAGCGCCTCGTTCTTCTGCTGTCGAGCCATGCGGCAGACGGTACCCGGCCCGAGTGGGAGCACCGGCGGGTGCCGTCCCCCCGGTGCGCCTACCGCGCGGCGAGTTCGGCGCGCAGCGGCAGGTCCTGGTCTTCGAGGATGAACTGCGCGCCGACGGCGGTGCGGGCGTTCACGACGACCGGGGCGAGCAGGTTCACGGTCGTGCCGCCCTCGCCGGGGTTCGCGACGACGAGGAGCATCGCCTCGGCGGGGTCGGTCAGGCCGATCGTCGCGGCCTGCTCGTCGGTCAGCTCCGGGGCGTAGTCGGGCAGGTGCACCGCGGCGTCGAGCAGGAACAGCCGGGCGTCCTCGCCGACGAGGCCGAACAGGCCCTCGACGCCCTCGACGGGCACGAGCGAGAAGACCGGCGACGGGGCGAGGCCGAACGGCGGGACGGGGAAGGTCAGGTCGATGCTCATCGGAGGTAGTCCATCAGGGTCGGCTGCAGGACCTTCGCGGTGACGGCGAGGGCTGCCTGGTAGGAGGTCTGCTGCACCTGCAGGTCGAGCACGGCGCCGGCGAGGTCGAGGTCCTCGATGCCCGAGCGCCGGTTCTCGAGGGTGACCGAGGTGCTCTTCAGCGCGTCCTGCGCCGACAGGGCCGCGGCGTGCCGGACCCCGACGTCCGCCTGTGCCGAGCGCACGCCGTCGATCGCGGTGTCGACGTCGTCGAGCTTCGCGTTCACGTTCACGCCGTTCTGCAGGTCGGCGACGATGCCGTCGATCACGGCGAAGGCCGAGGTCGACCCCGTCCCGAAGACCGCGGCGCCGGACGTGTCCACGCGGATCGTCGTGGCGTCCCCGACCCGGCGCTGCACGGGCGTGGTCGCCGTCGCGAAGCCGGTCGCCGGCGTGTACGCGGCGGCGTCGGTGGACGAGCCGGCGAACACCGAGCGGGACCCGTAGGTCGCGTTCGCGGTCGCCTCGAGGTCGGCCTTGAGCGCGCGGAACTGCGTGATGAACGCGTCGCGGTCGGTGTCGCCCATCGTGCCGGAGTTCGCCGCCTGCACGGTGAGGTCGCGGACCTTGCCGAGCACCGAGTAGGCGCTCGACAGCGTGCTGTCCGTGGTCGCGAGCCAGCCCACGGCGTCGTTCGCGTTGCGCGTGTACTGCGCGGCGGCGGCCTGCTCCTTCCGCACCTGCATCGACGAGCCGGTGCCGACCGGGTCGTCGGACGGCTTCGCGATCGCCTGCAGCGTCGTCGCGCGCTGCGTCGCCTCGGCGACGCGTGCCGCGTTCGCCTGCAGCCGCTCGCCGGCGGCCGCCATGGTCATCTGGGTGGTCACACGGGTGATCACGGTCAGCCCCTCCCGACGAGTCCGACGCGGTTGATGAGGGTGTCGAGCATCTCGTCGACCGCGGTCAGGACGCGCGCCGCGCCCTGGTACGCGTGCTGGTAGCTCAGCAGGTTCACGTTCTCCTCGTCGAGGTCGACACCCGCGCCCGACTGCTGCTGCGTGCGCGCGCTGGTCAGGGCGAGTCCGGTGAGCGTCGCCTCCGACGTGGCCGTCCTGGAGGCGCTGCCCACCCCCGCCACGAAGGTCGCCCAGGCCGTGTCGGGCCCCCCGGCGGCCGTGCCGAGTCGCGAGAGCGTGTCGGCGAACGAGTCGTCGAGCTGTCCCGCCGCGTTCCGCGTCGCGAGGCCGGAACCGTCTGTCGGGACGACCGACAGGCCTTGGGCCGCGCCGGTCCCGGCCGCGAGGGCGAAGAACGGTGCGCCGGTGGTCCCCGCCGGGGTGGTGCCCTGCGCGTGCGCCGCGTTGACGGTCGTCGCGAGGCGCGTTGCCACGTCGTCGTAGGACGCGGCGGCCTCCGCCAGGGCGCCGCCGGTGCCGCCGGATGCGGGGGCGAGGAGCGAGAGCGCGCCGCCGATCGAGCCGCCGCCGAGCGCGACGGTCCCGGCGCTGCCGGTCGACCACTCGAGCCGGACGCCCTGTGAGCCGCCGAGCCGCGTGTCGCCGGCGAGCTGCACCGTGCGGGCGTCGCTGCCCTGCACGAGCGCGTTCCCGTCGAGGAGCACGTCGACCGTGCCGTCGCCGTTCGCCCGGACCGTGCCGCCCGCGAGCCCGGCGATCTGCTGGGTCAGCTGGTCGCGCTGGTCGATCAGCTCGTTCGCGCTGCCGCCGGACGCCAGGGTCCCGCGGATCCGGCCGTTCAGGTCGGCGACCTGCGCCGCAGCGTCGTTGAGCTGCCCGACCTGGGTGGCCGCGGTCGCCAGGGTCGTGGTCCACTGCGCGTCGACCGCCTTCGATCCCGCCGCCAGGGCGGAGGCCACCGCGGTCGCGCTCGAGATCACGGTCGAGGCCGCGCCGGCGTCGTCCGGGTGCGCTGCGAGGTCGCCCCACGACGACCAGAACGCGTCGAGCTTCGCGGAGAGACCGTCCTTGCCGGGTTCGTTCGTGCCGTCCTCGATCGCGGACAGGCCCGTCGCGCGGGTCTGCGCCCACGCCGAGGAGCCGGTCGCGACGCGCAGGCCGGCGTCGAGCGTCAGGGAGCCGAGCCGGGCGATGCCGTCGACCGAGACGCCCTGACCGGCGAGGGCCGCGGTGCCGTGCACGAAACCGGTCTGGACGACGGGGACGGACGACTGCGTGACGCGCTGCCGGGTGTACCCGGTGGTGCCGGCGTTCGCGATGTTCTGCCCGGTGACGTCGATGCCCGCGCGGGCGGCGGACAGGCCGGAGTACGCGGTCGCGAGGGATCCGAAGGTGCTCACCACGGTGCTACAGGGTCCCCTCGAACAGGCGGGCGCGCTCGGACCCGGCAGCGGGGACACCGGACGCGTCGTACGTCGCGGCGCCGGTGACCGACCCCGCGAGGGTCTCCTCGGTGGCCTGGGCGGCGGCGCGCAGGAAGCGGTCGTTCTCGTCGCGGAGGGAGCCGATCTGGGTGGTCAGCTCGACCATGGCGCCGAGGTGTGCGGCGAGGATCTCGCCCCAGGGGCCGTCCGGTGCCGCGGCGACGACGTCGCGCAGGGGAGCGTCGGGGGAGACGCCCCACTCCTCGGCGACGACGGCGCTCGAGGCGGCGCGTTCGAGTCCGGCGCTGCGGAGGCGTTCGAGGACCTGCTCGACCTCGCGGCTGGCGTGGGAGACCCAGCGGGAGCGCCCGGCGGCGAGCAGGAGCTGCTCCTCCTCGAGCTTGAACGTGAGCAGTTCGAGCAGTTCACGCTCACGCCAGAGGACGGCGGACAGGTCGTTCACGCTCATCAGCTCCTCCCGGGGGTCGGGTCGATCGGGTTCGGTGTGGGTCGTCCGGTCCGCCTTCCGGTGGACAGGGGTGCCTATCGACGCGCCCGACGCCGCCGTAAGCCGACGCCGGACCGCAGCCGGCGGGGCGGAGCCGACCCGTGCCTCCAGGCCGGTGGTCGTGTCACCCGGAACGGGGGACAAGAACGCCCGTTCCCTGCCCGAGGTCCCCCCAAATGCCGACGCGGGAACGCCTGATGCACCCCCGCACTGGGGTCGGTTGAAGCCCCCCTCAGGCGATTGCCAGCCGATACATTCGAACCGCAGCGCGGGGGACATCCCCGCGCACCGCATCGCAGGGATGCGGGCGCCGCGCGGAGGGAACCGCGCGGTCCTCGGCGTACACACCGGCCACCAGGAGGCCGGTGCTCGTCGTGCCCACGGACGGGAGCGGCCCACGGACGGGTCGGTACTCACGCAGGTCGACCAGGGGAACAGCATGGACCGGAACGCACGCAACGCGATGATCGTGGAGCACCTGCCGCTGGTCGGCTACATCGTCGCCGACGTCCGTTCCCGAGCCACCCACCTGGACCGTGACGACCTGGCCGCCGTCGGCTCCCTCGCGCTCGTCGCCGCCGCCGAGGCCTTCGATCCCACGCTCGGCGTCCCGTTCGGCGCCTACGCCCGGACCCGGATCGCCGGTGCGATCGCCGACGACATGCGGAGCGCCGACTGGGCGTCCCGCGGCACCCGGAAGCGCATCCGCGAGACCCTCGCCACGCAGGAGGCCCTGTCCGCCCGGCTCGGTCGCTCCGTGGGCGTGCAGGAGATCGCGGACGCGATGGGTGTGGACCGGCAGACGGCCGCGGACGCGATGTCCGACGCCGGCCGCTCCGTGGGGCCCATCGACGAGACCGTGCACGACACCCTGGCCGCCGACCAGCCGCTGCCGGGTGAGGACCTGCTCGCCGCGGAGAAGCGCCGCTACCTGCGCGCCGCGGTCGCCGCGCTGCCGGACCGGATGCGCTTCGTCGTCGAGAACGTGTACTTCGGCGACCGTTCGGTGACCGAGGTCGCCGCCGAGCTCGGGATCACCCACTCCGCGGTGTCGCAGCAGCGCTCCGAGGCGATGCGCCTGCTGCACGACGGCCTGGCCGAGCACTATGGCGACGGGACGGCCGTCGAACCGGTCTCCCGGACCACCGCCGCCCGACGCAGCGCCTACCTCGCCCGGGTCGCCGCGAACGCCGCAGCGGGGGTCGCGCGGGCCGTGCACGACGCGTCGACCCCGAGCGCGGTCGCGGCCGGCTAGAACTTTTCCGTCTCGCACCTAACGACCTCGGTCGGTCGGTCGAGAGTCACGAGTGTCAGCCCATGGACGGGCAGACACCACCACCCAAGGATTCACGGAGGAAACCACCATGGGTATGTCCATCAACACCAACCTCTCGGCACTCAACACGTACCGGAACCTGAACTCGACGCAGAACGACCTGTCGAAGTCCCTCGAGAAGCTCTCGACGGGTCTCCGCATCAACCGTGCTGCGGACGACGCCTCCGGTCTGACGATCTCCGAGGGACTCAAGTCGCAGGTCGGTGGCCTCACGGTCGCCGCCCGCAACGCACAGGACGGCATCTCCGTCGTGCAGACCGCTGAAGGTGGCCTCACCGAGACCCACTCGATCCTCCAGCGCATGCGCGACCTGGCCGTCCAGGCCGGCAACGACTCGAACAACGCCACGTCGCGTGACGCGATCAAGACCGAGGTCGGCCAGCTGCAGAAGGAACTCGGGCGCATCGCGTCGTCGACGAACTTCAACGGCACGTCGCTGCTCAACAACAACTCGACCCTGAAGTTCCAGGTCGGGGCGAACGCGGGCGCCGACAGCCAGATCGCGGTCGACCTGTCGGGTGCGAACGTGCAGAACATCGTCGACAACCTGGCCGGTGGCAGCACCGGCACCGGCACGAAGTTCGCCATCGCCGACGTCTCCGCCCTCGCGGGTGCGGCGTCGTTCAAGGTCACCAACGGCGGCGAGGAGACCACCGTCACGACCGCGAACCTCGGCGCAGCGGGCACCTTCACCTCGGTGCAGGGCTACGCGGACGCGCTGAAGGCGGACGCGAACTTCTCGGCCAACTTCACCGTCACGGTGGACAAGGACGCGAACGGCGCCGGCACCGGCATCACGGTCACCGCCAACAACGGCGGCACCGTCGACGTCACCGCGCCGGGCACCGGCGTCGCGGCGGGCACCGCGGGCGCCCCCGTCACCGGTGGCCTCGCGTTCGACACGGCGGACAAGGCGCAGGCCTCGATCACCCTGATCGACCAGCAGATCGCCAAGGTCTCGTCGGCTCGCTCGAACCTCGGTGCGATCCAGAACCGCTTCGACCACGCCATCAACGTGACGAACGTGGCCAAGGAGAACCTGACCGCTGCGCAGTCCCGCATCACGGACGTCGACATGGCGGAGGAGATGGTCAAGTACACGCGCGACAACATCCTCAGCCAGGCCGGCACCTCGATGCTCGCGCAGGCGAACCAGAGCACCCAGGGCGTGCTCTCGCTCCTGCGCTAGCAGCACCCGACGCCGTCGCCCGGGGGAGTCCAGGCCCCCGGGTGACGGCGTCACCACCCTCCACGACGTCCCGACGGCAGGGAGCCCTCGATGTCCTCCGTGTCCTCCGCGAGCAGCCTCGCGATCGACGGTCTCGTCAGCGGTCTCAAGACGACGGACCTCATCAACTCGCTGATGACCATCGAGCAGGTCCCGCAGACCCTGCTCAAGAACAAGCTCACCGACACGAACTCGTTCATCTCGTCACTGCAGACGATCAACGGGCTCGTGCAGACCCTGGCGTCGAAGGCGACGGACGCGGCGAAGCCCACCTCCCTCGACGTGTTCACCGCGAAGAGCTCGTCCACCGCGGCCACGGTCGCCACGCGTGACGCCGCCGCCGCCGGCTCGCTGTCGTTCACCATCGGTGCGACGGCGACCGCGCAGGTCGGCGTCACCGCGGCGATGTCCACGTGGGCGTCCGACGCCGAGCCGATCACGATCGTCGGGTCGGACGGCAAGCAGACGAGCGTGACCCCGGCGTCCGGCTCGCTCGACGACGCCGTCACCGCGATCAACGGGTCCGCCGCGGGCGTCACCGCGACGAAGGTCGCCGCCGGGACCGCGACCGACGGCACGAAGCTGTTCCGTCTGCAGCTCACCGCGACGAAGACCGGCGCCGCCTCGGCGTTCCAGGTGTACCGCGGCACGGGTGACCAGGTGACCGCGGGGACCGCGACGAACGTCCTGACGCAGACCGGCGCCGCGGTGGTCACCGCCGCGAAGGACGCGAGCGTCACGCTGTGGGCCGGGACCGACGCCGCGCAGACCGTCACGAGCGCCACGAACACCTTCACCGACCTGCTCCCCGGCGTCGACGTCACGGTGTCGGCGCCCTCGAGCGACCCGGTCACCGTCACGATCGGCCAGGACACCTCGAAGGCCCAGGCCGTCGCGTCCGGACTGGTCGACGCGCTCAACGCGATCACCGCCTACTACGGCACGAACACCGCCGTCACGAGCACCACGAGCCCGACCACCGGCACCACGTCGACCACCGCCGGCGTGCTCACCGGCGACGCCACCACCCGCGACGTCGTGCAGCGGCTGACCTCGACGATGTCGACCCCCGTGAACGGGAAGTCGCCCTCGTCGATCGGCATCGTCATCACGAAGGACGGCGACTTCACCTTCGACGCCGCGGCGTTCCAGAAGGCCCTCGCCGACGACCCGGATGGCACGCAGGCGGTGCTGTCCGGCGTCGCCACGAACGTCGGTGCTGCCGCGACGGCCGCATCCGACAAGTACACCGGGTCGATCACGACGTCGATCACCGGGCAGCAGTCCGTCGCCACGGACCTCAGCGCCCAGATCGACAGCTGGACCGACCGCCTGACGCAGCGTCGGGCCACCCTGCAGGCGCAGTACGCGGCGCTCGAGACGAGCCTGAGCAACCTGCAGTCCCAGTCCTCCTTCATCGCCAGCCACCTCGCGACCCTGTCGTCGTCGAGCTGACGGGAGCCACCATGAACGCCTTCGACCTGCAGTCCGCCGCCTTCCGCCAGTCCGCGCAGCCGCGGACGGTCACCGACCAGCGCCGGGCCCAGTACACGAACGAGGCCGTCCTCTCCGCGACGCCGGCGCAGCTCGTCACGATGCTGTACGACCGGCTGATGCTCGACCTGCACCGCGCCGAGGCAGCGCAGACCGGTGCCGACTGGGACGCCGCCCGCGAGCAGCTCCTGCACGCGCAGGCGATCGTCGGCGAGCTGTCGTCGACGCTGCGCATCGACGTGTGGGACGGCGGCGAGGGCCTGCTCGCGATCTACAACTACGCGTCGACCTCGCTCATCACCGCGAACGTGCACCGCGACGTGCAGGCCACCCGCGACTGCATCCGGATCCTCGAGCCGCTCCGGCAGTCGTGGCACGAGGCCGCCGCCGCCCTGCCCGCGACCCGTCCGCTGCCGGGGGCGACCGGGGGAGCGCTCGGTGTCGCCTGAGCCGAGCGGCGAGGGTGACCCCGCCCTCGGGCCCGGCGCCGACCTCGCGGCGTGGGGTGCGGTGCTCGACGCGCTCGAACGCGACCTGACCGTCGACGGCGGGCCCGCGTGGTCGGAGCCGACCGGGCTGGGACCGGTGCCGCGAGAGCTGGTGGGGCGTGCCTCCCGGCTGTTGGCGGCGCAGCGCGACCGGACGGCGACGCTCGAGGCGGAGCGGCGACAGGTGCTGGAGCACCTCGGAGCGCTCCGCGCGGTCTCGGCGACGCGGGAGCCGCGCGGGTCGGTGTACCTCGACGCGTCCGCCTGACGCGGGTCGGGCCGCCACCCACCCACGCCCGCCACCCCCGTTCGGGGCGACGACTAACGAGCCGGGGCGGCACGCCGACAGCGGTCGTCGAGCACGGATCGCTCACCAGTTCGGCCACGGATCGGCCACCCGCCAACCGGCGACGTCCCTCGGGACGCCGCTGCCGAAGGGGACGGTCGACCAGTGTTCGATTCCGTGACGAGCGCCGCGCTGCAGAGCGCGCTCGACGGCCTGTCGCTCCGACAGCGCACCATCGCGAACAACATCGCGAACATCAACACGCCGAACTACCACGCCGAGAAGGTGCAGTTCGAGGACGCGCTCGCGCAGTCGATCGTGCACGGCGACGGCCACACCGCGGCGACGACGGCGCGGAGCCTCGAGCCGACGAACACCAACGGCAACAACGTCAACCTCGACCAGGAGACGCTCTCCAACGTCGACACCGTGCTGCGGTACCAGTTCGCCACGCAGGCCATGAACAGCGAACTGACGAGCGTGCGCGCGGCGATGCGGACGAGTTCGTGACGACCTTCGACGCGATCGGCATCGCGAGCACCGGCCTCACCGTGCACCGGAAGTGGCTCGACGCGATCTCGGACAACATCGCCAACGTCAACACCGTCCGCTCGATGGACGACTCCGCCTTCCAGGCCCGGTACGTCGAGGTGCAGGAGGGTGCGGGCACGTCCGGCGCCTACGTGAAGGGCGCCGCGTTCGGCAGCGCCGCCGGCCGGGTCACCTACGACCCGGAGAACCCCCTCGCGAACGCGCAGGGCTACGTCCGGATGCCGGACATCGACCTCGGGACGCAGATGGCGGACCTCATCATGGCCCAGCGCGGCTACCAGGCGAACGCCGCGGTGGTCGACCGGGCGAAGACCGCCTACGAGGCGGCACTGCAGATCGGGAAGAACTGATGCCCATCGACGCCGTGAACGGTGCGACCACGAACGCGATGACCCGCGCGTTCCCGAGCACGTCCGACGTGACCGGGACGGGCGGTCTCGGCGGGACCGACGCCACCACCGGGGCGACCGGCGCCGGCGACGGCTTCGCCGGCAGCCTGACGAACGCCGTCGACGGTCTGCAGCAGCTGCAGAGCACCTCGAAGACGCTCGCGCTCAAGGCCGTCACGGGCAACCTCGACGACATCCACGACGCCACCATCGCCGCCACGCGTGCGCAGGTGACGCTCGAGCTCGTCGCCGCCGTGCGGAACAAGGGTGTCGACGCGTTCAACGAGATCATGCGGATGCAGGCCTGATGCCCGCCGCCGTCCAGGACACGTGGGCCCGTCTCGTCGCCTACGTCAAGGGGTTCTCCGCCGCGCAGCGGACCATCGCGATCATCGGCATCGCGGCGGTCGTGCTCGGTGGCATCGCGCTCGCGAGCTGGCTCGGGAAGGCGACCTACGCACCGCTCTTCACCGGCCTCGCCGCGAAGGACGCGAGCTCGATCACCGACCAGCTGACCACCGACGGCGTGCCGTTCCAGCTCAGCGACGGCGGGGCGACGATCCTCGTGCCGCAGGCGCAGGTGTACTCGGAGCGGCTCAAGGCCGCGTCGAACGGGCTGCCGTCGTCGAACGAGGGTGGCTACTCGCTGCTCGACAAGATGGGCGTGACGAGCTCCGAGTTCCAGCAGGACGTCACCTACAAGCGCGCCATCGAGGGCGAGCTCGCGAAGACGATCTCGTCGATGGACGGCGTGCAGACCGCGACCGTGCAGCTCGCCATCCCGGAGAAGACCGTGTTCACGTCCGAGGAGAAGGACCCCACCGCGTCGGTCTTCGTCGCGACCGAGAACGGCAAGCAGCTCACCACCGAGCAGGTGCAGTCGATCGTGCACCTGACGAGCGCCGCCGTCGAGGGCATGCAGCCGACCGACGTCTCCGTCGTCGACTCGAAGGGCCAGACCCTGTCGGCCGTCGGCACCGGCGCGACCGGCAGCGGGCAGGACCAGGCGGCGGACTACGACGCCACCACGAGCAAGAAGATCCAGGACCTGCTCGACACGACCCTCGGCGCCGGGAACGCGAGCGTCGTCGTCTCCGCGACGATGAACGAGCAGTCCGGCACCCGCACGTCCGAGAGCTTCGCCACCCCGACCTCCGGGCCGGTAGCGCTCAACGAGTCGAGCACCAAGGAGCAGTACGGCGCGGGCGCCGCCGGGGCAGCGGGGGCGACCGGCGTCCTCGGCCCGGACAACGTCGCCGTCCCGAACGGCGCCGCGTCGAACGGCACCGGTGGCTACACGAACGAGTCCGCGACGAAGAACAACGCCGTCGACCACACCACCGAGACGACCCAGATCCCGGCAGGGGGCGTGCAGCGGCAGACCATCTCCGTCGCGCTGAACTCCCGCGCGGACGCCGTGAAGAACGCGAACCTGCAGAGCGTCAACGACCTCGTCGCCGCGGCGGCCGGGGTGGACAACGTCCGCGGCGACCAGGTCCGCGTCGCGGTGATGGACTTCGACCGCTCCGCCGCCCAGGACGCGCAGAAGGCGCTCGAGGCGCAGCAGCAGGCCGACCAGCAGGCGTCGATGTGGTCCGCGATCCGCACCGCCGGCATCGTCGTCGCCGTGCTCGCCGCGGCGATCGTCCTGGCGATCGTGCTCGCCCGCCGCGGCCGTCGCCAGGAGCGCGAGGCGGTCGACGTCGGCGAGCTCGACGCCTTCGCCGGCGAGACGTTCGAGCTGCCGCTCGCGCTCGACGACGCCGAGCGGACCGGCCTGTCCGCCGGGGACGCCCCGACGGTCGCGCTCCCGACCCTGCCGCACGACGACGCCCCGACCGAGGTCCTCACGACCGACGAGATCAGCGCCGAGCGCCGCCGCCAGGACATCTCCGCCCTGGCCGAGCGCGACCCGAAGCGCACCGCCGAGCTCCTCCGCGGGCTCCTGGACGACCGGTCCCCGGTGTGAGCGGCGTCGTGCCGATCGCGGCCGGGAGCGCCGCGGCAGGGAACACCGCCGGGGGAGCGGGCGGCCCCGCCGCCGAGCGTCCCCTGACCGGCGCGCAGAAGGTCGCCCTCATCCTCATGCAGATGGAGACCGAGCGCGCCGCCGAGGTGATGAAGCAGTTCACCGAGCTCGAAGCCGAGGAGATCTCGGCCGAGATCGTCCGGATGCGCCGGGTCGACGACACCGTGGTCGACCGGACGATGAGCGAGTTCCACCGGATGACCCAGCGCGGCCGCGTGCAGAAGCGCGGCGGCAAGGACGCTGCCCTCGGGCTCCTCGAGGCGTCCTTCGGCTCCGAGCGCGCCGCCGGCGTCATGGACCGCCTGGCGTCGAACCTGGCCGGGCAGTCGTTCGAGTTCCTCGACGACGCCGAGCCCGGGCAGGTCGTCAGCCTGCTCGAGGGCGAGCTCCCGCAGACGATCGCCCTCGTGCTCGCGCACCTCAAGCCCGCGCAGGCGAGTGCCGTCCTGGCCGGGGTCGACGAGCGCGTGCGGACCGACGTCGCCCAGGCCTTCGCCACGATGGGCAGCGCGACGCCCGAGGCGGTCGGCATCGTCGCCGGGGTGCTCCGGCAGCGCGCCGGCGCCGTCGTCTCACCGCGCGAGAGCGTCGAGGTCGTCGGCGGCATCGCCCCGCTCGTCGACATCATCAACCGCTCGGACGTCGCCACCGAGAAGGCCGTGCTCGAGGGGCTCGAGGCGCGCGACCCGGAGCTCGCCGAGGACATCCGCTCCCGCATGCTGACCTTCACCGACATCGTGAAGCTCGAGTCGCGGGACATCCAGCAGGTGCTCCGCGGCATCGACTCGAAGCTGCTCGCGACCGCCATGAAGGGCGCTCCGGGCCCGGTCGTCGAGACCATCCGCGCGAACGTCTCCGAGCGCAACCGCCAGCTCCTCGACGACGAACTGCAGTCGATGGGGCCGGTCCGCGTGTCCCAGGTCGAGGAGGCGCGCGCCGAGGTCGTCCGCTCCGTGCGCGAGCTCGAGGCGCAGGGCGTCATCACCGTGCACCGCACCGAGGAGGACGAGCTCGTTGACTGACCCCGTCCTGCAGCGCGTCGCGTACCCGGTGCTCGACGGCACCGTCGCGCGCGACCGCGCCGCGGCCGCCGACGTCCGCGGGCACGCCGCCGGCTACGCGGCCGGTCTGCGCGCCGCCCAGGCGGAGACCGCGGCGCTGCACGCGCGCCTGGAGACCGAGCACGCCGCACGCGTCGCGGCCCTGCAGGCGGAGACCGCCCGCCGGGTGCAGGTCCTCGACGCCGCCACGAACGCGCTCCTCGCGCAGGTGGCGCCCGTCCTGGCGGACGCGGAGGACTCGCTCATCGATGCGGCCCTGGACCTGGCGGAGGCCGTCGTCGGGTACGCGGTGCGCGCCTCCCGGCAGACGGTCGGTGACCACACGGCGGCCGACGCCGACGGGGCGGGAGCCGGCCTGGAGGACCGTGGCGCGGACGGTGCGGAGGCCACGGTCCGGCGGGCGCTCGCGCTGGTCGACCGCACGGTCGCCCTGGCGGTCCGGACCAGCCCCGCGGACGCAGCGCGCGTCGCCGGACTCGACCTGCCGGTCCCGGTCGTCGCCGACCCGTCGCTCCGCGACGGCGACGCGGTCGTCGACCTGCCGGACGGCCTGCTCGACGCCCGCCTGGACGCCGCGCTCGGTCGTGCCCGCGAGGCCCTGGAGGCGGCACGGTGACCGCGACGCTGCTCCGCCCCCGTGGCCTCGACGATGCCCGTGCGGCCGCGGGGCCGCAGCGCGTCGGCGTCGTGACGAGCGCCGTCGGACTCGGCCTGACCGTCGCGGGACTCGACGCGCGCATCGGCGACGTCGTGACCGTGGGCGCGGACGGCGGACCGCAGACCGCCGTCGAGGTCGTCGCGACCGACAGCACCGGCGTGCGCTGCATGCCGCTCGGCCGGCTCACCGGCATCACCGCCGGCACCCCCGCACGGCCGACCGGGCGTCCGGTGCTCGTGCCGACCGGCGTCGGGCTGTTCGGCCGCGTGCTCGACGGGCTCGGTCGCCCGATCGACGGCCGCGGACGCCTGGACTCGGACGGCGCCGTCCCGATCGACCACCCGACGCCGGACGCCATGGCCCGCACGCGCATCGACGCGCCGATGCAGCTCGGCGTCCGCGTCCTGGACACCCTGACGACCGTCGGCCGCGGGCAGCGCATGGGCCTGTTCGCCGGGTCCGGTGTCGGCAAGTCGTCGCTGCTGTCGATGATCGCGCGCGGGAGCGACGCGGCCGTCAACGTCATCGCGCTCGTGGGGGAGCGCGGCCGCGAAGTGCGGGAGTTCCTCGAGGACGACCTCGGTCCGGAGGGCCTGGCGCGCTCGGTGGTCGTCGTGTCGACCTCGGACGAGCCGGCGCTCATGCGACTCCGTGCGGCCTTCGTCGCCACCCGGATCGCGGAGTCGTTCCGGGACGCCGGGGCCGACGTCGTGCTCATGATGGACTCGCTCACCCGCGTCGCGATGGCGCAGCGCGAGATCGGCCTGTCGGTCGGCGAACCCCCGGCCACCCGGGGGTACCCGCCGTCGACGTTCTCGGTGCTCGCCGGACTGCTCGAACGCGCCGGGACGGACCGGGTCGGCAGCATCACCGGGCTCTACACGGTCCTGGTCGACGGCGACGACCACAACGAGCCGATCGCGGACAGCGCGCGGAGCATCCTCGACGGGCACGTCGTGCTCGACCGGAAGCTCGCCGTGACCGGGCACTTCCCGTCCGTCGACGCGCTCGGCTCGGTGTCCCGCGTGGCCTCGAAGGTCACGACGCCCGAGCAGCGTGCCGCGGCGACCGTCCTGCGCAAGGTGATGGCCGCCCGGCAGGGGGCGCAGGACCTGCTCGACGTCGGCGCGTACCAGCGCGGGACGAACCCGCTCGTCGACGCCGCGGTCGACCACCGCGGCGCGATCGAGGCGTTCCTGCAGCAGGGCATGGGGGAGCGCGCCGACGCCGCGTCCTCGTGGCACGCGCTCGAGACGCTCGTCGCTCGGCTGGGGGTGACCGGCTGATGGCGAAGCGCTTCCCCCTCGCCGGACTGCTGCGGCTCCGGCACGCGCAGCAGGACCGCGCCGCCGCCGTGCTCGCCGCCGCGAAGGACCGGGTCCGTGACGCCGCGGACGCCCGGATCGCTGCCCGGCGGAACCTGGCCGACAGCGAGGCGTCCCAGCCGATCACGGACGCGGCGACCCTCAGCGCGGTCGCCGCCGCCCGGGCCTCGACGCGCGGGATGCTCGAGGAGCTCGAGGCCGTCGCACGGTCCCGCCGCGAGGACGCCGACGCCGCGCAGGCCGAGCACACCGCAGCGCGCCGGGCCGCGCTCGGGCTCGAGAAGCTCGAGGCGCAGCACGCGCGCCAGCAGGCGGCCGAGGAACTCCGGGCGGAACAGCACGCCCTCGACGAGATCGCGGCCCGACGCCGCACGGAAGGTGGTGCCCGATGAGCGTGGACGCCGTGCTCTCCCGCATCGACGAGATCCGCACCCGCATCGACGCCCTGCGCAGCGAGGTGACCGGCGGGACGACGACGACGACCACGACCGGGTCCTCCGGCGCCGCGTCCTCGACGGCGTTCGCGGACGCGCTCTCCTCGGCGGCCGACGACCCGCTGTCCGCGTCGACCCCCGCGACGAGCGCCGCCACCGCAGCCCCAGCGACCTCCGTCGACGCCGGGACGGGCACGCTCGCCACCGGCAGCGGTGCGACCGGGGCGGACGTCGTCGCGGACGCCAAGAAGTACCTCGGCGTGCCGTACGTGTTCGGCGGCACCACCCGCTCCGGGATGGACTGCTCCGGTCTCGTGCAGACGGTGTTCAAGGACCTCGGCGTCACGATGCCCCGCGTCGTGCCGGACCAGGCGGACATGGGCGTGCCGGTCGGGTCCCTGGCCGACGCGAAGCCGGGGGACCTCATCGTGCCGAAGGGCGAGCAGCACATCGTCATCTACCTCGGCGACGGCAAGGTCCTGCACGCTCCGCGCCCGGGCAAGGACGTCCGCATCGTCGACAACTGGTACAAGGACTCCGACATCGCCACCATCCGCCGGATCGTCCCGTCCGAGGCGTCCGCGACCCCGGCCGTGTCCGCGGGGTCTGTGGCGTCGAGCGCGACGGACCTGCAGACCGCGGCGCTCCTGTCGATGATGCGCGGGGGTGCGGCATGAGCCCGGTGTCCGCCGTCCCCACGCCGGCCGTCCGCTCGGCGCCGACGACGCCGACGTCCGCCCCGGGTCCGGGGTCGGGGACGGCCGAGCCCTTCGGCGCCGCGATGGCCGCGGTCGCGGGCACGCCGCACCAGGACGCGCCACGGGACGGTCGTGAGCCCGAGCACACCGCGACCGAGCACGCCGGGACCGACCACGACGGCGCCGGCACCACGACGACCGACGCGCCGGTCCCTGCGGGTGGCGCCACCCCGGCGCTCCCGGTCGCACTCGTGACCGCGCTCCCGGTGCCCGTGCCGGCGATCGCGCCCGCGGGACCCGCCACTGCCACTGCCACGGTGCCGGGGACGCCGGCCGCGACCACATCGGCGAACGAGACGGCGGCGGAGCCCGTGGCCGCGACCGCGACGCCCGTGCTCGCGGCGTCGACGATCGTGCCCGCCGCGGCTCCGCTCACCACGCCTCCGCTCACCACGACTGCGTCCAGCGGTGCACCGGCGCCGACCCCGGTCCGCGACAACCCGGCGGCGCCGGTCGACCCGGGCACGGCGACCTCGCCCACGCCTGCGACGGCAGCGGCACCGGCAGCAGCCCCGGTGCCGCGCGCGCACGGGGAGCCGGCGGCGACGAGCAGCCCGGCCACCACGGGCACCCCGTCCTCCGAAGCTGCCTCGCCCGCCGTGCCCGCGCTGCCGGCAGCCCCCGTGACCGCGACGGCGTCCGCGCCGGTGACCGCGGACACCACGGCGGCCCCTGCGACCGCACCGGCCGTACCCGTGACCACCCCGGCGCAGCCGTCCCGCGGGACCGGCCACGCGCCGGACGCGACGCGGACCGACCAGGGTGATCCGATCCTCCAGGCCGTGTCCACACCGCGCGGCGGTGAGCCGTCCGTCACCGTCCCGACCCCGCCGGCGGCCCCGACTGCCGGACCCGCGCCGACCGCGGGCGCTCCGGCCCCGAGCGCCCCGCTCGCCCAGCAGCTCGCCCGCCCGGTGTTCGCGCTCGCGCACGCCGACACCGGCGAGCACGTCGTCACCGTCCAGGTCGTGCCCGACACGCTCGGACCGGTCACGGTCCGCGCGCACGTCACGGCGCACGGCATGCACGTCGAGCTGTTCGCGGCGTCCGAGGCGGGCCGCGACGCGGTCCGCCAGGTCCTGCCGGACCTGCGCCGCGACGCCGCGGGCGCCGGCGTCGCGACGACGCTCGACCTGTCGTCGCAGAACCACCCCGGCGCGCAGCCCGGTCGCGACGACCGCTCGGCCCCGTCGCCGCTGCGGTCCGACCCCGGCCTGGAGGATCGGATC
>NZ_CP054593.1:2401541-2427687 GCF_013347165.1 Curtobacterium sp. Csp2
ACCCCCCGTCCGTCCACCGTCCGCGCCGTCGGACTCGACGTCCTCGCCTGAAAGGCCACGACCATGCCCCTCTCCGGCATCACCGGTTCCGTCGACACCGCGGCGCAGGCCGCGGCCCTCGCGGCGAACAGCACCACGAAGAAGTCGCAGACCATGGACTCCGAGGTGTTCATGCAGCTTCTCGTGACACAGCTGCGGAACCAGGACCCGTCGTCGCCGATGGACACGAACCAGATGATCAGCCAGCAGACGCAGCTCGCGATGATGGAGCAGGTCACCAACCAGACCACGACGGCGAACGAGAACTTCTCGCTGCAGATGCGCATCGCCGCCGCGAACCTCGTCGGGAAGCAGGTCAGCTACACCGACGCCGCCTCCGGATCCGCCGTCACGGGGACCGCCACCGCCGTGTCGTACGCGTCGAGCGTGCCGACCGTGACCGTGAACGGGAAGGAGGTCGACCTCGACGTGATCTCCGGTATCACGACCGCCTGACGCGGTCCCGCTCTTCTCCTTCGTTCTTCGTTCTGAAAGGGACACCTCATGCTCCGCTCGCTCTACTCCGGGATCTCCGGCCTCCGCTCCCACCAGGAGATGCTCGACGTCACGGGCAACAACATCGCGAACGTCAACACCGTCGGCTTCAAGTCGTCGTCCACCGTCTTCCAGGACACCCTGTCGCAGATGACCCAGGGCGCCGGAGGACCGCAGACCGGCATCGGTGGGACGAACCCCGCGCAGATCGGTCTCGGCGTCCAGGTCGCCGGGGTCTCGACGAACTTCGCACAGGGCTCCGCGCAGGCCACCGGCAAGGCCACCGACCTGATGATCTCCGGCGACGGCTTCTTCGTCACGCGCCTCGGCAACGACACCGTGTACTCCCGCGCCGGCGCGTTCGACTTCGATGCCGACGGTCGCCTGGTGTCCGCCGACGGCAAGATCGTGCAGGGCTACCCCGCGACGAACGGCGTCGTGAACCAGGGCGGCCAGCTCGGCGACATCGTCCTGCCGCTCGACGCCGCAGCACCGGCGACGCGCACCACGACCGCGACCGTCACGGGCAACCTGCCGTCGGAGACCGCCGTGGGCGGGACGCGCGTACGCGAGTCGACGGTGTTCGACGCGTCCGGCACCAAGCAGACCCTCACGCTGACGTACACGCGGACCGCCACCGGGTGGTCCGTCGCCGGCACCGACGGCCAGGGCGGCACCGGGACCGGCACGCTGGCCTTCGGTGCGGACGGCAAGCTCACCGCAGGTGGCTCGCTGACCGTCGGCGGGATCGCCGTGGACATGACGCAGCTCAGCGGCTTCGCGACGCTCGACACGTCCTCGATCGCGTCGCAGAACGGCAAGGCCGCGGGCACCCTGCAGGGCTACTCGATCGCGAAGGACGGCACCGTCGTCGGCACCTTCTCGAACGGCGCATCGCTGGCGATCGGCCGCATCGCGCTCGCGACCTTCGCGAACCCGGCCGGCCTCGAGAAGACCGGGGCGTCGGGCTACCGCGCCACCGCGAACTCGGGGCAGGCGACCGTCGGTGCGCCGGGCGACCCCGGGGTCGGGCAGCTGGCGTCGGGCACGCTCGAGATGTCGAACGTCGACCTGTCGCAGGAGTTCACGAACCTGATCGTGGCGCAGCGCGGGTTCCAGGCGAACGCGCGCATCATCACCACGAGCGACGAGGTGCTGCAGGAGCTGACGAACCTGAAGCGGTAGGGGCGGCTGGCGGCGGCGGCGGCGGTCGGCGGGCGGTGCGGCCGCCGGGCGCCGTCAGGTGCGGGGCGCGTGGGACCATCCGAACTCGGTGCGCATGCGCTCCGCGATTCTGTACCGGCCGTGCGATCACGGCCGGTCGTCGTGCGGCGGCTGCGGATCAGTCCGTGGGTACGGACACGCTCACCGACCCGGTGACGCGGCTGCGGACCACGTTCTGTCACCTGCCGGGGGAGGAGGACGAGTCCGTGGTGCACGAGCACCGGCAAGGCTCCGTGCCGATGCCGCACGACGTCGCCGCGACCGATGCCCTCGGCACCGGCCGGGATGCGTTGTTGATCCGCTGGTGGCACGCGCTGCCCGGGTACGAACGGCTTCGAGTCATCGCAGCCGGAGAACGGGTGTGCGACGGACCCCGTCCAGAGGTGCGAAGAGCGAGAGCGGGCCTCTGCGTGGAGAGCCCCGTACTCCTGATCCGGTCGATCACGGCGTGCGTCCTCGGCGACGGGTGCCTGGTGCTCGGCGTCGGCTGTGGCTTCGCTGGTGCGTCCCTCGTCGTCTGCGTCGTGGTGATGGTGGTGGGTGTCGTGACGTTCGCGGACTGGTTGCGGAGTGGTCGAGCCCGAGCGGACAGCCGGGGCGCCGTCACCCGGCTCTCCGCGGCGGGACTCGACGTGGCGCTCGTGACCAGCTCGGTCTCACCGTGACCTGCTTCCACCGGCACTGCGTCACCGGCCAGGCGGGGCGCCCGAGCGACACGTCGTCGGACCAGACGACCGGGTGACTGGAAGTACGCAAACACCGGCGACGGCTCCGGCAGCGCACACACCGCCGTGCCGCGCCCATCCTCCTCGAGCGAGCAGATCGAACGACGACGACCCATGACCCGCGACAGGAGGAGGCGGCTCCGACGTCCACATACCGAGCCCTCGGTGAGACCATCGCCGGACCAGCCATCTGAGACCGGAGCCGGCGTGGCGAGAAGAGGCGGGCAGGCGGTGCCCACTGAAGGACCGGCTGTCGGACACCGATACCGGCGCTCCTGTAGCCGCCGCCGACGCTACCCACTTCGCACTCGGAGCCGCCTCGGCCCTGTCTCGCAACCGACGAGCACGACGCGAGGGCTACCAAGCTCCTGCGCGACGGCCAACGCCGACCTCAAGCGCCGCCTCTCCGATCGTCCGCAACACCTGGCGGGTGGTGTGTTGACGAGTTGCGACCGCCATCGTCCGCGAGCATCAACTCGTAGTGGTTGTTGAACAGGTCTTGTACATGTACTCTTTCGGCCATGCCTGTCTCATCGAAGCGACGCTTGGTCGCTGACGCCCTCCGTGACGCGATCGCCACGGGACGGTACCGAGCCGGTGAACGTCTGCCGGGTGAGCACGACCTCGCTGCTCGCTATGAAGTGAGCCGCGGCACCGTTCGCGCCGCTCTCGCGGACCTGGCTGACGATGAGTACATCTCGACTCACGGGGGTGTCGGGTCGGTCGTGACATTCGACGGGGCGACGCTCGATCCACGCGGCGGATGGGCCCGCTCGATCGCTGCCTCGGGCACCGAGGTAACGACTCGTATCCTGCGGATCGCGCGCCTGGACAGTCCGGACCTGCAAGCTGAGCTCGACGCGGCCACTCCCGTATTCGTCGCGGTGGACCGCATCCGTGCCGTCACTGGCGAGCGGCCCGTATCGCTTGAGCGGAGCATCCTGCCGCACGTGGGACGTCTTGCGTCCGCGATCATCGAAGGCCTCGTCGACGACTCGCTCACCGCCACCATCGCCGAAGCCGGCCTCATCCCTTCAAGCGCCGAGCAGTGGATCGACGTCGTGCCGCTCGACACGAACGATGCCCGCCTGCTCGAGCGCGCCGACGGCACACCCTTTCTTCGAAGCCGCCGCGTCTCGCGCACTGCCGAAGGCGTGTTCGTCGAGCGCGTCGACAGTCTGCTCGACCCAGATCGCTTCCGACTGCACATGCGTTTCGGAACAGCGCCGTGACCACACTCTCGACCCGACAGGACTCCGTGACTCACCAGACCGCTGCTCTTGCCGCGATGACCGGCCTCGCGATCGGCGACGCACTCGGCATGCCGACCCAATCCATGTCACTCGCGCAGATCCGCGCTGACCACGGGAGGATCACCGGCTTCGTCGACGCCGGACCACACCAGCGAATCGCTGCCGGCATGCCCGCGGGCACGATCACCGACGACACCGAACAGGCTGTGCTCGTCGCCGAGCTGCTCCTCGAAGGCAGAGGGCGACTCCACCCGACCCGCTTCGCTGAAGCACTCATCGCGTGGGAACGTGCGATGGAGGCAAAAGGCTCGCTCGATCTACTGGGGCCGAGTACCAAAACTGCCGTGCAGAGGATCCTCGACGGTGTCCCGGCGTCCGAAGCCGGATCGACCGGCACCACCAACGGCGCCGCGATGCGCATCACCCCGGTCGGGATCGCCGTGCCGTCAGTCGACCTCGTCCGCCTGGTCGACGCCGTGCAGAACGCCTCACGTGTGACCCACGACACTGGGCTCGGGATAGCGGGCGCAAGCGCGATCGCCGCCGGTGTGAGCGCCGGAATCGACGGCGCCACCCGAGCCGAAGCGCTCGACGCCGCGATCGCTGCCGCAACGATCGGCACCCATCGCGGCCACTGGATCGCTGGTGCCGACATCGCGGCCCGGACGACGTGGGCAATCGAGTATCTACCGACCGTGCCGCCGGCCGATCGCATCGACGCCGTCTCACAACTCATCGGCACGAGTGTCGCCAGCCAGGAATCCGTCGTCGCAGCGCTCGCCCTCGTCTCGCTCGACGAAGACCCCTGGGAGACGCTGTGCACGGCGGCATCGATCGGCGGCGACACCGACACGATCGCTGCGATGGCGGGTGCCGTCCTCGGAGCGGTACACGGACCTGACGCCTGGCCTTCCGATGCGGTGGACGCCGTCACCACCGTCAATCACCTGAGACTCGATCCGCTGGTCGACGGGCTTCTCGCGCTTCGTCAATCGGCCTGACCTGACCGGAGGGTGGCGGTTCTCCGTGGCCGCCGCCGTCCGATCATCCCTTTCACGCAGCACCCTTCCAATGATGTAAGAGGACCCCATGGCCCAAGACACCACCACGCTCTCCAGTGGTACCCTGACCACGATCGAGCAACGCGGCATCGAACCCGTCCCCCACGATGAACGCAACGGCGCACCAGGCGCCCTCTTCTGGGTTTGGTTCGCGGCGAACATCTCGATCCTCGGCCTACCCCTCGGCGCGACCCTCGTAGCGTTCCAGCGCCTCAACATCTGGCAGGCGCTGCTCGTCGCGGTGATCGGCG
Source organism: Curtobacterium sp. Csp2 (assembly GCF_013347165.1). Lineage (NCBI taxonomy): Bacteria > Bacillati > Actinomycetota > Actinomycetes > Micrococcales > Microbacteriaceae > Curtobacterium > Curtobacterium sp. Csp2. The sequence goes on from NZ_CP054593.1 coordinate 2,406,590, forward strand.
CCGCCGGCTCCTTCGCGGTCGTTGGCGTCATCTCGATCGCCGGCCGCCGAGGTGGCGCGCCCGGGCTGACCCTGAGCAGGGCGGTGTTCGGTGTCCGCGGCAACATCGGACCGACCGCCGTGTCGCTGCTGTCCCGCCTCGGGTGGGAGACCGTGAACACCACCACAGCGGCCTTCGTGCTCCTGTCGCTCTTCACGATCCTGTTCGGTACCAACGGAGACGCCAAGGCGAACCCGGTGCTGACCATCGTCGCAATCCTCGTGTTCGTCGCCGCGACCGTGCTCGTCTCCGGCCTCGGGCACGCGTTCATCGTCGCCGTGCAGAAGTGGGCGACCTGGGTGTTCGGCGCCCTCAACGTCTTCGTCGCTGTCTTCCTGATCGTCCGAGTCAACTGGGACGTCGTCGGCGCCCAGCCCGCGGGCCCCGTCGCCGCGCTGGTGATCGGTGTCGGCACCATCGCCGCGGGCACCGGCATCGGATGGGCAACCGCAGGCGCGGACATCGCCCGCTACACCCGCACGTCGGTGAAGGCCGGCGCACTCATCAGCGCGAGCGCGGCCGGAGCCGGGATTCCACTGGTCGTTCTGGTCGGCCTCGGCGCCCTCGTCTCCGCAGGCGATCCGACCCTTGCGCAGGCCGGTGACCCGGTTGCAGCAATCCGTGATCTGCTGCCGAGCTGGATGGCGATTCCGTACCTCATCGCTGCGTTCGGCGGGCTGCTGCTGTCGAACCACCTCTCCGTCTACTCGGCGAGCCTCACGACGCTCACGCTCGGCGTCAAGGTGCCCCGGGTCTGGGCGGTCGGGGTCGACGTGGTCGTCACAACGCTCGGAGCGATGTACTTCATGCTCGTCGCGGACGGCTTCTACGCGCCGTTCATCACGTTCATCTCCGTGCTCGCCGTCCCGATCACCGCCTGGCTCGGCGTGTTCACCGCCGACATGCTCCGCCGCCGCTGGTACGACCCGACGGCACTCCTCGACCTGCGCCCCGGCGGCCGCTACTGGTACCGCGGCGGCGTCGCGTGGGGAGCCCTCGGCGCCTGGGTCGTCGCGATCGTCGTCGGCTTCCTCTTCACCTCGATCCAGGTCGGCAGCGCGCACCCGATCTACGTCGGTGCGCTGTCAGACAGCTGGATCGGCGCGAACGGCCTCGGCTGGGTCGTCACCTTCGTCGTCGCGGCGGCAGCGTACCTGCTCACCGGCGGAGCACGCGGTCAGGTCGTCGCTCCGACGGAGGCCCGGTCCTGATGGGGCGGCTCGTCTCCGTCGGCAACGTCATAGTCGACATCGTCCTGCGCGTCGACGCCGTCCCGGAACCGGGAGGGGACGTCATCGCCTCGGCGTCGTCGATCACCGCCGGCGGTGGCCTCAACACCATGGTCGCCGCTGCCCGCGACGGTCTGCCGGTGGTCTTCGCGGGCCAGTACGGCACGGGACCGTTCGGCGACGTCGTCCGCGCAGCTCTCGAGGAGTCCGGCGTCGACGTCGTCCAGCCCGGGCTCGAGGACGTCGACAGCGGCTACTGCGTCGCACTAGTGGACGCATCGACCGAGCGCACGTTCGTCACGAGCGTCGGAGCGGAGGGTTCCCTCACCCGAGCGGACCTCGACCGGGTCGAGCTCCGCTCTGAAGACACGGTGTTCGTATCCGGCTACGGGCTCGCTCACACCACCAACGGTCCAGCCATCGCCGACTGGCTGAGCACCGTCCCCGACGACGTGCGCGTAGTTCTTGATCCCTCCCCGCTGGTCGACACGCTGTCGCCCACGGTGCTGGAACCCGTGATGACGAGAGCCGACGTTGTCAGCGCCAACGCGCGCGAGGCACGGCTGATGGCGCCGACCGAGGCCGAGCTATCCGGGGCAGTCGCCGCGATCGCCGGGCGTGCACGCGGCGTCGCGCTGGCACGTGACGGTGCAGCAGGTTGCTGGGTCGCCGAGCCCGGGCACAGCCCAGTCCTGGTTCCAGGCTTCACCGTCGATGCGGTGGACTCAAACGGTGCAGGTGACGCTCACGGCGGCGTGCTCATCGCGGCCCTGACTCGCGGGGATCCATTGACTGCTGCTGTTCGACGCGCCAACGCCGCCGCCGCCCTCGCGGTGACACAACACGGACCAGCAACAGCACCGACCAGCACCCAGATCGACGCATTGCTCGCTGCCCCGATCACAGTCCACTGAGCAAAGCGTCCGCGAGCCGCAGCAACCGCATCCAGCAGGACGAAGCCCCCGGCCGGAGTGAGCAGTCGGGGGCTTCGTGGTCGGTACCGGTAGATGGTCGGCACCGACGATGCGGCCCATAGCGATCGTCATCGGCTACTGAGACGCCATGGGCAGTCCCGTGACACTGAGCGCTTCGATCGAGACGCCTTGGACGATCCCCGCCGCAGTCCGTACCCGAGCACACCCGGCAGCTCATCCTCCGATGGCCCGTGCCGTGGATCCCGAGGAGGCTCGTCCATGGGTGCAGCATTGAGCGGGTCCGGTTCGTCGGCGAAGAACATCACCCGCTCACCGCACCACGACGAACTGGAAACAACCAGTGACGACGGTCGCGGTGCCGCACTGTCGGCGCTCGGCGGCGGCCGCACGAGCTACGCTCGCTGCATCCTCTGGAGGGGTGCGATGAACGACGATCGACGGCCGCTGAGCGGTGACGCACTCGAGCAGGCCATGGCGATGATCGAGAAGGGTCAGCAGCTCGCCGGGCGCTTCCCCGACGCTGAGGCGCTGGAGCGGGCGCGCGGCATCCTCGACGGCTCGCTGACGTACGAAGAAGCAGCGGCGCAGCTCGAAGCGAAGTACGGCTTCCCTGTGCTCCGACCGCGACGGCCTTCGCGGCTGAGCCCCGATGAGCACGACCGGCGGCGACAGATCGTCGATGAAGCACGGGGGTCCACTGCGCTCGAAGGAGGTCGTGCGTCCGATGCGGTGCACGAGCTGCAGGACCGGTGGGCTGCCGGTGAGATCACGTGGGAGCAGATGCACGCCGAGGTGCGGCGTCTCCACCCGTCGACGGCGGACCCGCCTGAGACGTAGCCGAATTGCTCCGTTGGTCGGGTTGCGATGCCGGGTCCGGCAGGAGACGGGAGGCGCGGTGCGGGTGACCACCGCGCCTCCGGTACCGACGTGGTCGAGATCGGCCCGCTCTGTGGGCCGTTGCGCCGACCGGCGGGGTCGCGTGGGAACCCGGTGCCGTGACACGTCCGGTGACCGTCGAACGCCGACGGTGACCGACCGGTCGGCGCGGGCTGGCCGGACCTCGGGGTGTCAGACGCGGGGCGTGGGGGACCAGCTGAGCTCGGGGCCCAGGCGCTCCGCGATGTCCGTCACGATCTGCGTGTAGTCGTCCGGTGCGAACGAGAACGGCAGGGCGAAGGCGACCTCCGTCGCGACCTGGTACCCGGCGTCCGCGCGCAGACGGTCCGCGATCTCGGTGGACGTCCCGACCAGGTCGGCGGCGAACAGCATGCCCGCCGGCCCCTGCGGGACGCCGACCCGGTCCGCGCGGGACGCGGCGTAGGCCCGGTACCGCGCTACCTGTTCGGGCGTCGCGGTGTCCGTCGGCACGACGACGAGTCCCTGCGAGACCCGCGCGTGCTCCGGCGTGGGATGTGCGTCGAGGTAGGCCTCGACCTGTGCGCGCTGGTTCGTGGCGAAGTCCGTGCCGACCTCGCTCCGGGTGACGCTCGACGTGAGCAGGTGGAACCCGTTCCGCGCGGCCCAGACCGCCGAGCGCGTGCTCCCGGTGCCGTACCAGAGCCGGTCGACCAGGCCCGGGCTGTGCGGTTGGACCGTGGAGGCGAACTCCTCGATGCCCCGGCGTCCGACGGGCCCGGTGACCGGGTCACCGCGGACGAGGTCACGGAAGCGCAGCAGCCGGGTCTCGCCGAGGTCCTCGTGCTCGGCGGTGTCGGGGTGGATCGCCTCGCGGTACAGGTCGTAGTGCATCGGCGTCCCGGACGAGAAGCCCGGCTGCAGCCGCCCGCCGAGCAGCACGTCGACCGTGGCCAGGTCCTCGGCCAGGCGGAACGGGTTCTCCGCACCGATCGGCGTGACCGCGGTGCCGAGTGCGATGCGGGAGGTCCGCTGCGACGCGGCCGCCATGACCGCGACCGGAGACGAGATGCCGTGCTGCAGGTGGCGGTGGCGGAGCCAGGCGCTGTCGAAGCCGAGCGCCTCGGCGCGCTCGATCGTGCGGAGGGTGTCCTCGTGACCGGCTCCGGGTGCTGCAGGGTCGAACGACCCGATGGTCAGGAAGCCGAGTCGTGCCAGGGGTCGTCCGTCGTCAGGCATGCTCCGATCGTGGCACGGCCCGGGATCGGAGGCACGGTGCCGGTGAGCCGATCGGCCCACCCGCACCGTGCCTCCAGTCCGTCGACGCAGCCCCGCCGCGGCTCCCGCCGCCTCAGGCGCCGCGCGGCCGGATGCGCAGCGTCACCACCTGGAACGGCCGCAGCCCGAGCGCGACCGTCCCACCCGACCACGCGAAGCGCCGCGCGGTCAGCGCGGGGTCCGCGAGCGGACGCTCGCGCAGGTCCACCTGCTCGACGGACACCGCGTCGACCCGCAGGTCGAGCTCCGTGTCGGAGCGGGCGCCGAGCGCCTCGTACAGCCGGACCACGACGTCGCCGGAGCGGTCGTCTGCGAGCTTCACCGACTCGACGCGGACCCCGGGCGACGACGACACGACCGGTGCCGTCACGGTCGCGCCCGTGCCGTCGGCAGCGGTGTCGCCCGCCGCGGGCACCACCCGCAGCGGCAGGTTCTCGTCGTACCCGCTCGCGACGACCGCCGCGACGTCCGCGCCCGGGTGCACCGTGTAGGCGAACGTGTGGTGCCCGAGGTCCTGCTCGGGGTCGGGGGACTGCGCCCCGCGCACCAGGCTGAGGCGGACCTCGGTCTCGACCTCGCCGTGCGCGCCGACGCGGCGGGTGACGTCGTGGCCGTACGTGCCGGCGTTCGTCACGCCGATGCCGTAGCCGGGCTCCTCGACGTGCACCCAGCGGTGCGCCATCACCTCGAAGCGGGCGTCGTCCCACGAGGTGTTCGTGTGGGTCGGCCGGCGCAGGTGCCCGAACTGGATCTCGGCGCTGTGGTGCTGCGCGTGCACGACGAAGGGCAGCGACGCCTTGAGGAGCTTCTCGCGCTCCCGCCACTCCAGGTCGACCCCGAGGTGGACCCGGACGTCGTCGGCGTGCACGGCGATCGTCTGCACGAGCTCGGAGGACCCGAACAGCCGGCGGACCCGGACGACGGCCCGCAGGTCGCCGTCGGTGGTGAGCTCGACGGACTCGGCGGCGCGGAGTTCCACGACGGATCGCCGGTAGTGCGCGTCGACGTCCCACGCGTCCCACGCGTTCGGCAGGTCCTCGTGCAGGTGCAGCAGGTTCGCCGAGCGGTCGGCGGGCACGAGCTCCCGGTCGTGGACGAGGTCGACGATCGAGTCGACGAGCCCGTCGCCGTCGACGTGCACGCGGACCAGGCCGTTGTCGAGCACGGTGCCGTCCGCGCCCTGCGTCGCCGTGACCGGGTGCTCCGGTGTGACGACGGTCAGCGGGGAGAGCGCGTGCGCACGGGCCTCGACCACGCCGACGGGGGTGCCGTCCGCGTCGAGGACGAGCTCGCGGCGGTCGTGGTCCGCGGCGTTCGCGACGACCCCGGCGGCGCCGAGGTGGGCGAGGGCCCGCGCGGTCAGCTGCTCGATCTCGGCGTGGTTGCGCCGGTAGCTCTCCTCGTTCTCCTCGTGCACCCAGCGGATCGACGAGCCGGGCAGGATGTCGTGGAACTGCTGCAGGAGCGTGGCCTGCCAGAGCTCGTCCAGGCACTCGTACGGGTACGGCGCCCCCTGCAGTGCGGCGGCGGTCGACCAGAGCTCGGCTTCGCGCAGCAGGTGCTCGGCCCGGCGGTTGCCACGCTTCTCGCGGGCGTGCGAGGTGAACGTGCCGCGGTGCAGCTCGAGGTAGAGCTCGCCGACCCAGACGGGGGCGTCCGGGTACTCCTCGCGGGCCCGGGCGAAGAAGTCGTCCGGGTGCTCGACCTCCACCCGGGGCGATCCCTCGAGCGACTCGACGCGGCGCTGGCGCTCCATCATCTCGCGGATCGGGCCGCCGCCGCCATCGCCGTAGCCGAACGGCACGAGGGACGTCGTCGCGGCGCCCTTCTCGCGGAACTGCCGGACCGCGTGGTGGAGTTCCTCGCCCTCGAGCGTCGCGTTGTAGGTGTCGATCGGCGGGAAGTGCGTGAAGATCCGGGAGCCGTCGATGCCCTCCCACCAGAACGTGTGGTGCGGGAACGTGTTCGTCTGGTTCCAGGACAGCTTCTGCGTGAGGAACCACTCCAGCCCGGCGAGCTTCGCGATCTGCGGGAAGGCCGCGGTGTACCCGAACGAGTCGGGCAGCCAGATGCCGTGCGTCTCGACGTCGAGCTCGTCGGCGAAGAAGCGCAGCCCCTGCGTGACCTGGCGCACCATCGCCTCGCCGCCGGGCAGGTTGCCGTCCGGCTCGATCCACTGCGAGCCGACGACGATCCACTGGCCGCGGGCGATCGCCGCCTTGATGCCCGCGAACACCGTGGGGTATCGCTCCTTGACCCAGGCGTACTGCTGGGCACTCGAGGCCGCGAACTTGAAGTCGGGGTACTGCTCGGCCAGCGCGAGCACGTTGGAGAACGTCCGGCCGGTCTTCCGCTTGGTCTCGCGGATCGGCCAGAGCCAGGCGGTGTCGATGTGCGCGTGGCCGATGCCGCTCAGGCGGTGCGCGGACGGGTTCGCGGGGCTGGCGAGGGCCCCGGCGAGCTCGGCCCGGGCGGCCGCCGCGGTGCCGTCGATGTCGTCGAGCGCCAGGACGTCCATCGCGCGCTCCAGGTCGCGGAGCACCTCGTGGCGGCGCGGGTCGGCTTCCGGGAGCTCCTTCACCATCTGGAACAGCACCTCGACGTCGAAGCGCAGCGCCCAGACCTCGGGCTCGAACACGGCGAGCTCGGCGGTGCGGAAGGTGTAGATCGGGGTCTCGGGCGCGGTCCTCTTCGAGCCGAACGTCGTCGGGACGAACTCGTTCACCAGGATGTCCGGGTTCGCCGCCATCTCCAGGTACAGGTGCACCTGCTCACCGCCGACGGCCCGGTCCGCGATGCGCAGGTGGTGGTTCCGCGGGTGGATGCCCTTCACCGGGGTGCCGTCCGGCGTGTGCAGGAGCCCCTCGGCCTGGTTGCCGGGCCAGTCGCCCTGGAAGCCCGGGTCGACGAGCAGCTCGACGGTCCGTCCGGCCCACTCCGCGGGGACTGCTCCGGTCACCTCGAACCACCACGTCGACCACGCCCGCCCCCAGGACTCGCCGACCGCGAACGGCCGGTACTCGGCGGCGAGCGCCTCGGCCGCCGGCACGGGTTCGTCCGGCACCTGCCACGCGGCGAGGGTCACGGGCGTGCGGGCCTGGTGGACGGCGGGGACGATCCGCTCGTTCAGGACGCGCTCGATGCGCGCCTCGACGAGCTGCTGGTTCTGGTGCATGGCGGGCTTCCTGGGGAGGGGCGGACCGGGCGGTGGGCTGGGGACGGCCGGGAGGCGCGGGTCAGGTCAGGTAGGACAGGTGCGGGAACGTGGACCGCGCGTCCTCGAGCAGGGCGCGCGCGACGCGCACCGAGTCGACGAGCGGGTGGTGCGCGAGGGCGCGGAGGGCGGCGGCGCGCGAACCGTGCAGTGCCGCCTCGATGGTCTGGCGTTCGACGTACTTCACGGCGGTCACGGTGCCGAGCCCGAAGTCGGGCACGCGGGCGCCGGGGACCGGGTGGGCACCGGTCGCGTCGACCGTGCAGGGCACCTCGACGACGGCGTCGACGTCGAGTCCGGCGAGGGCGCCGCCGTTCCGGACGTTCAGGATGAGCCGGGCGCGCTGGTCGTACGCGATGCCCCGCATGAGCGCGAGTGCGACGTCCTCGTAGCCGCCCGAGGTCATGTCCTCGAGGTCGCGGTCGCCCATCCCGGCGGAGTCGCGGTTCGTCGCCATGTAGGTGGCCTCGCGCTCGTTCCGGCTGTCCTGCCAGGCGTGGAACGGGTGGTCGCACGACGCCGCGGCGGCCCAGAACCGGTCCTGCTGCTCGACGAGGTACCGCGCCCGGGTGTGCGGGGCGTACTGGTCGGCCTGCAGGACGTCGCGGCGGTAGGCGTAGTAGTGCAGGTACTCGTTCGGCAGCGCGCCGAGGGCCTGGATCCACTCGGCACCGAAGAGCTTGCCCTCCTCGAAGGACTCGATCCGACCGGCGTCGGCGAGGACCTCCGGCAGCCGGTCGACGCCGTCGACGCGGATCGCGGTGAGCCAGCCGAGGTGGTTCAGACCCGCGTACTCGAGTTCGACGTCCGGCCCGTGCTGGACGCCGATCGTGCCGAGTGCCCGACGGGCGAGCCCGATCGGGGAGTCGCAGATGCCGATCACCCGGTGCCCGAGGACGGTGGACATCGCCTCGGTCACGACGCCGGCGGGGTTCGTGAAGTTGATCACCCAGGCGTCCGGCGCCAGGCGCTGGATGGTCCGGGCGAGCGCCATCACGGTGGGGAGCGTGCGGAGGGCGTACGAGATGCCCCCGAAGCCCACCGTCTCCTGGCCGATCACGCCGTGCGACTGGCCGATGCGCTCGTCCGCTGCACGGCCCTCCATGCCGGCGACACGGATCGCCGAGAAGACGAAGTCGGCGCCGGGCAGGGCGGCCTCGACGTCGGTGTGCACGGAGACGATCGGCGCGTCCGCGACGCCGTCGGCCTGGTCGGCGAGGATCCGGGCCATCGTGGTGAGGCGGCCCGCGTCGACGTCGACGAGGGCGACCTCGGTGACCCGCCCGGGGGCGCGGTCGCGGAGCAGGGCGGAGTACACGAGCGGTGTGCGGAACCCGCCCCCGCCGATCATGACGAGCTTCACGTGACGATGACCTCCACGCCGTGCGCGGCGAACGCGGCGGCGACCGGGACCGGCGGTTCGTCGTCGGTGACGACCCGCACGATCGAGCTGGGCAGGTCGATGCGTGCTGCCCCGGTGCCGGGGAACTTGCTGCTGTCGGCGAGGACGGTGACCTCGTCGCACGCGTCGGCGATCGCCTGCTTGACGGGGACCTGCGCGATCGTGGTGTCGCGCAGGTCGCCGCTCGCCGAGATCCCGCTGACGCCGAGGAAGGCGTGGTCGGCGCGGATCAGGCGGAGCGAGTCGGTGGTCAGGTGCCCCGAGACGCAGTGGTAGACGGGGTCGTAGTCGCCCGGCAGGAGCACGAGGTGCGTCGCGGGGGCGTCCTTGAGGGCTTCGAACACGGCCATGTTCGCGGTGATGACCGTGATCGGCCGTCCGCGCAGCAGGAGCGCGAGCTGGAGCACGGTCGTGCCGATGTCGAGCACGACGGTGTGCCCGTCCTCGACCAGCTCGGCCGCGGCCCGGGCGATCCGGGCCTTCGCGTCACGGTTCACGGTCTCGACCTCCGGGAAGGGGGCGTCGCCCTCGTGCGGGTCCGCCAGGACGGCGCCGCCCCGGGTCCGACGGAGCAGTCCGGCCTCGTCGAGCCGCTGCAGGTCACGTCGGATCGTGGCGATGCTCGACCCCGTCGCCTCGGCGAGGTCGGTCACCGACGCCGCCCGTACCGCCCGCAGGTGGTCGAGGATCGCGATGTCCCGGATGTCCTTCATGCCGAGCAGCATACCGATCAACTTCGCTCAGAACGCAAGCATGAACGAACAAAAAGTTGCTTGCTCTTGATCGATCGGTGTTGTAGCTTCCACAACACCACCAGAGCCGACGGAGATCCGATGGACGATCGAACGCACCGCAGCACCGACGCCGACGTGCTCGTCGCGGGCCAGCTGTTCTTCGACGCCGTCTTCGCCGACCTGCCCCAGGCCCCCGGGCCCGGGCAGGAGGTCTGGACGCCGCACTTCGGCTGGACCCCCGGCGGCATCGCCAACTTCGCGATCGCCGCAGCCCGGCTCGGCGCGACCACGGACGTCTGCGCCGCGGTCGGCGACGACGACCTGTCGGGGCTCTGCCGCGCGGCCATCGTCCGCGAGGGGATCGGCACGGCGCTCCTCCGGGAGGTCCCCGGGTGGGCGCTCCCGGTCAGCGCGTGCATCGACCACGACGGCGACCGCGCGATCGTCACCGGCGGGACCCCCGCACCGCTCGCGCTGCCCGACCTGCTCCCGCCGACAGGCGGTCGCGTCGCGGCCCTGCACGTCGACGCGTCCACCGCCGAGTGGGTCCGCGGGAGTGCCGACCGCGGCCTCCGGATCTTCGCGGACGTCGGCTGGGACCCGACCGGCGCGTGGGACCCCGCGCTCCTCGACGCGATCGACGGCGCGTACGCCTTCACCCCGAACGCGCACGAGGCCCTCGCCTACACGCGCACCGACGACCCGGTCCGTGCCGCGCGCCTGCTCGCCGAGCGGGTGCCCCTCGCCGTCGTGACGCTCGGCGCCGACGGCGTGGTCGCGGTCGACTCGTCCACCGGGGAGCAGGTCGTCGTGCCGCCGGTCCGGGTCCGCGCCGTGGACAGCACCGGCGCCGGCGACGTGTTCTGCGCCGCCCTCGCCGTCGGGACGCTCGCCGAGCTGCCGCTCCGCGAGCGCATCGACCTCGCCGCGCTCGTCGCGGCGATCACCGTCTCGCGACCGGGCGGCGCCGCGGGCGCGCCCCGACGCGCCGAACTCGCCCCGTGGCTGGCCGCCAACCCGGCCGCCGCGGACCCGGACCGGTACGGCTTCGTGACCACGAGCCTCCCGTCGGTCCTCGCCGGACCGGCGATCCGGACCCCCTGACCCACCCGCTCCACCGCACCCGCTCCCTTCCCCCGACCCCAGGAGACCCCATGCGCACCACCACGAAGCGTCGCCGCACCGCCGCGGTCCTCGCCACCGCGGTCGCGGCCGCCCTCGTCCTCACCGGCTGCTCGGCCGGATCATCGGCCTCGACCGGCAAGCTCACCGCCTGGCTCTGGCCCGGCGCCGTCGGCGACTCGGTCGTGTCGAGCGCCAAGAAGGAGTTCGCGTCCGACAAGCTCCAGGTCAACGTGATCGGCGGCGACTTCAAGCAGAAGCTCGTCACGACCTTCACCGGCAAGACGAACATTCCGTCGGTCACCGGCGTCAAGGGCGAGGACATGCCCTACTTCCTGCAGCAGTCGAGCCTGTTCACCGACCTGAAGGACCTCGTCCCCGCGTCGTACCTGGCGCAGTTCCCGAAGTGGAAGCTGGCCGAGGCCACGACCGCCGACGGCAAGCTCATCGGCATCCCGACCGACATCGGCCCGTCCGCGCTGTTCTACCGCGAGGACGTGCTGGCGAAGGCCGGACTCCCGAGCGACCCGGCCGCCGTCGCCGACGCGACGAGCACCTGGGACAAGTACTTCGCCTTCGGCAAGGAGCTCAAGGCCAAGACGGGCGCCTCGCTCGAGGTGTCCATGGGCGACGTGTTCTCGTGGTCGATGGCGCAGGCCGACAGCGGCTTCGTGAGCGGGTCGGGGAAGTTCACCGGCGACGACGCGACCGTGAAGGAAGCGTGGGACCGTGCGGTCACCGCGAAGCAGGACGGTGTCGTCGCGGGCATCGAGGACGGCAGCCCGGACTGGGCGTCGGCGGTGAACCAGGGCAAGCTCCCGACCGTGATCGGGGCCGCCTGGCACGCCGGTGACATCAAGAGTGCCGCACCGGACACCTCGGGCAAGTGGCGGGTCACGGCCACCCCCGGCGGCCCGGGCAACGCCGGCGGCTCGTTCCTCACCATCCCGGCGTCGACCGCCGACAAGAAGACCGCGCTCAAGGTCATCGAGGCCATGGTCGCCCCGTCCGCCCAGGCGACGACCTACAGCCAGGTCGGCAACTTCCCGTCCTCGTCGAAGGCGCTCACCGAGTCGGCCCTCACGAGCGGGGACACGTTCTTCGGCGGGCAGGACACGGTCTCGGTGTTCCAGGAGTCGATCGCGTCGATGCCGACGAAGTACACCAGCCCGTACGACGCGCAGGTCGGCGCGCCGTACCTGACCGAGCTGACGAACGTCCAGGGCGGCAAGGACCCCGACCAGGCGTGGAACGACGCCGTCAAGGCCGCGAAGGCCGCGCTGGAGTCAGCGAAGTGACGACGACCGTCGCGCCGTCGCTCGCGGGGCCGGGTCAGCAGACCCGGCCCCGCCGGCGGGGCCTCCGCCGCACCTGGCCGATGTACCTGGCGGTCGCGCCGTTCTTCGTCCTGTTCATCGCGTTCGGCCTGTACCCGACGCTGTACTCGCTCGTGCTGTCGTTCCAGGACTGGAACGGGCTGGGCGACCCGACGTGGGTCGGACTGGAGAACTTCCAGAAGCTGTTCGCCGACCCGACCTTCTACCTGTCGATCCGGAACACCTTCGTCATCTTCGCCCTGTCGACCTTCCCGATGCTCGTCATCGCGATCGCCGTTGCCGCGATGCTCAACAACGCCGTCCGCTTCAGCACGGCGTTCCGGATCGCCTACTTCGTGCCGAACATCACCTCGGTCGTCGCGATGGCGGTGCTGTTCGGCTCGATCTTCGGCCAGAACTTCGGGCTCGCGAACACGCTGCTGCAGGGGATCGGGCTGCCCGCCGTGCCGTGGCTGTCGACCCCGCTCGGGATCCAGGTCACGGTGTCGCTGCTCATCACGTACCAGTGGACCGGCTACAACGCGATCATCTTCCTCGCGGGCATGCAGTCGATCGGCGCCGAGGTCTACGAGGCCGCGAAGATCGACGGTGCCGGCGCCTTCCGGAGCTTCTTCTCCATCACGCTGCCGCTCCTGCGCCCGACCGTCATCTTCGTGCTCGTCGTGAGCACCATCACGGGCCTGCAGAGCTTCACCGAGGCGCAGGTCCTCACCACGACGGCCGGCTCGACGAACAGCGGCGGTGCGGGGCAGGGCGGTCTGACGATGGTCCTGTACTTCTACCAGCAGGCCTTCGGCTTCAACCGCTTCGGCTACGGCGCCGCCATCGCGTGGGGCGTGTTCCTCATCGTCGTCGTGTTCACGATCATCAGCTGGCGCTTCACCGCCGGCCGCAAGGAAGAGGCGCGCTCGTGACCGTCCTGACCCGTCCGGACACCGACGCCCCGGTGACCCGCACCGCCGTCACCCGTCGCCGCCGTCGCGGCCCGGGGGCGTCCCGCGTCGTGCTCTACACGCTGCTCACCATCGGCGCCGTGGTCTCGGTGTTCCCGCTGTACTGGCTGTTCGTGATGGCGAGCAACACCACGAGCGACATCTACAAGTCGCCGCCCGTGTTCGTCCCCGGACCCTGGCTCTTCCAGAACATCGGCGAGGTGTTCCAGAAGATCGACTTCGGCGGGGCGCTCCTCAACACGGTGATCGTCTCGGTCAGCGTCACGGTGCTCGTGCTGTTCTTCGACTCGCTCGCCGCGTTCACCTTCGCGAAGTTCGACTTCCCGTTCCGGAAGACCCTGTTCACGATCGTCCTGGTGACGTTCATGCTGCCGATGCAGCTGTCGATCATCCCGCAGTTCATCACGATGACGAACCTCGGCTGGGTCGGGCACCTGCAGGCGCTCATCGTCCCGGCCGCGGCGAACGCCTTCGGCATCTTCTGGCTCCGGCAGTACATCCTGTCGAGCATCCCCGACGAGCTCCTCGACGCCGCGGTCATCGACGGCGCCGGGTTCTTCCGGCAGTGGTGGACCGTCTGCATCCCGCTCATCCGGCCGGGTCTGGGCTTCCTCGGGATCTTCACGTTCATCGGCTCGTGGAACGATTACCTCTGGCCGCTCATCGTGCTGAACGACCCGAACCACCTGACCCTCCAGGTCGCCATGGCACAGCTGAACACGACGTTCGCGAACAACTACAGCATGGTGATGGCCGGCGCACTGCTCTCCGTGCTGCCCCTGCTCGTGGTGTTCCTGATCGGTGCGCGGCAGTTCATCGGCGACATCGCGAAGGGCGCGATCAAGTGACCGCCTGCGCGGCCGAGCCCTGACCACCTGACCGCCCAGGCCGTTCCTGGCCGGGACCGCGCCCGGGCGCGGTCGGTAGCGTGGTGGACGGACCTGCCGGTGCACGGGGCGCTCGGCAGCGGCAAGGGGGATCCAGATGTCCGTCACGACCACACTCACCGGCACGGCCGCCGCGCTCGTCGTCGCCGTCGCACTCACCGGATGCGCCGGTCCGGCACCCGCGGTCCAGCGCACCGCGGCCGCCCGGCCGACCGCCAGCGCGACGCCCACCACGGCGCCGAGCCCGAGCACGCCGACCGCCGTCGCGTCGCGCGACCTCCGGTTCGAGGACGGCGACGCGCTGTCCGCGAGCACACTGCCCGCGTTCGCGCTCGAGGTCTCCGCGCTCGACGGCTGGACGCAGACCGGCGAGGACCCGAGCGCCGGGTCCCGCGAGTACACGAACGCGGCCGGCTCGGTCGCGACCATCACCCAGCAGCGGGTCACCGACCTCGATCCGACGGCGGGGGACCGCGCCGCCACGGAGCGGATGTTCACGGCGTCGGGTGCGCCGGTCGAGCGGCTCGAGGAGCAGCTCCTGCCCACCGCGACCGGCGGCACGGCGCAGTTCCTGTCCGTCGCGTCGCAGGACTCGGACGGGTCGTGGTCGGCGACGGTGGCGCGGGCGTTCGCGAAGCCGGGCATCGTGCTCGTCGTCCGGGTGCGCACCACCTCGCAGGAGGCGCTCCGTCCCGACCTGCACGACGTGCTCGTCGCGGCGAAGGTCGTCGTGGCCTAGCCGGACCGCCATCGGTCGCGCCCGTCGCGTGGCCGGCTCCACACCGGACGGGAGGATCGTGGCGGACCCGCCACGATCCTCCCGTCCGGTTCCGGGTCGCGTCCGACGTCAGCCGTCGTCGCGCTCGCGCGCGGACCGCGCCGGGTCGGACGGGGCGTCCCGACGCCGCGAACGGAGGAGGTCGGCGGACCGCACGAGCCGCAGCGCCGTGACGAGGACGAGGCCGCCGAGGACGTTGAACAGGAGCGTCCAGCCGAACCACGCGGCCCACTGCCCGTAGGACAGCTCCGCTCCCGCCTGGATCGCCCCGAACACCAGGAGCGAGTCGAGGATCGAGTGGAAGAGCTGCAGACCAGACAGCAGGAAGCCGCCGACGACGGCGGCGACGATCTTCGCCGGGTCCGAGTCGGTGCCCTGCTGCATCCTCGTGACGAGCGTGATCGTGCTCCCGCCGAGCACGGCGAGGACCGCGGTCTGCAGGCCGAAGGGCGCCTCGACGTAGTGCCGACCGGCCTCGACGAGCTCGCCGTGCCACTGCGGGAACGCCTGCACGACGAGCCACATCACGACCCACCCGCCGGCGAGGTTGGCGAGCAGGGTGCCGACCCACAGCCGGAGCAGCTGACCGACCGTGCCCTCCCGGGCGATGAGGGCCGTGATGGGGACGAGGAAGTTCTCGGTGAAGAGCTCGCTGTGCGCGAGGTGGAGCGCGATGAGCCCGATGCTGAACGCCAGACCCGCGAGGAGGTGGCTGTCGGTCTCGTGCAGGACGGCGAGGTACCCCATCACCCCGAGCCCGATCTCCAGTCCACCAGCGAAGCCGGTCGTCAGCACGACCCGGGTCGTGCGCTGCAGGCGCTCGGCGCCCTCCTCGACGATCGCGTCGAAGGACTCGTGGATCTCGTCCTCCACCGGGGCGTCGCTGCTGCCGACCTCGCGGCGTCTGTCGTCGGTCACCGGTCCGACGCTAGCCCCGTCGACCCCGCTCCGGTGGCGGTGCGCGCAGCGGCGGGGGACGCGGACCTGTCGGACGCGCGGCACGACCGACCGGTCTGAGCCGAGCGCTCGGCTCAGGAGGGGCGAGGCGGACGCGCCACGATCCTCCAGTCCGGTGTGACCTGGGTGCCCACCGGACGTGACCGGTGAGTGCCGATCCACGTGCTGGCGGGGTTGCGCGATCCCGCATTGCGGATTCCCCCCGCTTGTGGGGTACGCCGACCCGAGAGTACGTTCAGCGTGACGAGATCACTCAGGGGCGAGTGGTCACCCGTTCCCTCCTGGTCCGTCGTCGTCGCCTGTTGCCTCGGCCACGACCGCTGCCGACCCAGCCTCGTCGAGCTCTGCGTCCTCCCGATCGCCGTGCGTCCCGTGCTGCCCGCACGCGGCGCGGCGCCGTGCTGCCCACCCAGCGGCCGACCCGTACCCGACCCGAACACCCGCACGAAGGACCCGAACCTCATGCAACCGCTCGTCCTCCTCGCGTCGCAGACATCGACCCAGGTCGTGCTCGACAACCTCGCCGCCTTCGGGCACGAAGCCCTGAAGTACTTCCCGATCGGCATCGCCGGCGTCATCGTCTGGTCGCTCTGGCTGTACCGCGTGGTGCTCTCCGCCCGCGCGAAGCCGGTCGAGAACGGGTTCCGCACGTCCACCTCGGTCGTCGTGCCGTCCTTCCACGAGGACCCCGACATCCTGCTGCGGTGCCTGGAGAGCTGGCGGGAGCAGCACCCGGACGAGATCATCATCGTGCTCGACGTCGCGGACACCGACGCCTACCTGCGGATCGTCGCGATCGGTGACCCGACCGTGAAGCCCGTCCTGTTCCACCACGTCGGCAAGCGCAGCGCGCTCGGTGAAGGGATCCGGCGGGCGAGGTACGACGTGCTCGTGCTCGTCGACTCCGACACCTCGTGGGAGCCGGGGCTGCTCGAGTCCGTGCAGATGCCGTTCGTCGACGAGCGGGTCGGCGGGGTCGGGACGCAGCAGAACGTCTACCAGCGCAACTCGAGCATCTGGCGGATCATCGCCGACTGGCTCGTCAACCTGCGCTACTTCAACTACGTCCCGGCGATGGGTGCCGCTGGAGCCGTCCCGATCCTGTCCGGCCGGACCGCGGCGTACCGCCGGTCGGCCGTGATGCCGGTGCTCGACAACCTCGAGAACGAGTTCTTCCTCGGCCGCCGCTGCATCGCGGGCGACGACGGACGGCTGACCTGGCTGGTCATCGCGTCCGGCTTCAAGACCGTGCACCAGTCGTCGGCCAAGGCGCTGTCGATGTTCCCGGCGAGCGGCAAGGCGTTCTTCAAGCAGCGCATCCGCTGGAGCCGCAACTCCTACCGCACCTACCTCACCGCCATCGCGAAGGGCTGGGTCTGGCGGGTGCCCTTCGTCACGAAGATCACCGTGCTGCAGATCATCCTGACCCCCGTCACCATGGGCATCACGATGTGGTACCTGCTCTTCAGCCGCCTCGAGCTGAGCGCGGTGGGTGTCCTCTTCACCCTCGGCTGGCTGCTCTTCGGCCGCGCCGTCCGCGGGGCCTCGAACCTCAAGCGGCACCCCCTCGACCTCCTCGTGCTCCCGTTGCTCGCCCTCGTGGTGATCGCGGTGGCCCTCCCCATCAAGGTGTACGCGTTCGTGACGATGAACAAGCAGGGCTGGCTCACCCGCCACGCCGACCAGATCGGCGGCGACGGGCAGCAGGCCCGCACGCTCCAGCCGGAGCCCGTCGCCGAGACCCGGCGGCCGACGCCCGGCGTCGTCGTCCAGCCCGGTGCGGTCGCGGCCTCCGCTTCCTCCGACGACCAGGCGGTGGCAGCATGAGCGGCGTGCGCTCCACGATCCTGCGCGGCACGACCGCGCTGGCGATCGGCGCGGGACTCATCCTGGCCGGCGTGGCCGCCCCGCCCGCGGCCATGGCGGCGACCGGCGGGTCCGGCTCGGCGACCGGCGGATCCGGCTCGGCGGCGACGGCCGCCGGGTCCGCGGCGGTCGGGCGTCCGTACAAGGGCAATCCGGACAAGGAGGCGCGGCTCGTCTCCGCCGAGGACGACCGGATCTACAACGTGCGGGCACTCGCGTCGGCGGCCCGCTGGAGTGGGCTCGCGGTCTCGCAGCCGTACCGCCTCGCGACCGGGTCGTCGTACACGCTCGTGCTCGTGGCGCGTGGCGCCCCGTACACGATCGACGACCTCACGCAGCTCGCGCCGTCCACCTTCGTGAAGCAGCCGGACGGCTCGTGGCTCCTCAGCGAGAACATCGTCGTCGAGAACGGCGCGACCCTCCGGCTCGCGAGCCCGGACGGCCTCCGCATCCACATGAAGAGCAACCACGACGGCTTCGTCTCGATCGTGACGCAGGCCGGTGGCCTGCAGGTCGTCGGGTCGGCGAAGTCCCCCGTCGCGATCGACGCGTGGGACCCGCAGGCCGGTGCCGTCGACACGCAGACGTCCGACGGACGGGCGTACGTCCGGGTCCAGGGCGGCACCGCGACGCTGAAGTACGCGTCGTTCTCGCACCTCGGGTTCTGGAGCGGTACGACCGGCGGCGTCTCGCTGACCGGCACCGACCTCACCACGCTCGACCAGGCGTCCGGCGACCAGCAGGGCAAGACGAAGCGGACGACGCAGGACGTCTTCGGCAACGCGATCCTGCCGACCGGGGCGCTGCCGAGCACCGGCGGGAGCTCGGCCAGTGCCGGTGCCTACAGCTACGTCTCGGCGCTCGTGCAGCACGTCACGTTCGACGGCAACGCCTACGGGCTGTTCCTCACGAGCGCGGACGGCGTCACGATGTCGAACGCCACCGTCGAGCACTCGCTGATCGACGGCCTGGTGCTGCACCGGTACGTGACGAACTCGACCTTCACGTCGGTGCAGTCCACCGACAACGCCATGGACGGCGTGAAGATGACCCGCGCGTCCACGGGCATCGTGTTCAGCCAGGTCAAGGCCACGGACAACGGGCGGAACGGCATCACCCTGAACGGCAGCGGCCTCGCCGACGGTCCGAACTCCGCCGGCATGCCGACCACCACGTACGGCAACAACGCCCTCACCGACAGCACGAGCGCCGACAACGGCCGCTACGGCGTCGAGGTGATCGGCGGGAAGAACGTCCGCATCAGCGGTTCGACCGCCACCGGCAACCAGATGGGCATCGTCGTCCGGCACGACGCCGACGACGTGGTCATCCGGAACAACGTGGTGAAGGACTCGGCGCAGAACGGCATCGCCGTGGTCGACGGTCCGAGCGCGACCGAGGTCTCCGAGAACTCGATCAGCGGCGCCGACATCGGGGTGTACCTGCGCGGTGCCACCACGTCGTCCGTGACGAACAACACCGTCACCGACGCGCGGATGCACGGCGTCACGACGGTCGGCGCCGCCGACGGCACGCAGATCGAGAACAACACCGTCCGCGGATCCGGGCCGAGCGCCATCGACCTGGCCCGCTCCGACGGTGCCGCCCAGCAGGGCAACACCACGGTGGAGTGGCACTCGACCAAGCCCTTCCTGGTGACCCTGCGCGCGATCTTCCAGCCGCTCACCGTGCTCTGGACGGTGCTCCTGCTCGTCGTGCTCATCGCGGCGATCGGCGGGATCCGTCGACGCCGCCGGGCCGGTCGCCGCGAGCACCCGTACGCCAAGCTCGCGCCGTTGTCGAGCTTCACCCGCGGCGCGGTCGACCCGGTCTCGCTCGGTCTGCCCCCGGCGCCGACGGCCCGGGGCTCACACGCCGCCGACCCGGGCGGCGCGGCGCCGCAGACGGCGAGCTGACCGATGACGACACCCCTGCGGAGGTTCCGGTCCCACCTGGTCGTGGGTGCCGTCGGTCTGGTCGTCGGCGCGGTCGTGGTCGGCGGGGTCTGGGTCGCGGCGAGCACGCCCGACGCGCCGCGTGCCGCCACCACGACCCGCCCGTCGGAGCGGAGCACCGCTCCGACGCCGGCACCCTCCCGGTCGGCACCGTCGACTGCCCCGACCACGGCGCCGGACGCCGAGCAGGCGGACCTGTCCTGCTCGGCCGACGCGACGACGACGGTCTCGACCACGAAGGCGCTCGAGGCGGCGCTGTCGAAGGCGACCGCCGGCCAGGTCATCGCGATGGCACCGGGCACGTACACGGGCAACTTCACCGGCAGCGCCGCGGGGACCGCCGCGCAGCCGATCACCCTGTGCGGCCCGACCGACGCGGTGCTCGACGGTGGCAGCACCGACAAGGGCTACGTCCTGCACCTCGACGGGGCGTCGTACTGGCGGCTCGCCGGCTTCACGGTGCAGAACGGGCAGAAGGGCGTCATGTTCGACGACGTCCAGCACACCACCGTCGACGGGATCACCGTGACCGACATCGGCGACGAGGGCATCCACCTGCGCGCCGGCAGCAGTGACAACACGGTGAGCGGCAGCTCGGTCACGAAGACCGGACTCCGGAAGCCGCAGTTCGGCGAGGGCATCTACGTCGGGTCCTCGAAGAGCAACTGGTGCAAGGTCTCGGACTGCCAGGAGGACCGGAGCGACCGCAACGTCGTCACCGGGAACACGATCTCCGACACCGCCGCCGAGAACGTCGACATCAAGGAGGGCACCACCGGCGGGACGCTGTCGGACAACTCCTTCGACGGCGTCGGCATGCAGGGCGAGAACCACGCCGACTCGTGGGTCGACGTCAAGGGCAACGGTTGGACGGTGACGGGCAACCGTGGCGTCGACTCGCCCCTCGACGGGTTCCAGACGCATGAGCTGCTGGCCGGCTGGGGGACCGACAACACCTTCACCGACAACACCGTCGACCTCGGCAACAGCTCCGGGGTGGCGTTCGCCTTCCGGCCCGTCGAGGGCAACACCGTCTCCTGCGACAACACCGTCGTGGGGTCGAACGAGCTGAGCACCACGCGCTGCACGGGCTGACCCGCCCACCCAGCGCCCTGCGCCCCGGCACGCACCGTGCCCCGTCGCGTCCTCCGTCGCGCCTCCGGGCGGTCCCCAGCGGCCGTCCGCCCCACCGAACCGTCCCCGCTCCCGCCCCCGAAACTGCACGGGCTGACCCGCCCACCCAGCGCCCTGCGCCCCGGCACGCACCGTGCCCCGTCGCGTCCTCCGTCGCGCCTCCGGGCGGTCCCCAGCGGCCGTCCGCCCCACCGAACCGTCCCCGCTCCCGCCCCCGAAACCGAGCCACCCATGCCCGCCCCCTGGCCCCCTTTCCCGACCCGGACCCCGCCGCCCTCCCCCCACCCCCCCCCCCCCCCCGCCTCCGCGCCCCCCCCCACCCCTGCTCCCCGGGACCCGCCCCCGCCCCGCCCGCCGCCCCCCCCCCCCCGCCCGCGGCGCGCCCCCCCCCCGCCACTCCCGCGCGCCGTGCCGCGCCGACTG
>NZ_CP054593.1:2427697-2438282 GCF_013347165.1 Curtobacterium sp. Csp2
GTTGACGTGGGATCAGGGCACTGAGCTTGCCCGGCACAAGGACATCACCCTCGCCACGGACCTCGCGATCTACTTCTGCGACCCGCACAAGCCCTGGCAGCGCGGCTCGAACGAGAACACCAACGGCCTGCTCCGGCAGTACTTCCCGAAGTCCACCGACCTCAGCACCCACAGCCCGGAACGGCTCCTCGAAGTCGCTGCTGAACTCAACGGACGGCCGCGCAAAACGCTCGGCTACCGCACCCCGGCAGAAGCATTCGAGCAGCTACTGTCAGACCCAAGACAACCACCCGTTGCAACGACCCCTTGAAACCGCCACCGGCTAACGGACACGAGAGCGCTTCGCTATCGTTCGAGCAGTGACAGCCCCCAACGGCGATGATCGGCCAGCCCGTGCACGCTTCAACGTGCTCGCCGGAGGCTTGTTGGTGGTGATCGGTGTCGTCCTGCTCGTCGGCGGGTGGAACGTCGTAGCCGGCGTCATCTTCACCTTTTTGGGCGCTGTGATGCTCCTGGGAGGTTGGATCTTCTCCTGGTCGCGCAGGGACAGCTCTAACCAGTAGCTCAGCGAACGCGTCCGGTGATCGATCGGCCTCCGGACGCATCCGTTCGGGCCGATCCAGCGCGGCGGCGCGACTTCCGGTCGCCGGAACCGGCACCTCGATCGCCACCCTCTGCCGCTACGGCAGAGTGGGCGCATGGTCAGTGCAGCACCCAACACGATCCACTTCCATCGCAAGCACTACGAGGCAGTGATGTCTGGCGAGAAGGTCACCACCGTGCGGTGGAACGAGGACGTCCCGGTGGGAGCAGCCGTGTTCGTCTTCGATGAACACCCGACGGCAGGACCGGTCCCCGGCACCGTGATCGCCGTGCACCAATACCGGCTTGACAGCCTCACCGCCGAACAAGCCCACCAGCCTCCTGAGACTGACATGCAGCTCTTCGCCCAACAGCTGCGCGAGAACTACTACCCGGACATGCCTTCCGACGCTGTCGTCGAGGTCGCCCTGCTCGCGATCGCTGCGTCTCAATAGCCGGTCGTGAACCGGACGTCCAATATCCAGGATGGGATCCTTCGGAGGGTGCACCCACGCGCTGTCCGGATAGATGGTCCGGAATAGGTTCCGAAGAAGGCCCCCTGAGCGGGACGGTCAAGCGGCTGAGAAGGCCTGCCCGTCGGCCTTCATTCGCCGAAGAATCCCGCCTGGCCCGCGAGGGAGATCATGTCCTCAGCTCGCCCGGTCGCAGGGTAACGAAGGGCTCCGGAATGAGCACCTTCCCGACGGTCCCGACATCCTCGGCGAGGACCGGTCAGATGCGGAACAGGCGCGGAACGGACACATCGAGTTCCAACTCGACAACCTTGAGCTTCCGCCGCCGCCGGCGCAGCATCAGGAGTACGACAAGGTGCGTGCTGCTCAGAGTGTGAGGTAGTGCGCCAGGGGATCGAGGAGCTCCGCACTCGAAGGAGCTATCTCAAGCGCCGGGTTTCGAGCAGCTCCAGCAGCGGCTTCACGTCGCGGCCTGCAGTGAGCCACTCAACCGGCGTCGCCGGTTCGCCGTCGATGGACGTGTACGAGTGCGGAGTCGTCATGAATCCGAGGATCGACGTCGGGTGCATGTCGTCATCGAAAGCTCCGACCAGCGACGTCATGTAGTTCAGCGAAGATTGATCCGGATCGTCGATGAACTGCCATGTCGGGAACAGAAGCTCGTCGTCGCACACGAACGCGAACAGGTCGCCGAACGCGAGATCTGTGAGGACCCGGCCAGTTCCTGTGTCCAGCCAGTCGGCTGCCTGTTCCAAGGTGAGTGAGGCGCTCAATCCGCGCTGCCACGATCGGCGTTCAAGTGCGTCGAGCTCTCCACGCGCGACAGCAGCCTTCGCCGCTTCATACCGCTCCCGCGTAACGAACACGGCCTCGATCAGGACCCCCTCCTCGTCAGGGGTAAGGTCCCGGCCGGTCTGCGTTCGCGGCGGGTTGTGGCGAGGCCCAAAGTCGTGACCGCCGGCGTGGACGCCGATGAGCCTCCGGAAGGCGCCATCGAGCCGGGGCGAGTCGAGCTCGCGGTCCCGTGCAACTTGGACCGCGTCGTCGGCGTCCGCGAAGTCCATCGCGGCAACCTCTCGGACGCTTTCCAGCAGCTCCTCACCGGTCCGAACGGCGAGAGCCACACGTGCGCGAGCGCGAGCGATTTGTAGCCGTGACGTCATCGGGGGTTCACAGCGGTTGCTTCCTCTGCTTCAGTCGAAGTGTGGACGCCGTTTTTCCCCAGCCGATCTCACCGATCATCCCGTCCTCCGAGAACGAGATCTGGGAGGCGTGAAGCGGACCCTTCGAGCACAAGCAGCAAGGTCCGCACCACGGGCCAAGGCGATCCGCCCGCTATTAGATGTTCTCGTGGGCTGCACCGCGAGCCGCCCCGCTGCAAGTGCGGGTCTTCGGAGCACATCAGGCGAGTAACTAGTGCCGGCGGCGCGTCCGGGGGTATGCACTGCAGCACCGTCGGGAGGACCTCGGAGATGAGCTCCAGAGTCCGGGCACCTGCGTCGATGAACTGCCACGAAGGGAACAGCAAGGCTCCAGCCCGTTCGAATCCCCAAAGCTGTCGAGAAACCATGTCAGCCCGAAGCTCACGGAAAGTACTCCCCCGTCGTCGGGCCACGTCATCAGCCTGCAACACCGTCGCGTGCTCGATCGATATGGCTCGGATCAGCACGGTCATGAGATTCCGGTCGCTCAGCTCCGCTTCCCATTGGAACTCGTCACCGACGGCGCCGATCCACTGAAGGATGAGGGCTCGCTTCGCCGTTCCCAGCGGACTCGGCCGGTTGAGCGCCGTTAGCGAGTCCGCGATCTGCGCCACTGTTGCGTCGAACTCGAGGCCAAGCGATTGGATGGCCGCTTCCAGCGCGGCGACCGACGTTTGATGCGAGCCCGCAGGCTCCAACGACGCACGGGCCGCCCCTGATACGTCCGACGCCACTTCCCCACCTTCCAGCCGCTTGCGACCCGACTCATGCCGCGTGCTGATTATAATCAGCGCATGGGAGAAGGCGAGCAGGGCGCGGGTTCTGCTTCACCGCGCCTCACGATCGAAGCCGCAGTCGGCACCAGAGTTGAACTCTCTTGGCTGGACGCGGTCGTGGTTCCCGAGGCCGCGCGTATCGACTATCGAACCATCGGGCGTCGCGGTGACTTCGTCGTGACCGTCGGAGCTGCCGAACTCGCCGCTGTCTGTGACCTCGACTCCGGCGAGTACGTCATCAGCGGAGAGCTTGGAGGGGACGAATCGGCGGCGGCGCTGATGCGCGAACTCCTGAGGCGCCGCCTCCAACACCTTCATGAGGCTCCCATCGAGTCTCGGCAACGCTTCGAGGGACGCCTCCGTTCCCTCGCTAAGATGTCGGGCGGAACCTGGTTTGCTTTCGAAACGGTGATCGACCCCTAACGGGCGGGTCGTCGCCACAGTTCGGCGTCGAGGGCAAGCTCGAGCCGAGCGAGCGTGGCGAGATCTGGCCAGGAACGACCGGCTAGAACACCGAGCAACGTTGTGTGGTGCACTCCAGCAGCCGTCGCGACAGCGCGTGTGCTCTGAGTTCCCATCGCCTGTCTCAGTCGCACCACAAATGTACGAGCCGCTTCTGCGATCGCGTCGTCGGCAGGAATCTCCGGCCAGGGTGCCGGAGCGAGCTCGAACGGTCGCTGTCGGGGAGTTCTGCTCACGCGTCCCAGCGTAGAGCGCGAACCGTCCATCATGAGGATCGCCAACTGCCTCTGCGGCCTCGGCTCCTCCGAACAACCACCTCTCAGACGCAGATCAGTATCAAAACGAATATTGACGTCGACCAGCAAGGTCGACGCGGCAAGGTCCGGGGCGGGCTGTCGCCTCTGCCCTACCGCTCGAAGACCGCGACGGTCATGCCCGCAGACGTCGGCGGCCCGTCCATCGCGACGAGCTCGTCCGGCAGGTCCGAGAACCCGACCGTCCGGCCGATCGACTCCGCCGGCCGGAGTCGCCCGGCGACGACGTCCTCGAGCATCGCGGCGTACTCGCCGACCGCGATCCCGTGGCTGCCGAGCAGCTCCAGTTCGTCACCGATCACGCGGCCCATCGGGATCGCCGGGATCGCCTCGTCGTCGAGCAGCAGGCCGACCTGCACGTGTCGCCCCCGCGGCCGGAGCGAGGCCACCGCGGCGACCGAGGTCGCTCGGCTGCCGTAGGCGTCGACCGACACGTGTGCACCGCCGCCCGTGAGCTCCCGGACCGTCCGGACCGCGTCGTCGTCCATCGTGACCGTCGTGGCCCCGAGTGCGGCGGCGCGCTCGAGTGCGGCGGCCGAGACGTCAATCGCGACCACCCGCGCACCGGCCGCGAGGGCGACGATGACCGCCGAGATCCCCACCCCGCCGCAGCCGTAGACGACGACCCACTCCCCTGCGGCGACGCGTCCGCGGGCGTGCAGGGCGTGGTACGCCGTGCCGAACCGGCAGCCGAGCCCGGCGGCCTCGGCGAACCCGACCGCGTCCGGCAGCGCCACGAGGTTGACGTCGGCGTGCGGGACGACGACGGCCTCGGCGTAGGAGCCGGACAGCGTGAACCCGGGCTGCTCCTGGCGCGTGCAGACCTGGGTGGCGCCGTCGCGGCACTGGTCGCACGTGCCGCACGCGAAGACGAACGGTGCCGTGACGCGCTGGCCGACGATGAAGCGGCTGACCCCGGGGCCCACCGCGTCGACGACGCCGGCGAACTCGTGACCCGGCACGTGCGGGAGCCGGACCGAGTCGTCGTGGCCCTTCCAGGCGTGCCAGTCGCTCCGGCAGACCCCGGTCGCGGCGACGCGGACGACGACGCCGTCGGACGGCGGGGTCGGCGTCGGCAGGTCGACGACGACGGGACGGGTACCGAACTGCTCGTACTGGACTGCGCGCACGCGCTCATCCTGACAGAAGCGCAGCCCGACACACGGACGGACAGACGGACCGCCGGACGGTCGGACGGTCGGACGCCCCACCGCGCCGCGGTCACGCCGTCGTCAGCACCAGCGACGCGTTCTGCACGCCGAACCCGAACGAGTTGTTGAGCGCCGCCCGCAGCGGTGCCCGCCGCGCAGCCCCCGCCACGACGTCGAGCTCGACCGCCGGGTCGAGGTGCACGAGGTTGCGCGTCGGCGGCACCGTCCCGGTCTCCAGGGCCCGCACGGTCAGGATCGTCTCGACCGCCCCGGCCGCACCGAACATGTGCCCGATCGCCCCCTTCGGCGCCGTGACGAGGGCGTGCTCCCCCACTGCCCGGCGGATCGCAGCCGCCTCGCCGACGTCCCCGACCGGTGCGCGGTGATCGGCGCGACGCTCCTCGCCGACGCCGGGGTGACCGGCGGGCCGTCGGACATCGACCTCGCCGGCACCGTCTCGGTCACCGGTTGACCCCACGCCCGTCCGGCGCGTGCGCGGACGGACGCGGGACGGTCAGCGTGCGGTCACTCGCCGAAGCCGGACCGGACCAACTCGGTCAGCGCGTCGACGGCGTCCTGCGCGTCAGCGCCGGTCGCCTCGATGGTCACGGTCGCACCCTTGGGCAGGGCGAGCGCCATGATCGCGAGCAGGCTCTTCGCGTCCACGCCGTTCACGCGGACGCTCGCCTCGTGCTTCGCTGCGGTCTTCACGAACTCCGCGGCCGGCCGCGCGTGCAGACCGCTCTCGTTCACCAGCTCGACGGTCGCGGACGCGGCCACGTCGTCGACGCTGGCGGCCCCGACACCCGGCCCCGTGCCTCCAGGCTGGTCGCCGTCCGCACGGGAGGCACTGCTCGCCTCCGCCTCGGACGCTGCGGCGGTCGCCGCGGCAGCGAGCACCGCGTCGACGTCGCCGCCCGTCTGGGCGGCGACGGCGGCGGCCACCGTGCCCTCGACCAAGGGCGCCTGCGACACGTGCACGCGTGCCCGCGCGTCGTCGTCGAGGAAGTCGAGCGCGGCGTCCGTCGTCAGGTACGCGGAGCCGAGGTCGCAGAGGACGACGACCGCGTCGGCCGTGCCGAGCTCCTCGAACCCCGCGGTGATCGCCTCGAAGGAGGTCCCGATCCCGCCGTCCTCGGTCCCGCCGGCGGCGACCATCGGGACGTCGGCGGCCATCTGGCGGGCGAGCTCGACGGTGCCGGTCGCGACCGCCGCGCTGTGCGAGACGACCAGGATGCCGACCGTCACGCGGCGTCCACCGCGGCGCGCAGGATGTACGCCGTCGACTGCGCGCCCGGGTCGCGGTGCCCGACGGCGCGCTCCCCCAGGTAGCTCGCGCGGCCCTTGCGGGCGACGAGCGGGTCGGTCGACTCGGCACCGGTGGCCGCGGCGTCCGCGGCGGCCTCGAGCACGCGCTCGGGGGCCTCGCCGGCGGTCGCGGCGGTCGCGGCGGCGTCGACGGCGGGCGTCCACGCGTCGACCATGGTCTTGTCGCCGACCTCGGCCTTGCCGCGCGAGACGACCCCGTCGCGAGCCGCGGTGAGCACCACGACGAGCGTGTCGGCGTCGAGCTCCGACGCGTCACCGGCTGCCTGCGCGGCCTTGAGGTACGCGGTGCCGAAGAGCGGGCCGGCGGCGCCGCCGACCGTCGAGATGAGCTTCGTCGCGACGACCTTGAACACCGCACCGGGCGAGTCGAAGGAGCCGGCGTCGAGCGCCTCGACGACCGCGCGGAACCCGCGGTCGAGGTTCTCGCCGTGGNCGCCGTCGCCGATCTCACGGTCGAGCGTGACGAGCTCCGCCCGGTGGTCGTCGATGGTCGACGCGGTGCGACGCACCCAGTCGAGGGCCCATGCGGTGTCGAGCGCCAATTCGTGTTCCTTCCTGGAGGGTGGGCGGTGTCAGCGGCCCCAGCGCAGGGCCGGGGTCTCCACCGGGGCGTCCCAGAGGGCGGTGAGTTCGTCGTCGAGCACCGTGACGGTGAGCGAGAACCCCTGCATCTCGAGGGACGTGACGTAGTCCCCGACCAAACTACGCGTGACGTGGTGGCCACGGTCCGTGAGCACCTCGGCCGCGCGGCGGTAGAGGATGTAGAGCTCGGCGAGCGGCGTGCCGCCCATGCCGTTGACGAGCAGGAGCAGGTCCGACCCGGCCGGCGCGTCGAGGTCCGTGAGGATCGGTTCGAGCACCCGGTCGACGAGCTGGTCGGCCGGTGCCATGGGGATCCGCTCCCGCCCGGGCTCGCCGTGGATGCCGATGCCCAGCTCGACCTCGTCGTCGGCGAGCGTGAAGGACGGCTCCCCCGCGTGCGGGACGGTGCCGGAGGACAGCGCGAGTCCCATCGAGCGGGTGACGTCGTTGACGTGCCGCGCGACGGCGGCCACGGCGTCCAGGTCGTCGCCCCGCTCGGCGGCGGCACCCGCGCACTTCTCGACGACGACCGTGCCGGCGACCCCGCGGCGTCCGGCCGTGTAGAGCGAGTCCTGCACGGCGACGTCGTCGTCGACCACGACGCTCTCGACCCGGACGTCCTCCATGCCGGCAAGCTCGGCGGCGGTCTCGAAGTTGAGCACGTCGCCGGTGTAGTTCTTGACGATGTGGAGCACCCCGGCTCCGCCGTCGACGGCCTTCGTCGCGGCGACGATCGGGTCCGGGGTCGGGCTCGTGAACACCGGGCCGGGGACGGCGGCGTCGAGCATGCCGTACCCGACGAACCCGGCGTGCAGGGGCTCGTGGCCGCTGCCACCGCCGCTCACGATCCCGACCTTGCCGGCGACGGGAGCGTCCGCGCGGTGCAGGTGGATCGGGTCCTCGACGAGGACGACGTGGTCGGCGTGCGCCCGGGCGAAACCGCGCACGGTCTCGGTGACGACGGCCTGCGGATCGTTGATGAGCTTCTTCATGCTGTCCTCCACGGTGGCGGGGCCGCTCGCGACGGGGCCACACCGCCGTCGTCGACCGGAGTGCGTCCACCCTACAGCGGCCGCCCGTTCGGTCCATGTGCACGTTCGTGCAGCACGATGCGGGCGTGGCGACGGCTCCTGATGGGCAACCGCACACGGGGCATGCACGTTCGTGCACTTTCGCGAACTTCCCTCGGTGGCGCATCGCGCAGCGGCGATCCGCGTCACTATGCTCGGCCCCAATCACTCAACGGGGAGTGCCGGACGCAGCACCACCGGACCCCCGACCCCTACGCACAGGAGGTCACCGATGGACGGCATCGGCGTCAATTTCCTCTCCGAGCTCGTCGGTACGGCGATGCTCATCATCCTCGGTGGCGGTGTCGTCGCCGCGGTCTCCCTCACGAAGTCGAAGGGCTTCGGCGCGGGCTTCCTCATGGTCACGATCGGCTGGGGCTTCGCGGTCTTCGCCGGTGTCACCGTGTCGTACAAGTCCGGCGGCCAGCTCAACCCCGCGGTCAGCCTCGCGCAGGCGATCCTCGGCAACATCACCATCGGCCAGATGTTCCTGTACTGGATCGCGCAGCTCATCGGCGCGATCATCGGTGCGGTCATCGTCTGGCTCGCCTACAAGCAGCACTTCGACGAGGAGCCTGACGCAGCAGCGAAGCTCGGCGTCTTCTCGACCGGCCCGGCGATCCGCTCCTACGGCTGGAACGTCGTGACCGAGATCATCGGCACCTTCGTCCTCGTCTTCGTCGTCATCGCCTTCACCAACGGCAAGACCCCGGCCGAGCTCGGCGCGATCCCCGTCGCCTTCCTCGTGATCGCGATCGGTGTCTCGCTCGGTGGCCCGACCGGCTACGCCATCAACCCCGCCCGTGACCTCGGTCCGCGCATCGCCCACGCCCTCCTGCCGATCAAGGGCAAGGGCTCCAGCGACTGGTCCTACGCCTGGGTCCCGGTCGTCGGACCGCTCGTCGGTGGCGCGCTCGCAGCCGTGCTGTCGAAGGCCCTCCTCCCCCTCGTCTGACCCCTCCCGCACCGGCCGGCCCCACCCGGGGCCGGCCCCGGTCGACGCCCCGCGCCGACCGACGCACCGAACACACCCGCAAAGGAGCACCAATGGCCGACTACATCGTCGCCATCGACCAGGGCACCACCTCGACTCGAGCGATCGTCTTCGACCACTCCGGTTCGATCGTCTCCGTCGGACAGAAGGAGCACGAGCAGATCTTCCCGCGCGCCGGGTGGGTCGAGCACGACCCCGCGGAGATCTGGGACAACACGCGCGAGGTCATCGGCCAGGCGCTGTCCCGCGCGGACATCACCCGCCACGACGTCGCCGCGGTCGGCATCACCAACCAGCGCGAGACCGCGGTGGTCTGGGACAAGACCACCGGCAAGGCCGTCTACAACGCCATCGTCTGGCAGGACACCCGCACGCAGGCGATCGTCGACAAGCTCGCGGACGGCGACACCGACCGCTACAAGTCGATCGTCGGCCTGCCCCTCGCCACGTACTTCTCCGGCACCAAGATCGCCTGGATCCTCGAGAACGTCGAGGGTGCCCGCGAGAAGGCCGAGGCCGGCGACCTGCTCTTCGGCACCACCGACACCTGGGTCCTCTGGAACCTGACCGGCGGCACCGACGGCGGCGTGCACAAGACCGACGTCACGAACGCGTCCCGCACGCTGTTCATGGACCTCGAGACGCTGTCCTGGCGCGACGACATCCTCGCCGACTTCGGCGTGCCGAAGTCGATGCTCCCCGAGATCGTCAGCTCCTCCGAGGTCTACGGCCACGTCGAGTCGTCCAACCTGCTCCGCGAGGTCCCGATCGCCGGCATCCTCGGCGACCAGCAGGCCGCGACCTTCGGCCAGGCGGCGTTCGACCAGGGCGAGTCGAAGAACACCTACGGCACCGGCAACTTCCTGATCTTCAACACCGGTACCGAGATCGTCCGCTCCGAGAACGGGCTGCTCACCACCGTCGGCTACAAGCTCGGCGACCAGGAGACGCACTACGCGCTCGAGGGCTCGATCGCCGTCACGGGCTCGCTCATCCAGTGGCTCCGTGACAACCTCGGCATCATCGGCAGCGCCCCCGAGGTCGAGGCACTCGCCAAGACCGTCGAGGACAACGGCGGCGTCTACTTCGTCCCGGCGTTCTCGGGTCTGTTCGCGCCCTACTGGCGTCCGGACGCCCGCGGTGCCCTCGTCGGCCTGACGCGCTACGTCAACAAGGGCCACATCGCCCGTGCCGCGCTCGAGGCGACGGCGCTCCAGACCCGCGAGGTCCTGGACGCGGTCAACGCCGACTCCGGTGTCGAGCTGACGGAGCTCAAGGTCGACGGCGGCATGACCGCCAACGACGCCCTCATGCAGTTCCAGGCGGACATCCTCAACGTGCCGGTCGTCCGACCGGTCGTCGCGGAGACCACCGCCCTCGGTGCCGCCTACGCCGCCGGTCTGGCCGTCGGGTTCTGGGCGAACCTGGACGAGCTGCGCGCCAACTGGCAGGAGGACAAGCGCTGGGAGCCCCAGCTCGACGACGCCGAGCGCGACCGTCAGCTCCGCCTCTGGAAGAAGGCCGTCACGAAGACCTTCGACTGGGTCGACGAGGACGTGCGCTGACCCGCGTGTGAGGTTGGACGACTCGACGTGGCCGTAGACCTCGGAGGAGCTGACGATCTCGGGGAGCATCGACTTCGGCACGCCG
>NZ_CP054593.1:2438292-2448715 GCF_013347165.1 Curtobacterium sp. Csp2
GTCTCGACGATGGCCGCGATCGTGATCGCCGCCTCGGGCGTGCCGGTCGTCAAGCACGGCAACCGCGCGAGTTCGTCCAAGTCCGGGTCGAGCGACGTGCTCGCCGCCCTCGGACTCGACCTGTCGATGGACGCGGTGCGGGTAGCGGACACGTTCCGGCGTGTCGGTCTGACCTTCGCGTTCGCGAGCGCGTTCCACCCCGGCTTCGCGCACGCGGCTCCGGTGCGCCTGCTCGCGAGACGCCGCCACGACGACGAGACGCCCCCGGATCCGGGGGCGTCTCGGTGGTTCGGGGGCGTTTCTGTGGTTCGGCTGCGTCTCGGCTCGGCTCGGCTCGGCGCCGCGGCGTCGCTGGGTCAGGCCGCGGGGGCCGCGCCGACCCAGTCGGCGAGCTTCTGCGCCGCTGCGCCGGAGTCGATCGCCTCGGCGGCCNCGACGAGCTGCTCGCGGAAGCGCTGCAGGATCGGCTGGTCGGCCTGGTCGGGGTCCTCGGCGAGCCGGAAGGACACCAGTCCCGCGGCGGCGTTCAGCAGGACGATGTCCCGGACCGGGCCGGTCTCCCCCGCCAACACCCGGTGGACCACGGCGGCGTTGTGCTCCGGGTCGCCGCCGAGCAGGTCCTCGGTGCGCGCCCGGGCGATCCCGAGGTCACGCGGGTCGAGGTCGTGTTCGATGACCCGGCCGCCGGTGACCTCCCAGATGTGCGAGTGCCCGGTCGTGGTGAGCTCGTCGAGGCCGTCGTCCCCGCGGAACACCAGCGCCGTCGCGCCGCGGGTCTGGAACACGCCCGTGATGATCGGCACGAGCTCGAGCTGGGCCACACCGACCGCGTTCGCCTCGCACCGGGCGGGGTTGACGAGCGGGCCGAGGAAGTTGAAGACGGTCGGCACACCGATCTCGCGGCGCACCGGAGCCGCGTGCGCGAAGCCGGGGTGGAACGCGCTCGCGAACGCGAAGGTCAGACCGACACGCCGGAACGTGTCCGCTACCCGCACCGCGTCCATCGACAGGTCGAGTCCGAGGGCGGCGAGCACGTCGCTCGACCCGGACTTGGACGAACTCGCGCGGTTGCCGTGCTTGACGACCGGCACGCCCGAGGCGGCGATCACGATCGCGGCCATCGTCGAGACGTTCACGGTGCCCACGACGTCGCCGCCGGTGCCGACGATGTCGAGCGCCATCGGGTCCACGTCCAGTGGGACAGCGGCATCGAGGATGGCGTCGCGGAACCCGACGACCTCGTCGACGGTCTCGCCCTTCGCGCGCAGGGCGACGGCGAACGCGGCGATCTGTGCTGCGGTCGCACGCCCCTGGACGATCTCCTCCATGGCCCATGTGGACTGCCTGATCGAGAGGTCCTCGCGCGCCATGAGCGCGCTGATCACCGCAGGCCAGGAGAGTGAGAGCGACATGCCTCGATCGTAGTGAATTCGAGAGACCCGCCAGTCTGCTGCGAAAACACTGTCACAGGTTTCGGCCATAATGGAGGACGTGACTAGCACCCCTCTCTCCAGATCCGCCAGCGGTCCGGTCCTGAACAGGCCGAACGCCGTTGCCGTGGGGACGATCGTGTGGCTGGGCAGCGAGGTCATGTTCTTCGCCGGCCTGTTCGCGATCTACTTCACGCTGCGCAGCACCTCGCCCGAGCTCTGGGCGACCGAGACGTCCAAGCTCGAGGTGCCCTTCGCCTCCGTGAACACGATCATCCTGGTGCTGTCCAGCTTCGCCTGCCAGTTCGCGGTCTTCGCCGCCGAGCGCTTCCAGGTGCACCGCACGAGCTGGAACCCGAAGGACTGGGGCATGACGGAGTGGTTCTTCGTCACGTACTGCATG
Organism: Curtobacterium sp. Csp2; assembly: GCF_013347165.1. NCBI lineage: Bacteria > Bacillati > Actinomycetota > Actinomycetes > Micrococcales > Microbacteriaceae > Curtobacterium > Curtobacterium sp. Csp2. The sequence continues at coordinate 2,440,126 of NZ_CP054593.1, forward strand.
GGCGCGATCTTCGTCTGCGGCCAGATCTTCGAGTACGCAAACCTCTGGCACGAGGGCGTCACGCTCTCCTCGAGCGCCTACGGCTCCGCGTTCTACATGACCACCGGCTTCCACGGCCTGCACGTCACGGGCGGTCTCATCGCGTTCCTCCTCACCCTGGGTCGTGGCTTCGCCGCCAAGAACTTCGGGCACAAGGAGGCGACCACCGCGATCGTCGTGTCGTACTACTGGCACTTCGTCGACGTGGTCTGGATCGGTCTCTTCGCCGTCATCTACCTTCTCAAGTAGGAACTGGACACCCCGCACAGCATGTTCAACAGAACCAAGTCCAAGAAGGGCCGCCGTTCCCCGATGGCGACCGTGTCGCTCATCGTCGTGGGTCTCATGACCACCGGCGGTGCGTACGCGCTGTTCAGTTCGACGGCCAACGCCGACGACAGCACGACCACCGTGGCCTCGAGCCAGTCGAAGGTGAACGAGGGCCAGAAGCTCTTCGCCTCGAACTGCGCGACCTGCCACGGTCTCGACGCGCAGGGCACGAGCGAGGGCCCGTCCCTCATCGGTGTCGGCGCCGCGTCGGTCGACTTCCAGGTCGGCACCGGTCGCATGCCGATGGCAGCCCAGGGCCCGCAGGCCGAGGAGAAGCCCGCCCAGTTCACGGACGAGCAGATCGACGCCATGGGTGCCTACGTCGCCTCGCTCGGCCCCGGCCCGGCCGTCCCCTCCACGTCGCTGACCGACGGCAAGGGTGACGCCGCCGAGGGCGCAGAGCTCTTCCGCATCAACTGCGCGATGTGCCACAACGTGGCCGGCGCCGGTGGTGCGCTGACCGAGGGCAAGTACGCGCCGAACCTGCAGACGGTCTCCGGCAAGCACATCTACGAGGCCATGGCCACCGGCCCGCAGAACATGCCGGTCTTCAACGACCTGAACCTCACGCCCGAGCAGAAGGCCGACATCATCACGTACCTCAAGTACGTGCAGGACAACAAGTCGCCCGGCGGCTTCGCCCTCGGCTCCCTCGGCCCGGTGGCAGAGGGTCTGTTCATCTGGATCTTCGGTCTCGGTGCGGTCGTCGCGATGACCGTGTGGCTGACCGCGAAGACCAACTGATCGTCCGTGTCGAACGACACTGAAGGGAACACCATGGCAGAGCACGACGACGAGGCACTGAGCTCGTCCTCGGCTGTCGAGAAGCACGGCACGACCAGTACCCCGGCAGGCACGGCGGTCGTCCCCGCCGACCCGTTCGAGAACCCGGGCGAGCCGCCGCACCGCGCGCGCCGCACCGACGTCGACCCGAAGAAGCAGCGCCTGGCCGAGCGTCAGGTCGCCACGTTCTTCTACCTGTCCATCGTGGGCAGCGTCCTGGCGATCGCGGCCTACGTCGCGTTCCCGATCGACCCGGAGAACTTCGGCACCGTCCGCGCCGGCAACCTCTGGCTCGGCCTGGCCATCGCCCTCGCGCTCATCGCCCTGGGCCTCGGCGCGGTCTACTGGTCGAAGACGCTCGTCGTCGACCGTGAGATCTCCGAGATGCGCCACCCCACCCGTGGGACCGACGCGACCCGCGCCAAGGCGGTCGAGGCGTTCCAGCTCGCCGACAAGGAGTCCGGGTTCAGCCGTCGCAAGCTGATCCGCAACTCGATGATCGGCGCCCTGGCCGCGTTCCCGCTGCCCGGCATCGTCCTCGTCCGTGACCTCGCCCCGGCAGAGGACCCGAACGAGCTGCTCCGTCACACGTTCTGGAAGTCGGGCATGCGCCTGACGAAGGACCCGACGGGCCTCCCCATCCGGGCCTCCGACGTCACCATCGGTTCGGTCTTCCACGTGATCCCGGACGGCATGCTGGACTCGGAGCACATGCTCGAGGAGAAGGCCAAGGCCTCCGTCCTCCTCATGCGCCTCGACCCGAAGGACCTCAACCCCGCCAAGGGGCACGAGGACTGGGGCTACGACGGCATCGTCGCCTACTCCAAGATCTGCACCCACGTCGGGTGCCCGGTCGCGCTCTACGAGCAGCAGACGCACCACCTGCTGTGCCCGTGCCACCAGTCGACGTTCGACGTCTCGAACAACTGCGAGGTCATCTTCGGCCCGGCCGCACGTCCCCTCCCCCAACTTCCGATCGCGATCGACGACGACGGCTACCTGGTCGCCCAGAGCGACTTCCACGAGCCGGTCGGACCGTCCTTCTGGGAGCGTGAACGCTGATGACCAGCACCACAACCACCACCCCTTCGTCGACGGCCACGAAGCCGGCGCCGGAGCGCGGATCCCGCATCATCGGCGGGGTCGCGAACTACATCGACGAGCGCACCAGCATCTCGGGCCTCGTGAAGGAGGTCGGGCGGAAGATCTTCCCCGACCACTGGAGCTTCATGCTCGGCGAGGTCGCGCTGTACAGCTTCGTCGTCGTCCTGCTCTCCGGGACGTTCCTGACGTTCTTCTTCCAGGCGTCGATGACCGAGGTCGTCTACAACGGCTCGTACGTGCCGCTGAAGGGCGTCGAGATGTCGACCGCCCTGCAGTCCACGCTGAACATCTCGTTCGACATCCGCGGCGGACTCTTCGTCCGGCAGATCCACCACTGGGCAGCGCTGCTGTTCGTGGCCTCGATCATGCTGCACATGGCCCGCGTGTTCTTCACGGGTGCCTTCCGCAAGCCGCGTGAGCTCAACTGGGTCTTCGGCTTCGTGCTGTGGATCCTGGCCATGGCCGAGGGCTTCACGGGCTACTCGCTCCCCGACGACCTGCTCTCCGGCAACGGTCTCCGTATCATCGTCGGCATGATCGAGGGCGTCCCGGTGATCGGCGTCTGGATCGCCTACCTGCTGTTCGGCGGCGAGTTCCCGGGCACCGACATCGTCGGCCGCCTGTACACGCTGCACATCCTGCTGCTCCCGGCGATCCTCGTCGCGGTGCTCGGCGTCCACCTCGTGCTGGTCGTCATCAACAAGCACACGCAGTTCGCAGGCCCCGGCAAGACGAACGAGAACGTCGTCGGCGTCCCGATCCTCCCGGCGTTCGCCGCGAAGGCCGGTGGCTTCTTCTTCATCGTCGCGGGCATCCTGGCCCTCATCGCGTCGCTGTTCACGATCAACCCGATCTGGAACTACGGCCCGTACGACCCGTCCCCGGTGTCCGCCGGTACCCAGCCCGACTGGTACATCGGCTTCGCCGACGGCGCGCTCCGTCTGGTGCCGCCGCACTGGGAGGTCGTGTGGTTCGGCTACACGGTGTCGTTCAACATCCTCGTGCCGATCGCGGTCCTGATGTTCCTCCTCATCGCGATGTTCATCTACCCCTTCATCGAGGCGTGGGTGACCGGTGACAAGCGCGAGCACCACCTGGCCGACCGGCCGCGCAACGCCCCGACCCGCACCGCCTTCGGTGCGGCGGGCATCACGCTGTACGCCTCGCTCTGGGCGGCTGCCTCGTCCGACATCATCGCCACGCACTTCATGGTGTCGATCGAGCACGTGATCCACGTCATACAGGCCACGACGGTCCTCGGCCCGTTCGTCGCCTTCTGGATCACGAAGCGCGTCTGCCTCGCGCTGCAGAAGAAGGACCGCGAGATCGTCCTGCACGGCTACGAGTCGGGACGCATCGTCCGCCTGCCGCACGGCGAGTACATCGAGGTGCACGAGCAGCTCGACGAGTACGAGCGCTGGAAGCTCCTGCAGTTCAACGAGTACAAGCCCCTCATGATCCGTCCGGACGCCAAGGGTCGGATCACCGCGGTGCAGAAGACCCGTGCACGCCTCTCCCGCTTCTTCTTCGAGGACCGCATCGCGCCGGTCACGAAGTCCGAGCTCGAGGCCGCGCACGCCGCGCACCACGGTCCGGAGATCGACAGCACCACCCCGGCCCCCGCGGTCGGTGCCGGGAACCACTAAGCCTCAGCAACACTTCTCGGCAAGAACGAACGAGCCCCTCGTCCACTTCGTGGTCGGGGGGTTCGTTCGTTCGCCTCAATTTCAGAGAAACACGCTTCCGGTTCACCTCGGATTCAAGAACGAGTGGTGGACTCGTGGAGAACGGTGTGACACTGTGTTGCACTACGCATCCGCCAACGGAACGAGACACCGATGGACAGCCGGACGGCCGAACACCCCAGGCCGAACCACTTCCTCCTCCACCTCAGCGACACCCACCTCGTGGCGGGAGACGGCGCCCTCTACGGGGACGTCGACTCCGCAGCACGACTGCAGGCGATCATCGCCGACATCGAGGCCTCCGGCACCCACCCCGAGGCGATCGTCGTCACCGGCGACGTGGCCGACAAGGGTGAGCCCGGCGCCTACGCCCGGGTCCGCGACATCGTCGAGCCAGCCGCGGCCAGGATCGGCGCGCAGGTCATCTGGGCCATGGGGAACCACGACGAGCGCGGCGCCTTCCGCCAGGAGCTCTTCGGCCTGCAGCCCACCGACCGCCCCGTCGACTTCGTGTACGACGTGAACGGCCTGCGCGTGATCACCCTCGACACGAGCGTCCCGGGTCAGCACCACGGCGAGGTCTCCCCCGCGCAGCTCGACTGGCTCGCCGAGGTCCTCTCCGAGGCAGCGCCGCACGGCACGATCCTCGCGATGCACCACCCGCCCGTGCCGAGCGTCCAGGACCTCGCCGTCCTCGTCGAGCTCCGCGACCAGGCGGCCCTGGCCGAGGTCGTCGAGGGCTCCGACGTCATCGCGATCATCGCCGGCCACCTGCACTACTCCACGAGCGCGGTGTTCGCCGGCATCCCGGTCTCGGTCGCCAGCGCCACGTGCTACACGCAGGACCTGACGGAGTACCAGGGCGGTACCCGGGGACAGGACGGCGCGCAGTCGTTCAACCTCGTGCACGTCTACGGCAACAACGTCGTGCACTCGGTGGTCCCGGTCGGGCACTACTCGACCGTGGGGCAGCCGGTCTCCGCGACGGAGACCGAAGCACGTCTCGCGGCCGCGGGGGTCTCCATCCCGGCCGCGGTCGAGCCGGCCCCGGTCACGGCGAGCATCCCGGTGTTCACCCTCGACGCGGTGCCCACCAGCCCCGTCCGCCGCTGACGAGCAGGGCGCCGCGGAGTCGCAGCGCTGCGTGACCGCGGTGCTGCGGCCTCACGTTGCCCGCGTCGGTGCGCGCCGAACGCGCACGACACCCCGTGAGCGCGACGCCGAGCGTGCGGGGAACGTCGGGCGGCGACGCCGAGCGTCCCAGATCTGGCACACTCGGCGCCCCTCACTCGGCACGTCCGGCGCGTCCGGCGCCCCACCCCCGGCTCGCCCGGCGCTGGGCGCCAGCGCTACTCCGCGGTACGCTCCCACGGCGCCGGGAACGGGAAGTACCGCTCCAGGAAGTCCGTGACGCGCGCTGTCCGCTCCTCGTCCGAGACCTCGGGGAAGCTGCCGTCGTTCAGGCAGAAGAAGTCGACGTTCCGCTTCTTGAGCAGGTCGTCGAGCGCCTTGAGCCCGGACTGCATCGTCGTGTCGACGTACCGGACGGTCGCGTTCTCCTGCATGATCGCGCGACCGGTCAGCAGTGCGTAGTAGTGGTACAGCGAGTTCGTCACCGAGATGTTGTCGGCGGCCCGGAACCGCGACGCGGCGGTGGCCCGGAACTCGTCCGCGAACTCGTGCTCCATCTCGGTCATGATCGACGCCCGGAGCGGCGTGGGCGCGTGCTCGAGGTGCCGCGTGGTCACCGCGCCGAAGCGCTGCTGGAGCAGGCGACGGTTCACCCGGGCGGAGTTCTCGAACCCGCTGCGAGCCGGGTTGTTCGAGCCGAGCCCGATCCGGGTCGTCGCGAGGATGAACTTCGTCACCGACCCCGGGCTGAAGAACACCGACGGGTCGACCGAGCGACCGAAGAACATGTCGTCGTTCGAGTAGATGAAGTGCTCGCTGATGCCCGGGATGTGGTGCAGCTGCGACTCGACGGCCTGCGAGTTGTGCGTGGGCAGCACGGAGGGGTCCGCGAAGAACTCTTCACTCCGGACGATCCGCACCTTCGGGTGGTCGGCGAGCCAGTGCGGTGCCGGCGAGTCGGTGGCGATGTAGATCTGCCGGATCCAAGGGGCGAAGGTGTGCACGGATCGGAGCGCGTACTTCAGCTCGTCGATCTGCCGGAAGCGGGCGGGGGCGTCGTCGCCCTCCCCCAGCACGGCGTTCGCCTGCGCGGCCTGGCGGGCGCGCTGGTACTCGATCGCGTTGCCGTCGACCCACGAGAAGACGATGTCGATCGGGAAGCGGATGTCCGACACGTGGTCCTCGAACATGTGCTCGACGGTGCGCCACGTGCGGCCGTACCGCTCGATGTCGACGACGACGAACTCCTCGATCGGCAGGGAACGGCGCATGAGGGCGTTCTCCTTCGGCGCGAGCACCTCGGTGTCGGTGACGCGCCAGAACTCGAGCTGCACGCTCGTCTCCGCGCCGTAGCGCAGGCGCCCGAGGGGCTCGAGGCGGGGTCGGAACACCCGCAGGACCGGCTCCTCGACCGGACCGAGGCCGTCGTCGATGACGAGCACCGCGGGCTTGCCCGGCGGCTTGGCGTAGAACGGCTCGTTCGCCGAGGCGGCCATCACGGCGCTCTCGGCCCGCTGCCGGTCGCGCTCGTCGACCGCGATCACGGGGCGCTGGTCGTTGCCGCGGATGAGCAGGTGGTCGACGTCGCCGGCGGTGAGCGCGTCGTCGAGGAACAGGAGGTCCTCGATCATCGACTGCTGGGGCGTCAGGTGCCCGTTGACCAGGGTCAGCCGTCCCTTGCGGACGACGACGTCGGGACGGTCGAGACCGCCCGAGGACGGTCGAGGGTTCAGCAGAGGACTCTCGGTCGCCGGCTCGGTCTCGTGGCTCATCCATGCCCTTCGGATCGTGTCGCCGGGCCCTGCGCCCGGCTCCTGTGATCCTACCGTCCGGCGGTCACCCCGGTCGGCGGGTCGGCTCGCGCCGCCGACGTGGTGCGCTACGGCCTGGAGGCGCTGCTCGCGTCCGCCTGACGCGGCACCTTGACGAGGATCCCGACAGCGACGAACAGCGCGGCCACGACGAGTTGCAGGGCGGCCCAGACCTGCCCCGGGATCGGCACGACGACGACCGGGTTCCAGCAGACCGCGACGGCCGCCATGGCCACGGCGGCCCACCACGTGCGTCCGCGCACCGCGAAGACGAGCACGATGAGCGCGAGCACGGTCACGCCCCACCGGACGAACACGAACGCCGACGAGTCGATGATCGCCACGAACGCCAGCAGGAGCATCGCCGCGATGAGCGACGGCGCGAGGGCGGGCCGCGTGAACGGCGGGGTGGTCTTCGCGGTGGTCGCCCCGCGGCCGGCGGTGCCCGGTCGCGACGAGGGCACACCGGTGAGCGACGACCCCGCCGGGGGCCGACCCTTCCGGGCCATCAGGCGCCGGCCTCCTCGAGGTCGATCGCCTGGATCGGGCGCGACATCGGCGGGAGGCCCCGGAGCCGCTCGAGGGCGGGTTCGAGCTCCGCGACGACGGCGCGGTAGCCGTCCTCGGTCAGGTGCAGGCCGTCGTCGGTGTACCGCTCGTCGAGGTGGTCGCCGTCCGCGAGGGCGGGCCAGAGGTCGAGGTACTGCGCGTGGCAGGTGGCGACGAACTGGCGCAGGTGCCGGTTGGCCGCGTCGATCTTCGCCGCCCACTCGGCCTGTCGGGGCAGGATCGACACGAGCAGCAGGCGGACGCCAGGCAGTTCGCGGCGGAGCGTCACGAGGACGGACTCGACGCCGCGGACGACGTGCTCGACGCTCGCGCGGTGGTTGCCGAAGTCATTGGTGCCGATGAGCAGGACGATCGCCTCCGGCTGCTCGGCGACGACGGCGTCCAGACGCTCGAGGACGCCGTCGGTGGTGTCCCCGCCGATGCCCTGGTTGACGACGTGCTCGCCCGGGAGCCAGGCGTCCCAGGAGCCCTGCTCGGTGATGCTGTCACCCAGGAACAGGAGCGGTCCGTGTCCCTCGGTCGTGGCTGGCCGATCGGTCATGCTGCCTCCTCGTGGACGGGTGCCTCGGACCCATTGTGCTGGGTCCAGTTGCGCCCCGTCGACTCCGTGTGCTCGGACTCGCGCTCGGCGGCGGCCGTGATGCGTTCCACCATCCCGGGGAAGATCACCCCGTGGAACGGCAGGATCGAGTACCAGTAGAGCCGTCCGGACAGCCCCTGCGGGAAGTAGATCGCACGCTGGTGGTAGTCGCTCCCACCGCCGTCGCTCGGTGTGACGGTCATCTCGAGCCAGGCGCGACCCGGCGACTTGAACTCGGCGCGCAGGCGCAGGTACCGCCCGCGCTCGAGGCGCTCGACCCGCCACCAGTCCAGGGCGTCGCCCTGCTCCAGGCGCTTCGGGTCGCGGCGGCCGCGGCTCAGGCCCACCCCGCCGGCGAGCTCGCTTCGGGTCGCGGCGGCCGCGGCTCAGGCCCACCCCGCCGGCGAGCTGTCGCTGTCTCTTATACACATCTGACGCTGCCGACGATCCACTCTGTGTAGATTTTGGGGGTCGCCGTATCCTTAAAAAACACAACCTAATCTCCTCCATACGTTTAGTCATCATTCTCTTCCTCACGTCTACAGTCAATCACTAAG
>NZ_CP054593.1:2448725-2449814 GCF_013347165.1 Curtobacterium sp. Csp2
ATGCGTTCCACCATCCCGGGGAAGATCACCCCGTGGAACGGCAGGATCGAGTACCAGTAGAGCCGTCCGGACAGCCCCTGCGGGAAGTAGATCGCACGCTGGTGGTAGTCGCTCCCACCGCCGTCGCTCGGTGTGACGGTCATCTCGAGCCAGGCGCGACCCGGCGACTTGAACTCGGCGCGCAGGCGCAGGTACCGCCCGCGCTCGAGGCGCTCGACCCGCCACCAGTCCAGGGCGTCGCCCTGCTCCAGGCGCTTCGGGTCGCGGCGGCCGCGGCTCAGGCCCACCCCGCCGGCGAGCTTGTCCATCCAGCCCCTGGCGACCCAGGCGAGCGGGAACGAGTACCACCCGTTGTCGCCTCCGATGCCCTCGACGACGCGCCAGACGTCCTCGGCGGACGCGGAGGTGTGCCGGCGGCGGTCGTCGACGTAGACGGTGTGCCCGGCCCAGTCCGGGTCGCTCGGCAGCGGGTCCGCGGGGGTAGCCGCGAGCGTGGCGCTCCGCCAGCTCGTCTCGACCTCGCCCTTCCGCATCCGGGCGAGTGCGAGCCGCACCGCTCGTCGGTAGGACGTCAGGCCGCCCTCGGGTCGCGGCACGACGTCGTCGATGTCGTGCTCGCGCTGGATGCACTCGAACTGCAACGACTCGATGATCGGCGTCGCGAGCTTCCGCGGGATGGGCGTCACGATGTTGAACCAGTGCGCGGAGAGCCCGGGTGTGAGCACCGGGAGCACCGTGAACCTCCGCTGCGGCAGCTTCGCCTCGACCGCGTAGCCGTTGAGCATCTGCCCGTACTTCAGCACGTCCGGGCCGCCGATGTCGAACGTGCGGTTGACGTCGGCCGGGATGTCGAGCGCGGCGACGAGGTAGTACAGGACGTCCCGGACGGCGATCGGCTGGATCCGGTTGCGGACCCAGCGCGGGGCGGGCATCCACGGCAGGACGTCGGTCACGTGCCGGATCATCTCGAACGAGGTGCTCCCGGAGCCGATCACGACGCCAGCCTGGTACGCGATCGTGGGGACGCCGGAGGCGAGCAGCACGTCCCCGACCTCCTTCCGGCTCCGCAGGTGCTTCGACAGCTCGCCG
>NZ_CP054593.1:2449824-2452281 GCF_013347165.1 Curtobacterium sp. Csp2
CTCGAACGAGGTGCTCCCGGAGCCGATCACGACGCCAGCCTGGTACGCGATCGTGGGGACGCCGGAGGCGAGCAGCACGTCCCCGACCTCCTTCCGGCTCCGCAGGTGCTTCGACAGCTCGCCGTCGGGGTGCAGCCCGCCGAGGTACACGAAGCGCCGGACCCCGGCGGACTTCGCCTCGCGCGCCATCGTCTCGACGGCCTGGCGCTCGGCCTGCTCGAAGTCGCCGTCGGCCCCCATCGCGTGGGCGAGGTAGTAGACCGCCTCGACGCCGTCGACGGCGGACCGGACGGCGGCGGCGTCCTGCAGGTCACCCTGCGCCACCTCGACGTCGTCGTGCCAGGGGACGTCCTGGAGTTTCCGGGGGGTCCGCACGAACACCCGGACCTGGTGTCCGGCCTCGAGGAGCCGGGGGACGAGTCGGCCGCCGATGTACCCGGTGGCGCCGGTGACGAGGACGTGCATGCGGGGCACGGTACGCCGGTCGCCTCCGGGTAGGCTTGCCGGGTGGACAACGCAGCGCTCCCCATCGACACGCACGCCATCGACGCCGACGCCGTGCGGGCCCTCATCGACCACGCGATCCTGAAGCCCGAGCTCACCCGCGCCGACGTCGACGCCCAGCTCGACGAGGCCGCGGCGTACCGGGTCTTCAGCGTGTGCGTCCGCCCGAGCGACGTCGCGCACGCCGTGGAGCGCCTGACCGGCACCGGGGTGGGCGTCGGGACGGTCATCGGCTTCCCGCACGGCACCACCTCGACCGGCGCCAAGGTCGCCGAGTCGCTGCAGGCCCTGGCCGACGGCGCGTTCGAGCTCGACATGGTGCAGAACATCGGTGCCGCGAAGTCCGGCGACTGGCAGCGCGTCGAGGACGACGTCCGCGCGGTCGTCCAGGCCGCCGGGGACACCGTCGTGAAGGTCATCCTCGAGACCGCGTTCCTGACCGACGACGAGATCGTCGCGGCCTCGCGTGCCGCCCAGGCGGCGGGTGCGGCGTTCGTGAAGACGTCGACCGGGTTCGCCGGCGGCGGTGCGACCGCCCCGCACATCCGGCTCATGCGCGAGACCGTCGGCGCGGGTACCGGGGTGAAGGCCTCCGGCGGTGTGCGCGGGCTCGACACGCTGCTCGAGATGGTCGAGGCCGGAGCCGACCGCATCGGGACGAGCGCCTCGGCGCGCATCCTCGACGAGGTCGCGCACCGCGCACAGACCGGTGCCGCGTCGTCGCTCGGCGACGACTCCTCGTCCTACTGAGCAGATCCACCCGTCCCGACCGCATCCGCGGCCGGGACCGCACCACCTGACCGACCCGCACCGGGCCGGGTCGTACCGGGCGCGACGATGCGTCGACCGGCCGCCCCGAGCCTCCCGTCCGCCGCATCGGAGCGCGCATGACCGACAGCACCGTCCCCGTCCCCCTCGCCCTGGCCGTCGACCTCGGCGGCACGAAGGTCGAAGCGGCCCTCGTGACCGACGCCGGCGTCGTCCTGCCGGCCACGCGCTTCCGCAGCCCCACCGGGCCGGGACGCACGTCCGAGGAACTGCAGGCGGCCGTCGACGAGGTCGTGACGAGCGCCCTCGCCGCACTGCCGGCGGACGGCGTGCTCGTCGGTGTCGGCGTCGGTTCCGCTGGTCCCGTGGACGAGCAGCACGGGCTCGTCTCGCCGCTGAACATGCCGGTGTGGCGCGGGTACCCGCTCCGCGACCGCGTCGCTGCCCACGTCCCCGCCGACGTCCCGGTGACCCTGCGCATGGACGGCCTCGCGATCACGCTCGCCGAGCACTGGGTGGGCGCCGCGCAGGGACACGACCACGTGATGGGCATGATCGTCTCGACCGGGGTCGGCGGCGGACTCATCCTGCACGGCCGGACCGTCAGCGGCCCGACCGGCAACGCCGGGCACGTCGGACACGTCGAGTGCGGCGGGTTCGACGACCCGTGCGCGTGCGGCGGCACCGGCTGCCTCGAAGCCGTCGCGAGCGGCCCGAAGACGGTCGCCTGGGCGCAGCGCCAGGGGTTCACGGGGACCACCGGCGAGGAGCTCGCTGCCGCCTACGCCGCCGGCGACGAGGTCGCGGTGGCCGCCGTCAAGCGCAGCGGCCGAGCGCTCGGGCAGGCGATCGCCGCGGCGACCAGTCTGGTCGACCTCGAGGTCGTCGCCATCGGCGGCGGGTTCTCCCACGTCTCCCCCGACCTGTTCGAGTACGCCCGCCAGGCTGTCGCCGAGCGGGTCGAGTTCGGCTTCGTCACCAAGGTGCGCATCGTGCCGACGGGGCTGTCGCAGGATGGCCCGCTGATCGGCGCCGCCGCGCTCGTGCACCGCGCCGACGTCCTGCGCTGAGGTCCTGCGGCTGCCGTCGTGCGCCGACGGCGCCGGCGGTTGTCCACAGTGGCTGTCCTGCCGGTGCGCGCTCCGGCAGGATGGCCGGGTGCCGTCGTCCCGACTCCTGACCAGT
>NZ_CP054593.1:2452291-2493429 GCF_013347165.1 Curtobacterium sp. Csp2
GGCGGGATGCCTGGTTCGACGTCGCGTTCGTGGTTCGGAGCGACGGCAGCCGGCGGCCGGCGGCCGCGACCGCGGGGCTCAGCGCCACATGCGCATGACGGCGCTGTGCACGAGCAGGTCCACCTCGCGCTGGCGCCGGGGGTCTTCACCCACAGCAGGGCGTCGAGCCGCGTGGTCCCGGCGGTGACCCGCGGCGACTGCCCGAGTCCGGCGCCCGTCGGGTTGCACCACGTGCCGCGCCACCCGCGGCCGTTCCGTGACACGTCGATCACGTAGCGCGCGCCGCCGACCAGTGCGCTGAGACGGTCGGCGTAGGCGCGCTCCCCGTCGACACCGTAGAAGTTCGCCACGTTCGTGTAGAAACCCCGTGCTCGGTCGATGCCCGCGCGCTGCAGCAGCGCCGCCTGCACGGCCGGCGGGTTCCAGTCCTCGTTCCCGCCGTCCAGGTAGGCGGGGACCCCGGCGTCGGCGAACGCACGGACCGCCGAGGCCACCAGTGCGGGACGGGTCGCGCTCTCGGACACGCACGAGGTCAGGTGGGACAGCGAGTCCGGTTCGACGAGGACGACGGCGCGGTGGCCGCGGAGCATCGTCGCGATCCGCTGGTTCCACACGGGGTACTCCGCTGCGCTGAGTCCGCCGGCCGAGTACCCACCGCAGTCCCGGTTCGGGATCGCGTAGGTCACGAACACCGGGGTCGTCCCGCTCTTCTCGGCCGCGGCGAGGTTGCGGGCCACGACGCGGTCCAGCTGGTCGCCGCGGAGCCAGTCGCCCAGCCAGGTGGCGATGGGCTGCGCGGCGATCGTCCGAGCAGCTGCCGCGTCGGCGGTCCTGCCCTGGGCGGCGAGTGCCGCGGCCGCGGCGGCGGGTTGGTTGTCCGGCTGCACGGTCAGTCCGCCGGCGAACACCGCACTCGCGGGTGCCGTCCTGATGGTGCCCGCCGCGATCGGCGCGCGGGCCGTCCGTGTGGCAGCCGTCGCACTGCTCGGCGCGACCGACAGGCCGACGACCACGATTGCCGCCGTGAAGGCGGCGGTGGCCAGGGTGCTGACGCGGTGGTGCACGGTTCCTCCCGACCAGGAGGGCGCCCCGTGCACCCGGTCGACCGGTCCTCGTCCAATGGGAACCCCTCACGGGCCCGCGCGTCGAGCACCAGAACGAGGGGCAGGGACCGCCCTCGGCGTGGTCCGCCCACGCGGTCGACTACCGTTGTGCGGTGACCGAAACCGCTGCTGCCCTCGTCGAACGTCTCACCGCGATCGTGCCGGACTTCCCGAAGCCCGGCATCCTGTTCCGCGACGTGACCCCGGTGTTCTCCGACCCCGTCGCGTTCGGCCGCGTCTGCGAGGCCCTCGCCGCACCGTTCGCCGTCGGCGCCGGGTTCCAGGCGGTCGCCGGCATCGAGGCCCGCGGGTTCGCCCTCGCCGGCGGGATCGCCGCGCAGCACCAGGTCGGCGTCCTGACCGTTCGCAAGGCGGGGAAGCTCCCCGGCGAGGTCCTCAGCGAGCAGTACGCGCTGGAGTACGGCGAGGCGGAGCTCGAGCTCCGCCCGGGCCAGCTGCCGCAGGGGACCCGGGTGCTCGTCGTCGACGACGTCCTGGCGACCGGTGGCACGGCGGCGGCCACCGTCACGCTGCTCGAGCGTGCCGGCTACGAGGCGATCGGCTTCGCGTCGCTCCTCGAGCTCGACGGCCTGGCCGGGCGCGAGCGCCTCGAGCCGCGCCTGCCGGTCACCACGCTCGGGCGCGTGCCCGCCTGAACCGGCGTGACCGCGCACTAGTCTTGACCCACCCCTGAACCAACCGAGGAGCACCACGATCGTGACCGACGCAGTCGCACCCGAGCCCGCAGACCTGCCCCAGGCACCCGAGCCCCGCACCGCGACGACGGCCACGACGGGCACCGAGCTCTTCGACGGCGAGCGCGGCGTCGTCGCCATCCGCGTCGGCGGTGTCCTGAAGGACCTCGACGCGGCCGTGCAGGACGGCGAGACCGCCGAGGCGGTGACGCTGCAGGAGCAGGACGGCCTCGACATCCTCCGGCACTCGGCCGCGCACGTGCTCGCACAGGCGGTCCAGCAGATCAACCCGGAGGCCAAGCTCGGCATCGGCCCGCCCGTCACCGACGGCTACTACTACGACTTCGACGTCGCCGAGCCGTTCACGCCCGAGGACCTCAAGGCGATCGAGAAGGGCATGGACCGGATCATCCGTCAGGCCCAGCGCTTCCGCCGCGTCGTCGTCACCGACGACGAAGCCCGTGAGCGCATGGCGGGGGAGCCCTACAAGCAGGAGCTCATCGGCCTCAAGGGCGCAGCGGCCGACGGCGACTCCGGTGAGAGTGTCGAGGTCGGCGCCGGCGAGCTCACCGTCTACGAGAACGTCGACCCGAAGTCCGGCAAGGTCGTCTGGCAGGACCTCTGCCGCGGTCCTCACGTGCCGCACACCCGCTGGATCGGCAACGCGTCGAAGCTCATGCGCGTGGCGGCGGCCTACTGGCGCGGCTCCGAGAAGAACCCGCAGCTGCAGCGCGTCTACGGCACGGCGTGGCCGGACAAGGAGCAGCTCAAGGCGTACCAGCTCCGGCTCGAGGAGGCAGCGAAGCGCGACCACCGCAAGCTCGGTGCCGAGCTCGACCTGTTCTCGTTCCCCGACGAGATCGGCTCGGGCCTGGCGATCTTCCACCCGAAGGGCGGCATCATCCGCCGCGAGATGGAGGACTACTCGCGCCGCCGGCACGAACAGGAGGGCTACTCCTTCGTCTACACGCCGCACATCACCAAGGGCGACCTGTTTGAGCAGTCGGGCCACCTCGGTTGGTACAAGGACGGCATGTTCCCGGCCATGCACATGGACCAGGCGACGGACGAGGACGGCAACGTCACGCGGCAGGGGGCGGACTACTACCTCAAGCCGATGAACTGCCCGATGCACATCTTGGCGTACCGCTCGCAGGCCCGCTCCTACCGCGACCTGCCGCTGCGGATGTTCGAGTTCGGCACGGTCTACCGCAACGAGAAGTCCGGCGTCATCCACGGACTCACGCGCGTCCGCGGCATGACCCAGGACGACGCCCACATCTTCACCACGCAGGAGAAGATGAAGGAGGAGCTCACCACGACGCTGCAGTTCGTGCTCTCGCTGCTCCGCGACTACGGCCTCGACGACTTCTACCTCGAGCTCTCCACGAAGGACCCGGAGAAGTACGTCGGCGACGACGAGGTGTGGGAGGTCGCGACGAACACCCTGCGCGAGGTCGCCGAGGAGTCCGGGCTCGAGCTCGTCCCGGACCCGGCGGGCGCGGCGTTCTACGGCCCGAAGATCTCGGTGCAGGCGCGTGACGCCATCGGCCGCACGTGGCAGATGTCGACCGTGCAGCTCGACTTCAACCTGCCGGAGCGCTTCGGCCTCGAGTACACGGCGCCGGACGGCTCGCGTCAGCGCCCGGTGATGATCCACCGCGCCCTGTTCGGCTCGATCGAGCGCTTCTTCGGCGTCCTCACCGAGCACTACGCGGGCGCGTTCCCGGCGTGGCTGTCCCCGGTCCAGGTCGTCGCGATCCCGGTCGCCGCCGAGTACGGCGACTACCTCGACGAGGTCGTCGCGAAGCTCCGCTCGCACGGGGTCCGCGCCGAGGTCGACCACTCGGACGACCGCATGCAGAAGAAGATCCGCACGCACACCAAGGCGAAGGTGCCGTTCCAGCTCATCGCCGGCGGCGACGACCGCGACGCCGGCGCCGTGAGCTTCCGCTTCCGCGACGGCCGCCAGGACAACGGCGTGCCCGTGGACGAGGCGGTCGAACGCATCCTCACCGCGATCCGCGACCGCACGCAGGTCTGATGGTCGCCGAGCAGCCGGGAGGCACGCCGTCGGTCCCCGGGACCGGTCACGTCGACGACGTGGTCGGTCCCGACCCGCTGGTCATCCGGGACGCCGCGACCGGCGCGGCCGTCCCGGACGCCTTCCAGCGGCTCTGGAACCCGCACCGGATGGCGTACATCGATGCCGGTCGAGAGGGGAAGGGCCGCGGGCACGAGGACGACTGCCCGTTCTGTGAGGCGCCCCGGAAGTCCGACGAGGACGCCCTCATCGTCGCCCGCGGCGAGCACGCCTACGTCCTGCTCAACCTGTTCCCGTACAACAACGGCCACCTGCTCGTCTGCCCGTACCGGCACGTCCCGCTCTACGACGAGGCGACGCCGGACGAGACCCGCGAGATGGCGGAGCTGACCCAGACGGCGATGCGCGTGCTGCGTGCCGTGTCGCACTGCGACGGCTTCAACATCGGCATGAACCAGGGCGAGATCGCGGGCGCCGGGGTGGCCGGGCACCTGCACCAGCACGTCGTCCCGCGGTGGGCCTCGGACTCGAACTTCTTCCCGATCATCGCCCGGACGAAGTCGATGTCCCAGCTGCTGGGGGACACCCGCCGACTCGTCGCGGAAGGCTGGCCGACGGCGCACTAGAGTGGAGGGCATCATGAGCGACAGCACCAGCACCTCGGGCACCAACGGCACCTCGATCACCGGCTCCGACCGCGTCAAGCGCGGTCTCGCCGAGATGCTCAAGGGCGGCGTGATCATGGACGTCGTCGACGCCGAGCAGGCCCGCATCGCGGAGGAAGCCGGCGCGACCGCCGTCATGGCCCTCGAGCGCGTCCCCGCCGACATCCGTGCGCAGGGCGGCGTCGCCCGCATGTCCGACCCGTCGATGATCGAGGAGATCATCGCCTCGGTGTCGATCCCCGTCATGGCGAAGGCCCGCATCGGCCACTTCGTCGAGGCACAGGTGCTCCAGGAGCTCGGCGTCGACTACATCGACGAGTCCGAGGTCCTGTCGCCCGCCGACTACGTCAACCACATCGACAAGTGGAACTTCACCACGCCGTTCGTCTGCGGCGCCACCAACCTGGGCGAGGCACTCCGTCGCATCACCGAGGGTGCCGCGATGATCCGCTCCAAGGGCGAGGCCGGCACCGGTGACGTGTCCGAGGCGACGAAGCACATCCGCACCATCTCGAAGGAGATCGCGGCGCTCCGGTACCTCAAGGAGGACGAGCTCTACGTCGCCGCGAAGGAGCTCCAGGCGCCGTTCGACGTCGTGAAGGAGGTCGCGCAGACAGGCAAGCTCCCGGTCGTGCTCTTCACCGCGGGCGGTGTCGCCACCCCGGCCGACGCCGCGATGATGATGCAGCTCGGTGCCGACGGCGTGTTCGTCGGGTCCGGCATCTTCAAGTCCGGCGACCCCGCGAAGCGCGCCGCCGCCATCGTCAAGGCCGTCACCTTCCACGACGACCCCAAGGTCATCGCCGAGGTGTCCCGCGGGCTCGGCGAGGCCATGGTCGGCATCAACGTCGCCGACGTCCCCGCACCGCACCGTCTCGCCGAGCGCCGGCATCGGGATGTCGGTCTCGAAGGAGTCGTTCTGGCTGCCGAACGCGTTGCGGCGCACCGTCGTGTCGAGCACGTCGAGCGTCTGCTGCCCCGGGATCCCCGCGGCGATGCGCGACGAGAGCATGATCATCCCCGCGCAGGTGCCGTACGTCGGGAGCCCGCCGCGGATCGCCGCGGACAGGGGCTCGGCCACGCCGAACGCCCGGGAGAGCTTGTCCATGACGCTCGACGTGCTCGACACGACGGTGCGCCGCAACGCGTTCGGCAGCCAGAACGACTCCTTCGAGACCGACATCCCGATGCCGGCGCTCGGCGAGGCCCCGGTGCACGCGGTGTTCATCCGCGCGCCCGTGGTGGAGCAGCACGGCACCGACGTCCAGGTCCTCGGCGCCCTCGCGGACGGACAGGTCGTCGCCGTGCAGCAGGGCAACGTCCTCGCGAGCGCGTTCCACCCCGAGGTCGCGGGCGAGGACCGCTTCCACCGTCGCTTCCTGGCGATGGTCCGCTCCGCCTGAAGCCTGCCCCGGATGCCGGGCGCGACCGGGCTGGGACGCGACCCGCGGGGCGGCGGCGATCCGATCCTCCCGGCCGGTAGACTGGTCCGGATCTTCAGCGAGACCAAGGAGCACCGTGTCCGGGCATTCCAAGTGGGCAACGACCAAGCACAAGAAGGCGGTCATCGACCAGCGCCGCGCGAAGTCGTTCGCCAAGCTCATCAAGAACATCGAGGTCGCGGCCAAGATGGGCGGGGCCGACCTGTCGGGCAACCCGACCCTGGTCGACGCGGTCCAGAAGGCCAAGAAGACCTCGGTGCCGAACGACAACATCGACCGCGCCATCAAGCGCGGCGCCGGTCTGACCGGTGAGTCGATCGAGTACACGACGATCATGTACGAGGGCTACGGCCCGAACGGCGTCGCGATGCTCGTCGAGTGCCTCACCGACAACAAGAACCGCGCCGCGGCCGAGGTCCGGACGGCGATGTCCCGCAACGGCGGCACCATGGCCGACCCGGGCAGCGTCGCCTACAACTTCTCCCGCAAGGGCGTCATCTCGGTGACGAAGGTCGACGGCCTCGACGAGGACACCGTCATGACGGCCGTGCTCGACGCGGGCGTCGAGGACGTCATCGACCAGGGCGGTGGCTTCGAGGTCATCACCGAGGCGACCGACCTCGTCGCTGCGCGCACCGCGCTGCAGGACGCCGGCATCGACTACGACTCCGCCGACGCCGAGTTCGTCCCCGGGGTCAAGGTCCCGGTCGACGCGGACACCGCGCGCAAGGTCTTCAAGCTGATCGACGCGCTCGAGGACTCGGACGACGTGCAGAACGTCTACGCGAACTTCGACATCCCCGCGGACGTCCAGGCCGAGCTCGACGAGGACGAGGACTAGTCCGATGCTCCGGGTGCTCGGGGTCGACCCCGGGCTCACCCGGTGCGGCGTCGGCGTGGTCGAGGTCGCACCGAACCGGCGTGCCCGGCTCGTGCACGTCACCGTCGTGCGCACACCAGCCGACATGGCGCTCGAACAGCGTCTGCTCCGCATCGCGGACGGCATCGCCGCCGAGATCGACGAGCACCGTCCGGACGCCGTCGCCGTCGAGCGCGTCTTCGCGCAGGCGAACGTCCGGACGGTGATGGGCACGGCCCAGGCCGCCGGACTCGCGCTGCACGCCGCGGCGGCGCGCGGTCTGCCCGTCGGACTGCACACGCCGTCCGAGGTCAAGGCCGCCGTCACCGGCTACGGCAACGCCGACAAGCGGCAGGTGCAGACCATGATCGCCCGGGTGCTCGGACTCGACGAGGCCCCGAAGCCGGCGGACGCCGCGGACGCGCTCGCGCTGGCCGTGTGCCATGCCTGGAGGCTCGGATCACCCGACCGGGTCGGCCCCGGTCCGGCAACGCTCACCCCGGCACAGCGCGCCTGGCGGGACGCGCAGGCCGGCACCGCGGACTCCCCGCTCGCCCGCGCGGCCGCCGCGGCGCGTCCGGGCGGTGGCGCACCGTTCGCTCGCGGCCGGGGCGGTGCCGCGCGGCGGGCCGGCTCCGTCGGTGGGCAGCCCTAGGCTCGGAGCATGATCGCGAGCCTCCGGGGAACCTGCATCGACATCGCCGGATCGGCCGTGGTGGTCGAGGTCGGGGGAGTCGGGTACGCCGTGACCGTCACCCCGGCGCACGCGCTGACGATGCGCCACGGGTCCGAGGTGTTCCTGCGCACGCGGATGATCGTGCGCGAGGACGAGCACCAGCTGTTCGGCTTCGAGTCGGCCGAGGCGCTGCAGGTCTTCGACTTCCTGCGCAGCGTGTCGGGCGTCGGCCCGAAGTCCGCGATGGGGGTGCTCGCACACCTCGACCCTGCCCAGGTCGCGAACGCCGTGGCCGCCGAGGACGACGCCGTCTTCCGCAAGGTCTCCGGCATCGGCCCGAAGACCGCCAAGCTCATCACGGTCGCGCTCTCCGGCAAGCTCCTCGCCTTCGAGCAGGCACCCGCCGGCGCCACGGTCGCGGGTGCCGCCGGGGCACACCCCGCCGCGATCGACGTCGTCTCGGCGCTCGTCGGCCTCGGGTGGCGCGAGGACGCCGCGCAGTCCGCCGTCGACTCGGTCGTCGCCACCGACCCGGGCGCCGCCGCCATGGGCACGCAGTCGCTCCTCCGCGCCGCGCTCGGGACCCTCCGTCCCGCGGGGGCCGGACGGTGAGCGGCATCACCTCCGCGGGCGCCGAGTCGCAGGAAGAGCTCGCGTTCGAGGGCGCGCTCCGGCCGAAGTCCCTGGACGAGTTCGTCGGCCAGCGCAAGGTCCGCGGGCAGCTCGACCTGCTGCTCAAGGCCGCCGCGATGCAGGAACGCACGCCGGACCACATCCTGATGGCCGGGCCGCCCGGCCTCGGCAAGACGACGCTCGCGATGATCGTCGCGCACGAGTCCGGCCGTCCGCTGCGGATGTCGAGCGGGCCGGCGATCCAGCACGCCGGTGACCTCGCGGCGGTGCTCTCGTCGCTCGTCCCGGGCGAGGTCTTGTTCATCGACGAGATCCACCGCATGGCGCGCTCCGCAGAGGAGATGCTCTACCTCGCGATGGAGGACTTCCGCATCGACGTCATGGTCGGCAAGGGTGCGGGCGCGACGAGCATCCCGCTCGACCTCGCGCCGTTCACGCTCGTCGGGGCGACCACCCGCGCGGGCCTCCTCCCGAACCCCCTGCGCGATCG
Organism: Curtobacterium sp. Csp2; assembly: GCF_013347165.1. Classification (NCBI taxonomy): domain Bacteria; kingdom Bacillati; phylum Actinomycetota; class Actinomycetes; order Micrococcales; family Microbacteriaceae; genus Curtobacterium; species Curtobacterium sp. Csp2. Next base: position 2,460,899 of record NZ_CP054593.1, read on the forward strand.
CTTCGGCTTCACGGCACACCTCGAGTTCTACGAGAAGGACGAGCTCGAACAGGTCCTGATCCGCGCCGCGCACCTGCTCGACCTGCGCATCGACCGCTCGGCGCTCCGCGAGATCGCCGGGCGCTCCCGAGGGACCCCGCGCATCGCGAACCGTCTGCTCCGCCGGGTCCGGGACTACGCGCTCGTGCACGGCACCGCCGACGGCATGACGGCCGTCCAGGGGGCGCTCGACCTGTACGACGTCGACGAACTCGGTCTCGACCGCCTCGACCGGGCCGTCGTCGAGACGATGCTGACCCGCTTCGACGGCGGCCCGGTCGGCCTGAACACCCTCGCGGTGTCGGTGGGCGAGGAGTCCGAGACCATCGAGTCCGTCGTCGAGCCGTTCCTCGTCCGGGTGGGCCTCGTCACGCGGACGCCGCGCGGTCGGATCGCCACCCCGCAGGCCTGGCGCCACTTCGGCCTGACGCCGGGTGCCGCCACCGGGATGCAGCCGGACCTGTTCGACGACGAATAGCGGCATGCGGTATTCTGCATCCTGAGTCATGCGCCGGGTGCAGCACCCCGCGCGACCGGACGGGTGCAGACCCGTGCCCTAGACTGCTACGGCCCGAAGCCGAGCAACCAGAGAAGGCAACGCCATCATGGATCAATCCATCTTCCTCATCGTCATCATCGTCGCGTTCGCCGCCTTCATGTTCTACAGCAGCCGGAAGCGCAAGAAGCAGCAGGCCGAGCTGCAGACGAAGATGCAGCCGGGCGCCCGCGTCATGCTCTCCTTCGGCCTCTACGGCACGCTGCTCTCCGTCGACGACGAGAAGGTCACCGCCGACGTCGAGATCGCACCGGGCACCGTCGTGACGGTCCACCGTCAGACGCTCTCCCGCGTGGTCGACGACAACGCCTCCGACGTCGACGAGACCGTGACCACGGACGACGCAGCCGCGGCTCCGGTCCTGGACCTCGGCAAGGACGACCGTCGCGACGAGCCGGAGTTCGGGCAGCGCGTCGAGCCGACCGAGTCCGACGCGGCGAAGCGCAAGACCGAAGACTGACACCCCCGGGCCGCCGGGTCCTCGTGACCCGGTGGCCTCACTCCTGCCGCCGGCGTCGCCGTCGGTCCTGAACAGAAAGACGAGACGACCGGTGGCACGATCGACACCCGTCAAGAAGGCGTTGCGCTCGCTCACCTGGTTGGTGATCATCATGGCCGCACTCGCGGGCCTGAACACCGCCGCATCGGTGCTGGCAGCCAACACCAAGGACGACACCGACAAGTGGTTCGCCGGCGCGAGCTGGGTGCCGGAGCTGGCGCTCGACCTGCAGGGCGGCACGCAGCTGACGCTCGCGGCGCAGAACACGCAGGGCGGCTCGGTGACGTCGCAGCAGCTCAACCAGGCGGTCAACATCATCCGCCAGCGCATCAACGCCACGGGTGTCTCCGAGTCGCAGATCAACACGCAGGGCACGAACAACATCGTCGTGTCCATCCCGGGCAAGCCGGACAAGGCGACCATCGACCGCATCGAGGCCGCCGCCAAGCTCACCTTCCGCCCGGTCCTCTACACCGAGGCCGCGACGAGCACCTCGGTCGGAGGCGACAAGGGCTCTTCGGCGTCGCCGACGCCCTACACCCCGCCCGCGTCGCTCGAGGCCACGCCGACCGCGAAGGCGACGAACGGCAGCGACCTCTCGCAGGTGACGCCCGCGCTGCAGGACCTGTACAAGAACTACAACTGCAAGGCCCCGGACGACGTCACGACGGCACCCGACGACCAGCCCCTCGTCACCTGTGACCAGGACGGCGCCGCGAAGTACATCCTCGGCCCGGTCGAGGTCTCCGGCTCCGGCATCAGCAACGCGACCTCCGGGCTCGCCACCGACTCGCAGGGCGCGACGACCGGCCAGTGGGCCGTCAACCTGACCTTCAAGGGCAAGGCCTCGGACGACTTCCGCGAGGTCACCAGCCGCCTGGTCAAGCTCCAGCCGCCGCAGAACCAGTTCGCCATCGTCCTCGACGGCACGGTCATCACCGCGCCGGCGTCGAACGCGGCGATCACCAACGGCAAGGCGCAGATCACCGGCAACTTCACCGCGGAGACCTCGAAGACCCTCGCGGACCAGCTGAAGTACGGCGCGCTGCCGATCAACTTCCAGGTGCAGTCGAACGAGAACATCTCCGCGACGCTCGGCACCGCGCAGCTCGTCGGCGGTCTCGTCGCCGGTCTGATCGGTCTGATCCTCGTCGTGATCTACTCGATCATCCAGTACCGCGCGCTGGCGTTCGTCACGGTCCTGTCGCTCGGCGTCGCCGCGGTGATCACCTACCTGGTCATCGCGATCATGTCGTGGCGCGTCGACTACCGGCTCTCGCTCGCGGGCGTCGCGGGCCTCATCGTGGCCATCGGCATCACGGCGGACTCGTTCATCGTCTACTTCGAGCGCATCCGTGACGAGCTCCGGGACGGCCGCGGGCTCGAGAGCGCGGTGGAGTCCGGTTGGAAGCGGGCGCTCCGTACGATCCTGGCGTCCGACTCGATCAACTTCCTCGCCGCCGTGGTGCTCTACATCCTCGCGGTCAGCGACGTGAAGGGCTTCGCGTTCACGCTGCTCCTCACCACGCTCATCGACGTCGTCGTGGTCGTGCTCTTCACGCACCCGATGATGCAGCTCATCGCCCGCAGCCGGTTCTTCGGCGAGGGCCACCGGTTCAGCGGACTCGACCCGTCCGCCCTCGGCGCGGTCTACCGCGGTCGCGCGCAGTTCCGCGCTCCCGTGGTCGACGGCAAGCGCCAGCGCAGCGCGGGCGAGGCCCAGCGCCGCCAGACGATCGCGGAGCGGAAGGCCCAGCAGGCCTCCGGCGCGCAGCACGGCACGACGCCGGACGGGAAGGACGACTGATGGCCAGCTTCAGCCAGTTCGGCAGCGACCTCTACACGGGCAAGCGCTCGTACGACATCGTCGGCCGACGCAAGACGTGGTACCTCGTCGCGATCATCGCGATCGTGGTGTCCCTCGCCGTGCCGTGGCTCCGCGGCGGGTACCAGCTCGGCATCGAGTTCACCGGCGGCTCCGAGTTCACGATCTCGAACGCGGGTTCGACCGACCAGTCGATCGCGACCCGGACCGTCGAGTCGATCGTGCCCGAGGGCATCCCGCGGGTCTCGCAGGTCGGCCGGGACGGCATCCGCGTCCAGACCGAGCAGCTGACCGACCGCGAGACCACCCAGGTGCAGGACGCCCTCGCGAAGGCGTACGACGTCTCCGACGACCAGGTCGCGTCAACGTACATCGGTGCGACGTGGGGTGCCGACGTGCTCGCCCAGGCGATCCGCGGACTCGTGATCTTCCTCGTGCTCGCCGCCGTCGTCATGGCGCTGTACTTCCGCACGTGGAAGATGTCCGTGTCCGCCATGGTGGCGCTGCTGCACGACCTGCTCATCACGGCGGGCGTGTACGGCATCGTCGGGCTCGAGGTCACGCCCGCCGCGGTCATCGGCTTCCTGACGATCCTCGGGTACTCGCTGTACGACACCGTGGTGGTGTTCGACAAGGTGCGTGAGAACACGAGCCAGGAGTCGCACCGGACCTTCGTCCAGTCGGTGAACCTCGCGGTGAACCAGACCCTCGTCCGGTCGATCAACACCTCGGTCGTGGCCCTGCTGCCCGTCGCGGCGATCCTGTTCATCGGCTCCTACGTGCTCGGCGCTGGCACGCTGCGGGACATCTCGCTCGCGCTGTTCATCGGCATCATCGTGGGCACGTACTCGACGATCTTCATCGCGTCGCCGATGTACGCCCACCTGCGCGAGAACGAGCCGAAGATCAAGCAGGCCGACGCCAAGAAGCGCCAGGCGGCCGAGAAGCGGCAGCGCGAGGTCGACGCCACCGCCGAGGCCGTCTGATGGCGGTCGAGGTGCACGACGTCGACGTCGCCGAGGCCCGTCGACGGATCGACGCCGGTGCGCGGCTGTTCGACGTCCGCGAGCAGGGGGAGTGGGACGAGGTCCACGCTCCCGAGGCGACGCTGGTGCCCATGTCGGAGCTCGTCGCCCGCTGGCAGGAGATCGACGGGGGCGATCAGCCCGCGATCGTCGTCTGCCATTCCGGCGGCCGGTCCGCCCGGGTCGTCGCCGCGCTCGAGCAGTCCGGCGTCCCCGCGGTGAACCTCGTCGGCGGGATGACCGCGTGGGAGCAGGCCGGCGAGCCGGTCGTCCGCGCGGGTGCCACCGCCGAGGACGCCCAGGGCGAACCGCGTCACGAGCACTGACCGGACGCGCGTAGTCTTGCTGGACCGTACCCGGACACCGGTCGTTGGAGGCGCATCATGACGGACACCCGTGAGTCCACGCCCCAGGGTGCGACCGAGCCCGGTGCGAGCCGGCCCGGCTCGGCGCCGCGGCCGACGAGTCCGCTCGGTCCGAACACGACCGGGAACATCGGGTCGCTCCGGTCCCTGCTGCCGCGGCTCTTCTCGCGGGCGCAGCCGGCCGGCGCCGTCGACACGCTGATCCGGACGGTGCGGTCGCACCACCCGAAGGCCGACGTGACGCTCATCGAGCGGGCGTACTCGGTCGCGGAGCGTGCGCACGACGGGCAGAAGCGCAAGTCGGGCGAGCCGTACATCACGCACCCGGTGGCGGTCGCGCAGATCCTCGCCGACCTGGGGATCGGCACGATCACGATCGCCGCAGCGCTGCTGCACGACACCGTCGAGGACACGGACTACCAGCTCGACGAGCTCCGCGCCGACTTCGGCGACGAGATCGCGATGCTCGTCGACGGCGTCACGAAGCTCGACAAGGTCAAGTACGGCGACAGCGCCCAGGCCGAGACCGTCCGCAAGATGGTGATCGCGATGTCGAAGGACATCCGGGTGCTCGTCATCAAGCTCGCGGACCGTCTGCACAACGCCCGCACGTGGGGCTTCGTCGAGTCCGCCTCCGCAACGCGCAAGGCGAAGGAGACGCTCGAGATCTACGCGCCCCTGGCGCACCGACTCGGCATCCAGATGATCAAGCTGGAGCTCGAGGACCTGTCGTTCGCGGTCCTGCACCCGAAGCTCTACGTCGAGATCGACAGCCTGGTCAAGGAGCGCCAGCCGAAGCGCGAGCAGTTCGTGCAGAACGTGATCGGCACGCTCAAGAAGGACCTGAAGGCGTCGAAGATCCGCGGCGACGTGATGGGCCGGCCGAAGCAGTACTACTCGATCTACCAGAAGATGATCGTCCGCGGGCGCGAGTTCGACGAGATCTACGACCTGGTCGGCATCCGCGTGCTCGTCCCCACCGTGCGCGACTGCTACGCGATGCTCGGTTCGGTGCACGCCCGCTGGACCCCGCTGCCCGGGCGCTTCAAGGACTACATCGCCACCCCGAAGTTCAACCTGTACCAGTCGCTCCACACCACGGTGCTCGGACCCCAGGGCCGTGCGGTCGAGATCCAGATCCGCACGCACGAGATGCACCAACGCGCCGAGTTCGGTGTCGCGGCGCACTGGAAGTACAAGCAGCGTGCCCAGGGCCGTGACGTCGACACGAGCACCACCGACGACCAGGACATGGCCTGGCTCGCCCACATCACCGACTGGCAGGCGGAGACGAGCGACCCGGGAGAGTTCCTCGACTCGCTCCGGTACGAGATCGGCGCGAAGGAGACGTACGTCTTCACGCCGCAGGGCAAGGTCATCGGGCTGCCCGCCGGCGCGACCCCGGTCGACTTCGCCTACGCGGTGCACACCGAGATCGGGCACCGCACCATGGGTGCCAAGGTCAACGGCCGCCTGGTGCCGCTCGAGAGCCAGCTGTCCAGCGGCGACGTCGTCGAGATCTTCACGTCGAAGAACCCCGACTCGGGCCCGAGCCAGGACTGGCTGACGTTCGTCCGCAGTCCGCGCGCGCGGAACAAGATCAAGCAGTGGTTCACCAAGGAGCGCCGCGAAGAGGCGATCGAGCAGGGCCGCGACGCCATCGCTCGGGCGATGCGCAAGCAGAACCTGCCGCTCCAGCGCATCATGAGCCAGGACTCCATCTCCGAGGTGGCCTCGGCGATGCGCTACGAGGACGTCTCGGCGCTCTACGCGGCGATCGGCGAGGGACACGTCTCCACGCAGTCGGTCATCGAGAAGATCCTCGCGGGCGTCCAGACCGAGGCCGAGACCGACGAGCCCGAGCTCGCGTTCCCGCGGCAGGTCACGAGCCGGCAGCTCCGCAACAGCGACAGCGGGGTGCTCGTGCGCGGTGCGCCCGACATCCTCGTCAAGCTCGCCAAGTGCTGCACCCCGGTGCCGGGAGACCAGATCGTCGGCTTCATCACCCGCGGCCAGGGCGTCTCGGTGCACCAGGCCTCGTGCACGAACGTGAAGTCGCTCATGAACGAGCCCGACCGCATGATCGAGGTCGAGTGGGCACCGTCGTCCAAGTCGGTGTTCCTCGTGCAGATCCAGATCGAGGCGCTCGACCGCTCCGGTCTGCTCAGCGACGTCACGCGGGTCCTGACCGACCATCACGTCAACATCCTGTCCGCCACCGTCTCGACCTCGTCGGACCGCCTCGCGCTGAGCCGCTTCGTGTTCGAGATGGGCGACACGACCCACCTGGACCGGGTGCTCAACGCGGTGCGGCGCATCGACGCGGTCTACGACGTCTACCGCGTCAGCGCCGGCTGACGTGACAGCAGCCGATCACCCACCGAGCGGTGCGTCCAGGAGCGCGTCGAGCCGCCGGGCGGCCTGACGGACCATCGGGACGGTCCCGAGCGCGTCCAGCGCGGCCAGGACCGCCTCAGGCTCGGTCGCACCCACCGCGAAGAGCCCCCGCACGGCGTCCGCGGCGTCCGGGTCGAGGTCCCCGATGGCGCGGAGCAGGTCGACGACCGTGCGGACCGGTGTCGTCACACGCACGCCGTCGAGCGCCACGGTGTCCTCGGGCCCGATGCGTACCTGCCGCACGCGCACGGTCGTCACGTCGGCGACCCGGATGCCGAGGGGTGCGGCCGCCTCCGCCGGCTCCGGAGCACACGACCGACCGCCCCAGATCCACGCTGCACTGCCCCCGCACGCGACGAGCCGACGATCGGGCACGTCGACCGCCCAGGCTTCGGCACGGAGCGACGGTACCTGGGCCTCGGCGACGGAGGCCCAGCACGACCCCACCGGCACGAGCTCACCGGCGAGCACGGCGGCGCGGAGCTCCGCCTCCGGCCAGTCCGTACTGGTCAGGAGTCGGGACGACGGCACCCGGCCATCCTGCCGGAGCGCGCACCGGCAGGACAGCCACTGTGGACAACCGCCGGCGCCGTCGGCGCACGACGGCAGCCGCAGGACCTCAGCGCAGGACGTCGGCGCGGTGCACGAGCGCGGCGGCGCCGATCAGCGGGCCATCCTGCGACAGCCCCGTCGTCCCGACTCCTGACCAGTACGGACTGGCCGGAGGCGGAGCTCCGCGCCGCCGTGCTCGCCGGTGAGCTCGTGCCGGTGGGGTCGTGCTGGGCCTCCGTCGCCGAGGCCCAGGTACCGTCGCTCCGTGCCGAAGCCTGGGCGGTCGACGTGCCCGATCGTCGGCTCGTCGCGTGCGGGGGCAGTGCAGCGTGGATCTGGGGCGGTCGGTCGTGTGCTCCGGAGCCGGCGGAGGCGGCCGCACCCCTCGGCATCCGGGTCGCCGACGTGACGACCGTGCGCGTGCGGCAGGTACGCATCGGGCCCGAGGACACCGTGGCGCTCGACGGCGTGCGTGTGACGACACCGGTCCGCACGGTCGTCGACCTGCTCCGCGCCATCGGGGACCTCGACCCGGACGCCGCGGACGCCGTGCGGGGGCTCTTCGCGGTGGGTGCGACCGAGCCTGAGGCGGTCCTGGCCGCGCTGGACGCGCTCGGGACCGTCCCGATGGTCCGTCAGGCCGCCCGGCGGCTCGACGCGCTCCTGGACGCACCGCTCGGTGGGTGATCGGCTGCTGTCACGTCAGCCGGCGCTGACGCGGTAGACGTCGTAGACCGCGTCGATGCGCCGCACCGCGTTGAGCACCCGGTCCAGGTGGGTCGTGTCGCCCATCTCGAACACGAAGCGGCTCAGCGCGAGGCGGTCCGACGAGGTCGAGACGGTGGCGGACAGGATGTTGACGTGATGGTCGGTCAGGACCCGCGTGACGTCGCTGAGCAGACCGGAGCGGTCGAGCGCCTCGATCTGGATCTGCACGAGGAACACCGACTTGGACGACGGTGCCCACTCGACCTCGATCATGCGGTCGGGCTCGTTCATGAGCGACTTCACGTTCGTGCACGAGGCCTGGTGCACCGAGACGCCCTGGCCGCGGGTGATGAAGCCGACGATCTGGTCTCCCGGCACCGGGGTGCAGCACTTGGCGAGCTTGACGAGGATGTCGGGCGCACCGCGCACGAGCACCCCGCTGTCGCTGTTGCGGAGCTGCCGGCTCGTGACCTGCCGCGGGAACGCGAGCTCGGGCTCGTCGGTCTCGGCCTCGGTCTGGACGCCCGCGAGGATCTTCTCGATGACCGACTGCGTGGAGACGTGTCCCTCGCCGATCGCCGCGTAGAGCGCCGAGACGTCCTCGTAGCGCATCGCCGAGGCCACCTCGGAGATGGAGTCCTGGCTCATGATGCGCTGGAGCGGCAGGTTCTGCTTGCGCATCGCCCGAGCGATGGCGTCGCGGCCCTGCTCGATCGCCTCTTCGCGGCGCTCCTTGGTGAACCACTGCTTGATCTTGTTCCGCGCGCGCGGACTGCGGACGAACGTCAGCCAGTCCTGGCTCGGGCCCGAGTCGGGGTTCTTCGACGTGAAGATCTCGACGACGTCGCCGCTGGACAGCTGGCTCTCGAGCGGCACCAGGCGGCCGTTGACCTTGGCACCCATGGTGCGGTGCCCGATCTCGGTGTGCACCGCGTAGGCGAAGTCGACCGGGGTCGCGCCGGCGGGCAGCCCGATGACCTTGCCCTGCGGCGTGAAGACGTACGTCTCCTTCGCGCCGATCTCGTACCGGAGCGAGTCGAGGAACTCTCCCGGGTCGCTCGTCTCCGCCTGCCAGTCGGTGATGTGGGCGAGCCAGGCCATGTCCTGGTCGTCGGTGGTGCTCGTGTCGACGTCACGGCCCTGGGCACGCTGCTTGTACTTCCAGTGCGCCGCGACACCGAACTCGGCGCGTTGGTGCATCTCGTGCGTGCGGATCTGGATCTCGACCGCACGGCCCTGGGGTCCGAGCACCGTGGTGTGGAGCGACTGGTACAGGTTGAACTTCGGGGTGGCGATGTAGTCCTTGAAGCGCCCGGGCAGCGGGGTCCAGCGGGCGTGCACCGAACCGAGCATCGCGTAGCAGTCGCGCACGGTGGGGACGAGCACGCGGATGCCGACCAGGTCGTAGATCTCGTCGAACTCGCGCCCGCGGACGATCATCTTCTGGTAGATCGAGTAGTACTGCTTCGGCCGGCCCATCACGTCGCCGCGGATCTTCGACGCCTTCAGGTCCTTCTTGAGCGTGCCGATCACGTTCTGCACGAACTGCTCGCGCTTCGGCTGGCGCTCCTTGACCAGGCTGTCGATCTCGACGTAGAGCTTCGGGTGCAGGACCGCGAACGACAGGTCCTCGAGCTCCAGCTTGATCATCTGGATGCCGAGTCGGTGCGCCAGGGGCGCGTAGATCTCGAGCGTCTCCTTCGCCTTGCGCGTTGCGGAGGCGGACTCGACGAAGCCCCACGTGCGGGCGTTGTGCAGACGGTCCGCGAGCTTGATGACGAGCACCCGGATGTCCTTCGACATCGCGATCACCATCTTGCGGACGGTCTCGGCCTGGGCGCTGTCGCCGTACTTGACCTTGTCGAGCTTCGTGACGCCGTCGACGAGCATCGCGATCTCGTCGCCGAAGTCGGCGCGGAGCTCGTCGAGCTGGTAGTCCGTGTCCTCGACGGTGTCGTGCAGCAGCGCTGCGGCGATCGTGATCGTGCCGATCCCCAGGTCGGCGAGGATCTGCGCGACCGCCACCGGGTGCGTGATGTACGGCTCGCCCGACTTGCGCTTCTGCCCGTCGTGCGCACGCTCCGCGACCGAGTACGCCCGCTCGATGAGCGTCACGTCGGCCTTCGGGTGGTGCGACCGCACCGTCCGGATCAGCGTGTCGACGGCGCCGGCCGGCTGCGCCCGCGAGAAGAGCCGCGGCAGCAGGGACCGGAGCGACCCGATGTTCCCGGTCGTGTTCGGACCGAGCGGACTCGTCGGCCGCGGCGCCGAGCCGGGCCGGCTCGCACCGGGCTCGGTCGCACCCTGGGGCGTGGACTCACGGGTGTCCGTCATGATGCGCCTCCAACGACCGGTGTCCGGGTACGGTCCAGCAAGACTACGCGCGTCCGGTCAGTGCTCGTGACGCGGTTCGCCCTGGGCGTCCTCGGCGGTGGCACCCGCGCGGACGACCGGCTCGCCGGCCTGCTCCCACGCGGTCATCCCGCCGACGAGGTTCACCGCGGGGACGCCGGACTGCTCGAGCGCGGCGACGACCCGGGCGGACCGGCCGCCGGAATGGCAGACGACGATCGCGGGCTGATCGCCCCCGTCGATCTCCTGCCAGCGGGCGACGAGCTCCGACATGGGCACCAGCGTCGCCTCGGGAGCGTGGACCTCGTCCCACTCCCCCTGCTCGCGGACGTCGAACAGCCGCGCACCGGCGTCGATCCGTCGACGGGCCTCGGCGACGTCGACGTCGTGCACCTCGACCGCCATCAGACGGCCTCGGCGGTGGCGTCGACCTCGCGCTGCCGCTTCTCGGCCGCCTGGCGCTTCTTGGCGTCGGCCTGCTTGATCTTCGGCTCGTTCTCGCGCAGGTGGGCGTACATCGGCGACGCGATGAAGATCGTCGAGTACGTGCCCACGATGATGCCGATGAACAGCGCGAGCGAGATGTCCCGCAGCGTGCCAGCGCCGAGCACGTAGGAGCCGATGAACAGGATCGCCGCGACGGGCAGCAGGGCCACGACCGAGGTGTTGATCGACCGGACGAGGGTCTGGTTCACCGCGAGGTTCACCGACTGGACGAAGGTCCGGTGCGACTCCTGGCTCGTGTTCTCACGCACCTTGTCGAACACCACCACGGTGTCGTACAGCGAGTACCCGAGGATCGTCAGGAAGCCGATGACCGCGGCGGGCGTGACCTCGAGCCCGACGATGCCGTACACGCCCGCCGTGATGAGCAGGTCGTGCAGCAGCGCCACCATGGCGGACACGGACATCTTCCACGTGCGGAAGTACAGCGCCATGACGACGGCGGCGAGCACGAGGAAGATCACGAGTCCGCGGATCGCCTGGGCGAGCACGTCGGCACCCCACGTCGCACCGATGTACGTTGACGCGACCTGGTCGTCGGAGACGTCGTACGCCTTCGCGAGGGCGTCCTGCACCTGGGTGGTCTCGCGGTCGGTCAGCTGCTCGGTCTGGACGCGGATGCCGTCCCGGCCGACCTGCGAGACCCGCGGGATGCCCTCGGGCACGATCGACTCGACGGTCCGGGTCGCGATCGACTGGTCGGTCGAACCCGCGTTCGAGATCGTGAACTCGGAGCCGCCGGTGAACTCGATGCCGAGCTGGTACCCGCCGCGGAGCCACGGCACGGCGAGGGACACCACGATCGCGATGATCGCGACGAGGTACCACGTCTTGCGTCGGCCGACGATGTCGTACGAGCGCTTGCCCGTGTAGAGGTCGCTGCCGAACTGGCTGAAGCTGGCCATCAGTCGTCCTTCCCGTCCGGCGTCGTGCCGTGCTGCGCGCCGGAGGCCTGCTGGGCCTTCCGCTCCGCGATCGTCTGGCGGCGCTGGGCCTCGCCCGCGCTGCGCTGGCGCTTGCCGTCGACCACGGGAGCGCGGAACTGCGCGCGACCGCGGTAGACCGCGCCGAGGGCGGACGGGTCGAGTCCGCTGAACCGGTGGCCCTCGCCGAAGAACCGGCTGCGGGCGATGAGCTGCATCATCGGGTGCGTGAAGAGCACGACCACGACGACGTCGATGAGCGTGGTGAGGAGCAGCGTGAACGCGAAGCCCTTCACGTCGCTGACCGCGAGGATGTAGAGCACCACGGCGGCGAGGAAGTTGATCGAGTCGGACGCCAGGATCGTACGGAGCGCCCGCTTCCAACCGGACTCCACCGCGCTCTCGAGCCCGCGGCCGTCCCGGAGCTCGTCACGGATGCGCTCGAAGTAGACGATGAACGAGTCCGCCGTGATGCCGATGGCCACGATGAGGCCCGCGACGCCCGCGAGCGAGAGCCGGTAGTCGACGCGCCACGACATGATCGCGATGACCAGGTAGGTGATCACCGCGGCGACGCCGAGCGACAGGACCGTGACGAACGCCAGCGCGCGGTACTGGATGATCGAGTAGATCACGACGAGGATCAGACCGATCAGACCGGCGACGAGACCGCCGACGAGCTGCGCGGTGCCGAGCGTCGCGGAGATGTTCTCGTTCGACTGCACCTGGAAGTTGATCGGCAGCGCGCCGTACTTCAGCTGGTCCGCGAGGGTCTTCGAGGTCTCCGCGGTGAAGTTGCCGGTGATCTGCGCCTTGCCGTTGGTGATCGCCGCGTTCGACGCCGGCGCGGTGATGACCGTGCCGTCGAGGACGATGGCGAACTGGTTCTGCGGCGGCTGGAGCTTGACCAGGCGGCTGGTGACCTCGCGGAAGTCGTCCGAGGCCTTGCCCTTGAAGGTCAGGTTGACGGCCCACTGGCCGGTCGTCGCGCCCTGCGAGTCGGTGGCGAGCCCGGAGGTCGCGTTGCTGATGCCGGAGCCGGAGACCTCGACCGGGCCGAGGATGTACTTCGCGGCGCCGTCCTGGTCACAGGTGACGAGGGGCTGGTCGTCGGGTGCCGTCGTGACGTCGTCCGGGGCCTTGCAGTTGTAGTTCTTGTACAGGTCCTGCAGCGCGGGCGTCACCTGCGAGAGGTCGCTGCCGTTCGTCGCCTTCGCGGTCGGCGTGGCCTCGAGCGACGCGGGCGGGGTGTAGGGCGTCGGCGACGCCGAAGAGCCCTTGTCGCCTCCGACCGAGGTGCTCGTCGCGGCCTCGGTGTAGAGGACCGGGCGGAAGGTGAGCTTGGCGGCGGCCTCGATGCGGTCGATGGTCGCCTTGTCCGGCTTGCCCGGGATGGACACGACGATGTTGTTCGTGCCCTGCGTGTTGATCTGCGACTCGGAGACACCCGTGGCGTTGATGCGCTGGCGGATGATGTTGACCGCCTGGTTGAGCTGCTGCGACGTCACCGAGCCGCCCTGCGTGTTCTGCGCCGCGAGCGTCAGCTGCGTGCCGCCCTGCAGGTCGAGCGCCAGCTCCGGCACCCAGCTCGCGCCGGCGAACCACTTGTCGGTGTCGTCCTTGGTGTTGGCTGCCAGCACCGATGCGGCGGTGTTCAGGCCCGCGAGTGCGGCCATGATGATCACCAACCAGGTGAGCGAGCGCAACGCCTTCTTGACGGGTGTCGATCGTGCCACCGGTCGTCTCGTCTTTCTGTTCAGGACCGACGGCGACGCCGGCGGCAGGAGTGAGGCCACCGGGTCACGAGGACCCGGCGGCCCGGGGGTGTCAGTCTTCGGTCTTGCGCTTCGCCGCGTCGGACTCGGTCGGCTCGACGCGCTGCCCGAACTCCGGCTCGTCGCGACGGTCGTCCTTGCCGAGGTCCAGGACCGGAGCCGCGGCTGCGTCGTCCGTGGTCACGGTCTCGTCGACGTCGGAGGCGTTGTCGTCGACCACGCGGGAGAGCGTCTGACGGTGGACCGTCACGACGGTGCCCGGTGCGATCTCGACGTCGGCGGTGACCTTCTCGTCGTCGACGGAGAGCAGCGTGCCGTAGAGGCCGAAGGAGAGCATGACGCGGGCGCCCGGCTGCATCTTCGTCTGCAGCTCGGCCTGCTGCTTCTTGCGCTTCCGGCTGCTGTAGAACATGAAGGCGGCGAACGCGACGATGATGACGATGAGGAAGATGGATTGATCCATGATGGCGTTGCCTTCTCTGGTTGCTCGGCTTCGGGCCGTAGCAGTCTAGGGCACGGGTCTGCACCCGTCCGGTCGCGCGGGGTGCTGCACCCGGCGCATGACTCAGGATGCAGAATACCGCATGCCGCTATTCGTCGTCGAACAGGTCCGGCTGCATCCCGGTGGCGGCACCCGGCGTCAGGCCGAAGTGGCGCCAGGCCTGCGGGGTGGCGATCCGACCGCGCGGCGTCCGCGTGACGAGGCCCACCCGGACGAGGAACGGCTCGACGACGGACTCGATGGTCTCGGACTCCTCGCCCACCGACACCGCGAGGGTGTTCAGGCCGACCGGGCCGCCGTCGAAGCGGGTCAGCATCGTCTCGACGACGGCCCGGTCGAGGCGGTCGAGACCGAGTTCGTCGACGTCGTACAGGTCGAGCGCCCCCTGGACGGCCGTCATGCCGTCGGCGGTGCCGTGCACGAGCGCGTAGTCCCGGACCCGGCGGAGCAGACGGTTCGCGATGCGCGGGGTCCCTCGGGAGCGCCCGGCGATCTCGCGGAGCGCCGAGCGGTCGATGCGCAGGTCGAGCAGGTGCGCGGCGCGGATCAGGACCTGTTCGAGCTCGTCCTTCTCGTAGAACTCGAGGTGTGCCGTGAAGCCGAAGCGATCGCGCAGGGGGTTCGGGAGGAGGCCCGCGCGGGTGGTCGCCCCGACGAGCGTGAACGGCGCGAGGTCGAGCGGGATGCTCGTCGCGCCCGCACCCTTGCCGACCATGACGTCGATGCGGAAGTCCTCCATCGCGAGGTAGAGCATCTCCTCTGCGGAGCGCGCCATGCGGTGGATCTCGTCGATGAACAAGACCTCGCCCGGGACGAGCGACGAGAGCACCGCCGCGAGGTCACCGGCGTGCTGGATCGCCGGCCCGCTCGACATCCGCAGCGGACGGCCGGACTCGTGCGCGACGATCATCGCGAGCGTCGTCTTGCCGAGGCCGGGCGGCCCGGCCATCAGGATGTGGTCCGGCGTGCGTTCCTGCATCGCGGCGGCCTTGAGCAGCAGGTCGAGCTGCCCGCGGACCTTGCGCTGGCCGACGAACTCGTCCAGGGACTTCGGCCGGAGCGCGCCCTCGAACGCGAGCTCTTCCTGCGACTCGGCGCCCGCGGAGGTGATGCCGCTCACCGTCCGGCCCCCGCGGGACGGAGGGTCCCGAGCGCGGCGCGGAGGAGCGACTGCGTGCCCATGGCGGCGGCGCCCGGGTCGGTGGCGACGACCGAGTCGACGGCGGACTGCGCGGCGTCCTCGCGCCACCCGAGGCCGACGAGCGCCGAGACGACGTCGATCGCGGCGGGGTGTGCCCCGGCGGCACCCGCGACCGTGGCGCCGGCGGGTGCCTGCTCGAAGGCGAGGAGCTTGCCGGAGAGCGCGACCGTGATGAGCTTGGCGGTCTTCGGGCCGATGCCGGAGACCTTGCGGAAGACGGCGTCGTCCTCGGCGGCCACGGCGTTCGCGACCTGGGCAGGGTCGAGGTGTGCGAGCACCCCCATCGCGGACTTCGGGCCGACGCCCGACACGCTGCGCAGGAAGTCGAAGACCTGCAGCGCCTCGGCCGACTCGAAGCCGAACAGCTGGTGCTCGTCCTCGCGCACGATCATCCGCGTGCGCAGGAACACCTCGGACCCGTGGCGCATCGTCAGCGCGTGCGCCGGGGTGACGGTCACGGCGTACCCGACTCCCCCGACCTCGACCACCACGGCCGATCCGGCGATGTCGATGCAGGTTCCCCGGAGGCTCGCGATCATGCTCCGAGCCTAGGGCTGCCCACCGACGGAGCCGGCCCGCCGCGCGGCACCGCCCCGGCCGCGAGCGAACGGTGCGCCACCGCCCGGACGCGCCGCGGCGGCCGCGCGGGCGAGCGGGGAGTCCGCGGTGCCGGCCTGCGCGTCCCGCCAGGCGCGCTGTGCCGGGGTGAGCGTTGCCGGACCGGGGCCGACCCGGTCGGGTGATCCGAGCCTCCAGGCATGGCACACGGCCAGCGCGAGCGCGTCCGCGGCGTCCGCCGGCTTCGGGGCCTCGTCGAGTCCGAGCACCCGGGCGATCATGGTCTGCACCTGCCGCTTGTCGGCGTTGCCGTAGCCGGTGACGGCGGCCTTGACCTCGGACGGCGTGTGCAGTCCGACGGGCAGACCGCGCGCCGCCGCGGCGTGCAGCGCGAGTCCGGCGGCCTGGGCCGTGCCCATCACCGTCCGGACGTTCGCCTGCGCGAAGACGCGCTCGACGGCGACGGCGTCCGGACGGTGCTCGTCGATCTCGGCGGCGATGCCGTCCGCGATGCGGAGCAGACGCTGTTCGAGCGCCATGTCGGCTGGTGTGCGCACGACGGTGACGTGCACGAGCCGGGCACGCCGGTTCGGTGCGACCTCGACCACGCCGACGCCGCACCGGGTGAGCCCGGGGTCGACCCCGAGCACCCGGAGCATCGGACTAGTCCTCGTCCTCGTCGAGCTCGGCCTGGACGTCCGCGGGGATGTCGAAGTTCGCGTAGACGTTCTGCACGTCGTCCGAGTCCTCGAGCGCGTCGATCAGCTTGAAGACCTTGCGCGCGGTGTCCGCGTCGACCGGGACCTTGACCCCGGGGACGAACTCGGCGTCGGCGGAGTCGTAGTCGATGCCGGCGTCCTGCAGCGCGGTGCGCGCAGCGACGAGGTCGGTCGCCTCGGTGATGACCTCGAAGCCACCGCCCTGGTCGATGACGTCCTCGACGCCCGCGTCGAGCACGGCCGTCATGACGGTGTCCTCGTCGAGGCCGTCGACCTTCGTCACCGAGATGACGCCCTTGCGGGAGAAGTTGTAGGCGACGCTGCCCGGGTCGGCCATGGTGCCGCCGTTGCGGGACATCGCCGTCCGGACCTCGGCCGCGGCGCGGTTCTTGTTGTCGGTGAGGCACTCGACGAGCATCGCGACGCCGTTCGGGCCGTAGCCCTCGTACATGATCGTCGTGTACTCGATCGACTCACCGGTCAGACCGGCGCCGCGCTTGATGGCGCGGTCGATGTTGTCGTTCGGCACCGAGGTCTTCTTGGCCTTCTGGACCGCGTCGACCAGGGTCGGGTTGCCCGACAGGTCGGCCCCGCCCATCTTGGCCGCGACCTCGATGTTCTTGATGAGCTTGGCGAACGACTTCGCGCGGCGCTGGTCGATGACCGCCTTCTTGTGCTTGGTCGTTGCCCACTTGGAATGCCCGGACACGGTGCTCCTTGGTCTCGCTGAAGATCCGGACCAGTCTACCGGCCGGGAGGATCGGATCGCCGCCGCCCCGCGGGTCGCGTCCCAGCCCGGTCGCGCCCGGCATCCGGGGCAGGCTTCAGGCGGAGCGGACCATCGCCAGGAAGCGACGGTGGAAGCGGTCCTCGCCCGCGACCTCGGGGTGGAACGCGCTCGCGAGGACGTTGCCCTGCTGCACGGCGACGACCTGTCCGTCCGCGAGGGCGCCGAGGACCTGGACGTCGGTGCCGTGCTGCTCCACCACGGGCGCGCGGATGAACACCGCGTGCACCGGGGCCTCGCCGAGCGCCGGCATCGGGATGTCGGTCTCGAAGGAGTCGTTCTGGCTGCCGAACGCGTTGCGGCGCACCGTCGTGTCGAGCACGTCGAGCGTCATGGACAAGCTCTCCCGGGCGTTCGGCGTGGCCGAGCCCCTGTCCGCGGCGATCCGCGGCGGGCTCCCGACGTACGGCACCTGCGCGGGGATGATCATGCTCTCGTCGCGCATCGCCGCGGGGATCCCGGGGCAGCAGACGCTCGACGTGCTCGACACGACGGTGCGCCGCAACGCGTTCGGCAGCCAGAACGACTCCTTCGAGACCGACATCCCGATGCCGGCGCTCGGCGAGACGGTGCGGTGCGGGGACGTCGGCGACGTTGATGCCGACCATGGCCTCGCCGAGCCCGCGGGACACCTCGGCGATGACCTTGGGGTCGTCGTGGAAGGTGACGGCCTTGACGATGGCGGCGGCGCGCTTCGCGGGGTCGCCGGACTTGAAGATGCCGGACCCGACGAACACGCCGTCGGCACCGAGCTGCATCATCATCGCGGCGTCGGCCGGGGTGGCGACACCGCCCGCGGTGAAGAGCACGACCGGGAGCTTGCCTGTCTGCGCGACCTCCTTCACGACGTCGAACGGCGCCTGGAGCTCCTTCGCGGCGACGTAGAGCTCGTCCTCCTTGAGGTACCGGAGCGCCGCGATCTCCTTCGAGATGGTGCGGATGTGCTTCGTCGCCTCGGACACGTCACCGGTGCCGGCCTCGCCCTTGGAGCGGATCATCGCGGCACCCTCGGTGATGCGACGGAGTGCCTCGCCCAGGTTGGTGGCGCCGCAGACGAACGGCGTGGTGAAGTTCCACTTGTCGATGTGGTTGACGTAGTCGGCGGGCGACAGGACCTCGGACTCGTCGATGTAGTCGACGCCGAGCTCCTGGAGCACCTGTGCCTCGACGAAGTGGCCGATGCGGGCCTTCGCCATGACGGGGATCGACACCGAGGCGATGATCTCCTCGATCATCGACGGGTCGGACATGCGGGCGACGCCGCCCTGCGCACGGATGTCGGCGGGGACGCGCTCGAGGGCCATGACGGCGGTCGCGCCGGCTTCCTCCGCGATGCGGGCCTGCTCGGCGTCGACGACGTCCATGATCACGCCGCCCTTGAGCATCTCGGCGAGACCGCGCTTGACGCGGTCGGAGCCGGTGATCGAGGTGCCGTTGGTGCCCGAGGTGCTGGTGCTGTCGCTCATGATGCCCTCCACTCTAGTGCGCCGTCGGCCAGCCTTCCGCGACGAGTCGGCGGGTGTCCCCCAGCAGCTGGGACATCGACTTCGTCCGGGCGATGATCGGGAAGAAGTTCGAGTCCGAGGCCCACCGCGGGACGACGTGCTGGTGCAGGTGCCCGGCCACCCCGGCGCCCGCGATCTCGCCCTGGTTCATGCCGATGTTGAAGCCGTCGCAGTGCGACACGGCACGCAGCACGCGCATCGCCGTCTGGGTCAGCTCCGCCATCTCGCGGGTCTCGTCCGGCGTCGCCTCGTCGTAGAGCGGGACGTGCCGGTACGGGCAGACGAGCAGGTGGCCGTTGTTGTACGGGAACAGGTTGAGCAGGACGTAGGCGTGCTCGCCGCGGGCGACGATGAGGGCGTCCTCGTCGGACTTCCGGGGCGCCTCACAGAACGGGCAGTCGTCCTCGTGCCCGCGGCCCTTCCCCTCTCGACCGGCATCGATGTACGCCATCCGGTGCGGGTTCCAGAGCCGCTGGAAGGCGTCCGGGACGGCCGCGCCGGTCGCGGCGTCCCGGATGACCAGCGGGTCGGGACCGACCACGTCGTCGACGTGACCGGTCCCGGGGACCGACGGCGTGCCTCCCGGCTGCTCGGCGACCATCAGACCTGCGTGCGGTCGCGGATCGCGGTGAGGATGCGTTCGACCGCCTCGTCCACGGGCACGCCGTTGTCCTGGCGGCCGTCGCGGAAGCGGAAGCTCACGGCGCCGGCGTCGCGGTCGTCGCCGCCGGCGATGAGCTGGAACGGCACCTTCGCCTTGGTGTGCGTGCGGATCTTCTTCTGCATGCGGTCGTCCGAGTGGTCGACCTCGGCGCGGACCCCGTGCGAGCGGAGCTTCGCGACGACCTCGTCGAGGTAGTCGCCGTACTCGGCGGCGACCGGGATCGCGACGACCTGGACCGGGGACAGCCACGCCGGGAACGCGCCCGCGTAGTGCTCGGTGAGGACGCCGAAGAAGCGCTCGATCGAGCCGAACAGGGCGCGGTGGATCATCACCGGGCGCTGACGCGAGCCGTCCGGCGCCGTGTACTCGAGGCCGAAGCGCTCCGGCAGGTTGAAGTCGAGCTGCACGGTCGACATCTGCCACGTGCGGCCGATGGCGTCACGCGCCTGCACCGAGATCTTCGGGCCGTAGAACGCCGCGCCCGCCGGGTCCGGGACGAGCTCGAGCCCGGACTCCTCGGCGACCTCGCGCAGGGTGTTCGTCGCGACCTCCCACACCTCGTCGTCGCCGACGTACTTCTCCGGGTCCTTCGTGGAGAGCTCGAGGTAGAAGTCGTCGAGGCCGTAGTCGCGGAGCAGCGAGAGCACGAACTGCAGCGTCGTGGTGAGCTCCTCCTTCATCTTCTCCTGCGTGGTGAAGATGTGGGCGTCGTCCTGGGTCATGCCGCGGACGCGCGTGAGTCCGTGGATGACGCCGGACTTCTCGTTGCGGTAGACCGTGCCGAACTCGAACATCCGCAGCGGCAGGTCGCGGTAGGAGCGGGCCTGCGAGCGGTACGCCAAGATGTGCATCGGGCAGTTCATCGGCTTGAGGTAGTAGTCCGCCCCCTGCCGCGTGACGTTGCCGTCCTCGTCCGTCGCCTGGTCCATGTGCATGGCCGGGAACATGCCGTCCTTGTACCAACCGAGGTGGCCCGACTGCTCAAACAGGTCGCCCTTGGTGATGTGCGGCGTGTAGACGAAGGAGTAGCCCTCCTGTTCGTGCCGGCGGCGCGAGTAGTCCTCCATCTCGCGGCGGATGATGCCGCCCTTCGGGTGGAAGATCGCCAGGCCCGAGCCGATCTCGTCGGGGAACGAGAACAGGTCGAGCTCGGCACCGAGCTTGCGGTGGTCGCGCTTCGCTGCCTCCTCGAGCCGGAGCTGGTACGCCTTGAGCTGCTCCTTGTCCGGCCACGCCGTGCCGTAGACGCGCTGCAGCTGCGGGTTCTTCTCGGAGCCGCGCCAGTAGGCCGCCGCCACGCGCATGAGCTTCGACGCGTTGCCGATCCAGCGGGTGTGCGGCACGTGAGGACCGCGGCAGAGGTCCTGCCAGACGACCTTGCCGGACTTCGGGTCGACGTTCTCGTAGACGGTGAGCTCGCCGGCGCCGACCTCGACACTCTCACCGGAGTCGCCGTCGGCCGCTGCGCCCTTGAGGCCGATGAGCTCCTGCTTGTAGGGCTCCCCCGCCATGCGCTCACGGGCTTCGTCGTCGGTGACGACGACGCGGCGGAAGCGCTGGGCCTGACGGATGATCCGGTCCATGCCCTTCTCGATCGCCTTGAGGTCCTCGGGCGTGAACGGCTCGGCGACGTCGAAGTCGTAGTAGTAGCCGTCGGTGACGGGCGGGCCGATGCCGAGCTTGGCCTCCGGGTTGATCTGCTGGACCGCCTGTGCGAGCACGTGCGCGGCCGAGTGCCGGAGGATGTCGAGGCCGTCCTGCTCCTGCAGCGTCACCGCCTCGGCGGTCTCGCCGTCCTGCACGGCCGCGTCGAGGTCCTTCAGGACACCGCCGACGCGGATGGCGACGACGCCGCGCTCGCCGTCGAAGAGCTCGGTGCCCGTCGTGGCCGTCGTCGCGGTGCGGGGCTCGGGTGCCTGGGGCAGGTCTGCGGGCTCGGGTGCGACTGCGTCGGTCACGATCGTGGTGCTCCTCGGTTGGTTCAGGGGTGGGTCAAGACTAGTGCGCGGTCACGCCGGTTCAGGCGGGCACGCGCCCGAGCGTGGTGACCGGCAGGCGCGGCTCGAGGCGCTCGCGCCCGGCCAGGCCGTCGAGCTCGAGGAGCGACGCGAAGCCGATCGCCTCGTAGCCGGCACGCTCGAGCAGCGTGACGGTGGCCGCCGCCGTGCCACCGGTCGCCAGGACGTCGTCGACGACGAGCACCCGGGTCCCCTGCGGCAGCTGGCCCGGGCGGAGCTCGAGCTCCGCCTCGCCGTACTCCAGCGCGTACTGCTCGCTGAGGACCTCGCCGGGGAGCTTCCCCGCCTTGCGAACGGTCAGGACGCCGACCTGGTGCTGCGCGGCGATCCCGCCGGCGAGGGCGAACCCGCGGGCCTCGATGCCGGCGACCGCCTGGAACCCGGCGCCGACGGCGAACGGTGCGGCGAGGGCCTCGCAGACGCGGCCGAACGCGACGGGGTCGGAGAACACCGGGGTCACGTCGCGGAACAGGATGCCGGGCTTCGGGAAGTCCGGCACGATCGCGGTGAGACGTTCGACGAGGGCAGCAGCGGTTTCGGTCACCGCACAACGGTAGTCGACCGCGTGGGCGGACCACGCCGAGGGCGGTCCCTGCCCCTCGTTCTGGTGCTCGACGCGCGGGCCCGTGAGGGGTTCCCATTGGACGAGGACCGGTCGACCGGGTGCACGGGGCGCCCTCCTGGTCGGGAGGAACCGTGCACCACCGCGTCAGCACCCTGGCCACCGCCGCCTTCACGGCGGCAATCGTGGTCGTCGGCCTGTCGGTCGCGCCGAGCAGTGCGACGGCTGCCACACGGACGGCCCGCGCGCCGATCGCGGCGGGCACCATCAGGACGGCACCCGCGAGTGCGGTGTTCGCCGGCGGACTGACCGTGCAGCCGGACAACCAACCCGCCGCCGCGGCCGCGGCACTCGCCGCCCAGGGCAGGACCGCCGACGCGGCAGCTGCTCGGACGATCGCCGCGCAGCCCATCGCCACCTGGCTGGGCGACTGGCTCCGCGGCGACCAGCTGGACCGCGTCGTGGCCCGCAACCTCGCCGCGGCCGAGAAGAGCGGGACGACCCCGGTGTTCGTGACCTACGCGATCCCGAACCGGGACTGCGGTGGGTACTCGGCCGGCGGACTCAGCGCAGCGGAGTACCCCGTGTGGAACCAGCGGATCGCGACGATGCTCCGCGGCCACCGCGCCGTCGTCCTCGTCGAACCGGACTCGCTGTCCCACCTGACCTCGTGCGTGTCCGAGAGCGCGACCCGTCCCGCACTGGTGGCCTCGGCGGTCCGTGCGTTCGCCGACGCCGGGGTCCCCGCCTACCTGGACGGCGGGAACGAGGACTGGAACCCGCCGGCCGTGCAGGCGGCGCTGCTGCAGCGCGCGGGCATCGACCGAGCACGGGGTTTCTACACGAACGTGGCGAACTTCTACGGTGTCGACGGGGAGCGCGCCTACGCCGACCGTCTCAGCGCACTGGTCGGCGGCGCGCGCTACGTGATCGACGTGTCACGGAACGGCCGCGGGTGGCGCGGCACGTGGTGCAACCCGACGGGCGCCGGACTCGGGCAGTCGCCGCGGGTCACCGCCGGGACCACGCGGCTCGACGCCCTGCTGTGGGTGAAGACCCCCGGCGCCAGCGACGGGACCTGCAACGGCGGACCGGCGGCTGGGACGTGGTTCCCGGCGTACGCGGTCGCCCTCGTGGCGAACCGGAAGCGGTAGCGCGGACGGTTCGACGCGCGTCGAACCGTCGAAGCGACGTCGAACCAGGCGGGATGCCTGGTTCGACGTCGCGTTCGTGGTTCGGAGCGACGGCAGCCGGCGGCCGGCGGCCGCGACCGCGGGGCTCAGCGCCACATGCGCATGACGGCGCTGTGCACGAGCAGGTCCACCTCGCGCTGGCGCCGCTCGCGCTCGAGTCGCAGCCGGGTGGCGTGGTCGACGGCGTGCCGCACGTGGTGGGTGCGCCGACTCCAGATGATCAGGGACATGCCGACCCGGAGGGCGATGCGGTCGGCGAGGGAGACCCGGCGTCGGAGCGCACGGGTACTGGGAGGGCGGACGTCGAGGTCGTTCGACACGGTGGTGCCTTTCTGGCAGGAGGGCAGGACGGAACAACCCGCAGGAGCGGGCAGGAATGCAGTGCCGGAGCGCGCCGGAAATGCACGCGACGACATTCCGCGCGGCGACCGAGAATGTCGGCACGCGGTACTGGAGGATCGTGGGGACGTCGTCCGCTCAGCCCACGGGACGCGCCGCGCGCGTCCGGTCAGGACCGGATCTGCGACGGGCGGTCGCGCCCCGGACAGGACCCGCGGAGCGCGCCCGCAAGGCGGGTTCGCAGGGCGGAACCGACGAGCGCGTCAGCCGCGTGGATCAGCAGCGCTGCGCCGAACTCCTCGGGCGCAGCTGATCGAGCGCAGCCTCCTCGGCACGGCCGGGTGGGCTGGAGCGGACGTCCCGCGTCAGCGGTGACGGATCGGGGAGCCGCCGATCCCACGGACTCCACGGAACGGGTTCATCGCGGTGATCATCATCTTGTCGGCCCCCTTTCATCGTCGTTCAGCCGGTGGTGCTCGTGAACACTATCCATCCCGGGAATGCGAGCGCAACCCTTTTCTCGAAGAAATCCGGAAGAAGTTCCAGATCGCATTCCGCACACGACGACGGCCCGGTACCGAAGCGGTACCGGGCCGTCGTGTGGCGAGGGTCAGACCAGGGCGGTGTCCACGACACCGACCACGAGCGCGCCGTCGACCACGTCCACGCGGACGGTGTCGCCCTCGTGCACGGCCTCGTCCACGACCAGGCTCGCGATGCGGTCGTCCACCTCGCGCTGGATGAGCCGACGGAGCGGACGGGCGCCGTACTCCGGTTCGGCACCGTGCTCGGCGAGCCAGGCGGCCGCAGCGTCGGACACCGACAGGGTCATCCCCTGCGCGAGCAGCCGCAGGGACGTGTCCCGCAGCAGCAGGTCGACGATCGACCGGAGCTGGTCCTGCTCGAGCTTGCGGAACAGCACGATGTCGTCGATGCGGTTGATGAACTCCGGACGCACGGCCTCGCGCAGCCGCCCCATCACGCGGCGCCGCAGGTCGTCCTCGTCGAAGCCGCCGTCCCCCGCGGCCGAGAAGCCGAGCGCACCGGACCGCGAGGCGAGGAACTCCGACCCGATGTTCGACGTCATGACGACGACCGTGTTCCGGAAGTCGACGGTGCGTCCCTGTCCGTCGGTCAGACGCCCGTCGTCGAGCACCTGCAGGAGCAGGTTGAACACGTCCGGGTGCGCCTTCTCGACCTCGTCGAGCAGGATCACCGAGTACGGGTTGCGCCGCACGCGTTCGGTGAGCTGCCCGGCCTCGCCGTAGCCGACGTACCCGGGAGGGGCACCGACGAGCCGCGAGACCGTGTGGCGCTCGCCGAACTCGCTCATGTCGAACCGGAGCATCGCCGACTCGTCGCCGAAGAGCGACCCGGCGAGGGCCTTCGCGAGCTCGGTCTTGCCGACACCCGTCGGGCCGAGGAACAGGAAGCTCCCGACCGGCCGACGAGGGTCGCCCATGCCGGTCCGGCTGCGCCGGACGGCCGTCGCAACGGCGCGCACCGCGTCGTCCTGGCCGACGACCCGCTCGTGCAGCTCGTCCTCCAGGTCGGCCAGTCGGCTCCGGTCACCCTGCGTGAGGCGGGTGGCGGGGATCCCGGTGGCCCGGGACACCACCGCGGCGACGTCGGCCTCCGTGATCGTGCGGTCACCCGGTGCCGGACGGGAGGCGCGGCTACCGTCGTCCTGCGAGGCGGCGGTGATCCGCGCCTCCAGTTCGTCGATCTCGTCGCGCAGGCGCGACGCCTCCTCGTAGCGCTCCTCGGCGACCGCGGCGTCCTTCGCCGTGGCGAGGGACGCGACCTGCTCCCGCAGGGCGGCCACGTCGACGTCGCCCGAGCGGGCCAGCCGCCGGCGGGCGCCGGCCTGGTCGATGAGGTCGATCGCCTTGTCGGGCAGGTGCCGGTCGGTGACGTAGCGGTGCGAGAGCTCGACGGCGGCGCGGAGGGCCTGGTCGGTGTACTCGACGTCGTGGTGCTCGGCGTAGCGGGGCGCCAGGCCGGTCAGGATCGCGACCGCGTCCTCGACGCT
The DNA here is from genome assembly GCF_013347165.1 of Curtobacterium sp. Csp2. Taxonomy (NCBI): domain Bacteria; kingdom Bacillati; phylum Actinomycetota; class Actinomycetes; order Micrococcales; family Microbacteriaceae; genus Curtobacterium; species Curtobacterium sp. Csp2. The sequence goes on from NZ_CP054593.1 coordinate 2,486,499, forward strand.
CGGCTCCCCCACGGTGACGGGCTGAAAGCGGCGTTCGAGGGCGGCGTCCTGCTCGATGCGGCGGTACTCGGCGAGCGTCGTCGCACCGACGAGGTGCAGCTCGCCGCGAGCCAGCCGCGGCTTGAGGATGTTGCCGGCGTCCATCGAGCCGCCCTCGCCGCCACCGCCGGCGCCGACGACGGTGTGCAGCTCGTCGACGAAGACGATGAGTTCGTCGGCGTGCGCAGTGATCTCGTCCATCGCGTTCGTCAGGCGCTCCTCGAAGTCGCCGCGGTAGCGCGTGCCGGCGAGCATGCCGGCGAGGTCGAGGGCGACGACCCGCTTGCCCTGGAGCAGCACGGGGACGTCGCCGTCGGCGATGCGCTGCGCGAGCCCCTCGACGACGGCGGTCTTGCCGACGCCGGGCTCACCGATCAGGACGGGGTTGTTCTTGGTGCGGCGGAGCAGGATCTCGACGGTCTGCTCGATCTCGTCGGCGCGCCCGATCACCGGGTCGATGCCGCCCTGGCGGGCGCGCTCGGTGAGGTCGGTGCCGAACTGGTCGAGCGTCGGGGTGTCCGACTGCTGCTGCTGCTCGTCGGTGTCGGTGGTGCCGGGCACGGGTCGCCCCTCTCGCGCCGCCGCGGCGGCCTGCTGTGCGTACGACGACATGACCTGCGGGGTCACGCCGGCGCTCGCCAGGAGCTGACCGGTGACGGTCTCCTGGTCCATGACGAGCGCGAAGAAGACGTGCTCGGGGTCGGTGTAGGTGCTGCCGAACCCGCGCGCCGCCTGGGTGGCCTCGACGAGGATGCGCTGCGCGCTCGGGGTGAGGGCGGGGCGGTCGACGACGGGTGCGTCGGACGGGGCGGGCAGGCGCTGCTCGACCTCGTGCGCGAGGTGCTCGGGGTCGACGCCGGCGGAGCGGACGACCGCGTCGAAGGGTTCGGTGGCGACGAGCTCGTGCAGCAGGTGCAGCGCGTCGAGCTCGCGCTGTCCCTGGGACACGGCGTACGTGGCGGTGCGCTGGAGCAGCTCGTGGGTGCGACGGCTGAGCAGTCGCGTGATGTCGACCGGGCGTCCGAGCGGGACGGACCGCCGGGCGCCGGTCTCCTGGGCCGCGAGGAGTCGTGCAAGGAACTCGTCGAACGAGTCACTGCCGCTGGTCGGGCCGAACGTCTCTGGCAACGGGACCTCCTGGGAACTTGAGTGCCTTCGACTCAATGGAACGCAGGAGGAGCGGGGTCATTCCCGTTCGTCGGAGAAAGTTGCGGCGACCCGACTCAGGTCCGCGCGATCGCCGCGGTCCGGGCGTCCGTGGCGGTGATCAGGTCCGTGGGCGCGAGCTCGATGTCGAACCCGCGGCGGCCGCCCGAGACGAAGATGCTCGCGTACGTCAGGGCGGACTCGTCGAGGACCGTCCGCAGCCGGGCCTTCTGGCCGACCGGGCTGATCCCGCCGACGACGTAGCCCGTGCGCTTCTCGGCGAGGGCCGGCAGCGCCAGCGACGCCTTCTTGCCGCCGAGGGCCGCGGCGATCGCCTTCAGGTCCAGCCGGTTCGCCACCGGGACGACCGCGACCGCGAGCTGGCCGTCGACCGACACCACCAGCGTCTTGAAGACCTGCTCCTCGCGCAGGCCGAGCGCGGCCGCTGCTTCTTCGCCGAAGTTCGTCGCCGTCTCGTGGTGCTCGTAGACGTGCGGGGTGTACGGGATCCCCGCCCGCTCGAGGGCGAGGGTCGCTGGGGTGCTCGGCGATCCTGCGGTCATGGCGTCGATCCTGCCCGTCCGCTCCTGCCGGTCGGCTGCGGCGCGCGGGCGTTACGCTGAACGGGTGATCACGCTCGTCGAGGGACTGCTGCGCATCGTCGCGGCGCTCGTCCTCGGCGACCCCGCGGTCGGACCGGCCCCGCTGCTCGCGGTGGCCGCCCTGGGGCTGACGGCCGTCGCGATCGGTGTCGTCGCCGTGCACCTGCTCGCGGTCGTCCTCGGCACCGCACGGCTCCCCCGCCCGGGTCCGGCCGCTGCCGAGGCCGCGGAGCTCGTGACGCGGATCGCGTGGAGCCACCCCGACGCCGACGGACACGTCCGCGGTCGGGCACCGGGAGCACCCGTCCCGGCCTGATCCCGGACGGTGACGACCACCGACGGTGACCGGGCCGCACGCACCCGTGCCCCTCCCACCGATCGGAACCCCGTGGACACCACCACCCTGCCCGTCGTCGGCCCGCTGCTGCACGGCGGCGCCGACCTGCTCACCGCGCTCACCGGCGCCCTCACCCCCGTCGGCGGCGGGTTCGCCGCCGCCCTGGCCGTCGTCGCGCTCACGCTCGCCGTCCGCGTCGCGCTCGTACCGCTGTCCGTGCTGCAGGTCCGGGCCGAACGGGACCGCCGCCGACTCGCCCCGCAGCTCGCGGCCCTGCGGCGACGGTACGGATCCGACCGCGAGCGCCTGCAGCGTGCGGCCCAGGAGCTGTACACGTCCGAACGGGTCTCGCCGCTCGCCGGGTGCCTGCCGGTGCTCGCGCAGGCACCGGTGCTGTCGCTCGTGTACACACTGTTCACGCACGCCACGATCGACGGCGCCGTCAACGTGCTGCTCGACGCCACACTCGTCGGGATCCCGCTCGGGCACTCGCTGCTCGTCGTCCTCGCCGGGCCGCTCTGGACGCACGCGTGGGTCGTCCTCGTCCTGCTCGCCGTCCTGACCGTCGTGGTTGAGGCGTCCCGTCGCGCAGCCCTGCGCTGGAACCCGGTCACGCAGGACGGCACCGCACCGGCCGCCACGGTCCGCGTGGGGACGGCCGTCGCCCGGTGGGCACCGTTCGTCTCCGTGGTGTTCGCCGCGGTCGCTCCGCTCGCCGCGACGCTGTACGTCGTGACGAGCGCGGTCTGGACGCTCGGCGAACGCGCCGTGCTGCGCCGGGTGCTGCGCTAGCCGCCCTGCCCCTCCTGCTGCGGGCCCTGGTCGACGGGGTCGTACTCGGACCCGCGGCCCTGCTCCTCGTCGGCCGTCGGGACGTGGCGCTCGGTGCCGCTGCCGCCGGGGCTCGTCGCGACGTAGTCGGCCTCGCCGGACTGGGTGTCGTGCGACAGCGCCTCGAGGGTCTCCGGGTCCGCGTCGTGCCGGACGGCGTCGTGGCGCTCGGCGTCGGCTCGTTCGTGTTCGTGCTGGTCGGTCATGCGTCCCGTCTACCCGTCGCCGACTGGACAGTGCCCGCCGCGACCGGACGCGCGGGGCGCTCCGGTGGGAACATGGCGGACGTCCGGTGCGTCCGGACCGGGAGCGCACATGGCCGACGACGACGTCGCGACGGAACGGGCGCGGCTCGAGGCACTCGCGTGGGGTGCCGAGACGCCGCCGGACGAGGCTGCGCGGGCGCGGCTCGCCCTGCAGGCCCTGGCGGGCAGCACCGCGGACCACGGACGGGAGGCACGCCCCGCGCCCGCCCCGCCGGCCGAGCCCGACGGCCGGTCACCCCGCGTGGCCAGCCCCGGCGCGGTGCCGGACCGCGCGGCCGCACCGGTCGCCGCCGTGGCGACAGCCGCGCCGGAGGCGACCACGGACGGACCGGAGGCGCGGGACGGCGGTGGGGCGGGCCTCCAGGCCGGTGCACCGCAGACGGTCCGCAGCCGCCTCGCCGGGCTGCTGTGGACGGCCAGGCCGCGCGTCTGGATCGCGCTCGGCGCGGCGGCGACCATCGCGGTCGCCTTCGCCGCCGGCACGCTCGTCGGCACCGCGCGCGACCAGCCGGCCGCCGGACCGAGCACCACGCCGACGCCGGGGACGGTCACGCTCGAGGAGCTGCTCGACATGCCGCAGACGTACGCGGACCAGCTGCCGGGCCCCGTCGAGGCGCCGGTGAGCCTGCGGACGACGCGACTGGTGTTCACGAACCGGGCGCTCGACGGGAGTGCCTTCGAGACACCGTGGAACGTCTGGGCCGGCATCGGGACGGACCGCTCGACCATCTGCCTCGTCGCGACGGCGAACCGGCTCGAGTCGACGACCGCGTGCTACCCGCGCGAGGAGGCACTGCACGGGTCGGTGTCCCTGTCCGCGCAGTCGATGAGCGGGACGCTGACGCTGACCCTGCGTGGCGGTGGCGTGCAGGGCACGGTGACGAACGAGAACTGATCGCAGCCGATCGGGAATGCCCGCACGGGCACTGCGTTGGAGCGCTCCTAGGACTTTCTCGGCGAACCCCCTCGCGCGATCTGGATGCACCGTGCAACACTGGTTGAGCGCACTCGCCGTGGAGTCGTCCACAACACCCCGGGTCGTCCGACCCGGTCCACACCACCGCGAGCGCGCATCGCGCACCACCGTCACGACGGTCGGTCCGACGCGTGCTCCGCCGTTCCCCGGAGGAGGTCAGCAGCGTGTCCACGAACACCACCACCTCGGCCGTGTCGACGAACACGAGGCCGATCACCGTCACCACGCAGTCCGTCGTCGGCATCGCCGTGCTCGGGCTCGCCACGTTCTTCGCGATCACGACCGAGCTCATGCCGGTCGGTCTGCTCGGCACCATGAGCCGCGACCTCCGGGTCAGCGAGTCCACCATGGGCATCGTCGTCACCGTCTACGCCGCGGCCGTCGCCCTGCTCGCGCTCCCGCTGACGTCGTTCACCGCGCGGCTCCCCCGGAAGACCGTGCTCGTCGCGACGCTCGTCGGGTACGCGGTGTCGAACGTCCTCGTCGCCACGGCGCCGTCGTTCGCGGTCGTCTGCGCGGGCCGGGTCGTCGGCGGCGTCGCGCACGCGCTGTTCTTCTCGGTCGCGTCGGCCTACGCCACGCGCATCGTGCCGCCGCGGCTCGCCGGCCGGGCGATCGCGTTCGTCTACTCGGGCAGCTCGCTCGGGTTCGTCCTCGGCGTCCCGATCGCGACGTGGGTCGCGCAGACGATCGGGTGGCGTTCGGCCGTCGGCGCCGTCGCCCTGGCCGCCGCGGCGCTCGCCGTCGTCGCCGCTGCGTTCCTGCCGGCCGTCCGCGGCAGCTCGTCGCCGCACATCGGTTCACCGCGCGCCTGGGCGCGGACCGGGCTGCTCTCCGTCGTCGTCGCCGACCTGCTGCTGTTCGCCGGTCACTACGTCGTCTACACGTACATCGGCCCGTACGCGATCGACGCCGGGCTCGACGCCGGCATGGTCAGCGGCGCGCTCCTCGTGCTCGGCGGCACCGGGGTCGTCGGCCTCTGGCTCGCCGGGATGTTCGTCGACCGGGCACCCCGCCAGACGCTGCTCGCAGCGATCGCCGTGATGGCCGCCGCGTTCGCCACGATGCCGTTCGTGCACGGCTCGCTCGTCGGCACGATGGTGGTCGCCGGGATCTGGATGGCGGCCAACGGCACCACCGGCACGCTGTTCATGGCGGCGGCGATCCGCACCGGCGGAGTCTCCCCCGACATCGCGGGCGCGCTCGTCAACGGGGCGTCGAACATCGGCATCGCGGGCGGCGCGGCGATCGGCGGGCAGGCACTCGGGGTCGTCGGGCTGCAGTGGCTGCCGTTCGCGGGTGCGGTCGTGCTCGTCGGCTCCCTCGGGGTCGTCGTCGCCGCTCGCCGCGGGTTCCCCGTGCACACCCACGCGCAGGAGCACCTGTCGACGTCGTCGATCGAGGCGATCACGTCCTCGCTCGCGGTCGTCACCACGTCGGTGCCGGTCGTGAGCCGGGCGATCCAGACGCTCACCGGGTCGGTCGCCGTCGCGACGGGCTCGGTGCCCACCCGCCGGCGGCGCTGAGGGGCGCGGGGCGGGTGCCGAGCGGGCCAGATCTGTCACGCTCGGCGTCGTCCGCCGACACGGCCTGCACGGTCGGCGATCGACGGGCGGGGTGTCGTGCGCGCTCGGTGCACGCACGAGGACGGGCGGGTCGACTGGTGCCGGCCCGCCCGTCCTCGTGTGCGTCAGTCGCGCTGCTGTGCCGGGCGTCGCCGGGAGCGGACGCCCCGGGCGGTCAGCACGGCACCGCCGAGGAGCACGAGTGCGCCGGCGGCGACGAGCGCCGGGGTGGGCTCGGCGCCGGTGTACGCGAGCGGACCGGCCCCGCCGCCGCCGGTGGTCGTCCCACCGTCGGCGACCGGCTGGGCCACGGGCGTGCTCGGGGAGGGCGTCGTGGTCGGCGTGACCGCGGCTGCCGGCAGCGCGATGATCAGCGGGACGGGCGTCCCACCGACGGCGACCGTGGTCACGGTGACCGGTTCGCTGTCGACGTCGCCGGTGGAGGCGACGACGGAGTACTCGGTCTCCGGCCGCAACCCGGAGAGCACGAACGCGCCGTCCTGGTCGGTGGTCACGGTCACCGCGGCACCGTCGGCCGGGTCGGTCGGGGTGGCCACGACCTCGAGGTCCGGTGCGGGCGTGCCGTCGGCCTCGGTCACGGTGCCCGGCTGGTCCACCGTCGGCAGCGGCAGGACGAAGTCGACCGGGGTCGACGCGGCGCCGGATCGGTCGTGGTCGTCCCGACGAACGCTGACGGCAGCTACGACCTGGCGGGACTCACGCCGGGTACGCCGTACCGGATCACCGTCGACGGCGCGGCGGCGCAGGTCGTCACGACCGTGGACACCGGCGCCGCGTCGACCCCGGTCGACTTCGTCCTGCCGCTGCCGACGGTGGACCAGCCGGGCACCGTGACCGAGGCCGACGGCACGCCCGCACCGGACCTCGAGGTCGTGGCCACCCCGACCGACCCGGCCGACGGTGCCGCGGTGACCGTGACCACCGACCAGGACGGCGCGTTCGTGCTCTCCGGGTTGCGGCCGGAGACCGAGTACTCCGTCGTCGCCTCCACCGGCGACGTCGACAGCGAACCGGTCACCGTGACCACGGTCGCCGTCGGTGGGACGCCCGTCCCGCTGATCATCGCGCTGCTGTGCCGGGCGTCGCCGGGAGCGGACGCCCCGGGCGGTCAGCACGGCACCGCCGAGGCTGTCTCTTATACACATCTC
>NZ_CP054593.1:2493439-2493524 GCF_013347165.1 Curtobacterium sp. Csp2
AAAAAAAAAAAAAGCTCGTGCGCCGGTAGTGTAGAAGTCTAGTGGCTTGGCGCTCGCCTGACTCTCGAACAGTACTGTCGATGTC
>NZ_CP054593.1:2493534-2505593 GCF_013347165.1 Curtobacterium sp. Csp2
GGCTCGCTCGGGTTCGTCCTCGGCGTCCCGATCGCGACGTGGGTCGCGCAGACGATCGGGTGGCGTTCGGCCGTCGGCGCCGTCGCCCTGGCCGCCGCGGCGCTCGCCGTCGTCGCCGCTGCGTTCCTGCCGGCCGTCCGCGGCAGCTCGTCGCCGCACATCGGTTCACCGCGCGCCTGGGCGCGGACCGGGCTGCTCTCCGTCGTCGTCGCCGACCTGCTGCTGTTCGCCGGTCACTACGTCGTCTACACGTACATCGGCCCGTACGCGATCGACGCCGGGCTCGACGCCGGCATGGTCAGCGGCGCGCTCCTCGTGCTCGGCGGCACCGGGGTCGTCGGCCTCTGGCTCGCCGGGATGTTCGTCGACCGGGCACCCCGCCAGACGCTGCTCGCAGCGATCGCCGTGATGGCCGCCGCGTTCGCCACGATGCCGTTCGTGCACGGCTCGCTCGTCGGCACGATGGTGGTCGCCGGGATCTGGATGGCGGCCAACGGCACCACCGGCACGCTGTTCATGGCGGCGGCGATCCGCACCGGCGGAGTCTCCCCCGACATCGCGGGCGCGCTCGTCAACGGGGCGTCGAACATCGGCATCGCGGGCGGCGCGGCGATCGGCGGGCAGGCACTCGGGGTCGTCGGGCTGCAGTGGCTGCCGTTCGCGGGTGCGGTCGTGCTCGTCGGCTCCCTCGGGGTCGTCGTCGCCGCTCGCCGCGGGTTCCCCGTGCACACCCACGCGCAGGAGCACCTGTCGACGTCGTCGATCGAGGCGATCACGTCCTCGCTCGCGGTCGTCACCACGTCGGTGCCGGTCGTGAGCCGGGCGATCCAGACGCTCACCGGGTCGGTCGCCGTCGCGACGGGCTCGGTGCCCACCCGCCGGCGGCGCTGAGGGGCGCGGGGCGGGTGCCGAGCGGGCCAGATCTGTCACGCTCGGCGTCGTCCGCCGACACGGCCTGCACGGTCGGCGATCGACGGGCGGGGTGTCGTGCGCGCTCGGTGCACGCACGAGGACGGGCGGGTCGACTGGTGCCGGCCCGCCCGTCCTCGTGTGCGTCAGTCGCGCTGCTGTGCCGGGCGTCGCCGGGAGCGGACGCCCCGGGCGGTCAGCACGGCACCGCCGAGGAGCACGAGTGCGCCGGCGGCGACGAGCGCCGGGGTGGGCTCGGCGCCGGTGTACGCGAGCGGACCGGCCCCGCCGCCGCCGGTGGTCGTCCCACCGTCGGCGACCGGCTGGGCCACGGGCGTGCTCGGGGAGGGCGTCGTGGTCGGCGTGACCGCGGCTGCCGGCAGCGCGATGATCAGCGGGACGGGCGTCCCACCGACGGCGACCGTGGTCACGGTGACCGGTTCGCTGTCGACGTCGCCGGTGGAGGCGACGACGGAGTACTCGGTCTCCGGCCGCAACCCGGAGAGCACGAACGCGCCGTCCTGGTCGGTGGTCACGGTCACCGCGGCACCGTCGGCCGGGTCGGTCGGGGTGGCCACGACCTCGAGGTCCGGTGCGGGCGTGCCGTCGGCCTCGGTCACGGTGCCCGGCTGGTCCACCGTCGGCAGCGGCAGGACGAAGTCGACCGGGGTCGACGCGGCGCCGGTGTCCACGGTCGTGACGACCTGCGCCGCCGCGCCGTCGACGGTGATCCGGTACGGCGTACCCGGCGTGAGTCCCGCCAGGTCGTAGCTGCCGTCAGCGTTCGTCGGGACGACCACGACCGATCCGGCGCCGGCGTCGACCGGACGCGCCGTCACGGTGATCCCGCCGACCGGGGTGCCGTCCTCGTACCGCACGGACCCGGGCTGGGACACGGTCGCCGGGACGGGCGTCGTGAACGGGAAGTCCGCCGTCGCCGTGCCGTCGGCCGCGACGATCACCGGCACCTCCGTCGTCCCGGTGGTGCCGGTCGGCGTCGTGGTCCGGACGGTGTACGTGCCGGGGCGGACGCGGAGGTCGTACGTGCCGTCCGCCGCGGTGTCGAACGCGGCGACGACCTCGCCGCCCTGCACCAGCTCGATCCGCGCCGGATCGCCCGGTGCGGTCCCGTCCACCGTGACCCGTCCGCTCACGGTGCCGAGCGGCGCCTGGACGACGAGCGGCGGGACCGTCGCGGCCGGGGCGCCGTCGGCCCCGGTGGTCACGGAGACGGGCGTCGCTCCGTCGGTCGTCGCGAAGACGGACGTGTCCGCGGGCAGCCCGGGCACGGTGTAGCGGCCCTCGGCGTCGGTGACGACCTCGGCCAGGGTCGCCCCGGTGTCCGGGTCGGTCACGACCACGGTGACGTCGGCGACCGGGGTGCCGTCGGTGTCCACGACGGTCCCGTCTACCGCGACCGTGCCGGGCGGTGTCGCGAACGCGAAGTCGGCGTCCGAGACGTCCGCGCGGAGGGACACCGGTGCCGGTGCGGCGGTGAGGGTGGCGTTGTCGGGCGTCGCGACGGTCACGCGGTAGCCGTCGGCCTGCGTCAGCGCGTCGAAGGTGTACCGGCCCTGGCCGTCCGTCGTGGTGGTGTACTCGGTGCCGTTCGGCGCGGTGACGGTCACGAGCGTGTCCGGCAGGGCCTCGCCGTCGAGCGTCGCGGTCCCGGACAGGGACGAGGTCTTGTTCGCGAACCAGGTCTGGTAGACGGGGAACCCGCTCCGCTGCTGGTAGGTGATGGTGAGCGTGGCGAGGGAGGCCGTCGGCGTGAACCAGGCGGACGCGCCCGCGGTGTCGTTCGCAGCGGCGTTCCCGACCAGGACGCCGGTCGCGGGGTCCCACGTCGGTCGATCCTGTCCGGGAGCGACGCCCCCGGGGTCCGACGGGCAGCTCCACCCGCCCGGCGAGACCGTGGAGCAGGAGTTGTACGAGCCCTGGTAGCCGAGCTGCGCGACCGACGCCGGCGACCCGTCCGCGAGCGTCGCGGAGATCGTGGCCTGGTCGGCGTCGATGTCGCCCAGCACGAACGACCAGCCACCGGCACCCGGGGTGCCACCCGCGAACGTGTAGGTCGTGACCGCAGGGTTCTGCGCGTTGTTCGCCGCGGGGCGTTGGTTGATGTAGGTGTCGTCACGACTCGATCCGTACACGGTGCCAGGAGGCGTCGACGGCCCCTGCCACGTGGAACGTCCCGAGACCACGGTCGTCTGACTCGAGTTGGTCGTGAAGGTGGTCACCGGGAAGCCCGGCAACTCCAGCGTCCCAGCCGACACCGGCGTGGTCGCAGGGACACTGAAGGCTCCCCAGTGCCCCGTCGTCGCGGCGGACGCGGACGTCGCACCGGTCACCGCCAACCCTGCTCCCAGGACGAGACCGGTGATCCCGGCCGTGATCGAGCGCCATCCGCGCATGCGTGCTCCCCTGTTCCGCGCCGAGTGATCCTCGACGTTTCCTCAGGCTATCCAGGGGGCGCGGTCTCCGGCAGCGGGAGAGCCAGGATGCGCACAGTCACCCTCAGGGGTGCTCGAGCAGCCGGTCGAGCGCGACGACCTGTCCGGCGACGAGCAGCGCGCGGGCCTCGTCGACGCCGACCCACCGGCCCTCGTCGACCTCCGGCACCTCGACGAAACGGCCCGATCCCCGCGGGAGCTCGAGACGGACGGTGTTGCTCCGGACCGCGTCCACCACGAAGTCGTCGGCTCGCCGCGCGAAGACGCGGACGCGCTTGCCCGATGCCTGCCGGACCTCGCCGAGGTCGACGGTGGGGCCGTCCGGGGCAGGCACGCCGACCTCCTCCGCGAACTCCCGGAGCGCCGCTGCGAGCGGGTCCTCGCCGGGGTCGAGCAGGCCCTTCGGGATCGACCAGGCGCGGGGGCGTCGACGCCAGAACGGTCCGCCCATGTGCACGAGGAAGACCTCCGGCCCGTCACGGTCGGGGGTCCGTCGGTGCAGCAGGAGTCCGGCGCTGGTGACCACGGCCCGAGCGTAGTGCGGACCCTCGGCGATCCCTCAGGACGGCCACGGCGCAGACCGGTCCGGAGGGCGTAGCTTCCGGGACCAGAGGCGCCGAACGACGCCCCGGAGGACCCCGGACGAGGAGGTCGATCGGGATGGACGGACGATGGACGACGGTCACGCTGGCGGCGGACGCCGCGCGACCCCACGACGAGGCCGTGCGGTGGGTCACCGAGCACGCCGGCGGTGTCGAGCGGGTGCACGTCATCGGTGTCGACCCGGCGAGCGAGGCCCGCATCGGCCCGGACGGCGTCCGGGTCGCGGACGCCGTGGCGCGTGCCGTGCAGGACGGCGTGCCGACGGCCGACGTGACGGTTCGACGGCACGCGGGCTCCTTCGCCCGGGCACTCGTGGACCAGTCGGACGACGGCGACCTGCTGGTCGTCGGCACCTACCGGGGACGACGCGGCTCGACGGCCGGCGGGGACCCGGCCCGCGTCGCCGAGCGCGCGGCGGTGCCCACTGTGGTCGTGCCGGAGGGACCGCACCCGATCGCCGGCGACGTCGTCCTGGCGGTCGACGAACCGCTCGACGCGCACGCCGAGGCCCTGGCGGTCGCGGAGGCCCGGCGGACGCACCGGCGGCTGACACTGCTCCGGGTGTGGGAGATGCCCGTGCTCACCCGGACCGGGCTCACCGACTTCGCGGAGGAGCCGCTCCGGTGGCGCACCCGGAACGCCGAGCTCCTGCAGCGGGTCACCGCCGCCGTGACGGCTCGGCACCCGGACGTCCGCGTGCACCCGCTGCTCGTCGAGGGACGTCCGGGGCACGCCATCGCCGCGCACACCCGGCGGGCGTCGCTCGTGGTGCTCGGCGTCGGACACGTGCACGCACTGTCCGGCTCGGTGCTCCACGACGTCCTGCGCGAGACGGTGTCGCCGGTCCTGGTCGTCCCGCCCGCGGCGCACACCGCGACCGCGATCGACGAGGTCAGCGCCTGACACCGCGCCGGGCCGGGTCCGGCAGACGGCAGCGGACGCGGTCCGAGCCTCGGCGGCAGCAGGTCAGCCGGCCAGGTCCCGCACCGCTGCGGCCACCCGACCGGTCAGCCACGCCACCCCGCGCTCGTTCGGGTGCAGGGCGCCGGGGACCAGGTCGATCCGGCTGAGGTTACCGCTGCCCTCGAGCGACACGCCGGCGACGTAGGAGCCCTTCGTCGCGCAGGCCGAGTGCGCCTGCGACGCCGCGAAGACGTCGAGGAACCGGACCCCGGCCGCCCGCGCGGCGTCGGCGGACACGGTGTCGAGCTCCTCCTGCACGCCGTGCAGGTAGCGGACGTCGGTGTCGGTGAAGGGGAAGGTGTCGGACGGGAACGACCCAGCGAGGGAGCCGAGGTCGAGCGCGGACCGGAAGCAGCCGCCCCTCGGCGTGTGCTCGGCGTCCGGGAAGATCGCCGGGTACCCGAGGAACACGACGACGGCGTTCGGCGCCGCGGCGCGGACGGCCCCCAGCGTCTCGGCGATCGACAGCGCCACGCGGGACCGGATCTTCACGCCGAGCTGGTCCTCGCCGTCGCGGACGAGCGTGCTGCGGCACGACGGGGCGTCGCGGCCGGAGAACACCGGGCCCTTCGACGACAGCGCCAGGCACGACGCCGCGGTGCCGAACAGGTCGGCGTCGTTCCCACCGATGGTGATCGTCACCAGCCGCGTCCGGTCGGACAGTGCTCGGACCTGCGGCGGCACCCCGCGGAACTGGAAGCCCGACACGACGTCGTCCGAGGTCGCGCCCGCGCAGGTGACGTCCGTCAGCGCGAGCCCGAAGCGCGCGGCGATGCGGTGCGGGTAGTCACGCGCGGACTGGGCGCAGGCGTCGGTGGGCAGGTGCGTCGGGTCGTCGAGCCCGTACCCGGCCGAGTACGAGTCGCCGAGCGCGACGTACTCCGACCCCGGCGGGATCGCGGCGAGGGACTCCGGCGGGTCGGACGGGACCGGGTACGGCGCCGGCACGGGCCACATCGGCGGGGCGACCGCCGCACCCGAACCACCGACACCAGCACCGCCGCCGAGCGCGGACGCGCCCACGAGCGCCACGACCGCCAGGCCACCGAGCACGGCACGGCGGAGCGCCGGACGGACGCGGCGGAGCACCGGACGGGAGCGGGTCAGGACGAGCCTCCGGGGAGTCGGGACACGGACGGGACCACCCAGGCTAACCGTCCCGCCCGAGCGTCACCGACGACCGAGTCGCCGCTCTCCCCCGCTGCCGGTCTGGTACTGCAGGCCGTAGTGCTCGTAGAGCACCGGCTCGGTCGACGCCTCGAGCTCGCCGTCGGTCGGGATCGACGGCGCGTCCTTGACGAGCTTCTTCGGGAACGCCACGCGCAGGTGCTTCGGTGCCACGGTCGCCCCGACGAGCGGGACGAAGAGGAGCTTCTGGAACCCGACGAGTCCCGTCGTCACCGATCCGAACGCCGGCTCCGAGGTCGCGGTGTCGTAGTAGATGCTCTCGAGGGTCCCGACCTTGTCCTCGGCCTCGTCGACGACCGTCAGGCCGATCCAGTCGCGGATGTCAGTTGCTTCGAACACGGCGGGCTCCCATCTGAGGCGGAACAGGTCCGGTCCGACGCTACCGGGCGGCGGACGGGACGGTCACGGCGAGCGAATCCACCGCGTCGAGGACGTCCTGCACGCCGACCGCGAGGAGCGCCGGGTCCGGGTCCTCGGCGAACACGTCACCGCGCCGCACCGACGCGTCGGTCAGCACCACGTGCGGTCCCGAGGCCGGCGGTCCCCACGCCTCCGGCGGCGCCGGACCGAACACGACGACCGACGGCACCCCGTAGGCCGACGCGAGGTGCGCCGCCCCGGTGTCGACGGTCACGACGACGCTCGCGTCCGCGACGACCGCCGCGAACGGCTGCAGGTCGAGCACGCCGGCCAGCACCGCGTCGGGTGCCAGCCCGGCCGCCTGCGCGACGGCGGCGGCGCGCTCGACGTCGTCCGTGCCTCCCGTCAGGACGACCCGGTGTCCGCGTTCCCGCAGCCCGCGCGCGACCGCGGCGAACCGGTCCGTCGGCCAGTGCCGGGCACCGTGGAAGGCGCCCACGTGCACCACCGCCGCACGGGGCGCGACCGACGGCTCGGCCGGACGCGCGATCGCGACCTCGTCGGCGTCCGCCGGGATCCCGTGCCAGGTCAGCAGGCGCGCCCACCGCTCGCGTTCGTGCACGTCGTCCGGCCAGGGCGGGCCGTCGTTGCCGTGGAGCGGGTCGGCGTGGCCGATCACGCGGCGTGCGCCGAGGGCGGCGACGAGGTCCGAGGACTCCGGGCCGACGCCGTGCAGGTTCACCGCGACGTCGACCACGCCGGCCGGCGCCGCGATCGCGTGGTCGAGTCCGTGCTGGGCGAGGTGCACGTCCACGGGCAGCAGCTCGACCACCGGTGCCAACCAGGCCGTCGTGGCGAGCGTGATGCGGTGGCCGGGGAAGGCCCGGCGGAGGGCGTGCAGCGCGGGGACGGCGACGAGCGCGTCCCCGAGCTTGATGGCGCGGAGGACGAGCAGGTCCGGGCGCCCGTCGGACGGGGGCAGTACGGGGACGGCGGTCACGGCGCCGACGCTAACCGGACGTGCCTGGGGTGCTTCACGGCGTCGGACCGGTAGCAGTGCAGCATGCCCCTCGCGACGGACCGCGTCATCCGCGGTGTCCTCTTCGACCGTGACGACACGCTCGTGATCGACGTGCCCTACAACGCGGACCCGCACCGGGTGGTGCCCGTGCCGGGGGCGCACCGGGCCGTCGAGCGGGCACGGGCCGCCGGGCTCCGCGTCGGCGTCGTCACGAACCAGTCGGTCGTCGCCAAGGGCATGGCCACCCGCGAGCAGGTCGACGCCACGAACGCCCGGGTCGACGAGCTCGTCGGACCCTTCGACGTGTGGTGCGTCTGCCCGCACGACGCCGGGGACGCCTGCCGGTGCCGCAAGCCTCGGCCCGGCATGGTGCTCGACGCCGCGGCGGCGCTCGGCCTCGACCCCGCCGAGCTCGTCGTCGTCGGGGACATCGGCGCCGACGTCGGTGCCGCGCTCGCCGCGGGGGCGCAGGGGATCCTCGTGCCGACCGCGCGGACCCGGGCAGAGGAGGTGGCCGCCGCGGACACGGTCGTCCGCTCCCTCGAGGAGGCGGTGGACCTGGTGCTCGCCCGCGTCCCCGCGGAACAGGCGTGAGCAGCGGCGCAGGCGTGCCCAGCAGCACCGCGACCGCCACCGACACCGGCGCCGACCCCGCCCGCCGCCCCCGCGTCCTCGTCGTCCGCCTCGACTCCTTCGGCGACGTCCTGGTCACCGGCCCGGCCGTCCGCGCCGTCGCCGCGGGCGCCGCCCACGTCACGATGCTCTGCGGCCCGCAGGGTGCCCCCGCCGCCGACCTGCTGCCCGGGGTCGACCGCGTGCGCGTCTGGGCGGCGCCGTGGGTGACCGAGACCGCCCGCCCGATCGACGACGCCCTGCTCGGCGAGTTCCGCGCGCTCGTCACCGAGGAACAGCCGGACGAGGCCGTCGTCCTGACGTCCTTCCACCAGTCACCGCTGCCGGTCGCGCTGCTCCTGCGCCTGGCCGGCGTGGCGCGCGTCACCGGCGCCTCGGTGGACCACCCCGGGTCGCTGCTGGACGTGCGCCTGCGACCGGGCGAGGACCTCCCCGAGGACCTGCCCGAACCCGAGCGCGCCCTCCGCATCGCCGCGGCCGCCGGGTTCGCGCTGCCCCCGACCGACGACGGGAGGCTCGTGGTGCGCCACGACGCCGTCGCACCACCCGAGGTGGTCGCCCTGGGTCGGTACGTGGTCGTGCACCCCGGCGCGAGCGTGCCCGCGCGCGCGTGGCCGGAGGACCACCACCGCGCGCTCGTCGCCGCCTACGCCGAGCGCGGGGTCCCCGTGGTCGTCACCGGCAGCCCGGGTGAGCGGGCGCTCACGGCCGCGGTCGCCGGGGACACCGCGCTCGACCTCGGCGGTCGGACCAGCCCCGCCGAGCTCGCCGCGGTGCTCGCCGGCGCCGAGGTGGTCGTCGTCGGGAACACCGGGCCCGCCCACCTCGCCGCCGCGGTCGGCGCCCGGATCGTCAGCCTGTTCTCACCCGTGGTGCCCGCGGTGAAGTGGGCGCCCTACGCGCCGGACGTCGAACTGCTCGGCGACCAGCAGGCGCCGTGCCGCCTGAGCCGGGCCCGCGAGTGCCCCGTCGCCGGACACCCCTGCCTGTCCACGGTGCGCGTCGAGGACGTCCTGGCGGCCCACGAACGGCTCCTCGGACGCGCTCCGCGGATGAACACGAGAAGCCTGCGAGGTCCGGCAGCGGGCGCTGCGTAGCGTGCGCCACTGCTCCTCCTCCTCGCCGACCCCGGCGACGGAGCGACCGGGAGGGGCTCAGGACGAGACGGAAGGCCCTGCATGCGGATCCTCGTGTGGCACGTGCACGGCGGCTGGATGGACGCCTTCGTCCGCGGCCCCCACGAGTACCTCATCCCGACCACCCCGGCGCGAGACGCCTGGGGGCTCGGACGCGGCGGCCGCGACTGGCCGGCGAACGCGATCGAGATCGACCCCGCCGACGTCGCCGACGCGGAGGTCGACGTGGTCGTCCTGCAGCGCACCGAGGAGCTCGAGGAGGCTGCGCGCCTGCTCGGCGGCCGCGAGGTGCCGACGGTCTTCGTGGAGCACAACGCACCGCGCGTCGACGTACCGAACAGCCTGCACCCGCTCCGCGACCGCGACGACCTGCTGATCGCGCACGTGACGCACTGGAACGCCCTGATGTGGGACTGCGGGACCACCCGCACGACCGTCGTCGAGCACGGCGTGGTCGACCCCGGGCCGCTGTACACCGGCAGGCTCGAGCGCTTCGGCGTCGTGATCAACGAGCCGGTGCGCCGCGGCCGGGTCGTCGGCACCGACCTGCTCCCCCGCTTCGCCGCGGTCGCTCCGGTCGACGTCTGGGGCATGGGCACCGAGCGGCTGCCCGAGGCTGGCCTCGGCGACCGCGTCGTCCCCCGCGGCGACGTCCCCGCCGACCCGATGCACGCGGCCCTGGCCGAGCGCCGCGCCTACGTGCACCCGAACCGGTGGACGTCGCTCGGCCTGTCGCTCATCGAGGCGATGCACATGGCGATGCCGGTGCTCGTCCTCGCGACGACCGACGCACCGCGGAGCGTGCCCGCCGACGCCGGCGCGATCGCGACCGACGTGGCGGACCTGGTCCGCGCCTCCAGGACGCTCCTGGAGGACCCCGAGGAGGCGCGCCGACGGGGCGCCGTGGCACGGGAGGCCGCGCTCGCGCGGCACGCGCTGCCCCGGTACCTGGCGGACTGGGACGACCTCCTCGACGACGCCGTCGCGCGGGGTGCGCGACGCGGACGCGCGACGGCCGTCGCGCTGGAAGGGAGCACCCGATGAAGATCGCCATGGTCTCCGAGCACGCGAGCCCGCTCGCGGTGCTCGGTGGTGTCGACGCCGGCGGGCAGAACGTGCACGTCGCCGAGCTCTCCGGGGCGCTGGCCGACCGCGGCCACCAGGTGACGGTCCACACCCGCCGCGACGACGCCGCACTGCCCGTCCGGGTGCCGCTGCGTCCGGGCGTCGAGGTCGTGCACGTCGACGCCGGACCCGCCCGGCACGTCCCCAAGGACGACCTGTTCCCGTTCATGGACACCTTCGCCGCGGTGCTCGCGGCCGAGTGGTTCGTGGACCGCCCCGACGTGGTGCACGGGCACTTCTGGATGTCCGGGCACGCCGCACTCGACGCCGTCCGGCAGGTCCAGGCCCGCACCGGGGGCGTCCGCATCCCCGTCGTGCAGACCTTCCACGCGCTCGGCGTCGTGAAGCGCCGCCACCAGGGCTCGGCGGACACGAGCCCCGCGGAGCGCGAGTGGGTCGAGCCCGCGGTCGGGCGGAGCGTCGACCAGGTCGTCGCGACCTGCTCGGACGAGGCGTTCGAGCTGAAGGCCCTCGGCGTCCCCCTGCACGCCATCTCGGTCGTACCGTGCGGCGTCGACACCGAGCTGTTCACCCCGGACGGGCCCGCCGAGGAGCGGGGTCGCCCGTTCCGGGTCCTGACCGCGTCCCGGTTGGTCCGGCGGAAGGGCGTCGGCACCACGATCGCCGCCCTCGCCCGGCTGCTCGACGAGGGCCGCGACGTCGAGCTCGTCGTCGTCGGCGGTGCCGGGACGGCCGGGTCCGACCTGGTCGACGACCCGGAGTACCAGCGCCTGGACGCCCTCGCGCGCTCGCTCGGTGTGCGCGACCACGTGACCTTCCGCGGCCAGCTCGGGCAGCACGACATGCCCGCCGTCTACCGGAGCGCCGACGTCGTCGTGTGCGCCCCCTGGTACGAGCCGTTCGGCATCGTGCCGCTCGAGGCGATGGCGTGCGGCCGACCGGTCGTGGCGTCGAGCGTCGGCGGCCTGATCGACACGGTCGTCGAGGACGCCACCGGCCTGCACGTCCCCCCGCGGGACGAGGAGGCCGTCGCCGAGGCCGTCGGACTCGTGCTCGACGACAGCGCCCGCCGCGAGGCCTACGGTCGCGCCGGACGGGAGCGCGCGGAGGCCCGCTACACCTGGCACAAGGTCGCCGCGGACAGCGAGCGCGTCTACGAGCGGCTCGTCGCCGGGTCCGGTGCCACCGTGCCCGCTCCCGACGTCGCCGCCGGGTCCGGTGCCCCCGTGCCCGCTCCCGCCGGCGCGGGCCTCGTCGAGCAGCCGGGCGAGGGCGGCGATCGTGGTGCCGACGCCCTTCCGCCGGACCAACCGGGACGCGGTCAGGACCCGGAACGGGCGACCCCGCTCCTCGGCGGGCCCGTCCGGGGTGAACAGCTCGGTGTCGACGCCGCACGGTACGACCGAGATGGCGTGCAGGGGGACGCCGAGGGCCTTCAGCTCGAACGCCTCGTCCGAGCAGGTCGCGACGACCTGGTCGACGCTCCGCCCGACCGCGGGCTCGACCCACGGGCTGTCGGCGCAACCGATCCAGACGGCGGTGCGGGGTTCGGCGCCCGAGACGCCCCACTCGGACGCCCACGCGGTGACGGCCTCGGCGAGGAGTTCCCCGTGGTCGGCGAAGACGAGCAACGGCAGGAGCGACGGGCGCTCGCACCGGACGAGCCAGGTGACGCTCAGCCGGGGCGGTGCCGGCAGGATGCGGACC
>NZ_CP054593.1:2505603-2517917 GCF_013347165.1 Curtobacterium sp. Csp2
CGGCGTCGACACCACCGAGCACCGCGAGCGGGCTCGCGTGCTCGGAGACCATGGCGATCTTCATCGGGTGCTCCCTTCCAGCGCGACGGCCGTCGCGCGTCCGCGTCGCGCACCCCGCGCGACGGCGTCGTCGAGGAGGTCGTCCCAGTCCGCCAGGTACCGGGGCAGCGCGTGCCGCGCGAGCGCGGCCTCCCGTGCCACGGCGCCCCGTCGGCGCGCCTCCTCGGGGTCCTCCAGGAGCGTCCTGGAGGCGCGGACCAGGTCCGCCACGTCGGTCGCGATCGCGCCGGCGTCGGCGGGCACGCTCCGCGGTGCGTCGGTCGTCGCGAGGACGAGCACCGGCATCGCCATGTGCATCGCCTCGATGAGCGACAGGCCGAGCGACGTCCACCGGTTCGGGTGCACGTAGGCGCGGCGCTCGGCCAGGGCCGCGTGCATCGGGTCGGCGGGGACGTCGCCGCGGGGGACGACGCGGTCGCCGAGGCCAGCCTCGGGCAGCCGCTCGGTGCCCATGCCCCAGACGTCGACCGGAGCGACCGCGGCGAAGCGGGGGAGCAGGTCGGTGCCGACGACCCGGCCGCGGCGCACCGGCTCGTTGATCACGACGCCGAAGCGCTCGAGCCTGCCGGTGTACAGCGGCCCGGGGTCGACCACGCCGTGCTCGACGACGGTCGTGCGGGTGGTCCCGCAGTCCCACATCAGGGCGTTCCAGTGCGTCACGTGCGCGATCAGCAGGTCGTCGCGGTCGCGGAGCGGGTGCAGGCTGTTCGGTACGTCGACGCGCGGTGCGTTGTGCTCCACGAAGACCGTCGGCACCTCGCGGCCGCCGAGCAGGCGCGCAGCCTCCTCGAGCTCCTCGGTGCGCTGCAGGACGACCACGTCGACCTCCGCGTCGGCGACGTCGGCGGGGTCGATCTCGATCGCGTTCGCCGGCCAGTCGCGGCCGCCGCGTCCGAGCCCCCAGGCGTCTCGCGCCGGGGTGGTCGGGATGAGGTACTCGTGGGGGCCGCGGACGAAGGCGTCCATCCAGCCGCCGTGCACGTGCCACACGAGGATCCGCATGCAGGGCCTTCCGTCTCGTCCTGAGCCCCTCCCGGTCGCTCCGTCGCCGGGGTCGGCGAGGAGGAGGAGCAGTGGCGCACGCTACGCAGCGCCCGCTGCCGGACCTCGCAGGCTTCTCGTGTTCATCCGCGGAGCGCGTCCGAGGAGCCGTTCGTGGGCCGCCAGGACGTCCTCGACGCGCACCGTGGACAGGCAGGGGTGTCCGGCGACGGAGCGACCGGGAGGGGCTCAGGACGAGACGGAAGGCCCTGCATGCGGATCCTCGTGTGGCACGTGCACGGCGGCTGGATGGACGCCTTCGTCCGCGGCCCCCACGAGTACCTCATCCCGACCACCCCGGCGCGAGACGCCTGGGGGCTCGGACGCGGCGGCCGCGACTGGCCGGCGAACGCGATCGAGATCGACCCCGCCGACGTCGCCGACGCGGAGGTCGACGTGGTCGTCCTGCAGCGCACCGAGGAGCTCGAGGAGGCTGCGCGCCTGCTCGGCGGCCGCGAGGTGCCGACGGTCTTCGTGGAGCACAACGCACCGCGCGTCGACGTACCGAACAGCCTGCACCCGCTCCGCGACCGCGACGACCTGCTGATCGCGCACGTGACGCACTGGAACGCCCTGATGTGGGACTGCGGGACCACCCGCACGACCGTCGTCGAGCACGGCGTGGTCGACCCCGGGCCGCTGTACACCGGCAGGCTCGAGCGCTTCGGCGTCGTGATCAACGAGCCGGTGCGCCGCGGCCGGGTCGTCGGCACCGACCTGCTCCCCCGCTTCGCCGCGGTCGCTCCGGTCGACGTCTGGGGCATGGGCACCGAGCGGCTGCCCGAGGCTGGCCTCGGCGACCGCGTCGTCCCCCGCGGCGACGTCCCCGCCGACCCGATGCACGCGGCCCTGGCCGAGCGCCGCGCCTACGTGCACCCGAACCGGTGGACGTCGCTCGGCCTGTCGCTCATCGAGGCGATGCACATGGCGATGCCGGTGCTCGTCCTCGCGACGACCGACGCACCGCGGAGCGTGCCCGCCGACGCCGGCGCGATCGCGACCGACGTGGCGGACCTGGTCCGCGCCTCCAGGACGCTCCTGGAGGACCCCGAGGAGGCGCGCCGACGGGGCGCCGTGGCACGGGAGGCCGCGCTCGCGCGGCACGCGCTGCCCCGGTACCTGGCGGACTGGGACGACCTCCTCGACGACGCCGTCGCGCGGGGTGCGCGACGCGGACGCGCGACGGCCGTCGCGCTGGAAGGGAGCACCCGATGAAGATCGCCATGGTCTCCGAGCACGCGAGCCCGCTCGCGGTGCTCGGTGGTGTCGACGCCGGCGGGCAGAACGTGCACGTCGCCGAGCTCTCCGGGGCGCTGGCCGACCGCGGCCACCAGGTGACGGTCCACACCCGCCGCGACGACGCCGCACTGCCCGTCCGGGTGCCGCTGCGTCCGGGCGTCGAGGTCGTGCACGTCGACGCCGGACCCGCCCGGCACGTCCCCAAGGACGACCTGTTCCCGTTCATGGACACCTTCGCCGCGGTGCTCGCGGCCGAGTGGTTCGTGGACCGCCCCGACGTGGTGCACGGGCACTTCTGGATGTCCGGGCACGCCGCACTCGACGCCGTCCGGCAGGTCCAGGCCCGCACCGGGGGCGTCCGCATCCCCGTCGTGCAGACCTTCCACGCGCTCGGCGTCGTGAAGCGCCGCCACCAGGGCTCGGCGGACACGAGCCCCGCGGAGCGCGAGTGGGTCGAGCCCGCGGTCGGGCGGAGCGTCGACCAGGTCGTCGCGACCTGCTCGGACGAGGCGTTCGAGCTGAAGGCCCTCGGCGTCCCCCTGCACGCCATCTCGGTCGTACCGTGCGGCGTCGACACCGAGCTGTTCACCCCGGACGGGCCCGCCGAGGAGCGGGGTCGCCCGTTCCGGGTCCTGACCGCGTCCCGGTTGGTCCGGCGGAAGGGCGTCGGCACCACGATCGCCGCCCTCGCCCGGCTGCTCGACGAGGGCCGCGACGTCGAGCTCGTCGTCGTCGGCGGTGCCGGGACGGCCGGGTCCGACCTGGTCGACGACCCGGAGTACCAGCGCCTGGACGCCCTCGCGCGCTCGCTCGGTGTGCGCGACCACGTGACCTTCCGCGGCCAGCTCGGGCAGCACGACATGCCCGCCGTCTACCGGAGCGCCGACGTCGTCGTGTGCGCCCCCTGGTACGAGCCGTTCGGCATCGTGCCGCTCGAGGCGATGGCGTGCGGCCGACCGGTCGTGGCGTCGAGCGTCGGCGGCCTGATCGACACGGTCGTCGAGGACGCCACCGGCCTGCACGTCCCCCCGCGGGACGAGGAGGCCGTCGCCGAGGCCGTCGGACTCGTGCTCGACGACAGCGCCCGCCGCGAGGCCTACGGTCGCGCCGGACGGGAGCGCGCGGAGGCCCGCTACACCTGGCACAAGGTCGCCGCGGACAGCGAGCGCGTCTACGAGCGGCTCGTCGCCGGGTCCGGTGCCACCGTGCCCGCTCCCGACGTCGCCGCGACCGGCACCGCCCCCGCCGCGGTGCCCACCCCCATGACCACGGGCTCCCGCCCCACCCGCGCCGGCCGGAACCTCCGTCCGTCGCTCCCGACGGAGAGGACCGCACAATGACCATCGACCAGCAGACCGGGACCCTCGACCCGGGCACCGAGCGCACGAGCGTCCGGACCGTCGTCGACCACATCGCCGCGTCCGTGCCGGTGATCGCGTCCCTCGTCGACCACCAGGACCACATCGCCGCGTGGGCGGACGACATCGCCGGGCGCCTGGTCGCCGGCCGCCGGCTCCTCGCCGCGGGCAACGGCGGGTCCGCGGCCGAGGCGCAGCACCTGACGTCGGAGCTCACCGGCCGCTTCGACGGCGACCGGCCCGCGTACTCCGCGATCTCGCTGCACGCCGAGAGCTCGGCCGTCACGGCCATCGGGAACGACTACGGCTACGACGAGGTCTTCGCCCGCCAGGTCACGGCGCACGCCCGGGCCGGGGACGTCCTCGTCCTCCTGAGCACGAGCGGCAAGAGCCCGAACCTGCTCCGTGCGGCGGCGGCCGCGCGGGCGGTGGGCGCCCGGTCGATCGCGATGACCGGCCCCGGACCGAACCCGCTCGCCGACGCGGTCGACGACGCGATCTGCATCGACGGCCCCTCCGCGAACGTGCAGGAGGCGCAGCTCGTCCTCGTGCACGCGCTGTGCCGGGCGATGGAGCCCGCCCTTCGCCGCGGGGGCCGACGGTGACCGGCAGCACGACCGGCAGCACGGGCACCACGACCGGCAGCGCCGCTGGCCGCACCGGCGGCACCCGCCGCCGCGTCGTGGTCGTCGGGGACACCCTGCTCGACGTCGACGTCTCCGGCACCAGCGAACGCCTGAGCCCCGACGCCCCCGTCCCCGTCGTCGACGTCCGCACCGACGACCGCCGCGCCGGCGGGGCCGGTCTCGTCGCCTCGATGCTCGTCCGCGAGGGCCACGACGTCACGCTCGTCACCGTCCTGGGCGACGACGACCGCGCCGCCGAGGTCCGCGCCCTGCTCCCCGACGTCGACGTCGTCGCCGGCCCGTCCGGGGTCGCCACGCCCGTCAAGACCCGCGTCCGGGTCGTCGACCACGCCCTGGTCCGGATCGACGAGGGCTGCGCGACACCGCCCGTCCCCGACACCACGGCCGCGATGACCGCCGCGCTCGAGGGCGCCGACGCGATCGTGGTCGCCGACTACGGCCGCGGGGTCGCCGCCTCCCCCGACCTCCGCGCCGCGCTCGAGCGCGTCGCCACCACCACCCCGGTGGTGTGGGACCCGCACCCGAAGGGCGCCGCGCCCGTGACCGGCACCGCGGTCGTCACACCGAACACCGCCGAGGCCCGACGCTTCACCGACGTCACCGGCGACAGCGTGCCGTTCGCCACCGACGCGGCGGCCGCCCTCGTCGAGACCTGGGGCGTCGACGCCGTCGCCGTCACCATGGGCGACCGCGGCGCCCTCGTCGCGAGCCGCCGTCGCACCGCGCCGGACCGCGACGCGGCGCTCGACAGCCGGTTCGTGCCCGCTCCGTCGGTCACCGCTGGGGACCCGTGCGGCGCCGGCGACCGGCTCGCCGCGGGCGTCGCGATCGCCCTCGCCGAGGGCGCCGACGTCACCGACGCCGTCGCCGCGGGCGTGCTCGCCGCCTC
Organism: Curtobacterium sp. Csp2; assembly: GCF_013347165.1. Classification (NCBI taxonomy): domain Bacteria; kingdom Bacillati; phylum Actinomycetota; class Actinomycetes; order Micrococcales; family Microbacteriaceae; genus Curtobacterium; species Curtobacterium sp. Csp2. The sequence continues at coordinate 2,510,838 of NZ_CP054593.1, forward strand.
GGAGTACCTGGCCGCCGGTGGCGTGACGGCACTCTTCGCGGACGACGGCCCCGCCCCGGTGCCCGTCCCCGGTGTGGACCGCGACGCCCTCCGGGTCGTGCACGAGGTCCGGAGCGCCGGCGGCACCGTCGTCGCCACCGGCGGGTGCTTCGACCTGCTGCACGCCGGGCACGCCCGGACGCTCTCCGCCGCGCGGGCGCTCGGCGACTGCCTGGTCGTCTGCCTGAACTCCGACGACTCGATCCGGGCGCTCAAGGGCCCGGAGCGGCCGATCATGAGCCAGGAGGACCGCGTCGAGCTGCTCCTCGCCCTGGACTGCGTCGACGCCGTCGTCGTCTTCGACGAGCACACCCCGGACGAGGCGCTCCGGCGCTTCCGCCCGGACGTCTGGGCGAAGGGCGGCGACTACGCGGCGAGCGAGCTCCCGGAGTCGGCCACCCTGGCCGAGTGGGGCGGCCGCGTCGTGACGGTCCCGTTCCACGCGGGCCGCTCGACCACCCGGCTCGCCGCCGCCATCGCGCGCGTCGGCTGACGGCGCCCGTCCCGACCACCCCCGGCCTGGAGGCACGGCGCACCGCCGCCACGTGCCTCCCGTCCGGTGGTCCGCACCACCACACCGCCCGTCGGCGCCGCCGACGGGCCGCACCACGCCCTCCGGAAGGAAGCACATGCCCGTCCCCACCACCCCCATCGGTCGCGTCCTCGTCACCGGCGGCGCCTCGGGTCTCGGCGCGGCGGTCGTCGCCGCCGTCACCGAGGCCGGCGGCACCCCGATCGTGCTCGACCTGCGGGTCGACGCGGTGGCCGAGGGCGTCGACGCAGTCGCGGTCGACGTCACCGACACCGAGGCCACCGAGCGTGCGGTCCGCGAGGCCGTCGAGCGCCACGGCGGACTCGACGCGGTCGTCACGGCCGCCGGGATCGACAAGCCCGCGCCGATCGGGAGCATCTCGTCCGGCGACTGGGAGCGGATCATCGGCGTGAACCTGCTCGGCACCGCAGCCGTCGTGCGCGCGGCGCTCCCGGCGCTCGAGGCCACGCACGGCCGGGTCGTCACGATCTCGTCGTCGCTCGCGCTCCGCGGGGTCGGCGACGGCACCGCCTACTCGGCGTCGAAGTTCGGCGTCCGCGGGTTCTCGCAGGCGCTGGCCGCCGAGTCCGCCGGGCGCATCGGCGTGACGAACATCATCCCGGCGGGCATGCGCACCGCGTTCTTCGAGGGTCGGACGGAGCAGTACAAGCCGGGGCCGGACGCGCAGCTGATCGAGCCGGAGTACGTCGCGGCCTCGATCCTGTTCGCGCTGTCGCAGCCGGCCGGGTGCGAGATCCGCGAGCTGTCGATCATGCCCGCGACCGAGCCCAGCTGGCCGTAGCCCGTCGAGCGCGGACGAGGCGCGGTACCCGTGGGTACCGCGCCTCTCGCGTGCGCGAGAGTGCCACTTCTGGGGCGCTCGGCGCAGCCGAGCGACGGGAAGGGCCCGCGGGCCGACACGCCGACGGGGTGTCGTGCGCACTCGGTGACCGGCGGGGCAGGGGTGGGGCGTGCCTCCAGGCTGGCGCCGCCGTTTCAGGGGCCGACGGACGAGGGGGCGATGCTCCCCCGCGAGAGTGCCACTTCTGGGGCGCTCGGTGCTGCCGAGCGACGGGAAGGGCCCGCGGGCCGACACCCTGCCGGCGTGTCGTCCGCACTCGGTGACCTGCGCGGCGGGGATGGGGCGTGCCTCCAGGCCGGGTACCCGGCGTGTCAGGGGCCGACGGCGACGGGGCGGGCGGTCGTGGCCAGCAGGTCGGCGACGTCCGCGAGGACGGCGTCGGGCGTCACCTCGTCGACGTAGGACGGGTCGTGCGCGCAGCGCTCCGCGGTCCATCCGACCTGTGTGACGTCGATGCCGCACACCGGGCACCGCGTGACGAAGGACAGGTGCACGCGGTGGCGACCGCGGTCCGTCGGGCCGGCGTTCACCACGTTGCCGAACCAGAACACGCCCACGGTCGGGGTGCCCACGGCGACCGCGAGGTGCCTCGGGCCGGAGTCGTCGCCGACCATGACGTCGGCGGCGGCGAGCACGGCGGGCAGCTGCGACAGGGGCAGCGTGCCCGTGCGGTCGTGCAGGTGGTCGTGCAGCGCGGTGGGGACCGCGCCGCGGATGGCCTGGGCCGCCGGGACGTCGGATGCGTCCCCGACGAGCACGACGTCGTCGCCCGCGTCGAGCCGGGCGGTGACGACGGCGGCGAAGCGCTCCGGGCTCCAGCGACGGCGGGGGTCCGTGGCGCCGGGGTGCACCGCGACGAGCCGCCCGGCGACGCCGAGCTCTGCACGGACGGCGGCCCGCTCGTCGTCCGTCACGCGGACGCGCGGGTCGAGGGTGACCGGTGCCGCTCCGGCGAGCGAGGCGACCTCGAGCCCGCGGAGCACCTCGTGCTGGTAGTAGACGTAGCGGACCCAGCGCTCCAGGACCTCGGCGTCCTCGGTGGCGGTGCCGACGGTGTGGCGGGCGCCGAGCCGGAGGAGGAACGGGTTCGAGTTGCGGCCGCCGCCGTGCACCTGCACCGCGAGGTCGAAGCGACCGTGCAGGCGTGCGACGAACGCCTCGAGGTCCGGGGCACCTTCACCGCCGTCACGGACGCCGGGGGCGACGGGCAGCTCCTCGAACGCGTGCACCGCGTCCGTCCTCCCGCGCAGCACGGCCGGTGCGAGCGGTGCACCGAGCAGCGTGATGCGGGCCTCGGGGTAGGCGGCGGCGAGGGCCTCGAGCGCGGGGACCGCGAACATCAGGTCGCCCAGTCCACCGCCGCGGAGCACCGCGATCTCCCGGACGTCGTCGAAGCGTTCTCCACCGTTGCCGATCAGTTCCACCCGACCCGTCTACCGGAGGACTCCCGGGAACACGGTCGGGCACCGGCTGGGCGGCGCTGAGCACTGCGCGCCGTTGCGCTTCGCGGATGGCCTGGAGCGAACCCGGACCGCCGCCCAGCAGCAGCCGGGCAGCGTGGTGCCTCCCGCCCGCGCATCCGAAGGACACCATGACCCTCGCCGCTCCGTCCCCCGCTTCGACCGACGCCGCCGCCGCCGCTCCTGCTGCTCCCTCCGCTGCGGACGCCGATGCGACTTCCGCTGCGGACGCCGCGATCGTCGTCACCGACCCCGTCTCCGGTTCGGTCGCCAGCACCACCCGGCGGTCGACCCCGGACGAGGTCCGCGACGCCGTCGCCCGCGCCCGTGCCGCCGCGCCCGGCTGGGCCCGGACTGCGCCGGCCGAGCGGGGCGCCGCACTCCACCGCGCGGCCGCGGTCCTCCGTGAGCACGCGCAGGAGCTCGCCGACCTGAACACCCGGGAGACCGGCAAGGTCCCCGGCGACGCGCTCGGCGGGGTCGAGGCCGGCATCGGCACGCTCGTGCAGTACGCCGAGCTCGGACCGGTCCACCGCGGCGAGGCCCTCCGCGGGCAGTTCGGCGCCGCCGACTGGTCCGTGCCGCACCCCCGGGGCGTCGTCCTCGCGCTGACGCCCTGGAACGACCCGGTCGCCGTGGCGTGCGGGATCCTCGGCGCCGCGGTCGTCACCGGCAACACGGTCGTGCACAAGGGCAGCGAGCGGTGCCCGGCGACCATCGCGCGGCTCAACGAGCTCCTGGCGGAGGCGCTGCCGGACGGCGTGCTCGTCGGCGTCGACGGCGACGCGGCCACCGGTGAGCTGCTCCTCGAGCAGGACGGCATCGACGTCTACGCCCACGTCGGCTCGACCGCGACCGGGGACCGCCTGACGGCCGCCGCCGCGACGACCCGCGCACACGTCATCCGCGAGAACGGCGGCAACGACGCCGTGGTGGTCGACGGTGACGTCGACCCGGTCTGGGCGGCCGCGCAGGTCGCCCTCGGCGCCTTCGCCAACACCGGGCAGATCTGCACGAGCGTCGAGCGGGTCTACGTGCACCGCGCCGTCGCCGAGCCGTTCGTCGCCGCGCTCGTCGCCGAGGCCGAGCGCCGCACGGCGGCACCGGCCGCCGAGTTCGGGCCGCTCGTCGACGACCGGCTGCGCGCCACCGTGCAGGAGCACGTCGACGACGCGGTCGCCCACGGCGCCGTCGTGCGGACCGGCGGGGTCACCCCGGACGGTGCGGGCACGTTCTACCCGGCGACGGTCCTGACCGACTGCACCGACGAGATGCTCGCGATGACCGAGGAGACCTTCGGCCCGATCGCCCCGGTCCGCGTCGTCGAGGACTTCGACGAGGGCCTCCGGCTGGCGGCGGCCGACCGCTACGGACTCGCGGCCACCGTCCTCACCGCGGACACCGGGCACGCCCTGCGCGCCGCGGCGGAGCTGCCGGTCGGGACCGTCAAGGTCAACGCGGTCTTCGGCGGTGCTCCCGGCGGCAGCGCCGAACCGCGCGGCGCCTCCGGTGCCGGGTTCGGGTACGGACCGCACCTGCTCGACGAGATGACGACCACCACGGTGGTGCACCTCGAACCGGCCCCGGCGCGCGTGACGTGGGCCGACGCGACGGTCGACGCCGACGCCGAAGCCACCGCCGGCGCGACGGCAGACGCCGGCGCCGACACCGACGGTGGTGCCCGGTGACCGCCGACGTCCGCCTCGTCCGCGACCTCGTCGCCACCGTCGACGACCGCGAACCCCTCGTCGTCGTGATCGGCGACTGCATCCTCGACCGCTGGACCGTCGGCGAGGCCGAACGGGTCTCCCGCGAGGCCCCGGCGCCCGTCGTCCGCGTCACCGGCACCGTCGCCGTCCCCGGCGGCGCCGCGAACACCGCCGTGAACGCCCGCGCCCTCGGCGCCCGCGTCCGCATGGTCGGGCTGGTCGGCGACGACGAGTCCGGCCGGGTCCTGCGTGACCGGCTGACCGCGGCCGGCGTCGACACGTCCTTCCTCGTGGAGGTCCCCGGCGGCACCACGACCACGAAGTCGCGCGTCGTCGGCGGCGACCGCGTGGTGGTCCGCGTCGACGAGATCGCCGAGACCCCCGACGCCGCGACCGGGCAGCGTCTCGCCGACGCCGTCCGGCGGGCCGTCCGGTGCGCCGACGCCGCCGTGGTGTGCGACTACGACCTCGGCGTACGGGCCGAGGACGTCGTCCCCGTGCTCGACGCTGACCGCCCCGCGGCCGTCGTCGTGGACGCGCACGACCTCCGCCGCTGGGCCGGCCTGCACCCCGACCTCGTCACGCCGAACGCCGGCGAGACCGCCGCCCTGCTCGGCCACGACCTCGGCACCGGGTCTGCCCGCGTGCAGACCGTCGTCGACGCCCGCGCCGAGGTGCTCGCCCGTTCGGGCGCCCGCGCCGCCGTCGTCACGCTCGACAAGGACGGCACGGTGCTGCTCGAGCCCGGTTCCGACCAGGGCTTCCGGACGCGTGCGACCCCCGCGTCCGAGCAGCAGGCGTCCGGCGCCGGCGACACCTTCTGCGCGGCGGCGACCGTCGCGCTGGCGGTGCGCGCCCCCGCGCGCGACGCCGTGACGGTCGCGCAGGCCGCCGCGGACGTCGTCGTCCGCGAGGCCGGCACGTCGGTCTGCTCCGCCGCCGCGCTGCTCGAGTCGGTGACGGCTCCCGCGGCCACCGTGGTGGACCACGACGACCTCGCGACCGCCGTCGAGGCCGCCCGGGCCGCCGGTCGCCGCGTCGTCTTCACGAACGGTTGCTTCGACGTCGTGCACCGCGGACACACGACGTACCTGCGCCAGGCGCGTGAGCTCGGCGACTTGCTCGTCGTCGCGCTCAACGACGACGACTCGGTCCGCCGGCTGAAGGGCCCGGAGCGGCCGATCAACCCGGCCGAGGACCGCGCCGGCGTGCTCGCGGCGCTGGCGTGCGTCGACCTCGTGACGGTGTTCGCCACGGACACTCCGATCCCGCTCATTGAACGGCTCCGCCCCGAGGTCTACGTCAAGGGCGGCGACTACTCGCCCGAGATGCTCGAGGAGACCGGGGTGGTCCGCGCCTACGGCGGCGAGGTCGTCATGGTCGACTACGTGCCCGAGCACTCCACGACGGCGGTCGTCCGTCGCATCCGCGAGGCGGCGGCGGGGCACGACGCCACCCCGACGACCGCAGCGCCCACCGCCCCCGTCGAGCCCGACCCGGCGCCGTGACCCCCGCCCGTTGGTCGGGGGCGTGGGCCCGGCCGTCGCACGACGCCCCGCTCGACGCGGAGGTGGACGTCCTCGTCCCGACGGTCGGACGCCCCGCCGAGCTCGCCACGACCCTCGCCGGGCTCGCCGCCCAGACCGACGTCGCGTTCCGCCTCGTCCTCAGCGACCAGTCCGCGGGGCAGGACGCCGCCACCGCGCCGTCGGTCGCCGCCATGCTGCGCGTCCTGGAGGCACAGGGCCGCCCCGTCACGCTCCTCGCGCACCCGGAACGGCGCGGCCTGGCCGAGCACCGGCAGCACCTGCTCGACCACGCCACCGCACCCGCGGTGCTGTACCTCGACGACGACGTCTGGCTCGAACCGGGCTCGGTCCGCCGGATGCTCGACGCGCTCCGCTCCCTGGGCTGCGGGTTCGTCGGCAGTGCCGTGCAGGGGCTGTCCTACCTGGACGACCGACGGCCGCACGAGACCGCCGTGTACGAGCCGTGGGACGGCCCCGTCGTCCCCGAGGTCGTCCGTCGCGGCACCCCGGCGTTCGACCGGCTCTCGCTGCACAACGCCGCGAACCCGACGCACGTCGCCGCGGACCTCGACGTGGAGCCCGGCGGCTGGGTTCCCTACCGGGTCGCCTGGGTCGGGGCCTGCGTCCTGTACGACCGCGCGGCGCTCGAGGCCGTCGGCGGGTTCGGCTTCTGGCCCGTGCTGCCCACAGAGCACGCCGGCGAGGACGTCGTCGCCCAGTGGCGGGTCATGGAGCGCTTCGGCGGCGCCGGGATCCTGCCGTCCGGGGCCGTGCACCTCGAGAGCCCGACGACCGTCACGGACCGCCGGGTCGACGCCCCCGACGTGCTGTTCCCCGAGCACGCCGACGCCGCCCACTGACGCCCGCCCCGCTGCTCGACGATCCAGCGGTTCCGCGAAACGCAACGTCGGCGGCTCCTCGCAGCGGTATGTCGCTGCGAGGAACCGCC
>NZ_CP054593.1:2517927-2597959 GCF_013347165.1 Curtobacterium sp. Csp2
CGCCAAGCCCGGCCGGGTCCGGCCGCGTGGTGTGTGTCCGGCAGGTGACGGCGCGGTCCGCGGCCCCGCTGGCAGGTCGCCGTGCGTCCGCCGGAGCGCCGCGGTCCGGCCGTACCCTCGGCACATGAGCGGGCACACGGGGCGGGCGGACGATGCGCACGCGGACGCCGCGGCGCCGGCCGACCGCGTCCTGCTCGCGGGTGCCGCCGACGACCTGCCCGAGATCCGCCTGCTGCTCGACGCCCTGCCCGACACCGCGTACGGCCAGGTCGTCGTCGAGGTGGCCTTCGCCGAGCAGGTCCGCATCCTGCCGGCACCGCCCCGGCTGAGCGTCACCTGGCTCGTCCGGTGCGAGCGCCCGTCGCTCCTGCCGTTGCTCGTCTTCGCCGACCACGGGGAACTCCTCGCCGAGGCCGTCACCGCGTGGGCGTCCGAGTGGGGCGTCTCGGGCGCCGAACCCCGCACCGCCGTCTGGATCGGTTGCGCCGACAGCCCGTGGGTCGAGCGCGCGCGCTCGATCGTCCAGCTCGGACTCGCCGACGCGGGTCAGCAGGTCCAGGTCGAGTCCGGCAGCTGACGCCGGCCTGGAGGCACGTGGCGGTGTGGTCCGCCTGGGCGCCCATCCGCAAGACGCAACGTCGGCGGTTCCTCGCAGCGACGCGACATACCGCTGCGAGGAGCCGCCGACGTTGCGTTTCGCGGAACCGCTGGATCGTCGAGCAGCGGGGCGGGCGTCAGTGGGCGGCGTCGGCGTGCTCGGGGAACAGCACGTCGGGGGCGTCGACCCGGCGGTCCGTGACGGTCGTCGGGCTCTCGAGGTGCACGGCCCCGGACGGCAGGATCCCGGCGCCGCCGAAGCGCTCCATGACCCGCCACTGGGCGACGACGTCCTCGCCGGCGTGCTCTGTGGGCAGCACGGGCCAGAAGCCGAACCCGCCGACGGCCTCGAGCGCCGCGCGGTCGTACAGGACGCAGGCCCCGACCCAGGCGACCCGGTAGGGAACCCAGCCGCCGGGCTCCACGTCGAGGTCCGCGGCGACGTGCGTCGGGTTCGCGGCGTTGTGCAGCGAGAGCCGGTCGAACGCCGGGGTGCCGCGACGGACGACCTCGGGGACGACGGGGCCGTCCCACGGCTCGTACACGGCGGTCTCGTGCGGCCGTCGGTCGTCCAGGTAGGACAGCCCCTGCACGGCACTGCCGACGAACCCGCAGCCCAGGGAGCGGAGCGCGTCGAGCATCCGGCGGACCGAGCCCGGTTCGAGCCAGACGTCGTCGTCGAGGTACAGCACCGCGGGTGCGGTGGCGTGGTCGAGCAGGTGCTGCCGGTGCTCGGCCAGGCCGCGCCGTTCCGGGTGCGCGAGGAGCGTGACGGGGCGGCCCTGTGCCTCCAGGACGCGCAGCATGGCGGCGACCGACGGCGCGGTGGCGGCGTCCTGCCCCGCGGACTGGTCGCTGAGGACGAGGCGGAACGCGACGTCGGTCTGGGCGGCGAGCCCGGCGAGGGTCGTGGCGAGCTCGGCGGGGCGTCCGACCGTCGGGACGAGGACGTCCACCTCCGCGTCGAGCGGGGCGTCGTGCGACGGCCGGGCCCACGCCCCCGACCAACGGGCGGGGGTCACGGCGCCGGGTCGGGCTCGACGGGGGCGGTGGGCGCTGCGGTCGTCGGGGTGGCGTCGTGCCCCGCCGCCGCCTCGCGGATGCGACGGACGACCGCCGTCGTGGAGTGCTCGGGCACGTAGTCGACCATGACGACCTCGCCGCCGTAGGCGCGGACCACCCCGGTCTCCTCGAGCATCTCGGGCGAGTAGTCGCCGCCCTTGACGTAGACCTCGGGGCGGAGCCGTTCAATGAGCGGGATCGGAGTGTCCGTGGCGAACACCGTCACGAGGTCGACGCACGCCAGCGCCGCGAGCACGCCGGCGCGGTCCTCGGCCGGGTTGATCGGCCGCTCCGGGCCCTTCAGCCGGCGGACCGAGTCGTCGTCGTTGAGCGCGACGACGAGCAAGTCGCCGAGCTCACGCGCCTGGCGCAGGTACGTCGTGTGTCCGCGGTGCACGACGTCGAAGCAACCGTTCGTGAAGACGACGCGGCGACCGGCGGCCCGGGCGGCCTCGACGGCGGTCGCGAGGTCGTCGTGGTCCACCACGGTGGCCGCGGGAGCCGTCACCGACTCGAGCAGCGCGGCGGCGGAGCAGACCGACGTGCCGGCCTCGCGGACGACGACGTCCGCGGCGGCCTGCGCGACCGTCACGGCGTCGCGCGCGGGGGCGCGCACCGCCAGCGCGACGGTCGCCGCCGCGCAGAAGGTGTCGCCGGCGCCGGACGCCTGCTGCTCGGACGCGGGGGTCGCACGCGTCCGGAAGCCCTGGTCGGAACCGGGCTCGAGCAGCACCGTGCCGTCCTTGTCGAGCGTGACGACGGCGGCGCGGGCGCCCGAACGGGCGAGCACCTCGGCGCGGGCGTCGACGACGGTCTGCACGCGGGCAGACCCGGTGCCGAGGTCGTGGCCGAGCAGGGCGGCGGTCTCGCCGGCGTTCGGCGTGACGAGGTCGGGGTGCAGGCCGGCCCAGCGGCGGAGGTCGTGCGCGTCCACGACGACGGCCGCGGGGCGGTCAGCGTCGAGCACGGGGACGACGTCCTCGGCCCGTACGCCGAGGTCGTAGTCGCACACCACGGCGGCGTCGGCGCACCGGACGGCCCGCCGGACGGCGTCGGCGAGACGCTGCCCGGTCGCGGCGTCGGGGGTCTCGGCGATCTCGTCGACGCGGACCACCACGCGGTCGCCGCCGACGACGCGCGACTTCGTGGTCGTGGTGCCGCCGGGGACCTCCACGAGGAAGGACGTGTCGACGCCGGCCGCGGTCAGCCGGTCACGCAGGACCCGGCCGGACTCGTCGTCGCCGACCAGCCCGACCATGCGGACGCGGGCGCCGAGGGCGCGGGCGTTCACGGCGGTGTTCGCGGCGCCGCCGGGGACGGCGACGGTGCCGGTGACGCGGACGACGGGCGCCGGGGCCTCGCGGGAGACCCGTTCGGCCTCGCCGACGGTCCAGCGGTCGAGGATGCAGTCGCCGATCACGACGACGAGGGGTTCGCGGTCGTCGACGGTGGCGACGAGGTCGCGGACGAGGCGGACGTCGGCGGTCACCGGGCACCACCGTCGGTGTCGGCGCCGGCGTCTGCCGTCGCGCCGGCGGTGGCTTCGGCGTCGGCGTCGACCGTCGCGTCGGCCCACGTCACGCGCGCCGGGGCCGGTTCGAGGTGCACCACCGTGGTGGTCGTCATCTCGTCGAGCAGGTGCGGTCCGTACCCGAACCCGGCACCGGAGGCGCCGCGCGGTTCGGCGCTGCCGCCGGGAGCACCGCCGAAGACCGCGTTGACCTTGACGGTCCCGACCGGCAGCTCCGCCGCGGCGCGCAGGGCGTGCCCGGTGTCCGCGGTGAGGACGGTGGCCGCGAGTCCGTAGCGGTCGGCCGCCGCCAGCCGGAGGCCCTCGTCGAAGTCCTCGACGACGCGGACCGGGGCGATCGGGCCGAAGGTCTCCTCGGTCATCGCGAGCATCTCGTCGGTGCAGTCGGTCAGGACCGTCGCCGGGTAGAACGTGCCCGCACCGTCCGGGGTGACCCCGCCGGTCCGCACGACGGCGCCGTGGGCGACCGCGTCGTCGACGTGCTCCTGCACGGTGGCGCGCAGCCGGTCGTCGACGAGCGGCCCGAACTCGGCGGCCGGTGCCGCCGTGCGGCGCTCGGCCTCGGCGACGAGCGCGGCGACGAACGGCTCGGCGACGGCGCGGTGCACGTAGACCCGCTCGACGCTCGTGCAGATCTGCCCGGTGTTGGCGAAGGCGCCGAGGGCGACCTGCGCGGCCGCCCAGACCGGGTCGACGTCACCGTCGACCACCACGGCGTCGTTGCCGCCGTTCTCGCGGATGACGTGTGCGCGGGTCGTCGCGGCGGCGGCCGTCAGGCGGTCCCCGGTCGCGGTCGAGCCGACGTGGGCGTAGACGTCGATGCCGTCCTGCTCGAGGAGCAGCTCACCGGTGGCCGCGTCGCCGTCGACGCCGACGAGCACGCCGTCCGGCAGCGCCTCCGCCAGGAGCTCGTTGAGCCGCGCGATGGTCGCCGGGCACCGCTCGCTGCCCTTGTGCACGACCGTGTTGCCGGTGACGACCGCGGCGCCGAGGATCCCGCACGCCACGGCGACCGGGTCGTTCCAGGGCGTCAGCGCGAGGACGACGCCCCGGGGGTGCGGCACGGACCAGTCGGCGGCGCCGAACTGCCCGCGGAGGGCCTCGCCGCGGTGGACCGGTCCGAGCTCGGCGTACTGCACGAGCGTGCCGATGCCGGCCTCGACCCCGCCGAGCGCGTCGCCGGGGACCTTGCCGGTCTCCCGGGTGTTCAGGTCGGCGAGCTCCTGCGCGTGCTCACGGAGGACCGCGGCCGCGCGGTGGAGTGCGGCGCCCCGCTCGGCCGGCGCAGTCCGGGCCCAGCCGGGCGCGGCGGCACGGGCGCGGGCGACGGCGTCGCGGACCTCGTCCGGGGTCGACCGCCGGGTGGTGCTGGCGACCGAACCGGAGACGGGGTCGGTGACGACGATCGCGGCGTCCGCAGCGGAAGTCGCATCGGCGTCCGCAGCGGAGGGAGCAGCAGGAGCGGCGGCGGCGGCGTCGGTCGAAGCGGGGGACGGAGCGGCGAGGGTCATGGTGTCCTTCGGATGCGCGGGCGGGAGGCACCACGCTGCCCGGCTGCTGCTGGGCGGCGGTCCGGGTTCGCTCCAGGCCATCCGCGAAGCGCAACGGCGCGCAGTGCTCAGCGCCGCCCAGCCGGTGCCCGACCGTGTTCCCGGGAGTCCTCCGGTAGACGGGTCGGGTGGAACTGATCGGCAACGGTGGAGAACGCTTCGACGACGTCCGGGAGATCGCGGTGCTCCGCGGCGGTGGACTGGGCGACCTGATGTTCGCGGTCCCCGCGCTCGAGGCCCTCGCCGCCGCCTACCCCGAGGCCCGCATCACGCTGCTCGGTGCACCGCTCGCACCGGCCGTGCTGCGCGGGAGGACGGACGCGGTGCACGCGTTCGAGGAGCTGCCCGTCGCCCCCGGCGTCCGTGACGGCGGTGAAGGTGCCCCGGACCTCGAGGCGTTCGTCGCACGCCTGCACGGTCGCTTCGACCTCGCGGTGCAGGTGCACGGCGGCGGCCGCAACTCGAACCCGTTCCTCCTCCGGCTCGGCGCCCGCCACACCGTCGGCACCGCCACCGAGGACGCCGAGGTCCTGGAGCGCTGGGTCCGCTACGTCTACTACCAGCACGAGGTGCTCCGCGGGCTCGAGGTCGCCTCGCTCGCCGGAGCGGCACCGGTCACCCTCGACCCGCGCGTCCGCGTGACGGACGACGAGCGGGCCGCCGTCCGTGCAGAGCTCGGCGTCGCCGGGCGGCTCGTCGCGGTGCACCCCGGCGCCGTGACCCCCGCCCGTTGGTCGGGGGCGTGGGCCCGGCCGTCGCACGACGCCCCGCTCGACGCGGAGGTGGACGTCCTCGTCCCGACGGTCGGACGCCCCGCCGAGCTCGCCACGACCCTCGCCGGGCTCGCCGCCCAGACCGACGTCGCGTTCCGCCTCGTCCTCAGCGACCAGTCCGCGGGGCAGGACGCCGCCACCGCGCCGTCGGTCGCCGCCATGCTGCGCGTCCTGGAGGCACAGGGCCGCCCCGTCACGCTCCTCGCGCACCCGGAACGGCGCGGCCTGGCCGAGCACCGGCAGCACCTGCTCGACCACGCCACCGCACCCGCGGTGCTGTACCTCGACGACGACGTCTGGCTCGAACCGGGCTCGGTCCGCCGGATGCTCGACGCGCTCCGCTCCCTGGGCTGCGGGTTCGTCGGCAGTGCCGTGCAGGGGCTGTCCTACCTGGACGACCGACGGCCGCACGAGACCGCCGTGTACGAGCCGTGGGACGGCCCCGTCGTCCCCGAGGTCGTCCGTCGCGGCACCCCGGCGTTCGACCGGCTCTCGCTGCACAACGCCGCGAACCCGACGCACGTCGCCGCGGACCTCGACGTGGAGCCCGGCGGCTGGGTTCCCTACCGGGTCGCCTGGGTCGGGGCCTGCGTCCTGTACGACCGCGCGGCGCTCGAGGCCGTCGGCGGGTTCGGCTTCTGGCCCGTGCTGCCCACAGAGCACGCCGGCGAGGACGTCGTCGCCCAGTGGCGGGTCATGGAGCGCTTCGGCGGCGCCGGGATCCTGCCGTCCGGGGCCGTGCACCTCGAGAGCCCGACGACCGTCACGGACCGCCGGGTCGACGCCCCCGACGTGCTGTTCCCCGAGCACGCCGACGCCGCCCACTGACGCCCGCCCCGCTGCTCGACGATCCAGCGGTTCCGCGAAACGCAACGTCGGCGGCTCCTCGCAGCGGTATGTCGCTGCGAGGAACCGCCGACGTTGCGTCTTGCGGATGGGCGCCCAGGCGGACCACACCGCCACGTGCCTCCAGGCCGGCGTCAGCTGCCGGACTCGACCTGGACCTGCTGACCCGCGTCGGCGAGTCCGAGCTGGACGATCGAGCGCGCGCGCTCGACCCACGGGCTGTCGGCGCAACCGATCCAGACGGCGGTGCGGGGTTCGGCGCCCGAGACGCCCCACTCGGACGCCCACGCGGTGACGGCCTCGGCGAGGAGTTCCCCGTGGTCGGCGAAGACGAGCAACGGCAGGAGCGACGGGCGCTCGCACCGGACGAGCCAGGTGACGCTCAGCCGGGGCGGTGCCGGCAGGATGCGGACCTGCTCGGCGAAGGCCACCTCGACGACGACCTGGCCGTACGCGGTGTCGGGCAGGGCGTCGAGCAGCAGGCGGATCTCGGGCAGGTCGTCGGCGGCACCCGCGAGCAGGACGCGGTCGGCCGGCGCCGCGGCGTCCGCGTGCGCATCGTCCGCCCGCCCCGTGTGCCCGCTCATGTGCCGAGGGTACGGCCGGACCGCGGCGCTCCGGCGGACGCACGGCGACCTGCCAGCTGGGCCGCGGACCGCGCTGTCACCTGCCGGACACACACCACGCGTGCGGACACGGCATGATCGGTCACGACCACCCTTCGAAGGAGCACCCATGGCGACGTTCACCCGCGGCTTCGGCGGACGCCGGGACGACCGCGACGACCCCCGGATCCCGCCGGGGCAGACCCTCGTACGGGACTGGCCCGTGCTGTCCGCCGGGGCGACGCCGGACATCGAGCCGGCCGACTGGAGCTTCTCGATCCGGACCGAGACCGGGCTGCACACGTGGACGTGGGACGAGGCGCAGGCGCTCGGCGTCGAGGACGTCACCGTCGACATCCACTGCGTGACGCACTGGACGAAGCTCGACATGCCGTGGCGCGGCGTCCCGCTCGACCGGTTCTTCGCCGACGTCGAGACCTCGCTCGAGTACTGCATGGTGCACAGCTTCGGCGGCTACACGACGAACGTGCCGCTCGACGAACTGCTCGACGGGCAGTCCTGGATCGCGTTCGAGGCGGACGGCGAGCCGCTCGAGCCGGAGCACGGCGGGCCCGCGCGGCTGCTCGTCCCGCACCTGTACTTCTGGAAGAGCGCGAAGTGGGTCCGCGGGATCGTCATGCAGTCCGACGACGAGCCCGGCTTCTGGGAGAACGCCGGCTACAACATGCACGGCGACCCCTGGAAGGAAGAGCGGTACTGGTGAGCGGGTCCTCACCGGTCGACGGCCTGGAGGCACGCCCCACCCCCGCCCCGTCCGCCGCGTCCCGCAGGCGGCCGGCCTGGCACCCGGCGACGGTCGCCGCCGTCGCGCAGGAGACGCCGAACGCGCGCCGCATCGTCCTCGACGTGCCGACCTGGCCCGGCAACGACCCCGGCCAGCACCTCGACCTGCGCCTGACCGCCGAGGACGGCTACCAGGCCTCCCGCTCGTACTCGATCGCCTCCGCCGGCGAGGGCACGCGGGTGGTCCTGGCCGTCGACCGCGTCGAGGGCGGCGAGGTCTCACCGTTCCTCGTCGACGCGATCGAGGTCGGCGACGGACTCGACGTGCACGGTCCGCTCGGCGGCTGGTTCGTCTGGCGTCCAGGGCGCTCCGACCGGCCCGTCCAACTGATCGCCGGTGGATCGGGGATCGTGCCCCTGCTCCCGATGGTCACCGCGCACGCAGACGCCGACGACCCGGTGCCCTTCCGGCTCCTCGCCGCGACGCGCACGCCCGAGGACGACTTCTTCGTCGAGGAGCTCGACGCGGCGCTGCGC
This sequence comes from Curtobacterium sp. Csp2, assembly GCF_013347165.1. Classification (NCBI taxonomy): domain Bacteria; kingdom Bacillati; phylum Actinomycetota; class Actinomycetes; order Micrococcales; family Microbacteriaceae; genus Curtobacterium; species Curtobacterium sp. Csp2. The sequence goes on from NZ_CP054593.1 coordinate 2,526,173, forward strand.
TCCCCCGCGCCCCTCGAGGTCACGCACGTCTACAGCCGCCGTGCGCCCGAGGGGTCGGGGATGCCGGTCGGCCGCCTGACCCGCGACGGGCTCGAGCGTGCGGTGTTCCCGCCCGAGGTCGGCGCGCTGGTCTACGTGTGCGGGTCGACGCCGTTCGTCGAGCAGGTGCTGCGGTGGCTCGGGGAGCTCGGGCACGACGTGTCCGACGTGCGGGCCGAGCGCTTCGGCGGCGCCGGATGACCGCTCCCCGCTGACCCGTACCCGCTGACCCGTTCCCGCTGCCACACGACGGAGGCCCCGGTCGACTGACCGGGGCCTCCGTGTCGCGATGCTGACCGTGCTGCTTCGCGTGTTCCGAGCGGATGACGAGATTCGAACTCGCGACCCTCACCTTGGCAAGGTGATGCGCTACCACTGCGCCACATCCGCGTACTCGGATACTCTACCCCGACATCGGCCCGGTTCGCGGATCGCCTGCTCCACCGGGCGCGTCGCTCGCTGCGGCACGTCGGACCAATCCGGTACCCGACGGTCTCCGGATGACTCCTCGGTGCCGAGGACGGCCGCCCTCGGACACCGGGGTCACCCGCCCCGCTGCCCGGTCCATCGCGGTGACCCGAACGCTGCGAGGGACCGGGCAGCCAGGGTGCGGTGTTCCCAGCCCCCGACGGGTTCACTGGGTCCATGAGCTACGTGCACGACAACCCCGGCGGCACCGAGGCCCACGGCGTCGACCTGATCGACGGCGACGCCCCCGCGATCCGCATCCTCGTGCACGGCGACCTGCCGACGACGATCGAGCACGAGGACCGGGTCTGGCTCGCCACCGGCGACGCGCACGACGACGGCGACCCGACGGCTCCCCCGATCGCGATCTACCGGCCGGTCTGACCCGGAGCCAGGCTCCCGTCCGGCGGTGTCCGTCGGAGCCGGCGCCGCCCGATCGACCGGTCAGGCAGCTCCCTGCCGAGGTGCGTCTCCGCGTGTGCAAGTGCGGCTCCGGTCGCCGGCGGGTGCAGCATCGTGTCACCAGGGATGCGGGCGACGAGCCGGGCGAGCGCTGCTCGGAGCCGGTCGGTCGCGTCGTCGACTGGTGCAGGGTCGTGGTTCCCCCGCCGGAAGAGTCGGCCCAGGTCCATCGATCCACCGTGCCGATGGCCGCCGACCGACCACCCGGCTACGTCGCAGGACACAGTTCGTCCTCTGGGCTGACGTGTCGGCATGCGGTCCTCGGCACAGTGGGGTGGTGAGGGGAATCCGGTGGGTCGCGGCTGCAGTCGTGGGGGCTGCGGCCGCGACCGCGCTCACCGGCTGCGGTGCCGGTTCGTGGTGCTCACCGCTCGAGCCGGGTCCGTCGGTCACCGCGGAGTACGCGCCGACGGCGAAGCGTTGCCGGGGGTGGTGGCGGTCACCGCGCGGTACTGGCAGCCGGATGACTCGCACTGCGTGTCCCGGGAGCACCTCGAGACGGCCGCGTGGTCGGCGGACTTCACCGTTCGCGTCCGTGCCGGGTTCAGCCTCGAGCAGGTCCGCTCGGTGCGGGCGGCGCTCGGACCATCGACGGCGACCGTCACGGCGCCCGCCGGGCACGACCTCGCCGCGTGGGAGCTCGACCTGGCGAATCCGTCCGGTGCGACACCAGCGCCGTCCGCGGCGCCGCTGACGGTGGACGAACGGGGCTTCCGGTTGGTGACCGCGGCGGCCGCGCTCCCGAACGTGACGGTCGCACATCAGAAGGCTTCCACGACCGTCCGCGTGCGGACGCCTTCGTCCCTTCCCGTTGCAGCAGCCTGGCTGCGCGCGCACCTGGACGGCGTCGACCCGTCGTCGGTGTACGTCGGGACAGCGAAGACGTGGACGACGTACGTGTCGGTCACCGGCTCGTCACCGGTGTCGGAGACGACCGTCGAGACGGCGGCTCGAGTCGCCGCAGCGCATCCGGATGTCCGGAGGTTCTCCGTCTCCGGGTCCCTGGTGGCTGCGGTCGTCCCGACGGAGCGTCAGGCGAAGGCGGTCGTCGCCGCGTTCGAAGGGACACCCGCTGACTCGGACGAGCAGCGGGTGTCCGCGTGGTGGCCGGACGGGGACGGGACAGAGGTTTCCGGGACGGTCGGCTCCGCTGCCGCTCGACGCGTCGGCTGACGGACGAGCACGAACGACGTCCGCGCGGAGGACGTCACGGCACGGCAGACTCGGCGCATGGCAGTCGAGCGTGGTGGGCGGACCTGGATCATCACCGGCATGCCCGGGGCGGGCAAGCGACCGTCAGTGCGCGCCTCGCCGCTGCGCTGCCTCGCGCGGCCCGTGTCGCCGCGGACGACGTCAGCCGGATGGTCAGGTCCGGCGCGGTGTGGCCGCTGGGACACCCCGCGGACGAGGCCGCACGGCAGGTGGCGTCGTGCCACCGGAACGTCGGCGCGCTGACCACGAACTTCGTGACCGCAGGCTTCGACACGGTCGTCGACTGCGTCCTGCCCGACGCGCACCACCTCGACCACCTCCTCGGCGTGCTGCCGCGGGCCCCGATCTCCGTCGTGGTCCTGGCACCCGGCGGAGCGGCCTGCAGAGCCCGGAACGCCGCGCGGCCAGCGGCGGACCGCTTCGAGTTCGACGGGCACGAGGCGCTCGACCGCTCGATGCTGGACGGGTTCCGGGACCGGGGTTGGTGGATCGACACGGCGTCGCAGTCCGTGGACGAGACCGTTCGACTCGTGGTCGAACACGCGGTCGTGGGAGACCGCGGGCGCATCGCGGTGCACGCCCGGTGACGGCACGCAGATCGGTGCAGCCCTCCGCCGTTCAGGGGATCCACCGGTTGCGCTGCGGGAAACGCGAAAACCCCCGCCGAAGCGGGGGTTTCCATGTGGTGGGCGATACTGGGATCGAACCAGTGACCTCTTCCGTGTCAGGGAAATGTGCCGTCGAACGGCCTGCCCGTCGTGGCTGGCATCTGGCCCGAGATCCGCGCCGGTGCGGGCTTCCGAATGGAACCGACATCAACGGAGATGAACGGCGATGCGTACAGATTCGTGCCAAGAAACGTGCCACGAACTGGCGACGAGACGATGTCGTCCGGCATCACACCGGTGGGCGGCGACGGCCCGCTCGGACGTCCTGCCAGAAGTCGAGAGCCTGCTCTGACGTCCAGTAGTCGTCGAGCAGGGGAACGTCGCAGGGCATCATCCACCCGAGGACAGAGGCAGCTTGCCACGGCGAGAGGATCTCGGCCTGGCGCACGACGGCGGTCCAGGTCGGAGAGAGCGTCAGTCGGAGGACATCCCGAGGCTCGTCGCGCAGTGCGATGCGCTCGTACAACGACACGTCCTTGGTGTCGTCCCGGAGTTCCACGATGACGCCGTACCCGGCACCGAGGGAGAGCACCTGCGCACGCCCGCGGACCGCGGCGTCTTCGGCGTCGGTGTCGCGGCACTCGATGACGAGCAGTTCCCCGCCCGGACCGAGCGAGTGCGCACGGAGCGCCTCGCGCAGGAGGGACCACGGCAACTCGCGCCATTCAGTGCCCGACGCGCCGTCCAACGTGACGAGGACACCACCCCAGTGCTCGATCGTCGTTTCGGGGTGTACCTCGGTCAACGTGTCTTCTCCGTTCCGGATCCCCGTCCTTGACGGACGTCGTCCTCGGAGCACCCATGCGCGGACCAGGGCAACCCACGTCGACTCACCACAACTCGATGACGCCTGCGTCAGCGAGCAGCCGCAAGCACGCATCGGGCGCTCCGCACACCCGCTCGGTGAGACCGCTCGGGAGCGGTCGCTCGCCGAGCTGCGTTCCCGTCAGGTACAGCGGCGGGACTCCGAGCCACCGCAACGGAAGCGGCCCGTCGAAGAGGGTGTCCTTCGGTGCTGCGTAGAGCCGGTGCTGCGAAGCGGACATCCTGTGGGCAACGACGCACCGCCGGACCCGCTCGTAGTGCGCTCGCTCCGCGGCCTGAGCGGCCTCGGCAGTCCGGGAGGCGAAGTCTGCCCGAGTGGTCGCGCCCGGGAACATCCACTGCAATGCGGTCGTCGCATCGTCCACGACCGCGCAGTCTCTGCCGCAGCTGATGATCATCGTGGTCACCGGGATTCCAACCGCGGTCGTGAGGTCCATGGGTTCGGTTTCCAGCTCGGCTCCCGGGCAGCGCGAGAGTCCTGAGGTGAACCGAGAGAAGTGGGTCGTGCTGGCCATGCTCAACACGATGCGGCGGAACCCGAGTTGATCCAGCCCCTGGCTTGCGAAGATCACGGCTGACGCTCAACGGGTTGAGCGGTCTGGCAAGTCAGCCAGTTCCGCAGCCTGCTGCGGAAGTAGGGCCTTCTTTCTTCTTCTTAACTTCTTGAACACAGATATAGATCTGAAGAAGAAGAGGGATACATCTCCCCTCCCACCTCCCCCATACATATAGATCCCTATCCATAGCTCTTACCCTCCGGCCGGAAGGGACGAGACTAGTGCCCTGGACCCCCGCCGATCGGCATGCCCCTGCGGATAGCTCCGACTTCCGGACGTGAAGTCGGCGGGGAAGCCGGCCCCGCTGACCGACTGACGACGACCGGCACCCACAGCTCGTCCTGGTTTCGCCGCATACACGTGGATGAGGTCGTCAACAGGTCGGCCCTTAACACCAGGAGCCCCAGATGACCACCAGCACGAAGAACGTCCCGGTGACCGAGACCATGACCCTCCGCGAGCTCGCCGGCGCCGTCGGTGTCGCGATGGGGAGCGCCTACGCCTGGTCCTCGAAGGGCAAACTGCCCGCCGGCACCTACCGGGACGAAACCGGGAAACTGCGCATCCCCCTCACCAGCGCCGAGCCGTTCATCGAGGAACGCCGATCCGACAAGCGCCGGTTCTACGGGTACGGCATCGAACCCTTCCCGGACGACGTCGAGACCGTGGACCTCGCGTGGATCGCCGCGCAGCTGAACGTGACCCAGCGACGCGTGTGGGTGCTCAGCTCCGAGGGTGCCCTCCCCGACTCTGCCCGCCGCATCGGCAACTCGATCCAGATCCCCATCGACGATGCCCGCCAGTTCGTGGAAGAGCGTCGCACCACCCGCCGCCGACCGTTCCCCCGCCACCGCCACCCCGACCGTTCCTCCGTCGGCCTGGGCTGGATCGCGGATGAGATCGGTGTGCCGCGCCGGTCGCTGTACTACATCATCAACGTCGTGCCGCTGCCGGACTCCGCCTACTACGTGGGCAACGAGTTCCGAGTGCCTCGGCAGGACGCCTTGAGCTGGGTCCGCGCGTTCTGCGACGGACTGGGCGAGGACACCCCGACCGCGCGCCGTACCCGCCGCGTGTGGGAGCGGGCGCTCGGGACCCGCGCATCCTCAGCGCAGTGACGACGCCGCGCTGCCTGTCAGGCGATCTCGTCGACGTAGGCAGGCTGACTGTAGGACCGCCCTTGCCACCGCACCTGCACCGGCCACCACCCGCCCTGCGTGACCACGCCCTGCTCGCCGCTACGGACGAACGACCGGCTCACACCGCCGTGATCCTGAAGAGCTACCACGAGCGTACCTGCCTGCAACATGTCGTCTCCATCCTTGAACCGTTGATCGGTACAGGGGAGGTATGCGCGGAGACTGGCCGTTCGTGGGCGGTGTCGCCGGTGTCACAGGTCCGCGGAGGGCCTATCGAGCTGCTGGGGCACCACGCACACGGGGACGCGGCCGTCGTGCACGAGGTGTTCTCCTACGGACCCGAAGAGACTGCCGGCGACGGCCGACCGGTGGCGTCGTCCGATGACGATGAGTGCCGCGGCTTCTCCGCTGCGCTGCAGGACTGCTGCCGGGCGCCCCTGACGGAGCTCCGCGCGCACGCGCAGGTCAGGGAGTTCTCGGCTCACCCTGCGGATGGCAGCGTCCAGTTCGAGTTGTCCCTCGTGCTCCCAGCGTGGCGCGTCCCGCGCGAGGTACACCCGACCGATCGGCGACACGCTCGTCGGTGGTTCCCAGGCTCGGACGAGGACGAGGTCGCCGCCGCGTTGCCCAACTCTCTCCGAGGCGAACTCGAGTGCGCTCGTGGCCGTCTGGGCTTCGACACCGACCACGACGGAAGGAGCGGGAGTGGGCTGCCACCGTTCGGGTACGACCACCACCGGGCCTTTCACCCCGGCCATGACTCGTTCCGCGACACGACCGGTGACGGACGCCCAGACCCGGTCGCTGCGGCGTCCGCCGATCACCAGGATGTCCGATTCGCCGGTCTCCCCAACGAGTCGACCCAGTGTCGGGCCGTTCATGACTTCCTGCTCGATCCTGAGATCGGGATGCCGCTCGGTGAGCAGATGCCGTGCGATCGTCAGCCGACCCGTTGAACGCTCCGCTGCCTCACCGAACCGCTCGTGGATGGTCACCAGCCGTACTACGTCACCATCCGCGACGTTGTGCGCGATCCACTGGAGCGTGTTCCAGCCCGCCGCGGTCTCGTCGATCGCGACGCTCCAACGCACCTGCTTCAGCATCGTCGGTTCCTTTCTCGTTCCTCGGTCGTCCGCTTCCTTGCGCTCGGCGTGCTCGTCAATGGTCTGACCCCGTGTCCCTGAACCGCATAGCGAGCGCCGAGATCCCGACGACGAGCGCGCCGGCCGTGATCGCGACGGCAGCGGCCACGCTCGGCCCCGTGTGAAAGGGATCCACGACGTGCTCGAACGGGCTCAGTCGGCGCAGCGATTCCGGCAAGCCGGCGATGCTGCCGTACTCGCCGACGAAGGCCGCGGCAGCGTAGAGCGACCAGGCGAGCGCCACGCTCGTGCGCGGCACGATCGCGACGACGAACGCGGACACGGCGAGCATGACGAGCACCGCCGGCAGTTGGCCGAGCGGCGCTGTCGCCCAAGGCGCCGACGTGCCGCCGACCTCCCCCGCGGCGACGGCCGCGACCAGTCCGGACAGCAAAAGCACCACAGCAGCGACCGCGCCGGGGAGTGCAGCGAACGCGAAGAACCACGCCGTGCGGCTGGCACCGCTGACGATCAGGAGATCTGCTCGCGCGCTGGCCTCCTCCCGCCGCAGTCGGAGCGCTCCCTGCACGCACATGGCCGAGACCAGGACTCCGATGGTCTCTGCACCCAGTCGGACGAACGACTCCGACACGTACTGCGCTCCGCCGCCCATGGCCGTGATCGTCCTCGTGACCGCCGGAGATTCGGAAGTGCGCTGGTCGGTGACCACACCCGACAGTGAACCGACGAGCGCACTGAAGGCGAGGATCGCGATCGTCCACGTGACCAGGACCGCCCGGTCGAGGCGGACAGCCAGGCCGAACGCTCCCCGCAGCCACAGGCGGGCATCCGCTCGTCCCGGTCGGTGGCCGATGGTCGCCGACCCGACATCTCGACGGCCCGCCGTGACGACGGCACCCACGCCGGCCGCGACGAAGAGCGTGGGTCCGAGGACGAGGGGCCAGAGCGACTGCTCGCCGAACGGCCGGGTCGCCTGCGCCCAACCGATCGGACTCGCCCAGCTGACCCACGACGGTCGCAGGACCAGCGTGCGCATGTCTGCGGTGCCGGTTGCATCCCCGATGCCCCGGATGAAGTACCACGCCACCAGGACGATGGCTCCCGTGGCGTTGGTGGCGCGTCCAGACGGGAAGAACTGTGCGAGGAGCAGGACGACTCCGGCCGTACCCACCCCGGTGCCCGCGCACGCTGCACCGAACAGCATCGATCCGCCCGGAGGCTCCGCTGTGAGGGCGGTGCCCGATGCAACCGCGACACCGGCGATGGCGTTCCAGGCCACCACGAACAACAGCACACTCACGACTGGTCCGGTCCGGGCCGTCGCGGTGGAGCTCAGAGTGTCCCCGAGACCACTCTGCTCGGCCGCGCGACTGTGCCGGGTGACGAGGAAGACGTTCATCATCCCGACCAGGAAAGCGACGAACGACAGGCTGAGGGCGGTCAAGAACGCCCCAGCAGAGGCGCCGTCAGGTGTCCCTCTGAACACCAGGACGACGGGCGTGGCGAGGAGTACGCGGAGCGTGGCCGCACGAGCGGCTCCGGTGGGGAACGTCGCGGCGACCTGGACGGTGACCAGCGACGTCGTGACCGCGAGCCCCAGGACCCAGCCGACGAGCTGCCACAGGTCTGCCCGGAGGCGTGACCGGACCAGCAGCAGGATCATGACGTGCTCCATGCGGTTGCCGCCGAGACCGACTCGGTCTCGTACTGGTGCAGGAACAACTCCTCCAGGGACGGCGGAGCGATGACGAGACCGGTGACGTCGAGTGCCGCGAGCCGGGGGAGAGCGGCCACGACGTCCGACTCCGCGACGCTGCAGGAGAACCGGGCGCCCGTCACGGAGAGATCGCGCGCTTCGGGCAGGGCGGCGCGCACCTCACGGATCGATCCTGCGGCGTCGAAGGAGACAGTGGTCCGCGTGCGCCGTCGCAGCTCCGCCATCGAGCCCGTCTCGACCACCCGACCGGCGCGGACGATCGAAACGGTCGTGCAGAGCGCCTGTGCTTCGCTCAGGACCTGGGACGACAGGAGCACGGTCGCTCCAACGTCGTGCGACGCTCGGACGTGTCGCGCGAACACCTCCTGCATCAGGGGGTCGAGTCCCGTCGTCGGCTCGTCGAACAGGTAGAGCTCCGCCGGGAGGAGCAGTGCGGCGACGAGGAGAACCTTCTGGCGGTTGCCTCGCGAGTACGCACGGACGCGTTTCGTGGGGTCGAGTGCGAAATCCTCGAGCAGCGCGGCCCGCTTCGCTCGGACGGGACGGGATCGCACCGCGCCGCCGCGCAACGAAGTCAGGAGGTCGATCGTTTCGCCCCCGGTCAGCCCGGGCCACAGAGCCGCGTCCCCGGAAACGGCCGCCATCCGGCGGTGGAGCGACACCGCGTCGCTCCACGGATCGCCACCGAGCACTCGGACGTCCCCGCGCGTCGCCTTACTGAGACCGAGGAGGATCCGCATGGTGCTGGTCTTGCCCGCGCCGTTCGGCCCGAGGAACCCGTGCACCTCCCCCGCGGCGACGTCCAGGTCGAGGCCATCGACTGCTCGGACACGCCCGTAGCGTTTCTCGAGCCCGCGGATCCGGACGGCGGCAGAGCCCGTCAGCCCGGTCGACGACCGATTCACCGGACGACCGCGACAGGCGTGCGGGACGCGCGGACGACCTGCTCGGTCACTGTTCCGGCCCTCGCGCGCCGGTGTCCCGCTCCGATGACGAGCAATGACGCGGCCTCGGCGGATTCCACGATGCGCCGCGCCGGCGGACCCGCAACGAGTCGCCGGACGACGTCCACGTCCGGCGCCTCGGCGAGAGCGTCCTCCACCTGTTCCTCCAGCATGCGCAACCGACGGGTCCGCTCGACGCCGCCCGGGTCCTCGGCACCATTGCCGTGTCGGGGTGACCATGCGCTGACGGCCACGATCGACTGTCTCGTGCGCCGCGCCTCCTGAACCGCGAAGCGCAGCGAAGGACGCGACGAAGCGCCCGGATCCACCGCGACGACGATCCCGTCCCGACGTGCCCCGGGCGCGAGCGGAACGACCACGACCGTGCAGGGGGCCGCGCCTACGAGGCGGTCCGCGAGCGAGGGCCGCGAGCCACGCGCTGCCGGCACCCCGTCCCGGCCCACGACGAGGACGGAGTCTGCGTCCACCGAAGCGAGCAGCACCGCGGTCGGGTGCCCACGGTGCACCTCGACGTCCACCCGAACGGCGTGGTCGGTGTCGATGACGGCGTTGACGGCCGCCCGCACGGAGAAGTCGGCGGTCGACAGGGACGGCGCGGCAGAGTCCGCTGGGACAGCGTGGACGACGATGAGGCGGTTCGGCCCGCCTTCAACGCGATCCAGTGCCCACGCGAGTGCGCCGCGAGCCGCGGACGACCCATCCCACCCGACGACGAATCGTCTGGTCATCGCTGACCCCTTCCCGGAGGCGGTCGGTACCCCCTCCGCTACGAGGCTGCGGGTCCATCCGCCGCGGGAACAGTGTCGAAGGTCCCGGTGCGCCCGGACCGACCCGGCAACCGTCTCGGAATGGAGAAGCCTGCCAACACCGGTAGGACGTTCGACCCTCCACGGCTCGCTGTGGTCGACCTACCGTCGTGGCAGGCGACCACCGCGGTCGCCAGCCGGGCACAGACCGGAAGAACCTGCCGAGGAGCAACCATGACCAGCTACACCGTCGCGGTCGACGACACCGACGCCGGCTCGCGGACCATCGAATGGATCGACGAGAACCTCCGTCCAGGAGACCGCGTTCGGCTCCTCACGGTCAGCGAGCTCTACTCCGAGACGGTGCTGCGGACCGAGCAGCGGCTCGAACAGGCAGAGACGCGGTTGCGTCGGCGTCACCCTGGGCTGATGGTCGAGCAGTCCGTGCCGGAGGGGCCGACGGTGGAGCGACTGCTGCTGGACTCCGAGGACAGCGACGTCCTCGTGCTCGGTGCCCGTCAGGCGCACGTCGTGCTCGCGACGCTCGGCGGCCGGATCGCTGAACGCGTCGTGGCACGTACCACCGTGCCCGTCATCGCCGTCCCCGAGCACTGGCACCACGGTGCGGGCCCGGTCGTGGTCGGCGTCGACGGTCGGACCGCCTCGGCCGCGCTCGCGTTCGCCGCGGACCAGGCTGCTGTCCGTGGCAGCGAACTCGTCCTCGTCCGGGCCTGGGACATCCCGCTGACGATCTCCCCGTACGCGAACATCTACCTCGCGGACGACCGGGAGCTGTGGGAGCACGAGAGCACGCTCGAGCTCCAGGCCGCGAGCCGTGCCGTGGCGGACCGCCACCCAGACCTCGTCGTCCGCGCGGCTCGTCGACACGGCCAGACCGCGGCCGCACTCCTGGAGGAAGCCGGGGCCGATGCCTCGCTCATCGTCACCGGGCGACGACACCGGACCGCCATCGGGGCGTTCCTCGGAGGTTCGGTCGGTGAAGCGCTGATGCACCGCGCCCACTCGCCGGTCTGCATCGTCCCCCAGCCGGCCGCCGCAGTGCCGGCGACGGCCTCAGCCGTACCCTCGCCGGCGGAGGTGCATTGACATGCGAGACGCTGCGGCTCCCGTTCCGCAACACGTCGTGGTCGGCATCGACGAGCACGTCGCGAGTCTGCGCACGATCGACTGGGTGATCGAACGGGACCTTCCGTCCGGTAGTCGCGTAGACGTCGTCACCGTGACGAACGGATGGTCGACTGATCCCCGCGTTGATCGAGCGCTGGTGGAAGCAGCAGCTGCGCGGCTCCGTGGCCGGAGTCACGTGGACGTCGAGACCCTGGTGCGGTTCGGCCTACCCGACCGCACGTTGCTCGAAGCCGCCGCCGACGCTGACGCTGACCTGCTCGTGATCGGCAACCGTCGTCAACACCGAGTCCGTACCGCGCTCGACGGCTGGATGCCCGAGCGCGTGCCGACAGTCGCCGACCTCCCGGTCGTGGTCGTCCCGGAGGACTGGGAACCCGTCGACGGCGATGTCCTCCTCGGGGTCGACACGGCGACCGGGGACGCGGCGTTGCGTTTCGCCGCGGAAGAGGCGCTGCGGAGCCGACGCCGTCTCAGCGCGCTCCGCGCGTGGAAGCTTCCGGTCACGACGGCGACGGGCGCGCTGAGCGTGCTCGAGGACCCGCAGCTGTACGAGGACCACAACCGCGCCATCCTCGCCGACAGTGAGCGGCTCCTGCACCTGCGCTACCCCGGGTTGCGACACCGCCCACTGCTCGAGGAAGGCGACCCCGCGGCACGGCTCCTCGCCCACGCCCCGTTCGCCTCACTCGTCGTCGTCGGCCGTCGACACCGGACAACCCTCGGCGGTGTGTTCACCGGTTCCACCGCCCACGGCCTGATCACACAGGGGCGCACACCGGTGGCAGTGGTGCCGCAGCGGCGACGCGAACTCCTGGACCGATGAGTCTGCCTGGCGTCCTGGGTGCGACGAGGTCGTGGGACCTTGGTCCTACCGCTGACTCCAGCGCTCCTCTACATTGCTCACCGCGGGGCGCCTGATCCGGACCCGAAGCGGATCGAGCGCCCCGGTCCGGTCGAGCGCCTGCACCGCGGTCAGGGACCGTGGACTCCATTCAATCAGCCGTCCTAGGATCGGATTTTCCACACCCGAAGGGACCTCATGGTCGAACCGCTCGCATTCCCGGATGCTCCGCGTTCCGCACTCGAGCGCACCATCGATGAACTGGTCGACCGTGCGCAGGCGGTGCTCCGCACGCAGGGCAGATTGCGGAACCTCCTCGCCGCGAACCGGCGGATCGTCGAGCACCTGGCCCTCGAGGACACGTTGCACGCGGTCGTGGCCGCGGCCCTGGAACTCGTCGACGCGGAGTACGGCGCGCTCGGCGTGATCGCACCGGACGGCGAGGAACTCGAACGGTTAATCCACGTCGGGATGGACGAGGAGCACGTCCGGCGCATCGGACACCTCCCCCGAGGCAAGGGTGTGCTCGGGGCCGTCGTGCAGGACGCGCGCCCCGTCCGGTTGGAGCACCTCGGTGAGGACCCGCGCTTCGCTGGGTTCCCGGCGGGTCACCCGCCGATGGAGGGGTTCCTCGGGGTGCCGCTGCGGGTGCGCGACAAGGTCTACGGCAACCTCTACCTGACGAACCCGCGTCGCGGGCACTTCACGCAGGAGGATCAGGAGCTCGTCGAGGCGCTCGGCGCGACCGCAGGCGTGGCTATCGACAACGCGCGTCTGTTCGAAGAGAGCCGGCTGCGCGAACGGTGGGCGACCGCGACGGCCGACGTCAGTTCGGCGCTCGTCGCGGACGAGTCCATCGAGGACGTCCTCACGATCATCGCCGACCGGGTCCTCGCGTTCGTCGACGCGCACCTGGTCACCGTCGTCCTGCCCGACGCCGACGCCGACGCCGAGTACCTGCAGGTGGCGATCGCGGTCGGTCCTGTCGCGGACCCGGTCCGCGACCGCCGGTACCCCGCCGCCGAATCGCTCGCCGGGCGTGCCATCGACACGGGTGCCGTCGTCGCGGACACGACCGGAACCGCGGTCGCCGGGGTCGAGTGGACGCCCCCGCTCGGGCCGACGATCGCGATCCCGCTCCGGGTGGCCGGCGACGCACTCGGCGCGCTCGTCGTCGCCCGCGGGCCGGGCGGCCCGGTGTTCGCCGACGCCGAACTGGGCATGGCGGGCGAGTTCGGCCGGCAGACCAGCGTCGCACTCGCAGTGGCGCGGGGCCGTCGAGACCGACGGCGCCTGGAACTCGCCGAGGACCGCAGCAGGATCGCCAGGGACCTGCACGACCATGTCATCCAACGGCTGTTCGGATCCGGACTGGCACTGCAGGCGACCGCCCTGCGCGTCCCGGAGGACCTCCGCGACCACCTCGAGGAGCAGGTCAGCGCCATCGACGCGGCGATCGCTGAGGTCCGCACAGCGGTCTTCACGCTCGGCAGCTCCGACCGCCGAGCCGCACGGAGCACCCGGGAACGGCTGCTGGACGTCGTCACAGAGCTCCGCCCAGCACTCTCCCGCCCGCCTCGCATCACCTTCAGCGGTCCGGTCGACATCGACGTTACGGGGGCGCTCGCCCACGACGTCGTCGCCGCGGTTCGGGAGTCCGTCGCCAACGTCGCGCGACACGCCCCGGACGCGGAATGCCGGGTCGAGGTCGCCGTCACCGACGACGCCGTGCAGGTGGTCGTCGAGGACGACGGCCCTGGTCCCGGGTCGAGCGAGCGTCGGAGCGGTACCGCCAACCTGGCCGCCCGCGCGACGATGCGCGGCGGACGCTACGAGCTCGGCCCCGGGGCCGACGGCGGCACCACCGTCGTCTGGGCCGCACCCCTCGGACGAACCGAACGGAAGGAACCATGATGATCAAGGTGTTCCTCGTCGACGACCACGAGATCGTGCGACGCGGCGTCGCCGACCTCATCGACGCGCAACCCGACCTGCAGGTCGTCGGCGAAGCCGCCACCGTGCGGGACACACCGGGACGGGTGGCCGCGACCCGACCCGACGTCGTCGTGCTCGACGTCCGCCTCCCGGACGGCAGCGGCGTCGACGCGTGCCGCTCGGTGCGGTCCGCGCACCCGGAGATCGCGTGCCTGATGCTGACCGCGTACGACGACGAGTCGGCGATGCAAGCAGCGCTGCTCGCCGGCGCGTCCGGGTACGTCGTGAAGGACATCCGCGGGCAGACCCTGGTCGAGGACATCCGGCAGGTCGCGGCAGGTCGCAGTCTCCTCCCGGCCGTCCCGGTGGCGCAGGCGGTCGAACGCATCACCAGGCGGCCGGACGACGACCTGCCGGACCTCACGCTCCGGGAACGGCAGGTGCTCGAACTCATCGCCGTCGGGTTGACGAACCGCCAGATCGGCGAACGGCTCGATCTCGCTGAGAAGACCGTGAAGAACTACGTGTCCGGGCTGCTCGCCAAACTGGGACTCGAGCGCCGGACACAGGCCGCGCTGTACGGCGCCGACCACGGGATACGCAAACCCGACGCACGGTGACACGACAGAGCCCGAGGACGGGATCTCTCGTCCTCGGGCTCTGTCCCTGCGTCCGTTCGGCTCAGATGAGCCACGGCGCCTTGCGAACAGCGGGGAGTCGCTTCCACCAGACACCGAGCCCCCACGTGTCCCCGGCCGAGAGCACGGCGACCACGATCAGCGCGAGCGCGTAGACGATGTGGTAGTCCACGAGCGGGTTCGTCGATGCTGCGTTCGCGGCGAAGGGCCACTCGGCGAGGTACATGAGCAGCATCAGGACGGTCCCAACGACCGCGCTGATGCGCAATCCCACACCCGCCATCACGGCGACGCCGATCCCGAGCATGCCCGCCATGAACAGGACGTCCGTCGTCGGGCTCGCGATGGATGCGAAGAAGCCCTTGAGGGGCCCGCTGACGGCGTCGCTCATGAGGAAGCCCTGGCTCGGTTTCCCGCCGTGGATCCACGCCCCCGCCGACGGCGTGGAGAAACCGAGGCCGAAGGTCTTGTCGAGGAATGCCCAGAGGAAGATGAACCCCGTGGCCAGGCGCAGCCCGCCGAGCGTGCGTCGACCCGCTGAGGTGGTCACGAGGGCGCGTTCCGCGCGAGCCGGCTCGCGGCGGTTGGTCACGGTCTGCCGCGGAGTGTAGTGGATGCGGTGCGTCGTGGTGGTCATGGTGCTCATGTCCCTTCGGACTTCATCGGGGCTCCTTCTGCCCCGCTGATGCCATCCTTCTCGGGGCCCGACGGCTGGAGCAGGGCCGAAGGTCCCGCCGCGAGGAACTCCACGTCGGATCAGAAGACCGTCAGTGCTCGGGCCCGGAACTGGTTCCGCACCCGCTCGAGCAGCGGCTCGCCCGGTGGCTGCACGCCGTGGAGCGTGTACCGCATGCCGAGCCGCTCTCACTTGCTCTCGCCCATCTGGTGGAACGGCAGGACCTCGACGCGTTCGACGTTCGGCCAGCGTGCGACGATCCCGGCCACGGCGTCCACGTTGTCGACCGCCTCGGTGAGTCCGGGGACGAGCACGAACCGGATCCATGCCGGTACGCCCAGCGTGGCCAGTCGGTCGCCGAACGCGATCGTCGGTTCAAGCCGGCGACTCGTGACCTCGCGGTAGGTCTCCGGGAGGCCGGACTTCACGTCGAGCAGCACGAGATCGGTGTCGGCGAGCAGAGCGTCCGATGCGTTTCGTCCCAGGTACCCCGACGTGTCCAGCGCCGTGTGCACGCCGAGTGCTCGGCACTCCGCGAACACGCGTGCGACGAAGTCCGACTGCATGAGTGGTTCGCCTCCGCTCAGGGTGACGCCGCCCCCGGTCGCCGCGAACACGGTCCGGTACAGTCTGATCGTCGCCAGCGCGTCCTGCAGGGGCGTGACGGTGCCGTCGCGCAGGCGCAGCGTGTCCGGATTGTGGCAGTACTGACAACGGAGCGGACAACCGGACAGGAACACGGTGAGTCGCGTGCCCGGACCGTCGACGGCCGTGACCAGCTCCCAGGAGTGGACACTCGCGAGGGTCCCGCGGCGCAGTGCGACGAGCTCGTCGTGACGCTGCTGCGCGATGCGCAGCTCCTCGGCGTCAGACACCGGCGTGGAACGTCCGGCTGATCACGTCGAGCTGCTGCTCCCGGGTCAGGCGGACGAAATTGACGGCGTACCCGGACACCCGGATGGTCAGCTGCGGGTACTCATCCGGGTGCTCCATCGCGTCCAGGAGCGTCTCACGGGACAGCACGTTGACGTTGAGGTGGTAGCCACCGGACGCCGTGTACGCGTCGAGCAACCCGACGAGGTTGTCGATCTGCTCGTCCGGGGTCCGGCCGAGTCCACTGGGGATCACCGTCGTCGTGAGTGAGATGCCGTCCTGCGCGGACTCGTACGGCAACTTCGCGACGCTGAGCGCCGACGCGAGCATCCCGTGCGTGTCCCTCCCGTTCATCGGGTTCGCGCCCGGAGCGAAGGGAGCTCCCGCACGCCGGCCGTCCGGTGTGTTCCCGGTCGCCTTGCCGTAGACGACGTTCGACGTGATGGTCAGCACCGATTGCGTGTGCACCGCGCCCCGGTACGTCGGGTGCAGCCGGACGAGTTCCATGAAGCGTTCCACAATGCGGACGGCCAGGGCGTCGGCTCGGTCGTCGTCGTTGCCGTACGTCGGGAACTCCCCGTCCACCGCGTAGTCGACCACCAGGCCCGTGTCGTCGCGGACCGGTCGTACCGTCGCGTACCTGATCGCCGAGAGCGAGTCGGCCGCGACGCTCAGACCGGCGATTCCGCACGCCATGGTGCGAAGCACCTCGCGGTCGTGCATCGCCATCTCGAGCCGCTCGTACGCGTACTTGTCGTGCATGAAGTGGATGCAGTTCAGCGCGTCCACGTACGTCTCGGCGAGCCATCCGAGCAGTTCGTCGTACCGGTTCCAGACCGTGTCGAAGTCGAGCACCTCGCCGTCGACCGGAGTCGATGCTGGTGCGATCTGCTCACCGGTCACCTCGTCGCGTCCGCCGTTGATCGCGTAGAGCAGCGCCTTGGCCACGTTCACACGTGCGCCGAAGAACTGCATCTGCTTGCCGACACGCATCGGGGAGACACAGCACGCGATAGCCGCGTCGTCGCCCCACGTGTGTCGGATAAGCTTGTCGGACTCGTACTGGATCGCCGAGGTGTCGATGGACACGCGTGAGCAGAACCGTTTGAACCCGGCTGGCAGTTCTGCGCTCCACAGCACGGTCAAGTTCGGCTCGGGGGCCGGACCGAGGTCGTACAGCGTCCGCAAGAACCGGAACGCGGTCTTCGTGACGAGCGTCCGGCCGTCTTCGCCGATGCCGCCGATCGTCTCGGTCACCCAGGTCGGGTCACCGGAGAAGAGGGCGTCGTACTCGGGCGTGCGGAGGAACCGGACGATCCGGAGCTTGATGACGAGGTCGTCCACGAGTTCCTGCGCGTGCAGTTCGTCGAGGATGCCAGCGGTGAAGTCCCGCTCGAAGTAGACGTCGAGGAAGGCGGTGTTGCGACCGATCGACATCGCCGCACCGTTCTGTTCCTTGACTGCTCCGAGGTACGCGAAGTACAACCACTGCACCGCCTCGTGGGCGGTACGGGCAGGCCGACGAACATCGCAGCCATACGACGCGGCCATCGTCACCAGCTCCTGGAGGGCGCGGATCTGCTCCGCGTTCTCCTCGCGGTCCCGGATCACGTCCTCCGTCGAGAACCGCGCGTCCAACTCGGCGCGCTCTGCGCGCTTCGCGGCGACCAGCGCGTCGACACCGTACAGCGGGACGCGGCGGTAGTCGCCGATGATGCGCCCGCGACCGTACGAGTCAGGTAGGCCGGTGATCAGATGGCTGTGTCGCGCACGCTTAACCGACGGCGGGTAGACGTCGAACACTCCGTCGTTGTGCGTCTTGCGGTACTTCGTGAAGACGGTCTCGAGGTCTGCCGGTACCGGGTACCCGTAGGTCTGCAGCGCGCCGGCGACCATCCTCCAGCCGCCGAAGGGCATGATAGCCCGCTTCAACGGTGCGTCCGTCTGCAGCCCCACGATGAGCTCGTCGTCCCGGTCGATGTAGCCCGGTCCGTGCGCAGTGATCGACGCCGGCGTGGTGGCGTCCACGTCGTACACGCCCCGCTCCCGCTCCGTAGGGAACATAGCGGTGAGCTTCGACCAGACCCGGAGCGTCCGTGCGGTCGGCCCGGCGAGGAATTCGTCGTCACCCTCGTACGGCGCGACGTTGCGCTGGACGAAGTCGCGGACGTCGATCCGATCGCACCAGTCGCCGGGAGCGAACCCGGACCAGGCCGGCTCGGGCGTACCGCGCGCTTCGCCGTCGTCACGGGCGCCGCTGGGACGGAGGGTTTCCTGGATGGTCATTGTCTGCTCCTCGGTTCCGGTCTCGTGACCGGCAGTGGGTCGGTCGTCTCCCGACGAGTCGATCGTGCAGCGCTCGGAGGCGTCGGGGCAGGGTCGTTGGTCCCGCCACGCCGCGCCACGGGACGGCGAACGAGGAGGGGCCCGCCGGTCGAAGACCGGCGGGCCCCTCCTTCCGTCCGTGGTGGGTGTCAGGGGTGCACGAGGATCTTGACGTGGTCCTCGTTGTGGTGGATGAGCTGCTCGAAGCCCTGCTCGACGAGGTCGTTGAGCGCGATCCGGCCGGTGATGAATGGCGCGAGGTCGAGCGCCCCGGACCGGACGAGTTCGATGGTCGCAGCGTGGTCGTTGGCGTAGGCGATCGTGCCGCGCAGGTCGATCTCCTTGACGACGAGCTTCTCGAGGTCGACCACGGGTCGGTGGCCCCAGATCGACACGTTCACGACGACCGCGCCGGGACGGACCGCGCTGAGCAGGGTGTCGAGGACGACGTCGACGCCCGCGCACTCGAATGCGACGTCGGCGCCGCGGCCGTCGGTGAGCGCACGGACCTGCTCGGGGACGTCGACCTCGGTCGGGTCGAGCACGTGGTCGGCGACCCCGGTGCGGGTCGCCATGGCCTTCCGTGCAGCACTGACCTCGCTGAGGATGACGGTGAGCCCCTCCGCCTTGCAGATCGCCGCGGTCAACAGGCCGATCGGTCCGCCACCGCCGACGAGTGCGACGTCGCCGGAGCGCGCCCCGCTGCGGATGAAGGCGTGGTGGCCCACCGAGAGGGGTTCGATGAGTGCAGCCTGGTCGAGCGGCAGGTCGCCCACCGGGTGGACCCACCGTCGCTCGACAGCGATCCGCTCGGCGAGGCCGCCCCCGCGGCCGGCGAGACCGATGAAGTTCATGTCCGGTGACAGCTGGTACTCGGTGCCCGGGTCGGCGGGCACGTCGTCGCGGATGATGTACGGCTCGACGACGACGTGCTCGCCGATCTGCAGGTCCGTGACGCCGGCCCCGAGCGCCGCGACCGTGCCCGACATCTCGTGTCCGAGCGTCACGGGCGCCGCTTCGCCCGAGATGGGGTGCGGGTGCCCCGCCGGCGGCACGAAGATCGGTCCGTCGAGGTACTCGTGCAGGTCGGTGCCGCAGATGCCGCACCAGGCGACGTCGATGAGGACCGTCCCGGGGGCCGCCTCGGGCGCTGGGACCTCCTCGATCCGGATGTCGCCGCGGTCGTGGTAGCGGGCTGCCTTCATGGTGATCATGTCCTCTCCTCGTGGGTGGGTGGTCATTCGTTGTCGCCGCCGGTGGCCGCGGCGGCCGAAGCCACCGGTCCCGATCCGCCGACGCCGACGTTGGCCGCGCGTACCGTGGCGGGGTGTGCGGTGGTCGCGGAATCGGTCCACGTCCAGTCGGCGACGTCGGGCGCGTCCTCGCCGTGCGCTCGCGTGTACGCCCGCGCCGCCACTCGGGCGTCCTGCATGCGTTGGCGGAGTCCGGCGTAGCGGGACCCGAGCCCGGGCACGCGATCGAGGACGTCGATCACGAGGTGGAACCGGTCCATCTCGTTGAGCATCACCATGTCGAACGGCGTCGTGGTCGTGCCCTCCTCCTTGTAGCCGCGCACGTGCAAGTTCGCGTGGCCGTGACGGCGGTAGGTCAGGCGGTGGATGAGCCACGGGTACCCGTGGTAGGCGAAGACGACGGGCTTGTCGGTGGTGAACACTGCGTCGTACTCCGCGTCGGAGAGGCCGTGCGGGTGCTCTCCCTCGGAGACGAGGCGCATCAGGTCGACGACGTTCACGACGCGGACGCGCAGGTCCGGTACCTCGTCCTGCAGGATCGACACGGCCGCGAGGGTCTCGAGCGTCGGCACGTCACCGGCGCACGCGAGCACCACGTCGGGCTCCTCGCCGGGGACCTCGTTGCCCGCCCACTCGAAGATCCCGAGTCCGCGGGTCATGTGCGCGATGGCCTCGTCCATCGACAACCAGTTGAACGTCGGCTGTTTGCCGGCGACGACGACGTTGACGTAGTCGACGGAGCGCAGGCAGTGGTCGTAGGTCGACAGCAGCGTGTTCGCGTCGAACGGCAGGTAGACGCGGACCACGTCGGGCTTCTTGTTGACGACGTGGTCGATGAACCCAGGGTCCTGGTGCGAGAGCCCGTTGTGGTCCTGCCGCCACACGTGCGACGAGAGCAGGTAGTTGAGCGAGGCGATCGGCCGTCGCCACGGGATCGTCTTGCTGACCTTCAACCACTTGGCGTGCTGGTTGAGCATCGAGTCGATGATGTGGATGAACGCCTCGTAGCTGGTGAACAGGCCGTGTCGACCGGTAAACAGGTACCCCTCGAGCCAGCCTTGGCACTGGTGCTCGCTGAGCATCTCCATGACGCGCCCAGCCCGGGCGAGGTGCTCGTCCGACGGGAGGTACTCCCCGTCCCACTGCTTGTCGGTGACCTCGAGCACGGCTCCGAGGCGGTTCGACGCGGTCTCGTCCGGGCCGAAGATCCTGAAGTTGTCCGGGTTCAGGCGCACGACCTCGGCCAGCCACTCGCCGAGCACCCGCGTCGACTCGTTGACCGAGCCGCCGTGCGTCGGCACCTGGACCGCGTAATCACGGAAGTCGGGGAGCACGAGGTCCCGCTTGAGCAGGCCGCCGTTCGCCACCGGGTTCGCGCTCATGCGGCGGTCCCCCTCGGGTGCGAGCGCGGTCGCGAGCGCCACGGGTGCACCCGTCTCGTCGAACAGTTCCTCGGGACGGTAGGAACGGAGCCAGCGCTCCAGGACACGGAGGTGCTCGTCGGTGTCGCGGGCGTTCGCGAGGGGAACCTGGTGGGCACGCCAGTTGCCCTCGGCAGGCTTGCCGTCGATCTCCGGCGGGCACGTCCAGCCCTTCGGCGTCCGGAGGATGATCATCGGCCAGGCCGGTCGACCGTCGAGCGTGCCCGCGGCGGCCTGTTCCTTGATGTCGGCGATCTGATCGAGGACCTGGTCGAGGGTGTCCGCCATGCGTGCGTGCACGGCGTGGGGGTCCTCGCCGTCGAAGCCGCCGGAGACGATGTACGGCGTATGTCCGTAGCCGCGCATCAGGGCGAGGAGCTCGTCCTCCGGGATGCGCGCGAGGACCGTCGGGTTCGCGATCTTGTACCCGTTGAGGTGCAGGATCGGGAGGACCACCCCGTCGTGCAGGGGGTCGATGAACTTGTTCGAGTGCCAGCTCGTGGCGAGCGGGCCGGTCTCGGCCTCGCCGTCCCCGACGACCGCGGCGACGAGGAGCCTGGGATTGTCGAAGGCGGCGCCGTACGCGTGCGAGAGCGCGTACCCGAGCTCGCCGCCCTCGTGGATGGAGCCGGGGGTCTCGGGAGCCGCGTGGGACGGGATCCCACCCGGGAAGGAGAACTGCCGGAAGAGCTTCCGGACGCCGTCCTCGGTCTGCGGGATCCCCGGGTACACCTCGCTGTACGTGCCGTCGAGGTACGCGTTCGCGACCATGCCGGGCCCGCCGTGTCCGGGGCCGGTGACGTACAGCGTGTCGAGGTCTCGGTCCTGGATGACGCGGTTGAGGTGCGCGTACACGAAGTTGAGTCCCGGGGTGGTGCCCCAGTGTCCGAGCAGGCGCGGCTTGACGTCGTCGCGGGTGAGCGGACGGCGGAGCAGCGGGTTGTCGAGTAGGTAGATCTGCCCCACGGACAGGTAGTTCGCCGTCCGCCACCACGTGTGCAGCTCATCGAGCACCCGGTCGTCCACCGATCTGCCGGAACCGCGCCGGAATGCTGCTGCCTCCGATCCGGTGGGCGTTCTGGTGATCGTCGTGGTCATGTCGCTCATGCGTCTTCCTCGCTCCCCGTCCGTGGCCGAACGGTCGCGGACCAATCGATCCTCGGCGCCGCTGGGTGCCGCGCGCAGGGTCGAAGGTCCCGCGTGCACGACGGGACCTTGGACTCTGCGGTCTTCGGCGATCGTGAGCGAGGTTGGAGCACATGCACGCAGACGACCATCATCACCGCGTTCCCGAGGCCGAGTGGGAGCGCCTCAAGCGGGAAGCGCGCGACCGCGCCCAGCGACAGACCGAATCGGAGTCGCCGCGCTGCGCTGACGGTGAGCCGAGTGATGTGCGCGGGACGAAGGTCCCTGGCGCCCAAGCGTTGAGGGCAGCAGGGTCGACCGCATGAACGACTTGCTCAGCACCCTGGTGCTGTCCCGGTGGCAGTTCGGCCTCACGACGATCTACCACTTCCTCTTCGTCCCCATCACCATCGGCATGGTGTTCGTGGTCGCGGTGTTCCAGATCGCCTGGGTCCGCACCGGCCGCGCGCACTACCTGCAGCTGACCCGGTTCTTCGGACGCGTCTTCCTGATCAACTTCGCGATGGGTGTCGTGACGGGCATCGTGCAGGAGTTCCAGTTCGGCATGAACTGGTCGACGTACTCTCGGTTCGTCGGTGACGTCTTCGGGGCGCCGCTCGCGCTCGAGGGCATCCTCGCCTTCTTCCTCGAGGCAGCGTTCATCGGCATCTGGATCTTCGGCTGGGACCGCCTGCCCAAGGGCGTGCACCTCGCCAGCATCTGGCTCACCGCACTCGGGACGCTCTTGTCGGCCTACTTCATCATCGCCGCGAATGCCTTCATGCAGCACCCGGTCGGCTTCCGGCTCGACGCGTCCCGCGGTCGAGCAGAGTTGACCGACATCTGGGCGGTCGTCACCAACAAGGTCGCACTCGCAGCGTTCCCGCACACGATCGCAGCATCGTTCATGGTCGCCGCGGCCGTCGTGATCGCGGTCGCCGGCTGGCACCTCGCCCGGAACCAGCACCTCGAGACGATGCTCCCGGCGATCAAGTTCGGCCTCTGGACAATGGTCACCGCCGGGGCCGTGACGCTGCTCACCGGCGACCAGCTCGGCCTCGTCATGGTGGACACGCAGCCGATGAAGATGGCTGCAGCCGAGGCGCTCTACAACACGGCCACCGGCCGGGACGCGTCGTTCTCGATCTTCACGCTCGGCACCCCGGACGGAGTCCACGAGCTGTTCTCGATCCGCATCCCGTACCTGCTGTCCTTCCTGTCGACTCACACCACGCACGGCACCGTCGAGGGCATCCGCGAGCTCCAGGCGCAGTACACGCAGGTGTACGGACCCGGCGACTACTCCCCCACCATCTGGGTCACCTACTGGGCCTTCCGCTGGATGATCGGCTTCGGAGCCGTCTCCGTCCTGCTCGCGATCGCTGGTCTGGTGCTGCTCCGCCGCGGACGGGTGCCGCAGCGCCAGTGGGTGTGGCGGATCGCGGTCTGGTCGGCGCCGCTCCCGATGGCCGCCATGACCGTCGGCTGGATCTTCACGGAGATGGGCCGCCAGCCGTGGCTCGTGTTCGGGCTGCTGAAGACGAGCGCTGGTGTGTCCCCGAACGTGACGGGGGTCGAGGTCCTCATCTCCCTCGTCGTGTTCACCCTGCTGTACGGCGCGCTGGCGGTCGTCGAGTTCCGCCTGCTCCGCCGCGCCGCCCAACGCGCCGACGACCTCACCCCGCCCGAGGACCCAGCGCAGGACGCTCCTGAGACGATCGCGACGGTGTACTGAGATGGACCTGCCCGTTCTCTGGTTCGCGATCGTCGGACTCTTCTTCGTCGGGTACTTCGTCCTCGACGGGTTCGACTTCGGTGTCGGCATGTCCCTGCCGTTCCTCGGCAAGGACGACACCGACCGCCGCGTGCTCATCAACACGATCGGCCCGGTCTGGGACCTCAACGAGACCTGGGTCATCGTCGCCGGCGCCTGCCTGTTCGCGGCGTTCCCGGAGTGGTACGCCACGATGTTCTCCGGCTTCTACCTCGCGCTCCTGCTCATCCTCGCCGCGCTCATCGCCCGCGGGGTGTCGTTCGAGTACCGCCACCAGCGGAAGCACCCCGAGTGGAAGCGCCGCTTCGACCTCATGATCGTCGTCGGCAGCGCCGTCCCGGCGTTCCTGTGGGGCGTCGCGTTCGGCAACGTCGTCCGGGGCATCCCGATGGACGCCGACCACAACTTCACCGGCACGGTGTTCGACCTGCTCAACCCGTTCGCGCTGCTGACCGGTCTGGCGACCCTGCTGGTGTTCTTCACCCACGGCGTCGCGTTCGTCGCGCTGAAGACCGAGGGGGAGATCCGCGAGCGCGCGAAGCGCCTGGCGACCCGGGCGGGCGTGCTGACGATCGTCGTCGGCGCCGCGTTCCTGGTGTCCATGGCCTTCGTCCGGGCGACCCCGGCGAGCCTCGTGCTGTCGGTCGTCGCCGCGCTCGCGCTCGTCCTCGCCGTGCTCTGCAACGCCTGGGGCAAGGAGGGCCGCGCGTTCACCCTGATGGCCGTCACGATCGCCGCGGTGGTCCTGGCGATGTTCACGGCGATCTTCCCCGACGTCATGCCCGCCTCCAACGACCCGGCGAACAGCCTGAACGTGACGAACGCGTCGAGCGGGCAGTACACGTTGACCGTCATGAGCTGGGTGGCGCTGGTCTTCGTGCCCCTCGTGCTCGCCTACCAGGCGTGGACGTACTGGGTGTTCCGCAAGCGCGTTACCCGCACCCACATCGAGGGGGCGACGGCGTAACCGTCGACGGTCTGACGCCACCACGGTCGGTCTGGAGGCGCGCTGCGGGCCCGCACCGCGCCTCCAGACCGTGCCTGGTCGCCGCGTGGACATGGCAGGACGTTGTGCCCTGCCGCCGGTCGCGTCAGGGCGCGATCCTCTCCGCATGAGCACGACGATCCAAGTGAGCACGACGACACCCGCGGTCGTGGACCTCGGAGTCCGCGACCTGATCCTTCGCTCCTGGCGCTCGGAACGGTGCCTGGATGCCTCCACACTCGACGCCGCTGTCGACGTCGGCGGCAACCAGATCGTCCTGACCGGTGATGTCGGGTCGTACACCGATCGGCTGACGGCCCACGAGATGGCGGTCGCACAAGCCGGTGGCCTGCTCCCGGTGCGGAACCAGATCGTGGTGCGGCCGATCGAGTGCGATCCGACCGAGCCGGATGCCGTCCTCCGGGTCAGGGTGGAGCGCGCTGTCCGCGAAGCCGCGCCGCATGCCGACGTGACGATCTCCGCGAGCGACCACGTCGTCCGGTTGTCGGGTTGGCTCAGCGGCGACCACGAGCGGCGGCGCGTGCATGCCGCGGCGGCGCGGAGCCGCGGCGTGCACTTCGTCGATGACCGCACCACGATCACCGGGAGTGACCTGAGTCCCGGGCGGACCTTGGTCCCTTTCCCCCGTTCGCGGGCCATGGAACCGTCGTCGTCATGAAGAACCAGATCGCTTCCCCACCGCCTCGTCACGGTGCCGTCGGGGACCCGACCGAGCACCCTCCGAGCGTGACCATCGAGCTGTGCCCGACGGAACCACTCGACGTCGAGACGGTGCTCGGCATCGGTGCGACGCTCCGCGCCGCCGACCGACTGCACCCACGTGAGCGCTGAGCGCGCGATCATGAACCCTCGAGTGACGACTCAGCCAGCCCCAGCGGGAGCCGCGGCCGCCGCGCGTCGCGCCTGGTTCGAGCTCGAACCAGGCGCACGCGCGCGACTCCTCAGCGAGATCAGCCACCTCGCGGTGGCGGGGACGAGTGCCAGTCGAACGCCGTGCGGAGGCACCGATGCGGCAATCCTCGACTCCCCCGCCGCCCGCAGCGACCGGGCCCTGATCGTCATGGCCGATCTGCTCCGAACAGCGTCCGTTCCTCGGCGACGAACAATGCGCTGCGCGCAGGTCGTGGTCGACAGCGGGTTCCCGCTCGAGCGCGCCGTCGTGTCCGTCGCCGCGGCGCTGATCGTGGGCGAAACGGTCACCCTGGGGTTCGCCGGCGGCTTGGATCGAGCGTCGGCGGCCTACGTTCGGTCACTGGCCGCACTGCTGCCCGGGCGCGTCCTCTGCGTCCGCTTCGGTGATCGGCTCGTGTCGGGTGGGCACGACCGGGTGAGCTGGTTGTCACCGTCCTGCTGCGCGGAGTCCTCGCCGTTCGACCTGCGCCTGCTCGATCAGATCACCTCGATGCTGCATGCCGACGCACCGCGGCGTGCTGCCGTCCGCATCGAGGCCCGTGGGACCTCTGACCCTGCCCCGCGACGAGTAGGCGCGACAAGGTGACTCCACGGGCGCCGATCGGCGGGACACCGGGTCCCGGCCACGCCCGTGAGGAGGTCATCCCATGAAGGCAGCAGTCGTCCACCAGCTCGGTCAGCCCCTCGTCGTCGACGACCGGCCGCTCCCCGCACCCGGCGCCGGACAGGTCCTCGTCCGGATCGAGGCCTCCGGCCTCTGCCACACCGACATCCACGCCGCACGCGGGGACTGGCCGGTCAAGCCGACGCCGCCGTTCGTCCCCGGCCACGAGGGAGTCGGCATCATCGAGGAGCTCGGTGACGGCGTCACGAACCGACAGATCGGTGACCGGGTCGCGCTCCCGTGGCTCGGTCACGCCTGCGGCCACTGCCGCTACTGCGTGGAAGGCCGCGAGACCCTCTGCGAGCAGCAGCAGAACACTGGGTACTCCATCGACGGCGCCTTCGGGCAGTTCGCCGTCGCCGACGCGGACTACGTCGTCCCGGTCCCCGCCGGCGTCGCCCCAGAGGACGCAGCCCCGCTCACCTGCGCCGGCGTCACGACCTACAAGGCACTCAAGGTCGCCGGGATAACGCCGTCCGAGACCGTCGCGGTCTTCGGCGTGGGCGGGCTCGGGCACCTCGCGGTGCAGTACGCACGGGTGTTCGGCGCGCAGGTCATCGGCGTCGACGTCGAGCCGGCCAAGCTCGAGCTCGCCCGCGACCTCGGTGCGGACCGCGCCGTCGACGCGTCCTCCGGCGACGCCGCCGCCCAGATCCAGGAGCTCGGTGGCGCGGACGTCGCCGTCGTGCTCGCAGCGTCGGCCAGCGTGTTCGAGCAGGCGTTCGCCTCCCTGAAGCGGGGAGGACGCCTGGTCTGCGTCGCGCTGCCGGCGGACGGCACGATGAGCATCCCGATCTTCGACACCGTCCTCAAGGGGATCTCGATCATCGGGTCGATCGTCGGGACTCGGCAGGACCTCGCCGAGGTCTTCGCCCTGCACGCCGCCGGACGCACCCGGGTCGTGTCGGTCCGCCGCCCGCTCACCGACGTGAACGAGGCTATGGCCGACGTCCTCGCAGGCCGGGTGCCGTCCCGGATCGTGTTCGACATGCCGCCCGTCCAGCGCGAGCAGATCGTCGCCGAGGACGAGTCCACGCCGGCTCGAACGCGATGATCGGCACGGGCCTCGCGGTCCACGACGACCGGACGCTCGACGCGTCCGAGTGCTGGTCGCTCATCAGACGCGGCCGGAGCGGCCGGCTCGTCCGCGGCGCCCTGTTGCAGGCGGAGGCGGTCGTCGTGGACCCCGCATGCGGGTGCCTCGTCCTCGAGGGACATCGCCTCGGAGAGCTCGGTTCGGGTGGGCGAGCTGTGTTCGAGACGGGTGCCCAAGGTCCGACTGGCGGCTGGAGCGTCATGGTCGTCGGCTGCACCGAACCGCTCCTCGACCGGGCCGGACGCGGAGGACCGCTGCAGCGTTGGCGCTTCGACGTACAAGAACTCAGCGGGATCGTGTTCACGTCCGGGGCGCTCCAGGCAGCCCGGGCGGACGCCGTCCGTACCTGACCGGCAGGTGCTGCAGGAGGGACGCGCAGAACGGCCCGGTGCGAGCAGCACCGGGCCGTCTCCCTGCTCCGGTCAGATCCTCCCCGCACCGACGGGCGTCGCGGTGATCGATTCACCACGGCGCACGTCCGTCCTCCGTACGACGCGCTCCCACGGACGG
The DNA here is from genome assembly GCF_013347165.1 of Curtobacterium sp. Csp2. Taxonomy (NCBI): domain Bacteria; kingdom Bacillati; phylum Actinomycetota; class Actinomycetes; order Micrococcales; family Microbacteriaceae; genus Curtobacterium; species Curtobacterium sp. Csp2. Next base: position 2,554,272 of record NZ_CP054593.1, read on the forward strand.
GCGTCGGCGATGTCGAGCAGTTGGGCACCGAGCCCGAGGACGATGGTCACCACGGTCACGAGGACTCCGAGGACGGGGATGTGCAGCGCCACGACGAGGACCGCACCGCCCAGGAGCGCCGTGACGACCGGTCCGCGCCGATCACGGAGGACCAGGCGTCCGACCATGAACGCGCTGCACGGGAACGCCGCGAGGGTGAGGAGCAGCAGGACCAACGAACCGGCCAGCGCGAGGGGTGCACCGATGACCGTCACGAGCAGGAGGAGCAGGGCAGGCGGAGCGGCGACTGCTGCGACGAAGCCGACCAATGCGGCCTTCCAGGGCGCCGCGCGGAGCCGGTCGGCCACCCGGAGGAGCTGCCGAGGGACGAGGAGCCCGGCCGCCAGCGTGATCAGGCTGAGTGCGATGAGTGCGTACAGCAGGCTGACCAGCCAGGACGCGAACGTCTCGCCGGCGGTTCGGCGATCGGTCGTCGGGTTCGGACGGACGTGCTGCACCGACCCGTCGACATGGTCCGCACGGATCTGCGCGATGTGGTCGCTGACGTAGACGACGTCGCCGCCGATCGTCCCGGCGACGGTCAGCCGGTCCACGCTGAGTCGCGCGTCGCGGCTGAGGTCGCCCGCGACGGAGACGGTGTTCGCTGCCGCGACGAGGTCTTCCCCGACGGAACCGGACTGCACGATGCTGACGGTGGATGCCGCGATGCTGGCACTGCGCCGGATCGGCCCGCTGAGGACGACCGCCTGCGCTGCGAGCCGGACGTTTCCGTCGACGTCGCCTGTGACGGTCACGGTCTGCGCAGCCGCGATGACGTCCCCGGTCACCCGCCCACTCACCGTCACGTTCTGACCGGCGGCGTACACGTCCCCGTCGACGCTCCCCGCGACCTCGACATCGGTGCCGCTGAGGAACTGGGGGCCGCTGACGCGCTCGGTCGCGGCGATCCTGGACGGGTCGTCGTGTGTCGTCGTGACGGCTGCGGCGGCGCCTCCGGTGATGGCGGTCAGGGCGACGACGATGCCGAGGGCGAGTGCGGAACGCGGAAGGTGCCGGCGCGCGGAGTGCTGGGTTCGGTGTCTGGTCATCATGGCGGCAGTGTCGCGGGCTGGCGGTCGGCACGACAGGGTCGGAGGTCCTCGATCGGCGCCGGGACCGAGCACCGGTCGGCGGGACCTTCTGCCCTGCTGGCTCCGTCCGCCCTCACCTAGCGTGCGGGGATCGGATGCGGCTGGAGCCGCAGGTGGGCGCAACCGGTGTCCACTGCGAAAGGAGTGACCATGACCGCCTACACCGTCGCGATCGACGACACGACTGCTGCGTGGAGGACCGTCGACTGGATCATCGATGCCGTCGACCCCCGGTCCGACAGCGTGCGGCTGCTCACCGTGAGCGAGTTCTACGGCGAAGCACTCGCACGGTCCGAGGAACGCCTCGCGGCAGCCGAGCAGCGCATCCGCTCGGCGTGTACCGGCCTCGCGGTCACCTCCGACGTGACCGGCGGACCGACCGCCGACCGTCTCGTGTCCGATGCTGCGCGCGGCGATGTGCTCGTGATCGGCGGCAACCAGGTGCACACCTTCAGCGCGGCCGTCAGAGGACGCGTCGCCGAGCGCGTGGTCGCGCATGCCGTCACTCCGGTCGTCGTCGTTCCGGAACACTGGGAACGTGCTGACGGCCCGGTCGTCGTCGGCGTGGACGGAGTATCCGCCGCCGCTGCCCTGTCCTGGGCTGCTGACCGAGCCGCCCGCGACCATCGCGAACTCTGCTTGGTGCGCGCCTGGTCCGTCCCGAGCTCGGTCGAGCCGTACGCCGCCGTGTACCTCCAGGCAGACCGGGACCTCTGGTCGGAAGAAGCCGACCTCGAGCTCCGAGCTGCGCTGCGTGCGGTCGGAGCCGCGCAACCAGGGCTCCACGTCACCGGCGAAGCCGTAGAAGGCAACGCCCGCGACGTGGTCCTCCGTTCGTCCCGGGGTGCGTCGTTGGTCGTGGTCGGGCGTCGTCACCGGACTGCGCTCGGGGGGTTCATCACGGGATCGGTCGGTGAACGCCTGATGCACAACGGTCACGCGCCGGTGTGCATCGTCCCTGAACCGGCGCGGACCGGTACGGGCACGGAGTCCGAACGTCGGTCGGAACGACTGCACGAGGTGCGGTGATGCGGGACGGCAGCGTCGTCGCGGCCGAACACGTGGTGGTCGGCATCGACGAACACGAGGCGAGTGACCGAGCGGTCGACTGGGTCGCGGTCCGGCGGGTGGTGCCAGGAAGCCGGGTCGAGCTCGTCACCGTCGCCGACGGGTGGGTAGGCGACCGACCAGCCCTCGACCGGCGGCTCGACCGCGCCGCCGAGCGCGTGTCTGTGGCGCACCCCAGGGTGGGCGTCGCAACGTTCCGACTGGCGGGGTCGCCGGATCGGATGCTCGCGGACGCGGCATCGACCGCTGACCTGCTCGTGATCGGGAACCGGCGTCAGCACCGTGTCCGGACGGCACTTGATGGGTGGATGCCCGAGCGCATGCCCACGCTCGCCAGCGGTCCGACCGTCGTGGTCCCCGAGGACTGGCGTCCGTCCCACGGAGACGTCGTCCTCGGGGTCGACGACGCGACCGGTGACGCTGCCCTCCGCTTCGCCGGCGTAGAGGCGATCCGTGAGCACCGGCGGCTCAGCCTGGTGCGCGCGTGGAAGGTCGCCGTCCCGGCCCGCGTCGGCACGTTGAGCGCCCTCGAGGAACCCGGACTCGTCGAAGCGCACGCCCGGGAGGTGCTGGGCGACGCCGAACGGCTCCTCCACACCCGGTTCCCCGGCCTGCAGCACCGTCCGATCGTGGAGGAGGGCGACCCAGCCGACGTCCTCAACAGGTACGCCGAAGATGCGTCGATCGTCGTACTCGGACGACACCACACATCGATGCTCGGAGGTCGCTTCTTCGGCTCCACCGCGCACGAGCTCATCACCGGGTCGCGGACGCCGGTGTGCATCGCGCCGCTGCGGACACCGGACCCGCGCCGATGACGAATCGCACGGCCCCGCCGGCGACAACCGTCGACGCCGCGGAGGGACTCAGTTCGGCAGCCGCGTCTGCGCGTCTCGTTGAGGACGGGCCGAACGCCGTGGGCACATCGGCGCCGAGTCTCATGCGCACGATCGGCGGACAGTTCCGCAACGTCGTCCTCCTCCTCCTCCTCGTTACCGCGGTCGTCTCCGCCGTGCTCGGACAGGTGCAGGACGCCATCGTGATCGCGGTCATCCTGCTCACGAGCGTCGGGCTCGGTGCGGTCAACGAGTACCGATCCGCCCTGGTCTCATCGGCGATGACCGACCGGCTGCGGCACACCGCTCGGGTGCTCCGCGACGGAGTCTGGACGACCGTGGACGTGCGCGACATCGTCGTCGGTGACCTCGTCCGCCTCGGAGTCGGCAGCGTGGTGCCCGCCGATGCGACCCTGGTGTCGGCGCAGGATCTCGAACTCGACGAAAGCGTCCTCACGGGAGAGTCTCGCCCAGTTGAACGACGCTCTGACCAGCTCGTGCTCCAAGGGGCGGTCGTCGTATCAGGTTCCGGCGATGCGCGGGTCAGCGCCACCGGCAGGGCGACGGAGTTCGGCGGCATCGCGGCCGGTCTGCGTTCCCGAGCACCCGAGACGGCGTTCCAGGCCGGCTTGGCGCGATTCTCAATGCTGCTGGTGTGGGTCGCCGTGTCGTTGATGGTCCTCATCGTCGTAGCCGGAGTCGCGTTCTCTCGGCCGCTGCTGACGACGGTCCTGTTCGCGCTGGCGATCGCCGTCGGGGTGACGCCGCAGCTGCTCCCGGCTGTGGTGAGCACCGCGCTCGCCTCAGGCGCCCGACTCCTCAAACGGTCGGACGTCCTCGTGAAGCGCCTGGTGTGCGTCGAGGATCTCGGTGGCGTCGACGTCCTCGTCACCGACAAGACCGGCACGCTCACCTCCGGCGGCCTCCGTTTCCAGGATGCGTTGGATCCCACCGGCCGACCGGCCCCGACGCTTCTGGGCGTGGCCCGCGCCACCGTCCCACCCGACGTCCCCGACGGAGGCACTGCTGGGTCCGTCGCTGACGCCTTGGACCGCGAGATCCTCGACGCGTCGGTCGACGTGGCGATCGGAACCTTGCCGGTCGTCCTCGCGACCCGACCGTTCGACCACGAACGGATGACCTCGTCGGCGCTGGTCCTCGAACACGACGGCAGCCGACGCTTGATCGTCAAGGGCGCTCCGGACGTGGTGCTGGCGCAGTGCACCGACGTCGCATCTGCTGGCCATGAGACCCTGCAGCGGCTGCTCGCCGCCGGTCACAGAGTGATTGCCGTCGCGACGGCAATCGTGTCGGGATCGACGATGACTGCGGACCCGCTCGGAGTGAACGATTCGTTCGTCCTCGAGGGGTTCCTCGTCTTCGAGGATCCGCCCCGCCCGGGCGTCGCTGACGCAATCTCCGCGTTACGCGATCTCGGCGTGCAGGTCGTCGTCGTGACCGGTGACGACCCGGTGGTCGCCGCCGGTCTCGCTCGCGACGTCGGCATCCCCGTGGGTTCCCCGATGCTCGGGAGCGAAATCGGTCCCACGGGGAGCGGGCCGTCAGCTGCCCGGGTGCTCGACGCCGGCGTCGTCGCCCGGGTCCGCCCGGCGGACAAAGCGGGCGTCGTGCGCGCACTCCGCGACGCCGGGAAGACCGTCGCCTTCCTCGGGGACGGTGTGAACGACGCCCTCGCGCTGCACGCCGCAGACGTCGGTATCTCGGTGCTCTCGGCGACCGACGTCGCCCGGGACGCAGCCGACGTCGTGCTGCTCGACAAACGCCTCGATGCTGTCGCCACCGCCGTCCGGACCGGTCGCCGCGTGTTCGCAAACACCCTCAAGTACGTGATGATGGGCACTTCGTCGAACATCGGCAACATGCTCAGCGCTGCCGTCGCCGCGAGCTTCCTGCCGTTCCTCCCGCTCCTGCCCGCGCAGGTTCTCCTGAACAACCTCATCTACGACCTCGGCCAGCTGGCAATCCCGTCAGACCGTGTGGATCCGGAACGACTCACTGCTCCCGCGCGCTGGGACGTCGGAGCGGTCCGTCGGTTCATGCTCGTCTTCGGTCCGGTCAGTTCAGTGTTCGACTTCGTCACGTTCGCGGTCCTCCTCGGCGTGGTTCACGCCAGCCCGGCGGAGTTCCGAACGGTCTGGTTCGTCGAGTCGCTCCTCACCCAGTCGCTGGTCGTGTTCGTCGTGCGGACGAACCGCGTGCCGTCCTGGCGCAGCCGGCCGGGTCGGTGGCTCGCCCTCGGGGCGCTCGGTTCAGCGGCCGCCGGCGTCGTGCTGCCGCTGAGCCCGATCGGCGCGCTCGTCGATTTCTCGCCGCTCCCCGGCACCCTGCTCATGGTCATCGCCGTCATCGCCGTCGTCTACCTGCTCCTCGTCGAGGGTCTCAAGGCGTTCGCGTTCCGGTACGTGTTCCGGAACGACTCCGGGGCGCACCGCACCGCACACCACGTCCGCCGGCTCGCCGCCCGATTCGGTCGGGCTCGGTGAACGCAGGCTCGGCGCGGCCCGCATCCGTGGGACTTCCGGCCCTCCGCACGAACGACGGTGTGTCGCATGCTGATCCGGACGGGCGACGAACCGGATCGAGCACCTCGTTCCGCCCCGCAGACCAGGAAGGCAGAGCCATGGACGCAGCGGCGACCGCACCATCGGACGGAGCACAGGATCCGCAGGCGCACGGACCCAACCAACCCGACATGACACCTCTGGACGAACTCGTCGTCACGCTCGACGCGGATCAGTGCTGGGAACGGCTGCACCGTTCCCGGATTGCCCGCGTTGCGTTCCGGACCGAGGAGTCCTTGGAGGTCATCCCGGTGAACTACGTCGCCGAGACCCGGCAGCTGGTCTTCGCGACGTCGAGCAACGTCATCCTCGACGCTGTCCAAGCAGGGCGCGAAATCGTCATGGAAGTGGACGAGCACGACGGCTGGACCGCGTGGAGCGTGGTGGCGAGGGGAATCGCACACATTCCCGACACCCGACACGTGACGGCGCAGCGGATCCGTTCGATGCTGGCCACGCCGAAGCGGGCCACCGTCGTGCTCGAACCCACCAGTGTCACTGGTCGCCTCTTCGACCAAGCCGCTCCGTGACACCCGCTCCTGGCGGTGACGCGCCACCGGACGGGAGGCGTGGTGCGGCGCCGCACCGCGCCTCCCGTCCGTCACGACTGCGCTGGGTCCTGATCATCACCGCGCCGTTCCTGGTCGCCGTGGCCGTCGTCGTGGCCGCGCCGCACGCGGACGACGCGTTCCTCGTCCTCAGCGAACTGCCGCCGAGCGCCTCGATCGTCGCTGGAGCAGCGCTGTTCGCCGAGGCGGCGTCCCTGACGGCGGCGTCACGCGCCACGCGTGTTGTCCTGGGGCCCGTCGCGCCGGCCTTTCGGCACGTCCTCGCGGTCGACCTCGTCGCCCAGGGGGTCCGCAGCGTGCTGCCTGGCGGCGCAGCGACCTCCGCAGGTTTGCGCATCTCGCTCCTGCATCGCTTCGACGTCCCGGTCCCGATCGCGGCATCCGCGGCCACGACCGGTGTCGTCGTGTCCAACACTGTGCTCGGCGCACTCTTCATCAGTGGTGTGGCGCTGACCGCCTGGCACGGCCGTCCCTCCCCTGGTGTCACCCTCCTCGTCGGAGCTGTGCTCGCGCTCGCCGTCGCTGTCGGTCTGGGTTGCGCGCTCGTCGCTCGCCGAAGCGATGGGGTTCGGAAGGGTGCCGTGCGGTTGACGGCGCCGCTGCGGCGAGCCGTCGGGCATCCGTCGGAAGCAACCATCGTCGGCTACGTCGACGGACTGGCCCTGGGGATGAGTCGGCTCCGATCGGCACGGACGCTCGCGACCCTGCTCACGTGGGTCGGGTGCAACTGGGCTGCCGACCTCGTGGCGTTCGGGCTCATGCTCGTTGCTGCGGGCGCTCGACTCCCGTGGCCGGTCGTCGTCCTGGCATACGGCATCGCGAACGTCCTGGCCACCGTTCCGATCTCGCCCGGGGCGCTCGGGCTGGTCGAGGGAGCCGCGGTGACCACGCTCCACGTCGCAGGGGTCCCGACGTCGGTTGCGCTGCTCGGCGTCCTCGGCTGGCGCGCCGTCGAGTACTGGCTACCGATGCTCGCCGCGCTGGTCGTCGCACCGTTCTTGCTCGCCTCGACCCGCCGTCGCGGTGGAGCATCGTCTTGGTCTCGGCTGCGTTCTCGCCAACTCACACCTCGCCGCTCGTACCGAGGGCCTACCCGATGACGAACACCGCCGCCGGAGCGAGCGCGAGGAGCACGACGAAGCATCTGGACCTTGACTGCACCCGGACCGATCCGGGCGGCACGAGGATCGCCGGCGGGAGCAAGACCAGCCGGCAGAGGATGCTGCCGCCGGTGTGGTCGCTCTCGCGTCTGACGTCTCGCGACGTCGTCGGGGAGCGTGACCCGGGCGCCGTGGCGAGTGGACAGAGCTCCTGGAACGAGCCCGCGGTCGCGGTGCAACGTCGGAGAAGACGAGAGCCTGCGCACAACCAACTGGCACCCCAGCGGTGCGTGATGGCTGCAGGGGAACGAGGCGAATGCATGCCGAGCGGACGGCCGAATGCGTGCGTCAGCATGTGCTGTCACCTAGGACGTTCTGGAGTTCTAGAGCGGGCCGGCGGTGAAGCGACCTGATCGATCGGGAGCATGAGGATCGTGCCCCGCCGGCGCGACTGACGGGACGGGACGACAGTCGAGTGTCGGGCTCGAGTCGGCCGGTGTGTCCCGGGACCTGAGCCAGAGACACGGGACGTGCGACACGGGACACGGGACACGGGACACGGGACAAGATCGCGAGCGGGACAACCGAACTCGTCCGACGCTTCCGCCCGCTTGGGACAGATCACACGGGGACTTGGGGGTGTCAGGCGAAGGCCGGTGCTGCCGAGGATGCAAGGGAAGGGGCGCGCGTTCCGGGCATGCCCAGTTGGGCGATTCTGGGCCGACGCTGAACTGGTCGAGCCACAGGTTTCGTCGCCTTTTTCTCGGCCAGTTCCTGCGCTGCTGCTTCTTCATCTCAAGTGTCAACTGCTGCCCCGTGCGTGTCTGCGGATCGGTCACGCTCTGACCGCTCTTCGGCGCCGAAGTGGAACACCCCGGCAACGGTCCGCGAGCGGCCGAACAAGGTACGGCGGTGTCGCGCCCGCACGCGCCACGGCGCACGGTCCGCGCATACTCCGAACTGTGCACGCAGAAGAAGCCGCTCGTCGACGGGTCACCCTGAAGGAGGCCTGCCGTTCTGTTGAACGACTCGTGCTGCTGCTTTCGGAGAACGGCGGCCACGAGGAGCTCGCGCTCGAAGCGATCCGCCGCTCACGTCGCGTCGAGCGCATCGCCGCAGAGGCGGATACTCGTCCGTCCATGACCGCAGCACAGCAGACGCTGGATCGAGCCCTGGCGCTCCTCCGGGGCGGCGCACACCGAGGAGTCGCTTCCATCGAGTTCTTCATCGCCGTGGTTGTGAGCCTCGACTCAGAATCGACTGCACAGTCGCCCTCGCCCTTCCTCCAGCTGCACGAAGACGCTCGGCGCCTGACGGCAGAACTCGCGCCGCTCCTGCACAGCGCGGACGAGGCCGACCCGATCGTGCAGGCGTTGCTGACCGCCCAGGGAGAACTGTGGTCCGTCGCGTCGACTGACATCGAGAGAGTCGCCGCGACGCGCAGACGTCTCAGGACGCAACGCGCGGCCCTCCGATTGGTTCCCGGCTGAGGGAGGGCACGTGCGACAACGTCCGGTCGCGCCGCTGCGCCGTCAGTCGTGACGAGTCGCGTGCGCACGGCCATGGAGAAGCGGGTCGAGTTCGCTGCTCGTGAGCACGGTGATACCAAAGAGACGCGCCATGGCGAGGACTGCGTCGTCGTTCGAGATGATTGCCCATTCGTCGCCGAACAGGCCCTCTTCCTCTTCGTGGACGGCGTCCAGAGCGCATGCCACGAGCATCGGATCCGCGTTGCCCTTGCCGCTGTACAGGTTGACCAGACGAACGTCGTCGACCGGCACACGTTTCATGACCCGCTGCAGGTGGTGCAACACCCGTCCCGTCGTCCGGTACTCCAGCTCGGTCAGGGACACGATGTCCGGGAGGAAGCGAGCTTCGTGCAGCACCTCTGAGGGGATACGACAGTGCTCCCTGATGAACGGCGTGGAGCGTTCCTCGACCGTGAGTCGCGAGAGGGCGTTGTTGTCGAGGAGGTACCGGTACCCCATCATCCGAGCGCCTCCCGGAAGTCGCGGATCTGGTGTGGCTTGATCTTGTTCGCACAGACCACTCGGCAGAAGTCGCCTGGGGAGACGCGTCCGGCGTCGAGTGCCCGGAGCATGCGCGCCGAGAACTCCCTGCCGTTGTACGTGCGGACGCCGTTGACCGGCTTGGGCTGCTGTGCTCGGCTGGGTGGCCGAGCAGCGAATTCTCGCCCTAGGGCGTTGAGATGTGACGCGGCGACGGCGGGGCTCACGAGACGGAGACGCCGCGCTCGGACGACCAGGGCGCTCGGCGTGACGTTGAATCGATCTGCGGACGCCTTGAGGTCCTCGAGTGTCGCCAGCGCGAGCCCTCGAACTGCCTGCTCCGGCATCAGGATCTCCCCGACGATGTCGTACTCGCGTCCTGGCCCGACGGCCGGACTACTGCCGTCGTACGTCACCGGGGCGAAGATGCCCCGCGCGACGAGGACGGCAAGCAACGTCAACGTGAAGAGCTGCCGTCCTTCGGGCTCCTGCGCATCGCCGTGGTCCCCGCGAGCGAGAAAAATGTAGGGGACCTTTTTGTCCTTGATGGTCAGCCCGCTGAACTTCACCTCGATGAGCTGTGGCATGAACCCACGGACGCTCAACGAGACGAAGACCTGGTGTGCCTCCAGGCGCTCGATCAGGATCTCGAGCGCGCGCTTCTTCGTCCGCGCTCGAGTGAGCGTGTCGTGCTGCAATCCGAGAGCATCGACGAGCACCTTCGCGTTCGCTGCCGCTGACCCTCGCGACCTCTTCAGCAGACCCACGATCCGGTTGTCCTCGAGATCCGGATCGTGCTTGCGAAGGAGCATCTGTTTCCGGATGAGGTCCTTCACGATGAGCTCGACGTCCTTGACGTCGACGGTCGTCCGTGAATTGAGCGCGAACGTCTCCTTGCTGACCCCTTGGAGGAGCTTGTCCGTCTTGGTCGCGATCTGCGCACGGACGTGATCGTGGGGAGCGAAGAACAGCGGGTACGGGATGTCCGCCTTCCTCGACAGTTCGACGAGCTCACCAAACGTGATCTCCGAGCGGTCCAGCGCTTGCCGGTACGGAGCGCGGCCACTGACGACCGAGTTCTCGAAGAGGTCCTCGAAGACCCGGCGGTCGATCATGGTGCGGGTGCCGTTCAGCGCCACGGCGATCGGACGGACTGAGCCGAGCTGGTGCAGTCGTGGTTGCTCCGCGCGCATCCCTCGACGGTCACTCATTCTCGCGGCGGCCGCGACCCCGTGTTCGAGGTACGAGGCCGGCCAGTGCGCGCTCTTTCCGATTGCTGACCGAAAGTGCTGGGCCGCGCACATCAGCTCGCAGACCACCCGCCGTCCGACGGAAGAACCGCTCCGGGGCTATCAAAGGGACGGGCTAGCGGTGAGAGACCGCGCCGCACTCCGGCGCGAGCCCTCGATGTCGCTCAGCTCTGTGCTTCAGGAGCGGACTCGGACAAGCCGTCCCGTGATGGTCCCGTGGTGCGGGCGACGGAAGGAGGGGAGTCGCCCATGAGCTTCTCCCATCGATCCCGGATGTTCTCTTCTTGGGCGCGACTCATCAGCAGCGGGATGCGAACGCCCTCGAATGTCTGATCTATGAACCGCTCCAAGAGCCCCGCGATCTTCTCGTAGTAGTCCGCGACTTCCTTCGCATCATCGAGTGTCCAGACGGCGTGCTCAGACGTCGTTGCACCGTTCCGGGAGGTGACCGGTCGACTGCTCCGCTCGCCGTAGTGCTCACCGGGCGTCTTCATCCGGTACCAAACCGAGTGCACAAGGAAGTTGCGCTGCGGCCGAGCCGCGCTGATCGCTTTGTCGATCGCGATGAGCTGTTCGAGCTGCGCCTCGGTGATCTTCTTGTTGTAGCGGGCGGCCCGCAGGCACATCTGTTGAAGCCGCGAGACGTCCTCGCCTGCCGTGAGCACCCGACCGTAAGGCGACTCGATGAGAAGTGCGAACAACTCGCGCAGGTTCTGCTCGACCCGCGCGGACTCCGCCGCCGTGCGGCCGATCGCCGCGTACATCGCCTGAGTGGGCCGCTCTGTGCGAGCCACCTCAAACTTCTTCTCGCTCGAAGAGCACGCCGAGCGGACCGATGACAGACGGGCGCACCATCTGCGCAACCGTCCATCCCTTTGCTGCGTAGCGGTTGATGGTCTCGTTGAAGACTGCGACGTGCTTCGCCTCGTTGCCAGACCCGTTGATGGTGACGTACTCGTAGCGCTTCATCTTGCCCTCTCAACCCGTGTCGACGTTAGCAACCAGTGCGGACGCGTCTACTTTGCCAAGACACAACACGACTACTCTGCTGGGACGGGACCATCCTTCCCTACGCACGGTTCCCGTCCCCCGCGCACGGCGGGGATTCCTGGGAGGTGACGACGCAGTGCCCCGACGCTCTCGGTCAGCACGAGTATCCCGATGCAAAGAGGAAGCGCCATACGGACCGGACGCCACTCCGCGCGATCCGGTCGACCGCACTGGCTTCTGTCAAAGTCACTGGCATCTCATCCTTGGTGATCACGGAGAGAATTCGTGCGCGGCAGGTCTGCCGCAGACAGTCCTGCTACCGATGACGGCGTCATCGACGGTCATCGGGGCAGCGGCTACGACGTGAGTTCCGGAACCGTAACGCATGGCCGCAACCGGCCCGTTCGGAGAACGATTCGCTCAACGAGAGCACCAGGGGCCCCGGCGTCGAGCCTCGCTGAACGCCTGAAGTGACGGAGGTCTTCCGTGAAAACCGAGCCCGTCCCATCAGCGGAGGACGACTCGCCGACGTGACCTGGGCTTAGCCTCCTTCACCACGGCTGATGTGGCGTTCGCGCATAGACGGTGTGTCACCCACTCCGGGAGGCAACGAGCTGACGAAGCCCGTTACGTCCAGCACCGAAAGCGAACTGCCCATGCCCACGTCCTTGAGCCGCCTGACCGCGGAATCGGAGACCCGCGAGCTCACCCAGAAGTATGCGGCTCTCCTCAAACCGGCTGAAGCCGCATCGTTCCTCCTCACGACCGTCGTGACGCTCGCCCAGTGGCGCTACCTCCGCCGCGGTCCCGCGTACATCAAGGTCGGCCGCTCCGTGGCCTATCGCCTCGGTGACCTGCTCGACTATGTCGAGCAGACGCGCGTATCGCACAACGGAGTGGCTGCCTGATGGCCACGATCCGTGAATACGAGACGGCGAAGGGCAAGCGGTTCGAGGTCGGGTACACGAAGCCGGACGGCGGAAGGACGCGGAAGCGTGGGTTTCGGACCAAGCGTGACGCGAAGGTCTGGTCCGCGGCGAACCTCATCGCAATGAGCAAGCCGAACTACCGCACTCAGTCCGACCTGTCGCAGAAGCTCGGCCCGTTCATCGACGAGTTCCTCGCTCGACGCGCGACGCTCGCCGCTACCACGGTCGCGAACCGTGCGGCCGTTGCGGGCAAGTGGATCACGCCGTACTGGAGCGAGACGTCCCTGGAGGCGCTCACGAAGAAGTCGGTGCGAGCCTGGGTGGAGTCCATCCACGCCGCCGGCGCCGGTGCGCAAACGATCCAGAAGGCGCACCAGATCCTAGGGGGCGTCCTCGAGGAGTGTGTCGAGCAGGGCCTACTGACCGGGAACCCGGCGCGAGGAGTCAAGCTGCCCACGGTGGTGACGCGCGAGCACGGTTACCTCAGCGCCCCGCAGGTCGCGCACCTCCTCGACGAAGCGCAGGAGCGCGACCGGATGCTCATCGCCTTCCTGGCGTTCTCAGGACTGCGGTTCGGCGAAGCCGCGGCTCTCACGTTCGCCGACCTCGACTTCGCGAACAATGTCGTGCACGTCCGCAGGTCCGCGACCGAAGTCAGGGGCGAGCTCGTGCTCGGTCCGCCCAAGAACGGCAAGGCTCGACAGGTTCCGGGAGTGCCGCAGGTCATGGAGCCGCTCCGACGACGCTCGGCAGGGCGTGAGGCACACGACCTCGTCTTCACCGGGCCGGCGGGCGGCATGCTCAGGCTCTCGACCTGGCGGCGTCGAGTCTTCGCTCCAGCCGTCCGGCGTGCGATCGCAAGCTGGCCAACGAGCAACTTCGCGCGCGGAGCGGTCGTGCAGCACTTCCCGAAGCTCACCCCGCACGACCTGCGGCACACTGCCGCGAGCCTCGGGGTTTCCGCGGGCGCCACCGTGCCCCTCGTGCAGGGCATGCTCGGTCACGCCAAGCCGAGCATCACGCTCGATGTCTACACCGGACTCTTCCCGGCCGACTTCGACCCGCTAGTCACCAAGCTCGGCGACCTCGCCTCTGGAGCGGGCATCGCGGACCGGCTCTGACCGCCCTCTCCCCCTTCATCCTTCGCGCCGAGTGCCGGCCTGTTCGATTCGTCGACAGGCCGGCATTCGGCTTTCATGCTTGCTTCCAGTAGCTGACAGCACGGCTGCGCACCGCCCGCGGAGCATCGGAACCGAGCGACGCGCGCGCGGGAAGGACTCATGCGTCGGGTTCGACTTCCCGGATCATCCTTACTCGAAGGACACGTCTCGAGCGCTACTCGAAGAGCCCGTGCATCAGGTCGGGGACGCCTTGTCCTGCCGAACCGGACCGCCGCCCGGCGACGTCCTTGCGTCGAGCCAGGTAGTACCTGCCGTGCCTCGGCTACGAGCACCAGGGCCTGATTCCATCGGGCTCTTTGCGACGTCGCTCGCATCACGGGCACGCGCCGACTGTCGCGCATCGACGACATGGTGCGATCAGGACGCGTCGATCGACCGGATCTCTTGACGCGTCGCCTACCCGACATCGGGCGAGACGTAGGGCGGTGGAAGCTTTCGCAGATCGTGCCAGAACCGTGCCACGACACCTGATCCGAGCCTTGGGCAACGCGTGGAGAAACACGAAAACCCCCGGATTTCCGGGGGTTTTCGGCTGGTGGGCGATACTGGGATCGAACCAGTGACCTCTTCCGTGTCAGGGAAGCGCGCTACCGCTGCGCCAATCGCCCAGGGGAGTGTGGAGCTGGAGGTGGGGACGGGATTCGAACCCGCGTGGACGGCTTTGCAGGCCGCTGCCTAGCCTCTCGGCCACCCCACCATCGAGGTTCACGTCTCCGTGAGTACCCGAACGGTGGGATACCCTCTGGTGAGTCGTGGTCGTCCGGGGACTCCCACACTCGAGCGGATGACGAGATTCGAACTCGCGACCCTCACCTTGGCAAGGTGATGCGCTACCACTGCGCCACATCCGCATTTTGAAGCGGCCCGAAGCCCGCCTCTGTCTCTCCGCTGTCGCGGCGACGAGAAGAACTCTATACGAACCGGACGGCATCCGCCAAAATCCTCCCCGTTCACCGGGCGTGTCCCCCGTGTTCATGCGGATCCAGGCCAGTCCGACGCCATCCGACGACCCTTGATGGCGCAGCAACCGTCGAGTCGGGAGCGGGAACCCGACGCCTTCTGCTCCATCGTTCACCGGTGAGCATCGGAGACGTCCCGCCGAGCACGCCGTCGAGCAGTGCAGCCGTGCGCGCGACCGACCGCGCCACACCCGGGCGGCGGCACGTGTTCGGCACACCCGCCAACGTCCGCTACTATCGACAGGCACCCAAGTGCAGGGGGCGATTGGCGCAGTTGGTAGCGCGCTTCGTTCACACCGAAGAGGTCATCAGTTCGAGTCTGGTATCGCCCACGTGTCCATCTAGGGCCTGAAGAACACCACCAACGAAGAGCCCGGCGCAACAGCGTCGGGCTCTTCGTCTTCCCGCACCGAAAGACAGCAGCGCCCCATGACCGACGTCGACCTCGAGTTCACCCGCGTCCGTGCGGTCCTCGACCGCCCGACGCTCCGGCTCATGTCCCGCCCGACGAGCGCCGCCGTCCTCGCCGTGTTCCGAACGGTGTTCGACCGCGACGTCCAGTACGTCCCCGCCGACCGCATGCACCTGCAGGTCGAGGAGCACGTCGCGCGCCTGCAGGCGACGGGCGCGCGCGTGCCCGCGAGCGACCAGACCTCGGGCGAGCCGGCGGACACCGCCGCGCGTCCGAACGGCCGTGCGCTCTGCCGTGACTGGGTGGCGGCGCAGTGGCTCGTCCGCTCGAACTCCCCCGACGGCGACGAGCAGTACTCCCTGACGAGCCACGCCCTCGAGGCGCTGAGCATGGTCGACGCCCTGGCCGCCGACCGGGCCCTCATCAGCGAGAGCCGGCTCGCCATGATCGTCGACGCCGTGCACCGATGGGCGGCGCGCGCCGAATCAGACCCCGACGTGCAGGTCCGACGGCTCGACGCGCAGATCGCCGAGCTGCAGGCCGAGCGGGACCGTCTGGCGAACGGCGACGCGGTCGTCACGGTCGACGACCACCGGATGCGCGACGGCTACACGAACATCTCCGACCTGATCCGCCAGCTGCCGAGCGACTTCAAGCGCGTCGAGGAGGCGGTCGCCGCGATGCACCGCTCGATCGTCGAGGACTTCCGGCAGGAGGTGCGCCCGATCGGCGAGATCCTCGACGACTACCTCGCCCGCACGGACGACCTCATGCAGGCGACGCCCGAGGGCCGTGCGTTCGAGGGCGCGTTCGAGCTGCTCCGCGACGACGCCCTGCTCCTGCGGCTCCGGGACGACATCGCCACGATCCTGGCGCACCCGTTCGCGGACACGCTCGGGTCCGGGGAGCGCCGGGCCTTCCGCAACACGGTCGGCATCCTCCGCCAGGGCATCGAGGACGTCCTCGCCCAGCGCCGGCAGCTGACGGCGACGTTGCGCGACCAGATCGTCGCGCACGACGTCGTCCGGGACCGCGAGCTCGACGCCGTGCTCCGCTCCGTGAACCGCGGCCTGGCGTCGTGGATCGAGCAGGGCAGCGCCCGCGACCGCGTCCCGCTCGGCCTGCTCCCCGCGACGGCCGAGGTCGGCACGCTCCGCGAACGCTTCCACGACCCGGACAACGACGCCGTCCCGCCGCCCATCGAGGAGCCGGACGACGACGTCTTCGAGGAACTCGACGTCGAGAGCCTCCGTCGGCACGGCGGCCCGCTCCTCGCGGAGCTGCGCGCCGCGCTCCGCGACGCCGCGGACAGCGCCGACGCCTTCCACGCGCTCCCGCCGGAGCAGCGCCGGCCGGTCGAGCTGTTCGGCCTGGCGCACCTGCTCACCGGGAACGACGACTTCGAGACCGCCACGCACGTGGTACCGCACCGCACGGTGCGTCCCGACGGCGAGACGGTCACCTTCCACATGCCCACGGCGTCCCTGACCGGCGCGCCGGCGGACACCCAGCACGACCACGACAACGGCCAGGAGGCACGGTGAGCGACACGACGACGGCTCCCGTCGACAGCGTGGACCGCGACGAGACGGACCTCGACGGCGTCGACACGACCCGTGACGACGAACGCGACGAGACCACGTTCGCCCTCTTCGAGGGCGACGAGGGACGGCTCGACGAGCCGCAGCGGCGTGCGCTCGTCGCGCTGCTCCGCAGCACGTACGTCAGCGCCCGCACGCACGCCGACGAGTGGCGCGCGGTGCTGGACGGCGAGCACCAGCTCCGCTCACGGCTGAACGACCTGTTCCTCGAACTGCACGTCGACCGGGACCGCGAGGTCGCCTGGAAGCGCCAGGCCCGCTCGGAGAGCCAGCGCCGGGCCTTCCCGACGCTGCTGCGCGACGTCCCGTACACGCGCGAGGAGACGATCGTCCTCGTCTACCTGCGGATGCGGCTGCGCGCCGACCCCCGCCCGGGCCTGGACCAGGTCGTCGTCGACCGGTCCGAGATCACCGGGCACGTCGCCGGGTTCCTCCCGCCGACGACCGACCGCACCCGGGACGAGTCCCGCGTCGCGAAGGCGATCGACCGCCTGGTGACCGCCCGGGTCCTCGTGAAGACCTCGGACCCGGACCGCTTCCGGGTGGCCAGCGTCGTCGAGGTGCTCCTGCCCCTCGAGCAGCTCCGCGAGCTCGAGCACTGGCTGCGCGACGCGACCGCCGCTGGTGGCGAGCCGACGGACGGCGCCGGGACGGGCCTCCCGGCCGAGCCCACCGACACCGACGACGAAGGCGAGCCGAGCGCATGACCGACACCGCGACCGACCCCTCCGGCACGCCCGCCTGGGGCATGGACGCGCTCTTCGACACCGTCGCGCAGTGGCGCGCGGAGTCGATGCAGGTCGTCAACTGGGGCGGCTTCCACGGCCACCGGCACGTCGAGCTGTCCGGCACCGCGACGCTGATCTCCGGTGCCTCCGGCACCGGCAAGTCGACCCTGATGGACGCGTACCTGGCGGTCATGATGCCGTCGGACGTGCCGTTCAACGGCGCGTCGAACGACGCGACCACCGGGCGCGCCCGCAGCGCCGACCAGCGCAACCTGCTCACCTACCTGCGCGGCAAGGTCGACACGCGACGGGACCCGGAGACCGGCGCCCTGCGCGACGTCAACCTGCGCGGGGACGACCAGACCACCTGGGGCGCGGTCGCGGTGACGTTCCGGAACGACGACGAACGGCGCTTCACCGTGCTGCGGACGTACGTCGTGCCGAAACGGGCGCGCGGCGTCGGCGACATCCAGATGACGATGGCGACCGTCGACGACACGTTCGACCTGCGCCGGCTCGAGGAGTTCGTGCCGTCGCGCTTCCACCACCTCGAGCTGACCAGCCGGGTGCCCGGGCTCGTCGTGCGGGACACCTACCAGGAGCTCGCGTACACGCTGCAGACCCGACTCGGGATCGGCGACTCGGGCGGCGGCAACCGGGCGATGCGCCTGCTCGCCCGCATCCAGGCCGGCCAGCACCTGCCGACCGTCGACGCGCTGTACAAGTCCCTGGTGCTCGAGACGCCTGGGACGTACGACGCCGCCGACCGGGCGCTCGCGCACTTCTCTGCCCTCGACGAGGCGTACGAGGCGATGGACACCGAGGAGCGCAAGGTCCGCATCCTCGAGCCGATCGTCGACCTGCACGCCGAGATCGAACGGTCCCGCGCGGCCGCGGCGGCACTCGACGGCATCGCCCCCGGTGCCGAGGTCTCCCCCTTCGCGCACTGGACGGCTTCGCGCAAGCGCGCCCTGCTCGACGCCGAGGTCGACCGGAACACCCGCGAGCGCACGGCAGCCCGCGCCGACGTCGCCGCGACCGAGGCCCGGCACGCGGCCGTCGAGATCGAGCTCCGCGAGGCCGAGGGGCGCCTGCGCGACCAGGGCGGCAACGCGCTCGCGCAGCTCGAGGACCGCATCGACCGCGGCACGCGCGAGCGGGACACCATCGCCCGGACCCGGGCCACGTTCGAGGAGCGCACCGCGCCGCTCGGGCTGACCCTCGACACCGAGTCCGCGTTCGGCGCGGCGCAGCGGACCTCGCGCGAGTTCCTCGGCTCGGTCGCCCGGCAGCGCGTCGCCCTCGACGAGCGCCGCGACGCGCTGACCCGCGAGGAGTACCCGCTGCTCGACCGCGAGCGGACCCTGCGGCAGGAGCGGCAGTCGCTCGAGCACCGGCAGGGTGCGATGCCGCTGCCGATGCACGAGGCACGCCTGGCGATGGCGCGCGCGGCCGGGATCGACCCCGAGTCGCTGCCGTACGTCGCGGAGCTGCTCGACGTGCTCCCCGGCGAGGAGCAGTGGCGCACGGCGATCGAGTCCGTCCTGGCGCCCGTCGCCCGCACGCTCCTGGTCGACCAGGACCGGCTCGCCGACTTCAGCCAGGCGATCGACGCCCTGCGGCTGCCCGTCCGGGTGCAGTTCGAGGGCGTCCCGACCGGCCCGCACCTCGACCTCGACGGCGACCCCGCGATGGTCTCCGGCAAGCTCACCATCAAGGACTCCCCCTTCAGCACGTGGGTGCGGGAGCGCATCGAGTCGGACCGGATCGACGCCCGCTGCGTCGATACCGCCGCCGAGCTCGGTGGCGGCGGCCGCCGGGTCACCCCGTCCGGACAGCTCCGTGACGGCAAGCGCGGCGCGCACGGCGACCGGCGGCAGTCGAACGTCATCGGGTTCACGAACGAGGCCCGCGTGGCCGCGGTCGAGCAGGAGCTCGCGGCGATCGCGCAGGACCTCGCGACCCTCGAGGCCCGCCGCACGGACGTCGCCCAGGACCTCGCCGCGCTCGACGTCGTCCGCGCCGCCCACCAGCACCTGGTGGACGCGACGTGGGACGGCATCGACGTCGCCGGTGCGGACGAGTCGCTCGCGCGGCTCGACGCCGAACGCCAGGCCCTGCTCGCCGCGGACGACGGCCTCCGCACGCTCCGCGAGTCCGTGGCCCGTCTCCGCCGGTCCCTGGACGAGGCCGCCGACCGGCGCGCGGGTGCCCGGCAGCAGGTGACCCGCCTCGAGGAGCGCCACGCGGTGCTCGTCGACGGGCAGGACGCCGCCGCGGAGATCCTCGAGCGCTTCGAATCGGCACCGGGGAGCGTGCCCGACGACGCGCAGGCGCAGCTGCTGGCCGAGACCTTCGAGGAGGTCGGCGCCCCCGAGGGCATCGACGGCTTCGACGACGCCACCCGTCGCCTGCGCCGCCGACTCGAGGAGCGGCTCACCCAGGCGCTCGACGGTGCTGCGGCGGCCTCGAACGCCCTGACCGTGACGTTCCAGCGGTACCAGGACGCGTGGCCCGACCCGAACCTCGGCACCGGCGTCGCGTCGTGGCCGGACTACCACGCGATCCTCGAGGAGATCGTCGCCACCGGGCTGCACGCCCGGCGCACCGAGTGGCGTCGGCGGCTGTCGCAGTGGAGCGGCGAGGACCTCGTCCCGCTCGCCGGCGCCTTCGACCGGGCGGTCGTCGAGATCGAGGAGCGGCTCGAGCCCGTCAACGAGATCCTCCGCGAGCTGCCCTTCGGTGCGAACCGGGACCGTCTGAAGATCCAGATCCGCCGGGTCACGCGCGAGGACGTCACCGCGTTCCGCCGGGAGCTCCGCGCCCTGTCGGCCTCGCTCGACACCGAGCTGACCGACGACGTGCTCGAGACCCGCTTCCGACGGCTCCGCCGCTTCATGGCCGTCATCCGACCGGAGCCGGGCGGGTCCCGCGGGCGCACGACGCAGCGCGACGCGGTGCTCGACGTCCGCCGGCACATGGAGATCACGGCCGTCCGGTACGACGTCGACGGCAACGACCTGGGCGTGTACTCCTCGCTCGGCGACAAGTCCGGCGGCGAGACGCAGGAGCTCGTGGCGTTCATCGTCGGGGCGGCCCTGCGCTACCAGCTCGGCGACGAGACCCGTCCGCGGCCCCGGTTCGCGCCGGTGTTCCTCGACGAGGCGTTCATCAAGGCGGACTCGGAGTTCGCGGGGCGGGCCGTGACGGCGTGGCTCCGACTCGGGTTCCAGCTCGTGGTGAGTGCGCCGCTCGACAAGGTCACCGCGCTCGAACCCTCGATGGAGCGGCTGCTGTCGATGCGGAAGCACCCCGACACGGGCCACTCGTCCATCACGGAGATCGCCCGGGCGTAGGGGCAGGCGCAGGCGCAGGCGCAGGCGCAGGCGCGGCGCGGCGCGGCCGCGCGTGCCACATGTGGCACGCTCGCCGTCCCCCGCCGACACTTTGCGCCCACCGGGCAACACGCACGCGGCACGTCGTGCACGCTCGCGGAGCCGCGCTCGGGGTCCGGGGGCGTCCGGGGTCGTCCGGGGGTCCGGGCGCGCGGGCGTGCACGGTACGGTGAGCGGGTGTTCGGACGACGACCTCCCCGCCCCCGGCCCGACGACGCCTCCGGCAACGGGAGCCGCAACGGGAGCGGGAGCGGCATCGGGATCGGCGCCCTCGTCCGGGTCGTCCCGTCGGAGCGCGGCGGGGACCGCTGGGTCGGCGAGCCCGTCGGGGTCGTCGTGGCGCCGGGCGGGAACCAGCTCGGCGGCGTCCAGCGCACGTGGGTGGTCGCCTTCGACGAGCCCGTACACACCGAGGACGGCCGCGGCCCGTTCGAGCGCGCGACCGTCCTGGGTCGTCAACTGGTGCCGGTCGAACCGGCGGAGTGACCCCGGGCCGCGACGGGTCCCGGGGCGGCGAGCGGCCTAGTACTCCTCGGAGCCGCTCTTCATCATCGCGGCGACGGCCATGCAGAAGCCGATGCCCCCGAGGACGCCGATGCCGATGATGACGCCTGCGATGAGTTCGAGCATGGTGGACTCCTGTGGTGACGGGGTCGGGCTGGTCCGCTCCAGGTTACCGGATGCCCCGCATGGCCTTCAGCACCGGCTTCGCGAGCAGGAGCAGCACGACACCCACGACGACTGCGACCAGGCCGAGCACGGTGAAGTAGGGGGCCTCGTCCGTCGGGTCGTAGTAGGCCGACAGGACACCGGTGACCGCGGTGCCGAGCGACACCGAGAGGAAGAACAGCGCGACCATCTGCGTCTGGAACTTCGGCGGCGCGAGCTTCGTCGCGACGGACTGCCCGACGGGTGAGAGCAGCAGCTCGGCGAGCGTGAAGACGAGCAGGATCGCGACGAGGGCGACGAGCGGCGTGCCGTTCTCCCCGGTGCCGACGAAGGGCAGGAACAGCAGGAACGCGATGCCCATGATGCCCGTGCCGAGCGCGAACTTCGTCGGGGTCGAGGGCTGTCGGGCACCGAGCTTCGTCCACATCGCCGCGAAGACGCCGGAGAGCACGATGATGAACACCGGGTTGATCGACTGGATCCACGAGACCGGCATCGTCCAGTCGAAGAACGACCGGTCCAGGCGCTGGTCGGAGTACACCGTGACGACGGTGAACTGCTGCTGGTACAGCGACCAGAACACCGCGCTCGCGATGAACAGCGGGATGAAGGCGACGACGCGGGACCGCTCGTCGGCGGTGAGTCCGCTCGACAGGATCACGACGAAGTAGGCGATCGTCGCGACGACCACGACGGCGACCACGACGGTCGGCAGGTTCCGCACGGTCAGGAGCCCCGTCAGGACGGACACCACGACGAGCACGAGCACGACGGCGACGATCCCGCCGAGCAGGGGCAGCCGACGACGGTCGACCGGGTTCGTGACGTGCCGGACGGCGTCCGGGAGCTTCGGACGGCGGATCGCGTACTGCACGAGCCCCGCGGCCATGCCGATCGCCGCGAGTCCGAAGCCGAAGTGGAAGCCGAGGGTGCTCTGCAGCAACCCGGTGAGCAGCGGGCCGGCGAACGCGCCGAGGTTCACGCCGAGGTAGTACAGCGAGAAGCCGGCGTCGCGCCGGGGGTCGTCGCGGCTGTACAGCCCGCCGACGATGGTGGTCGCGGTCGCCTTGAGCCCACCGGACCCGAGCGCGATGAGCACCAGGCCGATCCCGACCCCGGCGACCCCCGGGACGAGCGCCAGTGCCACGTGCCCGGCCATCACGACGATCGCGCTGCCGAACAGGGTCCGGTCCGCGCCCGCGAGCCGGTCGGCGACCCACGCCCCCACGATGGTGAACAGGTACACCGCGCCGCCGTAGGCGCCCATGATGCCGGTGGCGATTCCCTCGCTGATGCCGAGGCCGCCCTGCGACGCCGTGTAGTACATGTACAGGAGGACGATCCCCTGCATGCCGTAGAACGAGAACCGTTCCCAGAGCTCGACCGCGAACGGTGTCGACAGCTCGAACGGCTGCCCGAAGAAGGTGCGCTTGTGCTCCCGGGAGTCGGGTGCGGTGGTGCTGGACATCCGTCCACTGTGCCCCGCGCTCGCGACGACGGCCGAATCGAGCAGGGGTGCGAACAAAATCCCTCCGGCGCGTTTTGGAGGGTTCCCACCACGCGCGCGCCGGGCAGCGCGACGGTCTTGTGCGGCGGACACGGCGTTCGCACGACTGTCGGTAGCGGTGCCTAGCGTGGGTTCTGCAACACGGACAGAGCAGTTCAGGAAGGCTCCACGCATGGTCGACACCGCCCCCGCACGCCCCAGCTCGACGACCGCAGCCCCGGCGACCGAGGCCCCGAACGCCAGCGCCGCCGGCGACCCGGCGGCCGGCACCCCGGTCGGCTCGACGGACACCGACGTCCGCATCGACACGACGCTCCTCGGCGAGCTCCTGCTCGGACGGTGGGCCGAGGACCGCCGTATCTCCCGTCGACTGACGAAGGACCCCGCGGTGCACAAGATCGAGGGCCAGCCGGTCCCCGAGCACCGTGCCCGTGCGCTCGAGCAGCTCCGCATCCTGGTCGACGCCGGCGCGATCCAGCGTCCGTACCCGCTCGAGTTCGGCGGGCAGGAGAACCACGGCGGCAACCTCGCTGCGTTCGAGGAGCTGACCACCGCCGACCCGTCGCTCCAGATCAAGGCCGGCGTGCAGTGGGGACTGTTCGGCTCGGCCGTGCACCACCTGGGCACCGAGCGGAACCACCGCGAGTTCCTGCCGGGGATCATCCGCTTCGACGTGCCCGGCTGCTTCGCCATGACGGAGACCGGGCACGGCTCGGACGTCCAGAGCATCGCGACGACGGCGACCTACGACCCGGCGACGCAGGAGTTCGAGATCCACACGCCGTTCCGCGGTGCGTGGAAGGACTACATCGGCAACGCGGCCCTGCACGGCAGGGCGGCCGTCGTGTTCGCGAAGCTCGTCACCGCGGGCGTCGACCACGGCGTGCACGCCTTCTACGTGCCGCTCCGCGACGACGAGGGTGCCTTCCTGCCCGGCGTCGGCGGCGAGGACGACGGCGTCAAGGGCGGCCTGAACGGCATCGACAACGGCCGGCTCTGGTTCGACCACGTCCGGGTCCCCCGCACGAACCTGCTCAACCGGTACGGCGACGTCGCCGAGGACGGCACGTACAGCTCCCCCATCGCCTCGCCCGGACGCCGCTTCTTCACGATGCTCGGCACCCTCGTGCAGGGTCGGGTCTCGCTCGACGGTGCGGCCGTGGTCGCGCAGAAGATCGGGCTGCAGATCGCGTTGACCTACGCGATGGAGCGACGGCAGTTCCCGACGGGCGCCGGCGACGAGGGCGTCCTGCTCGACTACGGCCGACACCAGCGTCGCCTGATCCCCCGGCTCGCGACGGTGTTCGCGCAGTCGTTCGCGCACGAGAAGCTCCTGCGCACGTTCGACGACGTGTTCAGCGGGCGCGAGGACACCCCGCAGCGCCGCGAGGACCTGGAGACCCAGGCCGCGGCGTTCAAGTCGATGTCGACCTGGTCGGCGCTCGAGACCCTGCAGGAGTGCCGCGAGGCCTGCGGTGGCGCCGGGTTTCTCGCCGAGAACCGCCTCACCGGTCTCCGCGCCGACCTCGACGTCTACGTGACGTTCGAGGGCGACAACACGATCCTGCTGCAGCTCGTCGGCAAGCGGCTCCTCACCGACTTCCGCGCCCGCGCCCCGCGCGACCCGGCGTCGACGGCCCGCTTCGTCGCCGCCCAGGCGGCCGCGAAGCTCGCCGACGCGTCCGGCCTGCGCCGGCTCCGGCAGACCGTCGCCGACCGCGGGTCGCTCGCGGCCTCCGTCACCGACCTGCAGGACCCCCGGACGCAGCGCGACCTGCTCCAGGGCCGCGTCGACACGATGGTCACCGAGATCGGACTGCGGCTCGCCTCGGCCGGCAAGGACCGAGCGAAGGCGGCGAAGCTCCTGAACCGCTCGCAGCACGAGCTGATCGAGGCGGCGAAGGCGCACGCGGAGCTCATGCAGTGGGAGGCGTTCACGGACGCGATCGAGGAGGTCGCCCCCGGCGACACCCGACGCACGCTGGTCTGGCTGCGCGACCTGTTCGCCCTCGGGCTGCTCGAGCAGCACCTGGACTGGTACCTGCTGCACGGTCGGCTGTCGGCCCAGCGCGGTCGCGCGGTGTCGGCGTACGTCGACCGGCTCGTCGCACGCATCCGACCGATCGTCCCGCAGCTGATCGAGTCGTTCGGCTACGAGCCGGAGCACGTCCGGGCGCCGATCGCCCTCGGCGAGGAGCGTGCCCGGCAGGAGGAGGCAGCGGCGTGGTTCGCGGCCGAGGCCGCCGCCGGACGCCTTCCAGAGCAGGAGAAGAAGCCCCGGCCGTAGCGATCCGCAGCCAGGGCAGGCGGCGGGATCCCAGTCGGAGCCGCGGCTGCGCCGGGCCTCAGTCGGGGTCCGGCGCGGAGCGCCTCAGTCGGGGTCCGGCGCGGTGCGCCCCAGCGCCGCCCGCAGCCGCGCCTCGGCGTCGTCCGGCCCCGCGGCACCGGCGGACGCGGCGGCAGCCGCCGCCTCGGCGTTCGCCTCGGTGACGGCGCGCACGACCTCCTCGCGTTGGATCTTCACCCCGCGCGGTGCGTCGATGCCGATCCGCACGCCGTCCCCGCGGCTGTCGAGCACCGTGATGACGACGTCGTCACCGACGAGGATCCGCTCGCCGACCTTCCGCGTGAGTACCAGCACCCCGTCAGCCTAGCGACAGGACCGGGACCCCCAACCGGTGCACGGACTCCGGCGTGGCGGTCTCCCCCGCGCCGATCGCCACGATGCCCGCCACGGGCGTGCGCGACGCCACCGCCGACACCATCGCCACGGTGTCCTCGTGCTTCCGGCCGACGTCGACGACGACCCACACCTGGTCCGGCGCGAGGCCCTCGGTCGTCGCGACGTCGTCCCACGCGGCGACGCCGAGCAGCGCGTGCCCGGCCTGCACGCCGGCCGCGCGGGCGAGGATCCCGGCCCGCCGGTCCGCGGCGTCGGTCGGCTGGAGCGCGTGCCGCATCGCGAAGACGCCGGCCGCTGCGTCGACGTCGGTCGGTCGGCCGACCAGCAGGACCAGGTCGCCGTCGGCGGACCGCACCGCCGGCACGACGGGGGCCGACAGGACCGGTGGCACCGCGCCTCCAGGCTGGTCGCCGGCACCGTCCTGGAGGCGCGACCCGCCCCCGTCGACCAAGCCCGCGTCCGGCTCGGGGCCGGCCCCGGCAGCTCCGCGCGGTGCGATCCCGTCCGCGACGAACCCGTCGAGCACCGACGCGAACGCGTCGGCCCGCGCCGTCGCGGTGCCGTCGGAGCGGGCGATGCGGTCCTCGGCCGCCTCGGCGTCGGCGAGGAGCGCGGCGATGCCGACCCGCACGACCGGACCGTCCGCGATCGCGACCCGCGCGACGGGCGGGGTGGTCGGGTCGGCGACCTCGACGACCGCCTCGACGTGGGCGCGGCGGAACAGCCCGCCGATGCCGGCGGACGTGACGCGCTCGGCGGAGACGATGCGGGCGGTGGTGCCGAACTCGGCGCGGACGGCCTCGCGGACCGCCTCGAGCGTCGGGCCCCTACGCAGCGATCGGGTCGGCGGCACGGACCACCCCCACGGTCTCGATGGTGGAGCCCGCGGCGGTGGCCTCCTGGTACGACAGCACCGGCAGGCCGTTCGCCTGCGCGGAGACCATGCGGTGCACGGCCGGGCGGAGCTGCGGGGCGCACACCAGGACGGCGGAGAGCCCCTGTTCCTCGACCGAGCGCACGGCGTCGCGGAGGGAACCGAGGACCTGCTCGATGCGGTGCGCGTCGAGCACGATCTGGGTGCCCTGTTCGGACGGCCGGAGCCCCTCGAGCATCGACTGCTCGAGGAGCGGGTCGATCATGATCACCCGGAGCGTGCCGTCCTCGGCGTAGCGCGCGGGCAGGGCCGGACCGAGGGCGGCGCGGGCGGCTTCGACGAGTCCCTCGGGGTCCGTCGAGACCTTGGCACGGAGGGTGAGCGCCTCGCAGATCCGGCCGAGGTCGTTGATCGGGACACGCTCGGACAGCAGCCCCTGGAGCACGCGCTGCACCTCGGCGAGCGAGAGCATGCCGGGGACGAGCTCCTCGACCGCGGCCGGGTTCACCTGCTTGACGCCCTCGGTGAGGACCTTGACGTCCTCGCGGGTGAGCAGCCGTGCGGCGTTGTCCCCGATCACGGCCTGCAGGTGGGTGACGAGCACGGAGACCCGGTCGATCACGGTCGCCCCGGTCATCTCCGCCGCGTGCCGGAGCTCGGCGGGGACCCACTTGCCGGCGAGCCCGAACACCGGCTCGACCGTCACCGCGCCGGGGAGTCCGTCCAGCTGGTCGCCGAGCGCGAGGACGCTCCGCGCGGGCGCGGTCCCCCGGCCGGCCTCGACGCCGGCGATCCGGATGGCGTAGGTCGCCGGCGGCAGGTCGATGCTGTCCCGCGTCCGGACCGGCGGCACGACGATCCCCATGTCGACGGCGATCTTCCGGCGGAGCGCGCGGACCCGACCGAGCAGGTCGTCCGAGGCGCCGGACACCATGTCGACCAGGTCGGGGGCGAGCAGGATCTCGAGGGCGTGCACGCGCATCTGCTCGAGCAGGTCCTCGGGGCTGTCCGACGTGGGCGCCGCGGCCTCGAGCGCCTGCTGCTGCTCGGCCGCTTGCTCCTCGCGCTTCGCCTGCCGGGCGAGTCGCCATCCGGCGAACAGCAGGCCGGCGCCGATCAGCAGGAACGGGACGATCGGCATGCCGGGGATGAAGCCCATCGCGATCGCGGCGACCCCGGCGATCATCAGCGCGTTGCGGGACTGGGTCAGCTGCTTCGTCGCCGAGGCGCCGATCTCGGTCTCCGCGCCGGACCGGGTCACGATCATGCCCGTCGAGACCGCCATCAGGAGCGCCGGGATCTGCGTGACGAGTCCGTCGCCGATCGTCAGGATGCCGTACTTCGACAGGGCGTCGGTGATCGAGAGGCCGTTCTGCAGCATGCCGATCGCGATGCCGCCGATGAGGTTGATGACGATGATCAGGATGCCCGCGATCGCGTCGCCCTTGACGAACTTCGATGCGCCGTCCATCGCGCCGTAGAAGTCGGCCTCGGCGGAGACGGCCGCGCGGCGCTCCTTCGCCTCGGCGTCCGTGATGAGGCCGGCGTTCAGGTCGGCGTCGATCGCCATCTGCTTGCCCGGCATGGCGTCGAGGGTGAATCGCGCCCCGACCTCGGCGACGCGCTCGGCACCCTTCGTGACGACGACGAACTGGATCACCACGAGGATGAGGAACACGACCGCGCCGATGATCACCGACCCGGAGACCGCGACGTGGCCGAACGCCTGGATGACGTCGCCGGCGAACCCCTGCCCGAGCACGAGCCGGGTGGACGCGACGTTCAGGCCGAGCCGGAACAGCGTCGCGACGAGGAGCAGCGAGGGGAACACCGAGAAGTCGAGCGGTTTCTTCACGAACAGCGTCGTGAGCAGGATGACGAGCGCCAGCAGGATGTTGCAGATGATGAGCACGTCGAGCAGGAACGACGGCACCGGCAGGATCAGGAGCAGGACGATCCCGACGATGAAGACGGGGACGGCGAGCTTCGGCAGGTCCTTGCGGTTCATGCGGGTACCCCTTGCGGATCGGAGGTCGCGGACGACGACGGGGTGGGTGCCGCGTCGGCGGCGGGACGGGACGGGCGGAGCCGGCGCGGACGCAGGTCGCCGCTGAGCGTGGCGGGGTCGAGGACGGCGGCGACCTCGGCCGGGGTGGTCGGACGGGGTGCGGCGTGCGTGCCCGCCGCGGCACCGCGGGCCTTGAGCGCCATCACGAACGACAGGACGCGGGCGACGGGCGTGTAGAGGTCGACCGGGACCTCCTGGCCGAGTTCGCACGCGGCGTGCAGCGCCCGGGTGAGCGGGACGTCGCGGACGATCGGCACCCGGGCCTCCTCGGCCCTGGCGCGGATGACGTCGGCGACCGGCCCGGCACCCTTCGCGGTCACCCGCGGAGCGGACTTCCCCGGCTCGTAGCGGAGCGCGACGGCGTAGTGGGTCGGGTTCGTCATGACGACGTCGGCGTCACCGATCGCGGCGACCATCCGGTTCCGGCTCATCGCGAGTTGGCGGGAGCGTCGCTGCGACTTCACGAGGGGGTCGCCCTCGCTGTGCTTCGACTCGTCCTTGACCTCCTGCTTGGTCATCATGGTGCGCTTCCGGTTGCGCCGGACCACCACGAAGACGTCGACCGCGGCGAGGAGCAGCCCCGCGGCGACGGCGGCGCGCAGGAGCGTCCCGGTGCCGGCCGCGGCGGCGTCGAGCACCGCGGACAGCGGCAGCGAGCCGCTCGTCATGAGCACGGGCACGAGCGACTGCACGGCGAACCAGAGCACGAGCCCGACGACCGCGGTCTTCAGCAGCGCCTTCATCCCGTTCCAGAGCGCCTGCACGCCGAACACCCGCTTGATCCCGGCGACCGGGTCGAAGTGGTCCGGCTGCGGGGTCATCCGACGGAAGTGCACCCCGCCCTGCGCGACGGACACCGCCGCGACGGCGACCGCGACGACGCCGAGCATCGGGCCGAGCGTCGCCCCGATCGAGGCGAACGCGTCGACGAGCGCCTGCCGCGCCGTGGCGGTCGTGGGGTCGGCGATCACCCGCTGCACGACGTGCAGCTGCTCCTGCCCGGCCGAGGCGGCACTGCCGATCGCGGCGGGCATCATGAGCGCCGCCGTCGCGATCCCGACCCAGGCGCCGAGGTCCTGCGACCGGCCGAGCTGCCCCTTCCGGTGCACCTCCTGCATGCGCTTCTGGGTGGCCCGCTCGGACCGTTCCCCGCTGCCGCCGTCGGACACGCCGTCACCCCCGCCCGGTGATCGCGGCGACGGCGTTCCCGGTGAGGGACGACACCACCGCGGGCAGGGCCATGAAGAGCGCGCCGGCGAACACGACGGTCAGCCCGATCTTGATCGGGAAGCCCATCTGGAAGGCGTTCAGCGCGGGTGCGACCCGGGTGAGCAGGCCGAGTCCGACGTCCGCCAGGAACAGCACGACGACGAGCGGGCCGGCGATCTGCAGCGCGGCGAGGAACATCTGCGACATCGCGGTGACGAGCAGCGCCGCGAGTGACCCGACCGCGAAGGTGCCGGGTGCACCGTCGGTGCCGACGAGGGGCACCGCGTCGAACGACCGGACGAGTCCGCCGACGATGAGCTGGTAGCCCCCGCTGGCGAACAGGAGCGCGAGGGACGCCATCTGGAACAGCCGGGTGAACTGCGCGCCGTTCACCTGGGACTGCGGGTCGAACGCCTGCGCGAGGGTGAAGCCGCCGAACAGATCGATGAGCGCACCGGCGGACTGCACGGCGGCGAAGACGAGGAACACCAGGAACCCGAGCCCGAGCCCCACCGCGAGCTGGGTGAGGAGGGCGAGGAGGAACGCCCCGGTGTCCGCCTGGACGTACCCGGCGCCGACGTGCGGCGCGAGGCCGATCGCCAGGGCGAGCCCGAGGCCGACCTTGATCGTCGCCGGGAACGCCCGGTACGAGAACGGCGGCGCGATGACGAAGAACGCCACGAGCCGCACCCCGGCGAGCATCGTGGCCTCGAGCCGCGCGCCGTCGACGACGAGGTCCATCAGCCGCTCCCGAGCAGCTTCGGGATCATGTCGAACGCGACGTGCGTGAACGCCACCATCTCCGAGATCATCCAGTTGCCGCAGACGACCAGGGCGATCGCGACGGCGACGGCCTTCGGCACGAACGAGAGCGTGACCTCCTGGATCTGGGTCACGGACTGGAACAGCGAGATCGCGAACCCGACGACGAGCGAGGTCACGAGGACCGGGGCGGCGAGCTTCGCCGACACCAGGAGCGCCTGGAGCGTGAGGTCGATGACGGCCTGCTGGTTCATCAGTGCACCACCTGGTAGCTCTGGATGAGCGACTGGATGATGAGCCCCCACCCGTCGACGAGCACGAACAGCAGGATCTTGAACGGCAGCGAGATCATCACCGGCGGGAGCATCATCATGCCCATCGACATGAGCGCCGCGGACACGACGAGGTCGATCACCAGGAACGGGATGAAGATGACGAACCCGATGATGAACGCGCTGCGGAGCTCGGAGATCACGAACGCCGGGATCACGGTCGTCATCGGGACGGCGTCCATGTCCTTCGGGTTGGGCTGACCGGCCGCGCGGGTGATGAGCGCCACGTCCTCCTCGCGCGTCTGGTGCAGCATGAACGTGCGGAGCGGCTTCGTCCCGACCTCGACCGCCGTCGCGAAGTCGACGTGCCCCGCCAGGTACGGCTGCAGGGCGTCGTCGTTGATGTGCCCGAGCACCGGCGCCATCACGAAGAGCGACAGGAAGAGCGCGAGTCCGGCGAGGACCTGGTTCGGCGGGATGCCCTGGAGCGCGAGGGCGTTCCGGGTCATCGCGAGGACCACGAAGATCTTCGTGAACGACGTCATCATGAGCAGCAGCGCCGGGGCGACGCTGAGGAGCGTGATGCCGAGGAGCGTCACCACGGCCGACGACGGGCTGCCGTCCGGACCGTTCACGCTGACGCTGAAGTCCCCGGTCGCGGGCGGGGTGGGCGTCGCGGGGGCGCTCGGCTGGACGACCCCGGCGGCGTGCGCGCCGGTCGGGTCCAGGAGCAGCAGGCCGGCGAGCACCGCCGCGCCGAGCAGGACGAGCGTGACGAGGCGGCCGCCGCGTGCGGCGGTCACCCGGCCCGCCGGTCGCGGAGCGCCGCCGCGGCCTGCCGCCACGTGTCGGCGGACAGGATCGAACCCTGCAGCTGACGGCTGGTCGGCACGACGGTGCGCTGCGGACGCCGGTTGCGCGGACGCATGGGCAGCGGCGCCGTCACCTCGGTCGTGTCGGCTGCACCGACCGGGAGGATCGTGGCGGGGTCGTCCTGCTGCTCCAGCTCGGCGCGGAACCGGTCGGCGGACGTGACGATCGCGAGCTCGGGCTCCGGCGCGGGTGCCTGTCCGCTCGTGAGCAGCGCGACCCCGTGCTCGGACACGCCGAGGACGAGACGCTCCCCCTCGACGTCGACCACGACGACACTCGCCTTGCCCCCGATGCCGGTGCGCCCGACGACCTCGACGGACGCGGCGCGGCGGCCGCGGGCCTTCGGTCGGCCGAGCTGCCCCTTCGAGACGCGGCGGTGCAGCACCCACATCAGGGCGAGCACGACGCCGAGCGACAGGGCGACGCGGAGGACGATGACGAGCGTGTCCACGGCCGGACTCAGACGCTCTCGGCGACGTCGAGGATCTTCGTGATGCGGACCGCGTAGTCCTGGTCGACGACGACGACCTCGCCGTGGGCGATGAGTCGGCCGTTCAGCAGCACGTCCGCGGGGGCACCGGCACTGCGGTCGAGCTCGACGACGGCGCCCGGCTCCATGCCGAGCACGTCGCGGACGGACATGCGCGTGCGGCCGATCTCGACCGTCAGCGTCATCTCGACGTTGTTGATCCGGCCGAGGTTCCCGGTCGGCACGGCGGGCGTGGCGGCCGGGGCCGAGACGGTACCGTTCTCGCGGACGCGGAGGCCGAACCACCCGCCGGGGACGCCGCCGGCGGTCAGTGCGAACACGACCGTCTCCGGGTCGGCGAACAGCGACGCGGCCGACTCGCGGCGGGCCTCGCCGAGGACCCCGACGCCGAGGACCTCGGCGGCGGCCTCGAGGGACGGGCGGAGGACGTCGGTGACCGCGACGATCCCGTGGTCGGTTCCGCCGGCGGCGACCACGGCCTCCAGGTCGGTGAGCACCAGGGCCAGGTCGGCCGACAGGCCGCCGACGAAGGACGCGACCACCGCGTCGGCAGCCGCTTCGAGCACGACCGCGGGCGCGCCTCCAGGCTGTGCCACCGCGGACAGGGGGGCCGCCGTCGGGAGCTGCGCCGCGAGCGACTCGGCGGCTGCGGTGTGGAGGGTGGTCGTGGTCATGCGTGCTGCTCCGTGGTGGTCGTGACGACGATGCCGGCGAGGCGCGATCCGTTCGCGCCGACGGCGGCCGTGCCGACGGGCTCGCCGTCGACGGCGATGGTGAGGGGGCGGTGCTGCGGGTGCGGCAGCGGCAGGACGTCGCCGACCGCGAGGCCGAGGACCCGGGCGGGGAGCACGGTGGCCGGCGCGAAGCGCAGGCTGACACCGACCGGGACCGCCGCGAGCTGCGCGTCGAGCAGGGCCTTCGCGTCGGCGGCGGTGACGCTCGAGGTGTCCTCGCCGAGCTGCGGCAGGAGCGCCTCGGCCGGCAGCGCGAGGGTCCCCGGTGCGACGCGGTCGCCGACGCGGATCGCGAACGAGGCGACGATCATCAGGTCGCCCTTTTGGGCGGCCTGTGCGAACTGGCTGTTGAACTGGAAGCCGCCGGTCGCGACCTCGTGCGTGAGCAGCCCGCCGAACGAGTAGCGCAGGTCGTCGAGGGCGTCCTCGACGATCTTCCGGACGAGCGCCTGCTCGATCGGGGTGAAGGTGCGGTCGGGGGTCGGCAGCGGCTTCGAGGCGCCGAGGGCGTGCGACACCCAGGTCAGGGCGGCGTCGAGCGGTACCTGCAGCACGCCCTTCGGCGCGATGCCGGCGATCGGCAGGAGCACCATGCCGGTCAGGGCCGGCAGCGACGCGGCGTACTCGTCGTACGTCGTCATCTCGACCTGCTCGCAGGTGACCTGGCTGACCGCGCGGACCTTGGCGGTCAGCTGCGTGCCCCACTGCCGGGCGAAGGTCTCGAAGGCGAGCTCGAGGACCCTGGCGTGCTCGCGGGCGAGCGTCGACGGGCGCGCGAAGTCGTACACCTCGGGCGCTGGCAGGGTCTCGGTCACGGGTGCGTCTGTCGGCCGCCGGAGGGCGCGCGTCAGTGCTGGCCCCCGGACTGGGGCCGGTGGGGCGCGTGCGCCTCGTCGGTTGCCATCCCGCTGTGCCGCTGCGCCGGGGCGCTCCGGCATGTGTTCGCTCGTCGTGTGTCAGCCGGCGGCGCGTGCTCCGTCCTGCGCGGTCGCGAGCGCGGGCATCAGGCTGCTGACGTCCTGGTCCGCGTTCGACAGCACGACGATGTCGACGCGGCGGTTGAGCGCGAGGTCGGCGTCCGAGTCACCCTTCGCGAGCGGGCGGCTCGACCCGAAGCCGACGCTCTGCACGTGCTCGCCGGGCATCCCGCCACGTTCGACCAGGTCGCGGAGCACGCCCGTCGCCCGGGCGGCGCTGAGCTCCCAGTTCGTGGCGTACGGCGCGGTCGAGTTCCGCTGGTCGGCGTGCCCCTCGACGCTCACGTCGTGGTTGCTCGTCCGCAGGACCGGCGCGATGGCGTCCATGATCCGCCGCGCCTGGTCGGAGAGGTCGGCGCTGTTCGTGCCGAAGTAGGTCTCGCTGCCGATCAGCCGGACCGTGAGCCCGCGGGCGTCGACCGTGAACTGCACGTTCGCCTGCTCGCCGGCCTTGTCCAGGTTGCCCTGGATCGCCGACTCGATCGCCTTGAGGTCGTCCAACTCGTGCTGCGCGGCGGCCAGGTCGGCCTTCGACGCGACCGGCGGGACGACCGTGGACGCGGGGTCGACGTTGGTGTCCTTCGCGCCGGACGCCGCGGTCGAGTGGTCGGCCTTCGACTTGTCGGTCGCGTAGCCCTTGCCGTCCTTCGTGACCTGCGACTTCGACACGACCGTGCCGGACGCGGTGTCGATCTTGTCGGACTTGACCTCGCCGAAGCCGGTCGCGAGCGATGTCTTCAGCGCGATGAACTTCTGCTGGTCGACCGACGACATCGCGAACAGGACGAGGAACATGCACATCAGGACGGTGATCATGTCCATGTAGGACGCCATCCACCGCTCGTCGGGGTGCTCGGCCTCGTCGTGGCCGCCGCGCTTCCGACCGCGTCCGCGGCCCCGGGGGTTCGCGCTCACGGTCAGGCCGCCAGCTGCTGGTCGTCGACGTCCGCCGACGCCCGGCCCTTCGCGCCCTTGCCGCCCTTCGCGTCACCGCGGGCGGTCGGCGGGACCATCGCGGTCAGGCGTTCGCCGAGCAGGCGGGGCTGGCTGCCGGCCTGCACGGCGAGCAGCCCCTCCATCAGGAGGGTCTGGCGGTCCGACTCGAGCTGCGCGAGCTTCTTGAGCTTGCCGCCGAACGGGAGCCACAGGAAGTTCGCGGTGAGCAGACCCCAGAGCGTCGCGACGAACGCGCTCGCGATGAGCGGGCCGAGCTCGTCCGGCTTGCCGAGGTTCGCGAGGACGTGGGTGAGCGACACCACCGTGCCGATGATGCCGACCGTCGGAGCGAAACCGCCGAGGCCCATGAAGAACGCGCTCGCGCTCCGCAGCGGTGCGGCGTTCGACTCGATCTCGTCCTCGAGCAGGATCCGGAGCTCGTCCCCGTCGGTGCCGTCGGCGATGTTCTGCAGCGCCTTCTTCATGAACGGGTCGTCGTGCTTGTCGGCCTCCTGCTCGAGCGCGAGCAGACCGTTCGAGCGGGCGGTCTCGGCGAGTCCGACGACGTCGTCGATGACGGCCTGCGGCGGCGTGACCTTGCCCGTGAACGCCTTCGGCACCGCCTTGAACGCGGCGATCGCGTCCTTCAGGGTGGTGCTGGCGATGCCGCAGCCGATCGTCGCGCCGAACACGAGCAGCATCGGGGCGGGCAGGAAGAGTCCGGCGAGCTCGACGTGCTCCATCTGCGCCATGCCGAACAGGGCGCCGAAGGCGACGAGGATGCCGACGATGGTCGCGATGTCCACGTCAGCGCCCCCCGTCCGCGCGGGCGTCGGTCGGCCTGCTCGGCAGGGCCGCGACGGGTGCGAGGGAGTGGGGACCGCCCGCGTTCTGGACGGACTGCGCGTCGGTGCCGTACGCCATCCCGACGATCCGGGCGCGGTACGCGGCGACGAGGTCGATCACCTCGGTCATGGACTCGCGGACGATGTACTTCGCCCCGTCGACCATGATGAGGGTCGTGTCCGGCGTCTCCTGGATGCGCTCCACGAGGTCCGGGTTGACAGCGAAGGCGCTGCCGTTGAGTCGTGTGACGACGATCATGGCCCGTCCTGGTTCTCGATCGTCCCGCCGCCGTCCGTGGGGCGGGATGCAGGCCCGTCCGTGGTCCTGCACCGGTGGCTATCGGCGGAGGTACCGACCTCGTTAGGAGCCGCACCACACCCGTCGCCCAAGTTCTCATGGACGAGTTATTCCCGATCCGTTCCTGCGAGTCAGCCCCGTGATGTCCCCTGTTTTATCTCATGAGCGTGTTAGCGTGACGCCCATGTCCGACACCACCACCGTCGTCACGCCCGCCGACCCGGCTGCTCCCGCAGCGGCCACCGCGCCCCTGCGCGAGGTCGGCGCGCTCATCCGCGGCGCCCGCAAGGGACGCAGCATGACCCAGTCGCAGCTCGCCGAGCGCGTCGGGACCAGCCAGAGCGCGATCAACCGGATCGAGCAGGGTGGCCAGAACCTGTCCCTCGAGATGCTCACGCGCATCAGCGAGGCGCTCGACCAGCAGATCGTGTCGATCGGCGGCGCGCCGCAGCGCTCGCACCTGCGGGTGCAGGGCGGACGGAAGCTCAGCGGCTCCATCGCCGTCAACTCGAGCAAGAACGCCGCAGTCGCGCTGCTCTGCGCCTCGCTGCTGAACCGTGGCGTGACCCGGCTGCACCGGGTCGCGCGAATCGTCGAGGTCGACCGCATCATCGACGTGCTCCGCAGCCTCGGCGCGACCGTCACCTGGTCGCCCGACGGCGAGGTCCTGGAGATCGTCGCGCCGTCGGACCTGCACCTCGACGCGATCGACGCGGACGCCGCGCGCCGCACCCGGAGCGTGCTGATGTTCCTCGGCCCGCTGAGCGGTCGGTACGGGTCGTTCCGACTCCCCTACGCCGGCGGCTGCGACCTCGGCACCCGGACCGTCGAGCCGCACCTCATCGCACTGCGCCCCTTCGGAGTCGACGTCGAGGCGACCTCCGGCTGGTACGAGGTCGGCGTCGCGAACCGGGACGTCCCGGCGCACTCCGTCGTCCTGACCGAACGCGGCGACACCGTGACCGAGAACGCGATCCTCGCCGCCGCCGCCCGCGACGGTGTGACCACCATCCGGAACGCCAGCCCGAACTACATGGTTCAGGACCTCTGCTTCTTCCTCGAGCTCCTCGGGGTGCAGGTCGAGGGCATCGGCACGACGACGCTCAGGATCACGGGCAAGAGCCGGATCGACGAGGTCGTGGACTACTGGCCCAGCGAGGACCCGGTCGAGGCGATGAGCCTGCTGACCGCCGGCATCGTCACGTCCTCGACCCTGACCGTGACACGCGCACCGATCGAGTTCCTGGAGATCGAGCTCGCGACCCTGGCCGAGATGGGCCTGCGCTTCGACGTCAGCGAGGAGTACTCGGCCGCGAACGGTCGGACCCGCCTCGTCGACATCACGGTCCACCCCTCGGAGCTGC
The DNA here is from genome assembly GCF_013347165.1 of Curtobacterium sp. Csp2. Classification (NCBI taxonomy): domain Bacteria; kingdom Bacillati; phylum Actinomycetota; class Actinomycetes; order Micrococcales; family Microbacteriaceae; genus Curtobacterium; species Curtobacterium sp. Csp2. The sequence goes on from NZ_CP054593.1 coordinate 2,591,572, forward strand.
ACGCGCCGATCGACAAGATCCACGCGATGCCGTTCCCCGGCCTGAACATCGACAACCTGCCGTTCTTCGTCGTGATCGCGGCGATGGCCGAGGGCACGACGCTCGTGCACGACTGGGTCTACGAAGGCCGGGCGATCCACCTGCTCGACCTCACCCGGCTCGGCGCCAGCGTGACCCTGCGCGACCCGCACCGGCTCGACGTCACCGGCCCGACGCACTTCTCCGGTGCCGAGGTCAGCTGCCCGCCGGCCCTGCGTCCCGCGGTGGTCATCCTGCTGGCGATGCTCGCGGCGAAGGGCGAGAGCGTCCTCCGCAACGTAGGCATCATCGCCCGCGGGTACGAGCAGCTGCAGGAGCGCCTCAACTCGCTCGGCGCGTCCATCGAGACGTTCCACGACTGACCCTCCTCCCCCTCCGCGGAACGCAACGTGGGCGGTTCCCCGCAGCGGTACTCCGCTGCGAGGAACCGCCAACGTTGCGTGTTGCGAGGTCGCCGGTTCGACGGGCGGTCAGCGCGAGGAGGCTGCTCCGATCGAGCCGGCCCGCTGCGTCGTGGTCCAGGCCACTGCGAACGCGATGGCGATGACGAGGACCGCGCTGACGAGCCCGGTGCCGATGTCGAGGCCGCCTCGGCCGCGCGGGACGGCGACGTAGTCGGCGAAGGACGCGCCGACCGGACGGGTGAGGACGTAGGCGGTCCAGAACCCACTGACCGGTCCGAGCACGGTCCCGGCGCGAGCGAGGACGACGATCAGCATCGCGGCCGTGAAGACGAGGCCGCCACTGAGGAACCCGAGGTGGAGGGTGCTGGCGGCGAGGTCGCCGGCCGAAGTTCCCATCGCGAAGGTCGTGATGACAGCGGCCCAGTAGAACAGCTGCCGGCGGGTGCTGGTGATCGTGTGGACGTCGACGGTGCCCTCGATGCGGCGCCAGAGGACGAAGACGGCGACCAGGGCCGCGAGGAACACCGGGGTGGACACCAGGTAGGGGACGCCGAGTGCGACGTGGGTGACGTCGGCGACCATGGTGCCGAACACACCCACCATGGACACGGTGCCCCAGTAGAGCCAGGGCCGGTACCGGTCTGCTCGGAGCTGCGCGGCGAGGACCGCGGTGAAGAGCACCGCGGTGGTCAACACGGTCGGGACCGGGTCGAACCGGGTGACGAGGAAGTCGGAGAGCGCTTCCCCCATCGCGGTGGTGAGGACCTTGATCACCCAGAACGACGCCGTGGGTTCAGGCACCCGGTTCTGCACTGCGGTCGCGTCACTCATCGGTCGCCGGCCGTCCGTCCGGCGGGCTCGGAGGCCTCAGCGGCCGCCTCGCGCCGCTTGCGGGCGAGGTGGCGCTTTCGGAGGGCGCCGATGACGATCGGGAGGATCGAGACGAGGACGATGACGATCATCAGCGCGTCGATGTTGTGCGCGACGAGCGGGATGCCGCCGAGGAGCACGCCGACGACGGTCAACCCGCACGCCCAGGAGATCGCGCCGATGAGGTTGAACAGCAGGAACCGGCGGTAGTGCATCTGCGCGGTGCCCGCAGCGAGGGGCACGTAGGTGCGGACGATGGGGACGAACCGTCCGAGCACCAGGCTCAGGCCGCCCCACCTGGTGAAGAACGCTTCCGCTTCGTCGAGGCGGGCGGTCGTGAGGATGCGGGCGTCGTCCTTGAAGAGGCGCCGTCCGTAGCGTTTCCCGATCCAGCAGCCGACCTGGTCCCCGGCGATCGCGGCGACGGACGCGACGACGGCGACCTGCCACGGGGCCACACCGAGGGTGCTGCTGATGATCGCTGCCGTGACGAGCAGGGAGTCGCCGGGCAGGAACGGGAACAGGACCCCGGACTCGATGAAGATCAGCAGCGCGATCCCGGCGAGGACGTACGGGCCGAAGGCGTGCAGGACGGACGCCGCGTCGAACAGGCTCACGGCCAGCGGGAGAGTGGAGAGCACGATGTGCCTTTCACGAGGTGCAGGGCCGGTGCCGTCGTCACCCGAACGGACGGCGACACCGGCGGATCGGGTCAGACGGTGAGGCGGCTGCGCTGCTGGGTGTCGTCGCGGCGGATCCGGATCACGAGGACGCTGATGATCGCTGCGATGACGACGAAGAACGCGATGCTCGTGGTGATCGTGCCGATGCCCAGGCCGCCGTCCTGCGGCGACGCGGACAGCAGGTCGCCGGTGGACGCGCCGAGGGGGCGGGTGAGGACGTACGCGATCCAGAAGCAGAGCACCGCACCGCGGCGGCCGATGAACCAGACCGCTGCGGTCAGGGCGATGGCGCCGGCGAAGAGCAGCAGGGACGGGAAGTACCCGAGCCCGGTCTGCTCGGCGATGAGGTCACCGGCTGCCGTGCCGAGCGCGAACGTGAACAGGATCGCGAGCCAGTAGAACGCCTCCCGCCGCACGGTGTCGATGCCGTGGATCGAGAGGGTGCCCTCGACCCGGTACCAGATCGTGAAGACCGCCAGGAGCGCGAGACCGAAGACGGTGGTGCTGACCGCGAGCGGGACACCGAGGCCGTCGGTGAGGTCGTCCGTGACGCAGGTCCCGATGATGCTGATGAGCACGACGGTGATCCAGTACACCGGCGGCCGGTAGGAGCGCGACCGGAACTGGAGGACGAGGAACACGGCCAGCGCGACCGCCATGACCAGCGTCGTGCGTGGCAGCCCCAGACCGACGGTGTCGCTGAGCAGGTCCGCCGCGGTCTCACCGACGGTGGTGGCGAGGACCTTGATGATCCAGAACGACGCGGTCGGGTCGGGCACCTTGTTCGAGCGCGTCCGCGAGCGCAGCGGCACAACAGGCGAGTGGGACATGGTGTTCTCCTCGTCGGGGCGAGCCGTTCCGCAGGGAGGCGGGCTTCGGCGGTGCCCCGACGGTAGGGCGGGTCGCGCAAGACTCCTCCAAGAATCGTCGCGGGCTCGACGCAGCACCCCCCGGAACGCGGATCGGGAAGATCCAGCAGCACGTCCGGAGTTGACTGACAGGTCGGACGAACCTCGAGGAGACACGTGCTCGGTCCTGAACTGGTGGTCGCCCTCGGCCTCGCCATCGCCGTGACGGCTGCCGTCGCCGACCGCATCCGCGTCGCGCCGCCGGTGCTCCTGCTCGTGATCGGTGCGCTGCTCGCGCTCGTGCCGACCTTCGGGACGGTGGAGCTCCCCGCGGACGCCGTGCTCCTGCTGTTCCTGCCGGCGCTGCTGTACTGGGAGAGCCTGACGACCTCGCTCCGGGAGATCCGGAAGAACCTCCGCGGGATCGTCCTGATGGGGACCGTGCTCGTCGTCGTGACGGCCGGGGTCGTCGCCACGCTCCTGCACCTGCTCGGCATGCCGTGGGGGCCGGCGTGGGTGCTCGGCGCCGCGGTCGCCCCGACCGACGCCACGGCGGTGGGCGTCCTGACGAAGATGCTGCCCCGTCGCAACGTCACGGTGCTCCGCGCCGAGAGCCTGGTCAACGACGGCACGACCCTGGTGGTCTACGGCATCGCGGTCGCCGTGACCGTGGGCACCCAGCAGCTGACGTTCTGGAGCGTCTCGTGGATGCTCGTGCTCTCCTACGTCGGCGGGGTCGCGGCCGGGCTCCTCGCGGCGTGGCTCGGCTCGCTCGTGCTGCGCCGGGTGGACACCGTGGTGCTCGAGAACCTCGTGACGCTGCTCGTCCCGTTCGCGGCGTTCCTCGGCGCCGAGGCGATCGGCGCCTCGGGCGTGCTCGCGGTCGTCGCGGCCGGCATCGTGGTGAGCCAGGTCGCACCGAAGCTCGACCGTGCCGAAACCCGGCAGCAGGTCCGCGCGTTCTGGTCCTTCCTGACGTACCTGCTCAACGGCGCCCTGTTCGTGCTCGTCGGCATCGAGGCCATGGTGGCCGCGCGGGAGCTCGACGCCCGCGAACTGTGGAGCGGCGTCGGGCTCGTGGTCGCGGTCTCGGTCGTGCTGGTCCTCGTGCGCTTCGCGTTCGAGGGCACGATCGGTGGAACGGTCTGGCTCGTCACCCGGCGCTTCGGCGGGGAGCCCCGCGAGGACCGCCGCGACCGGCTCGTGAGCGGCTTCGCCGGGTTCCGGGGCGCGGTGTCGCTCGCGATGGCGGTCGCCGTCCCCCGCACGCTCGAGTCCGGGGGCGCGTTCCCGGAGCGGGACCTCATCGTGTTCGTCACGGCGGGCGTCGTCGTCCTGACGATCGTCGGCCAGGCGCTCGTCCTGCCGGCGGTGCTCCGTCGGGCGGCCCTGCCGGAGGACGAGTCGGTCGGCGAGGAGCGGCGGCACGCCGAGCGCACGGCCATCGAGGAGGCGCTCGACGCACTCCCCCGACTCGCACGCTCTGCCGGTGCCGACCGTGCGACGGTGGCGCGGATCCGGAAGGACTACGAGGCACACCTGGACGTCATCGAGGCCCGCGCCGAGGAGGACGAGGACCATCCGGCCCTGCAGCGCCACGACTCCGCCGTTGCGCTCGAGCTCGCGCTCGTCCGCCACAAGGCGGCGACCCTCCTGCGGCTCCGCGACGCCGACGAGATCGACGACCTGGTACTCCGCCAGGTCCGCGCAGGCTACGACGCCGAGGAGGCGCGGCTCGAGGGCTCGACCCCACCCTGACCCCGCGCGGGCACCTGCCCCGCCCGCAGCATCGCCCGCTCGAGCAGCTCCAGGTCGATCCCGACGTGCCGCCGCGCGATCTGACCGGCCGTCACCGTCGCCCCGTCGCACACGGCGTCGACGAGCGCCTCGTGCTCCCGGAGCGCCCGGGCCTCCATCTCGGCCATGCCCTCCGCGGTCCCCCAGAGGTGTGCGGGCGCCGCGATCGACACCTGCGACTCGAGCCCGGCCAGGGTCGCAGCGAGCACGTCGTTCCGGGCCGCGTCGATGATCGTCCGGTGCAGCACGGCGTCGGCCTGCTGCTTCGCGAGCCCGGACTCCGCGGTCCGGAAGTCCTCGAGACGCGCGCGGAGTGCCCCGCGCTCGTCGTCGGCGATCCGCTCGGCGGCCGCCGTGGCGAGGGCACCGTGCAGGAGCGCGATCGCATCGGCGGTCTCGCGGATGCCGGCCCACCGCGCGGTCATCGTGCGCCCGACCGCCTCGGACGACGAGTCCGGCCACTGCGTCCGGACGAACGTCCCGCCGCCCCGACCGCGCCGGGTCTCGAGGAGCCCACGGTCCACCAGGCGCGCGAGGGCGGCCCGGACGGTGACCCGCCCGACCCCGAGCAGGCCGGTCAGCTCGCGTTCCGGCGGCAGCCGGGACCCGGGCAGGTACTCCCCGACGGCGACCGCGGTGACGAGCCGGTCCTCGACCTCGTCGACCCGGCTCTCCGGCGCGCGTTCCGCCACGTCGGCCCCTCCCGTCCTGTTTCGTCCACGTTAAAGGACCGGAAAAGGTCTTGCAGCAGACCTTTTCGGGAGCCATGCTGAGCGGCATGTCCCGCATCACCGAAGGCACGATGCCGTTCCGCGACGGCCACACCTGGTACCGCGCCACCGAACCCGACTCCCCGACCCCCGGTGCGCTGCCGCTCGTCGTGCTGCACGGCGGCCCCGGCATGGCCCACGACTACCTCCGGAACCTCGCGGCCCTTGCAGACGAGACCGGTCGGACCGTCGTCCACCACGACCAGTTCGGCTGCGGCCGGAGCTCCCACCGTCCCGACGCCCCCGTCGACACCTGGGTCCCGCAGCTCTTCGTCGACGAGTACGCCGCGCTCGTCGAGCACCTGGGCCTCGGCGACCACCACGTCCTCGGGCAGTCGTGGGGCGGCATGCTCGGCGCGGAGATCGCCGTCCGGCAGCCCGAACACCTGCGCAGCCTGATGATCTGCAACTCCCCCGCGTCGATGCAGCTCTGGGTCGACGGCGCCGCCGAGCTCCGCGCGCAGCTGCCCGGGGACGTCCAGGACGCCCTGACCCGGCACGAGCAGGCCGGCACGGTCGACGACCCCGAGTACCTCGCCGCGACGCAGGTCTTCTACGAGCGCCACGTCTGCCGCGTCGTCCCCATGCCGCAGGACTTCGTCGACTCCGAGACCCAGATGGAACAGGAGCCGACGGTCTACCACACGATGAACGGCCCGAACGAGTTCCACGTCATCGGCACCATGCGCGACTGGACGATCGTCGACCGGCTCGACCGGGTCGCCGTCCCCACCCTGGTCGTCGCCGGCGAGCACGACGAGGCCACCCCCGCCACCTGGCAGCCCTTCGTCGAGCGCATCGCCGACGTCCGCCAGCACGTCTTCCCCGGCGCCAGCCACTGCACCCACCTGGAGCAGCCGGAGGAGTTCCGCCGCCTCGTCGCCGCGTTCGCGGCGACGCACGACGACCACCCCACCGTCGCGGACCGGCCCACCTCCTAGGTCGCGACCCCACACCGGACGGGAGGCGCGGCACCA
>NZ_CP054593.1:2597969-2681999 GCF_013347165.1 Curtobacterium sp. Csp2
CCCTCGACGTCGTCACCGACGACCGCGGGCAGCCAGTCGCCGGGGTGCCGGTTCGTCGCGATGATCGGGACGGGCAGTTCGGCCAGACGCGGTGTCCGCGCGGACAGGTGCAGGGAGCTGACGATCAGCCCGTCGACCTGACGAGAGAGCAGGAAGTCCACGGCCTCGAGCTGCGCGCCCATGTCGTCCGGCGGCGTGGTGAGCAGGACCTGGTACCCGGCGGACCGCGCGGCCCCGCACCTGCCGCTGGCGACACGGCGCGGTCTGCGCTACCGTCGGCGCCAGAGGGAAAAAGCCTCCGGTCCCGATCGGCGGCAGCGCGTACGTGACTCGTGGGAGTCGCCACTTCTTCGTCGAAGGAGTGCGCCCGTGTCCGTACCGATCACCCGTCCGGGGTCACCGCAACGCCTGCGTGACGCCTGGGTCGCCCTGGCGGGGCTGTCCGCCGTGTTCCTGTTCGAGATGCTCGACAACTCGGTCCTCACCGTGGCCCTGCCGACCATCGGCCGCGACCTCGGCGCGTCGACGTCCGCGCTGCAGTGAGTCTCCGGCGCGTACTCGCTGGCGTTCGGCGGCCTGATGCTCCTGTTCGGCGCCGTCGCCGACCGGTTCGGTCGCCGCCGGGTCATGCTCGTCGGACTCGTCCTGCTCGCCGGGGTGAGCGTCGCGACCCTCGCCGTCACCTCGGTCGAGGGGCTGGTCGTGGTCCGCGCGCTCACGGGCGTCGCGGCGGCGATGACCACCCCGGGTGCGATGGCCCTCGCGTTCCGCCTGTTCGACGCCGAGGACCTGCGCGTCCGGGCCCTCACCGTGATCTCCACCGCGGGCCTGGTCGGGCTCGCGGTCGGACCGACGGTGGGCGGGCTCGTCCTCGCCGTCGCCCCGTGGCAGGTCCTGCTCGTCGCGAACGCGCCCGTCGCCGTGGTCGCGTTCGTCGGGATCCGCGCCGGCATCACCGCCGACCACGTGACGGACCTGCGGTGGGACCCGGTCGACGTCCTCGGGGCGGTCCTCGGCACAGCCACCGTGGCCGGGGTCCTCGTCACGCCGACCGTCGCGGTCGCGGCCGGCGGGCAGGCCGACGGAGCAGCCGGCGGGCCAGCCGGCAGCCCGCTCCTGTGGTGCATGGTCGCCGCGACGCTCGCCGCCGCGACCGCGTTCGTCGCGCGGCAGCGGACCGCCGCCGCGCCGCTGCTCGACCTCCGGCTCGTCGCGCGTCCGCTCGTCGCGAGCGGACTGCTCTACAAGGCCGCCGCTGGGCTCGCGACCGCTGGCCTCTCCTGGACCGTGACCCTCCAGCTGCAGGTCGTGTGGGGGTGGCCGCCCGCCCTCGCCGCGGTCGGGACCCTGCCGCAGGTGGTCGTCCTGCTCGTGAGCGGACGATTCGTCGGGCCGTTCGTCCGTCGGGTCGGCCTGCGCACGGCAGCCTGGACGAGCTCGGTCGCGATCGTCCTCGGGCTCGCCGTCTCCGTCACCGCGACACCGCTCGGCTACCCCGTGGTCGTCGTGGCGCTCGTGCTCGTCGCAGCGGGCATGCGGGTCGTCGGCGCGGTCGCCGGGGCCGAGGTCCTCGCCGGGCTCCCCGCGGACCGCACCTCGGTCGGTGCCGCGCTCGTCGACACCGCGAGCGAGGTCGCGACCGCCGCGGGGGTCGCCGTCGCGGGGACCGTCCTGGCGGCGCTCGTCCCCGGGGCCGTCGCCGCCGCGCACCTCGACGCGGCCCACCGTGCGGCGGTCGGCGGTGCACTGTCCGTCGCCGGCGTCGCCCTCACCGTGGTCGCCGCCGCACTCGTGGCGGCCGGGATGCTCCGCGCCCGACAGCACGCACCCGACCGCCACCAGCCCGTCACCCCGTCCCGCCACACCGACCAGGAGTCCGCCGATGTCTGAGTCCACCGTCCGCCCGCCGTTCGACCCGGAGCTCGACGTGTTCCTCACCGCCCCGCAGGCCCGGGGTCCGATGGCCCTCACGCCCGAGGCGCTCCCCCGCATGCGTGCCCTCGAGGTCCCAGAGGCCGTGCTCGACGCCCACCTGCACGAACTCGGCTACCACCGGCGGAGCGTCACCGTGCCGGGCCGCCTCGGCGACCCGATCGACCTCGCCGTCATCCGGCGCACCGACTCGACCGGCCCCGTCCCCGCCGTCTACTCGATCCACGGCGGCGGCATGATGTTCGGCCACCACCTCGGGAACCTGGACTCGTTCGACGACTGGCTCCTCCGCGACCACGACGTCGTCCTGGTGAGCGTCGACTACCGGCTGGCCCCCGAGCACCCGGACCCCTACCCGGTCGAGGACGCCTACGCCGGCCTCGTCTGGCTCGCGGAGCACGCCGTCGAGCTCGGCGTCGACCCGACGCGGATCGTCGTCGCCGGGCAGAGCGCCGGTGGCGGGCTGGCAGCAGGCGTCACCCTGCTCGCCCGCGACCGGCAGGGTCCGGCGGTGGCGGCGCAGGTCCTCGTCTCCCCCATGCTCGACGACCGCGACGACACGGTGTCCGGCCGCCAGTTCGACGGGGTCGGCGTCGCCGACCGACAGATGATGCACGTCGCGTGGGACGCGTACCTCGGCGAGCGCCGCGGGACCGACGCCGTCGATCCGTCGGCCGCGCCGGCACGTGCGACGGACCTGTCCGGGCTGCCGCCGACGTACCTGGACTGCGGGAGCGCGGAGGTGTTCCGCGACGAGACCGTCGCGTACGCGAGCGCCCTCTGGGCCGCCGGGGTCGACGCAGAGCTGCACGTCTGGCCGGGTGCCTTCCACGGCTCCACGAGCATGGTCCCGGACGCCGTCCTGTCACGCGCGGCGGTCGCCGCGCTGGCAGGGTGGACCGCCCGCCTGCTGGCGCGCTGACCCGGGTTCCCACCGACGGACGGGAGGCACGGTGCCGGCTGGCACCGTGCCTCCCGTCCGACGGGTGGTGACGGTCGTGACCGGTGCGGACGACCGCACCAGACGATCGTCTGGCGGGGCAGACTGGAGGCGACGTCGCGGACCCGCGACGCGCACCAGGAAAGGAGCGGACCCTGTCCGGACCGACCATCTCCCTGCGCCTCGGCGCCCCCGTGTACGCACAAGCCCTCCGCTACACGGCGATGTTCCACGCCAAGCCGTTCGCCGAGGCCCTGCTGGTCTACCGCGAGGGCGGGACCTACACGATCCTGTCGCCGGGCGAGGACCACCACGGCTGCTACGTGTCCGCGACGCTCCCCCTGGACCCGCCGAGGCGGGTGCAGTTCACGTCGTTGCCGTCGACCGACTGGAGCGACGACGTCGCGACGCACGTCCTCGGGTTCGCGCCGGACACCGGGGGCTTCACGCAGGAGCTCCACCTGCCCGGGGAGCCGGTCCCCCGGGTGCAGCACGGGTTCGCGGCACCGGTCGACGGACCGCGGTCGATCGACACCACCCGAGGCTGGTCGATCCTCCGCACGGAGCACGCGGCGGCCTTCGACCGCGCTCGGGTCCTGGCGGGCGCTGCCGCGCGGTAGCCGTCGGGCACCGGGCCCCCGGCAGGGTGCGGGCAGACCGCCCGAGCGCTTGTTGATAATGATTCTCAACAGGCGCTACAGTTCGGTACGCGGCAGCCAGCCGCGTTCCCCGTTCTCCTCCGTCTCCCCAGAAGTGGACCCCATGCGCCCACCCCTCGTCCTCGGAGCACTGGCCGTCACCGCCGTGCTCACCGGAGCCCTCGCGCTCCACCCCGTCCCGCCGGACGCTCCCCTCCGGCCGCTCGCCGGGTCCGTTCCCCACTGGCCCGCGGGCGTGCAACGCACCGGCACGGCCCGCACCGGCTCCGTCTCGTTCTCGGTCCTCCTGGCTCCCGATCGGCTCGCCGGAGCCCCGTCGATCCGCGGGTGGCTGCAGGACCACGGACTGCACGCGGCACCCGTGCGCCCCGCCGCGGCGTCGATCCCGGTCGAGGGTCCGGTCGACCAGGTCGCCGACGCGTTCCACACCACCTTCGCCCGGTACCGCACCGCACAGGGCACCGTCGTGACCGCACCGGAGCGCCCGCTGTCGGTCCCTCGCGAGCTCGCAGCAGTGACGGGCATCGCCGGGGTCGTGGTCGCGGACACCATCCGCCCGACCGAGGTCGCGAGGGGCACCTCCCCGACCGTGCGGGGCCACGTCCTCGCGGACGACGGGACCTGCGCGGCCTACTGGGGCGAGAAGGTCACGACCGACTGGCCCGCCTCGGTCGTCGTCGATCACCGGTCGAACGCACTGTGCGGCTACGGGCCGGCGCAGCTGCGCGAGGTCCACCACCTGCCCGCGGACGTCACCGGTCGCGGTGCGCGCATCGCGATCGTGGCGGCGTTCGACGACCCCGACGTGGAGCAGGACACCGACACCTACGCCCGGGCGACCGGAACACAGCCCTTCACCGCAGGGCAGTACCGGAACCACGCCCCGGACGCCCCCGACGTGGACCGCTGCGGCGGCCCGGAGGCCTGGACCGAGGAGCAGCACCTGGACGTCCAGGCGGTGCACGCCATGGCGCCGGACGCCACCGTCGACTACTGGGGCGCGGCCGACTGCGGGACGACCGCCATGTACTCGCGCATCCTCGACGCCGTCGAGGACGGCCACGCCGACGTCATCAGCCTGTCCTTCGGGTCGACCGAACAGCTGGACACCGCGGACGACCGCGCCCTCCTGAACAGGGTGCTGGTGGAGGCCGCGAGCCAGGGCATCTCGGTGTTCGCGTCCTCCGGCAACGACGGCGACTACAGCGACGCGGGTGACCACGGTGCAGGGGCCTCCGTCGCCTCGCCGGCCTCCAGCCCGTACGTGACCGCCGTCGGGGGCACGAGCACCGGCCTCGCTGCGGACGGCTCCGTCGCGGTCGAGGCCGGATGGGAGACGCAGACCCGCTTCGCCCGGAACGGCGCCGTGATCCCGCCCGGGTTCGCCTACGGCGCCGGCGGTGGCGAGTCCGGCACCTCCGCCCGACCCACCTGGCAGCGGGACGACATCCGTCGCGGCGGCACCGGGCGCCTCGTCCCGGACGTCGCCTCGATCGCCGATCCCGACACCGGGTTCGTGACCTACGGACCGCACCACGGGCGGACGGAGTACGCGGCGCACGGGGGCACGAGCCTCGCGACGCCGATGGTCGCGTCGATGGTCGCCATGTCGAAGGCCGTCACCGGACGTCGCATCGGCCTCGCGAGCCCCGCGCTCTTCGCGCTCCGCGGCACCGCGGCACTCCGCGACGTCCACCCGACCTCCGCCGCGACGTGGTCGCCGCGCGGCCCCGACGCCGGCGCACTCTGGCCGGAGACGATCGCGATGTGGGACACACGACCGCAGAGTCTGCAGTCGGGTCCTGGCTGGGACGACGTCACCGGCCTCGGCGTCCCGGACGGACGCGCCTTCATCGAGCGGTTCGGTGCGACGGAGGCCGGACGGTGAGCCGGATGACGCATCGTCGCGCGAACCGCAGCGACCGCATCGCCGTCGTCGTCGGCATCGTCGTCGCCGGGCTCCTCGGCATCGGCGTGACCGTCCCCGCGATCGCCGCGGACAGCGCGCCGCTCGCCCGGGCAGCCGGCGTCGAGGTGGTCGACATCGACGGCGGCTCCTTGATCGACCCGACCCCGACCGCCGCCTGGCACGACGGACCCGCGGCGACGGCGGACGCAGCCGGCACCGGTGACGTCCTCAAGCTGAACACCACCCGGACGTCCGGCCTGCACGTCAGCGCTGGGCCAGACGGCGCGGAAGCGACCATCGCTTCGGGGACCTTCACACTCCGGGACCGGCCCGCGGTCACCTTCACCGACCTGCGCGCCACCTGCAGCCCCGACGGCGAACAGACCGTGACGTTCGGCCACCTCGCGATCGGCGGGACCGACGTCACCGCCGCCGCCAGCGGTCACCTCGGATGGAGCACCGATCTGCCGCCGTCGGTGTACGGCGCGACGAAGGTCCTCGTCGGCAGCACCACGACGGACGGTGACGGGTCCAGCACCACGGTCGGGCTCCGCATCGAGGCCGAGGCCGGCGCGTCGGAGATCTGGCGGATCAGGGCCGGGTCGGTGACCTGCGCCGGTGCCGCAGCCTGGCCGACACCGACACCGACACCGACACCGACACCGACACCGGGCGGTGGGTCCGGAGCGCCCGGCGGATCCGGAACAGCGGCCGGCCGGTCCGTCAGCGGCGTGACGGTCACCGCGCCGGACGGCACGGTCCTGATCGACGGGCAGCCCGCCGTCCGCGGCACCGGAACACGGACCGTCGCCACGGCACGGGCATCGGACGGCTCACCCTCCGTCGCGACGGGGGTCACCGTCTCGTCCGACGACGCGGGCGGCTCGGACGTCGCGGTGTCGTCCTTCCAGCAGCTCCCGGGAGCACCCACCGACCCGCTCGCGGAGTACCGGTGGACAGCGCTGCGGATCGCCGGGCTGCACGCACACGTCGACACGTCGGGCGCGATGACCGTGACTTTCGACGACACCGCCGACGCGGTGTTCGCGAACGGCATCTGGGTCAACACCTCCACCGACGTCTACACGGGTCTCGCCCCGGACGGCACCCCGCGCGTGCGCATCGACTTCGGGGAGCGCGTCCGACACGACGACGGCAGCGTGACCCTCACCGCGCTGCACTACCGCGACCTCACCGGCGAGTATCCCGACGTCCGCCTCGGCGTCGTGTCGATCCCGGCGCAGCACAGCGGTGGGACCACCCCGACGCCCACCCCGACCCCCACGTCGACTCCGACCGCCACTCCTGGTGAGGGCGGAGTCGGAACGTGGTCGGCGTACGGTGTCCGGACGACCGGCCCGAGCGACGTCTCTCCGCGGCCCCTCGTGGGCCCCGCGGCCGGGACAGCGGCCACCGACTCAACGACCGCGGTCGTCGGCGACGGCACCCTCGGGCAGGTCAGCGCCAGCGACGCCGAGGTGCACTCGACGCGGGACCGCGGCGAGGCCCGCCTGGCACACCTGGTCCTCTACCCCGGGACACGGGCAGCCGTCGACCTCCGCGACGTCCACGTCGTCGTCACGCCGTCCGCCACCGTCGTCACCACCGCCGGCGGGTCGGTGGCCGGGACCCGTGTCGCCGCCGGCGCCGTGGCGGCCGGGACGAGGATCACGGTCCCGGGCGGCACCGGGACCTTCGTCCTGAACGACCAGCAGACCGGCCCCCGGTCCCTGTCGGTCCGCGCACTGCGGTTCACCGACGTGGCCGGGCTCGGAGCGGACGTCACGGCCGCGGTCGTGACCACCGAGCACGTCCGCGCCGACCCAGGCGGTACGCCGGGAAGCGGCGGGTCGAGCGGCGGGTCGAGCGGCGGTGGTCCGGCGGGCGGAGCCGACCGGTCACCCGGCGCGCTGAGCGGCGACGGATCGAGTCCCACCGGGACCAGCGGGTCCCGCGCCCGCGGACTCGCCTTCACCGGCGCCTCCGTCGGTGCGGGCACGATCGCCGCCGCAGTGCTCCTCGGCGCCGGTGGCCTCGTTCTCACCGTGCGACACCGGCGGCGGCGCGCTCGATGAGCGGTCTGCACCGACCCCCGTGCGGACCGGACGCGCCGGTGCGCGGTGACCGGGAGAACCGCTCGTGGGTCCTGTCGCTGGCTGCTCCCCGACCCCGGTCACGAGAGCGGAACGTGCTCCTCGAGGGTGTGCGTCACGGCATCCGCCACGATGTGTGCGACGTGCGCGTCGGCCAGGGAGTACTCCGCCTCGCGACCGTGTCGGACCACCGCGACCAGCCCGGCAGCCCGGAGCGTCCGGAGGTGCTGGGACACGAGGGGCTGCGAGAGCCCAGCGGCCTCCGCGAGGCCCCCGACCGTCGTCGGGTGGTCCCGGAGCAGGCACAGCAGGTGCAGTCGCGACGCTGACGACAGGACCTTGAAGAGCTCGGCCGCAGGTTCGAGGTTCGCTCGGGGTGTCACACGGAAACAGTAGTCCGCGGACATGCGTCGCCACAGCACGGGCGCCCTCCCGTCCGGGAGAGCGCCCGTGCTGGAACCGGCTCAGTGCTCGTCGTAGTGTCCGTCGTGCTCGGCGTGCTTGTGACCGTCGTGCAGGTAGTCGACGTGATCGTCGTGCTGCACGGCTTCGTGGCCGCAGTCAGCCGCGTGCTGGTGTTCGGCGATGGTGTGCTCGGCGTGGGTCTCGGTCCCTGCCATGGGGTCCTCCTGTGCGTGTGACAACGGTGTGGTGCCATTGAACTCGACACATGCATCGATTGCAATGCTTTCATGTGAGAGCTCGACAAGCTCGTGACACAGGGACCCGCGCGCCTCGATCAACGGCGCTGCTCAGCGGAGGCGTCGAGCCCGTCGCACACCCACGCGAGCGCGTCGTCGGCCGCATGGATCCGCCGTCGACGTGCGAGTGCCGCAGCATGGTCGTCGCGCACGTACCCGAGCGCGTGGACCGCCTGCTGGACGCGAGCCCGCGTGGTGGGGCGGACGTTGGTGGCGCCGTTGAGGACGCGGGACACGGTCTGGTGGGAGACGTGCGCCGCGGCAGCGACGTCGTGGATGGTCGGTGGTCTCGTCACTGCTGGCTCCTCGCGAGGGATCGTGTGCGAGCACCGCCGGTGGACGACGCGACGGTGCCCGCCGCGAGGCCGGTGGATCAGGAACCGGCCTCGCTGCGCCGCCCGTTCACTCGGTGCCCCGGGTCGGGGCCGGGCGGAGGTCTGTCAGGTCAGTGACCGGTGCCGAGGTTGCCGGCGAGGCGGCCGTGGAAGGCCTGGCTGGCGTCGTTCATGCCGCGGATCTCGACCCGCTTGCCGTGCTGGTGGTACTTCGTCTCGATCGAGTCGAGCGCGGCGACGGTGGAGGCGTCCCACACGTGCGACTTCGTCATGTCGATGATCACGAGCTCGGGGTCGCCGGAGTAGTCGAACTGGGTGGTGAGGTCGTTGGAAGAGGCGAAGAACAGCTCACCCTCGACCGCGTAGAGCGCGTGCTGTTCACCGTTCGGGAGCGTCTCGATGCTCCGCGAGACGTTGGTGAAGTGGGAGACGCGGCGGGCGAAGACGATCATCGCGGCGATGACACCGATGATGACGCCGATGGCGAGGTTGTCGGTGGCGACGACGATCACGACGGTGAGGGCCATGACGATCGTCTCGCCGATCGGCATCCGCTTGAGAGTGGAGGGCTTGATGCTGTGCCAGTCGAAGGTGCCGACGGAGACCATCACCATGACGGCGACGAGGGCTGCCATCGGGATGATCGCGACGATGTCACCGAGCCCGACGACGAGGACCAGCAGGAACACGCCGGACAGGAACGTCGAGATGCGGGTGCGGGCGCCGGAGGCCTTGACGTTGATCATCGTCTGGCCGATCATCGCGCAGCCGCCCATCCCACCGAACAGGCCGGAGGCGATGTTCGCGACACCCTGCCCGAGGGCCTCACGGGTCTTGCGGGAGCCGGTGTCGGTGACCTCGTCGACGAGCTTCGCGGTCATCAGCGACTCCAGGAGTCCGACGAGCGCCATGGCGAGGGCGTACGGGGCGATGATCGTGAGGGTCTCGAGGTTCAGCGGGACGTTCGGGATGAACAGGGTGGGGAGGCTGTCGGGCAGCTTGCCCTCGTCGCCGACGGTCGGGACGGCGATCGACGCGAACACGGTCACCAGGGTCAGGACGACGATCGCGACCAGGGGTGCGGGGATCGCCTTTGTGAGGCGTGGCAGCAGGACGATGATCGCGATGCCGGCGGCGGCGATCGGCCAGACCAGCCAGGAGACGCCGATGATGTTCGGCAGCTGCGCGGTGAAGATCAGGATCGCGAGCGCGTTGACGAACCCGACCATCACGGACCGGGGCACGAACCGCATCAGCTTCGCCGCACCCAGTCCGCCGAGGATCAGCTGGAAGATCCCGCCGAGGAGGACGGTCGCGATCAGGTAGTCGAGGCCGTGCTCCTTCATCACGGGGGCGACGACGAGGGCGATGGCTCCGGTGGCACCGGTGATCATCGCAGCGCGGCCGCCGACGAACGAGATGACGACAGCCATCACGAACGCCGAGAACAGCCCGACGCGGGGGTCGACGCCGGCGATGATCGAGAACGAGATCGCTTCGGGGATCAGGGCGAGGGCGACGACGAGGCCGGCGAGGACCTCGCGGAGCAGGATCCTCGGGTTCCGCAGTGCGGACAGGACGGTGGGACTCGGATGTGCCTGCACGGGCACGGACTGCGTGACGGTCGTCACGGTTCTCCTTCGGATGGGGGATGCGGGCGCTGCGCCCGCGAGAGCTGTTCGTGGGGCGCGTCATCGCGCAGGGCCGGCGGCGTCGAAGCGTCCGACCGGTCCCGACTCTTCCGTTGCGGAAAGGTTGGAACGTCCCAACCTTACCGCAACGGAAGGGTTGCTGCGCAAGGGGGTGCTGCGCGCCGCCGGGCACTACGCTCTCCAGGACGCACCACAGCCAGGGGAAGGCACGCACGATGACGGACGACCCGGCACCGACGACGATGCACATCGGCGAGCTCGCCGACCGCACCGGCCTGTCGAACCGCACGATCCGCCACTACGACGAGGTCGGGCTCCTGCGCCCGTCCGGCCGCACCGAGGGCGGCTTCCGCCTCTACACGGAGACCGACCTCGCGCGATTGCTCATCATCCGACGCATGAAGCCCCTCGGGTTCACGCTCGACCAGATGGCCGACCTCCTCGCGGTCGTCGACGCGCTCGAGGACACCGCGGACACCACCGAGCGGGCTCGTCTCCGGACACAGCTCGACGAGTACGTCCGCGACACCGAGGAGCGGCGCGCGCGGCTGCGACAACACCTGGCCATGGCCGACGAATTCCTCGGCATCCTCCGCAGTCGGTAGCGGTCCCGAGCGGCGCCGCGCGCCGCGCCGTCGAGCGGCCGCCTGCTGGCTCGCGTTGGTGGTGATCCCACCACCAACGGACGGGAGGCACGGTGCCGGCTGACACCGTGCCTCCCGTCCGTCCGTGGCCACGTCGGGGCGGACGCCCGTCAGGCGAGGGTGAGGAAGAGCTTCTCGAGTTCGTCGACGGTCAGCCGCTCGGGGGTTTCCTGCCCGCCTGCCTCCGGCGCATCCGTGATGCACTCACGCATGGCGGTGGAGATGATCGCGAAGCCGGCGCGGTCGATGGCGCTGCTGACCGCGGCGAGCTGGGTCACGACGTCGCGGCAGTCGCCGCCGCCCTCCACCGCGGCGATGACCGCCGCGAGCTGGCCCTGGGCGCGCTTGAGCCGGTTCGCGACCTTCCGGACGGCGGCCCCGTCGTGCAGGGAACGGTCCGCGCCGCTCATGCCACGTCCACCGGGTGTCCTGCTGCCCGCCAGGAAGCGGTGCCGCCGGCGACGTCGACCGCGGCGAACCCGGCTGCGGTCAGCACCTCGGAGGCCCGGGCACTGCGGCCACCGGACTGGCAGACGACGTGGACCGGCGCACCGGTCGGGATCTCACCGAGGCGGTCGCCGAGCTGCGCGAGGGGGATGTTCGCGGCGCCGGGCACGTGGCCGGCGCGGTACTCGTCCGGTTCCCGGACATCGATGACATGCGCGCCGGGTGTCGTGGCGAGTTGGTCGACGGTGATCTGCTGCATGGTGTCTCCAGTCTGGTGCGTGGCGGTCGGGAGCACGTCGGGTCAGGCGGCGGCGGTTCCCGCGGTCCAGGTCTTGTAGCCGCCGTCGAGGTTGCGGACGTCGTACCCGAGCTGCGTGAGGAGTCGGGCGGCGGTGTGGCCGCGCTGGCCGACCTGGCAGTGCACGACGACGGGCCCGTCGGGGAGTTTTCCGAGACGGAGGCGGAGCTCGTCGAGCGGGATGTTCACCGAGCCTGGGATCGCGCCGGCGGCGTGCTCGGCGGGGCTGCGGACGTCGACCAGCACCGCACCGTCGTCCAGCGCGGCGGCGAGTTCGTGCCACTGCACGGTGCGGGTGGCGCCGGTGGCGGTGTTCTCGGCGACGTAGCCGAGCATGTTGACCGGGTCCTTTGCGGATCCGTACTGGGGTGCGTACGCGAGCTCGAGGTGGGACAGAGCGGTCGCGGTCAGTCCTGCTGCCATCGCCACGGCGATCACGTCGATTCGCTTGTCGACCCCTTCGCCACCGACGATCTGCGCGCCGAGGATCCGATCGGTCGCCGGGTCAACGAGGAGCTTCATCGCCATGGACTCCGCGCCCGGGTAGTAGGTGGCGTGCAAGGCCGGGTGAGTGTGCACGACGCGGTGGGGCCGTCCCGCCGCGACGAGTCGGCGTTCACTCCAGCCCACGAGCGCGAGCGTCGTCCCGAGCAGGCCCAGGATCGCGGTGCCGAGCGCGGGGACGGCGTCCTCGGGTTCGGTACCGGCGATGTCGTCAGCGACGGCGCGGCCGTGCCGGTTCGCGAGTCCGGCCATCGTCACCAGGGTGGGAGCACCGTCGAGCTGATCCAGTTTCTCGACCCCGTCGCCGACCGCCCACACGTGCGGCTGCGAGGTACGGTGGCGTCCGTCGACCGCGATCCCGCCGGTCGGACCGACGGCGATGCCCGCGGCGTCGGCGAGCGAGCGGTCCGGCCGGACACCACTGGCCTCGACGACGAGCACCGTGTCGATGCTGCTGCCGTCGCTGAGGTGGACGCGCCCCGGCTCTGCCCCGGTGACCGTCGTCCCGAGCCTGACGTCGACGCCAGCACGCCGGAGGGTGCGCAGGACCGGCGCGGCCATCTCGGGGTCGAGCGGCGACAGCACCTGTCGGCCGCGGGAGACCAGGGTCACCTGCGCACCGCGCGCACGGAGGTTCTCGACGGCCTCGAGCCCGACGAACCCGGCGCCGACGACGACCACTCGGGGTTCGGGCCCCGCCTGCTCGAGGACCGCGAGGATACGGTCGACGTCCTCGACGCTCCGGAGCGTGTGCGTGGGGACGTGCTCCGCAGACGGACCCGGCGAGGCCGTGGCGCCGGTCGCGAGCACCAGCTCGTCGTACGCCTCGATCCGCTCGGCGCCCGTCGTGAGGTCACGGACCGTGACGGTCCGTGCCGTCGGGTCGATCGAGACCACCTCGTGGCGCACGCAGACGTCGAGGGCGAACCTGCTGGCCAGCGACTCCGGCGACTGGAGCAGCAGCGACGACCGCTCCGGGATCACCCCACCCACGTGGTACGGCAGGCCGCAGTTGGCGAACGACACGTGCGTGCCCCGCTCGAACACCGTGATCTGCCGGGCCTCGTCGAGGCGTCGGAGCCTCGTCGCGGTGCTCATGCCCGCCGCCACACCACCGATGATGATCGTCCTCATGTCGAGAAAGATACCCCCGGGGGTATATTCCTGCAAGTAGTCGCGCTCGCGACCACGTCGAGACGGATGGAGTGACGATGTGCCGACAGGTGACCTGCAGGACGTGCGGGAAGACGACGTGGGCGGGGTGCGGGCAGCACGTCGACCAGGTGATGCGCGGGGTGCCACGACAGGACCGTTGCGTGGGCCACGAACGGCAGCAGTCCGGCGGCGGGATCTTCGCTCGGCTCTTCGGGCGATGACGGGACGGCGTGGATCACGGCGTGCCGGTCGGCCCGCCGCGATCCACGCCGGGATCACATCGCCGCGAGCATGTCCTGCATCCGGATGATCTGCTCGGTCTGACTCGACACGATCGACCTCGCCATCGCGACCGCCTCGGCGTTCCGGCCCTCGTCGACCTCGGCCTTCGCCATCTCGACGGCGCCCTCGTGGTGCTGGATCATCTGCTCGAGGAACAGCTTCCCGGCGTCCTGCGCAGACGCCTGGTCGAGGTCGGTCATGTCGGAATCGGACATCGTCCCGGACATGGCCTCGCCCGTCCCGGAGTGCTTCGACGCTGTGGGCGCACCCCATGCCCGGAGCCAGCTGGTGAGCTGCTCGATCTCCGGCGACTGTTCGGTCTTGATCTGCTCCGCGAGGGCAGCGACGTCCGGATCGACGCCGTCACCCTTCGCGAGGAGCATGTCGCTCATCTCGATGGCCTGCTCGTGGTGCGGCAGCATCATCTGCGCGAACGTCACGTCATGGTCGTCGTGCGCCGACGCGGCCGGCGTCGACGACGAGGACGAATCGGCCTCGGAGCGGGTGTTGCTGGTGGAGCACCCGGCGAGGGTGAGGCCCAGGGTCAGCGCGGCGGCGATCGCGAAGGTGCGTGTGGTCGTGGTGGTGTGCATGGTCTTCCGTTCCCGTGGATGCGTCAGGTGTTCCGGGCAGGCGGACGCCTCCCGGATCCGGGCACGCGGGAGCCACCCTCCGCGGGTGGGGTCCCGCAGGGCGGATCAGATCCGGATGACCTGCAACGCCGTGGGTGACGGTGGTCTCGGTGCCGCCATGCGGCGTGGCTGCCGGCCGGCCAGCGCGAGCAGCCGCGACAGCAGCGCGAGGACGCCGCCGGTCCGTGCGCGCAGCAGCACCCACGTGAACAGCGTGATCGTCAGCGCGCAGGCCATCCCCATCAGGGAGCACATCAGTGCGCACAGGCCACCGTCGCAGCCGGCGTCGGCGAGGACGGTCATCATCGCGGTCTGGGGCGCCGCGTGCTCGCCGTGCTCGGCGGTCGCGACGTGGCCGTGCTCGGCGGTGGCCATCGGAGCAGCCGTCGAGTGCTCGTGGGCGGCGGTGTGCCCGGCCATCGAGTGCATCAGGACCGTGAACCCGACCAGCAGCAGGAGTGCCAGCGTCGCCGTGGTCTGCAGCAGCAGCCGGCGACGCGGGGAGGCGGTGGTGGTGAGCATCAGTCTTCCGAGCGGACGGATCGGGCGCGCGCTCCCATGGTGCGGCACGACCGCGGGCTGCGGCAACCCACCGTCAGATCATGGTCACCGGTGCTGCACGTGGACGGCGGGCGTGACGGTGAACTCGTCGACGTTGCCCATCACCTCATGCACGTGTTCGGCAGCGTGCTCCGCGATGTGCTCGGCGTCGTGCAGGGACGACGCCGTGACCGCGACCGTGGCGGACCCGGTGAGCCGGTGCCCGACCCAGCGCAGCCTGATGTCCCGGACGGCTTCGACACCGGGAGTGTGCTCCAGCGCGTGCTCTGCCCTGCCGAGGAGCGCGGGATCGATGGCATCCATGAGCCGGGCACCGATCGACTTCACGGTCCCCCAGAGGAGCACCATGATCGAGACGGCGATGAGCAGGCCGATGATCGGGTCAGCGATCGGGAACCCGAGGAGCACACCGATCGCGCCGAGGACGACCGACAGTGACGTGAACCCGTCGAGACGAGCGTGCACCCCGTCGGCGACCAGAGCGGCTGAGCCGATCTTCCGGCCGACGCGGATGCGGTAGATCGCGACCGCTTCGTTGCCGGCGAAGCCGATGAGACCGGCGGCGACGAGCAGCCACGGGTTCTCGATCGGTCGCGGGGTGATGAACCGGTCGATGGCCTGCCACCCTGCGACGACGGCAGAGAGAGCGACGACGAACACGATGAACATGCCTGCGAGGTCTTCCGCGCGGCCGTAGCCGTAGGTGTAGCGGCGGTTCGCGGCCCGCCGGCCGACGACGAACGCGATCCACAGCGGCACCGCGGTCAGGGCGTCGGCGAAGTTGTGGATCGTGTCCGCGAGCAGCGCGATCGATCCGGTGAACGCGACGATCACCGCCTGCAGCACCGTGGTGGCGAGGAGGACGAACAGGCTGATCTTCAGGGCGCGGACGCCGGCGGTGCTGGCCTCCATCGCGTCGTCGATCGAGTCCGCGGAGTCGTGCGTGTGCGGCACGAACAGGTCGTGGAGGAACCCCTTCACCCCACCGTGCGGATGCGAGTGGCCGTCCCCACCGTGGTCGTGGTCGTGGTCGTGTCCGGCGTGGGCCACCGTGCGGTCGTGCCCGCTCATGCGCTCCCCCGCTCTCCACGGTGGTGGTGCGCAGACCCGACGACGTGCTCGGCCTGCTTCACGGCGTCGACCACCAGCTCCGATGCGTGCTCGTCGGTCAGGCGGTAGTAGACCGTGGTCCCGTCGCGACGTGTGGACACCATCCGCGCGAGACGGAGCTTGGCCAGGTGCTGCGACACCCCGGCGGCGCTCTTGTCGACGACCTCGGCCAACCGGTTGACGGACAGCTCCTCGGCGTCGCGCAGCGCGAGGATGATCTTCACGCGGGTGGCGTCGGCGAGCATCGCGAACACCTCGACGGCGAGCTCGACGTACTCGGACTCCGGGCTCAATCCGCAGGGTTGCTTGTCTACGTGCACACGCAGATAGTACACAATGGTGACCGCTCTGGAGCCGGAGGCCCCGGAGGCGAGCCCGTATCCTCGCGGCGTGACCGATCACCTGTGGCACCAGCGCGACCCCATGCAGGCGCGCGGTCCGGCCGGGGCGGGACGGACGTCCGCCGGCTGGTTCGCGCTGGCCCTCGTGCTGGTCTGGTCAGCAGCGATGGCACTCGCGCTGTCGGTCGCGAACAGTGTGTCTGCGGCGGACCTCGCCAGCACCGCGGTGCCGCGGCATCCGCTGGACGACCCTCCCGTACCGGTCGCGCGAGCAGAGTTCCTCGCCGGGCTCATCGGCATCACGGCGCTGCCGAGCGCGCTCGTCGTCATCGGTCTCGGGTACCGAGGCGTCGTCCGGGGCTGGGTCGCGGGGCACCGCGTCGGATGGGTCGCCCTGTGCATCGGCGCGCTCGGCCTGCTCCCGGCGCTCCTCGCGACCATCTTCGGCGTGGTGATCTGCGTGTTCGACGGCGGGGCGCTCACGGCGGGGTGACACCGCATCGGCCTCGGCCAGCGGCGGGACAGGCGGACGGGAGGCGCGGTGCCAGCTGGCACCGCGCCTCCCGTCCGCCCTGTGGTCGGCCGCTCGGGCAGTTCGCTCCACACGAGCACCTCCGGCCATGAGCCGACGCGCCCTCGGCTCAGCCAACGGGCCAGCGATCGCCGACGAGCTCCGTCATGGGCACGTCCCGTCGACTGCTGCGCTCTGGGTCCTTGCCCTCCGCCGTGAACAGCGGCGGGTAGAGCGACATGCCGCGGTCCAGCGCGAGTGCAGCGACCTCCTCGCGCCACCCGTTCCACCGGAACGGCTCGTAGAACTGACCGATCGCATCGGAGAGCATCGCCGCGAGGAACCGGCTGTGCGGGATCTCGAGGTCCTCCCACTCGAGGCTGTCCGGCGCGAAGTAGTGCACGCTGCCGTCACCCGCACCGAGCGCACCGCCGTCGAGTGCGAACACCCCGCCGAGGACGTCGAACGCGACGACGCAGAGCCCGGAGGAGCGCGCGTTGGCTTCGACAACGGACGGGAGGCCCGAACCCGGTCCGCCGAGCAGCCGGAGCCAGCCGTGGTCGACGATGACTCCGCCGGTGTGCGCCACCAGCGCGCCGAGGAATGACCGCTCGGTGAGACCGAGGGAGTCGAGGTCCTCGCTCGACCCGCCCGGCAGGACCTGTGCCGTCGGTGCAGCAGCGAGCGTCTCGGTCAGTTCCGGCCACGCGTCCTGAGCAGCGTTCGTCACGCGAGCGATCGTCCCACGACCCGTGCGGAGCGGTGACCCTCGGCCCGGGATGGCCCCTCCGCACGGTTGTCGTCCTACGCTGGGCAGGTGGGGACGTGGAGCGCAGAACCGGTCGGGAACGACGACGCGGCCGACTTCGTCGCGGAACTCGACGGTCAGCAGCGGTGGACGGTCGTCAAGCGGGCCCTCGCCCGAGCAGAGCGAGCCGGTGAAGGACTCGACAGCGACGACGCCGCCGTCGCCGTGGCTGCGGCAGAGGTCGTCGCGCACGGACTCGGTCGACCGTCGCAGACCGACGCGTACACCGAGGACGTCCAGGACTTCGTCGGCCGCGCACGCAGACCGACGCGTACACCGAGGACGTCCAGGACTTCGTCGGCCGCGCACGCAGACCGAGCCGCCGTCTCGCGGACCGGGCGCTCCGTGCAGTGGCGATCGCCGCGCAGCCCGACGGCGAACTCGCCGAGCTGTGGGCCGAGACCGGGACAACCGAGTGGCAGGACTCGATCGACCGCCTGGTCGCGAACCTCGCGCAGCGCTGACCGAGCAGCCGAACGGGCGAGCCACCGCGGTCGCGTGGTCGGCTCCACGGAGGAGACGGAACCGAACCACTTCTTCCTGCGAACCACGAAGGACTCCGGGACCGCGGCCGCAGCGCACACGACGAAAGCCCCGACGGAACCTGCGTTCCATCGGGGCTTATCGGTCGGGCTGACAGGATTTGAACCTGCGACCCCTTGACCCCCAGTCAAGTGCGCTACCAAGCTGCGCCACAGCCCGTGAGTCCTGACGGACCCGGACCCCATGAGTGGGACCCACCGCCGCGTCCGACCGGAGCGCGAGCAGCCCGTCAAGCATAGCGGACGCCGGACCCCCTCCGCGCCACGGCGCGTCGCGCCGAGGCCCGCCACCCACTGGAACCCACCGTCACCGCCGCCGGACGACCTCCCGCGACGCCGCCAGCCACGGCAGCGCGAACCCGACGAGCAAACCGCCGAGCCCGTCCGCCGCCAGGTCCCCGATCGTGTCGTCGTAGCCGACGAAGATCGCCGAGTCGACGTAGTTGTGCCCGAGCCACTCGCACATCTCCCACACGGCTCCGATCGCGAGCCCCGCGCAGAACACCAGGAGCGCCACGGCCATCCGTCCGGCCTCCGGGGCGTGCGGCACGAGCCGTAGGTCGGCGGCGATCACCGCGAGCAGCGCCGCCAGCAGCCCGGTCAGCACGACGTGCACGACCTTGTCCCACAGGAACACCGACGTGTACCACTCGAGCGCGCTCGACCACCCTGCGAGCAGCACGAGCAGGCAGACGGCCAGGTCGAACGCGGGCCGCAGCCCGAGCGCGCGGGGCACGACGACGCCGAAGAGCGCGAGGGCCATCACCGCGAACGAGGTGCTCCCCCACCCGACGGCGGCGACCGGCACGCTGACGAGCGTCGCAAGCCGCACCACGTCGGCGACGGTGAAGCGCGGCCGCAGGAACGTCGGTCCGAGCGCCGCGATCACGACGCCCACCGCACGACGGCGTGCACGGCCGCGTGGTCGGACGGCCAGACCCCGCCGGGCCTGCGCACGGACACGGCGGCCCGCTCGACGACGGCGTCCTCGGTCACCAGCACCCCGTCGATGCGCCGGCCCCCGACACGCGGACTCCGGTAGTGCGGGTACGTCCCCCACTCCTCGCCGACCAGCCGGGAGGCACGGGGCACGCTGTCGACGACCCCCGCCTCCGCCAGGGCTCGCCACGGCGCGGAGCCCGCAGGACAGTTCCAGTCCGCCATCACGACGGCCGGCAGGCCCCGCTGGCGGACGATCCGGCCGAGGAGCTCCGCCTGCCGCAGGCGCGCCCACGGGGACGCGACGTCGAGGTGCGTCGCGACGGCGAGGAACACGGCGCCGGTCGCGCGGTCCTCGAGGACCGCGCCGACGGCGTGCCGCGGGAACGCGGTCGCCCACGAACGCGACCCGGGTCGCGACGGCGTGCGGGAGAGCGCCCAGGTGCGCCGCTCGACGACCCGGACCCGCTCCCGGTCGAGCAGCAGGCCGACGGCCTCGCCGCCCCCGCGCGCGCCGCGGCCGACGACGACGGGTTCCCAACGCGACCCGAGACGCGACGTGAGGTCCGCGGTCTGCGTGGGCAGCGCCTCCTGGACGGCCAGCACGGTGGGCGCTTCGGAGGTGACGAGCGCGACCACGGCGTCCCGGCGCCGCGCCCACGCGTCCGGGTGGGTCGGCGGTCGCGGGACGCGCCGCCGCAGGTTGAGCGTCATGCAGTGCACGGCGGGAGCCGGGACCGGTCCGATGGTGGGCTGGTCGTCCGGCGGGGCCTGCATGCACCCTGTCTACGAGACGACACCTGTCGGCTTCCCAGGTCGCGCTCCCCATGACCCAGCCATGAAGCGTCCAGCAGTCGGCACAGAGACCGGACAGCGACCGCTCCGGCGACCTACAGTCGAACCCATGCCCTCGACCCGTCCGCTCCTCGCCGCTGCGCTCGTCGCGGTCGTCGCCGGCGTCGGCGTCCTCGGTTGGCACGCCGCCGTCGGACACGAGTCCGTCGCCTCCGCCGCGCGCACCACCGCCGCCGCGAGCCCGACCCCGAGCGCATCGCCCACGCCGACCCCGCCGTCCTTCACGGTGGACAGCGACGTCGTGACGATCGGCGACTCGATCATGGCCGGCTACGGGCTCGACGACTCCGCGGACGCGTGGCCGTCCCTGGTCGGCAAGCAGACCGGCGCGGTCGTGGCGAACGACTCGTGCAGCGGCGCCGGGTTCATCTCGGTCGGCGACTGCGGGACGGACTACGCGGGGCTGATCCAGGGCGCGGTGTCCGCGAAGCCCGAGCTCGTGGTGATCCAGTCGTCGGACAACGACCTCGGCGAGGACCCGACTGCCCTCGCGACGGCCACGATGCAGACCGTGACGCAGCTGCACCAGGCGCTGCCCGACGCGAAGATCGTCGGGTTCAGCACGCTGTGGGACCAGCCGGGCGACGTCCCGGACGAGGTGGCGCAGAGCAGCACCGACCTGCAGCAGGCGCTCGCGACGGTCGGTGGGACGTACATCGACGTCGGCCAGCCGATCGCCGGGCACGCCGACTGGCTGCAGGACGACAGCGAGCACCCGACGGTCGCCGGGCAGCAGCAGCTCGCGGCGGCCTTCCTCGCGGACCTGGAGCGCGCCGGCTTCCACCTCTGAACCGAGCGTTGACGGAGCGTCCAGGTCGCACCCGTGGCCCCCGTTAGGGTGGCCCGATGCGTTCCGGTCGTCCCCTCCGTCCCCTGCTCGCACTCGTCGTCTCCGGGCTCCTGCTCGGTGCCGCCGGGTGCACGGCGGACGCAGCAGACCCGACGGCGACCGAGCTGACCCGTCCCGCCGCCGACGCCGTGCGGGTCGCGGCGTCCGACGACCCCACGACCCGGTCCGTCCAGGTGAGCCGCGCCCTCTTCGCGCATGCACGGGGCGCGGTCGTGGCGCCCGCGGGCGACGAGCGCGCGGTCACCACGGCGGCGAGCGCCGCCCGTCGGGCGCACGTGCCACTGCTGGTGACGCCGTCGGCCGGCCATCCGGCGGCGGCCGAGCGCACTCCGGGCGAGGACGGTTCCTCGCGGGGCGACGCGGCCGTCGCCCCGGAGCTCGCGCGGCTCGGCGCGGACTGGTGCCAGGCCGAGGGCGACGTGTCGGTCGACACCGACGTGCCGGAGCGGGACGCACCGGAGGCGGGCGACGCTGCGGCGGTGGGGCGTGCCTCCCGTCCGGCGACCGTCGTCGTGGCGGACCGCCGGTCGGACGCGCCCGCCGTGGCGACGGCGGAGGCGGCCGGGGCGCACGTGGTCGTGATGCCCGCGGGCGTGACCGACCCCGCGGCGGCGCCGGACGTCGTGTCGACGCTGCACGAGCGCGCGGGGCACCCGACGGTGTTCGCGGGCGCGACGTTCCGCGCGCTGTCGGACCCGGAGTGGACGGTGCGGGCCGCGCAGGGTGGCTGGCAGTTGCCGCACGGCGGGCAGCGGCCGTTCGACGGGCACCGCTGGACGGCGCTGTACGGGGCGCCGGGCGCGCCGGTGCTCGGGGTCCTCGGCGAGCAGGACCCGACGGCGACGGTGCAGCGGGCGGAGCAGCTCGCGGCCTCGTACGACGGCCTCGGCGACGAGCCGGTCTCGCCCGCGCTCGAGGTCATCGCGACCGTCGCGGCCGGCGACCCCGGGGCGGACGGGGACTACTCGCGCGAGCTCCCGGTGTCGACGCTGCAGCCGTACGTCGACGCCGCGCGGCGGGCGGGGATGCCCGTGGTGCTCGACCTGCAGCCCGGGCGCTCGGACTTCCTGTCGCAGGCGAAGCGCTACGAGTCCCTGCTGCGGGAGCCGAACGTGTGGCTCGCGCTCGACCCGGAGTGGCGGCTCGGGCCGGACCAGGTGCCGCTCCGGCAGATCGGGAGCGTCTCGGCGGACGAGGTCGACCGGGTGTCGTCGTGGCTCGCCGCACTCGTCCGTCAGCACGGCCTGCCACCGAAGGCCCTGGTCCTGCACCAGTTCCGGCTGTCGATGATCCAGGACCGGGCGTCGCTGACGCAGCACCCCGAGCTCGACCTGCTCGTGCACGTCGACGGGCAGGGGTCGCAGCCGGACAAGCAGGCGACGTGGAAGGCGCTGCACCAGGACGCGCCGGCGGGGGTGCACTGGGGCTGGAAGAACTTCATCGACGAGGACACGCCCATGCTCACCCCGGAGCAGACGATGGCGGACGTGACGCCGACGCCGTCGCTCATCACCTACCAGTAGCGGGTCGCGTCGCCGGGTTGTCCACAGTCGGGAGGATCGGGGCTGGTTCCGTCGGTCGGTGCTGACAGCATGGGGGCATGGACACGACCACCGCGCAGCCGTCCGCCGCGATCGCCGCCGAGGCACAGCAGGCCCTCGCCGCCCTGACCGGCCGGCCGGACGCGGTCTTCCACCCCGGCCAGCTCGAGGCGATCTCGGCCCTCGTCGAGCACCGGCAGCGTGCGCTCGTCGTGCAGCGCACCGGGTGGGGCAAGTCCGCCGTGTACTTCCTCGCGACGCTGCTGCTCCGGCGTCGGGGCGGTGGGCCGACCGTGCTCGTCTCCCCTCTCCTGGCGCTCATGCGGGACCAGGTCGCCGCGGCCGCCCGGGCCGGGGTGCGTGCCGTGTCGATCAACTCCGTGAACGCGCACGAGTGGGCGGACACGCAGGCTGCCCTCGCCCGGGACGAGGTCGACGTGCTCCTCGTGTCGCCGGAGCGGCTCAACAACCCCCGGTTCCGCGACGAGCAGCTCCCGACGCTCGTGGCGCGGATGGGGATGCTCGTGGTGGACGAGGCGCACTGCATCTCGGACTGGGGCCACGACTTCCGGCCGGACTACCGACGGCTCGCGGAGCTCATCCGCTCCCTGCCGCACGGGGTCCCCGTCCTCGCCACCACCGCCACCGCGAACGAGCGCGTGGTCGAGGACGTCGCCGAGCAGCTCACCGCGGGCCCCGCCGACCCGGTGTTCACCATCCGCGGGTCGCTCGCCCGTGCGTCGCTCCGGCTCGGGGTCCTGACGCTGCCGGACGCCCGACAGCGGCTCGGGTGGTTGCTCGCGCACCTCGCCGAGCTGCCCGGGAGCGGGATCGTCTACACGCTCACGGTCTCCGGGGCCGAGGACATCGCGCGGCTCCTGCGCGAGAACGGGTACGCCGTCCGTGCGTACACGGGGCGCACCGACAACGAGGAGCGCGAACAGCTCGAGCAGCAGCTCAAGGCGAACGAGCTCAAGGCCCTCGTCGCGACCAGCGCGCTCGGGATGGGCTTCGACAAGCCGGACCTCGGGTTCGTCGTGCACGTCGGGGCGCCGTCCTCCCCCGTGGCGTACTACCAGCAGATCGGTCGCGCTGGACGTGCGACCGACAACGCCGACGTCCTGCTCCTGCCCGGGCGCGAGGACCAGGAGATCTGGCAGTACTTCGCCAGCGCCTCCATGCCGACCGAGTCCCGCGCCGCCGCGGTGCTCGGCGCCCTGTCCACCGACACCGCGATGTCCACCGTCGCGCTCGAGGGGCTGGTCGACGTCAAGCGGTCGACGCTCGAACTCCTGCTCAAGGTGCTCGACGTCGACGGGGCCGTGCGCCGCGTCGCCGGGGGCTGGGTGTCCACTGGCCAGCCGTGGCAGTACGACGCCGCCCGGTACGAGCGCGTCGCTGCCGCCCGCGCGGCGGAGGCGTCCTCGATGCTCGCGTACGAGTCGACCACGGCGTGCCGGATGCAGCTGCTGCAGCAGGACCTCGACGACCCGTCGGCCGAGCCGTGCGGTCGGTGCGACAACTGCGCGGGCGTCTGGTACCCGACCGCGGTCTCGGACTCCGACACCTCCGGTGCTGCCGCCGCCCTCGACCGGGTCGGGGTCGAGGTCGCACCGCGCGCCCAGTGGCCGTCGGGCATGTCGGCGCTCGGCGTCCCGGTGAAGGGGCGGATCCCGGCCGGCGAGCTCGTGGAGCCGGGTCGGGCGATCGCCCGGCTGACGGACCTCGGGTGGGGCGGCCCCCTGCGCACGCTCTTCGCGCCGTCGACACCGGACGACCCCGTGTCGAAGGCGCTCGTCGACGGGTGCGTCCGGGCGCTCAAGGACTGGCCGTGGGCCGAGCGGCCGACCGGTGTGGTCGCGATGTCGTCGCGGTCGCGGCCGGAGCTCGTGGCCTCGCTCGCGCAGGCGCTGTCGACGATCGGTCGCCTGCGGTTCCTCGGCACGCTCGGGCGGAGCGGGGGCGAGCCGCGCGGGGACGGTGCGACGAACAGCGCGTACCGGTTGGCCGGGGTCTGGGACACGTTCGTGGTCGACCCCGAGCTCGAGGCTGCGCTGCAGGCGCACGAGGGGCCGGTGCTGCTCGTGGACGACCTGGTGGACAGCCGGTGGACGGTGACGGTCGCGGGGCGGGAGCTCCGGCGGGCGGGGGCGGACGCCGTACTGCCGTTCGCGCTCGCCACGGTCGCCTGACACCGAGTTCGGTCGGCCGGGCTCGGCCGGTCGGGCTCCGGCGGTCGGGCTCCGGCGGTCAGGATCCGGCGGTCATGCGGCGGCGATCGCGTCCAGTTCGGCGAGTGCGTCCGACGGCAGGGTGATGCCTGCGCCGGCGACGTTCGCGCGGAGGTGCTCCACCGACGACGTCCCGGGGATCAGCAGGATGTTCGGCGAGCGCTGCAGCAGCCACGCGAGCGCCACCGACAGCCGCGACTCCCCCAGACGCTCGGCGACGGCGTCGAGGGCGCCGGACTGGATCGGCGAGAAGCCGCCGAGCGGGAAGTAGGGCACGAAGGCGATCCCCTCCGCCGCGGTCAGGTCGACCAGGTCGTCGTCCGCCCGCTGCGCCACGTTGTACATGTTCTGGACGCAGACGACGGGCGCGATGCGGAGCGCCTCGAGGAGCTGCGCGGCGGTGACGGTCGACAGGCCGAGGTGACGGATCAGCCCCTGCTGGCGGAGTTCCGCGAGCGCCTCGAACTGCGGTGCGATGCTCCCGGCCTCCGGGGCGTCGAACCCGCCGACCCGGAGGTTCACGACGTCGAGCTGCTCGAGCCCGAGTCGCTCGAGGTTCGCGTGCACGTCCTCGACCAGCTGCTCGGGCTTCCGCGCCGGCGGCCACTGCCCCTTCGCGTTCCGCCGCGACCCGACCTTCGTCACGATGTGCAGGTCGTCCGCGTACGGGTGCAGTGCCTCGCGGATGATCTCGTTCGTGACGTGCGGGCCGTAGAAGTCCGCCGTGTCGATGTGGGTGATGCCGAGCTCGACCGCCGTGCGGAGCACGCGGACGGCCTCGTCCCGGTCGGCCGGCGGCCCGAACACCTGCGGTCCGGCGAGCTGCATGGCGCCGTACCCGAACCGGGTGACCTCGAGGTCGCCGAGGTCGTACGTGCCGCCGGGGAGCGTGTCGTTCGTCATGCCTCGACGATGCTCCTCGCTCCCCGGTCGTGCCCGGCAGCGCGTACCCCGAGTCTCGGGTTCCGCGACGAGTCTCAGCGCCGGCGGCGCGTGACTCGTCGGTCAGGGTGAGACTCGGCCGCCGCGAGTTCCGTGTCGCGCCGGCTTCGGGAACGTCGCCCGCATGTGGTCGCTCGTCAGCACGTCCCCGATGCCGATCATCAGCAGCGAGAACACGATCTGCTCGATCACCATCCAGAACGGGTACAGCCCCGGGATCGCCGCGACGACGAGCGTCACGACGGGGAAGATCCGGCTGAACAACCGCAGCCGCTGGTACGCCCAGTAGTAGCCGAGCTGCGCCCGCCAGGCGAACACGTACAGCGTCAGGGTGATGAGGAGCACGACGGTGGCGCGGAACCAGACCGCCCACGGGACCGTCTCTCCCGCACGGGTCAGCAGCACGGCCACGACGATCGCCGCCAGGCCGACCACGGTCTCGGCGACGAGCAGCCACCGGATCCACCGGAAGGACCGGACCGTGTCGGGGTGCGCGAGCATGTCCTCGCGGATGACGTAACCGGCCTGACGGCCGCCGGCGAGACGGTCCAGCTGCAGCCGACACCACAGACGGTCGGCGAGGACGGGGAGACGCACGAGTCCATGGTGCCGCATCCGGCGGGGCGGACCCGCACCTCGCCTCCCGGTCGGACCGGCGGGCCGCACGACAGGCGGCACGACATGCGGCACGACCGGCCGCGCGACGGCCAGCAGGACAGGCCGCACGAGCGCCGCGGTCGTCAGGCGGGGAGCAGGACGGCGCGCCCCAGCACGACGCCGCTGGCGGCGTCCGCCACGACGACCGACCGGACGTCCGTCGGGATCCCGGACAGGTCCGACAAAACGATCGGCGAGGACAAGTCGTCGGCGGAGAGCTCGACCAGCGCGTCGGCGACGTCGATGTGTCCCGGCGACGGGCCGTCGCCGTGCACCTGTTGCGAGAGCAGCACGACCACGGACGGGTGTCCAGGAGCGACGACCACGTCACGCAGCGCGATCGTCACCTCGGAGCTCGCGGTCGCCCCGACCCGGACCCGACCGGATGCACCGCCGGCAGCGGGCACGAGGTCGCCCTCGAGCGGCAGCGCCTGCACCACCCAGTCCCGGACGGCGCGCGGAACCGGCGCCGCGGACTGCTGCGGCACGGGCGCACCGAGCGCGTTGCCGACGCGCACGTCCTGCGTCGCCGCAGCGGACGGCTGGGGGACGGACCACGGCTGCACACTGCTGACCCGACCGCCGTCCCGTTCGGACCCGGTCGCGAGGAACACGCCCCCGCTCGCGACGACCCCGACGATCGCGAGCACGACGACGGCGAGCAGGACGGCGACCGTTCCCGGTCCCCGTCGTGCTCGCCGTCGCACCCCCTGCCCCCGCAGTCCCGCTAGGAGCGCTTCCGCCGCTCGCGGACGCGCATGTTGACGTTGATCGGGGTGCCCTCGAAGCCCCACACCTCGCGGAGCCGGCGCGTGATGAAGCGGCGGTACTGCGGGTCGAGGAACGCCGAGGTGAACAGGACGAACGTCGGCGGCTGGCTCGACGCCTGCGTCCCGAACAGGATGCGCGGCTGCTTGCCACCGCGGACCGGGTGCGGGTGCTCCTGCACGAGCTCGGCGATGAAGGCGTTGACCTTGCCGGTCGGGATGCGGGTGTCCCACGACTCGAGCGCGGTCTCGAGCGCCGGGACGAGCTTCTCGAGGTGCCGACCGGTGCGGGCCGAGATGTTCACGCGGGGCGCCCAGGCGACGTGCGCCAGGTCCTGCTCGATCTCGCGCTCCAGGTAGCGGCGACGGTCGTCGTCGAGCAGGTCCCACTTGTTGTAGGCGAGCACGAGTGCACGGCCGGACTCGAGCACCAGGTCGATGATGCGCAGGTCCTGCGTCGAGATCGGCTCGGTGACGTCGAGGACCACGACGGCGACCTCGGCCTTCTCGAGCGCGGCGGTCGTGCGGAGCGACGCGTAGAAGTCGGCGCCCTGCTGCAGGTGCACGCGCTTCCGGATGCCGGCGGTGTCGACGAAGCGCCAGACCTTGCCGCCGAGCTCGATCTGCTCGTCCACCGGGTCGCGCGTGGTCCCGGCGAGGTCGTTGACGACCACGCGCTCCTCGCCCGCCGCTTTGTTGAGCAGCGAGCTCTTGCCGACGTTCGGGCGGCCGAGGATCGCGACGCGGCGGGGCCCGCCGACCTCTTGCTTGGCGACGGCCGAGGTGTCCGGCAGCGTCTTGATGATCAGGTCCATCAGGTCCGCGACGCCGCGGCCGTGCAGCGCGGAGACCGGGTGCGGCTCGCCGAGGCCCAGGTTCCACAGCTCGAAGGCGTCGAGGTCGCGGCGGTCGTCGTCGGCCTTGTTCGCCACGACGATGACCGGACGGTCGGTGCCGCGGAGCATCTTGACGACGTGCTCGTCCGTGGCGGTGATGCCGACGGTGACGTCCACGACGAACAGCACGGCGTCGGCGAGGTCGACCGCGACCTCGGCCTGCGCCGCGACCGAGGCGTTGATGCCCCGGGCGTCGGGCTCCCACCCGCCGGTGTCGACGAGGGTGAAGCGCTTGTCGTTCCACTCGGCCTTGTACGAGACGCGGTCGCGGGTGACACCGGGGACGTCCTGCACGACGGCCTCGCGACGACCGATGATGCGGTTCACGAGCGCCGACTTGCCGACGTTCGGGCGGCCGACGATCGCGAGCACCGGGTACGCCGGCAGGTAGTGGACGCCGTCCTCGCCGAGTTCGCCGGCGTCGAGGAGCGCGACGTCCTCGTCGTCCAGCTCGTACTCGTCGAGTCCGGCACGGAGCGCGTTGGCCCGCTGGTCCGCCTCGGCGTCGTCGAGGCCGGCGAGTCGCTCACCGAGGGCGTCGTCGTACTCCGGGAAGTCGTCGTTGTCGTGGCTGTCCTGCTGGGCCATGTGGTTTCCTCGCGTGCGGCCGGAACCGCGGGTTCGGTGGCCGATGTCGGCCGGGCCGGTCACCCGGCTGTGGGGACCGGACGGGAGCCGTCCGGTCGTGCGTCAGTGCGTGGCCGCGCGGGCCAGGTCGACGACCGCCTGCACGGTCTGGTCGAAGTCGAGGTCGGTGGAGTCGAGCGTCGTGACGCCGTCCGCGGCGTTCATGAAGTCGACGACCTTCGCGTCCGCCGCGTCGCGACGAGCGAGTGCGGCGGAGGTCTCGGCGGCCGACTGGGTCGTGACCTCAGCCGAGCGTCGAGCCATCCTAACCGACTCGTCCGCCGTCAGCAGGATCCGGACCTCGGCATCGGGCGCGACGACCGTGGTGATGTCCCGGCCCTCGGTGATGATCCCCTGCCCGTCGGCCTTCCGCATCACCTGGCGGAAGAGCTGCACGAGCCGCTGGCGGACCTCCGGGAGCTTCGCGATGTGCGCCACCGCGGCGGTGACCTCCGGGGTGCGGATCGCGTCCGTCACGTCGGTGCCGCCGACGCGCACGAAGTAGTCGTCGGGGTCGGTGCCGATCGCGTAGTCGAACGTCTCCCAGCTCGCGAGCACCGCCGCGGCGTCATCGAGGTCGACCCGCTGCTGCAGGGCGTGCCAGGCGAGCGCGCGGTAGGCCGCACCGGTGTCCTGGTACCCGAAGCCGAGCACGCGGGCCGCGGCGCGGGAGACACTCGACTTGCCGCTGCCGGCGGGACCGTCCACCGCGATCACGGTCTTCGCGACGAAGGCGCCCTCGGGCAGTCCGGCGGGGACCGGCGCGCTCGTCGAACCGGGCTCGCCGCCGCCCTGGCCGTCGAGGCCGCCCGCGACGTCGCCGCCGAGGGGGCCGCTGGGGTCGCCGGGGGTCGGCAGGCCGGTGTCCGGTCCGTCCGGACCGCCGGTGACTCCGGACTCGTGCACGGTCGGGGTCGTCTCGTCGTTCAGGCCCATGCTGCTGCGATCCTCCATCCGCGACCGTCGAGCTCGTCGACGAGTCGCTGTTCCTGCTCTGGGACGACCGACACCTCGACGATGCCGATCGGTGCGCCCGGTGAGTGCTCGAGGCGCATGTCCTCGAGGTTGATGCCGATCTCCCCGATGAACGTCAGGAGGGCGGCGAGCTGCCCGGGAGTGTCGTCGATCAGGACGACCACCCGGGCGAAGCGTCTGGTGGTGCCGTGCTTGCCGGGGAGCCGCTCGACCCCGCGGTTGCCGGCGGCGATGGTCTCGGCGATGGTCCGCGGCGACCCCGTACCGTCCGGGTCGTCGAGGGCGTGCATCACGCGGTCCAGGTCGTCGCGGAGGTCCGCGAGCACCGGGCGGATGCGCGCCGCGTTGGCGCCGATGATCTGCACCCAGAGTCCAGGGTCGCTCGCCGCGATCCGCGTGACGTCCCGGACACCGCCGCCGGCGAGGTCGAGCGAGCCCTCCGGTGCGTCCTGCAGCCGCGCGGCCATGAGCGTCGAGACGAGCTGCGGGGCGTGCGAGACGTAGGCGACGGCCTGGTCGTGCGACTCCGGCGCCATCGGCACGACCGTGGCACCGACGTCGAGCGCCAGGTCCTCGACCACGGCGGCGCGCTGGTACGTGATCGCGTCGTGGCCGGCGATCACCCACGGCCGTCCGACGAACAGGTCCGCGCGCGCGGCGGTCGGCCCGGAGCGCTCCCGCCCCGCCATCGGGTGCGACCCGATGTAGCGGGAGACGTCGGCGCCTGCCGCCACGAGCCGGTCGAGCGGTCCGGTCTTCACGCTCGCCACGTCCGTGACGACCGCACGCGGGTAGGCCGCGAGCTCGCGCTCGACGACGGCGGCCACGACGTCCGGCGGCACCGCGACGACGACGAGCTCCGGGTCGTCCCCGTCGGCGGGACGACGACCGGCGCCGTAGTCCACGGCGAGCGCCAGGGCGGCCGGGGACACGTCGTCGAGGACGACGTCGACGCCCTTCTCGCGCAGCGCCAGTCCGATCGATGCCCCGAGGAGCCCGGCGCCGACGACGCGCACGGGTCCGCGGAGCCGCCGGTCGATGTCCGGTTCGGCGAGCGGTGCGGGGGCGTCGGTCACCCGGCAAGCCTACCGACGGTCAGTCGGCGGACTCCTCGTCCGGACCGGCCTGTGCAGAACCCCGGGCCTCACGCGCGATGCGGAGGAGCTTGCCGAGTTCCACGGTGGACAGCTCGCGCGTCTTGCCGACGGGCAGCGACCCGAGGTGCAGCGGACCGAACGACCGACGCACCAGGTCGGTCACCGGGTGGTCGACCGCCTCGAGCATGCGACGGACGATCCGGTTGCGCCCGGAGTGCAGCGTGATCTCGACGAGCGACTCGCCCTTCGCCGA
Source organism: Curtobacterium sp. Csp2 (assembly GCF_013347165.1). NCBI lineage: Bacteria > Bacillati > Actinomycetota > Actinomycetes > Micrococcales > Microbacteriaceae > Curtobacterium > Curtobacterium sp. Csp2. The sequence continues at coordinate 2,628,656 of NZ_CP054593.1, forward strand.
CTCGAGCAGCCGGACCTTGTCCGCCGCGATCGGCCCGTCCTCGAGCTCGACGCCGTCGAGCAGGCGCTGGACGGTCCCTGGGTTCACGTTGCCGCGGACCTTCGCGATGTACGTCTTCGTGATGCCGAACGACGGGTGCGCGAGCACGTGCGCCAGGTCGCCGTCGTTCGTCAGCACGAGCAGCCCCGAGGTCTCGGCGTCGAGCCGGCCGACGTTGAACAGGCGCTCCTCGTAGCGGTCGACGAACTCGGACAGGTCGCGCCGGCCCCGTTCGTCCTGCAGGCTCGACACGATCCCGACCGGCTTGTTGAGCAGGACGTACCGCCGCGAGGCGTCGCCCTGCACCGGCACGCCGTCGACCGCGATCTCGTCGGTCGCCGGGTCGACCCGGCGACCGAGCGCGTCGACGACCTCGCCGTTGACCGTCACGCGACCCTCGACGATCAGGTTCTCCGCGACCCGTCGGGACGCCACGCCCGCAGCGGCGATCACCTTCTGCAGGCGCTCACCGTCGGCCTGGAGGCTCGCCCCGGCCCCGCCGGACACGGTCGCCCCCGACGCGTCCCAATCCGGGATCACGGGGCGCTCGGGCGTGCCCTCGAGCGGTGCGCCCTGGGGGTCGCGGGCACCCTCCGGGTGCGGCGTCGTGTCCGCGCGCGGCGCGGTGCCGCGGCTGCCGACGGCACGGTTCCCGGCGCCGCGGTTCCCGACGCCGCGGTTCCCGACGCCACTCGGGCGGTCGGCGTTCCGGGCGGTCGTGGTGCCGCCGACGTAGCGGCGGCCGTTGTGCCAGACGGTGCTCGGGCGACCGTCGGGGCTGCGGCGGTCCTCGCGGGCGGGATCACGGCGGTCGTCGCGCCGGTCGTCGCGGCGGTCGTTGCGCCGGTCGTCTCGGCGTCCGCTGTCGCGGCGGTCTCCCCCGCGTCGGTCGTCATCGCGCCCGCGGTACCCGCCACCGGCGAGGTCGTCGCGCCCGCGGTACCCACCGCCGGCGCGGTCGTCGCGTCCGCGGTACCCGCCGCCGGCGCGGTCGTCGCGGCCACGGGGTGCGCCGCGTTCGTCGTCGCGTCGGACGAGCCCGCCGCGCTCGCTCGCGCGCCGGTCCTCGCCGCGCCCGACGAAGCGGCCGCGGTCCTCCTCGCGCCGGTCGTCGCGGCCGCGGTACCCACCGGCGGGACGCTCGTCCCGCCCGCGGTACCCACCAGCGGGACGCTCGTCCCGCCCGCGGTACCCACCAGCCGGACGCTCGCCCCGCCCGCGGTACCCACCAGCCGGACGCTCGTCCCGCCCGCGGTACCCACCAGCCGGACGCTCGCCCCGCCCGCGGTACCCACCAGCCGGACGCTCGTCACGCCCGCGGTACCCGCCACGGTCCGACCCGCCGCGCTCGTCGCGGCCCCGGTACCCACCGGTACCGCGGTCGTCACGCCCGCGGTACCCACCGCGGTCGTCGCCGGACCGGCCACCCGCGCGACCGGAGCCGGCGGTGCGGTCGCGTGACGCGCCTCCAGGCCGGCTGTCGCGACCGGAACCGGCGCGGTCTCGCGACCCGCCTCGTCGTTCGTCCTCATGTGCGGCCATCGGGGATCCCTTCGTTCTGCTCGAAGCCGCCGGCGCCGTCCTCCAGGAGGGGCGAGATGAGCGGCAGCTCGTCGAGCGAGTTGATGCCGAGCTGCTGCAGGAGCAGGTCGGACGTGACGTAGTTGATGGCGCCGGTCTCCGCGTCCGTGAACGACTCCTCGATGAGGCCGCGCGCCACCAGCGTGCGCACCACCCCGTCGACGTTCACGGCACGGATCGACGCGATCTGCGACCGGGTGATCGGCTGCTTGTAGGCGACGACCGCGAGGGTCTCGAGCGCGGCCTGCGACAGGCGCGCCGGACGCTCGGCCTCGACGAACTGCTCGACCACGGCGTCCAGGTCGGCCCGGACGTAGAAGCGCCAGCCACCGCCCACCTCGCGGAGCTCGAAGCCGCGACGGACGGTCCCGACGAGCCCGTCGAAGTCGGCGACGAGCCGCTCCACCGCCTGGCGGACGACGGGCACGGGTGCGCCGACGGCTGCTGCGAGCGACACGAGCGACTGGGGCTCGTCCGCGATCATCAGGATCGCCTCGATCTGCCGGTCGACGGCGACGTCGAGCGGCGCGGTGTGCGGCGCGGCGTCGAGCTCGTCCGCGCCCCCGGGCTCGGCCCCGGCCCCGCCGTCGTGCGCGACGTGGGCGGCGGTGCGGTGCACGGCGTCATCCGTCATAGTCGGCTCCCAGGTTCGCGAGGCTCTCGTCGGACCAGTCCTCTGCGGTCCACCGGAGTGTGAGCTCCCCGAGCGGTTCGGCCTGCTCGAACGAGATCGACGCGTTCCGGTACAGCTCCAGGATCGCCAGGAAGCGAGCCACCACGATACCCGTCTCCGTGACCCCGGCGACCAGGTCGCGGAACGAGACGTCCTCGTCGGCGCGTGTGCGGAGGATCGAGACCACGATCGCGGCCTGCTCCCGGATGCTCACGAGCGGGGCGTGCAGGTGGTCGAGTCCGACGGTCGGGATCTCCCGCGGCGCGAACGCGAGCATCGCCAGCGCGGCGAAGTCCTGCACCGACAGCGTCCACACGAGCTCCGGCGTCCGGGCACGGAACCGTTCCTCGAGCCGCACGCGACGCACGTGCCGTCGGGACTCCTCCTGCCAGCGTTCCCCGAACCACTCCGCGGCCTGCTTGAACGCCCGGTACTGCAGCAGCCGGGCGAACAGCAGGTCCCGCGCCTCGAGCAGGGCGACGTCCTCGGCGTCGACGAGCTCGCCCTGGGGCAGGAGCCCGACGATCTTCAGGTCGAGCAGCGTCGCCGCGACGACGAGGAACTCGCTCGCCTCGTCGAGCTCGTCGGCGGACTCCGCCTGGCGGACGTAGGCGATGAACTCACCCGTCACGGCGCCGAGCGACACCTCGGTGATGTCCAGCTCGTGCTTCGTGATGAGCGACAGGAGCAGGTCGAACGGGCCGTCGAAGTTCGACAGCCGGACGCGGAACCCGGTGGCGGCCGCCGGGTCAGGCGACGGCGCCACGCTCGACGAGCTCCCGTGCCAGCTGCCGGTACGCGTGGGCGGCGGCGTGGTCCGGGGCCGTCTGCGTGATCGGGCGCGCCGACACCGTGGCGTCCGGGAACTTCACCGTGCGGCCGATCACCGTGTCGAGCACCCGGTCGTCGAAGGTCTCGACGACCCGCTCCATGACCTCGCGCGAGTGCAGCGTCCGCGAGTCGTACATCGTCGCGAGGATGCCGTCGAGCTGCAGTGCCGGGTTCAGCCGGTCCCGCACCTTGTCGATCGTCTCGATGAGCAGCGCGACACCGCGGAGCGCGAAGAACTCGCACTCGAGCGGGATGAGCACGCCGTGCGCGGCCGTCAGCGCGTTCACCGTCAGCAGGCCGAGCGACGGCTGGCAGTCGACGAGGATCACGTCGTAGTCGTTCGCGACCTTGCGGAGGACGCTCGCCAGGATCTGCTCCCGCGCGACCTCGTTCACCAGGTGGACCTCGGCCGCGGACAGGTCGATGTTCGCGGAGATGACGTCCAGCAGCGGGACGTTCGTCGGCTGGATTACCTGGTTCGGGTCCTTCACCGAGCCCATCAGCAGGTCGTAGACCGTGGGGATGTCGTGGGTCCGCACGCCGAGGCCGGCGGACAGGGCGCCCTGCGGGTCGAAGTCGACGGCGAGGACGCGACGGCCGTACTCGGCCAACGTGGCGCCGAGGTTGATCGACGTCGTGGTCTTGCCGACGCCGCCCTTCTGGTTGCAGAGCGCGATGATGCGAGCCGGCCCGTGGCCGTCGAGTTCCTCGGGGACCGGGAACTGCCGCACGGGCCGCCCGGTGGGGCCGACCGGGGTCTCGCCGGTGCCGGGGCTGGTCGTCGGGTTGGTGCTCACCCCGTCATGCTACCGGCGGGCCGCCGACGTCCCGGCGCGACCGGCGGGGCGGGCGCGCCACGGGCCTGCGGGCCTGGAGGCGCGACTCACGCCCGGCGCAGCGCCACCCGCATGCTGTCCACGCGTTCCGCGACGACGGCGTCCGCCGTCCACCGCTGCTGGAGGCGGCCGACGAGGGCCTGGACGTCACCTTGGTCGAGACCGGGGTGGAGCGCGAGGCCCACCGTCAGCTCGGCCCCGGCGAACCGACCGAGCGGGTCCCCCGGAGACAGCTCGACCCGCGCGACCGCCGGTTCGTCGGCCACGGAGTCCGCGAACGCCCGGGCGACCTCCGGGTCCTCGAAGCACGGGGTCCACGGCACGTCCTGGCCGATCGCCCACACGGCCGGTCGGCGCAGCACGAACTCGGTCGGCGCCGTCGGGTCGAGGACCACGAGCTGGGTCTCCTCGCTCGCCGCCGCCATCGCCACGCGCCGCGTCTCCGCCGGCACGGGCCGCGCCGTCGGGTCCCACGACCGCATCGCCTCGGCCGAGGTGAACGCCGGCATGACCGTCCGCCCGTCCGGCCCGGCGACCGTCACGATGGACAGCTCCTGGGTCTTGTCGACGAGCTTGCCCTCGGGCGTGTGGCCGACGTCCCCGGCCTCGGCGACGAGCGGGATGAGGAGCCGCGCGGTCCGGAGCGCGTCCACCACGGCGCGCTGCGAGCCGCCCTGCTGCAGCCCGGTGATCGCGGCGACCACCGCGGGGTCGGCGAGGCCGTCGTCCTCGTCGTAGGCGGTGTCGTGCGCGTCGAACGTCCGTCCGGCCCAGGGGTTGCCCGCGGAGTCGGCGGCACCACCGGGGGTGTGCGCGTCGTCGTCCGTCGGCTCGGGGCCCGTGCCGCGGCCGTTCGAGATGCCCGCCACCGCGCGCTACGCCCCGGCGACGTCGAGGGCGGCCGGGAGCGTGAACGCGCCGGAGTAGAGCGCCTTGCCGATGATCGCGCCCTCGAGTCCGTGCGGGACGAGCTCGCGGAGGGCCCGCAGGTCGTCGAGCGTCGAGATGCCGCCGGAGGCCACGACGGGCTGGTCCGTCCGGTCGCAGACCGCACGGAGGAGCTCCACGTTCGGGCCCTGCAGCGTGCCGTCCTTCGTCACGTCGGTCACCACGTACCGGGCGCACCCGGCGGCCTCGAGCCGGTCGAGGACCTCCCACAGGTCGCCGGCGTCCTCGGTCCACCCGCGGCTCGCGAGGGTCGTCCCGCGCACGTCGAGCCCGACGGCGATCTGCTCGCCGTACTGCTGGATCACCCGGGCGGCCCACTCGGGCTGCTCGAGCGCGGCGGTGCCGAGGTTCACACGGGCGGCGCCGGTCGCGAGGGCGGCCTCGAGCGAGGCGTCGTCGCGGATGCCGCCGGAGAGCTCGACGGAGACCCCCTCGACCTCGTCGATCGCGCGGGCGATCACCTGCCGGTTGTCGCCGCGACCGAACGCCGCGTCGAGGTCGACGAGGTGGATCCACTCGGCGCCCTGCTCCCGCCACGTGCGGGCGGCGGTGACGGGGTCGCCGTACGAGGTCTCGCTGCCGGCCTCGCCCTGGGTGAGGCGGACGGCCTGGCCGTCGACCACGTCGACGGCGGGGAGCAGGACGAGGGGCGGGGTGGCGGTGAGGTCGGTCATGGTCCTGTCGGTACTGGTCTCGGTGGCGGCTTGCTCAGAGTGAGCGGACCCAGTTCCGGAGGAGCTGGATGCCCGGCTCGCCGGACTTCTCGGGGTGGAACTGGGTGGCGGTCAGCGGGCCGTTCTCGACCGCGGCGACGAACCGCTGGCCGTGCTCGGCCCAGGTCAGCCGGGGCGCGCGGAACGGGCCGTAGGCGTCGAGCGGGAAGTCGGTGACGCCGTAGGAGTGCACGAAGTAGAAACGCTCGTCGTGCAGCCCGTCGAACAGGACCGAGTCCTCGGGCGCCTCGACGGTGTTCCACCCCATGTGGGGCAGGACGTCGGCCTCGAGCTGCTCGACCGTCCCGGGCCACTGCGCCAGGCCCTCGACGTCGGCGCCGCGTTCGACTCCGCGCGCGAACATGACCTGCATGCCGACGCAGATGCCGAGCACCGGACGCCCGCCGGCAAGGCGGTGGTCGACGATCTCGCCGCCGTGCACGCCCTCGAGCTGGTCGACGACCGCGGCGAACGCACCCACGCCCGGCACGAGCAGTCCGTCGGCCCGCAGCGCGGTCTGCTTGTCGGCGCTCAGGGTGACGTCCGCGCCGGCGCGCTCGAGGGCCTTCGCGGCGGAGTGCACGTTGCCGGAGCCGTAGTCGAGGACGACCACGTTCGGCCGCGCGCCCGACGGCTCGGTCTCGGGGTCGGTGCCGGGTCGGTCGGTGCCGGGTCGGTCGGTGCCGGGTCCGTCGGTGCCGGTCACAGGGCGCCCTTGGTCGACGGGATGCCGTCGACGCGCGGGTCGAGCTCGACCGCCTTGCGCATCGCCCGGGCGAAGGCCTTGAACTCGGCCTCGGCGATGTGGTGCGGGTCTCGGCCCTCGAGCACGCGGACGTGCACGGTGATGCCGGCGTTGAACGTGATCGCCTCGAACACGTGGCGGACCATCGACCCGGTGAAGTGCCCGCCGATGCGGTGGAACTCGAAGCCGGCTGGCTCCCCCGAGTGCACGAGGAACGGACGGCCGGAGACGTCGACGACCGCCTGTGCCAGCGCCTCGTCGAGGGGCACGAGGGCGTCACCGTACCGGCCGATGCCGGACCGGTCTCCCAGGGCCTGCTTGAGCGCCTGCCCGAGCACGATGCCGGTGTCCTCGACCGTGTGGTGCACGTCGATGTCGGTGTCGCCCGTCGAGCGCACCCGCAGGTCGATGAGCGAGTGCTTGCTGAACGCGGTCAGCATGTGGTCGAAGAACGGCACGCTCGTCGAGACGTCGGACGAGCCGGTGCCGTCCAGGTCGAGCGAGAGCTCGATGCTCGACTCGCTCGTGCTCCTGCTGACGGAGGCGGTACGGGCGGTCATGCGTCCAGCCTAACCGGGGGCTGGTCGGCGGCCACGCGACGCATGGCGTCGAGGAACGCGGTGGTCTCCTCCTCGGTCCCCGCGCTCACCCGGAGGTGGTTCGGGATGCCGAGGTCACGGACGATCACGTCCTGGTCGAGCAGGGCCTCGAACGCGGCGTTCGGGTCCGCGACGCCGCCGAACAGGACGAAGTTCGACCAGGTCTCGTACGTGCGGTACCCCATCGCGCCGAGCTCGGTGACCATGCGGTCGCGCTGTTCCTTGATGTCGTCGACCATCGCGAGCATCTCCGGCGCGTGGCGGAGCGCCGCGACGGCAGCAGCCTGCGTCAGCGCGGACAGGTGGTACGGCAGCCGGACGAGCCGGATCGCGTCGATGACGGCCGGGTCGGCCGCGAGGTACCCGACCCGGGCGCCCGCGAACGCGAACGCCTTGCTCATCGTGCGCGACACCACGAGCCGCTCGCGCCCCGGCAGCAGCGAGACCGCGCTCGGCACGTCGGCGGGCATGAACTCCGCGTAGGCCTCGTCGACCATCACGATGCCGTCGGTGGCTTCGTACGCGGCGCGGACGGTGTCGATCGACAGGGGCGTCCCGGTCGGGTTGTTCGGCCCGCACAGGAAGACGATGTCGGGCTGGTGCTCGCGGATGGCGGCCACGACGGTCTCGGGCGAGATGCGGAACTCGTCGTCGCGCTGCGCCGGGAGCCACGTCGTGCCGGTGCCGGACGCCAGGATCGAGTGCATCGAGTAGGTGGGCGGGAACCCGAGCACGCTCCGGCCGGGACCGCCGAAGGCCTGGAGGAGCTGCTGCAGGACCTCGTTCGACCCGTTCGCCGCCCAGAGCTGCTCGGCGGTCAGACCGTGCCCGAGGTACGCGGCAAGCGACTGGCGCAGCTCGGTGAACTCCCGGTCGGGGTAGCGGTTCACCGTCGTCAGCGCCTGACGGATCGACTCCACGATGTCGTCGGCGACGTCCTGCGGCACCGGATGCGTGTTCTCGTTGACGTTCAGCTGCACCCGCACGTGCTTCTGCGGGGCACCGTAGGGGCTCTGCCCACGGAGGTCGTCGCGGATCGGGAGGTCGTCGAGCGTGGTTGCCACCGATCCATCGTAGGCCGCGCTGCCGTGCGGACGACCGGCCGTCCGGACGGTCGCGGCCACGCGGACGATCGGCAGGTCAGTTACCCGCGGAGTACTTCGCCGGGATCGCGATCTGCTCGCCCGCCTGGAGCGTCGAGCCGTCGAGCGCGTTGAGGCTGACGACGTCCTGCACGAAGTCGCGCGGGTCGGCGTCGGGCGCGGTCTGCTCGGCGAGCGACCACAGGGTCTCGCCCGGCTGCACCGTGACGGTCTCGAAGTGGACGGGAGCCCCGGCACGCGAGGCGTCACCAGCGGAGGCCTGTCCGCCGTTGATGACGGCGAGCAGGATGCCGACAGCGACCGGGAGCGCAGCGAGCGTCGTGAGGACGACCCGTCCACGGCGCGTGAGGCGCAGGCGCGTCCGGACGGCGGGCGTCGCGGTGCGCTGGGTGTCAGCGATGGCGATGGTGCTCATGTCGTTCTGCCTTCCCGTTCGGTGAACCGAAGTCGTGTACCGAACATACTTTCGAACCTGAGGCCGCACAAGTCCCAGGAAGGGATTCGTGCGGGATTTCCTGCCGACACGCTCGAACAGGTGTTTGTCCGGCGTGGGACGGTCGGATACTGTTTCGAGCGACTGGGACGAGTCAAGCGGGTACCACCGACATCCGCGGCGATCACGTCCAGACACCGACGAAGGGCGGCCCGACGTGGCGGACGAACTGCGGAGCCAGAAGCCGCTGACGGCGAAGCAGCAGGCGATCCTCGACGCGATCCGTGCGTCCATCGCCAGCCGGGGCTACCCGCCGAGCATGCGGGAGATCGGCGACGCCGCCGGCCTGTCGTCCCTGTCGAGCGTCTCCCACCAGCTCGGTCAACTCGAGCTCGGCGGCTGGATCCGTCGTGACCCGAACCGTCCCCGCGCGCTCGAGGTCCTGGTCGACGAGCCGAACCCGGACGTCCAGACCCCGGACGTCGACGCCACGACGCTCGTGCCCCTCGTCGGCCGGATCGCCGCCGGTGTGCCGATCACGGCCGAGCAGCACGTCGACGAGATCGTGCCGCTCCCCCGTCAGCTCGTCGGCACGGGCGACCTCTTCATGCTCAAGGTCGTGGGCGAGTCGATGATCGACGCCGCCATCTGCGACGGCGACTGGGTCGTCGTCCGGTCGCAGCAGACCGCGGAGAACGGTGACGTCGTCGCGGCGATGCTCGACGAGGAAGCCACCGTCAAGGTCTTCCGCCAGCGCGACGGCCACACCTGGCTGCTCCCCCGGAACTCGGCGTTCGAGCCGATCCTCGGTGACGCGGCGACGGTCCTCGGCAAGGTCGTCGCGGTGCTCCGCTCGCTCTGACCGCGACCCGCTCTGATCCAGACCCACCGACGGACAGGAGGCACGGTGCCAGCTGGCACCGTGCCTCCTGTCCGTCCCGGTGTGGGTCCGGTGACTAGGCCGTGGTGACGGGCGCAACCACGTAGGGGTCGAGCTCGGCGACCTGCCGCTGGAAGACGCGGACGTGCAGTCGGGTGCCGTCCTCGACGTAGTCGGTCGTCTCGACCGCGCCGGCGTCGTGCAGGGCCGACACCAGGTCGCCGCGGTCGTAGGGGATGACGACCGTCAGGTCGACGTCCGGTTCCGGCAGACGGTCCTCGATCGCCGCCAGGAGCTCGGTGACGCCCTCGCCCGTGCGTGCCGAGACGAAGACGGCGTCCGGGACCAGGCCGACGAGCACGAGTCGCTGCGCGTCGTCGATCAGGTCCGCCTTGTTGAAGGCGACGACCTCGGGGACGTCGCGCGCGCCGACGTCGCCGATCACGTCGCGGACCGTGGCGAGCTGCGCGGCCGGGTCCGGGTGCGATCCGTCCACGACGTGCACGATGACGTCGGCCTGGCCGACCTCCTCGAGCGTGGACCGGAACGCCTCGACCAGCTGGTGCGGCAGGTTGCGCACGAAGCCGACGGTGTCGACGAACGTGAACTCGCGACCCTTGGTGCTCTCGGTGCGGCGGACGGTCGCGTCGAGCGTGGCGAACAGCTGGTTCTGCACCAGCACGCCGGCGCTCGTCAGCCGGTTGAGCAGCGACGACTTGCCGGCGTTGGTGTACCCGGCGATCGCGACGCTCGGCACCTCGTTCCGGGCACGGTCGGCGCGCTTCGCCTCGCGGGCCGGGGTGAAGCCGGCGATCTGGCGCCGGAGCTTCGCCATCCGGGTGTGGATCTTCCGGCGGTCGAGCTCCATCTTGGTCTCACCGGGGCCACGGGAACCCATGCCCGCACCGCCGGAGACCTGGCCACCGGCCTGCCGGGACATCGACTCGCCCCAACCACGGAGGCGCGGGAGCAGGTACTGCAGCTGCGCGAGCTCGACCTGCGCCTTGCCCTCGCGGGTGGAGGCGTGCTGGCTGAAGATGTCGAGGATCACGGCCGTGCGGTCGATCACCTTGACCTTGACGACGTCCTCGAGCGCACGACGCTGCGAGGGTGCGAGCTCGGTGTCGGCGATCACGGTGTCGGCGCCGGTGGCCTTGACGGCCATCGCGAGTTCCTCGGCCTTGCCCTTGCCGAGGTACGTGGAGGGGTCGGGGGTCGGTCGGCGCTGCAGGAGTCCGTCGAGCACCACGGCACCCGCGGTCTCGGCCAGGGCGGCGAGTTCGCGGAGGGAGTTCTCGGCGTCCTGCGCGCTGCCCTGGGGGTAGACGCCGATGAGGACGACCTGCTCGAGCCGGAGCTGCCGGTACTCGACCTCGGTGACGTCCTGGAGTTCGGTGGAGAGGCCGGTGACACGGCGCAGGGCCGCCCGGTCCTCGCGTTCGTACTGGTCGCCGTCGCCGGCCCAGCCGTGCTCGTCGACCGATCGGGTCTGGATCGCCTGCGCCGGGGCGAAGATCGCGGACGATGCCTTCGAGTCAGCGTTGCGGAGGACGCGTTCCACGACACCTTCGGCGCTGTCGTCGGATCGTCCGTCGTTCATGGTGGTTTCCGTCATCTTCTCCACAGGGTACCGCCGCCACGCCCGGGACATACGGGGGTCCCGGTACGGTTCTTCCATGGCGAACGAGCACTACTTCTCCGCGAACCCGTCGTCGGAGACCCGTGCGCGCCAGGTGCACGTCACGCTCGCCGGCAAGCCGCTGACCCTGACCACCGCTGCCGGGGTGTTCAGCCCGGACGGCGTCGATCGCGGCACGCGGGTCCTGCTCGGTTCGGTGCCGCCGCCCTCGTCGTCGGGCGCCCTGCTCGACATCGGCTGCGGTTGGGGTCCGATCGCGATCACCATGGCGCTCGAGTCGCCGGACGCGCACGTGTGGGGCGTGGACGTCAACGAGCGGGTGCTCGGGCTGGCGCGGGACAACGCCGCCGCCGCCGGGGCTGCGAACGTGACGGTCGGCCTGCCGTCGGAGATCCCCGCCGACCTGCGCTTCCGGACGATCTGGTCCAACCCGCCGATCCGTGTCGGGAAGGACGAGCTGCACGAGATCCTGCTCACCTGGATCCCCCGGCTCGAGATCGGGGGCGACGCGTGGCTCGTCGTGTCGAAGGACCTCGGTGGCGACTCGCTGCAGCGCTGGCTCGGGGACACGCTCGGCGCCGGGTTCCGGGTCGCGCGGGCGACGACGGACAAGGGCTTCCGGGTGATCCGGGTGCACCGCGTGGCGGAGGACACAGCCGCAGCCGAGTGAGGCGGGGCTGATTCGTCCTGCTCGCTGGCGGGTCGTGCTGTTCCGGAGTGCCGGCGCGTGCGCCCGGCGGTCCGGACTGCCCGCGCGGCTCGGTGCTCGTTGCGCCGGTGACACCCCGGCGTGCTCGAGACGCCTCCGATCACGCGAAACGCCCGGCGAAGCGGTGGCGTCTCGACGGTGGCGCGGCGTCTCGCGGGCAAGGCGGCGTCTCGCGGGCGCTGCAGTCCCCGTGGGCGTGGTCAATCGTTCCCATCACGCCCGACATGGGAGGACGAACCGCGCGTACTCGGTCAGAACGAACGACCTCCGACGCGCGGAACGGCCTCCAATGAGCGGATCGGCCTCCTTCGCGCAGAACGACCCCCCGCGCCGAGCCACGGCGCCGACAGCCCTCAGACCGTCAGGTCCCCCGAGAACACCAGCTCCGCCGGCCCCGCGAGCGCCACGTGCTCCCCGTCCTCGGCCGCGAACATCCGCACCGTGACGATCCCGCCCGGGACCCGCACGCGCCACGTGTCCGGCGCCGAGGGCCCCGCCCAGTACCGGGTCGCCAGCGCTGCCGCGACCGCGCCGGTCCCGCACGACAGCGTCTCGCCGCTCCCGCGCTCGTGCACCCGCATCGTGATCTCGCCGACGCCGTCCTTGACCAGCGGGTCGCCGGGCAGCACGAACTCGACGTTCGCCCCGGCCGCCGGTGCCGGGTCGAGCACGGGGATCCAGGTCAGGTCGAGTCCGGCGAGCTCGTCCTCGGTCGCGACCGCGACGACGACGTGCGGGTTCCCCACGTCGATGCCCAGGCCGGGTCGCGCGCCGTCGAGCTCCCGCGCCCGGACCATGACGTCGTTCGCGGCGCCGCCCTCGATGCCGAGCCCCCACCGACCCAGGTCCGCCGAGAAGCCGTTCGTGGTCCGCTGGATGTCGACCAGGCCCTTGCGGCTGCCGACGGTCAGCGTCTCCCCCGGTGCGAGGTCGACGAGCCCCGACTCGGTCAGGTACCGCGCGAACACCCGTATGCCGTTGCCGCACATCTCCGCGACCGAGCCGTCGGCGTTGTGGTAGTCCATGAACCAGGTCGCCTCGGGCGCGACCGCGAGGAGCGCCCGCCCCTCCGGGAGCGCCTCGGACCGGACCGCCCGGATCACGCCGTCGCCGCCGACGCCGAACCGACGGTCCGCGATCGCCCGGATCCGCTCGGGGGTCAGGTCGACCGTCGCGTCGGGATCGGCGAACAGGACGAAGTCGTTGCCGGTGCCCTGGCCCTTGGTGAAGTGCAGTTCGGTCACGGGACGATCCTACGGGCCGCCTCCCGCAGGCCCGCGAGGTCCGTCCCGGTCACGTCGAGCACCTCGGCGTCGGCGTACCGCTTGAACCAGGAGACCTGCCGCCGGGCGTACTTGCGGGTCGCCACCGCGGTCGCCTCGACGGCGTCGTCCCGAGTCGCCCGCCCGTGCAGCACGTCGAGCGCCTGCGCGTACCCGATCGCGGCGCGGGCGGTCTTCCCCTGCTCCAGCCCCTGGTCGCGGAGCCCCGCGACCTCGTCGACGAGCCCCCGGTCGAACATCCGCGCGGCACGCTCGTGCAGTGACGCGACGAGTCCGGTGCGTTCGCGGTGCAGGTGCAGGATCCGGGCGGGTCGCCAGGCGCGGGGCGCGGACGGGAGGCTCGGGGTCACGACCTCGGATCGGCTCGCGATCTCGAGTGCGCGGATCAGACGCCGCGGGTTGCGTTGGTCGACGGCGGCCGCGGCGGCGGGGTCGAGCGCCCGGAGCCGCTCGACGAGGACGCCGGGTCCGAGTTCGGCGTGCTCACGCTCGAGCCGTGCGCGCAGTTCGGGGTCCGTGCCCGGGAACGCGAGGTCGAAGAGCACCGACGACACGTAGAGCCCGCTGCCGCCGACGAGGAGCGCGACGGAACCGGAGTCCGTGATCCGTTCGACGTCGGCTCGCGCGTCGCCCTGGTACGCCGCGACGCTCGCCTCGTCGGTCACGTCGAGCACGTCGAGCTGGTGGTGCGGGACCCCTCGGCGTTCCGCGACGCTGAGCTTCGCCGTGCCGATGTCCATGCCTCGGTAGAGCTGCATCGCGTCGGCGTTGACGATCTCCGCAGGACGTCCCGACCGGGCGAGCTGCTCGGCGATCGCCAGGGCGAACTCGGACTTCCCGGTCCCCGTGGCGCCGACGACCGCGATCAGGTCGACCGCGGCAGGGTCCGACGACCGGCCGTCGAGCGCCAGGCCCTCGGGCAACAGGGGCTCAGCGCCCGACACGGAGCGACGGCAGACCGAGCGAGACCGGACGCGGCCCCGCGGCCGCACCGGCGGACGCCGGGGTCGGGACACCGCAGCTCTCGGCCTGCGCACGGTCCCAGGCGTCGCCCGCGCGGGTTCGACGGATCTGCAGGGGCCCGTCGTTGTCGGCGATCAGGAAGTGCGGGGCCGCACGGGTGACCTCGACCGTGACGACGTCACCGGGACGCGGCACGGCGGAGTCGGCCGGGACCGAGAAGTGCACGAGCCGGGAGTCCTCCGCGCGCCCGGACAACCGGTGGGTGGCGTCGTCCTTCTTGCCCTCACCCGTGGCGACGAGCACCTGCACGGTGCAACCGACCTGCTTCGCGTGCTCCTCGGCGGTGATCCGGTCCTGCAGCGCGATGAGTCGCTCGTAGCGTTCCTGGACGACCGCCTTCGGCAGCTGGTCCGGCATCGTCGCCGCCGGGGTGCCGGGGCGGATCGAGTACTGGAAGGTGAAGGCCGACGCGAACCGGGACTGTTCGACGACCCGCAGGGTGTCTTCGAAGTCCTCCTCGGTCTCGCCCGGGAACCCGACGATGATGTCCGTGGAGATCGCCGCGTTCGGGATCTTCGCCCGGACGCGGTCCAGGATCCCGAGGAAGCGCTCGCTCCGGTAGCTCCGACGCATCGCCTTGAGTACGCGGTCGGAACCGGACTGCAGCGGCATGTGCAGCTGTGGCATGACGTTCGGCGTCTCCGCCATCGCGTCGATGACGTCGTCGGTGAACGCCGCCGGGTGCGGGCTCGTGAAGCGGATCCGCTCGAGCCCCTCGATCGCGCCGGCGGCACGGAGGAGCTTGCTGAACGCCTGGCGGTCCCCGAACTCGACGCCGTACGAGTTGACGTTCTGCCCGAGAAGGGTGACCTCGATCGCGCCGTCGTCGACCAGCGCCTGGATCTCGGCGAGGACGTCCCCGGGTCGACGGTCCTTCTCCTTGCCGCGGAGCGAGGGCACGATGCAGAACGTGCAGGTGTTGTTGCAGCCGACGGAGATCGACACCCACCCGCTGTAGGTCGAGTCGCGCTTCGTCGGCAGCGTCGACGGGAACACGTCGAGCGACTCGAGGATCTCGATCTGCGCCTCGTCGTTGTGCCGCGCGCGCTCGAGCAGGGTCGGCAGTGACCCCATGTTGTGCGTCCCGAACACGACGTCGACCCACGGCGCCTTCTCGAGGATGACGTTCTTGTCCTTCTGCGCCAGGCACCCGCCGACGGCGATCTGCATGCCGGGGTGCTCGCGCTTGACGCCCGCCAGGTGCCCGAGGTTGCCGTAGAGCCGGTTGTCCGCGTTCTCGCGCACCGCGCAGGTGTTGATCACGACGACGTCGGCCTGCTCGCCGTCGGCGGCGACGTACCCGGCCGACTGCAGCGAACCGCTGAGGCGCTCGGAGTCGTGCACGTTCATCTGGCACCCGTAGGTGCGGACTTCGTAGGTGCGGGGGCGGGCGTCGACGGTGGCCATGATCGTCCCAGTGTAGGTCGGTGCGGGACTACTCGAAGCGGACGGACCCGCCCCCGGAGGGTGGTCGCCGTCCGCCGCCGTCGAGGGCGCGCTCGACAGCGATCCGCACGACCCCGGAGCCGTAGCCCTTGCGCATGAGGAACCCGCTGAGACGTCGCTCGGCGGTCGCGCGGTCGAGACCGCGGAGCTGCCCGGCGCGCTTCTGGGCGAGCTCGATCGCGCGGACGAACTCGTCGTCCGCGTCGTCCGCCGCCGCCTCGAGCGCAGCGTCGATCGCCGTCTGGTCGATCCCGCGCCGACGGAGCTCCGCGACGACCCCCTGGCGCCCGAGGCCCTTCCGCTCGTGGAGCCGGTCGACCAGGTCCGTCGCCAGTGCCACGTCGTCGAGCAGACCGACCCGGACGAGCCGTGCGACCTCGTGTTCGACGACGTCCGGGTCGAGGTCCTGCTTGGTCAGCACCTGACGCATCTCGGACTCGCTGACGCCCTTGCGCCCGAGCGCCCGCATGCTCACCCGTTCGGCGTCGGCACGCTGCTCGTCGAGCGGTCGCGGGACCTCGTCGGGTTCGAGCTCCTGTCCCCCGCGGATCGAGAACACCGACGCCGTCGCAGCGTCCGCGGTCTCGGTGTCGTACCCGCGCTGAGCCTCGTACCCGGTCCGCTCCGACCGTGCACTCAGGCCGCTGCCGTCCCCGATGACGGGCGACAGCCACTCCGCCTGTGGACGAGCACCGTGCAGCGGCACGGGAGCATCGGCATCAGCCGCACCCGTTGACGCCGCGTCGGACGGCGTCTCCGTGCCCAGCCCGGTCTCGTGCTCAGGTTCGGACTCGGACTCGGACTCGTACCAGCGCTCATCGTCACCGGACGGCGCCGCGGTGCGCGGGAGACCGTCTGGCCGCTCGACCGACGGAACCGAGCGACCACGACGCGACCGCGCACCGAACAGGTCGGTCACCGGCGCGAGGTCTGCGTCGTGGTCGTGCTCGTCCGTCACGCGCCCTTGCGCTCCGCGATCTTCGGCGCGATGGACTCGACCTTGGCGTCGTCGGCGTCGGCCTTGGCGCCACCGACACCGAGCTTCGCGAGGATCTTGCCCTCGATCTCGGCGGCGATGTCGGCGTTCTGGATCAGGAACGAACGCGAGTTCTCCTTGCCCTGCCCCAGCTGGTCGCCGTCGTAGGTGTACCAGGCGCCCGACTTCTTGACGATGCCGTGGTCGACACCGAAGTCGAGCAGCGAGCCCTCGCGCGAGATGCCCGTGCCGTACAGGATGTCGAACTCGGCCTGCTTGAAGGGCGGCGCCATCTTGTTCTTGACGACCTTGACGCGCGTGCGGTTGCCGACCGCGTCGGTGCCGCTCTTCAGGGTCTCGATGCGACGGATGTCGAGACGGACCGACGCGTAGAACTTGAGCGCCTTGCCGCCCGCGGTGGTCTCGGGGCTGCCGAAGAACACACCGATCTTCTCGCGCAGCTGGTTGATGAAGATCATCGTCGTCTGCGTCTGGTTCAGCCCACCCGCGAGCTTGCGGAGCGCCTGCGACATGAGACGTGCCTGCAGACCCACGTGCGAGTCACCCATCTCGCCCTCGATCTCGGCGCGGGGCACGAGCGCCGCGACGGAGTCGACCACGATCAGGTCGATCGAACCCGAACGGACGAGCATGTCGGCGATCTCGAGCGCCTGCTCACCGGTGTCGGGCTGGGACACGAGCAGCGCGTCGATGTCGACGCCGAGCTTCTTCGCGTACTCGGGGTCGAGCGCGTGCTCCGCATCGATGAAGGCCGCGATGCCACCGGCGCGCTGCGCATTCGCGATGGCGTGCAGCGTCAGGGTCGTCTTACCGGACGACTCCGGGCCGTAGATCTCGATGATGCGGCCGCGCGGCAGTCCGCCGATGCCGAGCGCGACGTCGAGCGCAACCGAACCGGTCGGGATGATGGCGACCGGAGCGCGGTCGTCCGACCCGAGGCGCATCACGGTGCCCTTGCCGAACTGGCGGTCGATCTGGGCGAGTGCGGTCTCGAGGGCCTTCTCGCGGTCTGCGGGTGATGGCATGGTGGTGCTCCTTCGTGCTCGGTGTCGGCCGCCTGTAGGCTGTCGCGTCCACCCCGGCCGGTGCTGCAGGGCCGGGACTTGAGCGACAAGGCTTCGGGCTGTTCCCGATGACTCGAACCTAGGGTCGGCCACCGACATCACTGCCGGTCGACGCGCCACCTGTGGACGGACATCCGGAGCAACTCCGATGTGGAGGAACGTAGCATCGATCGAACACGCGTTCGAGCAACACGCCGAACACAGTTTCGGGACGTGCGGACCGGGTCAGTCCCGCGGCTCCGCGAGCCCCTTGCCGTGCCGCTTGTCGAGCGGCACGTCCTGCGAGTCGCACAGCGCCTCCCACACACGACGCGCATCGATCCCGGCGTCGAGCGCGTCCGCCGCGGACCGACCCCCGAGCTCCTCGAGCACGACGTCCCGCGTCACCACTGCGCCGTAGGCCGACCCGAACACCTGGTCCACGGCCCGCCAGAACTCACTCACCCGCATCCGACCAGCGTAACGAGCGCCCCGGACAGCAGGACGCCCCCGCCGACATCGGCGGGGGCGTCCGTGAAACGGTACGGGGTCAGCGCACCGCGAGGTCGTTGTCGAACTCGGCGACGAGGTCGTCGGGCAGGGTGTCGGGGACCGGGGTGAGTCCCTCGACGACCGCGAGCCGGTCGCCGACCTCGCGCATGATGGTCGAGATGGGCGTGTCGAGCGCGTCGGCCACGGAGGCGAGGATCTCGGAGCTGGCCTCCTTCTGACCGCGCTCCACCTCGCTCAGGTACCCGAGAGCAACGCTGGCCTTGGACGCGACCTGACGGAGGGTCCGGCCCTTCTGCAAGCGGAAGTCCCGCAGCACGTCGCCGATCTCCTGACGAACGAGAACCATGAGAACTCCTCCTCTCTGTCGTCTCCGCGCCCGCCTGGTCCGGGTGACCGTGGTCGGGTTCAGCAACAGTAGCGTTGCCGGTTGCAGCATGCTAGCGACGCCGGCTGCCGTCCTGCTGGAGATTGCGTGGGATGTAACCCGGCGGTAACGAGGCCTATTCCCCGCTGCGCACCGTGGCCGACATCCGTGCCAGGAGTTCGGAGACCGTGGCCTGTCGGATTGCCTCACGGTCGCCCTCCAGGTGGAGTTCGTACGCCTCGGCGCGCGACGCGGACGCGATGCCGACGAACACCGTGCCCACGGGCTTGCCGTCCTGCGGGTCCGGGCCGGCGACACCGGTCGTGCTGATCCCCCACGTGGCGGGCACGCCGTCGACCGCGAGCGCGGTGCGGACGCCGCTCGCCATCTGCCGGGCGACCTCGGGGTCGACCGCCCCGTGCTCGGCGAGGAGGTCCGCCGAGACGCCGAGCACGGTGTGCTTGACGGGCGTCGCGTACGCCACGACACCACCGCGGACGACGGCGCTGGCCCCGGGGACCCCGACGAGGGTCGCCACGACGAGGCCGCCCGTGAGCGACTCGGCCACAGCCACGGTCTCGCCACGGGCGGTCAGCACGGCGACGAGCGCGGCGACGTCGGTCACGCGGCGGTCCGGTTGTGCTTCCAGGCCTGCCAGAGGTAGTCGGCCCCGCTGAGCACGGTGGCGAGGAGCGCGGCGGTCATCAGGATGCCGTTCACCCAGTGCGCGAGGTCGCCGACGACGTTCCACCACGGGAACAGCGCGAGCGTGATCGCGACGGCCTGCAGCACGGTCTTGACCTTGCCGCCGCGGCTCGCCGGGATCACCCGGTCGGACAGGACGGCGAACCGGAAGACGGTGATCCCGATCTCGCGGAGCATGATCAGCACGGTCACGATCCAGGGCAGCTCTCCGAGGATCGACAGCGCGACCAGGGCACCGCCGATGAGCACCTTGTCGGCGATCGGGTCGACGAGCTTCCCGAAGTCCGTGACCAGGTTCTGGCGGCGGGCGATGATGCCGTCCGCGCTGTCGGTGACGATCGCCACGACGAAGACGACCGCAGCCCACACCCGCAGCGACGTGTCCTGCCCGCCGTCGGCGAGCAGCATCACGAAGAACAACGGCGCCATCAGGATGCGCACGACGGTGATGACGTTGGCGACGTTCGCGGTCGACGCCGGTCCCTCGCCCTTGCGGAGCAGCCGGCCCCGCCACGGGAACCGGGCCGCCGAGCGGGTGTGCTGCGAGCTGGTCACGTCGTCACTCCCTGCCCGTCAGTGCCCAGGCGTCCTCGTCCGGACCGTCCTCTTCCTCAGGGTACCCGCGCGTCATGTCGGCGACCGGGTCGGCACCGTAGCGGTCCTCGTCCGGCGGCGTCGACGTCGGCGCGGAGGCGACCGGTGCCGCCGGGCCCGGTGCGGGAGCCGCTGCCGGCTCGGCGGGCGGCTCCTCACCGCGGAGCTTCGCGAGGACGGCGGGCAGCTGGTCCGGCGTGACGAGCACGTCGCGGGCCTTCGACCCCTCGGACGGGCCGACGATGTCCCGCGACTCCATGAGGTCCATCAGGCGACCGGCCTTCGCGAACCCGACGCGGAGCTTGCGCTGGAGCATCGACGTCGAGCCGAACTGCGTCGACACGACCTGCTCGACCGCGGCGAGCAGCAGCTCGAGGTCGTCGCCGATGTCCGCGTCGATCTCCTTGCGCTCGACCACGGCGGCGACGTCCTGCCGGTACTCGGGCTGGGCCTGCCGGGTGACGTGCTGGACGACCTCGGCGACCTCGCTCTCCTGCACCCAGGCGCCCTGCACGCGGACGGCCTTCGAGGACCCCATCGGCAGGAACAGCGCGTCGCCCTGGCCGATGAGCTTGTCGGCGCCGGGCTGGTCGAGGATGACGCGCGAATCGGTGACGCTCGTCACCGCGAACGCGATGCGTGACGGCACGTTCGCCTTGATCAGACCGGTGATGACGTCGACCGACGGGCGCTGCGTCGCGAGCACGAGGTGGATGCCGGCAGCGCGGGCGAGCTGGGTGATGCGGACGATCGACTCCTCGACGTCCCGGGGCGCGACGAGCATGAGGTCGGCGAGCTCGTCCACGACGACGAGCAGGTACGGGTAGGGCTTGAGCTTCCGCTCGCTGCCGGCCGGCAGGACGATCTCGTTGTTCTCGATGGCCTTGTTGAAGTCGTCGACGTGGCGGAACCCGAACGACGCCAGGTCGTCGTACCGCATGTCCATCTCCTTCACGACCCACTGCAGCGCCTCGGCCGCCTTCTTGGGGTTCGTGATGATGGGCGTGATGAGGTGCGGGACCCCCGCGTAGATCGACAGCTCGACGCGCTTCGGGTCGACGAGGACCATCCGGACCTCGGACGGCTTCGCGCGCATGAGGAGCGACGTGATCATCGAGTTGATGAACACCGACTTGCCGGAGCCCGTCGAGCCCGCGACGAGCATGTGCGGCATCTTCGCCAGGTTCGCGACGACGAAGCCGCCCTCGACGTCCTTGCCGACGCCTATCGTCATCGGGTGCTTGGACTTCCGCGCCGCGTTCGAGCGCAGGACGTCGCCGAGCGAGACGACCTCGCGGTCGGTGTTCGGGATCTCGACGCCGATCGCGCTCTTGCCGGGGATGGGCGAGAGGATGCGGACCTCGTTCGACGCGACCGCGTACGACAGGTTCTTCGACAGCGCCGTGACCCGCTCGACCTTGACGCCCGGACCGAGCTCGATCTCGTAGCGCGTGACCGTCGGGCCCCGGGAGAAGCCGGTGACCTTCGCGTCGACCTTGAACTCCGTGAGGACCCCGGTGATCGCGGCGACGATGTCGTCGTTCGCCTGGCTGCGCGCGACCGAGGGCGTCCCGGCGCTCAGCGTCGTCGCGGCCGGCAGTCGGTACGGCGCGGACGGGTCCTCGTCCGCGGCGCCTGCGGCGAGCCCCTGCAGGTCGTCCTCGGCAGGTTCGGCGTCCGGCACCGACGCGGGTGCCGAGGCGGACACGACCGGCGAGACGCCGGCGTCCGGGCGCGCGACCGGAGCAACGGCCGACGCAGCAGCCGTGTGGTCCGGCACCGCCACCCCGGCGTCGCGGAGGACGCGCTCGGCGACCTCGAGGTCCTGCTCGATGGAGTCGTTGAGGTTGACCGATCCGGGCTCCGTCGGCGTGTGGTCGACCAGGCCGGCCGCGGCACCCGCGTTCGGGCGCTCCGACGTCGGCGCGGGCGCGGCCGCGGGAAGCACCGGGGTGTCGTACGCGGGGTCCTCCTCACGACCGGACCCGTTGCGCCGCCACCACGGGACGGTGCCGCCCTCGGGCTGGTCGCCGCCGGACTGCTGGTCGCCGCCGGACTGCTGCTCGCCCTCGAAGCCGAGGTCGTCGAAGAGCTGGAAGTCGCCCTCGCCGCCCTGCTGGCGCTTGCGACCGCGGGCCCGCGGGGTGGGAGCGACGGCGTCGGCGGCCGGGTCGGCCTCGGCCGCGGGCGCCGGGGCGCCGAACAGGTAGGCGTAGAGCTCGTGCAGCCGTCGACCGGTCTTGTTCGGCGGCGTCTTGGTGATGATGAAGAGCGAGAGCACGAGCAGCAGCACGGCGACGGGCACCGCGACCCAGACCGTGGCGACCGCGACGAGCCAGCTGATGACGACCCAGCCGAGCACGCCGCCCGCCGCGGCGAGGGCGACCATGCCGTCCGCGGCGCTCGGCTGTCCGCCGAACACGTGGCAGAGCGAGGCGATCGACACGAGCATCAGCCCGAGCCCGATCCCGATCCGGGTGTTGTCGTGCACCGAGGCGGGGTGCCGGAACAGCCACCCGGCGAAGACGATCATGATCACCGGCAACGCGACGGCGAGCCGGCCGAAGAGCCCGCCGAACGTGTACGCGTCGAGCGCGACCGACACCGGGTTCGTCGGGTTGAGCCATTCGACCACGCCGCCCGCGATCGCGAGCACGAACAGCAGGAACGGGAAGCCGTCGCGGCGCTGGTCCTTCTCGAGTGACTCCTTGCCGAGCAGCCGGAAGAGCGCGCCGACCCCGTGGGCCATGCCGAGCCAGGCGCTCACCATCGGGTTCTGCTCGCGGAACACCGGCGTCGGTGCGACCTGCGGCAGCTTCTTCGTGGTCGCCTGCGTGCGCGACGTCCCGCGCGCCCCGCTCCCGCGGGACGACGATGACGCGCGCGAACGCGTGGTCGACTTGGTGCCTCCGGCCATGGGGACGACCCTAATCCCCGCTCGGGACATTCCGCGGTCGCCCCGCCATCAGTACCGGATCGCGTCGATGACCTTGACGCGGACCGCGACGATCGCCGGCAGGAACCCGGCGAGCGCCCCGACGAGCACGGCCGACCCGACCCCGACGAGCGCGGCCTCGACCGGGAACGGTGCCCCGCCCACGTCGACGCCCTGCGTGATGAGGCCGCGGACGGTGTCGTTCCCGAGCAGCGCGGCACCGACCATCACCCCGACGCCGCCCGCGACGAGCGTGCCGAGCACGTTCTCGAGCAGGACCGCGACGAAGATCCGTCCGGCGGTCGCCCCGACGCCCCGTCGCACCCCGATCTCGCGGATGCGCTGGCGGACGCTGACGAGCGACACGTTGAGCAGGCCGAGCCCGCCGAGCACCAGGACCAGGACCGCGACGCCAGCGATCACCCAGCGGAGCGGGCCGAGCGGGTCGCCGTCCACCTGACCGGCGGCGTCGGACCGGTCCGCGGAGACGGTCCACCCTGGGCCGAGGGCGCGCTCGGCGTCGGCGGCGATGCGTTCGGCGACGGCCTTGCCGGAGGCCGCCGGGACCCACGCCTGGAAGGTCCGGGCCGTCCCGAGGTCCGGCGACACCGCGGCGTTCGCGGTCGCGACGGAGTTCGCCAGCTGGTAGAAGGACGGATCGGTGTCGTACTCCGACGACACCACCTGGCCGATCACGACGGCGGTGACGTCGGGCGTCCCCGGGAGTCGCACGACCGGGTGCGTCACGATGTCCGGGCTGCCGATCCGCTCGAGGAACGCCCGGTTGACGACGATCGCGGGGGCGAGGCGGTCCCGGTCCCGCTCGGTGAACCACTCCCCCGACGCGAGCCGCACGCGGTGCATCTCGGCGTACGCGGGGTCGACCGTCGTGCCCTGCACGAGCGCGACCCCGTCCGGGAACTGCACGTCGCGCTGCACGAACGTGGCCTCGGACGCGTACCGGACGTCGTAGCGCTCGGCTCCCGCGCGCAGCTCGCGGTCGAGCGCAGCGGCATCGGCGACGGCCGCCGTCCCCGCGGGGTCCGCGGACCCGGAGCCGGTGGTGGAACCGTTGAACAAGTACGTCGCGGGTCGGCCGCCGTACTGCTCGTTGAACGCGGCGGTGACCCGTTCGGCGAGCGACCCGAAGCCGACGACGACCGCGAGGGACGCCACGGCGATCGTCACGCCGACCAGGCTGAGGACGACGCGGCCGCGGTGCACGCGGAGCTCCTGCCACGACTCGACGAACGTGCCGACGACCGTGGTGAGCAGCCGGTTCACGCGACGCCCCCCACAGCACCGGACGGATCAGCACGGACCAGCGCACCGCCCTCGGCCACGAGCCCGTGGTCGATCCGGTGCACCACGTCGGCCCGGGCGGCGACCGCGGGGTCGTGCGTGATCGTCACCAGGGCCGCACGCGTCTCCGCCGCGACGGTCTCGAGCAGCTCCATCACGACCCGCCCGGTGTCGACGTCGAGCGCCCCGGTCGGCTCGTCGGCCAGGATCAGGCGCGGGGCGCGGACGAGCGCGCGGGCGATCGCCACGCGCTGTTGCTCGCCACCAGAGAGCCGGTGCGGCTGCGTGTCCGCCTTGTCGGCGAGCCCCACCCGGTCGAGCATCTCGAGCGCGAGCCGACGGCGCGACCAGAACGCGCGGCCGCTCGCGTAGAGCAGGGGCACCTCGACGTTCTCGACCGCGGTGCGGCCCTGCAGCAGGTTGAACTGCTGGAAGACGAAGCCGACGTCGGCGCCGCGGATCCGGTCGCGGCGGACGGACCCGGCGCGGCCGACGTCGCGTCCGTCGAACTCGTGCAGCCCGTCGGTCGGGGTGTCGAGCAGCCCGAGGACGTTGAGGAGCGTCGACTTGCCCGATCCGGACCGTCCGACGATGGCGACCCGGCTGTCCGCCTCGACGTCGAGGTCGACCCCGCGCAGGATCTCGAGCGTCGACCCGTCCGGCAGCGGCACGGACTTCCGGAGGTCCCGGACGTGCACCAGGCTCATCCGACGAACACCCCGCCCTCGTCCGTGTCCTCGTCGGACTGCTCCTGCTTGCCGGGTACGAACTGCAGGACCGTGTCGCCCTCGGCGAGCCCGGCCTTCACCTCGACGGTCTCGCCGTCGTTCAGGCCGAGCTCGACGGTCTTCTCGGAGCGCCCGCCGTCGCTGTCGACGACGGTCACGACACCCTTCTGGGCGGTGCCCTCGACCGCGGTGGTCGGGAGCGTCAGGACCCCCTGCGCCGACCCGGCGGACACGGCGAGGGTGACCTCGAGCCCGGGGAACACGGTCACGCCGCCGGGGACGTCGCACCGGAGCTGGGTGCCGCCGGTGCCGCCCCCGGCACCGTCTGCGCCGGTGCCGTCCGAGCCGTCGGAGCCCGTGCCGGACGAGCCGGCCGCGGACGAGCCGGCCCCGGAGCCGTCGGCCCCGGCGCTCGTGAGCGACAGGTTCGTGCACGTGAACGGGGCCGGGCCGTCGGTGATGGTGACGGTGGCCTCGGACGGCCGCGAGGTCAGCCGGTACAGCTGCGCGGCACCGAGCGTCGCGGTCGCCCGGTAGGCCTCCGGTGCGACGCGGGCCACCACGTCGCCGATCGCGACGGGCTGCTTCGCGACGAGGTCCAACCCCGAGACCACCCCGGCGGCGGGCGCGACGACGGTGGCGAAGGTCACCTTCGCGGGCAGCGGCTGCCCGTCCTCCGTCGTGCCGGTCGACGGGGTCTCGACACGGACGTCGACGATCGGGGCGCCCTGCTCGACCGCGGTGCCGTTCCCGACGAACACCTTGTTGATCGTGCCCTCGGCGGTGGCGCGGACCGGGGTCGCGGCGACCGACTCGATGGTCCCCTTCGCCTCGACGTCGTTGACGACGTCCCCCGTGGTGACGGTGACGGTCGGGTCCTCGAGCTGCGCCGTCGGCGTGGTCTCCTGCCCCTCGGGCTGCGCGGCGAAGAACGCGAGACGGACGAGGGACACCGCGATGACGGCGAACACGAGGAACTTCAGGCCGGGCCACACCCAGCGACGCAGGACGGTCACGCTCCGGACGGTAGCGACTGGTATTCCAGATGCGCGTCATCCTGTGGGATGAAACAGGTTGGCCGCCGGGCCGGGACCGTCCAGACCCCGCCGGCCCGTCACGGGGTGCGGAACGGCCTGGAGGCACGGGGCGGGGTCCGTGACGGACCCGCACCGTGCCTCCAGGCCGGTTCTCGCTGCAGCGCTGCGCGCCGCCTACGCCTCGATGACCACCGGGACGATCATCGGACGGCGGCGGTGCTTGGTGTTGACCCAGCGGCCAACCGTGCGCCGCACCACCTGGCTGAACGCGTGCGAGTCGCGCGTGCCGTTGGCGGCCGCCTCGGCGAGCGCCTTGGTGATCTGCGGGCGGACGCTGTCGAAGACCGAGTCGTCCTCGGCGAAGCCGCGCGACTGGATCTCGGGGCCGACGACGCACTGACCGGTCGTGAAGTCGACCGCGCAGAAGACGGAGATGAAGCCCTCTTCGGCGAGGACCCGGCGGTCCTTGAGGTCGGCGTCGGTGATCTCGCCGACGGTGGAGCCGTCGACGTAGACGTAGCCGATGTCCAGCTGGCCGGCGACCGTGACGGCCCCGTCCTTGAGGTCGACGACGATGCCGTCCTGGCCGAGGATGACGTTCCGCGGCGGGACACCCGTCTGGATCGCCAGGTCGGCGTTCGCGTACAGGTGCCGGTGCTCGCCGTGCACGGGGAGCACGTTCTTCGGGCGCAGGATGTTGTAGCAGTACAGCAGCTCGCCGGCCGAGGCGTGCCCGGAGACGTGCACCTTCGCGTTGCCCTTGTGCACGACCTTCGCGCCGAGCTTCGTCAGGCCGTCGATCACGCGGTACACGGCGTTCTCGTTGCCGGGGATCAGGCTCGACGCCAGGATCACGGTGTCGCCCTCGCCGATCTCGATCTGGTGCTCGAGGTTGGCCATGCGCGCGAGGACGGCCATCGGCTCGCCCTGGGACCCGGTCGACATGTAGACGATCTGGTCGTCGGGGACGTTCCTCGCCTTCTTCGTGTCGATCAGCACGTCCTCCGGCACACGCAGGTACCCGAGCTCGGCGGCGATCGTCATGTTGCGGATCATCGAGCGGCCCATGAACGCGACCTTGCGGTTCGCGGCCGCCGCGGCGTCGAGGACCTGCTGCACGCGGTGCACGTGCGACGAGAAGCTCGCGACGACGACCTTCTTGCGGGCGCGCGTGATGACGTTCTCGAGCACGGGTCCGATGTCGCGCTCGGGCGCGGTGAAGCCCGGGACGTCGGCGTTCGTGGAGTCCGGCAGGAACAGGTCGACGCCCGCTTCGCCGAGGCGGGCGAACGCGCGGAGGTCGGTGATCCGGTCGTCGAGCGGCAGCTGGTCCATCTTGAAGTCGCCGGTGTGGAGCACACGGCCGGCGCCGGTCGTGATCGCGACGGCGAGCGCGTCCGGGATGGAGTGGTTCACAGCGACGAACTCGAGGTGGAACGGGCCGAGCTGCTCGGTCTGGTCCTCGGCCACGACGAGCGTGTACGGCTTGATCCGGTGTTCCTTGAGCTTCGCCTCGACGAGCGCGAGGGTCAGGGTGGAGCCGATCAGGGGGATGTCGCCCTTGAGCTTGAGCAGGTAGGGCACTGCGCCGATGTGGTCCTCGTGCCCGTGCGTGAGCACGACACCGAGGACGTCGTCGAGGCGGTCCCGGATCGGCCCGAAGTCCGGCAGGATGAGGTCGACGCCGGGCTGGTGCTCCTCGGGGAAGAGCACGCCGGCGTCGACGACGAGCAGCTTGCCGTCGAACTCGTACACGGTCATGTTGCGACCGATCTCGCCGAGACCCCCGACGGGGATCACGCGGAGGGTGCCGGGTTCGAGCGGCTGCGGTGTGGAGATCTGGGTGGGCATTCGGTCCTGACTGTCGTGCGACGCGCTGGTGCTGCGCCGCGGTCTTCCTAACGTGTGGTGCCTGGCACCTTCGGCAGTGCGCCGCCCGCCGCTGCGTTGCGGTCCGGGCGGAAGTTCGAGAAGTCGGCGCCGGGGATGTCCCGGACCGCTTCGAGGGAGGTCTCGATGGCGTAGGCCTCGGTGTCCTCGGGGCCGACGAGCGGCAGCCGGACGCGCGGGCTGCCGATGCGGCCGAGTCCGTGCAGCACGTACTTCGCCGCGACGGTCCCGGGGACGTGGGTCATGATCGCACGGACCAGGGGTTCGACGCGCTTGTGCTCGGCGGTCGCGGTCGCCAGGTCGCCGCGGTTCACGGCGTCGACGATGGTGCGGTACGGCGTGCTCGTGATGTTCGCGGTGACGCCGATCAGCCCGGTCGCGCCGATCGACAGGTGCGGCAGGACGTTCGTGTCGTCGCCCGAGAAGTACATGAGGTCGGTGTTGTTGAGCACGCGGGACACCTCGGCGAAGTCGCCCTTGGCGTCCTTCACCGCGAGGATGTTCGGGTGGTGCGACGCCCGCACGATGGTTTCGTACGTGATCGGGATGCCCGTGCGGCCGGGGATGTCGTACAGGATGACCGGCAGGTCGGTCGCGTCGGCGATCATCCGGAAGTGCGTGAGGACACCGGCCTGCGTCGGCTTGTTGTAGTACGGCGTGACGATCATCACACCGTCGGCGCCGGCCTTCTCGCTCTGCTTGTACAGGTGGATGGCGTGCGCGGTCTCGTTCGAGCCACCGCCGGTGATGATCTTCGCGCGGCCGGCGGCCACGGACTTGCCGACCTCGACCAGGCGGAGCTTCTCCGGGTCGGTCAGCGTCGACGTCTCGCCGGTCGTCCCGGTGACGACGATGCCGTCGGCGCCGGCGGTGATGCAGCCGTCGATGTGCTGCTCGACGCCGGGCCAGTCGACCTCGCCGTCGGCCGTGAACGGCGTCACGAGGGCGACGAGGACCTGACCGAAGGGATTCTCACGCGGGGACACGCGGACCAGCGTACCGGCCCGGTGCGCCGGGCCGGCAGTCCGCCCGGACGGTGCGCGGCGGACGGACGGTCCGGTGCCGCCCGGCGGGTCCGGGCGCGGCGGCCGTCAGGACCGCTCCGCGCGACGCCACTCCCGGAACCGGTAGCGGGTGGCGTCCACGCGCGACTCCTGCCAGGGGCCGTCCTCGACGAGGGTCCACCCGTCGCCGAGCTCCGGCGCCCGGGTGTCGCCGGGGACGTCCAGGTCGACGATCGTCTCGGACACCCGGTCGGCGAACGGCAGCGCCTCGGCGTACACGGCGCCCCCGCCCATCACCCACACGGGCTCGTCGGTGTCGAGGGCGGCCCCCAGGTCGTGAGCCACCTCGGCCCCGTCGGCCGTCCACGCCGGGTCGCGCGTCAGCACGACGTTCCGGCGTCCGGGCAGCGGACGGAACCGCGGTGGCAGCGAGTCCCACGTGCGACGGCCCATCACGACGACCCCGTCGCCGGTGACCTGCCGGAAGTGCGCGAGGTCCTCGGGCACGTGCCACGGGATGCCGCCGTCGGCGCCGATGACCCCGGACGCGGTGCGCGCCCACACCATGCCGACGCCGCGGACGGGCTCGGTCCACGCCATCAGACGGCGACCGCGGCCTTGATCGCCGGGTGGTGCTCGTACCCGACGACAGTGAAGTCCTCGTACTCGTAGTCGTCGATCGAGTCGCGCGGGGCGAGCTCGAGCGTCGGGTAGGGGTAGGCCGTGCGGGACAGCTGCTCACGCACCTGGTCGACGTGGTTGTCGTAGACGTGGCAGTCGCCGCCGGTCCACACGAAGTCGCCGACCTCGAGCCCGGTCTGCGCCGCGATCATGTGCGTGAGCAGGGCGTAGGACGCGATGTTGAAGGGGACGCCGAGGAACATGTCCGCGCTGCGCTGGTACAGCTGGCACGACAGCTTGCCGTCGTTGACGAAGAACTGGAAGAACGCGTGGCACGGGGCGAGCGCCATGTCCGGCACGTCCGCGACGTTCCAGGCCGACACGATCAGCCGGCGGGAGTCCGGGTTCGTGCGGATCTGCTCGATGACCTGGGCGATCTGGTCGACGTGCTCCCCCGACGGCGTCGGCCACGAGCGCCACTGCACGCCGTACACCGGGCCGAGGTCGCCGTCCTCGTCGGCCCACTCGTTCCAGATGCGGACGCCGTGCTCCTGCAGCCACCGCGCGTTGCCGTCGCCGCGCAGGAACCAGAGCAGCTCGTACGCGACGGACTTGAAGTGCACGCGCTTCGTCGTGACGAGCGGGAAGCCCTGCGACAGGTCGTACCGCAGCTGCGCCCCGAAGATGCTCCGCGTCCCGGTCCCGGTCCGGTCGCCCTTCGGTGCCCCCTCCTCGAGCACCCGCCGCAGCAGGTCCTCGTAAGGGGTGGGGACGGTGGGATCGGGCTGCACGGTCTCGGTCACGACAAGAGCCTACGTCCGATGAGTAGCGTTGCGAGCATGTCGACAGAGCCCCTCTCGATCCTCGTCGCCGGCGCGTCCGGCTTCATCGGGACCCCCCTCGTGCACGCCCTCCGCGAGGCCGGACACCACGTCACGACCCTGACCCGCAGCGAGCCCCGCACCGCGAGCGCGTTCCGCTGGTCCCCCGGCACCCGTCCGCTCGACCCCGCGGTCCTCGACGGCGCGGACGTCGTCATCAACCTCGCCGGAGCGAACATCGGCAAGCTCCCGTGGACCGAGTCCTACAAGCGCGAGATCCTCGAGTCCCGCGTGCAGGCGACGGACACCCTGGTCGAGGCCATGCGCCGTGCCGCGAACCCCCCGGCGCTCTTCCTGTCCGGGTCGGCCTCCGGCGTCTACGGGGACCGCCCGACGGACGTGCTCGACGACGACGCCGTGGCCGGCAGCGGGTTCCTCGCCGACGTCTGCACGAAGTGGGAGGCCGCCGCGACCGCCGCCCCCGAGGGCGTCCGGGTCGTGCTGCTCCGCACCGGCATCGTCGTCGGCCAGGGCGGCGGTGCGCTCGCGCCCCTCGTCCCGCTGACGAAGGCCGGCCTCGGTAGCAAGCTCGGCACGGGCGGTCAGTTCTGGCCGTGGATCGCGCTCGAGGACGAGGTCGGCGCGATCGTCCACCTCGCGACGAGCCCGCACGCCGCGCAGGTGTCCGGCCCGGTGAACCTCGCGGGTCCGGAGCCGGCGGTCGCCGACCGGATCACGAAGCGCGTCGCGCAGGACCTGCACCGGCCGTACCTGCTCGGTGTGCCGGCCTTCGCGCTGCGGCTGGTGCTGCGCCAGGCGGCCGACGAGATGCTCCTGTCGAACCAGCAGATGGTGCCGCGGAAGCTCGAGGAGTCCGGCTACACGTTCCGCCACCGGTACGCCGAGAGCGCGGTCGACGCCGCCTTCTGATCCGCACGGACGTCGCGGCGGTCGCGACCGTCGACCGGACAGGAGGCTCGTGGCGGGCCCGCCACGAGCCTCCTGTCCGTCAGGCCGTCGGTCCGTCCGCCCGTCGGTCGGTGCGCGCGGTGGCGAGCGCCGTCCGCATCGCGGCCCGCGCACGCTTGCGGTCACCCGCGGCGTCGTAGACGACACCGAGCCGGAACCAGGCCCGCCAGTCGTCGGGGTCGGCCTCGACCGCGGCCTTGTACCGCGGGAAGACCTCGTCGGCCGCCGCACGGTCGGGGCGGCCGCTCGGCATGAGCGGCACGACGTCCTGCGGGGTGCCGCCCTCGCGCTCGAGGCGACGACCGAGCCGGGTGATGCGGATCCCGAAGCGGAACTCGAGCACGAGCAGGAGCGCGCCGATCAGGGCCACCACGACCAGCGCGACACCGATGCCGATGCCGATCGGCTGCCCCGTCGCCATGAACGCGACGGCGCGCTGCCCCACGACGACGATGTAGAGCAGGAGCAGGGCGGCCATCAGGGCGGCAGGCCAGAACGGCGAGCGGAACGATCGGAGCACGGCGTGCCGCTCAGCCGACGCCGAGGACGCTGCCGAGCCCGACCGTCAGGCCACGGGCGTCGACCACGTGGGCGAGCGCCGCCCGGATGCCGGCGACGTACGCGACGTCGTCGTTCGTGTCGTGGCGGATCGTGACGGTCTCGCCGGGACCGCTCAGGTGCACGTCCTGGACGGCCTTGACCCCTGGGAGCCGAAGCGAGTGGATCGGGACGCTCGCGACCTGCTGCCCGCGGGCGCGCTGGTCGACGTGCGGGGCGTCGACGGGGCCGACCTCGCGCCGGGCGTCCGCGATGAGCTCCGCGGTCCGCACGGCGGTCCCGGACGGCGAGTCGACCTTGCCGGCGTGGTGCGTCTCGACGATCTCGACCGCGGGGAACCACGGCGCGGCGATCGTGGCGAGGTGCGTCGCGAGCACCGAGCCGATCGAGAAGTTCGGCACGACGAGGACCCCCTGGTCGGGTCGGGCCTCGAGCCCGGCGCGGAGCTTCGCGAGCCGGTCGGACGACCAGCCGGAGGTGCCGACGAGCACGTTCGCGCCGCTCGCGAGGGCGTTGTCGACGATCGCCGGGCTGAGCGCCGGGACGGTCACGTCGACGACGAGTGCGGCGCCGGCGAACACCGACGGCGGTGCCTCGTGCGCGCCGTCCCGCGACGACAGGGATGCGACGAGCTCGAAGCCGTCGAGGGATTCGACCACGGAGGCCACGAGGCCCCCGAGACGACCGGTGGCGCCGACGACGGCGACGGGAGTGACCATGGCTCCCATCCTAGGATCGGACCATGCCGCTCCAGGTCAGGCCCGTGCCCGCCGACGCCCCCGAGGTCGACGCGCTGCTCGACGCGTACCTCGACGAGCGCGAGGCCACGTTCCCGAGCGCGCAGGGGTCCTACTCGCGGAAGCGCACCCCGGCGGCGGAGTTCGTGCCGCCGAACGGCACCTTCGTCGTGGCGTACGACGACGACCGGCCCATCGGGTGCGGCGGGCTCCGCCGGATCGCCGACGACGGGGACGACGTCCGCTTCGAGGTCAAGCACGTGTACGTGACCCCGGTCGGTCGCGGGAAGGGTGTGGCGACCGCGGTGATGGACGCGCTCGAGGACGCTGCCCGCGGGTTCGGGGCGACGAGCGTCGTCCTCGACACGAACGACTCGCTCGTCGCGGCCGGCGCGATGTACCGCGGCCGCGGCTACGAGCGGGTCGCGCCGTTCAACGAGAACCCGAACGCGACGGCCTGGTACCGGCGACCGGTCGGCTGAAGCCCGCCCGGGACGGTCGACGTCCCTAGACCGGCTGGTCGACCGGCAGCCCCGTGCGGAGCTCGACCGGCAGGTGCGCGAGGTCGTTGAGGGTGACGACCTCGGCCGGCTTGGCGGAGCGGATCCGGATGATCGTCAGTGCCGTGTGCGCGACGTTCGTCCCCATCCACCGCCACTCCGGCGCCTGGAACGCCTCGCGCACGAACCAGCCGATGACGGCGTTGTGCGTGATGAGCAGGTCGTGGCGGTCCTCGCGTGCCGGCGTGAACCACTCCGCGACGGCGTCGCCCATCTGCGCCTGGCCCGCGACGATCTCCTCTTCCGTGACGCCGCCGTACCAGCCCTGGTAGGCGTGCGGCATGTCCGGGGTCGGACCGGAGGGGATGCAGTCGAAGAGCAGGGTCGAGGGCTCCGGCTGGATCGACGGCAGACGCTGGGCGAGGAACGCCGCGGTCTCGCTCGGGGCGTCGAGCGGCGAGTGGTACACGCCGTCGAACGGCACCCCGCCGAGCCGGTCGGCCACGAGCATCGCCTGGCGCTTCCCGCGCTCCGAGAGCTTGCCGTCCCGCAGGCCGTGCTCGGCGTCCTGGTGCTCACCGTGCCGGACGAGGTACAGGTAGTGCGACACGTCGGTCACCCCTCGGCGTTGATGGCGGCCGCGAGCTCGTCGCGCTGGACGGCCCCCACGACCGAGGTGATGGTCGGCCGGGTGAGCAGGTCGCGGGCGAGGTCGAGGACGTCCGCCGGGGTCACCCGGTCGACCCGCTGCAGGGCGGTGCCGAGGTCGGTGAACTCGCCGGTGCCGAGCTCGGACCGGCCGAGTCGCGTCATGCGGGCGTCGCTGTCCTCGAGCGAGAGCGTCAGCGCACCCTCGATCTGGCCCTTCGCGCGGCGGAGTTCATCGTCGGTGATGCCGTCGTCGACCATGCGGCGGAACTCGGCGTCGATGATCTCGACGACCCCGGCGACGTTGTCGGGGGCGCAGCCCGCGTAGACCCCGAAGGCTCCGTTGTCCAGGTACGCCGGTGCGAAGGAGGACACCGCGTAGGCGAGCCCCCGGCGCTCACGGACCTCCTGGAAGAGCCGCGAGCTCATCCCGCCACCGAGGACGGCGTTCAGGACGCTGAGCACGGGGCGGCGCTCGTCACGGAGGTCGAGACCCTGCGAGCCGCGGAGCATGCTGACCTGCTCGGTCGGACGGTGCGCGACGGTGAGCTTCGGCACGGCCGGGTCCGCCACGGGCTGCGGCGTCCGCCGGGCCAGCGGCGACGCGTGCGGGGCGTCCCGGAAGACGTGCTCGACGAGTTCGCGGAAGCGGTCGTGGTCGACGGCACCGGCGGCGGTCACCACGATGCCGTTCGGTGCGTAGTGCTCGCGGTAGTGGTCCAGGACCTCGGCGCGCCCGACCGCGCGGATGCTCTCGGGCGTCCCGCCGATCGGTCGGCCGAGCGGGTGCCCGTCGAAGGCCGCGGCGAAGAACGCCTCGCCCGCGACGTCGGCCGGGTCGTCCGCGGCCATCGCGAGCTCCTCGAGGATGACGCCGCGTTCGACGTCGAACGCCTCGGCATCGAGCACCGAACCGGTCACCATGTCCCCGATCACCTCGACCGCCATCGGGACGTCGGTGTCCCGGACGCGGGCGTAGTAGCAGGTGTACTCCTTCGCGGTCGCGGCGTTGTGCTCGCCGCCGACCGAGTCGAAGGAGATCGCGATGTCGAGGGCACTGCGTCGCTCGGTGCCCTTGAAGAGCAGGTGCTCGAGGAAGTGCGTGGAGCCGAACTGGCCCTCGCGTTCGTCGCGGGACCCGACGCCGACCCAGAAGCCGAGGCTCGTGGAACTGGCTCCGGGGACCGACTCGGTGAGGACCCGGACACCGGAGGGCAGCACGGTCCGACGGACGAAGGCACCACCGGACGTCAGGAAGGACGTGTCCGGGGCCTCGAGCGGCAGCGGTACTGGCTGGTTCATCGCAGACGAGCCTACTGACCCTCGGGAGCCGACCGCCCAGTTTCCCCATGCCCACAGCGCGTGCCTCGAACTGGGGTACATCGGATGAGGATAGAAAGACTCGTCTGTCTGTCCTCCCCGTGGTACAGTTCTTGCATCGGGTCGGAAGCCCCCCTAGATTCCGACCCGATGGCTCGGGACATCAGTCCTCGCGCGGCGGAGTCCCCCCACTCCCCCGCGGAGCCGATGAGTCCGAGGAGCAACGC
Organism: Curtobacterium sp. Csp2; assembly: GCF_013347165.1. Lineage (NCBI taxonomy): Bacteria > Bacillati > Actinomycetota > Actinomycetes > Micrococcales > Microbacteriaceae > Curtobacterium > Curtobacterium sp. Csp2. The sequence continues at coordinate 2,663,650 of NZ_CP054593.1, forward strand.
TGTGACGGTCGATTCCCCCCAACCGGCCGTCCAGCGTCTCCCCGGCCCGAGCACGAACCTCGCGTCGCCGGACGGGTCGAGCGTCCCCCCGGCTCCCCGTTCCGGCGGCGCGAAGGTCCGGATCCTCGAGACCGCGACGCGCCTGTTCTACGAAGAGGGCATCCGCGGTGTCGGCGTCGACCGTCTCATCTCCGAGGCGAGCGTCACGAAGGCCACCTTCTACAAGCACTACGGCTCGAAGGACAACCTGATCCTCGCCTACGTGCGCACCCAGCACGAGCGCGTCCGCGCCGGCTTCGAGCAGCTCGTCGCCGACGCCGCCAGCCCCGAGGCCGCGGTCCGCGCCTGGGTCGCCGCCGTCTCCGACGAGGTCGGTCGTGCCGAGTTCCGCGGCTGCGCGTTCCTCAACGCCGCCGCCGAGTACCACGACCCGCGCGACCCCGTGCGCGAGGTCGTCGCCACCCACCGCGACTGGTACACGGACCAGCTCGCCTCGCTCCTGCAGCGCGCCGGGCACCCGCTGCCCGGCGACGGCGCCGACGAGCTCATGCTCGCGCGCGACGGCGCGATGGCCGGCGCGTACGCCGGCGACGCGATCGCCGCGACCGCAGCGCTCGGCCGCGTGGTCGACCGCGTCATCGCGGCCTGACGCCTCGCCTCCGACCCGACCGACGGACTGGAGGATCGTGGCGGGGCCCGCCACGATCCTCCTGTCCGACCCGTCCCACCTCCGCGACAGGAGCCGGGTGTTTGCTGGCGGCATGGCCAACGACCCCAACTGGAACCTCCCCGAGGTCCCCACCTTCACCCTGACGAGCCCCGACTTCTCCGACGGCGACGCACTGCCCGACTGGGCGCGCGGCGCCGACGCCGGTGGCGAGGACCGCTCCCCCGCGCTCGAGTGGTCCGGAGCGCCCGAGGGCACGCAGAGCTACGTCCTCACCGTGTACGACCCGGACGCCCCGACCGGCTCGGGCTTCTGGCACTGGAGCCTGACCGACCTGCCGGCGTCGACGACCTCGCTGCCCCAGGGTGCCGGCACCGACGACGCACTGCTCCCCGCCGAGACGCTCCGCCGCCGCAACGAGTACGGGACCGACACCTTCCTGGGTGCCGCACCGCCCGCCGGCCACGGCCCGCACCGGTACGTGTTCACGCTGAGCGCGCTCGACGTGCCCGTGCTCGAGGCCCCCGCCGACGCCACCCCTGCCGTGGTCGGCTTCCTGCTCCGCGAGCACCTGCTCGGGCGCGCGCAGCTCACCGGCACGCAGGAGACCCCGGCGTCCTGACGCCCCGCTCCCCGAACACGACGACGGCCGTCACTCCCGCGGGAGTGACGGCCGTCGTGGGTCAGCCGGGGATCAACCCTCGGCGTTGTCCTCGGTGTGCTTCTCGTGGCCCTCGCGGCCCTCGGTGTCCACCTCGTCGGCGACGACCGGCGCGAGCGACAGCTTGCCGCGGTCGTCCACCTTGGTGACCTCGACCAGGATCTTCTGGCCGACGCCCAGGACGTCCTCGACGTTCTCCACACGCTTGCCACCGGCGAGCTTGCGGACCTCGGAGACGTGCAGCAGCCCGTCGCGGCCCGGGAGCAGCGACACGAAGGCACCGAAGGTCGCGATCTTGACGACCGTGCCGAGGAACTGGTCCCCGATCTCCGGGTTCGTCGGGTTCGCGATCGCGTTGACCTGCGCACGGGCGGCCTCGGCCGAGGGACCGTCGACGGCGCCGATGTAGACGGTGCCGTCGTCCTCGATCGAGATGTCGGCACCGGTCTCGTCCTGGATGCCGTTGATCGTCTTGCCCTTCGGGCCGATCAGCTCGCCGATCTTGTCGACGGGGATCTGCACCGAGATGACGCGCGGGGCGGTGTCGGCCATCTCGTCGGGGGCGTCGATCGCCTCGGTCAGCACGCCGAGGATCGCGGAGCGCGCTTCCTTGGCCTGCTTGAGCGCGGCGTCGAGGACCGACGAGGGGATACCGTCGAGCTTCGTGTCGAGCTGGATCGCCGTGACGAAGTCGGACGTGCCGGCGACCTTGAAGTCCATGTCACCGAGGGCGTCCTCGGCACCGAGGATGTCGGTCAGCGCCGCGTAGCGGGTCTGGCCGTCGACGGTGTCGGAGACGAGGCCCATCGCGATGCCCGCGACCGGGGCCTTGAGGGGCACACCGGCGTTGAGGAGCGACAGGGTCGAGGCGCAGACGGACCCCATCGACGTCGAACCGTTGGAGCCGAGGGCCTCGGACACCTGACGGATGGCGTAGGGGAACTCCTCGCGCGACGGCAGCACCGGCACGAGGGCGCGCTCGGCGAGGAACCCGTGCCCGATCTCGCGACGCTTCGGCGAACCCACACGGCCGGTCTCACCGGTCGAGTAGGGCGGGAAGTTGTAGTGGTGCAGGTAGCGCTTCTTCGTGACGGGCGACAGCGAGTCGATCTGCTGCTCCATCTTGAGCATGTTCAGCGTGGTGACGCCGAGGATCTGCGTCTCACCGCGCTGGAAGATCGCGGAACCGTGGACGCGCGGGATCACGGCGACCTCGGCGTCGAGCGGACGGATGTCGGCGAGGCCGCGGCCGTCCATGCGGACCTGCTCGGTCAGGATGCGGCCGCGGACGACCTTCTTCGTGACCGACTTGTAGGCGCCGCTGACCTGGCCGTTGGCGGACTCGGGGAGCTCCCCGGCCTCGACCTTGGCCGCGATGGCCTCCTTGACCTTCGCCTTGAGGGCGTCGTCCTTGTCCTGACGCTCGAGCTTGCCAGCGATCTGGTAGACGCCCTTGAGCTCGTCGAGCGCGAGGGCCTCGACCGCGTCGTAGACCTCGGGGGCGTACGGCGGGAAGACCGGGTAGTCCTGGATCTCCTTGGCCGACTGGGCGGCCATCTTCGCCTGCGCCTCGACGAGGACCTTGAGGAACGGCTTCGCCGCCTCGAGGCCCTGCGCGACGACGGCCTCGTCCGGCTTGGTCGCGCCGCCCTGGATGAGGTCCCAGCTGTGCTCGGTGGCCTCGGCCTCGACCATCATGATCGCGACGTCCTCGTTGCCCTGGTCGTCGGTGACGACGCGGCCGGCGACCGTGAGGTCGAAGACGGCCTCGGCGAGCTGCGACGCCTTCGGGAACGCGACCCACTGATCGGAAGAACGAACCGGGGATCTTGCCGGCGGCGTACGAGCGCTCCTCGACGTCGACGGTCAGCGGGAAGAAGTCGAAGCCCTCCCGCGGGTGCTTGCCGGCGCTGGTGGCCGAGAGGAGCATGGTCTCCTCGTCGAGGTACGCGGCGACCGCGCCCTGCGCCTGCTGTGCGAGGCGGCCGGTCTCGAACCGGACGACGCGCTTGCCGAACTTGCCGTTGTCGATGACGGCCTCGGCGAACTTGATCTCGGGACCCTCCAAAAGGGTGCCTCCTTGACGTGTTCGGCAGACCGGGGCGACGGCACCCGACGGTGCGTGCGCGCCGAGGGGGTCGGGACGCATGTCTGGCCAGCAGTAGAAGCACTCGGGACTCCGAACGGCCCGCGAGCCACCACCGATGACCAGCTCCGTGCCGGGTCTGCGCAGTGTTGTGTGCCACGACTGAGCGTGACGCCCGGGGAACGGTCCCCGGACGGTGAGGACTTTACCAGCCCTCAGGCGCAGCGCGGCGAGGCGCCCGTGACACGGGCGTGTCCCCGCTAGCCTGCCGCCATGCGTCTCTCTCCGTCCCGGAGCGTGCTCGTCGCGGCCGCCGTGGTCGTCGGCGCGCTCGTCGTGCCCGCCATGACCGCCGCGCCCGCGAGCGCCACCGACTACCCCACGTGGGCGGACGTGCAGGCCGCGAAGGGCAACGAGCAGGCGAAGCAGGCTGAGATCGGCACCGTGCAGGACGCCCTGCACGCCGCCCAGGCCGACGCCGCCGCCAAGTCGCAGACCGCGCTCGACGCGTCGGCCGCCGCGGACGCCGCCGAGGCGGACCTCAGCGCCGCCACCCAGGCCGCCACGAGCCTCCAGGCCCAGGCCGACGACGCGCAGCAGACGGCCGACCGCGCCCAGGCCCGCGCCGGGCAGCTCGCCGCGAGCCTGTACCGGGACGGCAGCGAGAACGCGATGGCCACCCGGATCGCGACCGCGAAGGACCCGGACGACCTGCTCTACCAGCTCGGCGCGCTCGACCAGCTGACGGGCACGTGGACGGACGTCCTCGACGACGCCTCGGTCGCCGCCCACACCGCGTCGTCGCTGCACGAGCAGGCGACCCGCGCCGAGGACGAGCGGGCGTCGCTCGCGTCGGCTGCCGAGCGGAAGTCCGACGCGGCCGCGGCGGCGTCGAAGACCGCGGCGCAGGCGGTGTCGAGCACCCAGCAGCACAGCGACGAGCTCTACGCGCAGCTCGCCTCGCTGAAGGACACGACCGCGGCGACCGAGCAGCAGTACGCCGTCGGGCAGGCGGTGGCCGCACAGGCGGCGGCGCAGGCACGCGCGGCGCAGGCAGCAGCGGCGGCGCAGGCGCAGGCGCAGGCGACCCCGGGGAGCTCGGGCGCGGCGTCCTCCGGCAACGCGTACCCGAGCACGGACGGCGTCGTGGTCGACCCGGCCGGCGCCCAGGCCTACGCCCGCAGCGCCATCGGGGCGTACGGGTGGGGCTCGGACCAGTTCTCGTGCCTGGTGTCGCTCTGGACGCAGGAGTCCGGGTGGCGCGCGAACGCCCTGAACGTGTCGAGCGGGGCGTACGGCATCCCGCAGTCCCTGCCGGCGAGCAAGATGGGCGTGGCCGGTGCGGACTGGCGGACGAACGCGGCGACGCAGATCAACTGGGGCCTGGCCTACATCCACGACGCGTACGGCTCGCCCTGTGCCGCGTGGAACCACGAGATGAGCGAGAACCCGCACTGGTACTGAGCGGGTGCGCGGCCCGACGACGCCGCTCGTGCGCGCTCGGGTGACGCCGCGCCGCTCGTGCCGGCTCGGGTGACGCCGCGACGCGGGTGCGCGCTCGCGTGACGCAGCGTCGGGCCGGTCAGGCGGCGGCCGCGTCCTCCGCCGGCCAGCCGCCGAGGCGCACGACCGAGCCGTCGGCAGCGACCAGCCGCGCCGCCCGCCCGTTCTGCCGCAGCCAGTCGACGGCGGCGTACCCCCGCACCACGGCGGCGGTCGTCATCGAGTTCGCCGTCACGCAGGACGGTGCCACGACCGTCACGGAGCGCCAGACCGGTTCGGCGGGCAGACCCCACCGCGGGTCGAGGATGTGGTGCCGCGCCCGACCGTCCTGCTCCCAGCGTCGCTTCTGCGTGCTCGACGTCGCGACGGACCAGCCGGCGGCGATCCGCACGTGGTCCACGGGATCGTCGTCGAGGTCCTGCACCCGCACCTGCCAGCCGCCGGACGGGTCCGGGCCGGCGGTGGCGACGTCGCCGCCGAGCGAGACCAGTGCACCGATGCCCAGGCGGGCCGTGATGCTCGCCGCAGCCATGTCCGCCGCGGCGGCCTTCGCGGTCGCGCCGAGGTCGAGCGTGACGCCCTCGGGGACGCGCAGGAACGTGCCGGAGAGCAGGATCCGCTGCCACGCCGGACGGTCGTCGAACGCCCTGGCGAGCAGCTCCGGCGATGCCTCGGGGTCGGACCCGTCGGTCACGAGGGCACCGTCGACGAACGCGGCGTCGTAGCCCAGGCGCACCATCCGGCGGCCGAGCGTCGGGTCGACGTCGCCGTCCGTCAGGCGCGCGGCGTCGACGGCCTGGTGCACGAGCGACGCGAGGAGTGGGGAGACCTCGGTGCCGCGGACGAGTGCGTCGGCGCGGGCGACGAGCTCGGAGTCGGCGCGGAACCGAGTGCACGCGGCGTCGACCGCTGCGGTCACCTCGCGCACGCAGGCCTCGGCTGCGGCGAGGTGCCGACGGTCCCGGCGGTCGAGCACGACCCGGGCGGTGGTGGTCCAGAGGTCCCACTCGGCGGCGGCGCGCACGGTCACGATCCCGTCGTCGTCGCGTCGGAGGCGCCGGACCCGCCGGTGGTCCCCTGCGAGACGCCGTGGTCCGAGGTGCCGGTGCCGGTGCCGCTCGAGCTGGTGCTGCCCGAGTCCGTGGTGCTCGAGCCGGACGTGCTCGTGTCCGTCGTGCTCGAACCGGACGTGGTCGTGCTCGTCGTGCTGGAGTCCGTCGCGCTCGTGCCGGTCGTGGTCGTGGCCTCGTGTCCGATCCACACCCCGGCGCCGGTGAGCCCGGCGACCACCAGTCCCGCCGTGCTCACGATCGCGCTGGTGGTGCGTCGCCCGTTCCTGCGGTTGCCGTCCATGGGTCCTCCTCGTCGTCACGACGAGCCTCGCGGACCGGCCCGGGTGTCCCCGGTGCGTGCGCTGCGGCCGCACCCCGCGGATCCGATGAGGACCCTAAGAGCGCGTCAGTGACCGAGTCCGCCGAGCAGCGACGCGAAGTCCACCGTCTCGGGAAGGGCGTCGGTCCGCTGCGGGGTCCGCCGGGAGGATCGGATCGCCCAGGCCAGGTCGACCCCGGCCCGGCGGATGCGTGCGTCCAGGGCGGCCGCGTCCTCCGGGCTCCCCCAGTCGTCGGTCGCGGCGAAGACGCCCGTCGGCACGACCGCGGCGCGGAGGTACGCGAAGACCGGACGGAGCGCGTGGTCGATCGCGAGCGAGTGGCGCGCCGTGCCACCCGTGGCGGCGAGCAGCACCGGCACGTCGGTCATCGCGTCCTTGTCGAGCACGTCGAGGAAGGACTTCGCCAGGCCGCTGACCCCGGCGGTGAAGACCGGTGTGACGAACACGACGGCGTCGGCCTCGAGGACCGTCGCCTGCGCGGCCGCGAGCCCCGGCGCCGCGAACCCCGTGAGCATCGCGTCGACGATCTCGTGGGCGATCGGACGCAACTCGACGTGGCGGACGTCCACCGAGCCTCCCGGCCGATCCGCCGTGATCGCGGCGACGGCCGACCCGGCGAGGCGATCCGCGAGCAGGCGGGTGGAGCTGGGCTCGGAGAGCCCGGCGGAGACGACGGCGATGGTGGTCATGGCGATTCCCGACTTTCGATGCGTTTGCATGAACATCGTACCGAACCGGCGGACGGGCGCAACCATTCCCCGCCGTCGTGCGCCGGAACGGAGAAGGCCCCGGTCCTCACGAGGAGGACCGGGGCCTTCGGTCGAGCAGTGTCTGCGAGACGACCAGCGGCGCTGACCTTATCGGCGCAGGCCGAGGCGCTCGATGAGCGCACGGTAGCGGCTGATGTCGACGTCGGAGAGGTACCCGAGGAGGCGGCGACGCTGGCCGACCATGAGCAGCAGACCACGACGCGAGTGGTGGTCGTGCTTGTGCTCCTTGAGGTGCTCGTTCAGGTCGTTGATGCGACGCGTCAGAACGGCGACCTGGACCTCGGGGGATCCGGTGTCGCCCGGGTGGGTCGCGTACTCTTCGATGATCTCCTGCTTGACCTTCGCGTCAAGTGCCATGGATGATCCCCTTCCCTGTCCTCTGAACGAGAACTGTCGTTGCGCGGTGCCCGTGCCTGATGCACGAGCGCTCTTTGTCCGCGGCCGTTCGACGGCAACCGGACGAGACTACCAGAGATCAGGCCGTGCGGGCACGCAGGCGGCGGCGGCGCGGGGCCGGCATCAGGCTCCGGACGAGTCCGACGAGCGTCGCGCCGAGCAGGCCACCGAGGCCGTTCGACAGGACGTCCCGCGGGTCCGCGACGCGGTAGGGCAGCCAGGCGGCCTGCGCTGCCTCGATGCCGACGGACAGGCCGACGCCGACGACGGCGCCGAGCAACCACCACCGGCGGGGCAACCACAGCGCCGCGAGCATCCCGACCGGCACGAACATCGCGATGTTCGCGAGGAACTCGACGCGGTCGTAGCCGAACCAGGCGCCGTGCGGCAACTGCTGGAGCCAGGCGATTGCGTGCAGGACGAGCTCGCTCTGGGCGTGCGTGAAGACCTGCGGGGTGAGGGTCATCCGCCAGATCACCCAGGCGTAGCCGACGGTGACGGCGAGGAGCAGGGTCTTCCGGAACATCCGGTCAGTATCGGTGCACGCGGCTGGCAGATCCCGGCGGGCCGGCTGGGCGGACGCCGGGTCGCGGTTCCCCGGAGCGGGCCGGACCTGCCAGCATGGGCGCATGCCGGAGCAGGGGAACCGCAGCCGCCGGGGTGCCGGTCGGCGCCAGTGGACGTGGATCGGGGGCGCCGCCGTCGTGGTCGCGGCCCTCGTCACGACGCTCCTCCTCGTGCTCCCCGCGGGCTATCACCAGGACGGCCGGGACGTGACCGACCGACGCACGGCGGCACAGGCCTTCCCCGGTGGCCTCGCCCAGCAGCCCGCGACCGACAACCAGGCGCTGCGCCGGGAGTCGGACGCCCGGGCCGCCGGCGACACCACCACCGCGTCCCGGCTCGACGTCATCGCGGACCAGCCCGTCGCGACCTGGCTGACCGACCCGTCGCAGGACGCCACCCGCCAGGTCGTCCGTCGTGTCGTACGGGACGCCGAGCAGCAGGACCGGACACCGGTGTTCGTCCTGTACGCGATCCCCGACCGCGACTGCGGCAGCTACTCCGCCGGCGGGACGACCGAGCGCGACTACCTGCCGTGGGTGCGCTCGGCCGTGCGGGCGATGGCCGGATCGCATGCCGTGGTGCTCGTCGAACCCGACTCGATCGCGCAGATCCACGTGTGCAAGCGGCTCGGCGAGGACCGGCTGCACCTGCTGCGGAAGGCCGTCGACGAGCTGACCGGACACGGCCTCACGGTGTACCTGGACGGCGGCAACGAGAACCGCGTCCCCGTCGCGACGATGGCGGGGTGGCTCCGGCAGGCGGGGGTGGACCGGGTGCAGGGGTTCGCCACGAACGTCTCGAACTTCTACCGCGTCGACCAGGAACGTGCGTACGCGGACCGGCTCGCCGACGCGATCGGGGACGACCCGCACTTCGTCATCGACGTCTCGCGCAACGGTCAGGGCTGGAAGGGCACGTGGTGCAACCCGCCGGGCGCCGGACTCGGGCAGGCGCCGCACGTCACCGGCGGCACGACGCGGCTCGACGCTCTGCTCTGGGTGAAGACCCCCGGCCTGAGCGACGGCACCTGCCACGGCGGACCACCGGCCGGACAGTGGTGGGAGTCGTACGCGCTCGCACTGGTCGAGAACCGCAAGCAGGACTGAGTCCCGTCGGCCACCGGTCGGGGGTCGGTGGTTGCATGACGCCATGACCGCGCCCGACCGCATCCGCTCCGTCGTCCCGCCCTACCTGCTCCGCGCCGTCGCCGACGCCGCCGAGCACCCCCGCGCCGCCGCGGCCGCCCGGACGGCCCTGGGCGAGATGACCGCGGTCGCGGCCCCGAAGCGGGAGCACCGCGTCCGCCCGCAGGGCGTCGCCGGCACCGTCGACCGCTCGCCGCAGCGGACGATCGCCGACGCGGCCGGTGGCACGACCCTGCCCGGACGGGTGGTCCGCCGCGAGGGCGAGCCGGACACCGGCGACGCCGCCACGGACGAGGCGTACGCGGGCCTCGGCGCGACGCACGCCTTCTGGCTCGACGTGTTCGGGCGGGCCTCGGTCGACGGCGCGGGACTCCCCCTCGACGCCACGGTGCACTACGGGCAGGACTACGACAACGCGTACTGGGACGGGCAACGGATGGTCTTCGGCGACGGTGACGGCGAGGTGTTCAACCGCTTCACGATCGCCCTCGACGTGATCGGCCACGAGCTCGCGCACGGCGTCACGCAGTACACCGCCGACCTGACGTACGAGGGGCAGTCCGGCGCGCTCAACGAGTCGGTGTCGGACGTCTTCGGCTTGCTCGTCGCGCAGTACACCGCCGGGCAGACCGTCGACCAGGCGAGCTGGCTCATCGGCGAGGGGCTCTTCACGGACGCGGTGCACGGGGTCGCCCTCCGCTCGATGCGGGCGCCGGGGACCGCGTACGACGACCCGGTGCTCGGCAAGGACCCGCAGCCGGCGACGATGGCCGGGTACGTGCAGACCACCGAGGACTCCGGCGGCGTGCACGTCAACTCGGGCATCCCGAACCACGCCTTCTACCTCGCCGCCACGGCCATCGGGGGTCGCGCGTGGGAGGGTGCGGGCGCGGTCTGGTGGGACGCGCTGACCTCGCCGTCGACCACCGCGGGGATCGACTTCGCGGGCTTCGCGGGCGTCACGCTCGACGCAGCGTCGGCCCGCTTCGGTGCCGGGTCGACCGAGTGGACCGCGGTCCGCGACGCCTGGCGGACGGTGGGCGTCCACACCGCGTCGTGACGGCGTACAACCGGGGCATGCAGATCGTCGTCCGTCGCAGTGGTGGCCTCGCCGGCCTGACCCGGGGCTGGCGGGTCGACACCGAGTCGTGCGCCGACCCGGACGCGTGGCACGAACTCGTCGGCGCGCTCCCCCGCGAGTCACCGGGCGCACGTCGCCGCACGGTGCCGGACGACTTCACGTGGACCGTCACGGTCGCGCGGACGACCGTCGAGATCCCGGGCAGCCAGCTCGACGGACCATGGGCCGCGCTCGTCTCACGGGTACGCGACGAGGGCGACCCGGTCTGACCGCGGCCCGACCGCCGGTCCGGCGCCCCGGACCGGCCCGGCCAGGCCGGGGGGACCTCAGTCGGTGACGTCGACGACCACGAGCCGCCGGGTCGGTCGGGTCATCGCGACGTAGACGGCCGCGGCCGCACGTGCCGCGTCGGCCCCGACCCGCTCGGGGTCGACGAGCAGCACGCCGTCGAACTCCAGGCCCTTCGCGTCGGCACCCGTGAGCACCGTGACCGATCCCGGACGCGGCGAGCCGAGCCCCCGGACGTCGGCCTGCGTCGCCGCGAGCCGTTCCCGGACCGCGGCCACCGACGCCTCGGGCACGATCACGCCGACGGTGCCGGAGCCGATCCGGTCGCGCTCGGACAGCACGAGTTCTGCGACCGTGTCGAGCAGCACCGCCCGGGACACCGACACGCGGTCCACCGGGTCGCCGTCGCGCACCGCCTCGGTCCGGGTGACGGCGAGCCCGGCGGCGTCGGCGAACGCGCCGGCGGCCTGGACGATCGACCGCGGCGTGCGGTAGTTCACGGTGAGCTCGGCGATGCGGTGCTCGATCGGCACGAGCGGTGCACGACCCCGGCGACGACGGGCGAGCGCGCCGACGACGTCGTCCCACGAGCGGGCCGCGGCCGGCGACGACCCCTGCGCCATGTCGCCGACGATCGTGAACGACCGGAGCGGGTTGCGGCGGGCGAGCACGCGCCACTGCATCGGCGAGAGCTCCTGCGCCTCGTCGACCACGATGTGCCCGTAGGTCCACTCGCGGTCCTCGGCGGCGCGCTCGGCCGTGGTGCGGGGGTCCCCGCCCTCGGCGAAGGAGCCGGCGACCTGCTCCGCGGTGACGATGCCCTCGACGCCCATGTTCTCGATCGCCTGCCGCGCGTTCTCGACGTCGCGGGCGTGGCTCGCCTTCGCGCGGCGCTTCGCAGCCCCGCCCGTCGGGTCGAACGGGCCGAGGAGCTCTGCCGCCTCATCGAGGAGCGGGACGTCCTCGACCGTGAAGCCCGAGCCGCGCGGGCGTTCGAGCAGCGCGCGCTTCGCCGGGGTCCAGTCCGGCGTGAGCGACGCGAGCCAGTTCGGCCGGGCGTAGAGGTCCTCGAGGAACTTCTCCGGCGGCAGCGGCAGCCACGCGGTGTTGAGCAGCACGCGGGCGTCGTACGAGCTGCGGATGTCCTCGCGCAGGACCTTCTCGTCCGCTTCGTCGACCGTGGTGCCCCGCTCCCGGAGCTGGTCGGCGAGCAGTCGGGTCATCGCGTCGAGGGCGATCTTGTTGAACGTCACCCGGGCGACGTTGTGCGGCTTCCCCCGGTCCTGCGCGCGCTTCATGGCGTCGGCCACGAGCTGCGGCGGGACGGTGAGCCGCTCGCCCTCGACGTCGAGCGTCACCGACGCGGTCGGCACGACCTGGCGCGAGCGGACCGCCCGGCGGAGCAGGGCGGCCATCTGCGCCGAGCCCTTCACCGCGGCGACGTCGCCGTGGTCGTGCGTGGTCGCGTGCAGGCCCGGGTACAGCGACCCGAGCGACGCCATCACGACGCCCGTCTCGCCGAGGGACGGGAGCACCTGCTCGATGTACGTCAGGAACGCCGACGACGGCCCGACCATGAGCACCCCGGAACCGCGCAGGCGCTCGCGGTGCGAGTAGAGCAGGTACGCGGCGCGGTGCAGCGCCACGGCGGTCTTGCCCGTGCCGGGGCCGCCCTGCACGATGAGGACGCCCTCGAGCGGGGAGCGGATGATCCGGTCCTGCTCGCCCTGGATCGTCGCGACGATGTCGGTCATCCGGCCGGTGCGCTCCGCCGTGACCGCCGCGAGAAGCGCGCCCTCGCCCTGCAGGTGCGTGCGCTCGTCGTCGTAGAGCGTCGCGTCGAAGACCTCGTCCTCGACGCCGACGACCGTGCGGCCGTCGAGGGTCAGGTGTCGGCGGGCGCGCATGCCCATCGGGTGCGCCGCGGTCGCCTGGTAGAAGGCGCTCGCCCCGGGGACGCGCCAGTCGAGCAGGAGCGGGCGGTGCTCGTCGTCCCGCAGGCCGACACGGCCGATGTAGCGGAAGGTGTCCTCGTCGTCGTCCGGCTCGGAGACCTCGAGCCGACCGAACACCAGGCGGTCGCCGACCCGGTCGAGCGTCGCGATGGTGTCCTCGTACAGTCGCGCGTACGCGTCACGCTCGCTGCGGCTCTGGTGGTTGCCACCGACCGCCTGTCGGCGGGTCTCGGCGAGCCGCTGCTCGGCCTCCGCCGTCAGCTCGTCGAGCCGCGCGAACAGCCCGTCCACGTAGCCGCGCTCGCGGTCGATCTCGCTCGGTTCGGACACACGCCACCCTTCGGGAAACAGGGGTGTCCAGTGTAGTCCCGCCGGACCGACACTCCGTGCCGCGCAGCAGCGGTCCGGACCGGTGACGGACGGGAGGCACGTGGCGGNCCCGCCACGTGCCTCCCGTCCGTCAGCGCGTCAGCGCTACATCTCCTCGTGCGTGTCCGGGTCGCCGTCCCACAGGCGCCCGCGCTCGAGGCCGGAGATCGCGGCGACCTCGTCGTCGGTCAGCGCGAAGCCGAAGACGTCGAGGTTCTCGCGCTGCCGGTCGGCGTCGCCCGACTTCGGCACCGGTACCGCGCCGAGCTGGACGTGCCAGCGGAGCACGACCTGACCAGGGGTGACCCCGTGCGCCGCGGCCGCGTCGGTGACCGGGCGCTCGGTGAGCAGCTCGGACCGCTTCGCGAGCGGGCTCCAGCTCTCCGTGACGATCCCGTGGTCGGCGTGCACCTTCCGGAGCGCCGCCTGCGGGAAGTACGGGTGCAGCTCGACCTGGTTGACGGCCGGGGCCACACCCGTGGCGTCGATGATGCGCGTCAGGTGCTCCGGCGTGAAGTTCGAGACACCGATCGAGCGGACCTTGCCGCTGTCCCGCAGGTCGACGAACGCCTTCCACGTCTCGACGAACTTGTCGACGGACGGGTTCGGCCAGTGGATCAGGTACAGGTCCACCCGCTCGAGGCCCAGGTTCGCGAGCGTCTCGTCCACCGAGCGGTGCGCCTCGTCGTACCCGTGGTGCCGTCCGGGGAGCTTCGAGGTGACCACGATGTCCTCGCGGTCGACCTCGGCGTCCCGGACGGCGCGACCGACGGCGTCCTCGTTGCCGTAGTTCAGCGCGGTGTCGAGCAGCCGGTAGCCGCCCGCGATCGCCGCGCCCACCGCGGCGGCGCCCTCGTCGCCGTTCAGTCCGTACGTGCCGAGACCGAGCTCCGGGAGACGGTGGCCGTCGTTCAGCTCGATCGTCGGGGCGCCGACCTGCATCAGCGGACCCCGAGCAGGTCGATCACGAAGATCAGGGTCTTGCCGGACAGGAAGTGGCCGCCACCGGCAGGGCCGTAGGCGAGCTCCGGCGGGACGACGAGCTTGCGGCGACCGCCGACCTTCATGCCGGGGATGCCCTCCTGCCAGCCGCGCACGAGCGCCGCGAGCGGGAAGTCGATGGGCTCGCCGCGGTTCCAGGAGCTGTCGAACTCCTCGCCGGTCTCGTACCCGACGCCGGCGTAGTGCACCTTGACGGTCGAGCCCGCGGTGGCCTCGTCGCCGGAGCCCTCGACGATGTCGGTGATCACGAGCTCGGTGGGGGCCGGGCCCTCGGGGGCGTCGAACTCGGGCTTGCTGTTCAGGTCAGTCATGCCGGCCAGTCAACCAGTTCGCGCGGGCATCGCCGTCCAGCCCGCCGAGGCCGCAGAATGGTTCCACCGTGACACGATCCGACACCGCTCCGCGCCGCCGCCTGCTCGCCGACCTCACCCCGCTCCGCCGCTCCCCCGCGTTCGCGCGGCTGTGGGCCGGCACGGCGATCGCCGGCATCGGCACGCAGATGACCACCGTCGCGGTCGGGCTCGAGGTCTACGAGATCACCCACTCCACCTTCGCGGTGGCCCTCGTCGGCGTCATCGCCCTCGTCCCGATGATCGTCGCGGGACTCTACGGCGGCATGCTCGCGGACGCGTTCGACCGGCGGCTCGTCGCCCTGGTGTCCGCGATCGTCGCGTGGGCCGCGGTCGCCCTCATCGCGACGCACGCCTGGCTCGGACTGCACAGCGTCGCACTCCTCTACGTCCTCGCGACCGTGAACGCCGTCGCGGCCACGGTCAGCAACGCGTCCCGGTCCGCGATCGTCCCGCGGCTCGTCGGTACCGACCTGCTCCCCGCGGCGAGCGCCCTCGGCGGCATCGCGTCCGGCTTCCAGGTCACCGTCGGGCCCGCGATCGCCGGCGTGCTGATCGCGAGCGTCGGGTTCGCCCCCACGTACACGATCGACGTCGTCCTGTTCACGTTCGCGTTCCTCGGGGTCTTCACGCTTCCCCGGATGGCGGCGGAGCACGGTGCCTTGAAGCCCGGGCTCGGCTCGCTGATCGAGGGTGCGCGGTTCCTCCGACGCTCCCGCAACATCACCATGACGTTCGTGCTCGACATCGTCGCGATGACGTTCGGGCAGCCTCGCGTGCTCTTCCCCGCGATCGGCGCGCTCGTCATCGGCGGCGGGTCGATCACGGTCGGCACGCTCACCGCCGCGTACGCCGTCGGCGCGTTGCTGTCGAGCGTGTTCTCCGGCCCGCTCGGGCACGTACGCCGCCAGGGCGAGGCCGTCGGTTGGGCGATCACGGCCTACGGCGGCGCGATCGCCGCGTTCGGCGTGGTGATCGCGCTGGCGCACGAGCTCGGCGGCCGGTCGGGCGAGGCGTTCGGCGTCGAGATCCTGCCGGCGCTCGGGCTGGCCGCGCTGTTCCTGGCGCTGGCGGGCGGGGCGGACAACGTCAGCTCGGTCTTCCGCAACACGATCCTGCAGGCGGCGTCGCCGGACGGGATGCGCGGCCGTCTGCAGGGCATCTTCATCGTGGTCGTCACCGGTGGTCCGCGGCTCGGTGACCTGTACGCCGGACTGGTCGTCGCGGCAGGGATCGCGTACCCGCCGGTCGTCGGCGGCGTGCTCATCATCGGCTTGGTCGCGCTGCTGCTCCGGCTCGTGCCGTCCTTCCGCCGCTACGACGCGCTGGACCCGCACGCGAACTGAGGGCGCCGCCCGCGGTGCGACCAGGGGACGGACGGGAGGCGCGTGGCGGGGTCGCCACGATCCTCCAGGCCGGTACGGGGTCGGGTACCGTACATCGCATGCCCGACAGCGCCTCGCGCGACCTGCAGCGGACCGGGGTCCGCGCGGTCGTCCGGCGCACCTACCACTCCGTGATCCGGCACCGCGTCGTGGACGCCGCCGCCTCGCTGACGTTCTTCGCCCTGCTGACGGTGTTCCCGACCGCCCTCGCGGTGGTGTCCGCACTGTCCGTCGTGGACCGGCAGGGTGACAGCCTGACCGACGTCGTGCAGGTGCTCGGGTTCATCGTTCGTCCGGAAACCGCGCAGCACCTCGAGGGACCGCTCCGGCAGCTGTTGACGCTCGACAACCCGTGGCTCGGCTTCTCGATCGGGGTCGTGCTGACGCTGTGGTCGCTGTCCGGGTACGCGACCGCGTTCGGCCGGGCGATGAACACCGCGTACGAGGTCGAGGAGGGGCGGCGGATCTGGAAGTTCCGGTCGATGATGCTCCTCGTCACGCTGCTCGTGATGGTCGGCGGGGCGATCGCGATCGTCATCCTGCTCGGCACCCCCACGATCTCCGCGGCGATCATCCGGCAGCTCGGGTGGGCGCCCTGGATCGACGACGTGTGGAACGTGGCGAAGTGGCCGGTCCTCGCGGTCGACCTCGTCGTGATGGTCGCGGTGCTGTACTACGCGACGCCGAACGTGAAGACGCCGCAGCTGCGCTGGGTGTCCGCCGGCGCCGGGTTCGCGATCGTGACGTGGGCGCTCGCGACCCTGGGCTTCTCGGTCTACGTCGAGACCATCGGCGGGGGTGGGAACCGGGCGTACGGGTGGCTCGGTGGCGCGATCCTGCTGCTCGTCTACCTGTACATCTCGAACTTCGTGCTCGTCGTCGGCGGGGAGCTCGACTCCGAGGTGATCCGGATGCGTCAGCTGCTCGCCGGCATCGAGGCGGACGAGTCGATCCGGCTGCCGCTCCGGGACGTCACGCGGAACTTCACGCTCGCCCGGTGGCGGGACCAGGACATCCGGGCCGCCCAGGACGTCCGGACCGCGGCGCTCGAGCGGGCGGCCGAGGACGACGAGCCCGACCCGGTCGCCGAGCACCTGCGGGCGATGTCCCGGCAGGTCCGGGCCGGCGAGCGTCCCCTGCCGTAGTCCGGGGCCCGGAGACGGGCCAGGCCAGGCCAGGCTCAGCGCTCGCGGTGCACCCGGGCGGCCTCGGCGTCCAACATCTCCTCGGTGATGACCGGGATGGCGCCGGTGGCCAGCTCGATGCCCGACAGGCGCGCCGGGCTCAGGACGCGCTGGACCTGGTCCTCGTCCATCAGCCCCGCCGCGGTGACGAGCGTCGCGATCGGCGTCGAGGTGGTCAGCGCCGTGTGCGCGATCGACGCCGCCGCCGCGTACCCGATGTACGGCGTCAGCGCGGTGACGACGCCGACGTTCGTGTCGACCTGCGCCGCGAGCTTCGCCTCGTTCGCCTGGATCCCGATGACGCAGTTGATCCGGAGCGTCGCGCACCCGCTCGCCATCCACTGCAGCGACTGCAGGATCGAGTGCGCGATGATCGGTTCGAAGGCGTTGAGCTGCAGCTGCCCGCCCTCTGCCGCCATCGTCACGGTGGTGTCCGCCCCGGCGACGGCGAACGCGATCTGGTTCACGACCTCGGGGATGACCGGGTTGACCTTGCCGGGCATGATCGACGACCCCGCCTGGCGTGCCGGGAGCGTGATCTCGCCCAGGCCGGCCTGCGGACCCGAGGCGAGCAGCCGCAGGTCGTTGCAGATCTTCGAGAGCTTGGCGGCGCTGCGCTTCACGGTGCCGGACAGCGTCATGAACGCCCCGGCGTCGCTCGTCGCCTCGATGAGGTCCGGGGCCGTCACGATGTCCAGCCCGCTCGCGACCTGGAGCTGCCGGCGCACCTCGTCCCGGTACTGCGGGTCCGCGGTGATGCCCGTGCCGATCGCCGTCGCCCCCAGGTTCGTCTCCGCGAGCAGCGGCATCACGGTGCGCAGCAGGAGCACGTCCTCCTGGATGGTGTGCGCGAAGCCGGTGAACTCCTGCCCGAGGGTCATCGGCACGGCGTCCTGCAGCTGCGTGCGCCCGATCTTCAGGACGTCGGCGAACGCGTGACCGCGCTCGGCGAACGCGTCGGACAGCAGGGTGAGCTGCTCGACGAGTCGCTGCACGCCGAGGATCATCGCGAGCTTGATGCTCGTCGGGTAGGTGTCGTTCGTCGACTGGCTGCGGTTGACGTGGTCGATCGGGTGCAGGTACCCGTAGTCGCCCTTCTCGCGGCCGAGGAGCTCGAGGGCCCGGTTCGCGAGCACCTCGTTCGTGTTCATGTTCGTCGAGGTCCCGGCACCGCCCTGGACGATGTCGACGACGAACTGGTCACGCAGGGCACCGTCGCGGACCTCCTGTGCGGCCCGGTCGATCGCGTCCGCACGCTCCGCGTCGAGCACGCCGATCGCCTTGTTCGCCCGGGCGGCCGCCTGCTTGACGGTCGCGAGCGCCTCGACCAGGTCCGGGTACACCGCGATCGGCACCGAGGTGATCGGGAAGTTCTCCTTCGCCCGCAGGGTGTTGATGCCCCAGTAGGCGTCGGCGGGGACCTCGCGGGACCCCAGGGAGTCGGTCTCGGTGCGGGTTCGTGGTGCTTCGTTGCCGGTCACCCGTCCGAGGCTAGCCCGTCCGGCCGGTCGGGTCCGGCAGGCTGGTGTGCGCGAGTCACATCGATGG
>NZ_CP054593.1:2682009-2720005 GCF_013347165.1 Curtobacterium sp. Csp2
ACCGCGTCCGTGAAGAGCCCCTCGCCGATGAGCCAGCTCGCCTGGTCGACGGTCTGCCCGGCGGTGTACTGCGCGACGAGCAAGCCGAAGACGTCCGACACCGACTCGTTGAGCGCGCCGGACTGCCCCTCGTACGTCAGGTCGGCGGTGTACTGCGTGACGCCGTGCGCGAGCTCGTGGCCGATCACGTCGAGGGCGATCGTGAAGCGGTTGAACACCTCGCCGTCACCGTCGCCGAAGACCATCCGTTGCCCGTCCCAGTACGCGTTGTCGTAGTCCTGCCCGTAGTGCACCGTGGCGTCGAGGGGGAGTCCCGCGCCGTCGACCGAGGCCCGCCCGAACACGTCGAGCCAGAAGGCGTGCGTCGCGCCGAGGCCCGCGTACGCCTCGTCCGTGGCGGCGTCGCCGGTGTCCGGCTCGCCCTCGCGGCGGACCACCCGTCCGGGCAGGGTCGTGCCACCGGCCGCGTCGGCGATCGTCCGCTGCGGCGAGCGGTCGACGGTGCCGGCGACGCCGCCACGGACGAGGCGTACGCGGGCCTCGGCGCGACGCACGCCTTCTGGCTCGACGTGTTCGGGCGGGCCTCGGTCGACGGCGCGGGACTCCCCCTCGACGCCACGGTGCACTACGGGCAGGACTACGACAACGCGTACTGGGACGGGCAACGGATGGTCTTCGGCGACGGTGACGGCGAGGTGTTCAACCGCTTCACGATCGCCCTCGACGTGATCGGCCACGAGCTCGCGCACGGCGTCACGCAGTACACCGCCGACCTGACGTACGAGGGGCAGTCCGGCGCGCTCAACGAGTCGGTGTCGGACGTCTTCGGCTTGCTCGTCGCGCAGTACACCGCCGGGCAGACCGTCGACCAGGCGAGCTGGCTCATCGGCGAGGGGCTCTTCACGGACGCGGTGCACGGGGTCGCCCTCCGCTCGATGCGGGCGCCGGGGACCGCGTACGACGACCCGGTGCTCGGCAAGGACCCGCAGCCGGCGACGATGGCCGGGTACGTGCAGACCACCGAGGACTCCGGCGGCGTGCACGTCAACTCGGGCATCCCGAACCACGCCTTCTACCTCGCCGCCACGGCCATCGGGGGTCGCGCGTGGGAGGGTGCGGGCGCGGTCTGGTGGGACGCGCTGACCTCGCCGTCGACCACCGCGGGGATCGACTTCGCGGGCTTCGCGGGCGTCACGCTCGACGCAGCGTCGGCCCGCTTCGGTGCCGGGTCGACCGAGTGGACCGCGGTCCGCGACGCCTGGCGGACGGTGGGCGTCCACACCGCGTCGTGACGGCGTACAACCGGGGCATGCAGATCGTCGTCCGTCGCAGTGGTGGCCTCGCCGGCCTGACCCGGGGCTGGCGGGTCGACACCGAGTCGTGCGCCGACCCGGACGCGTGGCACGAACTCGTCGGCGCGCTCCCCCGCGAGTCACCGGGCGCACGTCGCCGCACGGTGCCGGACGACTTCACGTGGACCGTCACGGTCGCGCGGACGACCGTCGAGATCCCGGGCAGCCAGCTCGACGGACCATGGGCCGCGCTCGTCTCACGGGTACGCGACGAGGGCGACCCGGTCTGACCGCGGCCCGACCGCCGGTCCGGCGCCCCGGACCGGCCCGGCCAGGCCGGGGGGACCTCAGTCGGTGACGTCGACGACCACGAGCCGCCGGGTCGGTCGGGTCATCGCGACGTAGACGGCCGCGGCCGCACGTGCCGCGTCGGCCCCGACCCGCTCGGGGTCGACGAGCAGCACGCCGTCGAACTCCAGGCCCTTCGCGTCGGCACCCGTGAGCACCGTGACCGATCCCGGACGCGGCGAGCCGAGCCCCCGGACGTCGGCCTGCGTCGCCGCGAGCCGTTCCCGGACCGCGGCCACCGACGCCTCGGGCACGATCACGCCGACGGTGCCGGAGCCGATCCGGTCGCGCTCGGACAGCACGAGTTCTGCGACCGTGTCGAGCAGCACCGCCCGGGACACCGACACGCGGTCCACCGGGTCGCCGTCGCGCACCGCCTCGGTCCGGGTGACGGCGAGCCCGGCGGCGTCGGCGAACGCGCCGGCGGCCTGGACGATCGACCGCGGCGTGCGGTAGTTCACGGTGAGCTCGGCGATGCGGTGCTCGATCGGCACGAGCGGTGCACGACCCCGGCGACGACGGGCGAGCGCGCCGACGACGTCGTCCCACGAGCGGGCCGCGGCCGGCGACGACCCCTGCGCCATGTCGCCGACGATCGTGAACGACCGGAGCGGGTTGCGGCGGGCGAGCACGCGCCACTGCATCGGCGAGAGCTCCTGCGCCTCGTCGACCACGATGTGCCCGTAGGTCCACTCGCGGTCCTCGGCGGCGCGCTCGGCCGTGGTGCGGGGGTCCCCGCCCTCGGCGAAGGAGCCGGCGACCTGCTCCGCGGTGACGATGCCCTCGACGCCCATGTTCTCGATCGCCTGCCGCGCGTTCTCGACGTCGCGGGCGTGGCTCGCCTTCGCGCGGCGCTTCGCAGCCCCGCCCGTCGGGTCGAACGGGCCGAGGAGCTCTGCCGCCTCATCGAGGAGCGGGACGTCCTCGACCGTGAAGCCCGAGCCGCGCGGGCGTTCGAGCAGCGCGCGCTTCGCCGGGGTCCAGTCCGGCGTGAGCGACGCGAGCCAGTTCGGCCGGGCGTAGAGGTCCTCGAGGAACTTCTCCGGCGGCAGCGGCAGCCACGCGGTGTTGAGCAGCACGCGGGCGTCGTACGAGCTGCGGATGTCCTCGCGCAGGACCTTCTCGTCCGCTTCGTCGACCGTGGTGCCCCGCTCCCGGAGCTGGTCGGCGAGCAGTCGGGTCATCGCGTCGAGGGCGATCTTGTTGAACGTCACCCGGGCGACGTTGTGCGGCTTCCCCCGGTCCTGCGCGCGCTTCATGGCGTCGGCCACGAGCTGCGGCGGGACGGTGAGCCGCTCGCCCTCGACGTCGAGCGTCACCGACGCGGTCGGCACGACCTGGCGCGAGCGGACCGCCCGGCGGAGCAGGGCGGCCATCTGCGCCGAGCCCTTCACCGCGGCGACGTCGCCGTGGTCGTGCGTGGTCGCGTGCAGGCCCGGGTACAGCGACCCGAGCGACGCCATCACGACGCCCGTCTCGCCGAGGGACGGGAGCACCTGCTCGATGTACGTCAGGAACGCCGACGACGGCCCGACCATGAGCACCCCGGAACCGCGCAGGCGCTCGCGGTGCGAGTAGAGCAGGTACGCGGCGCGGTGCAGCGCCACGGCGGTCTTGCCCGTGCCGGGGCCGCCCTGCACGATGAGGACGCCCTCGAGCGGGGAGCGGATGATCCGGTCCTGCTCGCCCTGGATCGTCGCGACGATGTCGGTCATCCGGCCGGTGCGCTCCGCCGTGACCGCCGCGAGAAGCGCGCCCTCGCCCTGCAGGTGCGTGCGCTCGTCGTCGTAGAGCGTCGCGTCGAAGACCTCGTCCTCGACGCCGACGACCGTGCGGCCGTCGAGGGTCAGGTGTCGGCGGGCGCGCATGCCCATCGGGTGCGCCGCGGTCGCCTGGTAGAAGGCGCTCGCCCCGGGGACGCGCCAGTCGAGCAGGAGCGGGCGGTGCTCGTCGTCCCGCAGGCCGACACGGCCGATGTAGCGGAAGGTGTCCTCGTCGTCGTCCGGCTCGGAGACCTCGAGCCGACCGAACACCAGGCGGTCGCCGACCCGGTCGAGCGTCGCGATGGTGTCCTCGTACAGTCGCGCGTACGCGTCACGCTCGCTGCGGCTCTGGTGGTTGCCACCGACCGCCTGTCGGCGGGTCTCGGCGAGCCGCTGCTCGGCCTCCGCCGTCAGCTCGTCGAGCCGCGCGAACAGCCCGTCCACGTAGCCGCGCTCGCGGTCGATCTCGCTCGGTTCGGACACACGCCACCCTTCGGGAAACAGGGGTGTCCAGTGTAGTCCCGCCGGACCGACACTCCGTGCCGCGCAGCAGCGGTCCGGACCGGTGACGGACGGGAGGCACGTGGCGGACCCGCCACGTGCCTCCCGTCCGTCAGCGCGTCAGCGCTACATCTCCTCGTGCGTGTCCGGGTCGCCGTCCCACAGGCGCCCGCGCTCGAGGCCGGAGATCGCGGCGACCTCGTCGTCGGTCAGCGCGAAGCCGAAGACGTCGAGGTTCTCGCGCTGCCGGTCGGCGTCGCCCGACTTCGGCACCGGTACCGCGCCGAGCTGGACGTGCCAGCGGAGCACGACCTGACCAGGGGTGACCCCGTGCGCCGCGGCCGCGTCGGTGACCGGGCGCTCGGTGAGCAGCTCGGACCGCTTCGCGAGCGGGCTCCAGCTCTCCGTGACGATCCCGTGGTCGGCGTGCACCTTCCGGAGCGCCGCCTGCGGGAAGTACGGGTGCAGCTCGACCTGGTTGACGGCCGGGGCCACACCCGTGGCGTCGATGATGCGCGTCAGGTGCTCCGGCGTGAAGTTCGAGACACCGATCGAGCGGACCTTGCCGCTGTCCCGCAGGTCGACGAACGCCTTCCACGTCTCGACGAACTTGTCGACGGACGGGTTCGGCCAGTGGATCAGGTACAGGTCCACCCGCTCGAGGCCCAGGTTCGCGAGCGTCTCGTCCACCGAGCGGTGCGCCTCGTCGTACCCGTGGTGCCGTCCGGGGAGCTTCGAGGTGACCACGATGTCCTCGCGGTCGACCTCGGCGTCCCGGACGGCGCGACCGACGGCGTCCTCGTTGCCGTAGTTCAGCGCGGTGTCGAGCAGCCGGTAGCCGCCCGCGATCGCCGCGCCCACCGCGGCGGCGCCCTCGTCGCCGTTCAGTCCGTACGTGCCGAGACCGAGCTCCGGGAGACGGTGGCCGTCGTTCAGCTCGATCGTCGGGGCGCCGACCTGCATCAGCGGACCCCGAGCAGGTCGATCACGAAGATCAGGGTCTTGCCGGACAGGAAGTGGCCGCCACCGGCAGGGCCGTAGGCGAGCTCCGGCGGGACGACGAGCTTGCGGCGACCGCCGACCTTCATGCCGGGGATGCCCTCCTGCCAGCCGCGCACGAGCGCCGCGAGCGGGAAGTCGATGGGCTCGCCGCGGTTCCAGGAGCTGTCGAACTCCTCGCCGGTCTCGTACCCGACGCCGGCGTAGTGCACCTTGACGGTCGAGCCCGCGGTGGCCTCGTCGCCGGAGCCCTCGACGATGTCGGTGATCACGAGCTCGGTGGGGGCCGGGCCCTCGGGGGCGTCGAACTCGGGCTTGCTGTTCAGGTCAGTCATGCCGGCCAGTCAACCAGTTCGCGCGGGCATCGCCGTCCAGCCCGCCGAGGCCGCAGAATGGTTCCACCGTGACACGATCCGACACCGCTCCGCGCCGCCGCCTGCTCGCCGACCTCACCCCGCTCCGCCGCTCCCCCGCGTTCGCGCGGCTGTGGGCCGGCACGGCGATCGCCGGCATCGGCACGCAGATGACCACCGTCGCGGTCGGGCTCGAGGTCTACGAGATCACCCACTCCACCTTCGCGGTGGCCCTCGTCGGCGTCATCGCCCTCGTCCCGATGATCGTCGCGGGACTCTACGGCGGCATGCTCGCGGACGCGTTCGACCGGCGGCTCGTCGCCCTGGTGTCCGCGATCGTCGCGTGGGCCGCGGTCGCCCTCATCGCGACGCACGCCTGGCTCGGACTGCACAGCGTCGCACTCCTCTACGTCCTCGCGACCGTGAACGCCGTCGCGGCCACGGTCAGCAACGCGTCCCGGTCCGCGATCGTCCCGCGGCTCGTCGGTACCGACCTGCTCCCCGCGGCGAGCGCCCTCGGCGGCATCGCGTCCGGCTTCCAGGTCACCGTCGGGCCCGCGATCGCCGGCGTGCTGATCGCGAGCGTCGGGTTCGCCCCCACGTACACGATCGACGTCGTCCTGTTCACGTTCGCGTTCCTCGGGGTCTTCACGCTTCCCCGGATGGCGGCGGAGCACGGTGCCTTGAAGCCCGGGCTCGGCTCGCTGATCGAGGGTGCGCGGTTCCTCCGACGCTCCCGCAACATCACCATGACGTTCGTGCTCGACATCGTCGCGATGACGTTCGGGCAGCCTCGCGTGCTCTTCCCCGCGATCGGCGCGCTCGTCATCGGCGGCGGGTCGATCACGGTCGGCACGCTCACCGCCGCGTACGCCGTCGGCGCGTTGCTGTCGAGCGTGTTCTCCGGCCCGCTCGGGCACGTACGCCGCCAGGGCGAGGCCGTCGGTTGGGCGATCACGGCCTACGGCGGCGCGATCGCCGCGTTCGGCGTGGTGATCGCGCTGGCGCACGAGCTCGGCGGCCGGTCGGGCGAGGCGTTCGGCGTCGAGATCCTGCCGGCGCTCGGGCTGGCCGCGCTGTTCCTGGCGCTGGCGGGCGGGGCGGACAACGTCAGCTCGGTCTTCCGCAACACGATCCTGCAGGCGGCGTCGCCGGACGGGATGCGCGGCCGTCTGCAGGGCATCTTCATCGTGGTCGTCACCGGTGGTCCGCGGCTCGGTGACCTGTACGCCGGACTGGTCGTCGCGGCAGGGATCGCGTACCCGCCGGTCGTCGGCGGCGTGCTCATCATCGGCTTGGTCGCGCTGCTGCTCCGGCTCGTGCCGTCCTTCCGCCGCTACGACGCGCTGGACCCGCACGCGAACTGAGGGCGCCGCCCGCGGTGCGACCAGGGGACGGACGGGAGGCGCGTGGCGGGGTCGCCACGATCCTCCAGGCCGGTACGGGGTCGGGTACCGTACATCGCATGCCCGACAGCGCCTCGCGCGACCTGCAGCGGACCGGGGTCCGCGCGGTCGTCCGGCGCACCTACCACTCCGTGATCCGGCACCGCGTCGTGGACGCCGCCGCCTCGCTGACGTTCTTCGCCCTGCTGACGGTGTTCCCGACCGCCCTCGCGGTGGTGTCCGCACTGTCCGTCGTGGACCGGCAGGGTGACAGCCTGACCGACGTCGTGCAGGTGCTCGGGTTCATCGTTCGTCCGGAAACCGCGCAGCACCTCGAGGGACCGCTCCGGCAGCTGTTGACGCTCGACAACCCGTGGCTCGGCTTCTCGATCGGGGTCGTGCTGACGCTGTGGTCGCTGTCCGGGTACGCGACCGCGTTCGGCCGGGCGATGAACACCGCGTACGAGGTCGAGGAGGGGCGGCGGATCTGGAAGTTCCGGTCGATGATGCTCCTCGTCACGCTGCTCGTGATGGTCGGCGGGGCGATCGCGATCGTCATCCTGCTCGGCACCCCCACGATCTCCGCGGCGATCATCCGGCAGCTCGGGTGGGCGCCCTGGATCGACGACGTGTGGAACGTGGCGAAGTGGCCGGTCCTCGCGGTCGACCTCGTCGTGATGGTCGCGGTGCTGTACTACGCGACGCCGAACGTGAAGACGCCGCAGCTGCGCTGGGTGTCCGCCGGCGCCGGGTTCGCGATCGTGACGTGGGCGCTCGCGACCCTGGGCTTCTCGGTCTACGTCGAGACCATCGGCGGGGGTGGGAACCGGGCGTACGGGTGGCTCGGTGGCGCGATCCTGCTGCTCGTCTACCTGTACATCTCGAACTTCGTGCTCGTCGTCGGCGGGGAGCTCGACTCCGAGGTGATCCGGATGCGTCAGCTGCTCGCCGGCATCGAGGCGGACGAGTCGATCCGGCTGCCGCTCCGGGACGTCACGCGGAACTTCACGCTCGCCCGGTGGCGGGACCAGGACATCCGGGCCGCCCAGGACGTCCGGACCGCGGCGCTCGAGCGGGCGGCCGAGGACGACGAGCCCGACCCGGTCGCCGAGCACCTGCGGGCGATGTCCCGGCAGGTCCGGGCCGGCGAGCGTCCCCTGCCGTAGTCCGGGGCCCGGAGACGGGCCAGGCCAGGCCAGGCTCAGCGCTCGCGGTGCACCCGGGCGGCCTCGGCGTCCAACATCTCCTCGGTGATGACCGGGATGGCGCCGGTGGCCAGCTCGATGCCCGACAGGCGCGCCGGGCTCAGGACGCGCTGGACCTGGTCCTCGTCCATCAGCCCCGCCGCGGTGACGAGCGTCGCGATCGGCGTCGAGGTGGTCAGCGCCGTGTGCGCGATCGACGCCGCCGCCGCGTACCCGATGTACGGCGTCAGCGCGGTGACGACGCCGACGTTCGTGTCGACCTGCGCCGCGAGCTTCGCCTCGTTCGCCTGGATCCCGATGACGCAGTTGATCCGGAGCGTCGCGCACCCGCTCGCCATCCACTGCAGCGACTGCAGGATCGAGTGCGCGATGATCGGTTCGAAGGCGTTGAGCTGCAGCTGCCCGCCCTCTGCCGCCATCGTCACGGTGGTGTCCGCCCCGGCGACGGCGAACGCGATCTGGTTCACGACCTCGGGGATGACCGGGTTGACCTTGCCGGGCATGATCGACGACCCCGCCTGGCGTGCCGGGAGCGTGATCTCGCCCAGGCCGGCCTGCGGACCCGAGGCGAGCAGCCGCAGGTCGTTGCAGATCTTCGAGAGCTTGGCGGCGCTGCGCTTCACGGTGCCGGACAGCGTCATGAACGCCCCGGCGTCGCTCGTCGCCTCGATGAGGTCCGGGGCCGTCACGATGTCCAGCCCGCTCGCGACCTGGAGCTGCCGGCGCACCTCGTCCCGGTACTGCGGGTCCGCGGTGATGCCCGTGCCGATCGCCGTCGCCCCCAGGTTCGTCTCCGCGAGCAGCGGCATCACGGTGCGCAGCAGGAGCACGTCCTCCTGGATGGTGTGCGCGAAGCCGGTGAACTCCTGCCCGAGGGTCATCGGCACGGCGTCCTGCAGCTGCGTGCGCCCGATCTTCAGGACGTCGGCGAACGCGTGACCGCGCTCGGCGAACGCGTCGGACAGCAGGGTGAGCTGCTCGACGAGTCGCTGCACGCCGAGGATCATCGCGAGCTTGATGCTCGTCGGGTAGGTGTCGTTCGTCGACTGGCTGCGGTTGACGTGGTCGATCGGGTGCAGGTACCCGTAGTCGCCCTTCTCGCGGCCGAGGAGCTCGAGGGCCCGGTTCGCGAGCACCTCGTTCGTGTTCATGTTCGTCGAGGTCCCGGCACCGCCCTGGACGATGTCGACGACGAACTGGTCACGCAGGGCACCGTCGCGGACCTCCTGTGCGGCCCGGTCGATCGCGTCCGCACGCTCCGCGTCGAGCACGCCGATCGCCTTGTTCGCCCGGGCGGCCGCCTGCTTGACGGTCGCGAGCGCCTCGACCAGGTCCGGGTACACCGCGATCGGCACCGAGGTGATCGGGAAGTTCTCCTTCGCCCGCAGGGTGTTGATGCCCCAGTAGGCGTCGGCGGGGACCTCGCGGGACCCCAGGGAGTCGGTCTCGGTGCGGGTTCGTGGTGCTTCGTTGCCGGTCACCCGTCCGAGGCTAGCCCGTCCGGCCGGTCGGGTCCGGCAGGCTGGTGTGCGCGAGTCACATCGATGGAGCAGTTCACGTCGAGTCCGATCCGCAGACCCGACGAGACCTGCTCCACGGATCTCCCGCGGGCCCAGAACGCGACCAGGGGACGGACAGGAGGCCCGTGGCGGTGTCGCCACGGGCCTCCCGTCCCTGTTGTGGTCGCGACCGCGACCCGCGTCAGTGGAACTGCGGGACGATCAGGTAGATCCCGTAGAGCACGGCGATGCCGGAGACCGCGAAGCAGGCGACGGCGAGCGCGCGGAACGCGCGGACGCCGGGCTGCACCACGCCCGGTTGGGGGAAGCCGGCGGTGGCGGGGCCGACCGTGCCGTCGTCCTTGACGGTGTACTTGCCCGCGCGGGTGTCGGCGGCGCTCCAGAGGCGCAGGCCGATCGAGTAGACGAGGACCACGAAGCACGCGGAGACGACCGCGACGATCGCGACGGTCAGGAATGCCCACCAGTCGATGCCCATCAGCGACGTCCTCCGTTCCGTCCGGCCATGCGGCGCAGGGTGCGCTCGCGGCTCAGCTCGGCGCGGCGCTCGGCGACCCGGGCAGCGCGCTTCTTGCGCTGCATGTCGCGGAGCTCCTTGCGCGTGAGCACCGCGTTCGCAGCCACGTCCACCTCGATCGCCTGCTCGTGGGGCTTCCGCAGCGACCACAGGTACAGGCCGAGGATCACGGCTGCACCGACGACCGCGTCGATGACGAGGCCGGTGACGCCGAGGAGCGCGATGCCCGAGGCGACCGCGCCGACCGCCGCGGCGGCGGGGAGCGTGATGAACCACGCGATGACGATCTTGCCCGCGGTCGACCACTGGATCTTCGAGCCACGGCGACCGAGGCCGGCGCCGATGATCGAGCCGGACGACACCTGCGTGGTGGAGAGCGCGAAGCCGAGGTGGCTCGACGCCAGGATCGTGGCGGCGGTGGACGCCTCGGCCGCGAAGCCCTGCGTCGCGCGGATCTCGGTGATGCCGGAGCCGAGCGTGCGGATGATCCGCCAGCCGCCGGTGTACGTGCCGAGGGCGATCGCGAGCGCACAGGCGACGATGACCCAGAACTGCACGCCGGAGTCGGCCGACTGCGCACCGGAGGCGATCAGCGTCAGCGTGATGACGCCCATCGTCTTCTGCGCGTCGTTCGTGCCGTGCGCGAGCGACACCATCGAGCTCGTGAAGACCTACCCGATCCGGAAGCCGCCGCGCTCGTTCGGGAAGACCGGACGGCGCGTGACGCGGTAGGCGATGCGGGTCGCGAGGAGCGAGACGAGCGCCGCGATCACCGGGGACAGGAACGCCGGGATGATGACGACGGTCAGGAGGGCGGCGTAGTTCACCGCCCCGAAGCCGGCGCCGACGATCGCCGCGCCGATGAGCCCGCCGAACAGTGCGTGCGAGGACGACGACGGCAGACCGCGCAGCCACGTGATCATGTTCCAGACCACCGCGCCGATGAGCCCGGCGAAGATCATCTCGGGCGTGATCGCGACCCCGCCCGGGCCCTCGTTGATCAGCCCGTGCGAGATCGACGTCGCGACGGCGGTGCTGAGGAACGCGCCGATCAGGTTGAGCACCGCGGCGACCGTGACCGCCACCTTGGGCTTCATGGCGCCCGTGGCGATCGGCGTCGCCATCGCGTTGGCGGTGTCGTGAAAACCGTTTGTGAAGTCGAAGAACAGGGCCAACGCGATGACCAGGACGACTATGAGTGTGATGTCCACCGCGGGAAAGTGTCCCAGGCCGGACCGCTGAGCACAAACCCTGCCGTTCACCCGGTGTTCACCACGCCTGCGGGGTCGTTCAGGTTCGGTACGACCCGGATGGGAGGATGGCGGTCATGGACACCGCGGAACTCCTCATCCTGCTGATCGGTTCCCTCGCGGTGACCGGGTTCGCGCGGGCGAAGGGCCTCCCCGCGCCGCTGCTCGTGACGGCGGTCGCCCTCGCGGCCTCGTTCGTCCCCGGCCTGCCCGAGATCACGATCGACTCCGAGGTGATCCTGACGGTGGTCCTGCCGCCGCTGCTGTACTCGGCGGCACTCGACGTGTCGTGGCAGAGCTTCCGGCAGTCGATCAAGCAGATCCGCCGCCTCGGGATCTTCCTCGTCATCATCACGGCCCTCGCGGTCGCGGTCGCCGCCTACCTGCTCATCCCGGACATGGACTGGCCCGCGGCGATCCTGCTCGGTGCCGTCGTCGCCCCGCCGGACGCGGTGTCCGCGGCGTCCATCGGCCGGAAGCTCGGACTCCCCCGCCGGGTGATGACGGTGCTGTCCGGCGAGAGCCTGATCAACGACGCGGCGTCGCTGACGCTCGTGCGGGTCTTCACGCTCATCGCCGCGGGCACCTCGCTGACGATCTGGCAGGACCTCGGGATCTTCGGGCTCGCGATCGGCGTCGGCTTCGCGGTCGGGATCGTGCTCGGCGTCGCGGTGCACTGGATCCGGATGCGCATCAACGACCCCGTGGTCGAGACGATCATGAGCATCCTGCTGCCCTTCGTCGCGTACGTCCTCGCCGAGCACCTGTCCGGGTCCGGGGTCATCGCGGTCGTCACGGCGGGCCTGTACATCGGCTACAACTCGCCGAAGGAGGGCTACGCCACCCGGCTGCAGGAACGTCCGCTGTGGACGAGCATCGACGTCATCCTCGAGGGGTTCGTCTTCGCGCTCATCGGCCTGCAGCTGAAGACCGTGGTGCAGGACCTCCTCGAGAGCGACCGGAGCCTGACGCAGACGCTCACCGCGGCCGCCGTCGTGCTCCTCGTCGTGATCCTGGTCCGCCCGCTGTTCGTGTTCGAGTCCTACGTGCGGAACCGCTTCAACGGACGGTGGCTCCGGCCGCTGCGCATCCGTCTGTCCCGCGGACACCCGTCGCTGCGGTGGTTGCGGGGCTCCGCGGAACCGAAGCTCAACTGGCGGGAGCTGCTCGTCATCTCGTGGACCGGTATGCGCGGTGTGGTGACACTCGCGGCCGCGGTCGCCGTCGTGGCCGACCCCGTGCAGATCAAGGCGCAGGACACGATCTTCATCATCGCGTTCGTCGTGACCGTCGGCACGCTCCTGCTGCAGGGCCTGACGCTGCCGTTCGTGATCCGGGCGCTCCGCGTGCAGGACCCCGGCGAGGGCGAGGAGGACGTCCGCAGCGAGATGCGCCTGAACCAGCGGACGACCGAGGCTGCCATCGCGCTGCTCGAGCGCCGTCGGCCGGCGTGGTCGGAGCAGTACGGGGCCGCGGCCGTCGACTCGGTGGTGAACCGCCTCAAGGCCCGGCTCGAGCGCCAGGCCGAGACCTTCCGCCGCGACGCCGAGGAAGAGGAGGACGAGGAACGCAACGCCCCGATGCGCCTCCGGGGCGCGCAGATCCAGGACATCCGGCGCGAGCTGCTCGACCGACGGCGGGAGATCGTGCTCGAGGAGCGCGAGAAGGGGAACCTCGACGAGGAGGTCATGCGCCGCGTGCTCGTGACGCTCGACGCCGAGGAACTCGCGATGGACTCGGCCCAGGCGTCCCGCAGCCGCTCCTGACGTTCCCCGCTCTCGGTGCACGGTGAGTGCACCGGGCGTATCGTGACGCTCCGACCAGCAGAAGGAGCACAGCGCCGAGTGAGCGAGCCGCGGAACGACGTCCCCAGGAACCACGACCTCCCTGATCGAGACGGAGCGCCGCGCACCGCCGCGCCGAAGCCCCGGCAGACCCGGCCCTCCACGCGGGGCGGCTCGAAGCCCCGCCGCGGTGCCCCGGTCGCCGGGAGCCGGTCGACCGGAGCACGCACCACCCGGGTCCGCCAGGCGCCCGTGCCCGAGCCGCAGCGGATCAGCCGCTACCGCCGCTGGTACGGCACGCTGCACCCGTCGCTGCAGCTCATCGGCCTGCAGCTCTGGATGCCGCTGTTCTTCATCGTCGGCTTCTGCCTCTGCTACGTCTTCGCGTTCCACGCCCCGCACCCGCACGACGTGCCCGTGGCGCTCGTCGGCAGCGACCCGACGCTCGTCGCCGCCGTCGACAAGGCCCTGCCGGGCGAGTACGTGTTCCACCTGTACGACTCGCTGGCCCAGGCGAAGCGCGACGTGCTCGCCGGGACGATGGCGGTGGCGTACGACCCGTCGACGAACCAGGTGTTCAAGGCCAGCGCGCACCAGTTCCAGGTGGCCTCGCTCGTCCCGGCGACACTGACGAGCGTCCTCACCGCGACCGGAGCCGCCGCCCCGACCGTCACCGAACTCGCACCCCTGCCCGCGTACGACGAGTACGGCACCGTCGCGATGTACGTCATGCTCGCGTGGTGCATCGGCGGCTACATGGTCGCGATGTTCATCGGCATCATGGGCGGCCCGCTCCGGCACCGCACCCGGATGACGGTCATCGTCGTCGGCGGCCTGGTCATCTCGCTCATCACGAACACGCTCGCCGGCCCGGTCGTCGGCGCGATCCAGGGCCACTGGATCGAACTCGTCCTGATCGCCTGGGGCTGGATCGTCGCGATCGGCCTGGCCGTGAACGGCCTGAGCTACTTCGTCGGCCGGTTCATCGCCGCCCCCGCGATGATCTGCTTCGTCTTCCTGTCGATGCCGTCCTCCGGCGGTGCGTACCCGAAGTGGTTCATGCCGGAGCCGTTCGCGTGGCTGAACAACGTCGTCGTCGGCTCGAGCATGGTCGACATGATCAAGCACGAGATCTACGGCGTCGGCCCGGGCTTCGGCCGCGGCCTGCTCACGATGGCCTGCTACGCAGCGGCCGGGCTCGTGCTGATGTTCTTCGGCAAGAAGCTCTGGGAACGGCGGCGGATCGCGGCGATCGTGAACGGCCGCACGACGATGTTCCAGGACGCCCAGAACGCCAACCGTGAGTTCCTCGGCAAGCAGCGCGACGCCGAGCTCGAGCGGCACGGGCTGACCTCGACCGAGACCGGCACGCTGAGCGTCCTGCGCGACGACGACTGGGAGGACGACCGCGTCGGCGGCGACGTCTTCACGGGTGGCCGGGACGGGCTCGAGGGGCAGGCACCGCAGACGGGCCGGATCCCCGTGGTGCGTCCGGCGGACCGGTCCGGTCCAGGGCGGCCGGGAGGCGCGGGGAACGGCCCGCGCACGCGTCCCGTCCCGCGGACGGACGCGTCACGCACCCCGGAGCCGCAGCACGGGCGGCACGCGGAGCGCTGAGTGACGCCTGCTCCGGCGTATCCTGGCGCGATGGACTCCCGCACCGTCTGGCACCGCACGCTCGTCACCGCCGTCGTCGTGTTCCTCGTGCTCGCCGCAGGGCTCTGGGTCACGAGCGTGG
Source organism: Curtobacterium sp. Csp2 (assembly GCF_013347165.1). Taxonomy (NCBI): domain Bacteria; kingdom Bacillati; phylum Actinomycetota; class Actinomycetes; order Micrococcales; family Microbacteriaceae; genus Curtobacterium; species Curtobacterium sp. Csp2. The sequence continues at coordinate 2,696,665 of NZ_CP054593.1, forward strand.
TCCTCGCTCCCGCCGACGGGCGGAACGTCGCCGGGCTGTTCGTCGGCTGGGCGATGTTCGCCGTGCTCGCCGCGATCGCGGCCGGCATCGTGGACTTCTTCGTGCGCCCGCTCGGCGGCCGGAGCGGTGACGCCGAGGTCATCGCCGCCGCGGAAGAGGCGCGGACCGGCAGCACCCGCACGCAGGCGCAGCGCTGACGTCGCCGACGGGTCCCGCCGTCAGACCCCGGTGCCGCTGAAGCCGGACACCGTCGCGTTGTCCTCGGCGAAGGTGAAGCGCGCGTCCACCGCTCCCCCGGCGAGCACGGCCGGCAGCCAGTAGCGCGCGTCGTCCCACATCGCGTCGTACGGGACGGCGTCGACCGGGATCCACCGCGGCTCGAGCTCGTCGCTGCCCGACGGGCTGCCGTGCCATCGGCGGCAGACGAACACGTCCGAGACCTGGGACCAGGACGGACGGTACGGGAACCGGTAGTCCAACGTGCCACGAGCCTCCAGGTCGGCGGGGTCGAGCCGCAGGCCGACCTCCTCCTGCACCTCGCGCACGGCGGCCGCCACCGGCGGCTCGCCGGTCTCGCGCTTGCCGCCCGGACCGACCAGGCGGCCCGTCCCGAGCCCGCGCCGCTTCTCGCCGAGCAGGACCTCCGGGCCGGCGTCGCCGTCGCGGAGCAGGTACACGACGACCACCGGGGCATGCTGGGACTTGCTCTCGTCGCGCTCGGTCACGCGTCCAGTCTGTCGGACGATCTGCCGTACGCTGATCCCATGGCAGGCGTGCTGCGGGGGCACCATGGCTGAGCCCCGCAGGACCGGGCGCAGCCTCGAAGTGCTGCGCGCCGAGGCCGCCGAGGAGATCGCGGTGCTCGTCGAACACCGCAGCCGCGCGGGCGAGGACCCGTGGGAGTTCATGCCGCTCCTGCCCACCGTCGACGAGCAGGTCGTGCTGATCCTGCAGGCCGAGTCCGTCGAGCTCGACGCCGCGATCGGGCAGCGGAGCGCGCACTGGGCGGTGCACCCGGCCTCCGGGCACGGCACCGAGCTCGGCGAGGAGTACCACCGGCTGCGCCGCATCGCCCTGCTGCACCCCGAGCTGACCCCCGCGGTGTGGAAGCTCATGGGCGCGCTGCCCGGCGACCACTGACCTGCGCTCCGGGCCGACCGACCTGCGGTTGGATGGGGGCATGACCGACACCGTCCTCGCCGTCCTCAACCAGCCCTCGCGGCACGCCGACCCCCACGACCCGTCGGCCGACGCGTACACGTGGGCGACGCCGCTCGAGGAGCACCTGCAGGTCCAGGACCTCGGGGCGATCCGCGGCGACGGGGTCTTCGAGACGATCACGGTCGTCGACGGCCGCCCGCAGGCGCTCGAGCCGCACCTGGCGCGGTTCGTCCGGAGCGCCGCCATGCTCGACCTGCCGGAGCCGGACGTCGACGCCTGGCGGCAGGCGATCGAGGCCGTGTGCGCCCGCCTCGACCCGGTGCACGAGGCGTTCGCGAAGACCGTCATGACCCGGGGCGTCGAGGGCTCCGGCCGCCCGACCGGCTGGGTCTACGCGGCGCCGTCCGGCGACCAGAGCGTCGCACGCACCGAGGGCATCGCGGTCGTCACGCTCGACCGCGGCTACCGGCACGACGTCGAGCGCACCTCGCCGTGGCTGCTGCAGGGCGCGAAGACGCTGTCGTACGCGGTGAACATGGCCGCCCTGCGCGAGGCCGAGCGACGCGGGGCGGACGATGCGCTCTTCGTCTCGACGGACGGCTACGTGCTCGAGGGCACGCGCGCGAACCTCGTGATGGCCGTCGACGGGCGTTTCGTGACGCCCCGGACGGACATCGGCATCCTCGCCGGCACCACGCAGGCCGACGTGTTCCGCTTCGCCGAGGGCGAGGGGATCGCCACGTCGTACGAACTGGTCACGCTCGCGGACCTCGAGGCGGCGGACGCCCTGTGGCTGCTCTCGAGCGTCCGCCAGGCGGCCCCGGTCCGGTCCGTCAACAGGGTCACCCGGGCGATGGACCTGGCGATGACCGAGCGCATCAACGACTTCCTGCTGTCCCGCGAGCAGTAGCCGCCGCTGCTTTCCCCCGGTCGGTTTCGCAAGACGCAACGTGGGCGGTTCCTCGCAGCGCTGTGACGCTGCGGGAAACCGCCCACGTTGCGTCTTGCGGGTGGAGGAGGTCACCAGCGCGGGGTGGTGACGCCCGTCCCGTCGGCCCACTCGAAGACGGACGCGCCCTCGATCCAGACGCGCGTCGCGCGGCTGGTCGCGGCGAGCGGGTCACCGTCCCACAGGACGAGGTCGGCGTCGAAGCCGGTCTCGATGCGACCGACGCGGTCCCCGAAACCGAGGAAGTCGGCCGGGTTGACCGTGAGCGCCTCGAGCGCGGTCTGCCAGGGCAGCCCCTCCTTGACGGCCGCGGTGGCCTGGTCGACGAGCATGTTGATCGGCACGACGGGTGCGTCGGTCGTGATCGCCACCCGGACACCCGCGGCGGCGAGGACCGCGAGGTTCGGGATGCCGCGGTCGCGGAGCTCGACCTTCGAGCGGCTCGTGAAGAGCGGGCCGTAGATCACCGGGACGTCCCGTTCGGCGAGCAGGTCGGCGATCTTGTGCGCCTCGGTCCCGTGGTTCACGACGAGCCGGTAGCCGAACTCGTCGGCGAGGCGCAGGGCGGTCGCGATGTCGTCGTGGCGGTGCACGTGCTGGTCCCAGGCGAGCTCGCCGTCGAGCACGCGGACCAGGGTCTCCTTCGTCAGGTCGCGGGTGAAGGGCTCCCCCTTCGCCGCTGCGGCGTCCCGGGCGGCGCGGTAGTCCTGCGCGGCGACGAACGCCTCGCGGATGACCTTCGCGACGCCGAGGCGCGTGGACGGGGTCTTCCCCTTCTCGCCGTACACGCGCTTCGGGTTCTCGCCGAGGGCGCTCTTCACGCTCACGGCGTCGGAGATGAGCTGCTCGTCGATGGTGCGGCCGCCCCAGGTCTTGATCGCGACGGTCTGGCCGCCGATCGGGTTGCCGGAGCCGGGCTTCACGACGATGCTCGTGACACCGCCGGACAGGGCGTCGCGGAAGCCCTCGTCGTCGATGTCCACGGCGTCGATCGCCCGGACGGCCGCGGTGTTCGCGTCGGTCATCTCGTTGGTGTCGTTGCCCGCCCAGCCGTTGGCCTCCTCGTGGATGCCGACGTGGCCGTGCGCCTCGACGAACCCGGGGACGAGCCAGGCGCCGGCGGCGTCCACGACGGGAAGGCCGGGCGGCGGGGTGACGTCCGGGCCGACCGCGGTGATGCGGCCGTCCTGGACGAGGACGGCGCCGCCGTCGAACTGCGGAGCGGTGACGGGGACGACGTGCGCCCCGGTGACGACGAAGGAGTTGCGCATGTCACCACGGTACGACCGTCCGTGCATGCGACATGTGGATTGCTGGCGGTGGAGCGGCGGCGGGTCCTAGCGTCGTCGGTCCCGGGTGCGTGGGGCACCCGGTCGGACGAGCCCGGAGGAGCCCTCGTGACCGTGTCTGATCCTGTTCCCGGTGCTGCGGCTGGCCCTGCCTCCGGTGCCGCGGCTGGCCCTGCCCCTGGAGCTGCCGCTGGCCCTGCCCCTGGAGCTGCCGCTGGCCCTGCCCCTGGAGCTGCTGCTGGCCCTGTCCCGGACGGTCGGCGATGGCCGTCGCACCGGCGCGAGGAGCGTCCGTGGCGGAGCAACGGACGCGGTCCCCGTGCCGACCGCGAGCTCCGCACCGTCTCCGTCTCCGTGCCGCCACGGATCGCCGACCTCGACTGGGCACCGGACGACGGCACGGCCGTGCTGCTCGCCCGGACCACCCTCGCGCTCCGTGCCCTCGACGAGGCGGACGGCACCGGGCCGCTCCGGAGCATGCTCCTCCGCACGGACGCCGTAGCCTCGTCCCGCATCGAGCACGAGGCCGCGGGGCTCGAGGACGTCGCCCGGGCGCTCGTCGGGGTCCGGGCGAACACGAGCGCCACCGTGATGGTGCACGCCGCTGCGGCCCTCGAGGGCTTCGTCGACGCAGCCGGGGCGGGCCGGATCGACGAGGACGCCCTGCTCGCGGCGCACCGCAGGCTGCTGCGCGACGACCCGGTGGACGGCCCGGTCGCCGGCCGGTACCGGACGGTGCAGAACTGGATCGGCGGCGGGGCCACGCCGCGGCTCGCCACCCACGTGCCGCCGCCCCCGGACCTCGTGCCCGGACTGATGGCGGACCTGTTCGCGTTCCTCGACCGCGACGACCTGCACCCGGTCGCGCAGGCGGCACTCGCCCACGCACAGTTCGAATCGATCCACCCCTTCACCGACGGCAACGGACGGATCGGCCGGGCGCTCGTCGCCGCGGTGCTCCGGCGGCGCGGGGTGACCCGGACCGTCCACGCACCGGTGTCGGCCGCGCTCGTCGCCGACCGGGACCGCTACTTCGCGCACCTCGACCGCTACCGGGACGGCGCCGTGGACGAGTGGGTCCGCGACCTCGCGATCGCCCTCGGGGCCGCCGCCGACGAAGCCCTCGTCACGGGACTCCTGCTCGCCGAGGCCGCGTCCGACCGTGCGGCGACGGTGTGCGCGACGGGACTGCACGCCGTGGTCGGACGCGGGCTCGACACCGACGGGGTGCTGACCGAGGACGCTGCCGAACGGCTCCTCACCGCGGTGGACCCGGTCGCCGGGCCCGAGACGCTCGACGCCGTGGTCGAGGACCTGTGCGCCGCCGGTGCGCTCCGCCCGGTCACCACGCGGCGGCGACGGCGGGCGTGGGTCGCGCCCGCCGTCGTCCGGGAGCTCGACGCCTTCACGGAGCGAGTGCGCGACGGAGTCGAGGCACGGGCGCGCCGACTCGAGCACGAGCGGCGCTCCGGGGGCGGCGCATAGGCTGGGTCGGTGAGCAGCGAGCACGCCCAGGCCACCACCCCTCCGTCCGCCGCGAAGCGGCCCGTCACCCGGAGCCACCACGGCATCGACTTCGTCGACGACTACGAGTGGTTGCGCGACAAGGAGTCCCCGGACACGCTCGCGTACCTCGAGGCCGAGAACGCCCACACCGACGCGGCGACCGAGCACCTCGGACCGCTCCGCGACCGGATCTTCGCCGAGGTCAAGAACCGCGTGCAGGAGACCGACCTCTCCGTGCCGGTGCGCATGGGCGGCTGGTGGTACTTCACGCGGACGGCCGAGGGCAGCCAGTACGGGGTGCACTGCCGCGCCCCGATCGCCGGCCCGGACGACTGGACGCCCCCGAGCGTCGGCGACGGAGACGGCACCCTCCCCGGGGAAGAGGTCGTCCTGGACGGCAACGCCCTCGCCGAGGGGCACGACTTCTTCTCGCTCGGCAGCTACGACCTGAGCGACGACGGCACGCGGCTCGTCTACGGCGTCGACGTCGAGGGCGACGAGCGTTACACGCTGCACGTCCGGGACCTGACCACCGGGCAGGACCTCGGCGACGAGATCCCGAACACCGGCGGCGGCGCGACCTTCGACCCGTCCGGCCGCTACGTCTTCTACCCCACCGTCGACGAGTCCTGGCGTCCCGACCGCATCTGGCGGCACGCCGTCGGCTCGGCGGCCGCGGACGACGTCGTGGTCTTCGAGGAGCCGGACGACCGCTACTGGGTCGGTGTCGGGGTCACCCGGTCGTCGCAGTACATCGTCATCGAGCTCGGGTCGAAGATCACGTCCGAGGCACTCGTCCTCGACGCGGCGGACCCGACCGGGGAGTTCCAGGTCGTGTGGCCGCGCCGCGAGGGCGTCGAGTACGAGATCGAGCATGCGATCGTCGGCGGCAGCGACCGGTTCCTCGTCCTGCACAACGACGGCGCCGAGAACTTCGAGCTCGTCGACGTCCCGGCCGACGACCCGACGTCCGAGCAGGACCGCCGTGTCGTCGTCGCACACCACCCCGAGCGGCGGATCGATTCGGTCGACGCCTTCGCCGGCCACCTGGCGCTCGAGTACCGGTCCGAGGCGCTCCCCCGCGTCGCGGTCATCCCCATCGAGGGCGACGGCTACGGCGACGCGCACGAGGTCCCCTTCGACGAGGCCCTGTTCTCCGCGGGGCTCGGCGGCAACCCCGAGTGGGACCAGCCGACGCTGCGGATCGGGTACACGTCCTTCGTCACGCCGTCCGAGGTGAGCGACCTGGACCTGGCGACCGGCGAGGTCACGGTCCTCAAGCGGCAGCCGGTGCTCGGCGGCTACGACCCCGACGACTACGTGCAGGAGCGCGACTGGGCGACCGCGGCGGACGGCACGAAGGTCCCGGTCTCGCTCGTCTGGCGCCGGGACGCCGTCGACCCCACCCGTCCGGCCCCACTGCACCTGTACGGCTACGGCTCGTACGAGCACTCCATCGACCCGGGCTTCAGCGTCATGCGGCTCTCGATGCTCGACCGTGGCGTCGTGTTCGCCGTGGCGCACGTGCGCGGCGGCGGCGAGCTGGGCCGGCACTGGTACGAGGACGGCAAGACCCTCACGAAGAAGAACACCTTCACCGACTTCGTCGCGGTCGCCGAGCACCTGATCGACACCGGTCGCACGAGTGCGGACCGGCTCGTCGCCGAGGGCGGCAGCGCGGGCGGACTCCTGATGGGCGCCGTCGCGAACCTGGCGCCGGAGCGCTTCGCCGGGATCCTCGCCGCGGTGCCCTTCGTCGACGCCCTGACGAGCATCCTCGACCCGGACCTGCCCCTGACCGTGATCGAGTGGGACGAGTGGGGCGACCCGCTGCACGACCCCGAGGTCTACCGGTACATGAGCGAGTACACGCCGTACGAGAACGTCCGCGACGACGTGCAGTACCCGCGGATCCTGGCGGTGACGTCGATCAACGACACCCGGGTGCTCTACGTCGAGCCCGCGAAGTGGACCGCCAAGCTGCGGGAGGTCGGTGCGCCGGTGCTCCTGAAGACCGAGATGGCGGCGGGCCACGGCGGGGTGAGCGGCCGGTACGACTCGTGGAAGGAGCGGGCGTTCGAGCTCGCCTGGCTCCTCGACGTCCTCGGGCTCGCCGAGGTGAACCCGGCCGCCGCGTCCGCTGAGCCGATCGCCGCCGGCTGAGTCCGTCGCTCGCACACGCTCAGCGACACCTCACGGGCTGACGGCCGCGTGGAGTGTCGCTGCGCGCGTGGAGTCGTGACGCCGCGCCGCGGGCGTCACACGCGGTTGAGCGCGTGCACCGCCTGGTCGTAGGACTCCTCCGCCAGGCGCACGCGGTCCCCCGCGAGCACGCCGTAGCCGAAGGTGCCCTCGCCTCCGCGCTCGGCGATGCCCGAGTGCACCCGCAGCACGTCGAGGGCGTGCAGGGACCGCACCCGCTCGGTGAGCACGTCCGCCGCGTCGCCGATCCGCTTCCACAGCGCGTGCGGGAACGCGTCGTCGCCGAGCACGTCCATCGCCGCGCGTGCCCGGGTGGCCGCGCGCCAGGCGTCCTCGGTCGCAGCTCGCTCGGAGGCCTCGCGGTCGACCAGGCCCACGCTCTCGTCGTCGTCGGACACCGCGCGCTGCACGAGTTCCCGCACCCGCGGCTTCTCGATCGCCGAGACGTCCTGCGCGACGTGCTTCGGCGACCGGAGTGCCCAGTCCGTCGGCGCCGGGCGTTCCACCGCGTCGTCGAGGGCGTCGAGCAACTCGAGGTAGGGCTCGTCGTGCAGGAACGCGACGACCTCGCGCACGGCGACGGCCCGACGCTCCCGTGTGGCCGCGAGCACGCGCTCCCGGGTCATCGCGTCGACGAGCAGGTCCTGCGCCGGGGACGACGCGTACGGCAGCCGCTCGACCAGGTAGTCGGCGAGTGCGGCCCGCGCCGTCACGGCCGCCAGGCCGTCCGCGGCCTCGGCCGCGCGGTCGGCCGCCTCGGTCGCGGCGAACGCGGGTCGGTAGGAGCCGAGCACCGCGGCGATGCCGAGGGCGGTCCGGGCCGTCTCGCGGAGGTCGGCCTGCTCGCCGGAGCGGAGCCGCGCCTCCTGTTCGAGCCAGCTGCTGCGCAGCTTCTTGAGCCGCTTCGTCAGCGCGCGGGCGGCGGTGCCCTTCTCCGGCTTGTCCGCGGTCCGGAGGCGCGGTGCCGGTGCTCCTGCCAGCCCACGTGCCAGCTTGGACGCCACGGCGGCCGGGGCGGCGCCGACGGCCGCGAAGCGCGCGTCGAGGGCCGCGAACAGCTCGTGCACGACCTGCTCGTCGACGCCGTCGACGGTCTCGACCTCGACCTCGCGCCAGGTGCGCGGCGTGGTCGGCGCGTCGTCGTCCAGGCGCTGCGCGGCGACGCGGTCGTCCGCGAGCTCGGCGACCTGCTCGCCGTCCTCGTCGAGGAGCCGGGTGATCGTGCGCGCCGTCGTGATGCGGACGACCGGGCGGAGTCCGCGCCCGCGACGCTCGGTGAAGAGCGCGGCGAGGACGGCGTCCGGGACGGTGTCGGCGTCCTCGGTCAGGGGGAAGTGCTGCTCGTGCCGGACGGTGTCGGACGCCGCGCGCTTGATGTGCCAGCCGGCGTCGGCGCCGCCGGTGCGTCGGCGGACGGTGACGCGGGCGGCGACGAGGTCGTAGCGCTCGGTGTCCCAGTACGTGGCGTCGAGGGCGATCGGCGCCTGGTGGTCGGTAGCCAGGATGCTGCCGACGCCGATGAGGTCCGGCAGGTCCCCGCCCTCGGGCAGGTCGTAGGTGCGCTCGATCTCGAGGTGCGTGTCCGTCACGCGCTCCTGTCTACCAGGAGCCACCGGGTTCCCCGAACCGGCCGGGTTAGCCTGTGGACATGAGCGAGACGATCACCCGCGACGCGTTCGTGCCGGAGGCCGGCGGCGTCACGATGTTCACCACGACCTGGTGCGGCTACTGCGCCCGGTTGAAGAGCCAGATGACGAAGGCCGGCGTGCCCTTCCGCGAGGTCGACATCGAGCACACGCCCGGGACGGCCGAGCTCGTCGCCGAGGTCAACGGCGGCAACCAGACCGTGCCGACGCTGGTGTTCCCGGACGGCAGCACGGCGACGAACCCCTCGCTCGCCGAGGTCCAGTCCCGCATCTGACCCGCGGTCACCGCCACCGCAGTCGCGCACCCGCGACGAACCAGGAAACCGACGTCGAACCAGGCCAGAGCCGTGGTTCGACGTCGGTTTCGTGGTTCGACGGCAGCCGCAGCCGCGAAGGGCTCAGCGCGAGAGCGCCTCCGTGAGCAGCGCCGCCATCGCGTCCAGCTGGATGTCGCCGGAGTCGACGAGCTCCTCGTCCGAGCCGTCCAGCGCGCGAGCGGCCAGGGACGCCTTCGAGTCGATGAGCTCGGCGATCTTGGTGTCGATCGTCTGCGCGGCGATGATGCGCCACGCGGTGACCGGTTCCTCTTGCCCGATGCGGTGCACGCGGTCGATCGCCTGGGTCTGCTCGGCGCTCGTCCACGACAGCTCCGCGAGCACGACGTTCGACGAGACCTGCAGGTTCAGGCCGACACCGGCCGCGGTGAGCGAGCAGACGATCACGGCGACCTCGGGGTCGTTCACGAACGCGTCGATCTCGGCCGTGCGCTGCGCGGGCGTCTGGTCGCCGCGGACGGTCGCGGTCTTCAGGTGCCGGCGCGCGAAGACCTCCTCCGCCTGGTCCATCACGTCGAGGTGCTTGGCGAAGAACACGACCTTGCCGACGTTCGAGGCGAGCTGCGCCGCGTAGTCCGCCGCGAGCTGCGCCTTCGCACGGCCGATGCGCCGCACCATCGAGAACACGTTCTCGCCGGTCGACGAGGCGTCCTGGTCCTCGAGCTCCCAGCGGGCGACCTGCCGGACGAGCTTGTGGTCGATGCCGACGACGGGGTCCTGCCCGGTCCGGGCGTCGAGCGCCTGGTGGTACCGGCGGACGAGCTTCGCGGTGAGCTCCCGCTCGGCGTCGCGGATCGAGCGGCCCTCTTCGCCGTCGAGCTCGACCGGGATGTCGGCGATGCGTCGGGCGGGGATGTCCGCCGCGACGTCGACCTTGCGGCGCCGGACGATGCCCTGGTCGATGACGGCCTTGCGCGCCTCGACGAAGAACCCGGGGTCCGCCGGCGTCAGGCCGATGTCCTCGAGCTCGTTCATGAGCTTCGCGCGGGGCTTCTTGTCGTCGATCCAGCCGAGGTACTCCCAGATCGTCCGGAAGTCCTCGACCGAGTTGATGAGCGGTGTGCCGGTCAGGGCCATGAGCAGCGGCGCCGCGACCCGCGACCGGATCTTCTCGGCGATCTGCAGCACGAACCGGGAGCGCTGCGACTCCTTGTTCTTGATGAAGTGCGCCTCGTCGACGACCATGCCCTTGAACCCGAACGACCCGAGCCACCCGGCGTGCCGGTCGAGGATCTCGTAGTTCACGATGACGATGTCGGCGAACCCGTCCAGGTCGCCGCCGTCGCCGTGGATGACCGTCGCGCTTCGGTTCGGCACCCAGCGCTCGGCCTCGCGTGCCCAGTTCGTCTTGACGACGTTCGGCACGACCACGAGCAGCGGGAACGCGTCCGCGGCGTCGGCGGCGAGCAGCGACTGCGCGGTCTTGCCGAGGCCGGGCTCGTCGGCGAGCAGGAACGTGCGGTGGCCGTGCGACGCGGCGGCGACGAGCTCCGCCTGGTGCTTCATGAGCGTGGTGCCCGACTTCGAGTGCAGCGTCGAGGGCTCCGGCAGCGGCATCGACGCCGCGCCCCCGCCCGCGCCGTACTCGAACGACTTGAAGAGCGGACCGAACAGCTCCCAGTTCGCCAGGCGTCGCGGGTGGGCGACGGGCTGGTCGGCGAGCGCGAAGTCCGGCGGCAGGAAGGGGTTCGCGAGCTGCCGCTGCACGACGGCCTGCGGCACGACCGAACGGACCGGGCTCTCGACCACGGGCGACGGCTCCGCCGCGATGACGAGCTCCTCGGGCTGCAGCTCCATGCCGCCCGCGATCATCATGTCCCGCTTGACGGTCCGCGTCGCCTCGCTGACGGAGGCCTCCTCGGTCAGCAGCTGGATGACGCTCGTGTCCCGGGCCGCGGTCTTCGCGAGGATGGTCGCGACGCCGTCGAGCCGCTTCAGCTGCTCCGCGCGCTGCGCGTCGGTGAGCTCCTGGTCGGCCTTCACCCGTGCGCGCTCCTCGCGCATGAGCAGGGCCACGGCCTGGAACTTCGACCGGTTCGACGCCTTCAGCGGGCCGCGCTGCGCGGCCGCCTCGACCTCGCGCACGGCACGTGCGAGGACCGGGATGACGCCGTCGTTGTCGAGCGGCCTGGTCCGACGCGACGCGGTCCGCGTCCCGCCGGCTGCACGCCGGGTGCCTGATCGAGCCAACGCTCCTCCTTGTTCCGCCCGTGTCCGGGCGAGCCGCCGTCGTGGCGGGAAGTCATCGACCGGCGCCTGGCGCGGCTCCGGTCCACGGGCCACCCTGGCCCGCTCGTTCGCCGGTCCCGCCTCGGGACGTCCGGTGGAGTCCCGCGGACCGTTCCGCCGTGACACCACTCGGTGTCGGGCACGACGGTCCGCGCCGGGATCCGGCGCCGTCGCACGCACGCGACGCCCTGCTGGGCGGTCACGGATCCGGTCCCCGCGTCGGTCAAGCGACCGACCGCCGCATCCGGAATCGACGCAGCACGCGGGCACGCGGTGCGTGCTCTGGGCAGTTTACTCCCGCACCGCCGACACCGGCGACTCCACGCGACCCGCGCGCGTCGCGTGGGCGACCAGGGGCCGGACTGGAGGCGCGTGGCGGTGCCGCCACGCGCCTCCCGTCCGTCGCCGTGTCGACCCGCGACCCTGCCCGGCGGGCCGACCGCCTGTCAGACCTGGGGGGCCGACCGCGGACGGACGAGCCCGTCCGACGGCAGCGCGGGAGCCGCCTCGGCGAGCGCCGCACGCGTGGCAGCGATGAGCTGCTGGGCCGTGGCGATGCCGTTCGCGGAGCCCGTCGTCGCCTGCCCACCGGCGTGCGCGAGGAGCTGCGCACCGATCGCCGGACCGATGCGGTCGGACTCGGCAGGGTTCCGCGCGACCCAGTCGCGGGCGACCGCGTCGGCGAGCCGCTCGGCCGCGGCACCCCGTTCCGCGTCGCCGCGCGACCGGTGCCACAACCCCGTGACGACGAGGTGCGCCACCACGGCGCCGATGTCCCGGACCGGGAACCCCCAGCCGGCGGTGTCGATGTCGAGCAGCCCGGAGATGCGCCAGGGCTCGTCCTCGTCGACGAAGACCTGCTCGAGGTGCAGGTCCCCGTGCACCACCTGCCGGGGCGCGCTGCCCCACCCGATCGAGCGGCGACCGATGTCGTCGTACAGCGCGTCGATCTCGACCGCGTCCTGCGGCAGCGCGGCGACGAGGGTCCGGCGGTGCCAGTCGGCGTGGTCCATCGCGTCCGCACGGGCCTGCTGCGTCATCGGCACCGTCGCGATCCGTCCCGTGAGCGCCGCGAGGGACGCGACGAAGCGCGGGTCGTCGGCGATCTCGGTGATGCGGCTGCCGGCGGGCACGCCGCGGATGCGCTCGAGGACGAGGAGCCCGTCGCCGCGGCTCGACAGCACGCGCGGGACCGGGAGCCCGGCCGCCGCGAACTGCTCGTGCGACTCGACGATCGGGGCGACGCGGTGCGGGCGGACGATCTTCAGGAAGAGGGTGCGCTCGGGGGCGTCGACACGGACCACCGCGCGCTTGCCCGGACGGTAGGCGGCGACCGAGAGCGTCGGGTCGGTGACCGGCATGCCGATGCCGCCGAGGAGCTCGGCCACCGCGTCGCGGTAGGTCACCTGCGGCAGGACCGGCAGGCCGGGGTCGTTCGGGTACGCCCAGACGGACACCGGGTCGCCGGTCGCCGGGTCGGTGACGATGGCGCTGTTCTGGTCGTGGGCCCCGCCGGTGTCGACGTAGGTCAGGACGGTCGACCGCTGGCCGGCGCGGTCGACGGTGTCGACCTCGTAGCCGTACAGGTACCCGTTGCCGGACGGCTCGACGGAGTGCGCCCGTGCGGCCACGACCGAGGTCCCGGAGCCGGCGAAGGCCTGCGGGATGACGCGCTCATGGTTGGGCCACACGGGACCAGTCAACCGCGCCGGTGCGGATTCGTCGCGATCGTGCACGGCTCGGCGTGCGGCTCGTGGCTAGCGTGGTCGACGTGAACCCGGTCTCGCGACTCCGCAGCTCCAGCCGGACCCCGTTCCTGCAGGTCGTGAAGACCGCGGTCGCGGCGGTCGCCGCCGTGCTGCTCTGCCGGCTCGTGATCGACGGCCCGTTCCCGACGTTCGCCGCGATCGCCGCGCTGCTCGTCGTGCAGCCCAGCATCAACCAGTCCTTCGTGAAGGGCCTCGAGCGCAGTGCCGGCGTCGTGCTCGGGGTGGTGCTCGCGACGGGGTTCCACCTGTGGCTCGGCGACGCCGTGTGGGTCGTGCTCGTCGTCATCGTGCTCGCGATCCTGCTCAGCTGGGCGCTCCGGCTGACCCCGACGTCCGCGACCCAGGTCGGCATCAGCGGCATGCTCGTGCTCACCGCCGGGGTGGTCACGCCGAACTACTCGGCCGACCGGATCCTCGAGACCGTGATCGGCGCGGTCGTCGCGCTCGTGGTGAACGCACTCATCGTCCCGCCGGTGCTGCTCGAGCCGGCGCACCTCGCGGTCGCGCGGCTCGCACGCGACACCGCCGCGGCGTTCGAGCGGATCGCGATCGGGCTCACCGAGGGGTGGGACGCCGACCGGTGGCACGAGGCACTGCTGCAGGCGCGGGCGCTCCGGCAGCAGCACGCCCGGGCCGAGGCCTCGCTCACCGCGGCCGGCGAGTCGCTCACCATGAACCCCCGGGGCGGACGGCACCGGACGATCCTGCAGCGGGACGTCGCGGTCGCCGAGCACCTGCGGGTCCTCGTGACGCGGGTCACCGGCATGACCCGGGCGATCCGGGACAACACCGCGCCGGGACTCCGCTCCGACCCCGTCGTCGGGAGCATCGCCACCGAGGTCGCCCGGATCGGCGCGGACGTCCGTGCGCTGAGCGCCCGCGTCGAGGCGACCCGGATCGACACCCCGGACGGCACGGCGGCGCTCGACGAGGGACCGGACCCGGCCGAGGCCGCCGCGCCGGCGCTCACGGCACCGCTGCGGGTGGTCCGGCCGAACTCGCAGCACTGGGTGCTCATCGGCGCACTGCTCGAGGACATCCGACGCGTGCGGGAGGAGCTGCTCGGCGAGGACGACTGACGCGGGCGCAGCGTGCCCGTCGCCTGCGGCCTGACTCGGGTGCGGGTCAGGCGTCGGCGCGTTCGGCGTGCGTCGGCTCGTCGACGAGCGTCGTCGCGACGCGGGGCAGATCACCCCGGACCCGGCCGTTGCTCGCCGGCTCGGCAGGCGTCGGCTCGGCACTCGTCAGTTCGGTGCCCGTCGGCTCGGTGCTCGTCAGGTCGGCGCTCGTCGACTCCGCGTTCGCCAGGTCGGTGCTCGTCGGCTCCGCCGCCGTGGCTGCCGCGAGGGCGGCGCGCACGAGGTCGTCGCGCAGCCCCGGCTCCCCCGGTGCCCGGTCGCTCGTCGGCGCGTCCGGCACGAGCCGGCGACGCACCTCCGCCACGACCGCCTCGGGATCGGTCTCCCTGGCCGCGCGGCTCGCGGCGTCCGGGACGCTCGTCAACAGGTCGGCGACGACACGCTCGCGCCCACCGTCCTCCAGCTCGCCGAGCACGTCGAGGCCGTCCCAGGCCGCGTCGAGCTCCGCACGCAGGCGGACGAAGGCCGGGTGGTCCGACTGGTCGTTCATGGTGCCCCCACTCGGACGCTGCGTCGGGTACGCCGCGTCCGGGGGAACCATAGCAACGCGTTGTAGGGGTTTCACCACCCCACTCCGCGGGACAGACCGTTCTGCCCTCGTCCGCGGGCCTCGGGACCCGCCGCGACCCCCGTTCCCAGGTGCCTCCGGGGCGATCATGTGACGAGATTCAGCGACTCCGGGGCCGGTACCGCCCCGACTGCCCCGTTCGATGCCACGATGGGCCGAGAGGAGGTCGATCATGCGCCTGTTGGTGGTCGAGGACGACGACGAGATGCGCGCGCTCATGGAGCGTGGGCTCGCGGCAGAGGGGTACCGCGTCACGGCGGTCGAGAACGGGGTCGAGGCGCTCATCGCCCTCGGCGAGCAGGGCTTCGACCTCGCGGTCGTGGACGTGATGATGCCGGGCATGTCCGGCTTCGAGCTCGCCCGCCGCATCCGCGAGCGCGAGGATCCGGTGCGGATCCTGCTCGTGACGGCCCGCGACGCCGTGGACGACCGGGTGTTCGGGCTCGACGCCGGTGCCGACGACTACCTGACGAAGCCGTTCGCCTTCGCCGAGCTCACCGCGCGGCTCCGCGCACTCGGCCGCCGCGAGAGCGCGGGTGCGCCCCGGACGATCGAGGTCGGGGACGTCTCCATCGACTCCGAGGCTCGCCGGGTCTCGATCAAGGGCCAGCGCGTCGCCGTGAGCCCGACGGAGTTCGCGCTCCTCCGGCTCCTCGCCCGCTCGGTCGGCACCGTGGTGGACCGGCCGAAGATCCTCGAGGAGGTCTGGGACGGCTCGCAGCACGTCGACCCGAACGTCGTCGAGCAGTACATCTCGTACCTCCGCAAGAAGCTGACCTCGCACGAGGCGACGGTCGCCATCTCCACCGTCCGGGGCCGCGGCTACCGGCTCGACCTGCTCGGGGCGTGACCGGGTCGGCACCCGTCTCCGGGGTCGGCCGCGTCGGGCGCGGCCTGCCCCGGCCCCTCCGGGTGCTCTCGCTGCGGGCGCGCATCACGATTGGTTCGACGGCGATCGCCGCCGTGGTGATCCTGCTGCTCGTGCTCGTCATGCGCTTCCAGGTCGTCAGCGTCGTCGCGAGCGCCACGCGGACGCTGCTCGACGCCGACGTCGACCCGTACGTGGCCACCCTCGAGGTCGACAGCGACCCGGACCTGTCGGCCCCGGGCAACCTGCAGCTCGTCGCGGTCGTCGCCCCGTCCGGTGACATCCGGCTGTCGACGATGCCCGAGAGCGTCGAGCGGGCCCTCGGCAGCCTGACCGCACGGCCGGCCGGGGCGTCGCTCGTCGACGTCGCCGGGTCCGAGTACCGCGTCGTCATCGAGCACCCCGTGAACCAGGCTGGGCGGTGGACCGTCGTCGCCGCACGCAACTCGCAGGCCGAGGCCATCGTCGTCGACGACCTCACCACGACCCTGTCGCTCACCGGCCTGGCGATCCTCATCGCCTTCGGCATCGCGTCCTGGGTCCTGGCGACGACGGCGCTCCGTCCCGTGAACCGGATGCGCCGCGAGGCCGAGCGGCTCTCCGTCGCGCCCGAGCGCGCGGAACTGCCGGTCGGTCCGGCACAGGACGAGCTGGCCTCGCTCGCGACGACCCTGAACGCGTTCCTCGCGCGCACCCGCCAGGCGACCGAGCGTGAGCGGCAGATGGTGTCCGACGCGAGCCACGAGCTCCGGACGCCCCTCGCGATCCTGACCACGCAGCTCGACCTCGCGTCGCTCGACGCGGACGACGCCACGGCGCTCGCGGCGCACATCGACCGCGCGAAGCGGAGTGTGGCCCGGCTGTCCCGCCTGGCGAACGACCTGCTCACCCTGTCCCGCATCGAGGAGTCCGAGCGCCGCGAACAGGACGGCGGACCGCCACCGCTCGCCGCCTGGACGGACCTCGGTGACGAGGTCATGGCCGCCGTGGACCGCGTGCGACTCATCGCGTCGACGAAGGACGTCACGGTCGACTTCGAGCTCGAGCCCCCGTCGACGGCCGGCGGCACGGACGAGCCCCGCTACCGACTCGACACCGGGGGCATCGCCCAGCTCGTGACGAACACCGCGAGCAACGCCGTCGCGGCACTCCCCCGCGGCGGCGGCGTGTTCGTCTCGTGGCGCACCGAGGGGACCGAGGGGGTCCTGCAGGTCACCGACGACGGTCCCGGTGTGCCCGAGTCGTTCATCCCGGTCGCGTTCGACCGCTTCACGCGTCCGGACGAGGCACGCACCTCGCGCCCCGACCCGGACCCCGCGACCGGCGCGGTCCCGATGCCGGGCGGCTCCGGCCTCGGGCTCGCGATCGTGCGCGCCATCGCGGAACGGGCGGGAGGCACGGCCGCCCTCCGCAACGTCCGTTCCGGTGGTCTCGAGGTCACCATCCGCATCCCCGCCGTCCACGAGCCGGCATCGCGCGGCTGACCTCCGGCCGGGTGCCGGTCACTGGAAGTCCCGCGAGCGCGTCCGGACCGCCAGGGGCAGGTGCTCGATCCGGTCGGCGACCAGGTTCACCACCCCGTCCGGCGACCGCTCGAGGATCCCGCGGACCACGACCGCGGGTGACTCCCGCGCGACCCGGCGGTACCGTCCCCACACGCCGACGCTGCAGATGACGTTCACGAGACCGGTCTCGTCCTCGACGTTCATGAACGTGATGCCGGACGCCGTCGCCGGACGCTGTCGGTGTGTGACGATGCCGCCGACCTCCACCCGGCGCCCGGTCTCCGCCGTCGCGGTGTCCTGCACGCTGAGCACCCCGCGGGCGACCAGCCGGTCCCGGACGTGCCGGACCGGGTGGTCGTCCGTGGTCATGCCCGTCGACCACATGTCGGCGATGAGCACGTCACCGCTCGTCATCTGCCCGAACAGCGGCGGCTGCACCGTGACCTGCGTGCCCGGGAGCTGGTCGGGACGCTCGGCCGCGGCCTGGGCGGCCGACCACATCCCGCTCCGCCGGTCGATCCCCAGGCCGGCGAACGCGTCGGCGGCGGCCAGGGCCTCGAGTTGCGCGGTCGTCAGCCGGACCCGCCGGGCCAGGTCGGACATGTCCGTGAAGGGTCCGTGCGCGGTGCGCTCGGCGACGATCGCCTCGGCGCTCCGCCTGCCGAGCGAGGCGACCTCGGCCAGCCCGAGCCGGACCGCGTACGCGCCGTCGCGACGGTGCCGTGCGGTGTCGTCGGGTGTCGCCGGGTCGAACGGCAGCACGGGCGGCTGCTCCTCCGCCGTGCACGCGTCGTCGCCGGCCGCCCCGGAGGCGTCGCCCAGCGCCTCGAGCGTGGCGTCGACCCCGGAGCGCAGCACGTCGGGTCGGAGCACCTGCACGCCGTGGCGCCGGGCGTCCGCCACCAGGGTCTGCGGCGAGTAGAACCCCATCGGCTGGGCGCGGAGCAGCGCGGCGAGGAACGCCCCCGGGTAGTGCAGGCGCATCCACGCGCTCGCGTACACGATGAGGGCGAAGCTGATCGAGTGGCTCTCGGCGAACCCGAAGTTCGCGAACGCCTGGATCTTGGCGTAGATGGCGTCGGCGTCCTCGCCGTGGATGTCGTTCGCCGCCATCCCGGCGTAGAGCTTCTCGCGCAGTCGCTCGATCTTCTCGAGGCCCCGCTTCGACCCCATCGCACGACGGAGCAGGTCGGCGTCGTCGCCGGAGCACC
The DNA here is from genome assembly GCF_013347165.1 of Curtobacterium sp. Csp2. NCBI lineage: Bacteria > Bacillati > Actinomycetota > Actinomycetes > Micrococcales > Microbacteriaceae > Curtobacterium > Curtobacterium sp. Csp2. Next base: position 2,715,042 of record NZ_CP054593.1, read on the forward strand.
CGCCGACCGCGATCGCCATCTGCATGAGCTGCTCCTGGAAGAGCGGCACCCCGAGCGTCCGTTCGAGCACGGGTTCGAGCGACGGGTGGATGTAGGTGATGGGCTCCTCGCCGGTCCGCCGACGGATGTACGGGTGCACCGCGCCGCCCTGGATCGGCCCCGGTCGGACGAGGGCGACCTCGATCACCAGGTCGTAGAACCGCCGCGGCAGCAGCCGGGGCAGCGTGCCCATCTGCGCCCGGGACTCGACCTGGAACACCCCGATCGTGTCCGCGCGGCACAGCTGGTCGTAGACGCCCTGCTCTTCCTTCGGGATGGAGTGCATGTCCCACCGCTCCCCGCAGTGCTCGGCCGCCAGGTCGAACGAGTACTGCAGGGCCGCGAGCATGCCGAGGCCGAGCATGTCGAACTTCACGAGCCCCATGAACGCGCAGTCGTCCTTGTCCCACTGCAGGACCGTGCGACCGTCCATCCGGGCGTGCTCGATCGGCACGACCTCGCCCACCGGACGGTCGGTCAGCACCATGCCACCGGAGTGGATGCCGAGGTGCCGCGGGAACCCGAGGACCTGCTGCGCCATGTCGACGACCGTGTCCGGGATGTCGTGGTCCTGGCTCTCGGTCACCGACCCCCAGCGCTCGACCTGCTTCGACCAGGCGTCCTGCTGCCCGGGGCTGTGCCCGAGGGCCTTCGCCATGTCCCGGACCGCGCCCTTCGGCCGGTAGGTGATCACGTTCGCGACCTGCGCGGCGTTGAACCGGCCGTACTTGTCGTAGACGTACTGGATGACCTCCTCGCGGCGGTCCGAGTCGAAGTCGACGTCGATGTCCGGCTCCTCGTCACGCATCGCCGACAGGAACCGTTCGAACGGCAACCCGTAGCGGATCGAGTCCACCGCGGTGATCTCGAGCAGGTAGCAGACCGCGGAGTTCGCCGCCGACCCGCGCCCCTGGCACAGGATGCCCCGCTCGCGGGCGAACTGCACCATGTCACGGACGATGAGGAAGTAGCCCGGGAAGTCCTTGTCGGCGATCACGGAGAGCTCGCGTTCGATGCGCTCCCGCTTCACGGGGTCGACGCCGTCCGCGCTGCCCGGGTAGAACCGGCGGGCCCCGCGCCAGGTGAGCTCCCGGAGCCACGACATCGTGGTGTGCCCCTCGGGGACCTCGACGTCGGGCAGCCCGGGCTTCGCCGTCCGCAGTCGGAAGCCGAGTTCGTCCGCCAGCTCGACGCTCGTCGCGACCGCTCCCGGGTACCGGGCGAAGCGCCTGGCCATCTCGGCGCCGGAGCGCAGGTGCGCGGTCGGGGCAGCCGGCAGCCACCCGTCGATCTCGTCGAGGCTGCGCCGTGCACGCACCGCAGCGAGGGCGGTGGCCACGGGGAACCGATCGGGGGTGGCGTAGTGCACGTTCCCGGTCGCGACGACCCGCAGGGCGTGCCGCGCTGCGAGCCCGGCCAGGACGTCGTTCCGGGCGGTGTCGAGCGGATCGCCGTGGTCGGTGAGCTCGACGACGACCCCGGCGGTGCCGAACCGGTCGAGCAGCGCCCGGAGGGCTTCGTCCGCGGCGGACTCGCCCCCACGTTCGAGGGCCTGCCGCACCGTCCCCTTGCGGCAGCCGGTGAGGACCCGCCAGTGCCCGTCCGCCTGCGCCGCGAGGTCGTCCAGGTCGTACCGCGGCCGGCCCTTCTCGGCGCCGGTGGCCAGGTGCGCGCGCGTCACGGCCCCGGCGAGCCGGTGGTAGCCGTCCTGACCGTCCGCGAGCAACAGCAGGTGCGTGCCCTCGGGGTCGGGGACGCCGTTCTGCGGCCCGGTCAGCCCCAGGGACAGCTCGGTGCCGTAGACCGTCGACACGGTCGGGTACGCCTCGGCCACCTCGGCCATCCGGGCAGCACCGTAGAACCCGTCGTGGTCGGTCAGCGCCAACCCGTGCAGGTGCAGGCGCGCCGCTTCCTCGACCAGGTGCTCCGGTCCGCTCGCACCGTCGAGGAAGCTGAAGGTCGAGTGCGCGTGCAGCTCGGCGTACGGCACGACGGGTTCGCCGTCGTCGGACGGCGGCGGTGGCGGGACGTAGCGGGAGCGCTTCCGCGACCACGCGGGGCTGTCGCCGCCGTCACCGGCGTGCGCCGCGTCCGGGCGCTTGTCGGAGAGCGCGCGCTCGAACTGCGACCACGGGATGGGTGGGTTGCTGTAGCCCATCAGGCACCTTCCGTCACGTCGCGACCGCCTCGGCCCACCAGCGGTGGTCGGCGAGCACCAGGTACCACGCCCGGCCGCCCTCGTCGACGAGCTGCAGACGGTGCAGTCGACGACCGCCCGACTCCCACCAGCGCACGACCAGCGGCCACGGTCCCGCCCACGCCGTCACCGACGCGAAGCCGCCGCCGCGCTCCCCGTCGGCCCGGAACCGCTCCGGGGCTCCGGTCAGCGCCCCGCGGTCGTCCACGTCGACGGTGCCGCCGTCGGCCGTGACGACGTCGACCGGGCGGGGTCGTTCGAGCACGGTCGCCGGTGGCGGCCCCGGGAGCCTGCCGGGCCAGGGGCGGTCACGGACGGTCGCCAGGGCACGCTCGCCCCCGACCGGTGCGTCGCCCCAAGGGACGAGCACGACGCGCTCGGCCAGCGTGCGGCCCCCGCCGATCCGCGGTGTGACGACCCCGTCGTGCCCGACGAGCCCCTGCACGCGGGCCAGGGCGTGGTGCACGCGTTCGTCGGGACCGGTCCCCCACAGCCCGCGCTCGTGGTTCGCGGCGTCGTCCACCGCGACCGGTTCGAGCACGACCTGCACCACCGGTGCCTCGAGCCCGGAGGGGTCGACCCCGCCGGCGAGCTGCCACCGCACCCGGTCGACCACGTCGGCCGCGTCGAACCAGCGGGGGTGCACCCAGGTCCGCTCGAGCAACAGGTCGCGCTCGTCGACGATGCCGACCCGGATCGTCGTCGCCACGAGCCCCGCGGACCGCAGCCGCGCGGCGAAGTCGTCCGCCGACCGTCGGAACGCGAACGCGACCTGGTCGGCGCGGTCGAGCGGCGGTTCGAACGACGCCTCGACCCGGAGTTCGGGGGGCACCGCGCGCGAGGCGACCTCGCGAGGGTCGCGCCCGCCCGCGAGCCGGTGCAGGAAGGCGCCGGCGACCCCGAACCGGTCACGCACCTGCTCGTCGCCGAGTGTCGCGAACGCTCCGAGCGTCGCGATGCCGAGCCGCCCGAGCACCATCGCCAGGTCGGGGTCGCCGAGCACTCCGAGCGGCAGGTCGGCCAGGAAGTCCGCGGATCCCCCGACGGGCACGATCCGCACGCGTTCGCCGGGGCGCACCGGGCGTGCCCGGGCGGCCTGTTCCGCGGCGAACGGGGTGTCGGCGACCCCGGCACGCACCCCGGGCGCCCCGTGGTCGGCCGCGATGCCCGCGAGCGTGGCGGCCGCCGCGCGTTCGCCGCCGTAGTACCGCGCCGGGCCGCGGGAGCGCAGGGCCACCGTGCCTGGTCGCAGGACCTCGACCCCGGGGACGGCCGCCTCGATCGCGCGGATCACCGGTTCGAACGCCCGGTGGTCGAGCGCGTCGTCGTACGGCTGCACCACGAGCTCCGGGCAGCGTGCCTGCGCCTCGCGCACCCGCAGCCCGCGGACCACCCCCTGCTGCCGGGCAGCGGCGGAGCTCGCGAAGACCTGCCCGTGCACCACCAGGGCGAACGGCTGGTCCGGTGGCGTCCCCGCTGCCCGTGCGGCGGCGATCACCGGCCAGTCCGGGCACCACAGCACGACCGTCCGGGTGGGCGGGGGCTCCGGCAGGGCCCCGCCGCGGGCGACGGCGTCGGCCCGGACGGTCGCGGGCCCGGGCACACCGCTCCCCCGCACCGCCACGCGCGGCCCGGTCGTCCGGGTGCGCCCGCTGCCGCGCGGACTCACGAGGCCACCGCCACCGGACGGAGCACCCGCGTGTCGGACGCCCCGGCCGCCGCCAGCGGATCGGCAGCACGCACCGCGCCGTCCGCCGCCGGCAGGAGCAAGTCGGCGCTGACCGGACGTCCGGCCCCCGCGCGTCCCGAGGCCGTGACGGTGGCCCGACGCTCGGTCAGGTGTCCGTGGCCGTCGCCGATGCCGCTCCACACCGAGTCGGTCACCCGGAGCGTGACGTCGGCGCCCGGCCAGGCCCCCAGCGCGACGAGCGCCCCGCCGCGCTGGCGGAGCCGGGCACCCAGCCGGGAGACGTCCCCGGGCACCACGCGCCCGAGCGGCCGGGTGAGGACGACCTGCGCGACGTCGACGAGCGCCGCGGTCACGGTGAGCCACTGGTCACCCGGGTCAGGGACGAGCACGAGGCGTTCGAGGTCGATCCCCATCGCGGCCGCCGCTTCGACCCCGAGGGACGGCACGCCCACCACGGCGCACCACGCCCCCTCGGCCGAGGCCGCCTGCAGCATGGTCATCGCCAGCAGCACCGACTCCTGCACGGCGTAGGAACCGCCGACACGGATCACACCGCCCGGCAGCAGGGGCTGCAGCGCCGACGCGGTGGGCAGGCCCTGCACGTCGACCCGGGGGGCTTCCATCTCGGCGACCCGGGAGCGCAGCGCGGTGATGCGGTCGAGCGCCGCGCGAGCGTCCCCGAGGTGGTCGACCCGGCCCTGGTCAGCACGGCCCGAGTCAGCACGGCCCGGGCGGGCAGCACCGGCGGGCCCGGTCGACTCCCGCCGGGGTTGCCGCGGGGACCCGGGCGACCGGAGTGCCGCCGCCGTCTGCATGCCCTCATATTCGAACATGTGTTCGATGATGTCAACCAGGTCCGACATCCGGTGGACAACCGGATCGAACACCCGTTCGACACGCCCGAGCGCACCCGCGCGCACGCACCCGCCCGCCCGCGCGCCGCGTACGAGACGGCGGTCGAGGTGTGCCGTGCGGAGATCCGCGAGGGCAACGCGTTCCAGGTCTGCCTCACCACCGCCTTCGCGGTCGGCCTGGAGG
>NZ_CP054593.1:2720015-2791204 GCF_013347165.1 Curtobacterium sp. Csp2
CCCGCACCCCTACCAGCGCCCGACGATCCCCAGCCCGCCGAACACCGACCGCGTCTTCGCCTCGACCTCGTCCGCCTCGTCCGCCGCCACCGAGGACCACGTCACCGCGCCCCCGGCCCCGAACGTCCTCGTCCGCACCGAGCCCGCATCGTCGAGGACCGTCACCAGTGTGCGGATGGCCACCGACAGGTCGACCGAGCCGTCCGCCGAGAAGTACCCGATCGCCCCCGAGTACACCCCGCGCGGCGCCCCCTCCAGCCGGTCCGCGATCGCCGACGCGCTCGGCTTCGGCGCGCCCGTCATCGACCCCGGCGGGAAGGCCGCGCGCACGACCTCGGCCCGTGACGTCCCGTCCGGCAGCACCGCCGTGACCGTCGACACCAGCTGGTGCACGCTCGCGTACGTCTCGACGTCGCACAGGCGCTCCACCCGGACCGACCCCGGCCGCGCCGAACGCAGCAGGTCGTTCCGGAGCAGGTCGACGATCATCACGTTCTCGGCGCGGTCCTTCGCACTCGCCGCGAGCCCGGTCCGCACGGCCAGATCCCGCTCCGGGTCGGGGTCACGCGGACGCGTCCCCTTGATGGGTTCCGCAACGACCCGCCCGGTCGCCTCGATGCGCAGGAACCGCTCCGGGGACCGGCTCGCGACCCGCAGCGGGCCGAGTCGCAGGTACGCGCCGAACGGGACGGGGTCGACGGTACGCAGCCGCAGGTACTCGTCCAGGTGCGGGTCCGTGCCGGACCCGACCCGCGCCTCCAGGCCGACCGCGAAGGCGGTGGTGAGGCAGACCTGGAACGCGTTGCCCTCGCGGATCTCCGCACGGCACACCTCGACCGCCGTCTCGTACGCGGCGCGCGGGACGCGGCCGGTCGCCGTGCCGGACGGGAGGATCGTGGCGGCGTCCGCCGGTCCCGCTGCGGTCGACGGGACCGGCACCGGCACCGCGTCGAGCCACGCCCGGTTCGCCGCGCTGGCCGCCGCCTCCGCCGGGTCGACGAGGGCGAGGGCCCACGCGCCACCGCGCGCATCGACGACGACCGCCCGGTCGACGAACCGCAGGTCGGCGTCGGCGTGGCCGTCGGCGGTCCGGTCGGGGCCGTCGACCTCGCGGCCGAGCTCGTGGCCGAGGAACCCGATCCAGCCGAGCGCGAAGCCGCAGCCGCCCACCGGGGCGTCGAGCCGCGGCGTCCGGTCGAGCAGGTCGGCGAGCACCGCGAAGGCGGGTCGGTCCTCGGTCCGGGTCCCGTCGAACCAGCGCTCGGCGGCCGGGCTGACGGTGATCCGGGCGAGCCGGTCCTCGTGCCGGAAGCGCGTCGCGAACGGCCCGTCCGTGCACGCGACCACCGACCAGCGGGCGCGATCGTGGGCGGTGTCCGGCGCACCGGCCGGCAGTGCCGAGTCGAGCCAGACGACGTCCGCCGGGGTCGCGGCGCACATCGCCCCGAGGTCCGGCGCGGCGCCCGTGCCGTCGGTCAGCCGACGGACGACGACCCGCGCTCCGGTCAGACCGCCGCGATCGTCCACGAGGCGGCGTGGGACGCACCGGGCTCGAGCACGACGAGGCCCGCGTCCGCGCCGGCGTTGAACGCGTCGGGGGCGCAGGTCATCGGCTCGACGGCCAGGCCGGCGCGGTGGTACTCGGGCACGACGTGGTCGGCCGTGTGGACCTGGACCCACGGGCACTCCGGACCGAACGCGACGCGGACCCCGTGTCCGTCGGCGGCGGTGAGCACGATCGTGGCGGTGCCGGCGTCGTCGCGGTCGAAGTCGGTGAAGGCATGGTCGATGAACCGGTCACCGAGGGGCGTGGGGGTGCGGAGGTCGAACGCGTCGTGCACGTCTGCGAGGCCCGTCGGGACGAGGCGGTCCTCGGTGACCTCGAGCACCCGGGCGGCGGGCAGCGTCAGGGTCCAGTCGTCCACCCGACCGGCACCGCCGACCAGGTACGGGTGCGGCCCGGTCCCCCACGGCGCTGCGGCACCGCCCGTGTTCGTGCCCGTGATCGTGGTGTGGAGCCCGTCTGCGTCGAGGTGGTACGCGACGAGGACCTCCACGCGGAAGGGGTAGCCCTCCTGCGCGGCGACCGTGGTGGCGAGGACGGCCCGGTCGGGCTCGTGGGACACCGTGCGGAAGTCGGTCCACGCGACGAGACCGTGCAGGGCGTGGTGCCGCTTCGGCTCTGTCAGCGCGAGCTCGTGCTCCTGCCCGCCGAACGTGTAGCGACCGTCGACGACCCGGTTCGGCCACGGTGCGAGGACGGCGCCACGGAAGGCCGGGCGGACCTCGTCCGCGTCGAACGGCACGACCAGGTCGCGGCCCTCGTACCGGAGGGTGCGGAGCGACGCCCCCACCGAGGCGATCTCGGCCGTGTAGCCGGCCGCGGTGATCGTCAGGGCGGATCCGGACAGGGGCGCGTCGTTGCTCATGCGCAACAGCGTAGTGGGGCCGCCGGACGCCCTCGGACACGGGCACGGGCACGGGCACGGACACGGGTACGGGCGGCGGGAACGGAACAACCCCGCCGCTCGTGAGCGACGGGGTTGTTCCGTGGTGTGTTCGGGTGGATCTGAGGGGACTCGAACCCCTGACCCCCTGCATGCCATGCAGGTGCGCTACCAGCTGCGCCACAGACCCGTACGGGTGTTGCTGTTGTTCCGTGTCCCCGTTCCCGGAGGCACCATGGAAGCGTACACCACGCGAACGCCGGGTGACGAAATCGGCCTCGTCACCCGGGCGCGTCGCGAGCGGGCGGCGCTCAGGCCGACTGGTCGGCGGCCGCGGTCTGGTCGACCGACAGCTCGAGCGGGATGGTCGGGCAGTCCGACCAGAGACGCTCGAGCGAGTAGTACTGACGGTCTTCCTCGTGGAAGACGTGCACGACGATGTCACCGAAGTCGATGAGGACCCAGCGGCCCTCGGTCCGTCCTTCGCGACGGAGGGGCTTGGCACCGGCCTGGATCAGTCGGTCCTCGACCTCGTCGGCGATGGCGAGCACGTTGCGCTCGTTCCGGCCGGTCGCGAGCAGGAACACGTCGGTGAGCTGCAGTGGGCCGGTCACGTCGAGGGCGACGAGGTCCTCGGCCTGCTTGTCGTCGGCCGCGGTGGCCGCGAGCTGTACGAGTTCCAGTGCGCGTGGGGAGGCGGTCACGGAGTCCTTCCGGTCGGTCGGACCCGCGGTGTGCGGGCCCCGGTGATGGGACCCGATCATAGGCCACCCCGCCGACACCGGCCAGGCCGGGCAGCGGGGTGGGTGATCGGGACGGTGGCGGCTGGGTCAGCCGCCCATGTGCGTGGTGACGAGCGCGACGATGATCACGGCCGCCGCTGCGACGCCGACGGCCCCCACGGTCACGCCGAGGATCACCGGCGTGCGGGACTCCTTGGGCTTCGCGGCCGCGAGGACGACCTGGCGCGTCGACGTGTGGCTCGAGATCGCACGGCTGGCCCGGACCGGGCTGGCGTCCGTCTCGGGCTGCTCGTCGTGCTGTTCGAGCAGACGGTCGACCTCGGCCCCGTCGATCGGCCGGTGCGACCCGGTCGACGACAGCGACGCCGGCAGGTCGATCGAACCGGTGAGGATGACCTCGCCGGTGGCGTTCAGCGCACCGGTGGGGTCCGCGAGGGCCGAGTCGGGCAGGACGATCGAGTTCGTGTTGTGCACGGCGACGCGGCGGGTGCCGGTCTCCTCGTCGTGGACCTCGGCGTCGTTCGAGTCGTGCGCGAGCTGCGACCAGTGACCGGTCGGCGGGGCGAACGCCGTCGTCACGGGCTTCGGCTCGACCGGCCGACGGAACGCGTCGGGGACGGCCGGGGCGTCGAGCTCGTCGTCGGGGTCGCTCGTGACGGTCGGCTGCTGGACCGGGACCTCGTTCGTGTCGTCGTCGAGCGACAGCGGGAAGACCCCGGGGGTCGCGGACGACGGCACGCTCGGGACGGCGGGGACCCCGGGCAACGGCGCCGCGGTGGGCGCGGCGTCGACCGACCCGTCCTCGGCAGGGGTCTCGTCGTCGTGCGCTGCCCAGGTGGACCGGTGACGTCGGGGTTCCTCGGCGTGCGCGGCGGCCTCGCTGAGGGGTTCGAGCGCGTCCGGGGAGCCGTCCGCCTCGGTCGCCTGTGCGATCGCGGCGTCGTCCAGGACGTCGGACTCGGGTTCGGCGACCTGATCCGTCGCGGACTCCTCGTCACGGCGGCCGTCGGACGGCACGACGGCGGGCTGCGGCGCCGAGCCGGGCGGACGCCCGCCGTCGGCACCGCGGTCGAGGGTGTCGACCGACCCGATGACGTCCTGCACGGTCCGGTCCGACGACTGCGGGGTCGGCGCACGGAGGGGGACGGGCTGGACGGCCTGGCCCTCAGCCTCGCGCAGGAGCCGGAGCTGCCGGCGCGTCATGCCGCCGGTCCCGGGGACGATCTCGGTCGCCGACGCCGGCGCCGACGTCACGGGCACGCTGGTCACGGGCACCGACGGGCTCGGCGCGGAACCCACGGGCGCAGGAGCGATCGGCGCCGACGGGACGGAGGAGTTCGGCGCCGACGGGACGGAGGAGTTCGGCGCGGACGAGTCCGGCGCCGATTGGACCGGTCGCTGGGCAGGACCGTTCAACGACGGGGCCACGTGCGAGCCGGGCCGACGCCGAGGCTCCTCGGTCCGGTCGGGGGCGGCGACGGTCGGCGGAGGCGTGACGGGCTGCGAACCCGCTGCGGCGGCACGCTCCCGCTCGCGCGCCTGGCGCCGCGACAGTGGCGGCTGCGCGTCGGACGAACTCATGCAACGCTCCGATACAGATGGTGCTTGGAGATGTACTGGACGACGCCGTCGGGGACCAAGTACCACACGGGGAACCCGCGCCTGACCCGGTCGCGGCAGTCGGTGGACGATATCGCCAGCGCGGGGACTTCGAGCAAGCTTACGTCGCGTTCCGGTAGCCCGGTGATGCTCAGGTCGTGACCCGGGCGTGTGACCGCGACGAAGTGCGCGAGGTCCCACAGTCCATCGTGGTCCTTCCAGTCGAGGATCTGCTGAACGGCGTCTGCGCCCGAGATGAAGACGAGCTGCGCGTCCGGACGCTGCTCGTGCAGGTCGCGGAGCGTGTCGACCGTGTACGTCGGCCCCGGGCGGTCGATGTCCACGCGGCTCACGGTGAACATCGGGTTGGACGCGGTGGCCACGACCGTCATGAGGTACCGGTGCTCGGCGTCCGTCACGTCGGACTTCATGTACGGCTGACCGGTCGGGACGAAGACGACCTCGTCGAGGTCGAAGGCGCGCGCGACCTCCGACGCCGCCACGAGGTGCCCGTGGTGGATCGGGTCGAACGTGCCGCCCATCACGCCGATGCGTGGGCGCCCCGTGCTCTCGAGCATCGAGCCGGGGGTCAGTGCTTGGTGTGACCGAACTCGTCGACACCCGTCTCGTCGTGGCGGGTGGCCTCGAACTTGTGCGAGTGACGGTACGCGACGTCGCGGAAGCTCCAGGTGACGAAGCCGAGGAACGTGAAGAACAGCGCCCCGCAGAGCGGGAACACGAACGCGGGCACCCCGGAGGAGGTCTCTGCAGCTGCAGCGAGTAAGGTCATCGGTCCGGTGCTCCGTTCGGTCGGGTGGGAAGACGCCGCTCAGTCTAGCCGCGGATCTGTCCCTGGCCGCGCACGATCCACTTGGTGCTCGTGAGCTCGGGCAGGCCCATCGGCCCGCGAGCGTGCAGTTTCTGGGTGGAGATCCCGACCTCGGCGCCGAAGCCGAACTCCCCGCCGTCGGTGAACCGCGTCGAGGCGTTGACCATCACCACGGCCGAGTCGACCTCGGCGAGGAAGCGCTCGGCGGTGTCGACGTCGTCGGTCACGATCGACTCGGTGTGGTGCGTCGACCACCGCGCGATGTGCGCCATCGCCTCGTCGACGTCGGCGACGACCCGGATCGACAGGTCGAGGTCCATCGACTCGGTCGCCCAGTCGGCCTCGGTCGCCCGGAGGACACCGGGGACGATCGTCCGCGTGGCGTCGTCACCGCGGAGCGTGACCCCGGCGGCACGCAGCCGATCGGCCAGCACGGGCAGGAGTCGATCGGCCGCTCGCTCGTGCACGAGCAGGGTCTCGAGCGCGTTGCACACGCTGGGGCGCTGCACCTTGCTGTTCAGGACGATGTCCACCGCGCGGCCCTCGGGTGCCGAGGCGTCGAGGAACACGTGCACCACCCCAGCGCCGGTCTCGATCACGGGGACGGTCGACTCGGTGACGACGGTCTGGATGAGCGACGCACTGCCCCGCGGCACGAGCACGTCGACGAGCCCCCGTGCGCGCATCAGCTCGGTTGCGCCGGGCCGCCCGAACTCGTCGATCGTCTGCACCAGGTCGGCGGGCAGCCCCACCGACGACACGGCCTGCCGGATGCGCTCGACCAGGACCGCGTTCGTCCGGAGCGCCGCCGACCCGCCACGGAGCACGACCGCGTTGCCGCTCTTCAGCGCGAGCGCCGCGATGTCGACCGTCACGTTCGGTCGGGCCTCGTAGATCGCGCCGACGACACCGAACGGCACGCGGACCTGGGACAGCTGCAGCCCGTTCGGCAGCCGCGACCCGCGGACCTGCTCCCCCACCGGGTCGGTCAGCCCGACGACGTGCTCGACCGCGGCGGCCAGCGCCTCGATGCGGTCCGGGTCGAGCCGGAGCCGGTCGAGCAGGCCCGACGACAGCCCGTCCGCCTCGCCCGCCACGAGGTCGCCGTGGTTCGCCGCGACGATGTCCGCGGTCCCGGCACGGAGCGCCTCCGCGACCGCGCGCAGCGCGCGGTCCTTGACCGAGGTCGTCGCGGTCGCGAGCGCCGAAGACGCGGCGCGGGCGGCGACGAGCTTGTCGGTCAGGGTCGGGGCGGCTGCGGTCAGCGACATGGGACGATCGTAGTGCGGCCCCTGCCCCCGTGACACGCCGGTGACGGGACCCGTCACGCCGGAGGTGACCCGTGCCTCCCGTCCGGTCTGCCCGAACGACGCCGGGCCGGACAGACCTACGGACGCGGCCCCGCGTGGAACCACGTGCCGACGTGCTCGCCGGACAGCGCCCGGTCGACGAGCGCCGTCGCCGTCACCAGGACGGCGGTCCCGGCCTCGGCCGCGAGCCGCGCGGCGGCGACCTTCGTCCCCGCTCCTCCGGTGCCCACGCCGGCCTTGCCGATCGACCCGAAGGTCACCCCGGCGAGCTCGTCGCCGAACGGCACCGCGTCGATCGGCTCGGCGTCGGGGTGCTCCGGCGGACGCGTGTAGAGCGACTCGACGTCCGACAGCAGCACCAGGGCGTCCGCACCGAGCAGGCGGGCGACGAGCGCCGCGAGCCGATCGTTGTCGCCGAACCGGATCTCGTGGGTCGCGACGGTGTCGTTCTCGTTCACGATCGGCAGCACCCGGAGCGCGAGGAGCCGATCGACGGCCCGCTGCGCGTTCACCCGGTGGGTGGGGTTCTGCAGGTCGCCCGCGGTGAGCAGGATCTGCGCCGCGATCACCCCGTGCCGGTCGAGTTCCTTCTGGTACCGGAACATCAGCACGTTCTGCCCGGTCGCCGCCGCGGCCTGCTGGGTCGCGAGGTCGTCGGGACGTCCTTCGAGCCCGAGGAACGGGAAGCCGGTGGCGATGGCGCCGGAGGACACCAGCACCACCTCGGTCCCGCGGGCGTGCGCCGCGGCCAGGGCGTCGACCAGGGCGGCGATCTGCCCCGTGTTGTCCCCGCTGACCGAGGATGACCCGACCTTGACCACGAGCCGCCGCGCACGCGGGATGTCCTGCCGCCCGGAGACGGGGCCGAGGTCGGTGCGCGCGGTCGTGTCGGTCATGCGGGGATCAGTCCTCGTCGTCGTCGGCCCAGAGACCCGAGACGCGCTCCTGCTCGAGCTCGGCGCGGGCGGCGGCCTTGGCGTCCATGCGCTCGAAGTACTCCTCGCGCCGTTCGTTGCGGGTCGGCCGCGAGGACCCACCGACGCGGGCGTCGGTGCCGCGGGCACTCGTGATGAGCTCCGCGGTCGACGTGAGCGTCGGCTCCCAGTCGAACACCATGCCGCCGTCGCCACCGATGACCACGGTGGACCCGGCGACGGCACCGGCCTTGAACAGGCCGTCCTCGACACCGAGCTTCGCGAGCCGGTCGGCCAGGTAGCCGATCGCCTCTTCGTTGGTGAAGTCCGTCTGCACGACCCAGCGCTCCGGCTTCGCGCCGCGGACCCGGTAGAAGCGGTGCTCCTCGCCGCCCTCCGCACGCACGGTGAAGGGCTTCTCGTCGACGGCCTTCGGGCGGAGCACGATGCGCTCCTGCTCGGGCGCGGCCGGACGAGCGGCACGGGCCTGCTCGACGACGTCGGCGAGCGCGAACGTCAGCTCGCGGAGCCCGGCGCGCGAGGCCGTGGAGATCGGGAACACGCGGTAGCCGCGGGACTCGAGCTCGGCGGTCACGAACTCCGCGAGCTCGGCGGCCTCGGGCACGTCGACCTTGTTCAGCGCGACGAGCTGCGGGCGCTCGAGCAGCGGCGTCTGCCCCTCGGGCACCGGGTAGCGCTCGAGCTCCCCGAGGATGACGTCGAGGTCGCTGATCGGGTCGCGACCCGGGTCGAGCGTCGCGCAGTCGATGACGTGCAGGAGCGCCTCGCAGCGCTCGACGTGACGGAGGAACTCGAGACCGAGGCCCTTGCCCTCCGACGCGCCCTCGATCAGGCCGGGGACGTCGGCGACCGTGAAGCGCGACTCCCCCGACTCGACGACGCCGAGGTTCGGGACGAGCGTGGTGAACGGGTAGTCCGCGATCTTCGGCTTCGCGGCGGAGATCGCGGCGATGAGCGAGGACTTGCCGGCGCTGGGGAACCCGACCAGCGCCACGTCGGCGATGGTCTTCAGCTCGAGGCTGACGTCGCCCTCCCACCCGGGGGTGCCGAGGAGCGCGAAACCAGGGGCCTTGCGCTTCGTGGTCGCGAGCGCGGCGTTGCCGAGACCGCCCTGACCGCCGGGGGCCACGACGACGCGCATACCCGGCTCGGTCATGTCGGCGAGCACCTCGCCGCCCTCGTCGTGCACGACGGTGCCGATCGGGACGGGGAGCTCGAGCGTCTCGCCGCTCACACCGCTGCGCATGTCGCCCATGCCGGGCTGGCCGTTCCTCGAGGATCGGTGCGGCGAGCGGTGGTAGCCGAGCAGGGTCGTCACCTGCGGGTCGGCGACGAGGACGATGTCGCCGCCGTCACCACCGTTGCCGCCGTCGGGTCCGGCGAGGGGCTTGAACTTCTCACGGCGGACCGACACGCAGCCGTTGCCACCGTTGCCCGCGCTGAGGTGCAGGGTCACGCGGTCGACGAAGGTCGCCATGGGTCCACTCCTAGGTACTGCAGAACGAAGAACGGGAGGGGCGGGCACGTGGCCCGCCCCTCCCGCAGAGTCAGATCGTCGCGGTGTTACGCGTTGACGATGTTGACGACCTTGCGGCCGCCCTTGGTGCCGAACTCGACCGCACCGGCCGAGAGGGCGAACAGCGTGTCGTCGCCACCACGGCCGACGTTGGCGCCCGGGTGGAAGTGGGTGCCGCGCTGGCGCAGGATGATCTCGCCGGCGTTGACGACCTGTCCACCGAAGCGCTTCACGCCGAGGCGCTGTGCGTTCGAGTCACGACCGTTGCGAGTGGAGCTCGCACCCTTCTTGTGTGCCATCTTCTACTCCCGCCTTACGCGATCGAGGTGATCTTGACGCGGGTGAGCTCAGCGCGGAAGCCCTGGCGCTTCTTGTACCCGGTCTTGTTCTTGAACTTCTGGATGACGACCTTCGGACCGCGGAGGTCCTCGAGCACCTCGGCGGTGACGGTCACGTTGGCGAGCTCGGAAGCCGCCGAGGTGATCTTGTCACCGTCCACGAGGAGCACCGGGGCGAGGTCGATGTTGCCCTTGTCGTCGGCCTTGGCACGGTCGATCGTGAGGATCGTGCCGACCTCGACCTTCTCCTGACGGCCGCCGGCGCGCACTACTGCGTAAACCACGTGGAAATCCTTACGTACTCTGCTTGAGGGAAGTCTCGGGTGCCCACTTCTGCACGAGCGGCTCCCGGTAGGCCGGGCCCGATCGGCGACGCAGGCAGAACGGCCCGCTGACACCAGGGATCGAGTTTACTCGATGCCCACGGGTCCGGTCAAACGGCGACACACGTACGATGGCACGCGTGACCGTGTTGATCGACCCGCCGACGTGGCCCGCCCACGACACCGTCTGGTCGCACCTCGTCAGTGACGCATCCTACGACGAGTTGCACGC
Source organism: Curtobacterium sp. Csp2 (assembly GCF_013347165.1). Taxonomy (NCBI): domain Bacteria; kingdom Bacillati; phylum Actinomycetota; class Actinomycetes; order Micrococcales; family Microbacteriaceae; genus Curtobacterium; species Curtobacterium sp. Csp2. The sequence continues at coordinate 2,730,288 of NZ_CP054593.1, forward strand.
GTTCGCCGAACGGGCCGGGATCCCCCGCCGCGCGTTCGACCACGACCACTACGACGTGCCGCTCGCGCGCTACGACGAGCTCGTCTCGCTGGGGGCGACGGCCGTGACCGGCCGCGAGCTGGTGCTCCGGCTCATCGGGAGCGGCCTGCGGGTCGCGCAGCGGGACAAGCGGGCGCGCTGACGACGGCGGGCTGCGCAGCCCGCGGGGTCGACGGCCTGGAGGCACGACACCGGTCCGACGCGCAGCGCACCACCGGCGCGGCTCGCGTCGGCACTCGATGGGTCGGCGCTGGTCGGAGCAGCGCGGGTCGCGTCAGTGCTGGTCGCGTCAGCGCGGCGCCGGAGGCGCCCAGCGGCCGTCCGACGCCTGCGCGCCGGGCTGCTGCTGAGTGGGCGGCTGGTACTGCGGCGCCTGCGGCTGGTACTGCGGCTGGTGCGGCTGCGGCTGGTACTGCGGCTGCTGCTGCACGGTCGCCGGGGGTACCGCGTCGGCGGGCCGCACGGTCCCCGGACGCCCGACAACCGACGCGCCACGACGGCCGCCGCGGGGACGACCGGTCCAGAGCCACGCGACCGTCGCGGTCCCGAGCAGCATGAGCGTGAACGGCACCCCGTTCTGCAGCGGCCCGGTCAGCACGTCGGTGACGAGTCGGACACCGCTGCCGGTCCGCGTCGCCGCGTACAGCCCGGTGAACACGCCGACGAGGGCGAGCGCCACCGTGCCGGCCGCCCCGGCGAGCACGGCCCGCAGGAGCACGGTGGGCAGCGGGCTGCGGCGCGCGATCGGCGTGAGGAACGCCAGCGCCAGGAAGGCCCCGGCGTAGAACGGGAACGGGGACGCGAAGACCCCGGAGACGAAGCTGCCGATCAGGCTCGCCCCGGTGCCGGACGTCGTGAAGGGGTGCACGACGAGCGACGTCCCGAGGAGCCCGAAGACCCCCGACACGAACTCGACGACCACGATCGAGACGACCGCGATGAGCGCGCCCGTGGTGTTCGCGAGCGAGGCCCCTGGGGCGAAGGCCCGACGCGGGTCGGCCTCGGCGCGGTCCCGGGGTCCCCGGGCGGGCGGCAGCGGCGGGACGTACCCGCCCTGCGGCGCCGGGGCCGACGGCGCGGGCTGCTGCCAGCCCGCACCGTAGTACCCGCGGTCCTGCTGCCCGCTCGGCTCCCCCGGTCCCGTCACGTCAGTTCCCCACGATCACGGAGCCGTCGTCGTCGCCGTCCGTGCCGTCGTCCTTCGTCGCCGGTGCGCTGATGCTCGGCGAGGACACCCGGCGCGAGCGCGAGCGGCCCTGGCCGGGCTGCTTCGGCTCCGGGAGCGCCTGCAGCACGGAGTCGAGCAGGGACTCGGCGTCGCCGGAGACCGGGCGGGGTGTGCGCTGGGTCACCGCGACCGGGATGTCCAGGATCGCGACGGTGTTCTCCGTCGGGGTCACCGGCGCGCTCGAGCTGACGCGGCGGCGAGCAGGGGCCTTGGCCTTCGGCTCCGTAGCGGCGGGCTCGGACTCCGCGGGTGCAGCGGCTGGCTGCACGACCGACTCCTGGGCTGCAGCGGGCACCTCCGCGGAGGCGTCCGTGCTGCTCGACCCGGTGCTGCTCGACTCGGTGGTCGTCGACTCGGTCTGCGCCGAGCCCCCGTTGCCACCGCGGCCACCGCGGCGACGACGACGCTTGCCCGAGGGCTGATCGCCGTTCCGCTGCTCGGACTCCTCCGGCGCGGAGGCGGGCGTGGCGGTCGAGACGGGCGACAGCGGGGTCTCCGACGCGGCGTCCGGCGTCGCGGCACCGCGCGCCGGAGCGGCGATGCCGGTCAGCGGCTCGTCGTGCGGGAGCGTCGAAGCGGCGATCCGCGAGAGGGCGTTCTTGACGTCCTCGGTGATCTGGTGCGCCTGCGCCGCGTGCGACGAGCCGGTGCCGGACGAGGAACCGCCGCCGTTCGACCCGTTGCCGCCGTTCGACCCGCCACCGTTGCCGCCGGTGGAGCCGTTGCCCGAACCGCTGCGGCTCTTGCGACGGCCCTTGGTCGGCCCCGGGTCGGCGTTGTTGTCGTTGACCTTGGCGTTGACCTCGTCGAGGGACTCGCGGAGCCCGACGCCGATCTTCTTGCGGGTCATCTGCACGAGGCCGAGCGACGTGACCTCGGCGACCTGGTGCTTCGTCCGGTCGCGGCTCAGGCACTCGACGAGTCGACGGAGCACGAGGTCCCGGTTCGACTCGAGCACCATGTCGATGAAGTCGATCACGATGATGCCGCCGATGTCCCGCAGGCGGAGCTGCCGGACGATCTCCTCGGCCGCCTCGAGGTTGTTCTTCGTGACGGTCTCCTCGAGGTTGCCGCCGGAGCCGACGAACTTCCCCGTGTTGACGTCGACGACCGTCATGGCCTCGGTGCGGTCGATCACGAGCGATCCACCGGAGGGCAGCCACACCTTGCGGTCGAGGGCCTTCTCGATCTGCTCGTTCAGGCGGTGCTCCTCGAAGGAGTCCGGGCCGTCGTAGATCTCGACGCGATCCTTGAGGTCCGGGGCGACGGCGTCGAGGTACTCCTCGATCGTGCCGCGCGCGGCGTCGCCGTCGATGATCAGCTTCGTGAAGTCCTCGTTGAAGACGTCGCGGACGATCTTCACGAGCAGGTCCGGCTCCGAGTGCAGCATCACGGGCGCGTGGCCGGCGGCGACCTTCTTCTGGATCGCCTCCCACTGGCTGGTCAGACGCTGCACGTCGCGGGTCAGCTGCTCCTCGGTTGCGCCCTCGGCCGCGGTGCGGACGATGACGCCGGCGCGCTCGGGGAGGATCTCCTTGAGGATCTTCTTCAGCCGGGCACGCTCGGTGTCCGGGAGCTTGCGGGAGATGCCGTTCATCGAGCCGTTCGGCACGTACACCAGGTACCGACCCGGCAGCGAGACCTGGCTCGTCAGACGGGCGCCCTTGTGGCCGACCGGGTCCTTCGTGACCTGCACGAGCACCTTGTCGCCCGGCTTGAGCGCGGCCTCGATGCGACGGCCGTGGTTGCCGGTGTCCACCGACGCCCAGTCGACCTCGCCCGCGTAGAGCACGGCGTTCCGACCGCGGCCGATGTCGACGAAGGCCGCCTCCATCGAGGGCAGCACGTTCTGCACCTTGCCCAGGTACACGTTGCCGATGAGCGACACGTTGTGCGACTTCGTCACGTAGTGCTCGGCGAGGATGCCGTCCTCGAGCACGCCGATCTCGATCTTCGACGAGCTCGACCGGACGATCATCTGCCGGTCGACGCTCTCGCGGCGGGCGAGGAACTCGTCCTCGGTCACGACCGTGCGGCGACGGCCGGCGTCACGCCCGTCGCGGCGGCGCTGCTTCTTCGCCTCGAGTCGGGTGGAACCCTTGATGCGCTGCGGCTCGGTGATGAGCTCGGGCTCGCGACGACGCGGCTCGAGGTGGTCGCGCGGTCCGCGCTGCTCGCGGTCGGCGCTGGTGCCGCGGCGACGCGACCGGCGCCGACCGGCGCCCTGCTCGTCGTCCTCGTCGTAGCGGTCGTCCTGGGCGGAGCGCGCGGGCAGCTCCGGCAGGACCGGCGCGTGGAAGATCAGGCTGAGGGTGCTCGTCGCCTTCGGGACGACGACCTCCGGGGCGGGCTCCGGGGTCGGCTCGCCGCCCTCCGGCTCGTCGGACCACGGCAGGGAGGCACGGGGCGCATCCGTCTCGCGGGTCGCCGCGGCGGCGCTCGGCTCCGCGACCGTCGCACCGTCGGTGCCCGACGCCTCGGTGCCCGTCGCCTCGGTGCGGGTCTCCCCGGTGCCCGGCTCCCCGAGCTGCTCGACCACGGGCAGGTCGCCCGTGACCGTCGAGACGGCCTCCGGGGTGTCCGAGCCACCCGCGACCGGGGCGACCTCGACCGGCACCGCTGTGCCGTCGACGTCGACGGTGGTGACCGGCGTGGTGGCGTCGGCCGTCTCCTCCGTCAGCGCGACCGTCTCGTCGACGTCCGTCGTCTGGTCGACGTCACCACGGGCCTCCTGGCCGGTCGAGCGGGCGCGACGCCCGCCGAACAGGCGACCACGACGCTTCGGGGTGGTGTCTTCGTTGTTCGTGTTGTCGGTGTTCTGCTCCACCATGTCCTGGTGCACTCCTTGACCCCGCTCGCGCCCGGACGGGCGGCGGGAACTCTGTCCGCGACCGCTGTGGCCGCGGGAACTCTTCGGTTGTGACGGGTGGCGTCCACGCCCCCGTCGTCGTGCTCTCGTGACCGGTGTGCGCCGTCTTCAGGTGGTCCGCGACCGATCCGTGTCGGGCACCCGGCCCGTGCGGCTCGGCGTCGGAGTGACGCACGTCCGACCACGGTGCGCTCTCACCGCACCTGATCGTCCGGGCTGGGCCCGGAAAGCTCTGCTCGCCGCGCAGCGGACCGCGCGACCTCGTCATTGTCGCACGCCCTGCCAGGGAAGGGCCGGAACCGGCATGCGAAGATGACGCCGTGAGCACGAGCGCAACCACGCCCCGCCGCCCGATCGCCATGGGGATCTTCCTGCTGGTGACCGGTCTGGTCGGTCTCTACGCGTCCTTCTCCCTGGTCCTCGACGAGTTCGCGAAGTACGAGAACCCGACGAAGGCACTCAGCTGTGACGTCAGCCCGTTCGTCAGCTGCTCCCAGGTCATGACGAGCTGGCAGGGTCACCTCCTCGGCTTCCCGAACCCCTTGCTCGGCGTCATGGGCTTCGTGGCCCCGGTGGCCGTCGGAGTGATGCTCCTCGCCGGTGCGCAGAACGGTCGTCGGTGGTTCTGGGTCGCGTTCAACACCGGCGTCTTCCTCGCCTGGGTCTTCGTGACGTGGCTGTTCACCCAGACCGTGTGGGTGATCGGCTACCTCTGCCCATGGTGCCTGCTGGTCTGGTCGATGACCATCCCGATGTTCTGGGTGTTCACGATCTGGAACGCGGCGCAGGGGCGCTTCGGCGCCGGGCTCCAGCGGGTCGGTCGGACGCTGCTGCCCTACTCGTGGGCGTTCGTGCTGGCGAACTACGCCGTGATCGTCGTGTCGATCCTGATCATGTTCCCGCGCGTGCTCGCCACTCTCTGAGTCCTCAGGGCGGACCACCCTCGGCCGCTTCCGACCACGACTCCCACAACCTCGCCGCCGGTTCCAGTTGTGGCGTGCAACTACGACGCGCTACGGTCGCCCTGCGGCGTCCGTGCAAGAGGCCGAAGGGGGCTCGGGGACGCCCGATGGAGGGAAACACGATGATGAAGAAGATGCGCGCACGACGGATCCTGACCGCCGCGTTGATCGGATGTGCGCTCGTGGGGGGCTCCGTTGCGATGGCTGCCCCGGCGTCGGCTGCCGCGAAGGGGTGCCAGAACGCAGCGTGGACGCCGCTGGATGGCTACGCGAGCGCGACGTGCTGGAACATGACGAGCATGAAGTTCACCGCACACTGCGATGGGTGGGTCGGCTTCCCGTCCTGGACGAAGTCCAGCCCGGCGATCGCTGTCGGGACCGGGAAGAGCGTCATCTACAAGTTCCCGAAGTGCCTGTCGACGGGTTGGATCAAGGCGGGACCGGCGTGATCTCGATCGCGTGAACGTGGTCGGACCAGTGTGAGGGCAGGGCCCCGTTCCCGAGGGAACGGGGCCCTTCTGGCTGCTCAGGCAGCCACTGGCTACTTCGCTGCGGACTCGATCGCGGTCATGACGTCGGTCAGGTTGTCGAGGCGCTTGCCGTCCACCACGATGGTCGGCGTGCCGAAGCCCTGGGCACCTTGCAGGGAGGTGTCCGCAAGCACGACGTTCGTGGTCTTCGTGACCCAGCCCTTGAAGGACTCGTCGGCGACGCACGACGCCACCTGGGAGGAGGTCGCTCCGCCGGCCTTGACGAGGTCCTCGATCTCGGCGTTCGTCAGGCCCTTCGTGCCCTCCTCCGGCTGCTTGTCGAAGAACTGCGTCTGCACGTCCAGGAACTTGTCCGGCTCGTAGTTCGCGACGCACATCGCGGCGTTCGCGGCACGGCTGGCGTACCGGGAGCCGGCGTAACTGTGGTCGAGGATCGACACGGGGTGGATCGCGAGCGTGACCTCGCCGGACTTCACCTTGTCCAGGATCTGGTCGGCGTAGGCGCCCTCGAATTGCTTGCAGATCGGGCAGGCCCAGTCGACGTACTCGGTGACCTGCACGGAGCCGTCGACGCCCTTGGTCGGCACGGCGGACTCGGTCCCCGAGGCGCTGACGGCCTTCGAGGTCACCGGGGTGACCTCGCCGTTCTGCCCGGTGAACTGGATCGCACCGGTCGCCATGTTCTTCGGGCCGGCGGCCGAGGTGGTCCCGCCGCTGTTCACGTTCACCACGACGATCGCGATGATCGCCGCGACGGCCACGATGCCCAGGCCGATGCCGCCCTGCAGGAACCACTTCTTCCGGCGCTTGCGGCGCTTCTCGGCCTCGGCGCGCTCCCGGGCGACCTCGCGGGCGTGCTGCCGGCGTTCGTTCTTGGTCGGTCGGTCGTTGTTCGTCATCGCTTCGATGTCCTGTCGGGCCGGAGGATCAGGCGAACCAGAGGGCGAGCTCGCGCGCGGCGGACTCGGGCGAGTCGGAGCCGTGCACCAGGTTCTGCTGGACCTTCAGGCCCCAGTCGCGGCCGAGGTCGCCACGGATGGTGCCGGGAGCGGCGGTCGTCGGGTCGGTGGTGCCGGCGAGCGAGCGGAAGCCCTGGATCACCGCGTTGCCGCCGACGCGCACGGCGACGACCGGCCCGGACTGCATGAACTCGACGAGGGGCTCGAAGAACGGCTTGCCCTGGTGCTCCTCGTAGTGGGCCTCGAGCAGGTCGCGCGGCGCGGTCAGCATCTTCAGGTCGACGATCTCGTAGCCCTTGGCCTCGATGCGCCGGAGGATCTCTCCGGTGAGCTGGCGGGCGACGCCGTCGGGCTTGACGAGGACGAGGGTCTCTTCGAGGTCGGACACGCAGTTGCTCCTAGTGTTCGGTCGCGGGGGTGCTGGTCACTCCTCGCCGAGAGCGGCGCGCCGCGCGGCGTTCTGCCGGTCGAGCTGACCGCCCTTGACGAAGCAGAACACCCACAGCGCCAGGAACACCACGCCCACCGCGTACATGAACGGTTCGATCAGCCCGGTGGCGAGGATGGCCGCCTGCAGCAGCCACCCGAACCATACACCGGCCGACTTGCCCGTCAGGCGTGAGGCAGCTGCGAGGACGATCATCGCCGCGATGCCCCCGCCGAAGGCCGCGAGGGGCGGCAGGGTGCCCTTGCCGTACACGACGAGCATCGGGAAGAAGAACATGATCGCCTCGAGCACGAGGGTGATCGAGAGCAGGCTCTCCTGCGCCCCGCGTTCGCGACGCGGCTTCCGCACCCGGGGCGGTCGACCCGGCCTGGAGGCGCGTGGTGCGTCCGTCATCACCGCTCACCTTCTGCGTGCACCAGGTCCATGACCCGGCCCACCATGACGATCGAACCGGCGACGAGCACGAGCGCGTCCTCGGCGTCCGCCTCGTCCGCGAGGTCTCGGGCCTCGTGCAGGGCCTGTTCGAGCGAGGGCTCGACGACGACGCGGTCCTCACCGACCTCGGCCACGACGATCCGGGCGAAGGCGTCCGCGTCGAGCGCCCGGTCCCCCGGCGGCTGCGTGACGACGAACGTCTGCACGGTGTCCCGGAGCGCGCGGACGAACCCGCGGGCGTCCTTGTCGCCGAGGATGCCCACGACGCCGACGACGTGTCCCGACGGGAACGCCACGGGCAGCGCCTCGGCCAGGGCGCGGGCACCGTGCGGGTTGTGCGCGGCGTCCACGACGACCGTGGGGTCCTGCGCGATCGGCTGGAGTCGGCCGGGGCTCGTCGCGGCGGCCAGGCCCTCGGACAGCACGTCCTCGTCGAGCGCCTGCGACCCGCGGCCGAGGAACTGCTCGACCGCGGCGATCGCGAGCGCCGCGTTGTGCGCCTGGTGCTGGCCGAACATCGGGACGAACAGGTCGTCGTAGCGCCCGGCGACGCCCTGCACGGTGACGAGCTGCCCGCCCACCGCCGGGGTGTCGGACACGACGGAGAACCCGGTGCCCTCGACCGCGAGCGTCGACTCGGTGAGCTCGGCCGCCCGCTCGAGCTCCGCGAGCGCCTCGGGGGTCTGCGCACTCGACACGACGGCGGAGGACGGCTTGATGATGCCCGACTTGGTGCGGGCGATCTCGGCGACGGTGTTGCCGAGCTGCTTCGCGTGGTCGATCGCGATCGGGGCGAAGACCGCGACCTGGCTCTGCACGACGTTGGTGGAGTCCCACTCGCCGCCCATGCCGACCTCGATCACGGCGACGTCCACCGGCGCCTCGGCGAAGCACGCCAGGGCGAGGACGGTGAGCGCCTCGAAGAAGGTCAGCGGGAGCTCGCCCTTCGCGGTGAGCTCGGCGTCGGTCATCTCGAGGATCGGGACGATGTCGTCCCAGTTCTCGACGAAGCGGGCCGCCGCGATCGGTTCGCCGTCGACGACGATGCGCTCCCGGATCGACACCAGGTGCGGGCTCGTCATGAGCCCGGTGCGCAGCCCGTGGGCGCGGACGATGCTCTCTGCCATCCGCGCGGTCGAGGTCTTGCCGTTCGTGCCCGTGACGTGGATCACCGGGTACGCCAGGTGCGGGTCGCCGAGGAGCTCGACGGCGCGGCGGGTCGCGTGCAGCCGCCGTTCGGGTGCCTGCTCGCCGACCCGGGCCAGGAGCGCGGCCTCGACACGGCGGACCTCGTCGTCGTCCCCGCCGTAGGGCAGGGCGTCGGCCGGGGAGATGTCGCTCGCCGGTCCGACCGGGATCTCCACGCCGTCGGCACCGTCGTGGTCGACGCCGTCGTGGTCGTCGTACCGGTCGTCGTCGTACTGGTTGCCGTCGCTCATGCGCGTGCCACCTCCACGGACACCGTCGCTGCGTCGCCGACGGCCGAGCCCGCACCGGGCGCGAACGTCGTCGGGGTCACGGTCACGCTCGTCGACAGGGTCTCCGCCGCGATGAGCTGCTCGTGCGTGCGGACCGCCGCCTCGGCCTCGGTGGAGACCCGGAGCGTCAGGGCGATCCGGTCGCTGACGTCGAGGTCGGCGTCGCGACGGGCCTGCTGCACGGCCCGGACGACGTCGCGCGCCAGGCCCTCGGCCTCGAGCTCGGGGGTCGTCACGGTGTCGAGCACCACGAAGCCGCCGCCGTCGAGGAACGCCACCGCCACGGAGTCGTCCGCGACCGTGAGGTCGAGCGTGTACTCGCCCTCGACGAGGTCGACGCCGCCGACGGTGACGCCGGTCTCGGTCGCGGCCCAGTCGCCCTTCTTGGCGGCCGGGATCACCTGCTGGACCTGCTTGCCGATGCGCGGACCGGCGGCCCGGGCGTTCACGGTGAGCTTCCGCTCGATGCCGTACCGGCCGAGCGAGGACTCCTCCTGCTCCTCGAGCACGACCCGCTTGACGTTGAGCTCGTCGCGGAGGATGTCCGCGAACGGCTCGACGGCGGCGGGGTCCGGCACGACGAGGGTCAGGGTGGCGAGGGGCAGACGGACGCGCTTGCCGGTGGCCTTGCGGAGCGCGAGGCCCTTCGAGGCGACGTCGCGGACGCGGTCCATGGCGGCGACGAGGGCGTCGTCCGCGGGGAACTCGCCGGCGTCCGGGAAGTCCGTCAGGTGGACGCTGCGTCCGCCGGTCAGGCCCTTCCAGATCTCCTCCGTCACGAGCGGCGCGAGCGGTGCGGCGACGCGGGTCAGCGTCTCGAGCACGGTGTACAGCGTGTCGAACGCGGCGCGGGCCTCGGGCGACGAGTCCGCCCCGAGCCAGAACTTGTCGCGCGAGCGCCGGACGTACCAGTTCGTCAGCACGTCGGCGAAGTCCCGGACGGCCTGGGCAGCGAGTGGGGTGTCGAGCGCGTCGAGGTGCGTCGTGACGTCCTCGACGAGCACGCGGGTCTTCGCGAGCAGGTACCGGTCGAGCACGTCGGTGCTCGCCGTGCTGCGCGAGGCCTGGTACCCCGTCTCCCCCGACGCGTTCGCGTACAGCGTGAAGAAGTAGTAGGTCGACCAGAGGGGCAGCAGGAACTCGCGGACGCCCTGCCGGATGCCCTCCTCGGTCACGACGAGGTTGCCGCCGCGGATGACCGACGACGACATGAGGAACCAGCGCATCGCGTCGGCGCCGTCGCGGTCGAAGACCTCCGACACGTCCGGGTAGTTCCGGAGCGACTTCGACATCTTCTGCCCGTCCGAGCCGAGCACGATGCCGTGGCTGATGACGTTGCGGAAGGCCGGGCGGTCGAACAGCGCGGTGGACAGCGCGTGCATGACGTAGAACCAGCCGCGGGTCTGCCCGATGTACTCGACGATGAAGTCCGCGGGGCTGTGCGCGTCGAACCACTCGCGGTTCTCGAACGGGTAGTGCACCTGGGCGTACGGCATCGAGCCGGAGTCGAACCACACGTCGAAGACGTCGGTGATGCGGCGCATGGTCGACCGCCCGGTCGGGTCGTCGGGGTTCGGCCGGGTGAGCTCGTCGATGAACGGACGGTGCAGGTCGACCTCGCCGTCGGCGTTCGTCGGCAGCCGGCCGAAGTCGCGCTCGAGTTCCTCGAGCGAGCCGTAGACGTCCTGCCGCGGGTACGCCGGGTCGTCGGACACCCACACCGGGATCGGCGTGCCGAAGTAGCGGTTGCGGGAGACCGACCAGTCGATCGCGTTCCCGACCCACTTGCCGAACTGGCCGTCCTTGACGTTGTCCGGCACCCAGTTGATGTCCTGGTTCAGCTCGCCCATGCGATCACGGAACGCCGTGACCCGGACGAACCACGACGAGACCGCCTTGTAGATGAGCGGCTTCCGGCAGCGCCAGCAGTGCGGGTAGCTGTGCTCGTACGACGCCTGGCGGAGCAGGCGCCCCATCTCGCGCACAGCCTTCGTCAGCGGCTTGTTCGCGTCGGACCAGAGCATGCCGGCGACCTCGCCGAACTGGGCGGTGAACAGGCCGCCCTCGTCGAGGGAGAGCACGACGGGGATGCCCGCGGCCGCGCAGACCTCCTGGTCGTCGGCGCCGTACGCGGGGGCCTGGTGCACGATGCCCGTGCCCTCGCCCGTCTCGACGTACTCGGCGACGAGGATGCGCCAGGCGTGCTCGTAGCCCTCCTGGTCGGCCAGGTGGTCGAACAGCCGCTCGTACTCGACGCCGTCGAGCTCCGCGCCGACGACCGTGCGCAGCACGGCGGCGAGCGCGTCCTCGGCGCTCGCGTAGCCGAGGTCCTTCGCGTGCGCGGCCACGGTGTCGGACGCGAGCAGGTACCGGGCGGAACCGGCGGGACCGCCGTCAGCCGCGCCTCCAGGCCCTGCCGGCACGACCGCGTAGGCGATCTCGGGTCCGACCGCGAGCGCCGCGTTCGTCGGCAGCGTCCAGGGGGTCGTCGTCCAGGCGAGCGCGCGGACTCCGTCGAGTCCGAGCTCCGTCGCGCGGGTCCCGCGCAGCGGGAACGCGACGGTGACCGACTGGTCCTGGCGCATCTGGTAGACGTCGTCGTCCATGCGGAGCTCGTGGTTGGACAGCGGCGTCTGGTCGTTCCAGCAGTACGGCAGGACGCGGAAGCCCTCGTACGCGAGGCCCTTGTCCCAGAGCTGCTTCCACGCCCACAGGACGCTCTCCATGAAGGTCACGTCGAGGGTCTTGTAGTCGTCCTCGAAGTCGACCCAGCGCGCCTGGCGGGTGACGTACTGCTGCCACTCGTCGGTGTACTGCAGCACGGACTTCTTGGCGGCGGCGTTGAAGACGTCGACGCCCATCGCGTCGATCTCGTGCTTCTCGGTGATGCCGAGCTGGCGCATCGCCTCGAGCTCGGCGGGCAGGCCGTGCGTGTCCCAGCCGAAGCGGCGGTGGACCTGCTTGCCGCGCATGGTCTGGTAGCGCGGGAAGACGTCCTTCGCGTACCCGGTCAGCAGGTGGCCGTAGTGCGGCAGGCCGTTGGCGAAGGGCGGGCCGTCGTAGAACGTCCACTCGGTGCACCCGTCGCGCTGGTCGATCGAGGCCTGGAAGGTGTCGTCGCCCTTCCAGAACGCGAGGATCCCCTGCTCGACGGCGGGGAATGCCGGCGACGGGTCGACGCCGTCTGCGGGGACGTTGAGGGGGTAGGCCACGAGCTGCTCCTGTGGGTTCGGTTCGTCTCCACGAGGACGGAGCGCGCTCCGCGGTACCACCTCGCTTGCCGGCCGCTGCTCGCGCTGCGACCGACCGCTCGTTCGCCGGATGGGACGCGGTCCGGTCCGCCCGGTTCTACTGACGGCGGTGGTGCTGCCGCGTTCTGCCGGAGGCTCCCCGGTGATGGCCGGTTCGACGCCTGTGGGGCCGAGTCTACAAGACCGGAGCATGCTGGAGCGATGCCCTCGTCTGAGAAGCAGGACCGTCCCGAGTCCCTGCTCACCGTCGTCATCGCCTTCGCCGCGAACCTGCTCGTCGCGATCGCCAAGACCGTCGCCTCCCTGTTGTCCGGCTCCGCGTCGATGACCGCCGAGGCCGCGCACTCGTGGGCGGACACGGGCAACGAGGTGTTCCTGCTCGTCGCCGAGCGGCGCGGGGCGAAGCCGCGGGACACCCGCCACCCGCTCGGCTACGGCCGCGAGACCTACATCTGGTCGATGTTCGCCGCGTTCGGGCTGTTCACCGCCGGCGCCGTCGTGTCGATCTGGCACGGCATCACGCAGCTCAGCGAGACCGGTCCGGCCGAGGACCTCCTGCTCAACTACCTCGTGCTCGCCGTCGCCTTCGTCCTCGAGGGCACGAGCTTCGTGCAGGCGTTCCGGCAGGCCCACGGCGCCGCGACCAAGCGCCGCGTCCCCGTCCTGCGGCACGTCCTGCAGTCGTCGAACCCCACGCTCCGCGCCGTCTTCGCCGAGGACGCCGCCGCCCTGATCGGCCTCGTCATCGCCTTCCTGGGCGTGTTCCTGCACCAGGTCACGGGCCTGGCGGTCTTCGACGCGATCGGCTCCATCGCGGTCGGCGTGCTGCTCGGCGTCGTCGCGATCGTGCTCATCGAACGCAACCGCCGGTTCCTGCTCGGCGAGGCCACCTCGCCGGAGCTCGAGGACGCCGTGCTCACGGAGCTGCTCCGCCGCGACGAGGTCGAGCGCGTCACGTACCTGCACCTCGAGTTCGTCGGACCGTCCCGGGTGTTCCTCGTCGCGGCCGTCGACCTCGAGGGCAACGAGGACGAGGAGCACGTCGCGGTCCGGCTGCGCCGCGTGGAGGCCTCACTCGAGACGAGTCAGTACATCGAGGAGGCGGTGCTCACGCTGAGCATCCCGGGTGACGCGTCGCTCCGGTCACGCGGGGACGGGCAGGTGCCCTCGACGGTGCGCGACGGCACGGTGGAGGACGTCGCGGCCGGGGGCGCGGGCACGTTGCGCACCGAGTGATTCACGGCACCAGTCGCACGGCGTCGCCCCGCGCCTCGACGGCACCGCTGCGGACGACCCACACGCGCAGCTGGTCGACGCGGAACGCGTCGAACGCGTGCGGGTGGTCCCGCAGCACGGCGGCCACCCCGGTCGTCATCGGGAAGCGCGGATCGGTGTCCTCGACGATCGCGACGAACCGCCCGTCGGTGCCCTGCATCCGCCCCTCGGCCCGGAACGCCGTGCTGTACGTCTGCCGGGCGGCACCGACGAACAGGATGGAACCGCCCCGGTAGCCGTGGTCGGCCAGCGCACCGCCGAGCACCGCGTACCCGGTCGCCCGGGCCTGGGAGACGGCGACGACGAGCTGCCCGACGGGGACGACCGCGACCGTGAGCACGAGCGCAACCGCCACCGCCGTCAGCGGCGGACGGAGCCGCGCGAGCCGGGTGCCGCCGACCGCGGCGAGCGCGACGACGAACGGCATCCACGCGTAGTAGTAGTGCGGCAGCGCGACGGCCGAGGTCGAGTAGAAGACGACGAGCACGCCGAGACAGAGCGCGAGGAACACGACGAGACGGTCCGGCCGGACCACGAGTGCTGCGAGCACACCGAGCCCGAGGACGACAGCGAGCGGCCACCCGATGCCCTGGACGGCCCAGAGCAGCCCGGTCCACCACGGCGCGACGAGGTAGTCCCGCCCGAGGACGGTCACCAGGTGCCCGGTCGTGTCGTGCGCCGTCTGGAAGCGCACCATGTAGCCGATCGCGTCGAGTCCGCCCACCGGCAGGTAGAGCAGCGCGGCGACGACCGTACCGACGCCGGCCGCGAGCACTCCACCGAGTGCGAGGTCCCGCCACCGGCGGAACAGCACGGGCAGCAGCAGGAGCGGCAGGACGAGGACCGCCGTCGACACCTTCGACGTCGCCGACAGCGCGAGCGCTGCCCCGGCGAGCGCCGCCCACCACCACCGGGACGACCGCCCGTCCGACGCGGCGACCATCCACTGCCACGCGGCGGCGACGGCGACCACGGCGAAGCAGGTCATCACGGGGTCGAGCAACGCGATCCGGTCGATGCGGGCCGGGACCCCGCTCGCCACGTCGTACCAGGTCGGCCCGTTCCCCCGCGGGGTCAGCCACCAGAGACCGGCCGCGGCGAGGGCACCCCAGTAGCCGACGGGACGCCGGAGCAGCAGGAAGAGCACAAGTCCGACGACCAGCCCGCCGACCGCGACGACCACCCGCGGCCCCAGCACCCCCTGACCGGTCATGAGCTGAGCGAGTCCGAACAGGTACTTCGCCGTCGGTGGGTGCTCGAGGTTCGCGGTCACCACACCGTGGACGTAGTCCCAGCCCGTGTTGACGTAGGTGATCTCGTCGGTGATCCGGGTCGTCCGGCCGATGCGGCGGAGTGCGACGTAGGCGCCGAGCAGGGCGACGATCGCGAAGGCCGCCGTCCGGACCACGAGCACGGGGACAGGACGACGCGAGGGCACTGGAGGATGATCCCACAGCGGGACGACGCGCCACTGCGGAGCGGCCGGGGCTCGGTGCGCGCCGAGCGACCGGGCTCAGTGCCCGCCCGAGCGACCGGGTTCAGTGCGCGTCGAGCGACCGGCGCTCAGTGCGCGTCGAGCCCCACCGCGACCGGTGTCAGGGCCGCCCCGACGTACTCGACGAGCGCCCGGCGCCCGACCCCGTCGGCCACCCAGACCCCGAACGCGGCTGCGGCCGCGCCGAGCATCGCCCCGGACACCGTCTGCGGCCACAGCGACATCGGGTGCTCCCCGGTCCGGGACCCGACGAACGCCGCGACCGCCCCGTGCTGCGCCATCACCCGGGCCGCCACGCTGGCGACGAGCTCGGACCCGATGTCCATCACCTCGGCCTGCGCGATCGCCCAGGGCACACGCTCCGGGTCGTGCGCACGGGCGGCCGCGAGCAGGGCCTCCTCGACGGCGCGGACCGGGCTCGCCTCGGTCGACGCGGCGAGGAACCGCGGGACGTCGGCCACCGCGGCGTCGAGCTCGAGCCAGAGCACGTCGGACTTCGCGGCGAAGTAGTTGAAGAACGTCGCACGACTGACCCCGGCTCGGGCGGCGATGTGGTCGACCGTCGTCCGCGCGTAGCCCTGCTCCAGGAACAGCTCCGCGGCGGCGTCGGCGAGCACCTCGGCGCTCGACCGTCGGGGGCGGCCACCGCGCCTGGTCGTCTCGTCCATGCGCACAGTAAACCGCTAGACTCGACCAGCCATGATCTTGGACCGAGTACAGAAAACAGCCCGCGCGCGCCGAGCCAGCTCCCGTCGCACCGTCCTCCGGAGCACCACGACCGCCGTCGCGGGGGCCGCAGCGGTCCTGCTGGCGCTGACCGCCTGCACGGGCGGCGGCGCCCCGACGTCGAACAGCACGCCGGTGTCCGGCGGCACCCTGACCTACGCGTCCGGGGACGCCGAGCCGACCTGCCTCGAACCGCACGTCGGCGGGAACTACCCGCAGGCGCTGCTGTCGACGCAGTACATCGAGGAGCTGACCGCGCTCGACGACGGCAAGCCGGTCCCCGCGCTGGCGGAGTCCTGGACGACGAGCGACGACGGGAAGACCCTGACCTTCCGGCTCCGGGACGACGTGCGGTTCTCGGACGGCACGGCGTTCGACGCGGCGGCGGTCGTCGCGAACATCGAGCACGTGCAGGACCCGGCGACGGCGTCGAGCACGGGCTACCTCGCGCTGCAGTCGATCACGAAGGCCACCGCGACGGACGACCACACCGTCACGCTCACCCTGAGCCGCCCGGACAGCGCCCTGCTCGAGTCCTTCTCGCAGCCGTGGGTGGGCATGGAGTCCCCGAAGGCCCTGCAGCGCCCGCAAGCCGAGAACTGCGAGTCACCCGTCGGCACCGGCCCCTTCACGATCACCGGCTGGAAGCACGGCGACCGGGTCACTCTCGCGAAGAACGACGACTACTGGGGCAGCACGAAGCCGCGGCTCGACGGCATCACCTGGCGCTTCCTGCCCGACTCGACCTCGCGGTACGCGGCGCTGCAGTCCGGTCAGGTGGACGTCATCGACAACGCGCAGCCCGACCAGCTGAAGGCCGCCTCGGCGAAGGGCGCGATCCGCGACCTCGACGCCCCGCGGCCCGGCGCCTCGAACCGTCTCGAGCTCAACTCCGGCCACGGCGTCTTCCGCGACGAGGCGGTCCGCAAGGCCTTCATCGCCGGTGCGGAGATCGACCCCGGGCTGCAGAGCCTGTTCCTCGGGACCGCGAAGCGCTCGTACTCGGTGCTGTCGAGCGTCGAACCGTTCGGGTACTCCGACCCGAGCCTGTTCCGGTACTCCCCCACGAAGGCGAAGCAGCTGCTCGACGAGGCCGGCTGGAAGGTCGGCAGCGACGGCGTGCGAGAGAAGGACGGGCAGCGCCTGACCGTCACCTTCCCTGTGTCGACGAACCAGTCGGTGCCCGCCGAGCGCAGCCTGTTCCAGCAGGTCCAGGCGTCGGAGAAGGCCGTCGGGTTCGACGTCCGCCTGCAGGAGCTCGACCTGTCGAGTTGGTACGCCGCCCTGGCGAAGAACGAGTACGACGTCGTCAGCGCCCCGTACACGAAGGTCGGCGCGGACGTCCTGCGCATCCTGTACGACAGCGCGAGCATCGAACCGGCACCGTCCGGCTACTTCGCGAACCTCGCCCAGCTCGACGACCCGCAGGTCGACCGGCTCCTGCAGCAGGCCGCGCAGACCGCCGACACGGCCGAACGCGGGAACCTCTACGAGCAGGCGCAGCGGCTGATCCTGGCGAGCGGCACGGTGCTCCCCCTGTACGACCAGCAGAACCACTTCCTGTACCGCTCGTCGGTCCACGGCATCCGCACGACGGCCGTCTCGACGCCGTGGTTCGGCACGGCGTGGATCGACCGCTGACGCGGTCACCGGACGGGAGGCCCGTGGTGCGTCGTGCGCGCGGCGGCCTGCCCGTCGGCTGGTCCGGCTGGGCGCTGTGGGGAATCCGTCGCGTCGTCGGCGGGATCGGCGTGCTCTGGGCGGTCGCCACGGTCGTGTTCGTCGCGATCCGGCTCATCCCGGGTGACCCGGCGCTCGCGATCCTCGGCGGGCCCGGGTCGCAGGCCTCCGCCGAGGCGGTCGCGCAGGTCCGCAGCGAGTACGGGCTCGACCGACCCGTGCTCGTGCAGTACGCGGTGTTCCTCGGCCGGCTCGCGACGGGCGACCTCGGCGACTCGTACGCGTTCCGGACACCCGTGGCGACGCTCCTCGGGCAGCAGCTCCCCGTGACGCTGACGCTCGCGGTGACGGGGCTGGTCGTCGCGTGGGTCCTCGCGGTCGTCGCCGCGTGGTGGTCGACGCAGCGGGGCCGGGTGGCCGCGGCGCTGACCGGGGCGATCACGGTCACGGCGAGCGTCGTGCCGCACTTCTGGCTCGGCAGCGTGCTCATCGTGGTGTTCGCGAGCGGCCTCGGCTGGGTCCCCGCCGTGTCCGACGGCAGCGTGGCGGGCTGGGTGCTCCCGGTCCTGACGGTGGCGGTGCCGGTCGCCGGCTACCTGGCCGAGACGGTCCGGGACGGCGTGGTGGACGCCCAGCGGTCGGCGTTCGCGCTCGCCGCGCTGGGTCGCGGCGAGTCCCGCCTCGGGCTGTTCGGCCGTCACCTGCTCCGGCACGCCGCACTCCCCGGCATCGCGCTGTCCGCGTGGGCCTTCGGCTCGCTCGTGTCCGGCGCGGTCGTCGTCGAGTCGGTCTTCGCGCTGCCCGGGATCGGCCGCGCCCTGGTCGCGGCGGTGACGCAGCGCGACATGCCCCTCGTCGTCGGCATCGCGATGGTGTCCGCCGTGGCGTACGTGGTCGTGCTCGCGGCGGCCGACCTCGTCGAGCGGGCCGTCGACCCCCGCGGTCGCGACGGCGCAGCGCGCAGCGGTGCCCGGCGACGGGTCGGGACGGGCCACGGGGCGGTGGCGCGGTGAGCGGCATCGTCGACCCGCGCCTCCCGGCCGGTGGTGCCGTGGAGCGCCCCGGCGACCGTGCCCGCCGGTCCGAGCGGTCCCGTGGGGGGACGCTCGGGCCGGTCGGCACCGTCGCCGCGGCGGTCGTCGTGCTCGCGGTCCTCGCGGCGGCGTTCCCCGCGCTGCTCGGCGGCGGGGACCCGCTCGCCGTGCACCCGACCGACGCGCTGCAGGCGCCGTCGTGGGCGCACCCATTCGGCACCGACGAGTCCGGGCGCGACGTGCTCGGGCGCGTCGTCGCGGGCACCCGGGCGTCGCTCCTGGTCGGTGTGCTCGCGACCCTCGTCGGCGGGGTCGCCGGCGTCGTCCTCGGCACGGTCGCCGGGCTCGGTGGCCGGCTCGTCGACGCGGTCATCGGACGGATCACCGAGGTGGCGTTCGCGCTGCCCCTGCTGCTCGTCGCCCTCGTGGTCATCGCGGTGACCGGACCGGGTCCGGTGCCCGCGACCCTCGCGGTCGGGGCGGCGACCGCGCCGGGCTACGCACGGATCGTCCGCGGACTCGTCCGCACGGCCCGGCGCTCGCAGGTCGTCGAGACGGCCGTGCTGCAGGGCCGCTCCCCCGGCGTCGTGCTGGTGCGGCACGTCCTGCCCGCCGCGCTGTGGCCCGTGGTCGCGGTGGCGACCCTCGGCGTCGGGCAGGCCGTCGTGTGGGCGTCGGCCCTGAGCTACCTCGGTGTCGGGACCCCGCCGCCGGCCCCGGAGTGGGGCGCGATGCTCGCCGACGGTCGCACCTACCTGCTCACGGCACCGTGGACGAGCACCTTCCCCGGGCTGGCGATCGTCGTGCTCGCGACCGCCGTGACCGTGCTCGGCCGTGCCGTCCGACGGAGCGGGGCGCCGCGGTGAGCGGGCCCGGCGTGGACGAGCTCGGCGCGAGCGTGCTCGACGTGCGCGGCCTGACCGTCCGGGCGGGTGACGCGGTGCTCGTGCACGACGTCGCGTTCACGGTGGCGCGCGGGGAGTGCGTCGCGCTCGTCGGGGCCTCCGGTTCGGGCAAGACCGTCACCGCGCGGGCGGTGCTCGGGCTCTCGGCGGCCGGGACCTCGGTGGACGCCGAGGTACTCAGGCTGGCCGGACAAGACGTCCGGGGGTTGTCGGAGCGGCAGTGGCGGCGACTCCGCGGTGACACGGTCGGCTACGTCGGGCAAGAGGCCCTGGGCGCCCTCGACCCGCTCCGCCCGGTCGGCCGCGAGGTCGGCGACGCCCTGCGGCTGCACACCCGGATGACCGCCGCCGAGCGGGTCGACGCCGTCCGGGCAGCACTCGCGGCGGTCGACCTCGACCCGGACCTGGCGCACGACGGCCGGCTCGCGGGCACGCTCTCGGGCGGGATGCGGCAGCGTGCCCTGATCGCCGCGGCCACGGTCGGCGCTCCGGACCTCGTGGTCGCGGACGAGCCGACGACGGCCCTCGACGCGGCCGTCGCCGTCACCGTGATGGAGCAGCTGCGAGCCGCGCAGCGCCGCGGGGCCGGGCTGCTCGTCATCACGCACGACCTCGGGCTCGTCGCGGGGTGGGCGGACCGGGTCGTCGTCGTGGACGACGGCACGGTGGTCGAGCAGGGTCCGACCTCGGCGGTGTTCGCCGCACCGGACCACCCCGCGACGCAGGCACTGGTGCGCGCGGCCCGGGCCGACCGGTCCCGCGACGGCGCCAGCGACGATGCTGGTGACGGGCCCTCGGCGACGGGCGGCCCGGCGATCCTCGCGGGGCGCGGCCTCTCCCGGTCCTTCGCGGGCGTTCCCGCGGTGCAGGACGTCTCGTTGTCCGTGCGGCCGAGGCGCGTCCTCGGCGTGATCGGGGCCTCCGGATCCGGCAAGACCACGGTCGCGCGGATGCTGCTCGGCCTCGAGGAACCGGACGCGGGCACGGTCACGCTCGACGGCGCGCCGTGGGTGCCGCTGCCCGAGCGCGACCGTCGGGCACGCCGGCACCGCGTGGCCGCCGTCGTGCAGGACCCCGGTGCCACCTTCGACGAGCGGTGGACGGTGGACCGGGTGCTCGCGGACGCGCTGTCCGACGGCCGCGAGCGCCGCGCGCGCGGGGCACTGGGCGGACGTGTCGACGAGGCGCTGCGGCAGGTCGGACTCGACCCCGCGCTGCGCCCACGGTCGCCGCGGACGCTCTCAGGCGGGCAGCGGCAGCGGCTCGCGATCGCCCGGGCGCTGGCGACCGCGCCCGAGGTGGTGGTGCTCGACGAGCCCGTCACCGCCCTCGACGCGACCGTGCAGGACGCGGTGCTGACGCTCCTCGAGCGGCTCCGGGACGAGACCGGGGTCGCGATGGTCTTCGTGTCGCACGACCTGCGGGCCGTCCGGCGGACGGCGGACGAGGTGCTCGTCGTGCACGGCGGCCGGGTCGTCGAGCACGGTCCGGCCGCGCGGGTGTGGGCCGCGCCGGAGCACCCGGAGACCGCGCGCCTGCTGGCCGCGGCCGCGCGGCTGGCCGCCGGCCCGGCCTGAGCGCGCACCGGACCGCTCTGGTCTGCGCCGAGTCTCGTGCTCGGCGACGGGTCCCGGGCCTCCCGGCCCGGGACTCGTCGCCCTGCCCGAGACTCGGATCCGGGGCGCGCGCACGACGCGACCACACGCAGGAGGCGCGGTGCGGGACGTACCCGCACCGCGCCTCCAGGCCGGTGGACGTGACGCCTACGCGCCCGTCGTCTCCTTGTCCTGCCCCGGCTTCGGGGCGTCACCCGAGATGATCGGGATCTCGCTCGTCGAGAAGTCCTTCGCCCAGTCGGACTGCGCGAGCTCCGAGGTCGGGTCGTTGTAGTCCTTGATGACGTCGGCGATCTCGTCCTCGTGCGCGACCGTCGGGCCCGAGCCCATCAGCGGGGTCGCGGCGGTCTCCTTGGTGAAGTACACCGCGACGAGGCCGATCACGGCCGCGGCCATCAGGTAGAAGGCCGGGATGTCCTCGGCCCACGACAGGCCCGCGTCCTTCGCACCGGCGATGAGCGCCTGCGTCGCGAGCGGGGTGGTGCCGCCGAACAGCGAGACGGACACGTTGAACGCGATCGCCAGGGCGCCGTAGCGGATGATCGTCGGGAACAGCGCAGGGAGCGTCGACGGCATGGTCGAGGTGAAGGTCACCAGGACCAGGCCGAGGAGCAGCAGACCCGTGAAGACGCCGACACCGGTGCCGGTCTGGACCAGTTTGAGCGCCGGCCAGGACAGCACGAGGAAGCCGATGCAGCCCGCGGCGAGGACCGGACGACGACCGAACTTGTCGGAGAGCCGACCGCCGAACGTGATGACGACCATCATCAGGATCATCACGATGACGATCAGGATCAGGCCGAACGTCGCGTTCTGGCCGAGGTTCGTCTCGAGGTAGGTCGGCATGTACGACAGCAGCATGTAGTCGGTCACGTTGAAGACGAGCACGAGGCCGATGCACACGATGAGCGAGCGCCAGTTCTCGGCGAACAGCTTGAGGAACGGCGTCTTCTGCGACTCGCGCTCGGCGGCCTGCTCCTGCTGCTTCTGGAAGGCCGGGGTCTCCTCGAGCTTCAGGCGCAGGTAGAGCCCGATCAGGCCGAGCGGGCCGGCGACGATGAACGGGATGCGCCACCCCCAGCTGAGGAGCGCGTCCTCGGGCATGGCGTACTGCAGGACGGTGACGATCGACGCACCGAGGACGTAGCCGGCCAGCGTGCCGAACTCCAGCCACGAGCCCATGAACCCGCGGCGCTTGTCCGGCGAGTACTCGGCGATGAAGGTCGCGGCGCCGCCGTACTCACCACCGGTCGAGAAGCCCTGCACGAAGCGCGCGACGAGCAGCAGGACCGGGGCCCAGAAGCCGATCGTCGAGTACGACGGGATGAGGCCGATCATGAGCGTGCCGGCGGCCATCAGGATCATCGTCAGCGCGAGGACCTTCTGCCGGCCGATCTTGTCACCGATCGGGCCGAACACCGCGCCACCGATCGGGCGGACGATGAACGCCGCGGCGAAGAAGCCGAACGTCGCGACGAGGTTCGAGGTGGGGTCGCCCTCGGGCAGGAAGACCTTCGAGATCGTGACCGTGAGGTACGCGAAGATGCCGAAGTCGAACCACTCCATCGCGTTGCCGAGTGCGGCGGCGGCGACCGCGCGCTTGAGCAGTGACTCCTCGACGACGGTGACGTCGTCCTCGGTCAGCTTGCGTCGCGCGCGCTTCGCGGCGGCCTTCGTGCGCAGCGGGCGGTCGCCCTGCTGGTTCCGTGCTTCGTGCGGTGCCAAGTTCGTTCCTCCGGTAGTGCTGAGTCTTGCCTTCGGGCGTCCGGCGGAGAGCAACGGTGCGGTCCCGACGGAACCCACGTTCGCCGGACAAACTCCGACAGACTACCAGGCGCTCTCCAGCGTGTCCCGGCTCCTCCTGTGGTATGCGCAGTCAGGACCGACCGCCGCAGGTCCCACGGCCGGTGCCGACCGCCGCGGGTGCGCCGCCGCACGTGCTGGCGATACCATCGACTCGCCGCGCAGTGCGCGCGGATACTCAGGCACCTCACCACGGACTCGGTGCCGCACACATCGATCGAGAGGCCCCGCCATGTCGAAGCCCATGCCCGAGAAGCCCACCGTCGACGGACTCGAGCAGGTCTGGGGTCCGGTCTGGGAGCAGGACGGCACCTACCGGTTCGACCGCGACAGCGCGACCAAGGACGCGGTGTACTCGATCGACACCCCGCCGCCGACCGCCTCCGGTTCGCTGCACATCGGCCACGTGTTCTCGTACACGCACACCGACCTCAAGGCCCGGTACGAGCGGATGCGCGGCAAGCACGTCTTCTACCCGATGGGCTGGGACGACAACGGGCTGCCGACCGAGCGTCGCGTGCAGAACTACTACGGCGTCCGCTGCGACCCGCAGCTCCCCTACGACCCCGCGTTCGTCCCGCCGTTCGAGGGCGGCGACAACAAGTCGTCGAAGGCCGCCGACCAGCTGCCGATCTCGCGCCGCAACTTCATCGAGCTGTGCGAGCGGCTGACCGTCCAGGACGAGCAGCAGTTCGAGCACCTGTTCCGCACCCTGGGCCTGTCGGTCGACTGGACGCAGTCGTACCGGACGATCGACGACACGTCGCGTGCGAGCGCCCAGCGCGCCTTCCTCCGCAACCTCGAGCGCGGCGAGGCCTACCAGGCCGACGCCCCGACGCTCTGGGACGTCACCTTCCGCACCGCGGTCGCACAGGCCGAGCTCGAGGACAAGGAGATGCCCGGCGCGTACCACGGCCTGGCCTTCCACCGCACCGACGGCGGCGAGGACGTCGTCATCCAGACCACCCGCCCGGAGCTGCTCCCCGCGTGCGTCGCCCTCGTCGCACACCCGGACGACGAGCGCTTCCAGGACCTGTTCGGGAGGACCGTCCGCTCCCCCCTGTTCGACGTCGAGGTCCCGGTGCTCGCACACCACCTCGCGCAGCAGGACAAGGGCGCCGGCATCGCGATGGTCTGCACCTTCGGCGACACCACCGACGTCGTGTGGTGGCGCGAGCTGCAGCTGCCGAACCGCGCGATCATCGGCTTCGACGGTCGCGTCCGCTCCGACGAGCCGACCTGGATCGAGAGCGCCCGCGGCAAGGAGCTCTACGCCGAGATGGCCGGCAAGACGGTGTTCTCCGCCAAGAAGGTCCTCGTCGACGCCCTCACCGAGTCCGGTGAGCTGGTCGGCGACGTCAAGACCATCAACCACCCGGTGAAGTTCTTCGAGAAGGGCGACAAGCCGCTCGAGATCGTCTCCACCCGCCAGTGGTACATCGCGAACGGCGCGCGCGACGAGCAGCTCAAGAACACCCTCCGCCAGCGCGGCGAGGAGATCGCGTTCCACCCGGACTTCATGCGGGTCCGCTACGACAACTGGGTCGGCGGCCTGTCCGGTGACTGGCTCATCTCGCGCCAGCGCTTCTTCGGCGTGCCGCTGCCGGTCTGGTACCCGCTCGACGCGGACGGCAACCCGGTCTACGACCAGCCGATCGTGCCGACCGAGTCGCAGCTGCCGGTCGACCCCGCGTCTGAGCCGGCCCCCGGCTACGAGGAGTCGCAGCGCGGCGTCGCCGGCGGGTTCCAGGGCGAGCTCGACGTCATGGACACCTGGGCGACCTCGTCGCTGACCCCGCAGCTCGCCGGCAAGTGGGAGACCGACCCGGCGCTGTACGACCTGGTGTTCCCGTACGACGTCCGCCCCCAGGCGCAGGACATCATCCGCACGTGGCTGTTCACGACCGTGCTGCGCAGCCAGCTCGAGGCCGACGTCGCTCCGTGGAAGCACGCCAGCATCTCGGGCTTCATCGTCGACCCGGACCGCAAGAAGATGTCGAAGTCGAAGGGCAACGTCGTCACGCCGCTGTCGATCCTCGAGCAGCACGGCGCGGACGCGGTCCGGTACTGGGCGGCCTCGTCGAAGCTCGGCACGGACGCGGCGTTCGACCCGCAGAACCCGAAGCAGATCAAGGTCGGCCGTCGTCTGGCGATCAAGGTCCTCAACGCGGCGAAGTTCGTCTACGGCTTCCCCCTGCCCGAGGGTGCCACGAGCGTCACCGAGGCGCTCGACGTCGACATGCTCGCCGAGCTCGGCGCGGTCGTCGACCAGGCCACCGCGGCCTTCGACGGCTTCGACCACGCCCGTGCACTCGAGGTCACCGAGCGCTTCTTCTGGACCTTCTGCGACGACTACCTCGAGCTCGTGAAGGAGCGCGCGTACGGCACGGCGTCCGACGCGACGCACGAGACGCAGGCGAGCGCCGTCCTGGCGCTCCGCGCCGCGATCGACGCGCTGCTCCGGCTGCTCGCACCGTTCCTGCCGTTCGCGACGGAAGAGGTGTGGGCCTGGACCCACGAGACCAGCGTGCACCGAGCGCAGTGGCCCACGGCGAGCGGCCTGGCGGCCGCCGCGGGGCCGAGCGCGGCGAACCTGATCGCTCAGGGCCCGACGGGGCTGCTGGGTGCGGTCGGGCAGGCGCTCATCGGGATCCGCGGGGCGAAGACCGCCGCCAAGGCGTCCCAGAAGACGCCCGTGACGCGTGCCGTCATCGCGGCGCCGACCGAGCAGCGGGCGCTCATCGAGCGCGCGGCGGTCGACCTGGCGGCCGTCGGCCGCATCGAGAACCTGTCGTTCACCGACGGCGACGAGCTCGCCGTCACCGAGATCGAGCTCGCCGAACAGCAGGCGTAGCGTCGGCTCCCGGGGCCGGTCACGTCGTCGACGCGGCCGGCCCCGCGCCGGTCGCGTCGTGCCGATGCGGCCGGTCCACACCGGACTGGAGGCACGGATGCAGTTGGGCACACGCTGGAACGTGGGTGGGCAGCCACCCGAGCGACTCCCCGAGGCGATGGTCGTCGCCGTGCGCGGGGTCGAGGACGAGCTCGCCGCCGCGTCCGTCGACGCGTCGTCGTGGCGGTGGACGATGACGTTCCTCGAGGGCAGGCCGATCGTCGAGCTCGACGACGGCACGTCGATCCGGCTCGACCCCGCCGGCCACGCGCAGGTGACCGACCCGGACGACGCACCGGAAGAGGACTAGCCGCCGCGGCGTAGAGTGAGAACCGTCGTTCCCGACGCAAGGCCGGGACCGCTGGACCAGGGATCGGGACCGTCATGCCCACCACCGTCGACCCGGACACCCGGGACCGCATCGTCGACGTCGCCGACGAGCTCTTCTACGCCCGCGGGATCCAGTCGGTCGGGATGGACGAGATCCGCACCGGTGCCGGCGTCTCGCTGAAGAAGCTCTACGCGGCCTTCCCCGGCAAGGACCAGCTCGTCGTGGCGGTGCTCAGCGGTCGGCACGACCTCTGGGAGCGGGGCGTCCGCGGGGCCGTCGACGCCGCGACCACCCCGCGCGACAAGCTCCTCGCCGTCTACGACTTCCTCGAGGACTGGTTCGGCGACGCGTCCTTCCGCGGCTGCGGCTTCATCAACGCCTTCGGCGAAGTCGGTGCGACCTCCCCCGAGGTCGCCGAGATCGCCCGCGCGCACAAGGCGTCCTTCCAACGGTACGTCGCGGACCTCGCGGCGACCGTGGTCGCCGACCGGGACGCCGCCGAGACCCTCGCCGCGCAGCTCGCGCTCCTCGCCGAGGGCGCGCAGACGACCGCGGCGATCTCCGGCGAGACGACGCCGGCGGCAAACGCGCGGAGCGCGGCCGCCGTGCTGGTCGACGTGGCGACGGACGCCGGGCGCGTGGCGGCGGACGGGAGGCGCGTGGCGGCGCCGCCACGATCCTCCCGTCCGGCTGTGGACCGGACCGACGGTCCGTAGGGTGGGGCCATGGCCAACCCGTTCGACGCACCGAGCACCCTCCCCTACGCCCTCCCGCCGTTCGACGACGTCCGGCTCAAGCACTTCCGTCCGGCGTTCGACGCCGGCATCGCCGAGCAGCGCGCCGAGGTCGAGGCGATCGCCACCGACCCGGCGCCGCCGACGTTCGAGAACACCTTGGTGGCACTCGAGCGCTCCGGCCAGCTGCTGACCCGCGTCAGCCACGTGTTCTTCACGCTGTCATCCGCCGACTCGACGCCGGAGCTGCACGACCTCGAGGCCGAGGTCGCCCCGCTCCTCGCCGCGCACCGGGACGCGATCACGCTCGACTCCCGCCTGTACGCGCGGGTCGACGCGGTGCGGTCCGCACTCGGCGACCGCTCGGACCTGACCGACGAGGACCGTCGCCTGGTCGAGCGGGTGCACACGGAGATGACTCTCGCCGGCGCAGGGCTCGACGACGCCGGCAAGGAACGACTGACGGCGATCAACCAGGAGCTGTCGACGCTGACGACGACCTTCGAGCGCAACCTGCTCGAGGACACGAACGACCTCGCGGTGCACGTCACCGAGGAGCGCGAGCTCGACGGGCTCGACGACGGCGCGAAGTCGGCCGCCGCTGGCGCCGCGTCCGACCGCGGGCTGGACGGCTGGCTCGTGACGCTGCCGCTCTACACGGGCCACCCGTGGCTCGCGTCGCTGACCGACCGCGGGCTCCGCGAGCGGATCATGCGCGCGTCGCTCTCGCGCGGCCGCCGCGGCAACGAGCACGACAACCGCGACGTGCTGCTCCGCATCGTCCGGCTCCGCGCCGAGCGTGCCGAGCTGCTCGGGTTCCCGAACCACGCGGCGGTCGTCACGGCCGACGAGACCGCGCGGACGCCCGAGGCCGTCGAGGGGCTGCTGTCCTCGCTCGTGCCCGCCGCGGCGGCCAACGCCGAGGACGAGCGCGCCGTCCGCTCCCGCACCGTCGGCTTCGAGGTCGAGGCGTGGGACTGGGCGTACGCCACCGAGGTCCTGCGCGGCGAGCAGTTCGCCGCCGACAGCTCCGCGCTCCGCCCCTACCTGGAGGCCGACCGGGTCCTGCACGACGGGGTGTTCCACGCCGCCGGTGCCCTGTACGGCCTGACCTTCACCGAGCGCCCCGACCTGCACGGGTACAACGACGAGGTCCGCGTCTTCGAGGTGCGCTCCGAGGACGGCGCAGAGGTCGGCCTCTACCTGCTCGACCTCTACACGCGGGACGGCAAGCGCGGCGGCGCGTGGATGAACCCCGTCGTCGAGCAGTCGCACCTGCTCGGCACGCTCCCGGTCGTCGTGAACAACCTCAACGTGGCGAAGCCCGCACCGGGATCGCCGACGCTCCTGATCCAGGACGAGGTCGAGACGCTCTTCCACGAGTTCGGGCACGCGCTGCACGGGCTGATCGCCCGGACGACCTACCCGCGGTTCTCGGGGACGAACGTCGAGCGCGACTTCGTGGAGTTCCCCTCGCAGGTCAACGAGATGTGGGTGACCTGGCCGTCCGTGCTCGCGAACTACGCCAAGCACCACGAGACCGGGGAGCCGCTGCCGCCGGAACTCGTCCTCGGCCTGAGCGATTCGGCCGGCTTCAACGAGGGCTTCGGCACGACCGAGTACCTCGCCGCGGCACTGCTCGACCAGGCGTGGCACCGACTGTCGGCTGAGGAGGCCGCCGCGGTCACGTCCGTCGAGGACTTCGAGCGGGACGCCCTCGCGGCCGCCGGGATCGACGTCGCCGCCGTCCCGCCGCGGTACTCGTCGACGTACTTCGCGCACACGTTCTCGGGCGGGTACGACGCCGGGTACTACGGCTACATCTGGTCCGAGGTGCTCGACGCCGACACCGTGGAGTGGTTCCGCGAGCACGGCGGGCTCTCCCGGACAGCCGGGGAGCGCTTCGCGACGATGGTGCTCGGCGTCGGCGGGGCGCAGGACCCGCTCGAGGCCTACCGCGCGTTCCGGGGTCGCGACGCCGAGGTCGGGCCGCTGCTGCGCCGCCGCGGGCTGGCGTAGGGGGCGGGGGCGCGGGCGGCCGCGGGGGCGGCACGGAGCGCTGCCGCTCAACCGGAAGCACATCACGCCACGGATCGCCGCGGTGCGGTGTGCTTCTGGTTGTGCGGAGCGCCTCCGCTCCTGCCCGCCCCCCCCGCACACGACGACGGCCCGGTCCCCGAGGGGACCGGGCCGTCGTGCGACGCGACCTACGCGGACTTCTCGACGCGCTTCGCCCGCGGCCGCGGCACGATCGTCGGCGCGGCGTTCTCGAGCACGGACTCGCGGGTGATCACGACCCGGGCGACGTCGTCGTCCGAGGGCACGTCGAACATGACCGGCCCGAGCACCTCCTCGAGGATGGCGCGGAGCCCGCGGGCACCGGTCTGCCGCAGGACGGCGAGGTCCGCGATCGCCTCGAGCGCACCACGGTCGAACTCGAGCTCGACCCCGTCGATCTGGAACATCCGCTGGTACTGCTTCACGAGGGCGTTCTTCGGCTCGGTCAGGATCTGCATGAGCGCCGACTGGTCGAGCTGCGACACCGTGGTCACGACGGGCAGACGCCCGATGAACTCGGGGATGAGCCCGAACTTGTGCAGGTCCTCCGGCAGGACGTCGGCGAACAGGTCCTGCTGGTCGAGCGGGCTGTGCAGCGGGGCGCCGAAGCCGATCCCCCTCTTGCCGACCCGGGACGACACGATGTCCTCGAGCCCGGCGAACGCCCCCGCCACGATGAACAGGACGTTCGTCGTGTCGATCTGGATGAACTCCTGGTGCGGGTGCTTCCGACCGCCCTGCGGCGGGACCGAGGCCGTGGTGCCCTCGAGGATCTTGAGCAGGGCCTGCTGCACGCCCTCGCCCGAGACGTCGCGCGTGATCGAGGGGTTCTCGGCCTTGCGCGCGATCTTGTCGACCTCGTCGATGTAGATGATCCCGGTCTCGGCACGCTTGACGTCGTAGTCCGCGGCCTGGATGAGCTTGAGCAGGATGTTCTCGACGTCCTCGCCCACGTAGCCGGCCTCGGTCAGCGCGGTGGCGTCGGCGACGGCGAACGGCACGTTGAGGCGCTTCGCCAGGGTCTGCGCCAGGTAGGTCTTGCCGCACCCCGTCGGGCCGATGAGCAGGATGTTCGACTTCGCGATCTCGACGTCGTCGCGGTCTTCCGCCGCGGTGATCTGCCCCTGCGCCCGGATGCGCTTGTAGTGGTTGTAGACGGCCACGGCCAGCGCGCGCTTCGCGGGGTCCTGCCCGATGACGTACTCCTGCAGGAAGTCGAAGATCTCCCGCGGCTTCGGGAGCTCGAAGTCCCCGCTCGCGGTGTCCTCGCCCGCCTCGGCCAGACGCTCCTCGATGATCTCGTTGCAGAGCTCGACGCACTCGTCACAGATGTAGACGCCCGGCCCGGCGATGAGCTGCTGGACCTGCTTCTGGCTCTTGCCGCAGAAGGAGCACTTCAGCAGGTCGGCGCTCTCTCCGATGCGTGCCATGGCGGTGCCCTCCCTGGTTGACCTCCGCGCGGGTGACCCGCCCGGTGTGACCGAGCCTAACCGCATCCGGCGACACCCACCGCGACGCCGTCCGGCCTGTCCCGCGGCGTTCGCCCACGGCGTCGTCTCCTGGTACCGTTGCACCGCTGCTCTACAAGTTGTAGAAACCGGAAGGACCCCATGACCAAGCGCCTCGCCCTCGTCGGCACCGCCACCCTCGGCGTGACCGCCGCGATCGTCCTCGGCACGGCGGCCGCCGCCAGCGCCCACGTCGAGGCCGACGCGACCTCCACCGCGGCGAGCTCCTACACCACGGCGACCTTCTCCGTGCCGCACGGCTGCGACGGCTCCCCAACCACGAAGCTCGAGTTCCAGGTGCCGAAGTCCGTCATCGAGGTCACGCCGACGGTCAACCCGAACTGGACGATCACCAAGACGACCGAGCCGTACACGAGCGGGGCGTCGAGCAGCAACGACGAGGACGAGGCCGGCGCCGTCCGCGTCACGAGCGTCACCTACACCGCGAAGACCCCGCTCCCCGCGGACGAACGCGACACCTTCTCGCTGTCGTTCTCGCTCCCCGACGGCAAGCCCGGCGACCGCGTGTCCTTCCCGGTCGTGCAGACCTGCGAGCAGGGCACGACCGACTGGGACCAGGTGCAGCAGACCGGCAAGGCCGAGCCGGAGCACCCCGCCCCGTCGATCGTCCTGACCGCCGCGACCGCCACGAGCGGTGACGACGACGACGCCCCCGCCACCACGGCCGCCGCGTCGACGAGCACCGCCGCCCAGCCCGACCTGGTCGGTCGCTTCCTCGGCCTCGGCGGCCTGGTCGTCGGCGCCGTCGGCCTGGTCGTCGCGGTCGCGGCCACCCGCCGCCGGGACGCCGCGAAGTGACCCGTCCCACGCCCGGCCGTCGGTCCGCCCCGGGTCGGCGGTCGCCCGGGAGGATCGTGGCCGCGTCCGCCACGGCCCTCGCGATCGCGGGCGGTGCGGTCCTCGGGCTCGCCGCCCCCGCCAGCGCGCACAACTACCTGGTGTCGTCGACGCCACAGGTCGGCGGGACGCTCACCGCGCTCCCGGACCGGTTCGACATCACCACGAACGACCGGCTGCTCGAGATCGGCGGCTCGGACTCCGGCTTCGCGTTCCGGGTCCTCGGGCCGGACGGCCGGTACTACGAGGACGGCTGCGTCACGGTGGACGGCCCGTCGATGACCACGAAGGCCTCCCTCGGGAAGTCCGGGAAGTACGCGGTCGAGTGGCAGATCGTCTCCGCCGACGGCCACACCGTGTCCGACCGGTACGACTTCACGTGGGACGCCCCCGCGGGCTTCTCCCCCGCAGCCGGCACGACCGACCCGCCGGTCTGCGCCACCGACCGGGCGAGCGCGGGGTCCGGCGCGGACGAGTCCGGCACCGCGACCAGCGCCGGCGACTCGACGGCGACCGACGCGCTGTGGATCGGCGCCGGCGGGGTCGTGCTCGTCGGCCTGGTCGTCGCGGTCCTGCTGCTCCTGCGACGCCGCCCGGCCCCGACCGCCGACCCGCACGACGACGAGGACTGACCTGCAACACGACGACGGCCCCGCGACACGACGACGGCCCCGCACCGGGAGGTGCGGGGCCGTCGTGGTGCTGGTGCTACTTGACGAGCGCCGGCAGGTTCTTGCGGCTCGTGAGGACCTGGTCGATCAGGCCGTACTCGAGTGCCTCTTCGGCGGACATGATCTTGTCGCGCTCGATGTCGTTGTTGACCTGCTCCGGCGTGCGGTTCGAGTGCTTCGACAGCGTCTCCTCGAGCCAGGTGCGCATGCGGAGGATCTCCGCCGCCTGGATCTCGATGTCCGACGCCTGACCGCCACCCTGCTGGGTCGCCGGCTGGTGGATCAGCACGCGGGCGTTCGGGAGCGCCAGACGCTTGCCCGGGGTACCGGCAGCGAGGAGCACCGACGCGGCCGAGGCCGCCTGGCCCAGGCACACGGTCTGGATCTGCGGACGGATGTACTGCATCGTGTCGTAGATCGCCGTCATCGCGGTGAACGAGCCACCGGGCGAGTTGATGTACATCACGATGTCGCGGTCCGGGTCCATCGACTCGAGCACGAGCAGCTGGGCCATGACGTCGTCGGCGGACGCGTCGTCCACCTGCACGCCGAGGAACACGATGCGGTCCTCGAACAGCTTCGCGTACGGGTCCTGGCGCTTGAAGCCGTAGGCCGTGCGCTCCTCGAAGCTGGGGAGGATGTAGCGATCGGACGGAGCCGGGACGTTCTGCGCGCCACCGAGCATGGGGAGGTGCATTCTCGTTTCCTTCTCTTCGGTGGTGGTCAGTGGGACTCGGGCTCGGCAGCCGCGGTCGGCGTCTCGCCGTCGCCCACGGTTCCGCCGCCGCCGACGACCTCGTTCGAGGACGCACGGAGGTGGTCGACGAAGCCGTACTCCAGGGCTTCCTGCGCCGTGAACCAGTTGTCGCGGTCGTTGTCCTTGAGGATCTGCTCGATCGACTTGCCGGTCTGCTCGGCCGTGAGCTCCGCCATCCGCTGCTTCATGTCGAGGATGACCTTGGCCTGCGTCTGGATGTCGGCAGCGGTGCCGCCGAAGCCACCGGACGGCTGGTGCAGGAGCACGCGCGCGTTCGGGGTGATGTAGCGCTTGCCCGGGGTACCCGAGGAGAGCAGGAACTGCCCCATCGAGGCGGCGAGGCCGATGCCCACGGTGACGATGTCGTTCGGCACGAACTGCATCGTGTCGTAGATCGCCATGCCCGCGGTGATCGAGCCACCGGGCGAGTTGATGTAGAGGTAGATGTCCTTCTCAGGGTCCTCGGCGGCGAGCATCAGCAGCTTCGCTGCGATCTCGTTCGAGTTCTCGTCGCGGACCTCAGAGCCGAGCCACACGATCCGGTCTCTCAGAAGGCGGTCAAAAACACTGGGGTTCAGTGTCGCTTCGGCCATGGAAAAGCTCCCGTTCAGTTGTCGCTTGATGTCGAACTT
Source organism: Curtobacterium sp. Csp2 (assembly GCF_013347165.1). NCBI lineage: Bacteria > Bacillati > Actinomycetota > Actinomycetes > Micrococcales > Microbacteriaceae > Curtobacterium > Curtobacterium sp. Csp2. The sequence continues at coordinate 2,763,424 of NZ_CP054593.1, forward strand.
ATCGGGTGCAACGCGGCTGTTCGCGTCTGTTCGCTCTGGGCGGTCGGGCCGGCCCGCCAACGGACAGGAGGCGCGGTGCCAGCTGGCACCGCGCCTCCTGTTGCGGAACGTGGTCGCGGACTACTCCGCGTCCTCCGACGGGGTCTGCGCGACGCCCGCCGTGAAGGCGGAGAGGTCGACGTCGCCGCCGTTGGAGTCCTTGACGGTCACCTTCGACAGGACGGTCGCGACCGCCTTCGAGCGGGCGACCTCGCCGACCATGCCCGGGATCTGACCGTTCTGGTCGATCACCTTGATGAACTCGGCGGGCTCCATGCCGTACTGCGCCGCAGCCTGGATGAGGTACTGGGTCAGTTCCTCCTGGGAGACCTGGATCTCCTCCTTCTCGGCGATCGCGTCGAGCAGGATCTGCGAACGGAAGGCCTTCTCGCTGGACTCGGAGACCTCCTTGCGGTGCTCCTCGTCCTCGAGGCGGTTCTCCTGCTCGAGGTGACGGTGCACCTCGTCCTCGATGAGCTGCTCCGAGATCGGGATGTCGACGTCCTCGATGAGCTTCTCGACGAGCTTGTCGCGCGCAGCAGCACCCTGGCCGAAGGTCTTCGACTTGGCGATCTGCTCCTTGAGGTCCGCCTTGAGCTCGTCGATGGTGTCGAACTGGCTGGCGATCTGGGCGAACTCGTCGTCGGCCTCGGGGAGCTCGCGCTCCTTGACGGCGGTGACGGTGACGGCGATCTGGGCGGTCTCGCCCTCGCGGTCGCCGCCGACCAGCGTCGACTCGAAGGTCGTCGACTCGCCGGCGGTCAGGGACTCGAGCGCCTCGTCGATGCCCTCGAGCAGGTCGCCCGAGCCGATCTCGTAGGAGACGCCGGTGGCCGAGTCGACCTCGTCGTCACCGATGGTGGCGGTCAGGTCGATCTGGGCGAAGTCGCCGGTCTTGGCCGGACGGTCGACCGTCACGAGCGTGCCGAAGCGGGTGCGCAGGTTCTGCAGCTCCTCCTCGACCTCGTCGTCGGAGACCTCGACCGCGTCGACCGTCAGCTCGTACTCGTCGTACTTCGGCAGGTCGAACTCGGGGCGGACGTCCACCTCGAAGGTGAGGACGAGGTCGCCCGTGAAGTCCTTCACGTTGGGGAGCTCGGCGACGTCGGCCTCGGCGCGGCCGAGGATGCGCAGCTCCTGCTCCTCCACCGCCTGGCGGTAGAAGGTGTCGATCGCGTCGCCGACGGCGTGGTTCAGGACCTCGCCGCGGCCGACACGCTGGTCGACGATCGCCGGCGGGACCTTGCCCTTGCGGAAGCCGGGGATGTTGATCTGCTCGGCGATGTGCTTGTACGCGTGGTCGATGCTCGGCTTGAGATCTTCCGGCGTCACGTTCACGGTGAGCTTGACGCGGGTGTCGCTCACCTTGTCGACGGTGCTGGTGGCCAAGGGATGTACTCCTGTTGGTTGACGTTCGTGTGGACCTGGTCGGGGCGACAGGATTTGAACCTGCGACCTCCCGCTCCCAAAGCGGGCGCTCTACCAAGCTGAGCTACGCCCCGTGACTGGGCCAGGGTGGCCGCGCACACCCGAGGGCACGCACGACCGCGACGAGTCTAGCGGTCCGCCGGTGACTGGTTCCCGGGCGGCGTGCCGCGCTGTGGAGGAGCCGGGTCGGCCGCCCGACGGAGGCCCTGCCGCCAGCGGACCCCGACGGCCACCTGCACCGCTCCCGCGCCCAGGACGAGCAGGAGTCCGACGACGATCCGCCACACGTGCAGGAGCGCGTGCCACGGCTGGGCCTGCGGGTCGCCGAAGACCTCCGGCCGGAGCGAGAACACCACGGCGGCGAGGGCCAGCAGCACGAACGACACCACCCGCGAGCGGCGGATCCGCCGGGTGTCGCCCGGGTCGGGCTGCGGCAACACGTTCGATGGCATGTCGGGGGTCGTTCGTCCGCTACGATGGTGGCGCTGCGCAACCAGTGCTGCAGCGCGGGGATGTAGCTCAATGGTAGAGCCCCAGTCTTCCAAACTGGCCACGCGGGTTCGATTCCCGTCATCCCCTCCGTACTTCCTGCTCAGGGGGCGCCGAGCGTCAGGGTGAGGTGCACGGTGTCGCCGAGGCCGACCCCCGCCCGGGTCCGCTCCGCCTTCCGCAGCGGCACGAGGTATCCGCCGTCCTTCGGGAACAGCGACGTCGTCCACCGCACTCGCCCGATCGCGACACCCGCCGGGGACGACGCCCCAGCCGTAGGTCAGCTCGGACGCGAGCTCGTGGACGAGGTCGGCGACGTCGTCTGGCACCACCGCGTACACGTACGGCGCCGGACCGCGCCACTCGATCACCTCGGCCTCGAACGCGAGCTCCACGCCGCGATCGTACGTCGGGCCTTCCACAGGCACGACCTCCGCGGCCGATCTGGCCGTCCTGGTTCCCGATCCCCGGGATCCGCGAACCAGGACGGTCACGATCCGGGCGGAAGTGCGCTTCTCCGAGCCGGTTCGGACCGGACCGACGCGACGGGCGCGCCCCGCGCCTCCAGGCCGGAGCCGGAGAGCGCGGGGCGCGGGCCGCCGTGCGGAGGCGAGGTCAGCGGTACGACGCGGCCTGCCCGTAGAGCACTTGCGTGAACGACGACACGTACGGCGAGACGTCGCCGTCCGGCAGGTTGTACGTCATGAAGACGCCGTAGCCGTCGGCCTTGGTGCGCTGCGCCAGGGACACCGCCGTCGACTGCGGGGTGTTCTGGATGTCGACCGCCGCCGCCGACAGCCGCGACTTCCCGATCCCGGGGATCGACGGCGCCGAGTACGTGCCGTAGTAGGGGTTCCAGGCGTAGTCGAGCTGCGACCCGATCGCCGGGCTCGACGACGACAGCGCGTCGGACGCCGGGCCGATGTCGTAGAACGAGACGAGCTTGCCGGGCATGTCGGCGCGCAGCGCGCTGATGAGCCAACCGATGGACTGCTGGTTCGGCTGCGGGGTGCCGTTCGTGCCGTAGTCGGAGTACTCGTCGTCGAGGTCGACGCCGTCGAGCCCGTACTTCGCGACGGTCGCGGACACCTGGGCGGCGAAGTCCTCTGCGGCGGCCTGTGTCGGGAAGTTCGCGATGCCGGCGCCCTGGTGGTTGCCGAGGATCGACAGCGAGACTTTGATGCCCTTCGCCTGCAGCGGCCGGATCTGGGTCGCGGCGTCGTCGAGCGTGCGCTGCACGTTCTCGTTGTTGTACAGGACGGCTTTCGACCCGTCCCAGTTGATGTTCGCGGCGAAGATGATCGCCACGTCGAACGCGTTCGCGCCGTCGGCGAGTGTGTAGCGGCCGACGTTCGCGAGCTGGTCGTTGTTGACCTCGACGTAGGCGATGCTCGTCGGTCCGTCCTTCGTCGGGGCGGCGTGCGGCTGCTTCCCGTGCCCGACCCCGCGGGATGCCCCGACACCGTGGGACAGGCCGGTGGGCGACGGTGCGGCGGACGCGGCCGCCGGGACCATCGGGACGGCGAGCGCCGCGGCGAGCGCCGCGACGATCCCGAGCTTCGTTGAGTGCTTCATCTCGTTCCTCCTCGAACAGGTGGGACTGCGACCGCTGGTGGGACTGCGACCACTGGTGGGACTGCGACCGCTGGTGGGACTGCGAGCGGTGGTCAGGCGCGCGCGAACCGGACGGTGCGCACCTCGTAGGCGCTGACGGCGAACGCGGACGGGTCGATCGCCGCGAGTGGTTCCTCGAGCAGGGTCACCTCGGTCGGGTCGCCGAAGGGTCCGTCCACGGCGACGTGGCCGGTCCCCCGGCGCCCAGCGGGCTCGTACACGCGGACGACCAGGTCGCCCGAGCGGTCGTCGGCGAGCTTGACGCTCGACAGGACGACGTCGCCGGCGACCCGCACGAGCGGCGCGAAGCCGTGCCCGCCGGTCACCGTACGGGCGCCGGCGTTCATCACGACGCCGGCCGCCGTCGCCCCGAGCTGGTCGGTGCCGACGACGATGCCGTACCGGTGCGTCTGCACGCCCTGGTCGGTCTCCGGGTCCGGGAACCGCGGCGCGCGCAGCAGCGAGAGCCGCACGGTCGTGGTGACGTGGCCGTCGACCGCGTCGCGGGTGGTGTCGAAGCCGTGGATCGAGTCGTTGACCAGGGCGACCCCGAAGCCGGGCTCCTCGACGAGCACGTAGCGGTGCATCGAGGTCTCGAACTTCGCGGCCTCCCACGACGTGTTCGTGTGCGTCACGCGCTTCTGCGCGCCGAACTGCGTCTCGGCGACGGTGTGCTCGGCGCGGACGTCGAGCGGGAACGCCACCTTGAGGAACTTCTCGGTCTCGTGCCAGTCGGTGACCTGGTCGAACTCGAGCGTCCGGGAGCCGGGCGCCAGGACGATCTCCTGCGTCACGGTCGAGTCGCCGAACGCCCGCTCGACGACCACCCGGGCGGCACCGGTGTCGTCGACGGCGGCACGCAGCCCGGTGACGTCGGTCAGGTCCTCGACGCGGTTGCGGTAGTAGCGGTCGACGTCCCACGCGTCCCACATGTTCGGGAAGTCCTGGTGCAGCCGCAGCAGGTTCGCGACGCGGCCGGGCGCGATCGCGTCGCGCCCGGTCGACAGGTCGACCGCGCTCGTGACGAGCCCGCGCGCGTCGACGACGACCCGCACCAGGTCGTTCGCGAGCTCCCACCCGCCGTCCCGCTCGGTCAACGACACCGGGGTCGCCGCCGGCACGTCGGCCGCGGTGGTCGCCCCCAGCGCGGGTGCGCCGGCCTGGAGGAACGGGGCCGGGTTGACGACGACCGGCACGTCACCGGGACCGGCGAGCGCCGCCAGCGCGCGCTCGGTGATCGCGGTCAGCGCGGCGGCCGTCTCGGCGTACTTCGCCACCGCCTCGCGGTGCACCCAGGCGATCGAGGTGCCGGGCAGGATGTCGTGGAACTGCTGCAGCAGGACCTGCTGCCAGAGGGCGTCGAGTTCGTCGTACGGGTACGCGAAGTCGGTGCGGGCCGCCGCGGTCGTCGCCCAGAGCTCGGCCTCGAGCAGCAGCTGCTCGCACCGGCGGTTGCCCTGCTTCGTCCGGTGCTGGCTGGTCAGGGTCGCCCGGTGCAGCTCGAGGTACAGCTCCCCCACCCACACGGGCGGGTCCACGAGCTCGGACTTCGCCCGGTCGAAGAACGCGTCCGGGTGCTCCCACCGGACCTTCGCGCTGCCCTCGAGGTCGGCGAGCCGCGCGGCCGTGCCGGTCATCTCGCGCGTGGTGCCGCCGCCACCGTCGCCCCACCCGACGGGGGCGATCGAGCCGGAGGCCAGGCGGTTTTCGCGGAACTGCCGGGAGGCCTTCGCGATCTCCTCCCCGGAGAGCCGCGAGTTGTACGTGTCCATCGACGGGAAGTGCGAGAACACGCGTGAGCCGTCGATGCCCTCCCAGAGGAACGTGTGGTGCGGGAACTTGTTCACCTGGTTCCACGAGATCTTCTGCGTGAAGAACCACTCGAACCCGGCACGGCGCATGAGCTGCGGCAGGGCCGGCGAGTACCCGAAGCTGTCCGGCAGCCAGACGCCCTTCGGACGGATCCCGAACTCGCGCTCGAAGAACCGCTGCCCCTGCGAGAACTGCCGCACGATGCTCTCGCCCGTCGGCATCACGGTGTCCGACTCGACCCACATCCCGCCGAGGGGCAGGAACCGACCGGCGGCCACGGCGTCCCGGACCCGGGCGTACACCTCGGGGCGGTGCTCCTTGATCCAGGCGTACTGCTGCGCGCTGGACATGCCGTACAGGAAGTCGTCGGTCTGGTCGATGAGCTCGGTCATCGTCGACGTGGTCCTGGCGACCTTGCGGATCGTCTCGCGCACCGGCCAGAGCCACGCGGAGTCGATGTGCGCGTGGCCGATCGCCGAGACGGTGTGCGCGGACGCCTCGGCCGGGGCGGCGAGGACGTCGACCAGGGCTGCCCGGGCGTCCGCGGCGGTCTCGGCGATGCGCTGCAGGTCGAGGCGGTCCAGGGCGTCGTCGAGCGCCTGCAGGATGCGCATCCGCCGCGGCCCGTCGGGGAGCTGGGCCTGGAGTTCGAGCAGCACCTCGAGGTCGAGCGACAGCTCGTGCACCTCGGACGCGAACACCGCGAGGTCCATCCGGCGGCTCGTGTAGAGGCGCTTCGACGACGAGGTCTGCACGTCCCCCTCCTGCGTCGGCAGGAAGGGGTGGTAGTCGAGCAGGACGGGGTTCGACGCCGCCTCGACGAACAGCTCGACCGTCTCCCCGCCCTCGGCGCGCTCGGTGACGAGCACCCACTGGTTCCGGGGGTTGATCGACTTCACCGGGGTCCCGTCGGCGCGGTACACGAGCCCCTCGCACTGGAACCCCGGCATGTTCTTGTCGAAGCCGAGGTCGACGACCGCCTCGACACGCTGCCCGGCGTACGCCGCCGGCACGGTCCCGGTCAGGCGGAACCAGGTCGTCCCCCACGCGGCGCCCCACGGCGTCCCGACCTCGTACGGCGTCCAGTCGAGCGCGAGCCCCTCGGCGGGCGGGACCGGCTCCCCCGGCAGCTCGTGCCAGGCGACCTCGAGCGGGACCGACGTGGCGTGCACGGCCGGCATGATGCGCTCGTCGAGCACCCGGCGGGCGCGTCCGGTGGTGAGGGGGATGTCGTCGTGCATGGGGTCCTTCCGGGTGGAGCGGTGTGGGAGGTCGGGCGCTCAGGCGCCGGTGGCGGGGTGGGCGACGGCGAGGACGGTGCCGTCCAGGCCGTCGGGCACGTGCTCGATCGTCGTGATGCCGCGTGCTGCGCGCAGGACGTCGTCGTGGAGCCGGGACCGCAGCAGCACCTGCGGACCGCGACCGTCCGGCGCGGCCTCGGCGAGTGCGAGCCAGCCGGCCGCGAACCGTCCACCGGGGGCGCAGTCGGCCCGGACGCCGGGGCGCGGGGTGCCGTCCGGCCCGACGTCGTCGAGGACGATCCCGGTGGCGGGCGGTGCGGCCGGCGACGCGGTCGCGGATCGAGCGAGAGCGGCGAACGCTTCGCCCGCGGGCTTCCGCCGACCGTCGTTCGTGAACAGCCCGAGGTCGTACTCGAGCTCGGGGAAGTCGGCGAGGGACCGGGCGACGTCGTGCGAGCACCACCACGTCACGCCGAGCACGTCCTGCGCCCCGAGGACGTGGCGGATGGTCTGCTCGGTGAAGGACGCGGCGTCGGCGGGCGGGACGACGTTCGTGGGGGCGCCGACCTCCTGCAACCAGTTCGGCCGGTGCGGGTCCCGGTTCCAGGCCGCGGCGAGCTGCAGCAGGTACTCGCCGTGCCGCACCGAACCGGGTCCGAGGGCGCCGTGGAGCTGCGCCGCGCCGTTGAACACCCACGAGTGCGTGACCGTCGCGTCACCGTGGTCCGCCGCGTGCTCCGGGCCGAAGGGCTGCGCGTCGTCGTACCAGGCCGCGTCGTACTGCGCGACGGTGACCAGCGGGGCGGACCCGCGCCGTGCCTCCAGTCCGGTCTCGCCGTCCGTCCCCAGGCCCCGCCGGGCGGCGGCGACCATCGTCGCCGCCCATGCGTGCCCCTGCTCGGCGGTGACGCCGAACGGCGCGGGGTGCGGTGCGTGCGCGAACTGGTTGACCTCGTTGCCGATCGTGATGCCGAGCAGGTTCGGCCGGTCCGCGACGGTCCGGGCGAGCGCCTCGACGTAGGCGGCGGTCGAGGCGACGACGTCCGGGTCGGTGAACAGGTTGCGGCGGTGCCAGGTGTCGAGCCAGGCCGGCACGAAGTCGAAGCTCGACAGGTGCCCCTGCAGCGCGTCGACGTTCACGTCGAGTCCGAACGACCCGGCGATGTCGACGACGGTCGCGACGTCGTCGAGCGCCCGCTGCCGGATCATCGTCCGGTTCGGCTGCACGACCGGCCACAGGGGGAAGATCCGCACGTGGTCCGCGCCGAGCGACGCGATCTGCTCGAGGTCCCTGGCGGTGTCCGACGGCGAGAAGTCGAGCCACGAGTGGAACCACCCGACCGACGGCGTGTGGTTGACGCCGAAGCGCATCAGCCCTTCACCCCGCCCTCTTCCACGCCCTTGAAGAAGAAGCGCTGCAGGACGGCGAAGACCACGGCGATCGGGATGAAGGCGATCATCGTGCCGGCGGCGATCATCCGCTGGTCGGTGGCGAACGTGCCCTGCAGGTACTGCAGCCCCACGGTCAGCGTGAGGTTCTGCGGGGACTGCAGGACGATGAGCGGCCACAGGAAGTCGTCCCACGCCCCGATGAAGGAGAAGATCGCGATCACGGCGATGGTGCCCTGCACGGCGGGCAGCGAGATGTACCGCAGGCGCTGCATCGCGTTCGCGCCGTCGACGACGGCCGCCTGGTCGATCTCCTCGGGGATCTGCCGGAACGCGTTGAACATGAGCAGGACGTTGAGCGCCGCGATCATCCCGGGCAGGGCGACGCCGACCAGGTTGTCGGCCAGGCCGAGGTCCTTCACGGTGACGAACTGGCTGATGATCGTGGCCTCGCCGGGGAGCACGAGCGTCGCGAGGAACAGGCCGAGCACGAGCTTCCGGAACCGCCACTGCAGTCGGGCCAGGGCGAAGCCGGCGAGCGTCGCGAAGACGATGTTCCCGACGACGTCGATCGCCGCGACGAGCACCGAGTTGCCGATGTACCGCCAGACCGGGATCGCCGCCGCGACCTTGAGGTAGTTCTCGATCGTCGGCTCGGACGGGATGAACGACGGGTTCGCCGTGTAGATGTCCTCGCCGGCGCCCTTGAGCGACGTCGAGAGCTGCCAGAGGAACGGCCCGATCGTGATGAACAGCACCACGACGAGCAGGACGTAGCGGACGACCTTCTCGCGGGTGGACATGACGCCCCAGACCGCGCGGCGGCGACGCGGGGGCCGGGCCCGGCGTGCGTCCGTCGCGCCGGTCAGGTCCGGCGCGGGTGCGGCTGCGCCCGCGGCGCCGCCGAGGGCCGGTTCGGTCGTGCTGGTCGTGTTCGTCACTTGTCGGCCTTGCTGTTCATGCGGGCGAGGGCGAGCATCGGCAGGAGCGTGACCACGAAGAGCAGCAGGCTCAGGGCGGACGCGTAGCCGAGGTTGCCGGTGAACCCGCGGGCGTACTGCTGGATGAGCATGACGAGCGAGTTGTCCTGCCCGCCCGGACCGCCGGTGCCGTTGGTGAGGATGTAGAGCTCGCTGAACACCCGGAGCGCGCTGACGCAGACCAGGATCCCGACGAGCGTCATGGTGCCCCGGACCCCCGGGACCGTGACCGACCAGAACCGGCGCACCGCTCCGGCACCGTCGAGCGCAGCGGCCTCGTGCAGGTCCTTGCCGACGTTCCCGAGTGCCGCCAGGAAGATGATCATGTAGTACCCGAGGCCCTTCCAGACCGTCAGGCTGATCGCGCTGAACAGCAGCAGCCACCGGTCGGTCAGGAACGGGATCGCGCCCTGCACGACGCCGAGCGCCTGCGCCATCTCGTTGACGACGCCGCGGTCGTCGAGGATCCAGGTCCAGATGAGCCCGACGACGACCGCGCTCGCGATCACCGGCGTGTAGAACGCGGTCCGGAAGAACGCGATGCCGGGGAGTTTCTGCTGCACGAGCACCGCGATGAGCAGCGGGCCGATAGTCAGGAGCGGCAGGCAGACCGCCATGTAGACGACGCTGTTGAGCAGCGCCTCCCACACCTGCGGGTCGGCGAGCAGGGTCTCGAAGTTCCGGAAGCCCACCCACTGGCTCACGCCCCCCAGCGGGCTGGCGTTCGTGAACGACAACCGGACGGTGTTGATCGACGGCCAGAGGCTGAACGCGAGGAGCCAGACGAGGGCCGGCAGGACGAGCAGCCAGGGCGTGAACCAGCGGTTGGCGCGCATCAGCCGTTGGCCAGGAGCGAGTTCATCTTGTCCTGCGCGGTCTGCAGGGCCTGCTCCGGCGCGACCTGCCCCTTCATGGCGAGGGCGATCTGCTGGTCGAGGAAGTCGGTCATCGCGGAGTTCGCCTCGACCGGGTTGAGCACCTTCGCCTGCTTCAGGGCCTCGTTCGCGAGGACGCGTGCCGTGCCGTTCACGGTGCCGTCGTCCTTCGAGAAGTACGGGTCGGACTGCGACGACGTGGTCGACGGGAAGATGTTCACCTGGTGGGCGAACGCCTCCTGGTTCTTGGCGTTCGTCATGAACTGCGCGAACGCCTCGGCGGTGGCGAGGTGCTTCGACTTGCTGGACACCGACAGGCCCTGCACGTACAGCGGCGGGGTGTCGAGCGCCGGGCTGACCACGACGTTGCCCTTGAGCGACGGGTTGTTCTTGATCATGTCCGAGAGCGCCGTCGCGCCACCGGTCGTCCACGCGACCTTCTGCTGCGTGAACAGCGTCGAGTTGCCGAGGTAGTCGCTGTTCAGGACGTTCGAGGGCATGTAGCCGTCCTGGTACGCCTCCTTGTAGCGGTCGATGAGATCGACGGCCTTCGACGAGTCGGCGAAGGTGAACTTCGTGCCGTCCGAGTTCAGCACCTTGACCCCGGCGAGCGTGAAGTCACCGAGACCCGGCTTGCGGCTCATCAGGTAGTCGTCCGGGCAGTTGCTGTGCATCGTCTTGGCCTGCGTGAACAGCTCGTCGGTGGTCTTCGGCGGGTTGTCCGCGTCGAGGCCGCACTTGTCGAACATCGACTTGTTCCAGTAGTCGACATCCGTGTTGAGGTACCAGGGGTAGCCGTACGTGCCGTCGAGCCCCTTGTACCGGTACGAGTCCAGTGCGCCGGCGACGTACGTGCTGCCGAGCTTGCTGTCGTCCTTCGACACGTCCTGCAGGAAGCCCCGCTTGGCGAGCGGCAGTGCGATGTCCGGCGGCAGGTTGATCACGTCCGGCAGCGTGTTCGAGGACGCCTGGCTGAGCACCTTGTCGGCGTAGCCGTCGCCCGGCTGGTCCTGGAGCTTCACGGTCGCCTTCGGGTGCTCCTTCTCGAAGGCCGAGATGACGCCCTGCAGGTAGTCCGTGTACGTCGGCGTGAGCGCCCACGTCTGCAGGGTGATCGTCCCGTCGATCGCCCCGCTCCCGCCGCCGCTCGCGCCGCTGCTGCCGCTCGAGCAGCCCGTCAGGACGAGGGCGGTCGCCGCCGCCGTCGCGAGCAGCGCTGCCGCGCGGCCCCTCGTCACCCGTGTGGTGGTCCTCATCGCAACCGACTCCTTCGTCATCGTGCTCAAGCGGTTCAGTTGGTGGTGCCGAACCGGCGTGTGGCTGCCACTGTCCATGACTAAAGCGCTATAGTCAATCCCGTGGCCAACAGACGTCGCACGACCATCGCCGACATCGCCGCACGCGCCGGGGTGTCCATCAGCGCGGTGTCGTTCGCGCTCAACGACCGGCCGGGGGTGTCCGCCGACACCCGCCGCCGCGTGCAGGAGATCGCCCGCGAACTCGACTGGCAACCGCACACCGCCGCCCGCGCCCTCGGTGGCGCCCGCGCCGGGTCGATCGGCTTCGTGTTGAACCGGCCGGCACGGACGCTCGGCACCGAGTCGTTCTTCGGCGACCTCATCTCGGGGATCCAGCTCGGGCTCGCCGGGACCCACGTCGGCATGACCCTGCTCGTCGCCCGGGACGCTGCCGAGGAGCTCACGACCTACCGCGACTGGTGGCGCGGGCACCGGGTGGACGGCGTGGTCGTGATCGACCCGCGTCGCGACGACGAGCGTCTGACCCTGCTCGCCGAGCTCGGCATGCCCACCGTGGTCGTCGGCTCGCACCCCTCGCCGGACGGCGCCGCCCCGAGCGTGTGGATCGACGACTCGGACGCGACGGACACCGTGCTGCGGTACCTGCACGCGCTCGGACACCGGCGGATCGCGCACGTCTCCGGTCGGCCGGAGTTCGAGCACACGGCGATGCGGGTCGAGCGGCTCCGGGCCTTCGCGGCGGACGCCGGGCTCGAGGACACCGTGTCGATCCCCACCGACTACTCCGCGGACGAGGGCGCCCGGGCCACCCGCGCACTGCTGTCCCGCACGGTGCGACCGACGGCGATCGTGTACGACAACGACGTGCTCGCCGTCGCGGGGCTCGGCGTCGCGAGCGAGATGGGCGTCGCGGTCCCGGGCGCCGTGTCGATCGTGTCGTTCGACGACTCCGCGATGATCCGGCTCGTCCGCCCCGCGATCACCTCGCTGACGCGCGACACCGTCGAACTCGGGCAGCGCGCGGCGGTGCTGCTGCGCGAGCAGATCGACGCCCCGGCTCCCCTGCCGTCCCGGCCCGGACCGTCGCTGACCCTGAGCGTGCGCGAGTCGACGGGCCGCGCGGCCACCTGACGCCGGTGACCCGGTGGCTGCGCTGTGCGCTGACACATCCGCGGCCGGGTCGGGGTGCGCAGCGCGCCGACACACCCGCGGCCGGGTCGGGCCGCGCAGCGCGCCGACACGCCGGCGGCCGAGTCGAGGTGCGCAGCGTCCGCGCGGCGGACTTGACGCACGTTCGAACACACGTTCGAATACCGTCGTGGGACGGCGTCGCGAGAACCGGTGGCAGCCCCCGGAACACCCGGAGGTCGAGCGTCCGCGCGCCTACTCGCTGTCCGAGGAAGCGCGCGGGCCCGACGTCTGCCACGCGGTGACGCCCGTCCCGGTCTGGGCGTGGATCCAGTTCCCGACCTTCCACATCCGGGTCAAGGGCTTCGCGTCGAGCTGGACGCGGGACGCCGTGCACGTCGAGTGGGCGCAGTTCGGGCAGCAGGCCGACGCCTGGGTCTGGCGCTCAGCGGTCAAGCACCGCGCGCTGCGGACGGACCGCGCCGAACGGCATCCAGGGAACGCACCGCATTGACATCCGGACCCGATCCGAGGATCGTTCCGGGAACCCCGCCTCGCCGAACTACTCACCGATCAAGTGGTTCGACGGACGAACGACAGGAAGGAGGCCCACCGTGAACCAACGCGACGTGCCGTCCTGGGTCGCCCACGTGCTCACTCCGCCGGAGGTCATCGCCGCCTACGTCGAACGCCGGATCAACGACCCGGCGCTCCTGGCGGTCGAGCAGTCGGAACCCACCTACGCGGACTTCCTCAGCGCCGAGTAGCTGACGACCGACCCAGAGGCGGGTCGTGGCGCGTCCAGTGGTCGGGAACGGCCTGGAGGCGCGTCACGGCTCCGCCGGTCGGCCCGCCGCCGTCAGGGAACGGCTCGGCGGCGACGTCCCGACAGGGTCACCCCGATGCTCGCCGCGGTCACGCAGGCGAGCGCCACGACCTCCTGCACCGAGAGCGCCTCGCGCAGGACCAGGAGTCCCGCGAGCGCGGCGATCGCGGGACCGAGGCTCTGCAGCACGCCGAACACGCGGGTCACCATCCGGCGGAGCGCCGCCATCTCGAGCGCGTAGGGCAGCACGCTCGACAGCAGGGCGACGCCCGCGAAGACGAGCAGCAGCGTCGGGTCGTCGACCACGCCGGCCACGGCGGAGTGCAGTCCGAACGGCAGGGAGACGAGCATCGCGACGACCATCGACAACGCGAGACCGTCGATGCCGGGGATCGCCGCCCCGACGCGCTGGTTCATCACGATGTAGCCGGCCCAGCACACCGCCGCCGCGACGGCTGCGGCGACGCCGGCGACCGCGGTCACGGCCGTCGGTCCGACGCCGAGGAGCACGACGCCGGCGAGCGCGAGCACGGCCCACGACACGTCCCGCCAGCGACGGGTGTGCGCGAGCGACAGGACGAGCGGCCCGAGGAACTCGATCGTCACCGCGACACCGATCGGGATGGTCGCGAAGGCCACGTAGATGAAGACGTTCATGCCGCCGAGCGCCAGGCCGAGCAGGACCGCGGCCGTCCACTGCGCGCGGGTCCAGTGCCGCACGCGCGGGCGGACGACGAGCGCGAGCACCAGGGCACCGATCACCAGGCGCAGGGTCGCGGCGCCGACCGAGCCGACCTCGTCGAAGCGCGTCTTGGCGATCGCGGCCCCGAGCTGCACGGACACCATCGCCGCGAGCGCCAGGAGCGGCGCGGGGACCCGCGTCGTCATCCGAGGTAGGCGAGGACGGCGAGGACGCGGCGGTGGTCCTCGCCGGTGTCCTCGAGCGCGAGCTTGCCGAAGATGCTCGTCACGTGCTTCTCGACCGCGCCGGTGCCGATGACGAGCGCTCGGGCGATGGCGGCGTTCGTGCGTCCCTCGGCCATCAGCCCGAGGACGTCGCGCTCCCGCGGGGTCAGCGCCTCGAGCGGGTTGCGTCGACGGCTCATGAGCTGCGTCACGACCTCGGGGTCGAGCACGGTGCCGCCGGCGGCGATGCGGCGCACGGCGTCGTCGATCTCCTCGAGTCGGGTGACGCGGTCCTTGAGCAGGTACCCGATGCCGGTGGCGCCGGCGGCGAGGACGTCCTCGGCGTAGGTGGCCTCGACGTACTGCGACAGCAGCAGGACCCCGGTCTGCGGGGCGACCCGGCGGGTGACGACGGCGGCGCGGACGCCCTCGTCGGTGAAGGTCGGGGGCATCCGGACGTCCATCACGACGACGTCCGGGGCCGCGTCCGGCAGCGTGGCGAGGAAGGAGTCGGCGTCGGCGTACTGCCCGACGACCTCGATGCCCGCCTCGTCGAGGACGCGGGCCAGTCCCTCGCGCAGGAGCACGGCGTCGTCGACGACGACGGCCCGGATGCGTGCTGCACCCGGGCCGTCGCTCATGCCGACCAGCCTAGTGGGAGCGTCCCCGCTCCCCGCCGGTCACCGGCGGACGGTCGGGACGCCGTTCAGCGCGCCGAGCGGGATCCGTGCGGTGGCCTCGGTCGGCCCGCCGTCGGGGCTGTTCACGATGAGTTCGCCGTCCAGGGCGCGCATGCGGCCGACCAGCCCCTCGAGCCCGTGGCCCTCCTGCGGGCGGGCTCCCCCGCGGCCGTCGTCGGTGACGCTGACCGTGAGGTACCAGAGGCCGGACGCGTCGACGATCAGCCCGAGGTACACGCCGGCGGTCGAGGCGCCCGCGTGCTTCGTCGTGTTCGTCAGGAGCTCGCTCACCGTGAAGTACACGTTGCGCTGGATCTCCGTGGCGAGTTCGAGTCCCTCGGGCAGGCGGACGTCGAGCCCGACCGGGATCGGCGTGCGGGCGACCAGGGCCTCGAGCGCGGCGACGAGCCCGCGGTCGAGCAGGATCGGCGGCGCGAAGCCGCGGGACAGGGCGCGCAGCTCGTCGAGGGCGTCCTTCGCGTGCTCGCCGGCCTCGCCGATCAGCCGCTTGGCCTGCTCCGGGTCGCGGTCCATCGCACGCTCGGCGGCCGCGAGGTCCATGCGGAGCCGGACGAGGCGCTGCTGCGGGCCGTCGTGCAGGTCGCGCTCGATCTGCCGGAGCGCCTGCCCCTCGGCCGTGACCGCTCCGGCGCGGGAGGCCTGCAGCCCGGCGACGCGCTGCTCGAGCTGCTCGGCACGGAACCCGCCGAGCAGGCCGAGGTCGATCCAGTAGTGCGCGAGGACCGAGCCGCGCGCCCAGAGCGGGAACAGCACCACGGACGCCGCCATCGACACGAGTCCGAGCAGGCCGAGGAGGAGCACCGGAGCGCCGCCGAGCCCGCTGTAGTAGTCAGCGGCGACCCGGTTGAGGAGCGCGATGCCACCGACCGCGATCGGCCACGTGAACCCGACGACCAGGAGCGCGCCGGCGCCGACCGTGCAGAGCGCCGCGAGCGGGTACACGACGACCGCGTGCAGCAGGTACAGCCAGTAGTGCGGGTTGGCTACCGCGGAACCCGTGCGGGTCCACCAGTTCTGCTGCCAGCGCGGGGTCCAGTCGACCGGGCGGATCGGCCGCGGGTCGGCCCAGCCGATGCGGAGCTTCTCGAACTGGCCGACCCAGCGGGCGACGAACAGCGCGACGAAGAACATCAGGAGCACGAACGGGTTGAACAGGTCCCGGAATCCGCCGCCCAGGATCGCCGCCGGGAAGGCCGCGTAGAGCGTGCAGAGCAGCACCGCCGTGAGCGCCATG
Source organism: Curtobacterium sp. Csp2 (assembly GCF_013347165.1). Lineage (NCBI taxonomy): Bacteria > Bacillati > Actinomycetota > Actinomycetes > Micrococcales > Microbacteriaceae > Curtobacterium > Curtobacterium sp. Csp2. The sequence goes on from NZ_CP054593.1 coordinate 2,779,345, forward strand.
TAGCCGAAGTCCCGCGGCAGGCGTCGCCACGCGTCCCGGTAGAACGCGCCGGCGGACATCCCCGAGCCGCCACCGCCGCCCGGCTGCCCCACCGCCGGCGTCGCCGACCACCCCGCGGGTGCTGACTGTGGCTGTCCGGGCATGGGCTTGGTCGCTCCCTGCGGTGCGGTGTCGTCGAGCGGGACGGTGTCGGCCTGGTCGAGGCGGGCGGTGTCGGTCATGACTCGAGCCTCGCGGACCGAGGGCTCCCGTCCCATCCTGCCGTCTCCCGGACCCGTGGTGGGGTTGTCCCCCCCTCCCGGTCCGGACGCCGGTCTCAGACGAGGGCGGCGGCGACCTCGGGGGTCTCCTCGGGGACGGACCACGGGCGGTGCGTCATGCCGCTGTCGCCGCGCACCGACACGACCGCACCCGACTCGTCGCGCGTGAACGTCACGAGCTCGTCGATCGACCCGAAGCGGTTGCCGGCGGCCATGCGCAGCGTGTCGGCGTCGACGACGTCGAGACGGACCGGTGACTCGGTCGGCACGGGCTGCGTCGGGTCGATCGCGAGCAGCCGGTCGCCGACGCGGGCGAAGTCGGTGATGCCCTCGAACGTCGTGAAGCGCCCGACGTAGCGGGAGGCGTCGACGTCGTCGGGCAGCGCCGGCCCCGCGGCGTGCTCGTCCGCGGCGGCGTCGAGCAGGTGCACGATCCCGTTCGCGAGCATCCCGGCGGGCCCGGTCGCGCTGCTCGTCATCACGGACACGACGAGCGACGACGCCGGGTCGAACACCGACTGGGTGATCTGGCCGGGGAAGCCGCCGGAGTGGCCGCGGACCTCGCGCCCGTTGATCCGGTCGACGATGAAGCCGGCACCGTAGCCGCGGGCGGCCGGATCGGTGTCGAGCGCGCTCCACGCCTTCCGCTGCGCGAGGCGCTTGGCGTGGTCGGAGAGCAGCTCGCCCCGGCCGGGGACGTGGGCGGAGAAGTACCGGACCAGGTCGGACGCGGTGCCGTGGAACCCGGTGGCCGCGGCGAGCGCCCCGGTCGTCACGTGCGGGACGCGCGTGCGGGTGCGGGCGGTGTGCAGGCCGGTGTAGCCGACGACGAACGCGTCCTCGTGGGCGGGGTCGAACTCCGGACCGGTGTGGGCGAGGCCGAGCGGCTCGGTGATCGCCGCCCGGACGTGCTCTGCGTACGAGGTCCCGGTGACGGCCTCGACCACGAGCCCGAGCAGGCCGTAGCCCAGGTTCGAGTAGTTGAACGCCGAGCCGACCGGCACCTTGGCGCCGCCCTCGACGACGAGCGCGACGAGCTGCTCGGCGTCCGGGAACGGGTGCGCGAGTGCCCAGTGGTCGCCGTCGGCACCGTCCCGGACGACTCCGCCGCCCATCTCCATGAGCTCGCGCACCGTCGCGCCGGCGATCGGCGAGCCCGCGTCGACCAGGGCCGGCACGAACGAGCCGACGGTGTCGTCGAGCCGGAGCGCGCCCGCGTCGGCGAGCTGCAGCAGGGCGGTGGCGGTGAACGTCTTCGAGTGCGACGCGATGCGGAACCGGTCCGTCGTGGTCAGGCGACGACCGGCCTCGACGTCGGCGTACCCCCACGCCCCGGCGAACAGCTCCTCGCCCTCGAACCCGACGGCGACCTGCACCCCGGGGAGCCGGAGCTGCCACACCTTGTACCCGATCCACTCGCGGACGTAGGGCAGGACGGACTCGTACGCGGCGCGCTTCTCCATGCCGACCAGCCTGGCATGTGCCACGCTCGTCGGATGCGGCACACACCCCGGTTCCTGATGACCGACGTCGACGAGGTCAAGCGCGTGGTCGCCGAGCACCCGTGGGCGACGATCGTGTCGCACACCGCGGCGGGCACGGTCGCCTCGCACTACCCCGTGCTGCTCGAGACGCCGGGGCCCGACGACGACCCGGACGCGATCGTGCTCGTGACGCACGTCGGCCGTCCGGACGAGGTCGCGCACGAGCTCGGCCAGCACGAGGTCCTCGTCGTGTTCCAGGGCCCGCACGGCTACGTCTCCCCCGGTTGGTACCCGCCGGAGCAGTTCGTCCCGACCTGGAACCACGTGACCGCGCACCTGTGGGGCACGCCGGAGATCCTGTCCGACGACGAGAACTTCCGCGTGCTCGGCGAGCTCGTCGACCACTTCGAACGGGTGATGCCCGAGCCGGTCTCGCTCGACGTCGACCCGGACACCGCCCGGCGGATCGCGCAGGGCACGGTCGGCGTCCGGATCCGGGTCACCCGCTTCGACGCCCGCGCCAAGCTCTCGCAGAACAAGGCGCCGGACGTGGTCGCCCGGATCGTCGCGGAACTCCGCGGGGACGGCCCGTACGCGTCGCCGGCGCTCGCCGACGAGATGGACCGGGTGCGCGCGGAGCGCGCGGACGGACTGGAGGCACGGTGAGCGACGTCCTGCTCCGCACCGTCCGACGGGTGGGCACCTCGGGCGCCCCCGCCGACGTCCGGATCGTCGACGGGCGGGTCACCGCGGTCGCGCCGGCCGGCACGCTCGACGCGGCCGGCCCCGACAGCGACGTGCTCGAGGCGGCGGGGGCCTGGCTCGCACCCGGCCTGGTCGACCACCACGTGCACTTCGACCAGTGGGCCCTCGTCCGGCGACGCGTCGACGTGTCCGGCTGCGCCTCCGCGGAGGCGACCGCCGACCTGCTCGCCGAGGTCCTGCGCACCGGTCCCGTCGACGGGGTGCTCGTCGGGCACGGCTACCGGGACGGCCTCTGGCCCCGCCCTGCGCGACGCGAGCTGCTCGACCGGGCCGCACCGCGCCTCCCGGCCGTCGTCATCAGCGGCGACCTGCACGCCGTCTGGTGCAACGCGCTCGCCCTCGAGCGGTTCTCCGCCGAGGTGGGCCGCCCGCTCGTGGCGGGCGACGACGGGGTGCTGCGCGAGCAGGACGCGTTCGACGTGACGGCCGCGCTCTCCCGCGTCCCCGACGCGGTCCTCGACGGCTACGTCACGGACGCCGTCGAGGCGGCCGCGGCCCGCGGCGTGACGCGCATCGTCGACCTGGAGATGCGGTTCGGACTCGACCGCTGGACCCGGCGGGTGCACGCCGGGACGGACGGCCTGCGCGTCGCGTCCGGGGTGTACCCGGACGAGCTCGACGACGTGGTCGCGAGGGGCCTGCGAACCGGGGACGTCGTCCCGGGCACCCGCGGCCTGCTCACCATGGGGCCGTTCAAGGTCATCACCGACGGGTCGCTCGGCACGCGCACGGCCGCGACCGCCGACGGCGAGGGGGTGCTGGCCTACGCGTTCGACGACCTCGTCGCGATGGTCCGGCGCGCGGTCGACGCCGGGCTCGTCCCCGCCGTGCACGCGATCGGCGACCGGGCGAACACTCTCGCGCTCGACGTCTTCGAGGCGGTCGGCACGCGCGGGTCGATCGAGCACGCGCAGCTCCTCGACGGGACCGACCTCGAGCGGTTCGCGCGGCTCGGCGTGGTCGCGTCCGTGCAGCCGGAGCACGCGATGGACGACCGGGACATCGCGGACCGGCACTGGGCGGGGGTCACCGACCGGGCGTTCCCGTTCGCGGCGCTCGAGCGGGCCGGGGCGACGCTGCGGCTCGGCTCGGACGCGCCCGTCGCGCCGCTCGACCCGTGGGTCGGGATGGCGGCCGCCGTCGGACGCGACCGCGGTGGTCGGGAGCCGTGGCACCCGGAGCAGCGGATGTCGGCGCTCGCCGCGTGGCGGGGGTCGACGGACGGCCGGGTCTCGGTCGCGGTCGGCGACGTCGCGGACCTGGTGCTGCTGCCCGCCGACCCGCTCGCGGTGGCGACGACCGAACCGTCGGACCTGCTCCGGTCGATGCCGGTGCTGGCGACCGCGATCGCGGGGCGGTTCACGCACCGCTCGGCGTGACGCGCTACTTCTGGTCCTTCGGGCACCAGTAGAGCTTGCGGCCGGCCATGTCCGCCATCCGGATCTCGGTCCCGCACACCCGACAGGGCTCGCCCTCGCGGTGGTACACCCAGTGGCGGTCCTTCCGCGACCGGACGGCCTTCTTGTGGTCGGCCTCGGACAGGTCGTCCATCGTGAGCATGAGGCCGTCCCGGACGCCCGCGTGCAGGAGCTTCGACCAGTCCTGCCACAGCGCCTTCGCCTGCTTGACGGTGATCTTCTTCCCCGGCTTGTACGGGTCGATGCGCTGCCGGAACAGCAGCTCGGCGCGGTAGATGTTGCCGATGCCCGCGACGACCGACTGGTCCATCAGGAGCTGCCCGATCGCGACGTTCCGCTTCCGGACGTTCTCGACGAAGGTCCGCTCGGCCTCCGGGCCGTCGTCGTTGATCGGGTCCGGGCCGAGCTTGTCGAGCGCCTTCTGCACGCCGGCGGGGTCCTCGACGACGCAGGCGGTCGGGCCGCGGAGGTCGGCGACGGTGTCCTCGGTGAGGATCCGAACCCGCACCTGCCCCACCGGGTCCGGCGGGAACGACTCGATCGGGTCCTCGGCCTTCTCCTGCTCGGCCATCCGGTACCGGGCGAGCCGCGGAGCGCCGATGGACGCGAGCGACTCCTCGCCGTCGCCGTCCTCGGACAGCGCCTCGGCGGAGGAGATCAGGCCCGCGAAGTCCCACGCGCCGTACAGACCGAGGTGCACGCGGAGGAACAGGTCGTCCTCGAACTCCAGGAACATCTGCTTCGCGACGGCCCGCGCAGCCACCATCTTCTTGCCGTCGAGCTGGGCGGCCCCGGCGGCGAAGCGGCCCTGCGGACTCGACACCTCGCAGCGCTTGCCGACGAAGTGCCGGGAGAACTGGTTCGCGATGCGGTGGACGGAGTGACCCTCTGGCATCGGTCCTGTCTACCCGGGCTACTCGTCGATCTGCCGACCGGCGATGTGCCCCGTCGTCTCGTACTCCGCCAGCTGGGCGATGCGGCGGGCGTGGCGCTCCTCGCCGGAGAAGGGCTCCGCGACGAACAGGTCGACGAAGCGCATGGCCTCGTCCTCGGTGTGCTGGCGGGCGCCGATCGAGATGACGTTGGCGTCGTTGTGCTGGCGGGCGAGCAGCGCGGTGGACTCGTTCCACACGAGCGCGGCCCGGACGCCCTCGACCTTGTTCGCGGCGATCTGCTCGCCGTTCCCCGAGCCGCCGAACACGACACCGAGGGCCTGGACGCCCGCGCGCTGGTCCCGCACGACGGCGTGCGCGGCGTTGATGCAGAACGAGGGGTAGTCGTCGAGCGCGTCGTACTCGGTCGGTCCGTGGTCGACGACCTCGTGCCCGGCCGCCGTCAGGTGCTGGGCGAGGGTCTTGTTGAACTCGAGGCCGGCGTGGTCCGTTCCGAGGTGGATGCGCATGTGACCGATCCTATTCCCGCGGGACGACCGCCCTACGCCGCCCGGACCACCACGACGACGTACCGGACGGTGTCCTCGCCGGGGTTCCGGTAGACCACGTCCGCCGGCTCGCCGAGCTCGATCCGGTCCCCTGCGCCGAGGCGGGTGACCTCGCCGCCCGCGACGACCTCGAGCACGCCGTCGACGACCCAGATGCAGTGCCGGAGGAAGGCGTAGGCGCTCGCCGGGTACGCCACCTGCTGCGCGGGCGGCAGGCGGACCTCGGTGACGTCGGCGGGGAACACGGCGCTCGACACCGGGCGTCGGCGGTACCCCGTCTCCGGGTCGGTCCACGAGTCGGCGGTCGCACCGCGCTGCACGCCCCGCGCGGCGTCGGGGTCGGCGGTGCGCGGGACGTCGTGCTCGAGGGACTCGTCGAGGAGCTGGGAGACCGTGAGCCCGAACGCACCCGACAGCCGCCCGAGGATCGTCGCGGTCGGGCTGGAGACCCCGCGTTCGACGCGGTTGATCATGGCGCGGGAGACGCCGGACTCCTCGGCGAGCTCGGTGAGGCTCCACTTCCGCTCGGTCCGCAGGCGCTGCAGCCGGTCACCGAGTCGACGCTGCGCGGCGTCGTCCGGGTGCTCGGCGCCCGTCGTGTCACCGGGTTCCTCGAGCGCCGCGGCGTCGTCTACGATCTGAGACATGACGACAGCATATGCGACGGGCTCCACCGCTCCGGTCACGGTGCGGGACTGCGAGCCGCGGGACCTCGACGTCGTCCACGCACTGCACGTCGACGCCGTCCTGCACTCGACCGCGATCTGGCAGGACGAGCCGCACCCGCGTCCGTGGTTCGACGGCTGGCTCGCCGACCGGCGCGGCGCGGGGCTGCCGGTGCTCGTCGCCGAGGTCGACGGCGTCGTGGCCGGCTACGCGACCTACAGCGCGTTCCGGCCGCACCAGGGGTACCGGCACACCGCCGAGCACAGCGTGTACGTGGTGCCGGCGTTCCGCGGCCGGGGCGTGGCGACGGTCCTGATGGACGCGCTCGTCGACCACGCCCGCGCCGCCGGGATGCACGTGCTGATGGCGGGGATCTGCTCGTCCAACGTCGGGTCGATCGCCCTGCACGAGCGGCTCGGGTTCACCACCGTGGGCGTCCTGCCCGAGGTCGGGCGGAAGTTCGACCGGTGGCTCGACCTGACGCTGATGCGGTTGCCGCTCGGCTGAGCGGCGCACCGGAGGACTGGAGGCGCGTGGCGGGCCCGCACCGCGCCTCCCGTCCGACCCGCGGTCGCGGGCTCGGTTGCTACTCGACGGTGTCGAAGACCGGGCCGACGGTGCGCGAGCGCTTGAGCTCGAAGAAGCCGGGGTACTTCGCGACGGCGACGACGCCGTCCCACAGGTCCAGGGCCTCCTGCCCCTTCGGCGCCGGGGAGATCACCGGACCGAAGAACGCGGTGCCCTCGACGGCGATCACCGGGGTGCCGACGTCCTGGCCGACCCGGTCGATGCCCTCCTGGTGGCTCGCACGGACGGCCTGGTCGACCTCGTCGGTCCAGGCGTACTCGAGCAGGTCCGCCTCGAGGTCGAGCTCGCGGAGCACCGCGGGGACGACCTGGGCGGGGTCCGACTCCTGGCGGTGGTGGACGTGTTCGCCGAGCGCGTCGTACAGCGGCTTGACGATCTCCTGCCCGTGGCGGAGCTTCGCGGCGGTCACGATTCGCGGGTAGAGCTGCCCCTCGTGGATCCGCTCCCGGTACTCGTCGTGGATGTCCTGGTCCTCGTTGAGGACGAACAGGCTCATCACCTTCCAGGTCACGTCGAGGTCGCGGTGCCGGGCGACCTCGCCGACCCAGCGGCTCGTCATCCAGGCCCACGGGCAGTTCGGGTCGAACCAGAACTCCACAGCGGTGGGGGTCGTCTCGGTCTTGTCCACAGTCGTCTCGGTCACGATGCGAGCGTACGCGCGCTCGCTAGGCTGATCCCATCGTCCCGACGGCGCACGACGCCGTGCCGGGACCCCCTCACCGCGGACATCGATCGTCCGCGCCGTCAGCGAAGTTGGAGCGTCCGTGCCCGGAGAGAACCTCACCAGAACCGAAGCCCAGGAACGTGCCGCGATCGTCGACGTGCAGACGTACGACGTCGAGCTCGACCTGACCCGCGGCGCCGAGACGTTCGGCAGCACGACGCGGGTCCGGTTCACCGCGACGCCCGGCGCCGCCACGTTCATCGACGCCATCACGAAGACCGTGCACTCGGTCGAGCTGAACGGCACCGCGCTCGACGTCGCCGCCGTGAACGACGGCGTGCGGATCCAGCTCGACGGGCTGCAGGAGCAGAACGAGCTGGTCGTCGTCGCCGACGCGCTCTACACGAACACCGGCGAGGGGCTCCACCGCTTCGTCGACCCGGTGGACGACGAGGTGTACCTGTACTCCCAGTTCGAGGTGCCCGACTCCCGTCGCATGTTCGCGGTGTTCGAGCAGCCCGACCTCAAGGCCGAGTTCTCCTTCACCGTGACGGCCCCGGCGCGCTGGCAGGTCGTCTCGAACGCCCCGACCCCGGAGCCGCACGTCGACGGCGAGGTCGCGACGTGGACGTTCCCCCCGACGGCCCGCATCTCGAGCTACATCACCGCGCTCGTCGCCGGCCCGTACGAGGTCGTGCGCGACGAGCTGACCAGCCGTGACGGCCGGACCATCCCGCTCGGTGTCTTCGCGCGTCGCTCGCTGGCCGAGTACCTCGACCCCGAGTACGTGTTCGAGACCACGAAGAAGGGCTTCGCGTACTTCGAGGAGAAGTTCGACGTCGCCTACCCGTTCGAGAAGTACGACCAGCTCTTCGTGCCCGAGTTCAACGCCGGCGCGATGGAGAACGCCGGTGCGGTCACCTTCACCGAGACCTACGTGTTCCGCTCGAAGGTCACCGACGCCATCAAGGAGCGCCGGGTCGTCACGATCCTGCACGAGCTCGCGCACATGTGGTTCGGCGACCTCGTCACGATGAAGTGGTGGAACGACCTCTGGCTGAACGAGTCGTTCGCCGAGTGGGCGTCCACCATCGCCACGGCCGAGGCCACCGAGTGGACCGAGGCGTGGACGACCTTCCAGGCGATGGAGAAGTCCTGGGCGTACCGCCAGGACCAGCTCCCCTCGACGCACCCGATCGTCGCGACGATCAACGACCTCGAGGACGTCCAGGTCAACTTCGACGGCATCACGTACGCCAAGGGCGGCTCGGTCCTCAAGCAGCTCGTGGCGTGGGTCGGCATCGACGCGTTCTTCGCGGGCGTCTCGGCGTACTTCAAGAAGCACCACCACGGCAACACCGAGCTGCGCGACCTGCTCGTCGAGCTCGAGGCGACCAGCGGCCGCGACCTGTCCGAGTGGTCGAAGCTGTGGCTCGAGACCGCCGGCGTGAACACGCTCCGTCCGGAGATCCAGGTCGACGAGTCCGGCGTGATCACGTCCTTCGCCGTCCTGCAGGAGGCACCGGCCGACCACCCGACGCTCCGCCCGCACCGCCTGGCGATCGGCGTCTACGGGTTCGTCGCCGACGAGACCGCCCCGTTCGGCGCGGACACCGCGTCCTCGGGCGGCAAGCTCGAGCGCACCCACCGCGTCGAGATCGACGTGGACGGCGCGCGGACCGAGGTCCCCGAGCTCGTCGGCGTGCACCGCGGCGAGCTCGTGCTGCTCAACGACGACGACCTGGCGTACGCCAAGATCCGCCTCGACGAGCAGTCCCGCCGCACCGCGATCGAGCACCTCGCCGCGATCGCGAACCCCCTCGCCCGGTCGATCGTCTGGGGCGCGATGTGGGACGCGACGCGCGACGCCGAGTCCCCCGCGAGCGACTACGTCCGGCTCGTGCTCGGCAACATCGCGACCGAGACCGAGTCGACGACCATCCGCACCACGCTGTCGCAGCTCCTGCTCTCGGCCCGCAACTACGTCGCGCCGGCCAAGGTCGACGCCACCGTCCGCACCGTCGGCGACACGCTCTGGCAGCTCGCCAGCGCCGCGGCCGCCGGGTCGGACGCGCAGTTCCAGTTCGTGAAGTTCTTCGCGCAGATCGCCTCGACGCCGGAGCACGTGGCGACGCTGCAGGGCCTGCGTGACGGCTCGGTCACGCTCCCGGGGCTCGAGATCGACACCGACCTGCGCTGGGAGCTCCTCGAGGGCCTCGTGCTCGCGGGTGCCGCCGGCGACGCCGAGGTGGACGCCGAGCTCGCCGCGGACAAGACCGCGTCGGGCGAGCAGGCCGCGGCCCGCGCCCGGGCGACCATCCCGACGGCCGAGGGCAAGCTCGCGGCGTTCTCGTCGCTGGTCGACTCGGACGAGCTGCCGAACGCCATCGTGCGGCAGACGACGGTCGGGTTCCAGCACACGAACAGCCCGGTCGTGCTCGAGGGCCTGGTGTCGGGGTACTTCGACGTCCTCACCCGCATCTGGGCCGAGCGCAGCTACCACATGGCCGACACGATCGTGACGGGGCTCTACCCGGCACCGCTCGCGTCCGTCGAGCTCCGCGACGCCGCGCACGCCTGGCTCGCGGCGCACCCGGAGACCCCGGCGCTCCGCCGCATCGTGTCGGAGAACGTCGCCGGTACCGAGCGCGCGCTGCGCGTCCAGGCGGCCGACGCCTGACCTGCGTCGGACGACCACGTACGGGCGGGGCCTCGGTGATCCTCAGGGGTCGCCGAGGCCCCGCCCTCTAGCATCGATCGGATCATGAACCTGGCTGCGACCTCGACCGACGACGTCCCCAAGTGGATGTCGAACACCTTCACCCAGTTCGTCGACACCTGGCACGTGCCGATCGTCATCGTCATCACGCTCCTCGCGGCGGTCATCGTCCGGCTCGTCCTCCGCCACACGATCAAGGGCGTGGTCGAGCGGGTCGTCACCGGGGCCAAGCGCCGCCAGAACGTGGAGGACACCCAGGCGCTCGTCGCCTCCCCCGTCCAGACCGCCCGCGTCGTGCAGCGGACCCGCACGCTGGGCAGCGTGCTCGAGAACCTGGCGACGGTCGTCGTCGTGCTCATCGCCCTCGCGGTGATCATCCCGCTCGTGCTGCCGAACGCCGCGGTCGGCATCGTCGGCGGCGCCTCGCTCATCGCCGCGGGCCTGGCGGTCGGTGCCCAGAGCATCGTCAAGGACCTGCTGTCCGGGGTCTTCATGATCCTCGAGGACCAGGCGGGCGTCGGCGACGTCGTCGACACCGGGCCCGCGACCGGCGTCGTCGAGAACGTCGGGCTCCGCGTCATGCAGATCCGCGACGTCAACGGCATCCTGTGGTTCGTCCCGAACGGGCAGATCCTGCGGGTCGGGAACCTCTCGCAGGGCTGGTCGCGCGTGCTCGTCGACATCACCGTGCCGTACGACACGGACATCGACGCCGTCCAGGACGCGCTGCTCCGTGCCGCCGTCACGATGTCGCAGGAGCCCCGGTGGCGCCAGCGGATCGTCGAGAAGCCGGAGATCTGGGGCATGCAGTCGATCAGCGACGCGGGCATGGTGTTCCGCCTCGTCGTGAAGACCCGCGCGGCCGAGCTCGACGTCGTCGGTCGCGAGCTCCGGGTCCGCCTGAAGCGCGCCGTCGACGAACTCGGGGTGACCCTGCCGGCGATGGCGATGATCATGCCGGAGGGCTGGGAGAACGCCACCTCGATCAACGGCCTGCGCTCCGTCCGGACGCAGCCGACGCCGGCACCGACGAAGTCGCGCGGGAAGCGTGGCAACCTGTTCGGACGGGCGATCCACACGGACGACCAGGACCGCGACCAGGATCCCGGGAAGGACCACCAGTGAACGACCCGATCCCTAGCCCCGGCTCGGGCCCCGGTGGCGTCCCGGCGCAACCGATCACGCTGCGCATCGGCGAGCACGGGGCGTCGGCGACCGGTTCGCTCTACGAGCGGATCGGCGGCGCGCCGACGTTCGACCGGCTGGTCCGGCGGTTCTACGAGGGCGTCCAGCAGGACGACGTGATCTGGCCGATGTACCCGGCTGACGACCTCGAGGGTGCGATCTGGCGCCTGTCGGCCTTCCTGCAGCAGTACTGGGGTGGCCCCGGCACCTACAGCGAGGAACGCGGGCACCCGCGGCTGCGGATGCGGCACAACCCGTTCCGCATCACCCCCGAGGCCCGCGAGCGCTGGCTGCACCACATGCACGACGCGGTGGAGTCGCTCGACCTCGCGCCCCTCGACGAAGCCGAGCTCTGGGCCTACCTCGACCGCGCCGCCCACGCGATGACGAACACGTTCGACTGACCGCGGACCGGCTCACGTCGGCGACGCGACCAGGAGACGGACGGGAGGATCGTGGCGGGCCCGCCACGATCCTCCCGTCCGTCTGCCCCCCCCCCCCCCGTGGGGGGGGCGGCCTCCCGGACGAAGGGCCCCCCGGCCAGGCCTTCACCCCGGGGCGGCGGCGTGGGGGGCCCGCCGAGGCGGCCGCGCGCGGGGCCGCCCCGGGCCCCCGGGGGGGGCGGACGGGGGGCGGGCGAGCTGGCCCCCGGCCGCCCCGCGCCGCGGGC
>NZ_CP054593.1:2791214-2797392 GCF_013347165.1 Curtobacterium sp. Csp2
GGTGCCCAGGCGCCTCGTGGGCGCGGAGAGTGGGATAAGAGCCCGGCCCGGCCCCGCCGCGGTCCCGGCCGACGAGCCGGGGGACCCCGGTCCCCGCCCCGTCCACGCCGATCTCGACGCGGTGGAGTCGCTCGCCCTCGCGCCCCTCGACGAAGCCGAGCTCTGGGCCTACCTCGCCCGCGCCGCCCACGCGATGACGAACACGTTCGACTGACCGCGGACCGGCTCACGTCGGCGACGCGACCAGGAGACGGACGGGAGGATCGTGGCGGGCCCGCCACGATCCTCCCGTCCGTCTGCCCCCCCCCCCGCTGTGAGTGGTGCGGACTACCGGACGTAGGACCCGTCGGCCAGGTCTTCGACCAGGGTCGGCCGCGTTGGGTGCCAGCCGAGGTCGGCGCGCGCGTGCGCGCCCGAGGCCTCCTGGTGGAGCAGCAGGGCGTCTGCGAAGTCGGCCCCCAGGCGCTCGCGCGACGCGTCGACGCTCTCCGCGACGACCGGTGAGCCGTGCGCGCCCGCCTCCGCCACCTCGCGCAGCGTCGGGTTGTCGCCGGACGCAGCCACCACGTAGCCGTCCTGCTCGGCGGCGTGCACCGCGAGCACGTACAGCTCGCCGAGGTCGTCGATGTGCACCGTCGTCCAGCGCTGGGAGCCGTCGCCGACCAGGCGGACCTCGTGCTCGCCGTCGCCGACGAACATCGCCGGGATGCCGGCGCCGCGGCCGTAGACGATGCCGGGCGCGACGATCGTCGTCCGCGCGGCGCTCGCCCGCACGCGTGCCTCGATCGGGGCGCGCCACGCGGTGAGGGCCGGCGGGTCCACCGGCGACTGCTCCGAGATGTCCGTCGAGTTCCCGAACGTGAAGATCCCGCCCGTGTGCACGAAGGGCTTCGGGGTCCCCGCGAGGGCCTCGGTCACGGTCTCCGTGAAGTCCGGGTCGACGTCCGCTGCCGAGGCCGTGTGCACGACCGCGTCGGCCTCGTGGGCGAGCCGGCGGACGACGTCGGTGTCCGTGACGTCGCCGACGATCGCGTGGCCGCCCGCGTCCCGGACGGCCTGCGCCTTCTGGTCGGAGCGGACGAGGGCCGTGACCTCGTGCCCGTGGGCGACGAGGGCGCGGAGGACGGAGGAGCCGATGTAGCCGGACGCGCCGGTGAGGAAGACCTGCATGCCGTCACCCAACCACGCGTGTCATGGTGCGGGGTGGACGTGGCGGTCTGGTCCGCTCAGGCAGACGGTCGCGGCGGCGGCGTCGTCGGTCGGGCGTCGCTCCGCGCTGGGCGGCTTCGGTTCGGGGTCAGACGCCGAGGGACCAGGCGCGGCGCTTCACGAGGACGTGCCCGCGCGAGGTCGTGAGCCGGCTCCACGGTCCGGTCTCGAACAGCCGGACGGGGTCGTGCCCGAGGAACCCGAGGCTCTCCCCCGCGAAGCCCGCACCGGCCGGCAGGTGCTCGATCCCGGGCACCGGACGGCCCCACACCTCGGACCGGATGCGGCGCACGATCGCCTCGCCCGCACTCGCCGGGACGGCGTCCGCGACCTCGGCGATGCCGTCCCGAGCAGCACGGCGGAGGAGCTCCGGCGAGACGTCCGGCAGCGGCACCCACCCACCGCGAGGCGGGCTGATCGCCGCCCAGGTCACGGTGTGCACCTCGTGCGGGAGCTCGACCTCGATCGGGGTGGCCCGGGTCGGGTCGGCTCCGTCGGCGCGCTCAGCGTCGTGGTGCTCCGCGAGCAGGCGGAGGCGTTCCTGCAGCGACGCGAGCGGCACCACGGCGTCGATCGTCGCGGGCTCGGTGAGCGAGAACGTGCGGAGGCCGAGCACCGTCGGCAGCTCGTCGAGCAGGCCGAGCGGGTAGAGGATCGCCGTGTACACCGCGAGGACGCCCGAGTCGGCGACGAGCCGGACGGACCCGTCCTCGATGCGGGCAGCGCGTCCGAGGTAGGTGCGGAGGTCGCCGAGCGAGGCGGCGTCGGGAAGCGTGAACGAGGTGCCCATGTCGGGTCCGATCCTACCGGGGGCCGGTTCGTAGACTGCGGGTGTGAACGGCGAACCCGACTTCCTCAGCACCCTGCGCCTCCAGGACACCGGCGCGAGCACGGGCGAGACGATCCTGACCGGGGCGAGCCACTGGTCCCCCGGCGGGCGGGTCTTCGGCGGGCAGGTCCTGGCGCAGTGCATCGTCGCCGCGCAGGCCACGATCGAGGGCCGGGACATCCACTCGATGCACGGCTACTTCCTGCGCCCGGGCGACATCGATGTCCCGATCACCTTCGGGGTGGAGCGCATCCACGACGGCCGGTCCTTCGCGACCCGACGCGTGCAGGCGTACCAGCGGGGCGTGCCGATCTTCTCGATGATCGCCTCGTTCCAACGCCCCGACGAGGGCGTCGAACACCAGGACCCGTTCCCCGTCGACGTCCCCGAGCCGGAGTCGCTGCCGTCCGCGGCGTCGATCCTGTCCGCGATCGACCACCCCGTCGCACAGGCCTGGGCCGAGCGGTCCATCGACCTGCGGCACGTCGAGGGCCCGGTGTTCGTCGACGTGCAGGGCGAGCGGGTGCCGCACCAGGCGGTGTGGTTCCGGGTGGAGGGGGCGCTGCCGGCCGACCCGGCCCTGCACCGGGCGGTCCTGGGCTACGCGAGCGACATGTCGATCCTGGAGCCGATCATGCGGCGGCACGGGGTGGCCTGGGGAACGCCGGGGGTGAAGAGCGCGAGCCTGGACCACGCGATGTGGTGGCACCGTGACGGTCGCGCCGATGACTGGGTGCTGTACGTGCAGGAGTCCCCGAGTGCGCAGGGCGGGCGGGGACTGGCGTTCGGCCGGATGTTCGCGCGGGACGGGCGGTTGCTGGCATCGGTGGCGCAGGAGGGGATGATGCGCGTCCCGCGGTGAGGGATGCGCTTCGCGCGGGGCGCGGGGCGCGGTGCGCGGCGCGCGGTGCCGCGCCGCAGCGCCGTCTGCGCTCGCACAACCGGAAGCACACCGCGCCGCGGATCGCCGTGGCGCGGTGTGCTCCCGGTTGTGCGGAGGCGCCTCCGCCCAGCCGGGCCCGCAGCGGCCGGGGCGGGCTAGGGGCCGGGGTCGGCAGGGCCGCGCTCGGCCGGCTCGACCCGTTCGGGCCCGCCGGGTCAGGGCCGGGAGAACTCGACCGGCGGCTCGGCGAACTGCTCACACGCGGCACGCTCGTCGGTGGTCAGGCGTCGCGGCCGGTTCGTCGCGGCGTCGACCATCACCAGCGCCGTGGTGGCACGGGTGTACAGGACGGCGGGCTCGACACCGACGGGCGACCAGACCTCGTACGACACGTCGATGCTCGCGCCGCCGATCCGCCCGATCCACATCTGCACGTCCAGCGGTCGGCGCAGGTACGGGATCGACGCGAGGTACTCGAGGCGCTGTGCCGCGATCACCGTCATCGTGCCCGATCCCGGGCGCCCGTCGATGATCGGGTCGGGCAGGTCGCCCTCGCCGTTCACGTCCGCGGGGTCGTGGCCCCAGAACCCCACGATGCGCGCCTCTTCCAGGAGGCGCAGCATCGCGGAGTTGTTCACGTGACCGTACGCGTCGATGTCGCTCCACCGCATGCGGATCGGAGCGTGCAGTCTCGCCACGGGTCAGTCGCGCGTGAGCTTGCGGTAGGTCGCTCGGCCGGGCTTCGCGGCGTCGGCACCGAGGCGCTCGACCTTGTTCTCCTCGTAGGCCTCGAAGTTGCCCTCGAACCAGTACCAGTTCGGCGTGCCGTCCTCGTTCAGGCCCTCCCACGCGAGGATGTGGGTCGCGATCCGGTCGAGGAACCAGCGGTCGTGGGTGATCACCACGGCGCAGCCCGGGTACTCGAGCAGGGCGTTCTCGAGGCTGCCGAGGGTCTCGACGTCGAGGTCGTTGGTCGGCTCGTCGAGGAGCAGGAGGTTGCCGCCCTGCTTGAGCGTGAGCGCGAGGTTCAGACGGTTGCGCTCACCACCCGAGAGCACGCCGGCCTTCTTCTGCTGGTCCGGACCCTTGAAGCCGAACTGCGACACGTAGGCGCGGGACGGGATCTCGGTCTTGCCCACCTGGATGTAGTCGAGTCCGTCGGACACGACCTCCCACAGGTTCTTGTTCGGGTCGATGCCACCGCGGCTCTGGTCGACGTACGAGATGTCGACCGTCTCGCCGATCTTCAGCGTGCCGGCGTCGAGCGGCTCGAGACCGACGATCGTCTTGAACAGCGTGGTCTTGCCGACGCCGTTCGGGCCGATGACGCCGACGATGCCGTTGCGGGGCAGCGTGAACGACAGGTCGTCGATGATGACGCGCTCACCGAACTGCTTGTGCAGCTTCTCGGCGTCGATGACCTGCGAACCCAGACGCGGGCCCACGGGGATGACGATCTCCTCGAAGTCGAGCTTCCGCGTGCGCTCGGCCTCGGACACCATCTCCTCGTAGCGGGCGAGGCGGGCCTTGGACTTCGCCTGGCGGCCCTTCTGGTTGCTGCGGACCCAGTCGAGCTCCGAGGACAGACGCTTCGCGAGCTTGGCGTCCTTCTTGCCCTGGACCTCGAGACGAGCGCGCTTCTTCTCGAGGTAGGTCGAGTAGTTGCCCTCGTACGGGTACAGGCGTCCGCGGTCGACCTCGGCGATCCACTGCGCGACGTGGTCGAGGAAGTACCGGTCGTGGGTCACGGCCAGGACGGCACCGTGGTACTGCTGCAGGTGCTGCTCGAGCCAGAGCACGGACTCGGCGTCGAGGTGGTTGGTGGGCTCGTCGAGGAGGAGCAGGTCGGGCTTCTGCAGCAGGAGCTTGCAGAGCGCGACGCGGCGCTTCTCTCCGCCGGACAGGTGCGTGACGAGCTCGTCCCCCGGGGGGCACTGGAGCGCGGCCATGGCCTGCTCGAGCTGGGAGTCGAGGTCCCACGCGTCGGCGGCGTCGATCTCCTCCTGCAGGGTGCCCATCTCGGCGAGGAGCGCGTCGAAGTCGGCGTCCGGCTCGGCCATCAGCGCGGAGATCTCGTTGAAGCGCGTGATCTTGCCGTGGATCTCGCCCACACCCTCTTGCACGTTCTCGAGGACGGTCTTCGACTCGTCGAGCTCGGGCTCCTGCATGAGGATGCCGACGGTGAAGCCCGGGGTCAGCTTCGCCTCGCCGTTGGACGGCTGGTCGAGACCCGCCATGATCTTGAGGATCGTCGACTTGCCCGCACCGTTCGGCCCCACGACGCCGATCTTGGCGCCGGGGAGGAACGACATCGTGACGTCGTCGAGGATCAGCTTGTCGCCGACCGACTTGCGGGCGCGGACCATCTGGTAGATGTACTCAGCCATATCGCGCCCAGTCTACTGACACCCCGCCGCGTCGGCGCCCCCGGATGACGGCGCTCCGGCAGGTCACGCCGCTGCCCGCCCCGCTGCGTCGACGTCGTCGGGGTCCGCGCCGTCGGCCGTGTCGACTCCGGTGCCCAGGTCAGCGGGCAGCACCGCCGGCGGCGCGAACTGCCCCTCGAGCGCGACCTCCGTGTGCCGGGCCGCCTCGGCGGGCTCCGGCAGGTCGTCCCGCTGGACGGGCCCGCCGTCGGCGAGCGCACCGTCGGTCCCGGCACCGTCGTCGGCGCCGTGGACCTCTCCGGTCTGCGGGTCGATCGTCGGCGACGTCCCCGGAGCCGCACTGTGCTCGTTCGCGTGCCGCGGCACGCGGATCCAGTTGCTGATGCCCCACGCGAGGTCGTGGCCGAGTCCCTCGGCGTCGATCTCGACGGAGGCACCACCTCGGCCGTCGCGTTCCCACGTCCGGATGCGGACGCGGCCCGTCACGACGACGCGGTCGCCCTTCTTCAGGGACTTGTGGACGTTCGCCGCGAGGGAGCGGAACGCGGTGACCGTGTACCAGTTCGTGGCGCCGTTGGTCCACGTGGAGTTCGAGCGGTCCCACCGGCGGGACGGGGACGCGAGCCGCATGCTCGTGATGGCGATGCCGGTGTCGGGGACGAGGTGGCGGGGCTCGGGGGCGATGATCCCGCAGACGGCGATGATGCCGGCCACGACGATGGCCACGAAGGGGGTGATCGCGCCGGACAGCACACGCCACCCGGTGTCGGACGACGGCCAGTCGGGCAGCTCGTTCCACCAGTCCATGGGCGAACCCTACCCACGGAAAAGACCGGTCACGGGGGGGGGGCGCGGCGTGTCGCCGCCTCC
>NZ_CP054593.1:2797402-2809534 GCF_013347165.1 Curtobacterium sp. Csp2
GGTGCCCAGGCGCCTCGTGGGCGCGGAGAGTGGGATAAGAGCCCGGCCCGGCCCCGCCGCGGTCCCGGCCGACGAGCCGGGGGACCCCGGTCCCCGCCCCGTCCACGCCGATCTCGACGCGGTGGAGTCGCTCGCCCTCGCGCCCCTCGACGAAGCCGAGCTCTGGGCCTACCTCGCCCGCGCCGCCCACGCGATGACGAACACGTTCGACTGACCGCGGACCGGCTCACGTCGGCGACGCGACCAGGAGACGGACGGGAGGATCGTGGCGGGCCCGCCACGATCCTCCCGTCCGTCTGCCCCCCCCCCCGCTGTGAGTGGTGCGGACTACCGGACGTAGGACCCGTCGGCCAGGTCTTCGACCAGGGTCGGCCGCGTTGGGTGCCAGCCGAGGTCGGCGCGCGCGTGCGCGCCCGAGGCCTCCTGGTGGAGCAGCAGGGCGTCTGCGAAGTCGGCCCCCAGGCGCTCGCGCGACGCGTCGACGCTCTCCGCGACGACCGGTGAGCCGTGCGCGCCCGCCTCCGCCACCTCGCGCAGCGTCGGGTTGTCGCCGGACGCAGCCACCACGTAGCCGTCCTGCTCGGCGGCGTGCACCGCGAGCACGTACAGCTCGCCGAGGTCGTCGATGTGCACCGTCGTCCAGCGCTGGGAGCCGTCGCCGACCAGGCGGACCTCGTGCTCGCCGTCGCCGACGAACATCGCCGGGATGCCGGCGCCGCGGCCGTAGACGATGCCGGGCGCGACGATCGTCGTCCGCGCGGCGCTCGCCCGCACGCGTGCCTCGATCGGGGCGCGCCACGCGGTGAGGGCCGGCGGGTCCACCGGCGACTGCTCCGAGATGTCCGTCGAGTTCCCGAACGTGAAGATCCCGCCCGTGTGCACGAAGGGCTTCGGGGTCCCCGCGAGGGCCTCGGTCACGGTCTCCGTGAAGTCCGGGTCGACGTCCGCTGCCGAGGCCGTGTGCACGACCGCGTCGGCCTCGTGGGCGAGCCGGCGGACGACGTCGGTGTCCGTGACGTCGCCGACGATCGCGTGGCCGCCCGCGTCCCGGACGGCCTGCGCCTTCTGGTCGGAGCGGACGAGGGCCGTGACCTCGTGCCCGTGGGCGACGAGGGCGCGGAGG
This sequence comes from Curtobacterium sp. Csp2, assembly GCF_013347165.1. Classification (NCBI taxonomy): domain Bacteria; kingdom Bacillati; phylum Actinomycetota; class Actinomycetes; order Micrococcales; family Microbacteriaceae; genus Curtobacterium; species Curtobacterium sp. Csp2. Next base: position 2,798,526 of record NZ_CP054593.1, read on the forward strand.
ACGGAGGAGCCGATGTAGCCGGACGCGCCGGTGAGGAAGACCTGCATGCCGTCACCCAACCACGCGTGTCATGGTGCGGGGTGGACGTGGCGGTCTGGTCCGCTCAGGCAGACGGTCGCGGCGGCGGCGTCGTCGGTCGGGCGTCGCTCCGCGCTGGGCGGCTTCGGTTCGGGGTCAGACGCCGAGGGACCAGGCGCGGCGCTTCACGAGGACGTGCCCGCGCGAGGTCGTGAGCCGGCTCCACGGTCCGGTCTCGAACAGCCGGACGGGGTCGTGCCCGAGGAACCCGAGGCTCTCCCCCGCGAAGCCCGCACCGGCCGGCAGGTGCTCGATCCCGGGCACCGGACGGCCCCACACCTCGGACCGGATGCGGCGCACGATCGCCTCGCCCGCACTCGCCGGGACGGCGTCCGCGACCTCGGCGATGCCGTCCCGAGCAGCACGGCGGAGGAGCTCCGGCGAGACGTCCGGCAGCGGCACCCACCCACCGCGAGGCGGGCTGATCGCCGCCCAGGTCACGGTGTGCACCTCGTGCGGGAGCTCGACCTCGATCGGGGTGGCCCGGGTCGGGTCGGCTCCGTCGGCGCGCTCAGCGTCGTGGTGCTCCGCGAGCAGGCGGAGGCGTTCCTGCAGCGACGCGAGCGGCACCACGGCGTCGATCGTCGCGGGCTCGGTGAGCGAGAACGTGCGGAGGCCGAGCACCGTCGGCAGCTCGTCGAGCAGGCCGAGCGGGTAGAGGATCGCCGTGTACACCGCGAGGACGCCCGAGTCGGCGACGAGCCGGACGGACCCGTCCTCGATGCGGGCAGCGCGTCCGAGGTAGGTGCGGAGGTCGCCGAGCGAGGCGGCGTCGGGAAGCGTGAACGAGGTGCCCATGTCGGGTCCGATCCTACCGGGGGCCGGTTCGTAGACTGCGGGTGTGAACGGCGAACCCGACTTCCTCAGCACCCTGCGCCTCCAGGACACCGGCGCGAGCACGGGCGAGACGATCCTGACCGGGGCGAGCCACTGGTCCCCCGGCGGGCGGGTCTTCGGCGGGCAGGTCCTGGCGCAGTGCATCGTCGCCGCGCAGGCCACGATCGAGGGCCGGGACATCCACTCGATGCACGGCTACTTCCTGCGCCCGGGCGACATCGATGTCCCGATCACCTTCGGGGTGGAGCGCATCCACGACGGCCGGTCCTTCGCGACCCGACGCGTGCAGGCGTACCAGCGGGGCGTGCCGATCTTCTCGATGATCGCCTCGTTCCAACGCCCCGACGAGGGCGTCGAACACCAGGACCCGTTCCCCGTCGACGTCCCCGAGCCGGAGTCGCTGCCGTCCGCGGCGTCGATCCTGTCCGCGATCGACCACCCCGTCGCACAGGCCTGGGCCGAGCGGTCCATCGACCTGCGGCACGTCGAGGGCCCGGTGTTCGTCGACGTGCAGGGCGAGCGGGTGCCGCACCAGGCGGTGTGGTTCCGGGTGGAGGGGGCGCTGCCGGCCGACCCGGCCCTGCACCGGGCGGTCCTGGGCTACGCGAGCGACATGTCGATCCTGGAGCCGATCATGCGGCGGCACGGGGTGGCCTGGGGAACGCCGGGGGTGAAGAGCGCGAGCCTGGACCACGCGATGTGGTGGCACCGTGACGGTCGCGCCGATGACTGGGTGCTGTACGTGCAGGAGTCCCCGAGTGCGCAGGGCGGGCGGGGACTGGCGTTCGGCCGGATGTTCGCGCGGGACGGGCGGTTGCTGGCATCGGTGGCGCAGGAGGGGATGATGCGCGTCCCGCGGTGAGGGATGCGCTTCGCGCGGGGCGCGGGGCGCGGTGCGCGGCGCGCGGTGCCGCGCCGCAGCGCCGTCTGCGCTCGCACAACCGGAAGCACACCGCGCCGCGGATCGCCGTGGCGCGGTGTGCTCCCGGTTGTGCGGAGGCGCCTCCGCCCAGCCGGGCCCGCAGCGGCCGGGGCGGGCTAGGGGCCGGGGTCGGCAGGGCCGCGCTCGGCCGGCTCGACCCGTTCGGGCCCGCCGGGTCAGGGCCGGGAGAACTCGACCGGCGGCTCGGCGAACTGCTCACACGCGGCACGCTCGTCGGTGGTCAGGCGTCGCGGCCGGTTCGTCGCGGCGTCGACCATCACCAGCGCCGTGGTGGCACGGGTGTACAGGACGGCGGGCTCGACACCGACGGGCGACCAGACCTCGTACGACACGTCGATGCTCGCGCCGCCGATCCGCCCGATCCACATCTGCACGTCCAGCGGTCGGCGCAGGTACGGGATCGACGCGAGGTACTCGAGGCGCTGTGCCGCGATCACCGTCATCGTGCCCGATCCCGGGCGCCCGTCGATGATCGGGTCGGGCAGGTCGCCCTCGCCGTTCACGTCCGCGGGGTCGTGGCCCCAGAACCCCACGATGCGCGCCTCTTCCAGGAGGCGCAGCATCGCGGAGTTGTTCACGTGACCGTACGCGTCGATGTCGCTCCACCGCATGCGGATCGGAGCGTGCAGTCTCGCCACGGGTCAGTCGCGCGTGAGCTTGCGGTAGGTCGCTCGGCCGGGCTTCGCGGCGTCGGCACCGAGGCGCTCGACCTTGTTCTCCTCGTAGGCCTCGAAGTTGCCCTCGAACCAGTACCAGTTCGGCGTGCCGTCCTCGTTCAGGCCCTCCCACGCGAGGATGTGGGTCGCGATCCGGTCGAGGAACCAGCGGTCGTGGGTGATCACCACGGCGCAGCCCGGGTACTCGAGCAGGGCGTTCTCGAGGCTGCCGAGGGTCTCGACGTCGAGGTCGTTGGTCGGCTCGTCGAGGAGCAGGAGGTTGCCGCCCTGCTTGAGCGTGAGCGCGAGGTTCAGACGGTTGCGCTCACCACCCGAGAGCACGCCGGCCTTCTTCTGCTGGTCCGGACCCTTGAAGCCGAACTGCGACACGTAGGCGCGGGACGGGATCTCGGTCTTGCCCACCTGGATGTAGTCGAGTCCGTCGGACACGACCTCCCACAGGTTCTTGTTCGGGTCGATGCCACCGCGGCTCTGGTCGACGTACGAGATGTCGACCGTCTCGCCGATCTTCAGCGTGCCGGCGTCGAGCGGCTCGAGACCGACGATCGTCTTGAACAGCGTGGTCTTGCCGACGCCGTTCGGGCCGATGACGCCGACGATGCCGTTGCGGGGCAGCGTGAACGACAGGTCGTCGATGATGACGCGCTCACCGAACTGCTTGTGCAGCTTCTCGGCGTCGATGACCTGCGAACCCAGACGCGGGCCCACGGGGATGACGATCTCCTCGAAGTCGAGCTTCCGCGTGCGCTCGGCCTCGGACACCATCTCCTCGTAGCGGGCGAGGCGGGCCTTGGACTTCGCCTGGCGGCCCTTCTGGTTGCTGCGGACCCAGTCGAGCTCCGAGGACAGACGCTTCGCGAGCTTGGCGTCCTTCTTGCCCTGGACCTCGAGACGAGCGCGCTTCTTCTCGAGGTAGGTCGAGTAGTTGCCCTCGTACGGGTACAGGCGTCCGCGGTCGACCTCGGCGATCCACTGCGCGACGTGGTCGAGGAAGTACCGGTCGTGGGTCACGGCCAGGACGGCACCGTGGTACTGCTGCAGGTGCTGCTCGAGCCAGAGCACGGACTCGGCGTCGAGGTGGTTGGTGGGCTCGTCGAGGAGGAGCAGGTCGGGCTTCTGCAGCAGGAGCTTGCAGAGCGCGACGCGGCGCTTCTCTCCGCCGGACAGGTGCGTGACGAGCTCGTCCCCCGGGGGGCACTGGAGCGCGGCCATGGCCTGCTCGAGCTGGGAGTCGAGGTCCCACGCGTCGGCGGCGTCGATCTCCTCCTGCAGGGTGCCCATCTCGGCGAGGAGCGCGTCGAAGTCGGCGTCCGGCTCGGCCATCAGCGCGGAGATCTCGTTGAAGCGCGTGATCTTGCCGTGGATCTCGCCCACACCCTCTTGCACGTTCTCGAGGACGGTCTTCGACTCGTCGAGCTCGGGCTCCTGCATGAGGATGCCGACGGTGAAGCCCGGGGTCAGCTTCGCCTCGCCGTTGGACGGCTGGTCGAGACCCGCCATGATCTTGAGGATCGTCGACTTGCCCGCACCGTTCGGCCCCACGACGCCGATCTTGGCGCCGGGGAGGAACGACATCGTGACGTCGTCGAGGATCAGCTTGTCGCCGACCGACTTGCGGGCGCGGACCATCTGGTAGATGTACTCAGCCATATCGCGCCCAGTCTACTGACACCCCGCCGCGTCGGCGCCCCCGGATGACGGCGCTCCGGCAGGTCACGCCGCTGCCCGCCCCGCTGCGTCGACGTCGTCGGGGTCCGCGCCGTCGGCCGTGTCGACTCCGGTGCCCAGGTCAGCGGGCAGCACCGCCGGCGGCGCGAACTGCCCCTCGAGCGCGACCTCCGTGTGCCGGGCCGCCTCGGCGGGCTCCGGCAGGTCGTCCCGCTGGACGGGCCCGCCGTCGGCGAGCGCACCGTCGGTCCCGGCACCGTCGTCGGCGCCGTGGACCTCTCCGGTCTGCGGGTCGATCGTCGGCGACGTCCCCGGAGCCGCACTGTGCTCGTTCGCGTGCCGCGGCACGCGGATCCAGTTGCTGATGCCCCACGCGAGGTCGTGGCCGAGTCCCTCGGCGTCGATCTCGACGGAGGCACCACCTCGGCCGTCGCGTTCCCACGTCCGGATGCGGACGCGGCCCGTCACGACGACGCGGTCGCCCTTCTTCAGGGACTTGTGGACGTTCGCCGCGAGGGAGCGGAACGCGGTGACCGTGTACCAGTTCGTGGCGCCGTTGGTCCACGTGGAGTTCGAGCGGTCCCACCGGCGGGACGGGGACGCGAGCCGCATGCTCGTGATGGCGATGCCGGTGTCGGTGACGAGGTGGCGGGGCTCGTCCTGTGGACCGATCATCTGCAGAGGTGGGTTGTGGAGGACGAGTCTCCCCGTGCCTCCAGTCCGGCCCGTCGCGACCATGCGCCGGACCGACGCCCCGACTGGATCAGTGCGCTCGGAACTCCGGCCGGTCCGCGAGCGGACCGAGGGCCGCGTGCACCGCGCCCTTCGCGGACTCCAGCGACGGGTACGTGCCCCCGCCGGATCCCGACCGGCCGTAGAGCTCGACGTGGAACCCGTCCGATGCGCGGTGGATGCTGCCCACCGCGCCGGCCGGTCCGACCGCCACCCAGGTCCCGGTGTTGTCCATCATCGTTCGACCACCTCCTCGTGGCCCCGACGCCCGTGTCTCAGGACGCCAGGATGTACTGACTGTAGGCCTTGCGGACCTTGTTCACCTTGGGCAGTGCGACCGCCATGCAGTAGCCCTGTCCGGGGTTCTTCGCGAAGAAGTCCTGGTGGTACTCCTCCGCACGGTAGAAGGTACCCAGCGGCTCGATCGTCGTGACGATGCCACCGTCCCAGATGTCCGATGCACGCTGGATCGCCTGCTCGAACAGCGCGCGCTGCTCGTCGTCCGCCGGGAACATCGCCGAGCGGTACTGGGTGCCGACGTCGGCGCCCTGCCGGTTCAGCTGGCGCGGGTCGTGGAGCGTGAAGAAGACGTCGAGGATGACGTCCGCGGGGATGACCGACTCGTCGAACGTCACCGCGACCGCCTCGGCGTGGCCGGTGGCACCGGTGCAGACGGCCTCGTACGACAGGTTCTCCGTCGCGCCGCCGACGTAGCCCGAGACCACGTCCTGCACGCCCTGGAGCGTGCGGTACACGGCGTCGAGACACCAGAAACATCCACCTGCGAGCACGAACGTCGTCATGGGGGGAACCTACCTTCCTGGGCTCCGAGGGAGCCGCGATCCGGGTTGCCTCCTCCACAACCCGCACCGGGCCCGAAGTGTTCCCCAGGGAACTCGGGCGCGGCGCGGCTGTCGGTGGCGGTCCGTAGCGTTCCCCGCACACACCGCGACCGACCACCAGGAGGCACCACGTGCAGCGCACCACCGAACCCGCGTTCCGCATCCGCACCGCGCCCGTCGCGCGCAGCCGCGGCGACCTCCGGGTGCTCGACGTCCGCGACGACCTGAGCCGCGTCACCCGCGCCAACGGCGAGGTCGTCGGCTACGTCGACCGGGTGGACGTCGCCGGCGGGACGGCGTACCGCGCACGCCGCTACGTCGCGACCGAACGACGCTTCGTCGAGCTGCCGAACGTGTGGTCCGCCGACGACGCCGTGGACTGCCTCCGGTGGGGTTGAGCGGAAGCGGCGGAACGCCGCGCCACCTCCCCGTGACCGGGCTGTTCCGTGCGTAGGGTTCGCCCATGGACTGGTGGAACGAGCTGACCGACTGGACGTCGTCCGACAACGGGTGGCGTGTGCTGTCCGGCGCGATCATCCCCTTCGTGGCCATCGTCGTGGCCGGCATCATCGCCGCGCTGATCGGCCGCGGTGCGACGAAGCGCGTCGTCGCGATGCAGGAGCGCGAGAGCCGGAACGCGGCCGTCGCTGGTGTCGTCTCCGCGGCGCGCAAGGCGGCGACGTGGGGTTCCCTCGGGCACGATGAGCGGTCGTACGCCGACCACCTCGCCGAGGACGCCGACATCCGACTGCGGCTGCTCCCCGTGAGCGGTGCGCCCCTCGCGGCGAACTGGGCGCAACACGAGATCGCCGACATCAAGAAGAACTCGTCGACGTTCAGTTTCCAGGCCGACCAGTCCCTCGCCGAGTTCCGCGACCGGATGCTCGAGTGGCAGGCCCGTCCGAACCGCGCCAAGAAGCTCTTCAAGGCCGACCTCGAGCGCTGGAAGTTCGACTCGCCGGATCCCGACGCCGAGCTGATCGCCCGCCAGCAGGACTGGAGCGCGGACCAGCAGGACCGCCGCGAGCAGGACCGGCCGTCCACGCCGGCACCGGCGCCGGCCGCCGAGCGTCCGACCCCGACGACGACCGGTCTGCGACCGGCACCCCAGCAGCCTGGAGGCACGCCCTCCCCCGCCGCGCCCGTCGCCTCGTCCGCCGCTCAGGCACCGGCACCCGCTTCCGCAGCGGCACCGGCAGCGACCTCCGCGCCGTGGTCCGCGCGCTCCGGCAGCGAGGGCACGAACACCACGCGTGCCTACGGCGAGGGTGAGACCACCCCGCTCGACGGTGCTCCGATCCGTCCCGCACTCGGTTCGCCCGTCGCGTCGCGCAACGACGTGCCGCAGCGACCGGCAGCCTCGGTCGACCGCTCGGACGACGACGCGGTCGACGATCGCGCCGACGACCGCGCCGGGGACCTGTCCGACGACGTCCGTCCCGCCTCGGCTCCGCGCATCGCCTCCCCCACGGCAGCCGACGCGCACGTGAACCGCGCGACCGCATCGGGCTACGGGACGTCCACGACGAACACCACCTCGATCCCGACGCGCGTCGCCGATGCCCCGGCCGAGCCGACGGACTCGGACGAGACGGACGAGTCGCCCTACACGCAGCCGATCAGCGCGAGTGAGCTCCGACGCCGCGCCGCTGACGACGAGGACTGACCCCCACCACCGGTCCGCAGCGAGAGGCCGCCATCCCGACGGATGGCGGCCTCTCGTCGTCGGTGCCCCCGGCAGGAATCGAACCCGCGGCACGGTGGGTAGAAACCACCTGCTCTATCCACTGAGCTACGGAGGCGGACGGCGTCGATTCTAGCCTCGGCGCTCCGCGAGGTGCTGCACGAACCGGTCGACCTCGCGCTGCGTCCGGAGGTGCACGATCCGCAGGTGCGGGGCGGTGTGGACGAGTGCGGGCACCCGCTTCCGACTCTCGTGACGCACGCGGATCCCCCACCGGACGATGTGGCCCGGATCGGTGAAGAACGTCCACAGCGGCGGCTCGATGTTCCCGTTCCACAGGGGTGTGCGCCGGAGTCTTCGTCGGAGGGTCCGTCGCACGAGCCGCCACAGGGCGACCGGGACGGGGAGGTCGATCCAGACGAGGGTGTCCGCGCGGGCGGCGAGCATGTCCCGGGCGAGCGTGTACTGCCACTCGGTCACCCAGGTCGGCTCGCTGGTGTACGCCTCGACCTCCTCGAGGAAGGACTCCCGCGGCGTCCAGTCCGGCCCGTGGTAGATCGAGTCGATCTCGGTGTGCCGGATGCCGAGCGCGCGTCCGATGCGTCCGGCGGTCGTGGTCTTGCCGACGCCCGTAGTCCCGGCGACCAGGACGCGGCGGGGCTCCGGGACGAGGACGTCGTCGGCACCGAGCATCCCCCGACCCTAACCCCGCGGCGAGCGGGCGGAAGCGGCTCGCCCTGCGCGGTCGACCGCGCACGTTCCGCCCGCTCGCGCTGCCCCGGCGCTGCGCCCGCCGTCCCCCGGCACTTCCCGCTCCGGCCCGGGACCGAGCGGGCGGAAGCTGCGGCCCCAGTGCGCGGCCGGCCACTGGTTCCGCCCGCTCGCGCTCCCCCGACGCTGCGCCCGCCATCCCGCGCACCGAACGGGCGGAACCCGCTCGCCCCTCGCCACCGCCCGCGCGCGTTCCGCCCGCTCGCGCTCTCCCACCCGGCATCTGTCAGCCGTCGCACCGAGCGGGCGGAACTCGCTCGTCCCGCACGGCCTCTCGGACACATACCGCCCGCTCGCGATCCCCGCGCCCGCGCCCGCGACGCGGAGGGTTCCCCGGCCGTCTCCCTGTCGTTCGTCTCAGGGACACCGCGCCTCCGTACCGTCCGGTGCATGCGCTCCAGCGGAACCGTCGTGGCCGTCGTGCCCGCCCGCGCCGGTTCGAAGGGCATCCCGGGGAAGAACCTCCGGCCCGTCGGTGGGAGGTCGCTCGTCCGCCGTGCCGTCGAGGCAGCGCTCCGCACGGAGACCATCGACACCGTGGTGGTGTCGACGGACGGGGACGCCATCGCCGCCGAGGCCACAGCCGCCGGTGCCATGGTGGTCCGCCGCCCAGCCGAGCTCGCGGGTGACGAGGCGACCTCGGAGTCGGCGCTGCTCCACGCCCTCGACGCCCTCGCCACCGAGAGCACCGACGACGGGCGCGACGAGCACGACCAGCACCACGACCCCGAGGTCCTCGTCTTCCTGCAGGCCACCTCGCCGTTCATCGACCCGGTCGACCTGGACGCCGCGATCCGCCGCGTGCTCGACGACCACGCGGACGTCGTGTTCGCCGCTGCTCCCTCGCACGCCTTCCTCTGGCGCACGGACGCCCAGGGCCGGGCGGTCGCGGTCAACCACGACGCCGCCGTCCGACCGCGCCGCCAGGACCGGGAACCCGAGTACCGCGAGACCGGCGCCTTCTACGTCCTGCGCACGCGGGGCTTCCGGGAGCACCGACACCGCTTCTTCGGTCGGGTCGAGCTCGCGGTCGTGGATCCCCGCGGCGCGATCGACGTCGACGACCCGGCCGACCTGGCCCTGGCCTCCTCGCTCGCCCACACCCTCGACCGGCCGGCCGGCCAGCCGACGACCCCGGACGCAGATCGCCCAACGACGCGGCCCGCAGCCGCGTCCGGGACCGCCCGTTGGCCCCTCGCCGCCACGACCGACCGGATCCCGAACGCGAACCTGAAGCCGCACACGAACGCGGATCCGCACCCGTCCCAACAGAACGGAACCCCATGACCGTCTCCATCGGCACGTCCACCATCGGCGCCGGCCACCCCGCGTACCTGATCGGCGAGATCGGCCTGAACCACAACGGCGACGTCGACATCGCGAAGCGGCTCATCGACGTCGCAGCGGACGCCGGGCTGCAGGCCGTCAAGTTCCAGAAGCGCACCCCGGCGATCTCGACGCCCGAGCACATGAAGCAGACCCCACGCAGCACGCCGTGGGGCGAGATGACGTACCTGGAGTACCGCTACCGCGTCGAGTTCGACCGCGAGCAGTACATCGAGATCGGCGACCACGCGACCCTCCGCGGCCTCGACTGGTTCGCGTCGCCGTGGGACGAGCCGAGCGTTGCCTTCCTCGAGGACCTGAACGTCGTGGCGTACAAGATCGCCTCGGCCTCGGTGACGGACCTCGGGCTCCTCGCGGCCGTCGCGGCGACGGGCAAGCCGGTCATCCTGTCGACCGGGATGTCGACGCTCGAGCAGATCGACCGCGCCGTCGAGGCCCTCGGCACCGAGCGACTGGTCCTCATGCACGCGACGTCGACGTACCCGCTCCCCGCCGAGGAGGCAAACCTCCGCATGATCGACACCCTCGCCGGTCGCTACGCGGGGGTGCCGGTCGGGTACTCCGGCCACGAGCCGGGGCTGCAGATCTCGCTCGCCGCGGTCGCGCTCGGCGCCACGGCCGTCGAGCGCCACATCACGCTCGACCGCACGATGTGGGGCTCCGACCACGCCGCCTCGCTCGAGCCGCACGGCCTGCAGACGCTCGCCCGCGACGTCCGGATCATCGAGACCGCGCTCGGCGACGGGATCAAGAGGATCTTCCCGGGCGAGCAGGCGCCGATGGCCAAGCTCCGCCGTGTCGGCGCGTGAGCCGGCAGGACAGGCGCGTGAGCCAGCGGGACCGGTGAGCGGGGTGCGCGCGTGAGCGACGGACGTCGCGAGCCGACCGACGGACTGGAGGCGCGCCTCCCGTCCGCCGACCGGCCCCGCGTCCGACGCGTGGTCGGCCTGGTCGACACCGACTCGTTCGCGAAGTGGGGCGCCCACCTGCTCGCCGACGCTCCCGCGCACTGGCAGCTGGAGCTGCTCGTCGTCGACACCCCGAGGTCGGCGAGCCCCGCGCAGCTCCGGTCCGCGTTCCGGGGTCTGGACGGCCGACTCGAGCACCTCGCAGCGGCACCGCCGGCGCCCCTCGGGGTCGACGCACTCGTCGACCGGCTGCGAGCGGACCCGCCGGACGCGGTCCTGGTGGCGTGCATCGGCCCGGTCGCGGAGCTCCTGGTCGACGAGGTCGTCCGTCGGGTCCCGCGGCGGCCGGTGCTCCTGACGGGGCTGCCCGGCATCTCGTACCCGGCGAAGTGGAAGGGCGTCTTCTTCCGCGCGCGGGCCGACGTGTTCGTGCTGCACAGCCACCGCGAGGTCCGCGCCTACCGTGCCCTCGCGTCAGCGGGCGAAGGGCAACGTCGCGAGGGCGAACGACGGTTCGATCCC
>NZ_CP054593.1:2809544-2813607 GCF_013347165.1 Curtobacterium sp. Csp2
CGGCGGTCCTCGAGGCCGTCGCCCGGGGCGTCCCGGCGCTGACGCTGACGGACTTCGGCGTCTCGCGGGCGCTCATCAACGAGGTGTTCGTGGACAGCGGGCTCGAGGGCGACGCGGTCGACCTCGTCGAGGGACGCTTCGGGAACGTCCGACCCGAGTGGCTGCACGACAACCACTTCCACTCGCCCGCGAGACGCCGAAGTCCGTCAGCGTCAGCGCCGGGACGCCCCGGGCGACGGCCTCGAGGACCGCCGTCGAACTGATCGTCACGAGTGCCACCGCCCGGTCGAGGTGCTGCGCCATGGGACCGCTCTCGACCACGAGGTTCGCCGGCCGGTCGGCGGGCAGCAGCTCCGGGTAGGGCCACTGCTCCCGGTGCGTCTGGTGCTCCCCGGCCGCCGCACGGACCTTGACGACGACGCGCCACTCCGGGTGGCGCCGGGCGGTCTCGACGAGCCAGTCCACGACGCGCCGGCGGTCCTCGAGGCCGTCGCCCGGGGCGTCCCGGCGCTGACGCTGACGGACTTCGGCGTCTCGCGGGCGCTCATCAACGAGGTGTTCGTGGACAGCGGGCTCGAGGGCGACGCGGTCGACCTCGTCGAGGGACGCTTCGGGAACGTCCGACCCGAGTGGCTGCACGACAACCACTTCCACTCGCCCGCGGAGGACGACTGGGCCGACCGCGCCGAGGAGCTCATGGTGCTCCGGGACGCCGGTGCCCTGACGGTGCGACCGGCCGCTCGGCGGAGCGGCGGCGGTGCCCTGCGTCGGGCGTGGGAGCGGAAGAACGCGCTCGGCGCGGCCGACCGGACGGCGATCGGCGTCGTCGCGCTCGTGCTCGGCACGCCGGTGCGGACCGTGAAGCGCGTGCTCCGTCGACTCCGGCGGGTGGTGCTGCGGCCCGGCGCGAGCGACGCGGCCCTCGTGCTGCCGCCCCGCGCCCAGCGGGACGCCGTGGGAGCCGGCAGCGGAGGTACGGGCCGCACCGCCTGACCGGGTGGGCGGTGGGGCGGAGCCGCACCGTGCCTCCAGACCGTTCGTCAGCAGACTGCCGTGACGGGCGGGGCGGACGTCAGAGCGCCTTCGCCACCGCCACCAGCAGCTGGTCGCGGGACGGGACGCCGGGCGAGCGGAAGACCTCGGTGCCGTCCTCGCGCCGGACGATGATCGTGGGCGTCGAGCGGATGCCGACGGCCTCGGCGCCGTCGGGGTCGGCGGCCACGTCGCGTTCGCGCACGGCCAGTCCGGGGACGAGGGCCGCCGCCTCACCGGTGACGCGGCGGGCCGCAGCACAGGGCGCGCAGAAGGCGGAGGTCCACAGGTCGAGTCGCACGGAGGGCACAACGCAGCGAGCGCCGCGTGCACTCCCGATCGGATCGGGGCACGCGGCGCTCGCCGGGTCGAGCCGGGCGGTGTGGCTACTCGCGGTCGAACTCGCCGCTGCGGTCCCCGCGGTCCTGCAGGTCGTCGACCGGGTCGGAGTCCTCGGCGTCGTAGGCGTACTCGACCGAGGTCTGGTCGAGCACCTGACGGGTCTTGGTGGCCTTGTAGGTGAAGGCCGTCTGCAGGCCCTCGACGTCGGCGTACACCGTGACCTGGTCGTCCACCGCGTCGCTCGTCGCGGTGCGGGTGTCGGTCGTCCCGTCGAAGGGGCCACCGTGGAAGATCGCGGTGTACTCGTCGCCCTCGTGGATGGTGATGTCGCTCATGCGTCCCTTGTACCAGGGCCGACCTGTTGACGGATGCATAGGTCGGCTATATAGTTCCGCTATGGAACCGACCAGGGCGCAGACGATCGAGACGCTCCTCGTCTCGGTGAACCGCCTGATCCGCGCGGCCGCACAGGCGACGGGGAACCCGACCTCGGCGGCTGTGTGGCGCACGCTCGGCATCCTCGAGACCGACCAGCCCCTGCGGCTCGGGGAGCTCGCGACACTGTCCCGCGTCGCGCAGCCGACCATGACCCGGCTCGTCGCGGGGATGCTCGCGGACGGACTCGTCACCCGCACGGTCGACCCGGACGACTCCCGCGGGCAGCTCATCGAGATCACGCCGGCCGGCCACGACCGCCTCGTGACGTGGCGGGCCACCATCACCGAGACCGTCGGGCCCGTGTTCGCCGACCTGGACGACGACGAGTGGGACGTGCTGCACGACGCGGCCGAGGTCATCGCGTCGCGGGTCGCGGTGCCGCTCGCGGTTCCTTCCCCCGGCGGTCCGGGCGCCGGCCCGTCGTCGACCGCCCTGTCGTCCAGGGCGTCGGGCGCCGCCCCGTCGTCCACCAGCCCGTCCCCCACCAGCCCGTCGTCCACCAGCCCGTCGTCCACCAGATCGGAGATCCACGCGTGAACGCCCACGCCCCCGCTGCCTCCGGCAGCATCCTCAAGCAGTCCTCCGCGGTCTGGGCGATCGCCTTCGCCTGCGTCGTCGCCTTCATGGGCATCGGCCTCGTCGACCCGATCCTGCCCGCGATCGCGACCTCGCTGCACGCGACCGCGGCGCAGACCGAGCTGCTCTTCACGAGCTACCTCGCCGTCACCGGCGTCGCGATGTTCTTCACCAGCTGGGTGTCCAGCCGCATCGGCGCGAAGAACACCCTGCTCATCGGGCTCGCGCTCATCGTGGTGTTCTCGGTGCTCGCCGCCACGTCGGGCAGCGTCTGGAACATCATCGGGTTCCGCGCCGGCTGGGGTCTCGGGAACGCGCTCTTCATCTCCACCGCACTCGCGACCATCGTGGGTGCGGCCTCGGGCGGCACCGCGTCGGCGATCATCCTGTACGAGGCGGCGCTCGGCCTCGGCATCGCCGTCGGCCCGCTCGTCGGTGGCCTGCTCGGCTCGGTGAGTTGGCGCGGCCCGTTCTTCGGCGTCACGACGCTCATGGCCGTCGCGTTCATCGCCGTCGTCGCGCTCCTCAAGAGCTCCGGGCTCGAGAAGCCCACGCCCACCCGGCTCTCCGCACCGTTCCGTGCCCTGCGCCGACCGGCACTCGCGGCCCTGGCGGCCACCGCGCTCTTCTACAACATCGGTTTCTTCGTCCTGCTCGCCTACACGCCGTTCCCGCTCGGCTTCGGCGCACTCGGCATCGGCTTCACGTTCTTCGGCTGGGGCGTCGGGCTCGCGATCACCTCGGTGTGGGTCGCGCCGATGCTCACCGCCCGGCTCCGTCGCACGACGGTCCTGAAGATCGCGCTGCCCCTGCTCGCGCTCGACCTGTTCGCCGCGGCCGTCGTCGTGCGGTCGCAGCCGGGCCTGATCGTCTGCGTGATCGTCGGCGGACTCGTGCTCGGTGTCCTGAACACCGTGCTCACCGAGTGCGTCATGGAGGCGACGGACCTCCCCCGCTCCGTCGCCTCGAGCGCGTACTCCGCGGTGCGCTTCATCGGTGGCGCGATCGCCCCGCCGGTCGCGACGCTGCTCGCCGACGCGATCGCCCCCTCGGCGGCGTACGTGTTCGCCGGGGTCTCGGTGGCGATCGCGTTCGTGGTGGTCGTCGCGACGACGAAGGTCCTGCGCCGGGTCGACGACGGGGCCGAGCCCGAGCGGGTCGAGGCCGAAGCGATCTCGGCGGGCGAGATGGTCTGACGCTCCTCGCGGGGCTGACCGGACGGCTCGGGGTGCTGCGGCGCTCCGGGCCGTTCGTGTGTGCGCGAGTGGGGCGGGTCGGAGCCTGCTCGGGGCTCGGCTCGGCAGGCGGTCCCCGGGGAGGACCGCGCGCACGCTCGGGCGCTGCTCGACGCTCGGGGACTCGCGACCGCGCGCGGCCGGGGGCACCGGGTCGGCAGCGGCATCGACCTGACGGTCCGGCACGGGCGTGTGCTGGCGGTGACCGGGCCGAACGGCGTCGGGAAGTCGACGCTCGGCCTGACGCTCGCCGGGCTGCTCGCGCCCGACGCCGGCGTCCTCGAGGCCACCCCCGCCCTGCGGCACGGCCTGGCCGGGGCGGCGCCGTCGTCCTGGTCCAGCCGGGAGCTCGCCGGCCGGATCGGGACGGTGTTCCAGGACCCCGAGCACCAGTTCGTCGCGGCCACCGTGCGGCAGGAGCTCGCCGCCGGACCTCGGGC
>NZ_CP054593.1:2813617-2836111 GCF_013347165.1 Curtobacterium sp. Csp2
CGGTCAGCCCCGCGAGGAGCGTCAGACCATCTCGCCCGCCGAGATCGCTTCGGCCTCGACCCGCTCGGGCTCGGCCCCGTCGTCGACCCGGCGCAGGACCTTCGTCGTCGCGACGACCACCACGAACGCGATCGCCACCGAGACCCCGGCGAACACGTACGCCGCCGAGGGGGCGATCGCGTCGGCGAGCAGCGTCGCGACCGGCGGGGCGATCGCGCCACCGATGAAGCGCACCGCGGAGTACGCGCTCGAGGCGACGGAGCGGGGGCGAGTCGGGGAGGCGAGTCGGGGAGGCGAGTCGCGGAGGCGAGCGGGCGGTATGCGCGGTGGTCACGCGTCAGGCGGGTCGGTTTCCGCCCGCTCGCGGACTGGGTCTGTGGGCCGTGGATGCGCAGGGCTGCGCTGGGGACCGTGCATCGCCGCGAGCGGGCGGAATGCGCGGTGGCCCCGGCGGCCGAGGCGCGGATTCCGCCCGCTCGCGAGACCGGTCGCGTTCGGGACGGGCGTCGGACGGCGTCAGTCAGCAGCGCTGGAACGCGAGCGGGCGGAACGTGCAAGGAGTCCGGCGGACGGCGCGCCGATTCCGCCCGCTCGCGGACGGCGCAGCGGCTGGTCGCCCGAGTCGGACGGCTCGGACAGCTCGGCCGGCTCGGCCGGCTCGGTCGGCTCGGTCGGCTCGGACGGGAGGCACGGGTCGACTCCGCCACGCGGCGCACCAGCACGGGGCGCGGCCAGTCCGTGCGCGCCCGGCAGCGTGGTCGCCGTCCACAGGAGTGGGAGCGCGGGCAGCAGCGTCACACCCGCGGAATAGGATCGTCGGCATGGCAACTGCGAACGACCGCCTCGTCTGGATCGACTGCGAGATGACCGGCCTGGACCTCCAGGTCGACGAGCTCGTCGAGGTGGCCGTCGTCATCACCGACTTCGACCTCGTCCCGGTGCACCCCGGGTTCGACATCGTCATCAAGCCGGACCAGTCCGCGCTCGACAACATGAACGAGTTCGTCACGAACATGCACACGACCTCGGGCCTCATCGACGAGATCCCGCACGGTGTGAGCCTGGCCGACGCCGAGTACCAGGTGCTCGAGTACATCCTCCAGCACGTCCCCGCCGAGGGCTCCGCTCCCCTGGCCGGCAACACGATCGGCACCGACCGCGCCTTCCTCGCCAAGTACATGCCGCGCGTGGACGGCCACCTGCACTACCGCAGCGTCGACGTCTCCAGCATCAAGGAGCTCTGCCGCCGCTGGTTCCCGCGCGTGTACTTCAACGCGCCGGAGAAGCACGGCGGGCACCGTGCCCTCGCCGACATCCTCGAGTCCATCCGCGAGCTCGAGTACTACCGCCGCGCGGGCTTCATCCCCGAGCCCGGTCCGACGACCGAGGACGTGCGTGCCGTCGCCGCCTCGGTGGTCGAGCAGTGGGCCCCGCGGCTCGCCCAGCCCGCCGCCGAGTAGTGGTCCGCGCAGGCCGCGGCATGTACTACTATTGAGGGGTTGCTCCGGCCAGTCCGGGGTCAGCATGGTGGGTATAGCTCAGTTGGTAGAGCGCCTGGTTGTGGTCTAGGAGGTCGCGGGTTCGAGACCCGTTACTCACCCGGTTGACGAAGGCCCCGTCCTGATGGACGGGGCCTTCGTCGTTCTCGGATGCGCATGTGCCACGATCGTGCCCGTGATGGAGATGTCCGCCGACGCGTTCGAGCAGCTCGTGACCGACGAGCTCGACCGGCTGCCCGACGAGATGGTCGACGGACTCGACAACGTCGTCTTCGTCGTCGAGGACGAACCCGAGGACGGTTCCGACCTGTTCGGCGTCTACGACGGGGTCGCCGCGACCGAGCGTGGCCAGTACGGCTTCGGCGAGCTCCCGGACCGGATCGTGGTGTTCCGGAAGCAGCACCTGCTGGAGTGCGACACCGTCGAGGAACTCCGTGACGAGGTCCACACGACGCTGGTGCACGAGATCGGGCACTTCTACGGGATCGACGACGAGCGGCTGCACGAACTCGGGTGGGCGTAGCGACCACGAGTCCACCCACGTGGCGACCACGAGTCCACGCACAGCGCGACCCCGGGTCCACCCGCCCCCCCCCTACGTCCGCACCACCAGGTCGGCCAGCGCCGCCGGGTCCTCCGCCGCGATGAAGGACGCCTCCTGCGCTGCCCACCGGTCCCACTCGCGGGCGAAGACCTCGCCGTCACGGCCGATCGCCCGGTCGCGCCGGACGGTGTCGTCCGCCTCGAGCCAGACGCGGAAGGTCGCGAGCGGCGCCGAGGCCCGGGACAGCGCACCGCACCCCTCGACGACGAGCGGCACGCCCGGGTCGATCGACTCCCACCCCGCCGGGCTCGCCGTCGTCCAGTCCCACCGCCGGTAGCCGGAGTGGGCGCCGAGGACGTCCGTCACCACCGCGTCAGCCGCCGCACGGAGCCCGTCCCACCCCGGGTAGACGTCGTCGAGGTGCACGACCCGGGCGCCGAGCCGGTCCCCGAGGGCGTCGCCGAGCGTCGTCTTGCCGGTCCCCGAGCGCCCGTCGACCAGCACGACGAGCCGCCCCCGCCCGGAAGCCGCACGGAGATCCGGAGCAGGACCAGCAGCGGCAGCGGCAGCTGCCGCCGCAGCCGCAGCCGCAGCCGCGAGGCCGTCCACGACCCCGTCAGACACGCCACGTCCCCGCGCCCACCGCCACCGCGACCGACACCGCACCGATCCCGACGAGCACCGCGACCATCGCCCACTCGGGGCCGCCGAAGCGCGCCGGTCGCGCCCACGTCCGCCGACCCGGCGCCCCGAACCCACGCGACTCCATCGCCACCGCGAGCGTCGTCGCCCGCCGGAGCGCGAGTACGAGCAGCGCGAACGCCATCGATGCACCCCGACGCAGCCGCCCGGTGTCGGCCAACCCCCGGGCACGCCGAGCACTGCGGAGCTGCCGCCAGTCCCCGCCGAGCAGGGTCGACATCCGCACCGCCGCCAGTGCCCCGAGCACGAACCGCGCGGGCAGCCGCAGGAGCTGCGCCAGCCCGTCCGCCAGGTCGGTCGGGTCGACCCACACGAACAGCGCGATCGCCGGCAGTCCGACGCCGAGCACCCGGAGTGCGGTCGCCAGGGCGAGCTCGAGCGACCCGTCGGTGACGTGCACGAAGCCGAGGTCGAACCACTCGCGTCCGGACGGCCGGCCGTACAGCGCGATGCTCACGGCCGTCAGCGGGACCGCTGCGGTCAGGGGTGCGGTCCGGAGCAGGAGCGTGCGCCAGGGGATGCGGAGCAGCGGCAGCAGCAGGACCTCGAGCAGGAGCGCGACGGCTGCGGACACGACGTCCAGGCTCAGGACGAGCAGCAGGCCGAGCGCGAGCACCCCGAGCAGGGACGCGACGGGCTGCACCCCGCGGATCCCGCGGGGCCGGACGGGAGGCACGGATCGCCCTCGCGCGTCCGCTGCGGTCCCCGGGACGACCGGCCGGGCATCCCCCGTCACGTCGGCGACGACACCGTCCGCCGTCCCCGGGCCGGTCGGCCGCAGACCGCCCGGGCCGGCCGGTCGCACGCCCTCCGGGCCGAGCACCACCTCGTCCGCGTCGAGCGCCCGCACCAGGTCACGGTCGTGCGTCACGGCGACGACAGCCGTCCCCGCGTCCGCGAGCGCGCCGAGCCGTTCCACGACGGCCTGCCACGTGGCGCGGTCCTGTCCGGAGGTCGGCTCGTCGAGCACGAGCACGTCGGGCTCCGCCGCGAGCACCGTGCCGATCGCGAGCCGTCGCTGCTCGCCGCCGGACCTCGGGCGCTCGGTCGAGCGGACGTCGAGGACCGGGTGGATCGGGTGCTCGACGACCTCGGCTTGGCGCACCTGGCGGATGCGAACCCCTTCACGCTGTCCGGCGGCGAGCTCCTGCCGCACGGTGGCCGCGACGAACTGGTGCTCGGGGTCCTGGAACACCGTCCCGATCCGGCCGGCGAGCTCCCGGCTGGACCAGGACGACGGCGCCGCCCCGGCCAGGCCGTGCCGCAGGGCGGGGGTGGCCTCGAGGACGCCGGCGTCGGGCGCGAGCAGCCCGGCGAGCGTCAGGCCGAGCGTCGACTTCCCGACGCCGTTCGGCCCGGTCACCGCCAGCACACGCCCGTGCCGGACCGTCAGGTCGATGCCGCTGCCGACCCGGTGCCCCCGGCCGCGCGCGGTCGCGAGTCCCCGAGCGTCGAGCAGCGCCCGAGCGTGCGCGCGGTCCTCCCCGGGGACCGCCTGCCGAGCCGAGCCCCGAGCAGGCTCCGACCCGGGCACCCACACGCCCGCCGCCGCGAGCGCCGGACCGTGCGCGGCGAGGACCTCGGTCGGCGTGCCGTCCGCGACGACCCCGCCGGCGGGAGCGAGCAGCACGAGCCGGTCGACCAGGTCGAGCCAGGTGCCGATCCGGTGCTCGACGACGAGCAGCGTCGCACCGGTCTCGTCGAGGACCGCGCGCACGGCGTCGTGCACCTGACGCACGCCGTCCGGGTCGAGGTTCGCGCACGGCTCGTCGAGCACGAGCGCGCCGGGACGCATCGCGAGCACGCCCGCGAGTGCGAGCCGCTGCCGCTGCCCGCCGGACAGCGCGGTCGTGGACCGGTCGAGCGGCAGGTCGAGGCCGACCACGTCGAGCGCCGACCGGACACGCCGCCAGGTCTCGTCCCGCGGCACGCCGGTGTTCTCGCAACCGAACGCGACGTCGTCCCCGACGCGCGACATCACGGTGTGCGCCTCGGGGTCCTGCATGACGAGGCCGACCCGCCCGCGGACCGTCCCCGGTGCGGCATCGTCGACGAGGACCGTGCCCTGGACGGCCGCGGCGGTGTCGTCCTCGGGGTCCGGCTCGTCGGGCAGCACCGCGGCGACGGCCCGCAGCAGCGTCGACTTGCCCGCGCCGGACGGTCCGACGACGGCGACCCGCTCCCCCGGGCGCACCGCGAGGTCGACCCCGCGGACCGCCCACTCGTCGCGGGCGGCGTAGCGCCACCCCCAGTCACGGAAGACGATGCCGGCCGGGCCGGTGCTCGCCGGGACCTCGGTCGCGGGCGCTGCGTCCGCACGACCGGCGGACACGGCCGTCACGCCGCGCTGCGGGTCGTGCGCTTGGCGTGCTCCCGACCGACCGCGAACTGCGACAGGACCCCGGTCGCGGCGAGCGCCCGGACGATCGCCCAGGACCCGGCACCCGCGATGACGGCACCGGAGACCACGGCGCACACGACGTAGACGGCCTTGAACCCGGCGTCGAGCCCCGGGTACCACAGGACGGTGTCGTTGATGCCGAGCGCGAGCCCGGCGGCCGCCCCCGCGAGGACGACGACCGGCAGCCGGTACACGCGGTACAGGAACAGCGCGAGGACGAGCTCGGCGCCGAGGCCCTGCACGAGGCCGGCCTCGAGCGTCAGCCACCCCCACTGCGTGCCGAGCAGCGCCTCGACCGAGGCGGCGACCATCTCGGCGTACAGGGCGGCTCCGGGCTTCCGCACGACGATCGCGACGATCGGCCCGGCGAGCAGCCAGACGCCGCCGAACAGCGACTGCGATCCCGGCAGGACGAGGGCGGCTCCCGCACTGAGCGGCTCGTAGCCGAACTCCCAGAGCTTGAAGACGACGCCGATCGCGACCGCGAGGACGCTGGCGACGACGATGTCGACCACGCGCCAGCGGAGCGACCGCCGGAGGGTGGTGGACGGGACGGTGGACTGCATGGTTGCAGGCATGGTGCTGACTCCTCCCTGCGCCGGCATGACCCGGATCAGGTTCGACGGTCGGAGCGCCGTTCGCTCCCTCTCAGCCCGGTGGTCCCGGACTCCCGTGTGTGTGGCAGCAGTCTAGACGGGTGACGACCAGATGACGGACGGGAGGATCGTGGCGGCGTCGCCACGATCCTCCCGTCCGTCATCTGGTCACTTCTTGAGTGCGCGGACCACCTTGGCGAGCGCCTTGCCGGTCACCCAGATGGTCGGGATGCTGACCGCGAGCAGCGAGATGAGGTTCGGCTCGAACTGCAGGTCCTGTCCGGGACGGCGTACGTAGGCGCCGACGGGGATCGACACGCCGCCGCCACCCCCGCCGCCGTTGTCGTCGCCGTCCCCGCCGCCGCCGAAGCCGAACCAGCCCAGCGACACCGGGATGAGGGTCTGGTCGCCGACCTCGACCGGCTCGCCGTAGTTGGTGGAGACGCCGATCGGGCGCACCTTGTCTGCGATCTGACTCACGATGTTGGCCATGCGCGCGAGGCTACTCGGCCACTCCTCCACAGCGACGCGCGGAGTCACCCTCGTCCACTGCTGGAGCTTGTCTGCGGACGCGGAGGGGCCGCGCCGATACGTTGGCGGCACCCACACCTGGAGGACCGTTTGCACACCTGGCCCGGCAGTCCGTACCCCCTCGGGGCGACCTACGACGGCAGCGGCACGAACTTCGCCCTGTTCAGCGAGGTCGCCGACCGCGTGGAACTGTGCCTCTTCGACGACGCTGGGAACGAGGAGTGCGTCGACCTGGTCGAGGTCGACGCGCACGTCTGGCACGCGTACCTGCCCAACGTGGCACCGGGGCAGGAGTACGGCTTCCGCGTGCACGCCCCGTACGACCCGGCGAGCGGACTGCGCGGCAACCCGAACAAGCTGCTCCTCGACCCCTACGCCAAGGCGACCAGTGGCGACATCGACTGGGACCAGGCGCTGTTCTCGTACACGTTCGGCGACCCGGACTCGACCGACGACCAGGACTCGGCGCCCCACATGATGAAGGGGGTCGTCATCAACCCCTTCTTCGACTGGCAGGGCGACCGGTCGCCGGGCATCCCGTACGGCGAGACCGTCATCTACGAGGCCCACGTCAAGGGCCTCACCGAGACGCACCCCGACGTCCCCGAAGAACAACGGGGCACCTACGCCGGCGTCGCGCACCCGGCGGTCATCGAGCACCTGAAGCGGCTGGGCGTCACCACCCTCGAGCTCATGCCGGTGCACCAGTTCGTGAACGACTCCACCCTGCAGGAGAAGGGGCTGTCGAACTACTGGGGCTACAACACCATCGGGTTCTTCGCGCCGCACTCGCACTACTCGTCGTCCGGCGACCGCGGGCAGCAGGTGCAGGAGTTCAAGGCGATGGTGCGCGAGCTGCACCGTGCGGGGATCGAGGTCGTGCTCGACGTCGTCTACAACCACACCGCCGAGGGCAACCACCTCGGGCCGACGCTGTCGTTCCGCGGTATCGACAACGCCGCCTACTACCGCCTGGTCGAGGACGACAAGCGGTACTACATGGACACCACGGGCACCGGCAACTCGCTCAACGTGGGTCACCCGCACTCGCTGCAGCTGATCATGGACTCGCTGCGGTACTGGGTCACCGAGATGCACGTGGACGGGTTCCGCTTCGACCTCGCGGCCGCCCTGGCGCGGGAGTTCTACGAGGTCGACCGCCTCGCAGCCTTCTTCGAACTGGTCCAACAGGACCCGATCGTGTCCCAGGTCAAGCTCATCGCGGAACCGTGGGACGTCGGTCCCGGCGGCTACCAGGTCGGCAACTTCCCGCCGCAGTGGTCCGAGTGGAACGGCAAGTACCGC
This sequence comes from Curtobacterium sp. Csp2, assembly GCF_013347165.1. NCBI lineage: Bacteria > Bacillati > Actinomycetota > Actinomycetes > Micrococcales > Microbacteriaceae > Curtobacterium > Curtobacterium sp. Csp2. The sequence continues at coordinate 2,821,196 of NZ_CP054593.1, forward strand.
GACACCGTGCGCGACTTCTGGCGCGGCGAACCATCGACCCTCGGCGAGTTCGCGTCCCGCATCTCCGGATCGGCCGACCTGTACGAGCACGACGGCCGGACCCCCAAGGCGAGCATCAACTTCATCACCGCCCACGACGGCTTCACGCTGTACGACCTCGTCGCCTACAACGAGAAGCACAACGAGGCCAACGGCGAGGACAACAACGACGGCGAGAGCCACAACCGCTCGTGGAACTCCGGCGTCGAGGGGCCGACCGACGACCCGGCGGTGCACGCGCTCCGGCTGCAGCGTCGCCGGAACTTCCTCGCGACGCTGCTCCTCAGCCAGGGCGTGCCGATGATCGCGCACGGTGACGAGCTCGGGCGGACCCAGGGCGGCAACAACAACGTCTACGCCCAGGACTCGCCGATCAGCTGGATCGACTGGGAGCACGCCGACGACGAGCTCATCCAGTTCACCGCCGACGTCGTGAAGCTCCGGCACGACCACCCGACCTTCCGCCGCACGCGGTACTTCAACGGCCGTCCGGTCCGCCGGAGCGAGGGCGAGCCGCTCCCCGACGTCGTGTGGCTGACGCCCTCCGGTGATGCAATGGACCCCGAGGACTGGGACTCCGGCTTCGGCAAGAGCGTCGGCATGTACCTGAACGGCGAGGGCATCCGCGGGCGCGACCGCTGGGGCGAGCGGGTCACCGACGTGGCGTTCCTGACGTACTACAACGCGCACGACGACGTCGTGACGTTCACCCTGCCCCCGGAGGAGTACTCGCCGGGGTGGACCGTGCGGATCGACACCGCCGACCCGGGTGCCCGCGACGAGGTCCTCGACGCCGGGACGCCGCTCGACGTCCCCGCGCGGTCGATGATCGTGCTCCGTGCCGAGCCGGACCACGAGGTGACGACGGCCCCGGTCGACGCCGCCACGGACACGAAGCCGTCCACGCCGACCAACCCCGCGGCCTCGCCCACCACCTCGGCGACGGACCCAGCGGGCACCGACCCGTCGACCTCCGAGCCCGCGAGCTCCGAGCCGGCCGACGACAGCGCCACTCCCGAACCCGACAGCACAGGAGCCACCAGGTGACCGCCAGACGCGTCCCCACGTCCACCTACCGACTGCAGGTCACACCCGACTTCGACCTCACCCGGGCGCAGGACGTGGTCGAGCACATCCGCGACCTCGGCGCCGACTGGGTGTACCTCTCCCCCGTGCTGCAGGCAGAGCCCGGTTCGCAGCACGGCTACGACGTCGTCGACCACTCCCACGTCGACACCGAGCGCGGCGGCGACGCAGCGCTGCGCGGGCTCGCCGAGGCCGCCCACACCGCCGGACTCGGCGTGCTCGTCGACGTCGTCCCGAACCACGTCGGCGTCGCGACGCCCGAGGCGAACCCGTGGTGGTGGTCGCTGCTCGAACAGGGCCAGGCCAGCCCGGTCGCGTGGGCGTTCGACGTCGACTGGGAAGCCGGCGACGGCAAGGTCCGCGTCCCCGTGCTCGACGACCGCCTGCTCGACGCCGTCGAGCTGCGTGACGGTCGGCTGTACGTCGGCGAGACCGCCTACCCGACCGCTCCCGGGACCGTGCTGGACGGCGACGACGTCGAGACCGTGCACGCCCGCCAGCACTACGCGTTTGTGCACTGGAAGCGCGCGGACCACGAGCTGAACTACCGCCGGTTCTTCGCGGTGAACACCCTCGCGGCGATCCGCGTCGAGGAGCCCGAGGTGTTCGCGGCCTCGCACGACACGATCGGCGGCTGGTTCCGCGACGGGCTCGTCGACGGCCTGCGGATCGACCACCCGGACGGCCTGTACGACCCGGCCGGGTACCTGCAGGACCTCGCGGACCTGACCGGCGGGGCCTACACGCTGGTCGAGAAGATCCTCGAGCCGGGCGAGCAGCTCCCGTCCTCGTGGCCCGTCGACGGCACCACCGGCTACGACGCGCTCGGCGTCGTCGACCGCGTCTTCGTCGACCCAGCGGGCGAAGAGGCGCTGACCGCCGCGTCCGGTGCCGAACCGACCGACTGGCAGCAGCTGACCCACGACACCCGCCGGGGCATCGCCGACGGGATCCTGGGCAGCGAGGTCGCGCGACTCGCCCGGCTCCTCGCGTCGACGGCCGGTGACCTGCCGCAGGAGCGCGTGGTCGACGCGGTGGCCGAGATCGTCGCATCGTTCGACGTCTACCGCACCTACCTGCCCGAGGGCGTCCACCACCTGATCGCCGCCCTGGAGCGCGCGGCCGAGACGCGACCGGACCTGGACGACGTGATCGACCGGATCGCGCCGGCGCTCGTCGACCCCGGGCACGCCGCGGCGCTCCGCCTGCAGCAGACCTCCGGCATGGTGATGGCGAAGGGCGTCGAGGACACCGCGTTCTACCGGACGTCGCGCCTGAGCTCCCTGAGCGAGGTCGGCGGTGACCCGAGCGTGTTCGCGGTGTCGGTCGATGACTTCCACCAGGCGCAGCGCGAGCGTCAGGGCAGCTGGCCGCACACGATGACCACGCTGACCACGCACGACACCAAGCGGAGCGAGGACACCCGCGCCCGCATCGCGGTGCTCGCCGAGCTCGGGTCGGAGTGGTCGAGCGCCCTCGAGCAGCTGAACGCCCTCGCGCCGCTCGACGACGCGGTGTTCGCGGACCTGCTCTGGCAGGCGATCGTGGGTGCCCGACCGGCCAGCCGCGAGCGCCTGCATGCGTACGCCGAGAAGGCCTCGCGCGAAGCCGGGGACAGCACGACCTGGACCGAACCGGACGAGGCCTTCGAACAGCAGATGCACGCCCTCGTGGACGCCGCGTTCGACGACCCGCGCGTGGTCGCGGTGCTCGACGAGCTCGACCGCACGATCGACGCGGCCGGCTGGTCGAACGGGCTCGCGCAGAAGCTGGTCCAGCTGACGATGCCGGGCGTCCCGGACGTCTACCAGGGCACCGAGGCGTGGGACCGCTCGCTCGTCGACCCGGACAACCGCCGCCCAGTCGACCACACGGAGCTGCGGCACGTCCTCGCAACGCTCGACGGCCCCGAGGGCACCGGTCCGGAGCAGCTACCCGAGGTCGGCCTGGACGGTGCGGCGAAGGTCCTCGTGACGAGCCGCGCCCTGCGGGTCCGACGCGACCACCCCGAGCTCTTCACCCGGTACCTCGGGCTCGAGGCCACCGGCATCGCCGCCGACCACGTGCTCGCGTTCGACCGCGGCGGTGCCGTGACGGTCGCGACGCGGCTGCCCGTCGGGCTCGAGCGCGTCGGAGGGTGGGGCGACACGCTCGTCCACCCGGTGCCTGCCGACCGGGTCGACCTGCTGACCGGTCGTCGCTTCCCGGCGTCCCGCGACATCGCCCTGTCGGCGCTGCTCGCCGACCTGCCCGTCGCCCTGCTCGTCCCGGCGGACGTCGCCGACGCCGACCCCACCGGAGCCGAGCACGACGCCGCACCGGTGACGTCCGGCGCGGACCCCGGCACGAGCACGAACAACACCGCTGCGGTCTCCGACCAGCAGGCCGAGATCGAGATCCTGGAGGGTCACGCATGACCGTTCCCGCCCGCTACGCCGTCTGGGCGCCGAACCCCGAGCGCGTGCGCCTGGTCGTCGACGGTACCGAGTACGCCATGACCCGCGGCGAGGACGACTGGTGGGCGACCGACGAGGTCGTCCCCGTCGTCGGCGCGCGCTACGGCTTCCGCATCGACGACGACGACTCCGTCCGACCCGATCCGCGCAGCCGGTACCAGCCCGAGGGCGTGCACGGCCCGTCCGAGGTCGTGGACCCCGAGCGCTTCGCCTGGACCGACGATTCGTGGACCGGTCGGCCCGCCCGTGGGGCCGTGATCTACGAGATGCACGTCGGCACCTTCACCCCCGAGGGCACGCTCGACGCCGCGGCCGCCAAGCTCGACCACCTCGTCGAGCTCGGGGTGGAGTTCGTCGAGCTGCTCCCCGTCAACGCGGTGAACGGCGAGTGGAACTGGGGCTACGACGGTGTCGGCTGGTTCGCCGTGCACCACCCCTACGGCGGTCCCGACGCCTACGACCGGTTCGTCGACACGGCGCACGCGCTCGGCCTCGGCGTCATCCAGGACGTCGTGTACAACCACCTCGGTCCCAGCGGGAACTACCTGCCGCTGTACGGGCCGTACCTGCTCCAGGGGCTCGGCAACACGTGGGGTGACTCGGTCAACGTCGAGGACCCCGAGGTCCGCCGGTACGTGCTCGACAACGTGCGCATGTGGTTCCGTGACCACCACGTCGACGGACTCCGACTCGACGCGGTGCACGCGATCCGCGACACCACCCGGCCCCACGTCCTGCAGGCGATGGCCTCCGAGACCGAGGCGTACGCGCAGTCCGTCGGGCGCCCGCTGTCGCTGATCGCGGAGTCGGACCTCAACGACCCGGTCATGTTCCGCCCGCAGGAAGCCGGCGGGTACGGGCTCACCGGTCAGTGGTCCGACGACTTCCACCACGCGGTGCACGTGGCGGTGACCGGGGAGACGAACGGCTACTACGCCGACTTCGCCCCGCTGTCGGCGCTCGCGAAGGTCCTGGACCACGGGTTCTTCCACGACGGCACGTGGTCGTCGTTCCGCGGGAAGCGGCACGGACGACCGATCGACCGCGGGACCTCGCCCGCGACCGCCCTCGTCGTCGCGAACCAGAACCACGACCAGATCGGCAACCGGGCCGCAGGTGACCGGCTCGCCGCGACCCTGGACGACGAGTCGCTCGTCATCGCGGCCGCGCTGACCCTGCTCGGGCCGTTCACGCCCATGCTGTTCATGGGCGAGGAGTTCGCTGCGACGACGCCGTGGCAGTTCTTCACCTCGCACCCGGAGCCCGAACTCGGCAAGGTGACGGCCGAGGGACGCATCAAGGAGTTCGCGCAGCACGGCTGGGACGAGTCGACGGTGCCCGACCCGCAGGACCCGACGACGTTCACGAACTCCAAGCTCGACTGGGCCGACGTCACCTCGGAGCGGGGTGCGACGATCCTGCGCGCCTACCGGGTGCTCGTCGCGCTGCGTCGGACCGAGCAGGCGTTCGTCGATCACCGCTACGAGGCGAACGCGGTCCGCTTCGACGCGGACGACCGGTGGCTCGTGCTCACGCGCGGGCTGCTCGGACCCGACGCAGCGCCCGTCCACGTCGTCGTGCACTTCGCCGACGACGCCGCGGACGTGCCGGTCCCGGACAGCTCGGGCGAGGAGCTCTACCGGTTCGGGTCGGCCTCGGTCGAGGACGGCCGCGTCCACTTCGACGGCCGCGGGATCGTCGTGCTCCGGTAGTCACCACGGCGACGGTGCTCACCACGGCGACGGTGCTCACCACGGCGACCACAGGACGGACGGGAGGCGCGGTGCCAGCCGGCACCGCGCCTCCCGTCCGTCCTGCAGGTCCGGCAGACCTGCTGCGTCAGGCGGTGCGGTCGGCGACCGCGTGCGCGTTGCGGCGCACCGACGGCAGCCGTCGGTGGTCGCGCACGATCGAGCGGAGCTCGCGGAGGCGGCGGTCGATGCCCCACTTCGTGACGAGGGTCAGGCTCTCACGCACGATGTTGCCGCTCATCTTCGAGACGCCGAACTCGCGCTCGGTGAAGGTGATGGGCGTCTCGACGACGCGCAGGCCGGCCTCGAGGGCGCGCCAGCACAGGTCGACCTGGAAGCAGTAGCCCTTCGAGGCGACACCGGCCAGGTCGATCCGCTCGAACGCCGACGAGGTGAAGACCCGGAAGCCGCCCGTCGCGTCCCGCACGGCGATGCCGAGCGCCATCCGGGTGTACAGGTTGCCGCCGCGGGACAGCAGCTCGCGGTACCAGGGCCAGTTCTCGACCTCGCCGCCCTTGATCCAACGGGAACCGAGGACCAGGTCGTTCGAGTCGGCGAGCTCGAGCATCCACGGGAGGTACTCCGGGTGGTGCGAGCCGTCGGCGTCCATCTCGACGAGCTTGTCGTAGCCGTGCTCGAGGCCCCAGGCGAACCCCGCGAGGTACGCGCCGCCGAGGCCGTCCTTGACCGTGCGGTGCATCACGTGCACCCGGTCGGTCTCACGGGCGATCGCGTCGGCGATGTCGCCGGTACCGTCCGGGGAGTTGTCGTCGACGACCAGCACGTGCACGCCGTCGTCGGTCGCGGCGAGGGTGCGCGCGACGATGGGGCGGACGTTCTCCGCCTCGTCGTAGGTCGGGATGATGACCAGGGACTTGCTCATGGTGCTCCTTGCGGGGTCGGGTCAGACGATACCGAAGTGCGTTGCGGTCAGCCTGACGACAGCTCTGCGAAGACGATCAGATTGTCCGTGTAGTGCCCTGTCGCCGTGTCGAAGGTGCCGTCGCAGGTGATCAGTCGGAGTTGGGGTGTCGGTGCGCTGCCGTAGACGTCGCTCGTCGGGAAGGCGGACTTCGCCGCACGCTCGGACCGCTCGACGGTGAAGGTACGGGTGGTCCCGTCCGACATCCCGACGCGCACCTGGTCGCCCGCCACGAGCTCGTCGAGCCGGAAGAAGACCGCCGCGCTCGTCGGGCTGTCGACGTGGCCGGCGATGACCGCCGGCCCGACCTGCCCCGGGACGATCCCGTCGGCGAACCAGCCGGCGCTGTCCCAGTCCTTCGGCGGATCGAGCTCGCCGGCGGGGCCGCGGCCGAGGTCCTCGAGTCCCGAGGAGACGCCGATCGCGGGGATCTCCACCCGGACCGGGGTGGCGGTCGACCGAGCGGCCGGCGCCGCTGGGTCCTGGAATCCCGAGGTGTCTCCCGCGCCGGCCCCGTTCTTCGCCGCGCCGGCGTCGTTCTTCGCCGCGCCGGGGTCGGATGACGCCGATGCGCTGCTCTCGGGGACCGACCGGGCCTGGCCGCCGCCCGCCGTCGTGGTCGCGACCGCCACGCCGGCGACGCCGCCGACCACGAGGACACCCGCGACGACTCCGGCGAGCACCACGCCGCGCCGGCCGGGACCACGCCCTCGCCACCACGCAGCGGGTGCCCGGGACGAACGCTGCGGCTGGGCCGCCCGACGCCCGGTCACGAGGCGCTCCCCGCGTCGGTCCCGCAGCCGCCGAGCACGTTCGACGTGAGCATCGTCGCGCCGAGCGCCGCCCACGCGTCGCCGTAGTAGGTGCGCGTCGTCGCCGAGGTCCGGTCGCTCCGCCGCAGGTCCGCGGAGGCCGCCGGGATCGCCCCTCCGGCACGTTCGGCTGCCGCCCGCGCCGCGTAGGCGAGCGCGCTGGTGTCGGAGGTGACGGCCGAGCCGCCCAGGTCCAACTGCGCGGCGAGCTCGGTGCTGCGCCGCAGGGTCGGGGCGAGCGACCCGGCGAGCGCCCGGTCGTCCGCCGAGCAGGACTCGGCGTAGCGGAGCGGCAACCGCATCGCGTCCCAGCCGTACACGACCTGCCCCTGGTCGCCGGACGCGGGCATAGGGTCCACCGATCCGTCGGCGTGCACCTGTGACCAGTCGCTGGGCAGGTCGCTGCGGTCCAGGACCGCCGCGGTGGCGGCGTGCGAGCCGGCATCGAGCTCGCCCCACCGGCGGTCGCCCGTCGCACGCTCGAGGACGCGGAACGCCGCCGGGGACGCGTACGAGGCGTTGTACCGGTAGGGCTCCTGGTCGGCCCACGGACCCGGCAGGAGGATCGTCCCCAGGTCGGTGCGCGCGGTCTCGTGCTCGAGGATCGCCGCTGCGAGGGTCTTCCCCGCCGCGGTGTACCGCGGGTCGTCCCAACGGTCGCCAGCGAGCACGAGGGCACGCGCGGCGTCGAGGTCGGCGTCGCTGGCGGGCTGTTCGTCCGCCACGCCCTTCCCCGGCGTCCACCGCCACGCCAGCAGGTGGTCGTCGGTCAGCAGGTGACGCTCGGTCCACGACCAGATCGCGCGGAACGTCTCCCGGTCGTCGTTCGCGTAGGCGATGAGCAGGCCGTACGCCTGGCCCTCGCTCACGGTGTCGCCGCCCTGGTCGGTGCGGACGACCCGACCGTCGCGCACGTACCGGTCGAGGAAGTCGGACCGGAGCTGTGCTGCGCTGCGGTCCACGTCCGGAGCGGACGTCGAGGTGGCGTTCGAGGTCGCGGCCGCCTGCGGGGCGGCCCCGCCCCAAGGTCGGACGGCGACGAGGGCGATGCCGACGGCGACGACGAGCGTAGCCGCGGCGGCGATGGGGATCCAGGTCCTGCGGGTCATGCCTGCTGCACCTCTCCGGGGTGGTCGGGAACGGTCGGGATGGAGGCGCGGATCACCTCAGCGGATCCGCCGGCGTCGTCCGCGCCTCCTGTCCCGTCAGCGGAAGAGCGAGCGGAACGCCGCGACGACCGCGTGCGTGAACTCGGTGAACGGCCGATCCACGGACGCGCCACCGCCGCCGGTCTGGACACCGCCGGAGGGCGTCGAGGCGGTGGCCGCGGCATCCGTGACGGGCACGACCGTCAGGTCGCCCTTGCTGTCGTCGAGGACGAACAGCGTGGAGACGGTGTTCCCCGCGAGGTCCACGTCGGCGGTTCCGCGCTGGCCGTCGCCCGAGACGTCGAGTCGCCACTTGCCCGCACCGACGGTCGCGTACTTCGTCGCCGTGCCGAAGGCTGCGTCGGCGGCGACGGTGGTGCCGTCCGGCGTGCTGACGTCGACCTCCTTCGCGGTGGTCGCGGCCTGGACCAGTCGGAGCTTCGCCTTGCCGTCGCCCGGCTGCTGCAGGTCGTCGGTGAACGCCGTCGTCCGCAGGGCGTCGTTCTTCCCGTAGGCGACGACCGTGTTCGCGTCGCCCTGCTGCACTTGCACGTCGGTCGAGATCACCGGGGTGGAGTCCGGGGCGTCGGCGGCGCGCATCGAGAGGACGTACGTCCCGACGGGGAGCTCCTGGTACGGGCTCACCTGGCCGTAGGTGACGTCGTCGAGCTCGAACACCTTCTTGCCGCCGGACAGGCTGGTCAGTTCGACGTCGACGCTCTTCGTGTCCGGGGAGAGGTGTCCGACGCGCAGCCAGCCCTCGGCTCCGGTGGTCGCTGCCGTGGCGGTCTGCGGCACGGCGAGTCCGACGGTGGCGGCGACCAGGGCCGCCGCGATCCCGCCGACGACGACCGGTCGACGGACCGTGCGGCGGGGTGCGGCGTGGCGGGCGGCGGTGCGTGCGGTGATGTTCGCGGTGGTGCGGACGTCGTTCGGGGCGGAGGTGCGTGCCTGCATCGTGGTGCTCCTTCGATTCGGGTGCTACGGAGTGCTGCTGGTGGTGGGTGAGTGGTGCTCGTGCTGCGCTGGTGCGTGGTGCGCTGGTGCGAGCGGGCTGTTCCTGCTCGTATCCGGCGATTCCGCTGCGGGTTCCGCCCGCTCGCGGCCACGAGCGGGCGGCCCCGACGTCAGGACGCGCTGGTCGGCGTCGTCGTGGGGTCGGCGGGTGCGTAGGTCACGACCACCCGGTCCCCGTCGCGCTCGATGTCGGCCGGGCGGATCCCGTCACTCATAGCGGCGAAGGTGGCTGCCGCGCGGACCGCGCCGGCGTCCCCGTCGATGTGCAGGACCATCCGACGGAAGGGCTGCCCCTCCTCGCCGGTCAGTGCCGTGAAACGGTCGACGCGGACGTCCTGGTCGGCGAGCACCTGCCCGAGGGCGAGCATCGCGCGAGAGTCGACCTGACCGGCGCGGAACTGGGACCTCGTGCCGGCGTCGGCACGGAGCGCCGGGTTCTGCGCCAGCTCGGTGCCCATCGTCTTCCGCCCGTTCGTGGCGGCGGTGATGGCCTCGTCCGCGGCGGTCGTCCCCGCTGCGTGGATGCGTCGGACGTCCACGCGCTGGTCGCCGGTGCCGAAGCTCGCGACGCTCGTCGAGTTCTGGATGGCGAGCGAGACGTCCCGGGACGAGTTGCCACCGGTGCGCATCGAGTCGGTCGTGACGACGTAGTCCGAGTCCTTCCAGCCGTTCGGCGACTGGCGCTGGACGGCGGCGTCGGTGTCGAGCTTGTAGTACCAGACCACGTTGTTCCTGGCGAAGCCGTCGCGCACTAGGTCGACCCACATGGCGTCGTCCACGAGCAGGCGCGAGGACTTCGGCACGTTGTCGCCGACCCACTGCTCGGCCTGCTGCATCGGCAGGTCGAGGTCCGCGACGAGGAAGCCGCGGAGCTGCGTGCCCCAGAGCGGCACGGCCACCACGAGTGCAGCGGCGGTGACGACGGCCCACGTGGCACCGAGGCTCCGGCGGGCGAACCCACGGACGCGCGTCCGTGCGTTGCGGCGCGTCCGACCGGCCAGGGCGAGGACAGCCCGCTCGGCCGTGTAGGCCACGAGCAGCGCCGCGAACGGGACGAGCATGATGACGTAGGGCACCGGCAGGTACCCGTTCGGACGGAACATCATCGCGAGCAGGAAGACGATCATCGCCGCGATCGGTCGGACCCGGCGCAGGAAGAGCCCGACGACCGCCGCGACCGTGCCGAGCACGATGAACACGGGGTCGAGCGCCCACCACTGGGACGCCGCCTGGTTCGCCAGGCTCCCCGCGTCGAAGACGGAGCCGGACGCGGCGCGGGATCCGAGCTGGTAGGTGATGCCCTGGAGGAGGCTCACCCGGCCGCTGCCGGGCAGGAGTTCGCCCTTGACCGCGGCGAGCAACAGGTACCCGCCACCGATCACGACCAGGACCGCACCGGCCACGCTCAGCGTGTACCGACGTGTGCTGCGGTCGGCCCGCCGCACGGCGATCCACACGAGGAACGGCAGCGCGAGCAGGTACGTCTCCTTCGAGAGCACTGCCACGCCCAGGCAGGCAGCCGCCCCGGCGAACCCGGCGAGCTGCTGACGCCGGCTGAGCACGAGGACGAACGCGGCGAGGAGCCACGGCGTCGCCACGTTGTCGATGTAGACCGTGCGGTGGTACTGCAGGGCGAGCGGGGAGAGCGCGAACACGAGCCCGGCCGCGGCCGCGGTCGCCCGACCAGCGCCGAGTCGGCGAGCGAGGACGAAGAGCAGGAGGCTCGAGACGGCAGCGAAGAACACCATCGCCTCGCGGCCGGCCTCGACGGCGAAGGGGTAGCGGGCGAAGGCGCCCGTCAACGCGGTGTACCCGGCGATCTGGATCCACCCGAGCGGAGGGTGGTCGTACCAGTACGTGTAGTGGGTGAGTTCACCGAGGTGCCCGATCGCCCAGGCCTGCGCCGTGTACGTGCCCTCGTCGTCGATGCGCTGCGGCGTGCCGGACATGTTCCACGCCTGCACCACGACGGTGACGGCGAGGACCGGCACGAGCCAGCCGAGGCTGGCTGCGTGGACCCGGAACCAGCCGCGGACGCCGGAGAACGTCTCGGCGCCACGGACCGGGATCCCGGTGGTGTGGGTGATGCTGGCGCTCATCGGGCACCTCCTGCGGTCGTGCCGGCGAGTTCGCGGGGCTCGGCATCGGTGGTCACGGCGTTCGCGAACCCGACGACCTCCGGCTGCGCGCCACCCGTGCGGTGCTGGCCGGTGTGCTCGGTCTTCTCCCAGCCGTTCTGGCCCTTGACGTGTCGGACGACCGCCCGGACCGCAGCCGCGGCGAGGAACACCTGGTACGGCACGAGCCCGAGCACGAGCGACACGTAGTCACGCGCCCGGACCTTCTCCTGGTAGAGCCGGCCGAACTCGTTGAGCCCGACGACCTCGACGGCGAGCAGCATGAGCGTGGGCGCCACGGGGATGAACGTCATGAGCGCGATCGCGGTGGGCACCTTGACGAAGAGGATCATCAGGGCGCTCAGCGGGATCAGCAGGCCGGTCGCGGCCTGGACGAAGGGCATCGTCAGCATGTACCGCGCGAAGAACCGCTGACGGAACGAGGGCAGCTTCTTCCACTCCCCCTTCCCGAGCACCTGGAGGAAGCCCTGGTTCCACCGGGTCCGCTGCTTGAGCAGGGACGAGAAGGTGGGCGGCGTCTCCTCCCGGGTGACGGCTTCAGGGCTGTACGCCACGACGACCTTCGCGCCGTCGGCTGACAGTCGGACGCCGAGTTCGCAGTCCTCGGCGAGGCAGTGCGCGTCCCAACCGTTCGACCACTCGAGGCGTTCCTTGGTCACGAACACGGTATTGCCACCGAGCGGGATGAACTTCGAACCGGCGTGGAAGTGCAGGCGGGACCGGAACCAGAAGTAGTACTCGAGCACGTTGCGGAGCGCCCACCAGCTCGACCGGAAGTTCATGAGCTGCACACCGCCCTGCACGACGTCGGCACCGGTCTCCTGGAACCGCGAGTCGACCAGGCTGAGCAGGCGCGGGTAGACCTCGTCCTCGGCGTCGAACACGCCCACGATGTCGCCCGTGGCGTACTGGAGGGCGAGGTTCATCGCCTTCGGCTTGTTCTTCGGTGCCGTGTCGTCCACGACCACCCTGATGAGGGACGGGTGGCGTGCAGCAGCGGCCCGGACGACGGCATCGGTCTCCGGGTCGTCCTCGCCGACGATCGCGATGATCTCGAAGTCCGGGTGGTCCTGCGTGGCGAGCATGTCGAGCGTCTGGCCCATCACGTCCTGCTCGTGCCGTCCGGGCACGAGGAGCGTGAAGCGGTGCGCCGCGGGCAACGGTGTCTGGCTGAAGCTCGTCGACTTCAGCGCGTCCCGCGACCGCCATGCGTGGAGCATCCACCACAGGGTGGTGAGTGCGATCACGGTGAGCAGCACCGACACGGCGACGAGCGCGGAGTAGCCGATCGTCTCGCCCAGTGACCACGCGACCTGGGGACCCTGTCCCGATCCTCCCGTCGGGACGTCGGTCGTGCCACGGTTCGGGACGTCCCCGGCCGGGTCGTTTCCCTGGCCGGGCTGCAACAGCGGCGCGGCGGCCGTGAGCAGGGTGGTGGCGATGGTCATGCGAGGTGCTCCTTCGCGTGGGCGTCGGTGGAACGGAAGACGAGGGCCTTGTACGCGGCGAACCGGAACGCGGTGCCGAGCACGAGACCCACCCCGTTGCCGGCGACGTTGTCGGCGAGGGTCGAGGTGAAGCCGAGGACGTAGTGCGAGACGAACAGGCAGGCCGCGGCGATGCCGAGGCCGAGGACGTTCGTGACGGCGAAGAGGAACCCCTCGCGGAGGGTCTCCTTCCCGCCGACCTGCCGCTGCGAGCGGAACGTGATGGAGCGGTTCGCCTGCCACGCGACCACGGTGGCGACGACGGCGGAGAGGATCTTTGCCGCGATCGGACCGTCTGACAGGACGGTCGCGCGCAGCAGGTTGTAGACGCCGAGGTCGATGAGGAAGCAGACGGCGCCGATGGCGCCGAACGAGACGAGTTGGGTCGCCCCCGCACGCAGGCGGGAGGCGACCGTCGGTGCATCCGCGGTCGCCGCAGGGCCGGCGGGCGGCGCTGGGTGGGCGGCACGTGCAGCGAAGGTCGGCACCGACCCGGTGCCGCATGGCACCAGAACGGGGGTGTCGGTTCGGGTCATGCCCCCTCTTCGGGGGCACGCGTCGGGGCGGTTTGGGTGGGGTACAGGTTCTGCCAGGACCCTGCCAGTTCCCCGACACCTGCTGTTCATCAGTGAACATCCGTCAGTGTTTCGGCTGATCAGGGCCCACATCGACCGTCCGTCTGGACGGTCGCCGATGCTGGATACTGGCTGAACGACGGACGGGAGGCGCGGTGCCGGCTGGCACCGTGCCTCCCGTCAGTGAGGTGGCCGCGTCAGGCGGGACGCCGCTCCGGGCTGACCGTCCTGCTCGCGTCGCGCTCCGGGATGTCGCCGAGCGCGGCGTCGATCGCGGCGAGCGCGTCGGCGTCGAGCGTGACGCCCGCAGCCTTGACGTTGTCGGTGACCTGCTCCGGACGGGAGGCGCCGACGATCGCGCTCGCGACGTTCTCGTTCTGGAGCGTCCACGCGATCGCGAGCTGCGCGAGGGTGAGGCCGGCCTGGTCGGCGACCGGCTGCAGGCGCTGCACCGCCTCGAGGACCTCGTCGCGCATGAACCGCTTGATCATGTCCGCGCCGCCCTTCTCGTCGGTCGCGCGGGACCCGGCCGGCGCCGGCTGACCCGGCTTGTACTTGCCGGTCAGGACGCCCTGGGCGATCGGCGACCAGACGATCTGGCTGAGGCCGAGCTGCTTCGAGGCCGGGACGACCTCGCCCTCGATGACCCGCCACAGCATCGAGTACTGGGGCTGGTTCGAGATGAGCTGGAAGCCGAGCTCCTTCGCGAGCGCGGCGCCGGCGCGGATCTGCTCGGCGTTCCACTCGCTGACGCCGATGTAGAGCGCCTTGCCCTGCCGGACGACGTCGGCGAAGGCCTGCATCGTCTCCTCGAGGGGCGTCTCGTGGTCGTAGCGGTGCGCCTGGTACAGGTCGACGTAGTCGGTCTGCAGCCGCTGGAGCGACCCGTCGATCGACTCCATGATGTGCTTGCGCGAGAGGCCGACGTCGTTGTGCCCCTTCGGCCCGGTCGGCCAGTAGACCTTCGTGAAGATCTCGAGCGACTGGCGACGCTCGCTCTTCAGCGCCTCGCCGAGGACGGTCTCGGCGGCGGTGTTGGCGTACGTGTCGGCGGTGTCGAACGTGGTGATGCCGGCCTCGAGGGCGGCGCGGACACACTGGGTCGCGACGTCGTTCTCGACCTGCGAGCCGTGCGTCAGCCAGTTGCCGTAGGTGATCTCGGAGATCTTGAGTCCGGAGTTGCCCAGGTACCTGAATTCCATGGTCCCGACGCTACCGGGGCCCGGGCCGGGGTGAGGGGCCGTGCGAGTACCTGGTTGGCGCGGGCGTGGCGCGGGAACGCGTGCGGGTCGCGGCACGCGAGCGGGCGGAATAGGCGGTGGACGGGAGGCGCGGGGCGCGTGTTCCGCCCGCTCGCGTCCGACGGGCGGCGCGGGCGGCGTGGGCGGCCCGGGTGGCGCGAGCGGCACGCGAGCGGGCGGATACGACGTAGGACGGGAGGCGCGGGGCGCGTGTTCCTCCCGCTCGCGTCCCAGGCGCCCCACC
>NZ_CP054593.1:2836121-2838460 GCF_013347165.1 Curtobacterium sp. Csp2
GACGCGAGCGGGCGGAACACGCGCCCCGCGCCTCCCGTCCACCGCCTATTCCGCCCGCTCGCGTGCCGCGACCCGCACGCGTTCCCGCGCCACGCCCGCCCGCTCCCGCCCCTCGCTCCCTTCCTCCACAGCCCTCCTCGCGGCCCGACCATCCACAGTCGATCGCTCCGACGTCCCACGGCCCGTCCGGCTGAGCGACGCTGCCGGCATGGACTTCGCAGCGCACTTCCCGCACTCCCTCCGGACGCGTCCGTTCCGCGTCCGTGAGGCCCTGCACCGCGGCGTCTCGCAAGCCGTCCTGCGCTCCCGCCGCCTCGTCCGACCGTTCCACGGCACGCGGAGTTGGACAACACCCCGCTCGCACGACGAGCTCGCACGCGCCGTCGCACCACGACTACGCCGCGATCAGGCGTTCAGCCATGCGACCGCCGCCCACCTGCTCGGCATCCCGCTGCCCGTGCGGCTCGAACGCGACCGACGCGTGCACGTCACGACCATCGGGACGGATCAGGCACTGCGGGTTCGCGGGACGATCGGCCACCGCACCAGACAGGGGCGCATCCGAGTGGTGCACTCGGGCACCGCCGCCCTCGTCGCTCCCGAGGACACCTTCGTGATGCTCGCCACCGCCCTGACGGTCGACGAGCTCGTCGTCGTCGGCGACGCACTGGTCGGCTGGCTGAACTGGTGCACCGTCGACGAGCTCCGGCGAGCCCTGCGCAGACACCGAGGCGCGCGGGGCACCCGGCGCGCGAGGGCAGCCCTCGAACTCGTCCGGGTCGGGTCGCGGAGTCCCGGCGAGACCCGACTCCGACTCGCACTCGTCCGGCGAGGACTCCCAGAACCGCTCCGGAACCACGACGTCATCGAGCGCGGTCGATGGATCGCGTGCGTCGATCTCGCGTACCCGTACGCACGCGTCGCCATCGAGTACGAGAGCGACCTGCACCGCACCGACGCCCGCACCTTCCGGAAGGACCTCACCCGCGGAGAACGCCTGAAGGACGTCGACTGGTGGCTGGTACGAGCGACCGCCGACGACGTCGGCCCGCTGGTCGACGAGTTCGTCCGGCGGGTGGCTCGCCTCCTGCGGACGGGTTCGGACGGGAGGCACGACTCACGTCCGTGGCAGCGGCTCACGTCCGTCTCGTGAACAATGGTTGACGCTTCAACCAAACGGGTGCAGAATGGGCTACCATCGGGTTCGATGCAGGCGCATGTAAAAGTGTCTGCTGTTCGGGAACCGCAGACCAACGCTTCGAAGGAGTCACCATGACGCTCACCGCCTCCGCCATCCCCGGCTACCAGACCGGCACCTGGAAGATCGACCCCACGCACTCCGAGGTCACCTTCTCCGTCCGCCACCTCGCGATCAGCAAGGTCAAGGGCTCGTTCGAGCGCTTCGACGCCACGCTCGTCACGGCGGAGAACCCCCTCGACTCGACGCTCGAGGCCTCGATCGACGTCGCCAGCGTCAACACCAAGCAGCAGCAGCGCGACCAGCACCTCGCGACCGGCGACTTCTTCCTCGCTGAGGAGCACCCGCAGATGACCTTCAAGTCGACCGGCATCCGCGAGGACGGCGACGACCTGCTGATCGACGGCGAGCTCTCGCTCCGTGGCGTCACCAAGAACGTCACCCTGAAGACCGAGTTCGGCGGCGTCACCACCGACGGCTACGGCCAGGTCAAGCTCGGCGCCGAGGCGACGACCAAGATCGACCGCACCGAGTTCGGCGTGAACTGGAACGCTGCGCTCGAGGCCGGTGGCTTCACGCTCGGCAACGACGTCACCATCAACCTCGACGTGCAGTTCGTCCTCCAGGCGGCCTGAGCACCCTCGACCCCGTCCGGCTGCTGTTCGTCCGCGTGACGCTCAGCGGCTGACCAGGGCACCGAACACCTGCAGTACCCGGCGAACGGCCCGGCTCCTCCCCCACGGAGCCGGGCCGTTCGGCGTTCCCGGGCGCTGGTGCCGGCCCGGCCTGGCGTGGCGTGGCCGTCGGCATCGGCGTCGTCGGGCACGAACACGAGCAGCCGAGCGCGAGCAGCCGAGCGCGAGCGGGCGAGATGTGCGCCGCAGCGACCACCAACCCCGCCGATTCCGCCCGCTCGCCCGAGCCCGCCCGCTCACCAGACCCCATCTCGCCCGCCCGACGACGCCGATGCCGACGGCCACGCCACGCCAGGCCGGGCCGGCACCAGCGCCCGGGAACGCCGAACGGCCCGGCTCCGTGGGGGAGGAGCCGGGCCGTTCGCCGGGTACTGCAGGTGTTCGGTGCCCTGGTCAGCCGCTGAGCGTCACGCGGACGAACAGCAGCCGGACGGGGTCGAGGGTGC
>NZ_CP054593.1:2838470-2857243 GCF_013347165.1 Curtobacterium sp. Csp2
GGCGTACCGTGACCGATGAACGACGGGAATCGCCCGCTCACGCCGGCCGTTCCACCAGGACCGGACAGACGTCGACCACCGACGACCCCTCCCGACGAACAGGAGCACCATCATGGCCACCGACTGGATCGCGCTGCAGGCCCTCGCGGCAGCCGAGTTCGGCCGCCGCGTCGACGCCGTCACCGACTGGGACGCCCCCACCCCCGACTCCGAGTGGACGACCCGGGACCTCGTCGCACACGTGATCGACGAGCAGCGGTGGATCCCGAAGCTCCTGACCGGGTGCGACTACGCGCAGGCCGAGGCCGACCTCGAGCCGATCGGCGCCGACCTGCCCGCCGAGTGGGCGAAGTACGCGGCGAACGCGACCGAGGCCTGGCGGAATTCGCCCGCTGACGTCCCGGTACACCTGAGTACCGACGTCGTGAGCGCGCGGCAGTACCTCACCGAGCAGACGAGCGACATCGCCATCCACACCTGGGACCTGGCACGGGCGACCGGTTCGGACGAGACGCTCCCCGACGATCTCGTCCGCGCGGTGTGGGAGTACTTCGAGCCGCAGATCGAGGACCTCGCCGCGACCGGCCTCTACGCAGCCCCGGTCGACGTCGACGACGACGCTCCGCTGCAGGTCCGCCTGCTCGCCGTCACAGGGCGCGATGCCAGGGTGAACGCATGAGCGATGCAACTTCCGCCGGTTCGAGCCGAGCGGGCGAAACGGACGACCACGACGACCTGGACGCAGCGGATTCCGCCCGTTCGCGCCGAGCGGGCGGAACGAGCGACCAGCCCGACCAGAACACAGCACACACCGCCCGCTCGACCACGGACGCCACCGCCCGCTCGACGAACGCGAACGAGGACCCGGGCCCCGGCAACCCGGACCCCAGCACCCCGAGCACCCGCGTGCCGACCACGCGCCTCGGAGCCTCCGGCCTGGAGATCAGCGGGGTCGTCCTCGGCATGATGTCGTACGGCCGGCCGGACCAGGGCGCGCACCCGTGGAGCGTGGACATCGACGACGCCAGGCCCTTCGTCCGCCGCGCGTACGAGGCCGGCATCACCGCGTTCGACACCGCCAACGTGTACTCCGCGGGCTCGAGCGAGGAGATCACCGGCACGCTCCTCAAGGAGATCGCTCCGCGTGAGGAGGTCCAGGTCTTCACCAAGGTCTTCAACCGCATGCGCCCCGGCCCGAACGGCGCCGGGCTGTCCCGCGCCGCGATCATGCACGAGATCGACGCCTCGCTCACCCGCCTCGGCACGGACTACGTGGACCTGTACCAGATCCACCGCTTCGACCCGCACACGCCGATCGAGGAGACGATGGAGGCGCTGCACGACGTCGTCAAGGCCGGCAAGGCGCGCTACCTCGGCGCGAGCAGCATGTGGACGTGGCAGTTCGCGCAGATGCAACACGTCGCGGAGCGCAACGGCTGGACGAGGTTCGTCAGCATGCAGGACCAGTACAACCTGCTCGAGCGCGAGGAGGAGCGCGAGATGCACCCGTTCGCGCAGGCGACAGGTGTCGGCGTGATCCCGTGGAGCCCGCTCGCCCGCGGTCGCGTCACCCGCCCCTGGGACGCGCAGGGCTCCGGCAGCCGCGCGGACACCGACGAGTTCGGCAAGACGCTCTACCGCCAGGACGAGGCCGCGAACCGCGCGATCGTCGACGCGGTGCAGCAGGTCGCCGAGGCGCGCGGCGCGAGCATGGCGCAGATCGCCCTCGCGTGGGTCGCCGGGAAGCCCGCGGTCAGCGCACCGATCATCGGCGCGACCAAGGAGCACCACATCGACGACGCGGTCGCCGCGACCGCGATCGAGCTCACCCCGGACGAGGTGTCGCGACTCGAGTCCGCCTACACACCGCGGGTGCCGTCCGGTTTCTGACGCACCGGGGGACGGACGGGAGGCACGGTGTCGGCTGGCACCGTGCCTCCGGTCCGTCAGTCGGTCGCGTCGGACGCGCCCTGCAGGCGGGCGATGCGGACGAGCGCTGCGCGCTCCGATCCGGGGGTGTTGCCGAGCACCGCACCGATCCCGTCGAGCACCACGCCCGCGACCTGACGGACGGGCAGGGCCACCGGGCCGACGGCCGGCGTCCGCAGGCCGAGCATCGAGCGGTGCCGCGGGTCGAGCGACAGGACCGCCCCGTCGAACAGCGCACGGTAACCGGGACGCAGCAGCCGCGCGAGCGGCGGGTCCTTGATGAACCGGACCACGTCGTGGGTGCGGGCGTCGGCCTTGAGCTCGCCGCGGTCGAGGTACCCGTTCATCTGCGCGCGGAGCTCGGACTCGGACTCGGGCGCGTCGTCGACGCCCATGAGGCGTCCGGCGATCGCCCACTCGCGGACGTAGGCGTCGGCTCCGCCGGGGATCGGCGCTCCCCAGACCTGCGCGCTGCGGAGGAACGCGTCGGTGAACGCGAGGTGCACCCAGCGGGCCAGGTCCGGGTCGTTCGCGGCGTACGGCCGGGTGACCCCGTGCCCGTCGACGTACTCGCCGACCACCCGCTCGTGCAGCTTCCGCACCCACTGGCTGGCGTGCGTGGCCTGTTCGGTGTCGCCGTGCGAGACCGTGTAGATCCAGCGGATGGTGCCGGCGAGGCGTCCGAACGGGTCCTCGCGGTAGCGGGAGTGGTCGGCGACGCCGGCGAGGGCGCCGGGGTGCAGCGCCTGCACGAGGAGCGCGCGGACGCCCGCGAGCACGGTGTGGTTGCCGCCGTGCACGGCCCAGGTGGCGGAGCCAGGCCCGAAGAAGCCGGCGTCGGAGCCCTGCTCGAGGGCGTCGATCCACTCGGGTCGTTCGGTGGCGCCGTTGGTGAAGGTGTCGTTGAGGCGGGTGCGGAACGCGTCGGACACGGAAGGCATGCACCCATCGTCCGTCGTGCCCCTGACAGTCGGCAGCACCCCGCCGGTAGGTTGGCCGGGTGAGCATCGACACGCCTCGTCCCTGGCTTGCCTCGTACGCCCCGGGGGTCCCGCACGACATCGAGGAGCCCACGGGCTCCCTCGCCGACATCGTGGAGCAGTCCGCGGCACGGTTCCCGGGGAAGGTGGCGCTCGAGTTCTTCGGCCGG
This sequence comes from Curtobacterium sp. Csp2, assembly GCF_013347165.1. Taxonomy (NCBI): domain Bacteria; kingdom Bacillati; phylum Actinomycetota; class Actinomycetes; order Micrococcales; family Microbacteriaceae; genus Curtobacterium; species Curtobacterium sp. Csp2. Next base: position 2,841,550 of record NZ_CP054593.1, read on the forward strand.
ACCACCACCTACGCGGACCTGCAGGAGCAGATCCTGCGCGCCGCGAACGGGCTGCGGAAGCTCGGCGTCACGGCGGGCGACCGGGTGGCCATCGTGCTGCCGAACTGCCCGCAGCACGTCGTGGCGTTCTACGCGGTGCTCCGGCTCGGCGCGATCGTCGTCGAGCACAACCCGCTCTACACGGCCCGCGAGCTCCGGCACCAGTTCGAGGACCACGGCGCGAAGGTCGCGATCGCGTGGGACAAGTCGGTCGCCACGCTGCAGGACTTCCCCGCCGACGTCGCCGTGGACGCGATCGTCTCGGTCGACCTGACCCGTGCGATGCCCCGCACGACGCGCCTCGCCCTGGCGCTGCCGGTCGCGAAGGCGCGGGAGTCCCGCGCGAAGCTGACCACGAACGTGCGCGGCACGACGAAGTGGGACGACCTGGTGTCGACGCGGAAGCTGTCGAAGCGACACCCGCGTCCGGCGACGAGCGACGTCGCCCTCATCCAGTACACGTCCGGCACCACCGGGGTGCCGAAGGGCGCGGTCCTCAGCCACCGGAACCTGCTCGCGAACGCCGCGCAGTCCCGTGCATGGGTGCCGCAGATCCGCCGCGGCGACAACACCGTGTACGCGGTGCTGCCGATGTTCCACGCGTACGGCCTGACGCTCTGCCTGACCTTCGCGATGAGCATGGCCTCGCGCCTGGTGCTCTTCCCGGCGTTCGACCCGGCCCTCGTCCTCAAGGCGATGAAGAAGCACCCGCCGACGTTCCTGCCCGCCGTGCCGCCGATCTACACGCGCCTGCAGCACGCCGCCGACTCGGCGAAGGTGTCGCTGCAGGGCATCGAGATCGGCATCTCCGGCGCGATGCCGCTGTCGCAGGACGTCGTCGAGCCGTGGGAGGCCCGGACCGGCGGGTACCTCGTCGAGGGCTACGGCCTGTCCGAGTGCTCCCCCGTGCTGATGGCGAACCCGGTCTCCCCGGAGCGGCGACTCGGCGCGATCGGTCTCCCGCTCTCGTCGACCGAGGCGCGTGTGGTCGACCCGGACGACCCGACGAAGGTGCTCGGCACGGGCGAGGCCGGTGAGCTCCAGGTGAAGGGCCCGCAGGTGTTCCGCGGGTACTGGGGCAAGGCCGAGGCGACCGACGAGGTCTTCACCCCGGACGGCTGGTTCCGCACCGGTGACGTGGTGTCGATCGACGCCGACGGCTTCGTCAGCATCGTCGACCGGCTCAAGGAACTCATCATCACCGGCGGCTTCAACGTGTCACCGTCCGAGGTCGAGGACGCCCTGCTCAAGCACCCGAGCGTGCGCGAGGTCGCGGTCGTCGGCATCACGCAGGGCGGCAACGAGCAGGTCGTCGCGGCCGTCGTGCCGAAGGACCCGGGGACGTTCGACGCCGAGGCGCTCCGCGCGTGGTCCCGCGACCAGCTCGCCGCCTACAAGGTGCCGCGACGGATCGTCGTGGTCGAGGACCTGCCGCGCTCGATGATCGGCAAGGTGCTCCGGCGCAAGGTGCGCGACCAGATCACCGGGAACTGACGCGGATCGATCGCTCCCGCGCTGCCGGGCGTCCACCCGGCAGCGCGAGCAGCGCCAGACCGCCGACCACGAGGGCGATGCCCACCCATCCGAGCATGCCGAGGTGCTCCCCGACGACGAGCACGGCGAGCACCGCGGCGACGACCGGCTCGAACAGCGACAGCAGCGTCGCGACCGAGGCACTGACGCTCCGGAGTCCGACGGCGTACAGGGAGTGCCCGAGCACCGTCGGCACGAGCGCCAGGTAGAGGAACACCGGCCAGTTCGCCCCGAGCACGAGCGTGTCCCGACCGGCGACCAGGGCGAGGCCGACCAGCGGCAGCGCCGCGAGCCCGAACACCGCACCCAGGACGCCGCGCGCGTCACCGACGCCCGGTCCGCGCGCCGGCTCCGGCGCAGGGACCGGCACGGGCACGGTCCGCGTGGCCGCGTGCATCCCGCGCGCGACCGCCCACGAGTACGTCGCGTACGTCAGCCCGGCGAGCAGTGCACTCGCGAGCCCCACCAGCAGCGCCCCGGAGCCCGCGGCCTCGGAGCGTGCGAGCGTCACGAGCACCATGCCGGCGACGCTCACCACGGTCGCCAGGACCCACCTGCCGGTCACGCGCCGACGGTCGGCGACCCACTCGACCAGCCCGGCGAACACCGGCGACGACCCGATCGCGACCGTGGTGCCGAGCGCGACCCCCGCGTCGGCGAGCGCGGCGTAGAAGGCCACCGCGTAGACGACGAGCGACGCGGCGCCGAGCAGCACCCAGCCGCGGGTCCCCGCCCGGCCGAGGGCGCGGACCGCCGGGCGACCGGTCGTCGCGGCGAGCAGGAGTCCGCCGAGCCCGAACGTGACGGCCCCGAACACGAACGCCGGGACCCCGGGGGCGAAGTGCGTCGCGGTGCCGGTCGTGCCCCACACCGTGGCGGCGACGAGCACCGCCACGGACCCGCCGAGCGGCCGGGAGGCGCGGTGCACGACCGCCCCGTCGGTCACGACACGTGGACGGTCGGCCGCCGGTTCACGTCCGGTTCGGCTTCGCGGAGGACCTCTCGCGTGACCGGGGCGACGTCACCGACGCCCGTGAAGACGAACCGGATCGCGTTCCGGATCGGGTTGCCCTCGTTCCACTCGAAGTAGATGCCCGGCACGACCCCGGCGATGTCCCGGATCGCGAGCAGCGTCGACGCGATCGTGTTCGGCACGTTGCCCGAGCGCACCTTGAGCACGCGGTGCCCGTGCACGACGTGGCCCTCGACGAGCAGGTCCTCCTCGAAGTCCGACGAGTCGGCGGGGAGCACCTCGAGGAACATGGTCGGCACGCGGGCGGGAATGCCGGAGTCGCGTCGTTCCTCGCGTCCCTTCGCCTGGTAGGCGGCAGCGGTGCCGGCACCCGGCTCGTTCGCGATGATGCACACGGCGCTGAACTGGTCGGCGTCGGCCTCGATGAACTGCCGGGCGACGGCGTCGAGCTCGATCGAGGACGCCCGCAGCTCGAACGACCGGCGGACGCGGGAGACCAGCGAGACGACCACGATCGCGACGATGAACACGGCGGCGATCCGGACGCCGTCCGGCCGTTCGATGATGTTCGCGACGGTCGTGTAGACGAACACGACGGTGATGACCCCGAAGGCGACCACGCGCTTCCGCTGCTGCTTCCGGCGCGCGGACAGCGTCACCGCGAAGGCGGCGCTCGTGATGAGCACGAGGACACCGGTCGCGTACGCCCCGCCCTGCGCGTCGACGTTCGCCTCGAACAGGATCGTGATGGCGAAGGCGATGAGCGTGAAGATGATCACGAGCGGACGCGTCGCACGGGCCCACTGCGGCGCCATCCCGTAGCGGGGCAGGAACCGGGGCACCAGGTTGAGCAGGCCCGCCATCGCGCTCGCACCGGCGAACCACAGGATCGCGACCGTCGAGAAGTCGTACACCGAGCCGAAGACGTTGCCGAGGTAATCGTGCGCCAGGAACGCCAGGGCCCGACCGTTCGCCTGCCCACCGGGCTGGAACTCGCGCTGCGGGATGAGGAACGTCGTCGCGATCGACGACGTGATGAGGAACGAGCTCATGATGATCGCCGCGGTGGTGAGCAGGCGACGCGTCCCCCGGATGCGGCCCTCGGGGCGTGCGCTCGTGCCGTCGGCCGCGTCGCCGCGGACCTGCGGCATGACCGCGACGCCGGTCTCGAAGCCGGACAGGCCGAGTGCGAGCTTCGGGAACACCACGAGCGCGATGCCGATCATCACGAGGGGGTTGCTGTGCTGCGTGGTGAGGCCGGTCCACCAGTCGTCGACCACGACGGGACGCTCGAACACGTGCCAGAGCGCGACCCCCACGACGACGGCGTTGAGCGTCAGGTACACGGCGACGAGCCCGACGGCGATGCCGATCGCCTCCTTGAAGCCGCGGAGGAACACGACGCCGAGCAGCAGGAGGAGCGCGAGCGTCAGGGGCACCGGGATGTCGGTGAACCAGTGCGGCGTGAAGGGGTTCTCGGCGATGTGCGCCGTCGCGTCGGCGGCCGACAGCGTCATGGTGATCATGAAGTCGGTCACCGCGAAGCCGAGCAGCACGAGCACGAAGAGCTTCCCCGCCCACCAGGGCAGGAGCTTCTCGAGCATCATGATCGAGCCGGCACCCTTGAAGCTGTCCTGCGCGACCCGGCGGTACACCGGGAGCGCACCGAACAGGGTCACGAGGACGAGCACGATGGTGGCGATCGGGGACAGCAGCCCGGCGGCGAGGGCCGCGATGGCCGGCTGGTACCCGAGCGTCGAGAAGTAGTCGACGCCGGTCAGGCACATGACCCGCCACCACGGGTGGGTCTTCTCGACCTCGACCTGGTGCGGTCCCTGGTGCGAGGCCCCCTGGTCGGCTCCGTGCAGCATCCAGCGACGGAGCCTGGTGCTCCGGTCGGGGGCCTGCTCGGTGGCGTCGCTCTGGGCGGCGCGCTCGGCATCGGTCGCTGTCACGAGAGACGATGGTAAGCGGTCCCGGTGGTCCGCGGGAGCACGGGTCTACTTCGCGCTGATCCGGGTGTACTTGTCCACCGCCCACGGCACGAAGACCGCGAGCATCACGGCGATGCCGACGAGCACGGTGAGCACCGGGTGCTGCATCGTCCAGACGTCCGGCACGGGCGCCGTCCCGACGTTCCCGAACAGCTCACGCGCGGCCTGCACGAGGGACGACACCGGGTTCCACTCCGCGAACACGCGCAGCACGAGCGGCATCGTCTCGCTCGGCACGAACGCGTTCGAGATGAACGTCAGCGGGAACAGGATCATGAACGAGGCGTTGTTGATGACCTCCGGGGTCTTCACGCTCATCCCGAGCAGTGCCATCACCCAGCTGAACGCGTAGCTGAAGAGCAGCAGCAGCCCGACCCCGGCGAGGAACTCGTGCGGCGCGGACTGCACCCGCCACCCCACGGCGAGGCCGGTGGCCATCATGATCACCATCGAGATCCCGTTGAGCACGAGGTCCGAGTTCGTCCGCCCGACCAGCACGGCCGAGGCCGACATCGGCAGGGTCCGGAAGCGGTCGATCAGCCCCTCCTTCAGGTCCTGCGCCATCGCGGACCCGGAGAACGTCGCCCCGAACACGACGGTCTGGGCGAAGATCCCCGCCATCAGGAACTGCGTGTAGTCCGTCCCCCGCACCTGGATCGCGCCGCCGTAGACCTGGCTGAAGAGCAGCACGAACATGATCGGCTGCAGGACCGCGAACACGAGCATGTCCGGGGACCGCTTGATCTTCACGAGGTTCCGCTTCGTGACGGTCCAGCCGTCCTCGAACCAGACCGCGACGGGCGACGTGACGACGACGGGCAGCTGGCGTCCGGACGCCGTGCCGACGGCGGTCACCGGACACGCTCCGCAGCCTGGTCCGCCGTGTCGGCCGACGTCGTGCCGTGGTCACCGCGACCCCGCCGGGAGGACCGCCCCGGCCCCGCCCCGCCGGTCGCCGCCGCCTCGTCCGCCGTCGCGGCGTGCCCGGTGAGCCGGAGGAACACGTCGTCGAGGGTCGGGCGCCGCATGCCCGCGTCGTGCAGCTCGATCCCGGCGGCGCCGAGGTCGGCGAGCACCCGCTGGAGGGCGGCCGGACCGGCCTCGACCGCGATGCCCGAGGTCCGGCGGTCGCCGGAGGTCTCGACCGCGCCGACCCCGTACCGCTGCAGCACCGTGTGGACCGCGTCCGCGTCGGCCGGGTCGACGAGCGTGACGACCACGCGGTGGCCGCCGACCTGGGCCTTGAGCTCGTCGGCGGTGCCCTCGGCGATCACCGTGCCGTCGTCGATCACGGCGATGTCGTCGGCGAGCTGGTCGGCCTCCTCCAGGTACTGCGTGGTGAGCAGCACGGTCGCGCCGTCCGACACGAGGCCCTCGATGATGCCCCAGAGCGCCAGGCGGCTGCGCGGGTCGAGGCCGGTGGTCGGCTCGTCGAGGAACAGCACGCGCGGGTTCATCACGAGCGCACCAGCGAGGTCGATGCGCCGTCGCATGCCGCCGGAGAAGCCCTTGACGGGGCGGTCCCCGGCCTCGGCCAGGTCGAAGACCTCGATGAGCTCCCGCGCCCGCTGCCGCGCCGTCCGGCGACCGAGGTGGTACAGCCGCCCGATCATCTCGAGGTTCTCGAACCCGGTCAGGTTCTCGTCGACCGCCGCGTACTGCCCGGACACGCCGATCGAGCGCCGGGTGGCCTGCGGGTCGGCCACGACGTCGACGCCGTCGATCGTCGCGGTGCCGGAGTCGGGCGTGACCAGGGTGGTCAGCACCTTGACGGTCGTGGTCTTGCCCGCGCCGTTCGGCCCGAGGAGCGCCGTAACGGTCCCCTCGGGCACGGACAGGTCGAGCCCGGCCAGGGCGTGCACGGGGCCGGACTTCGACCGGTACGTCTTGGTCAGCCCGGAGGCCTCGATGATTGCCATGCCGCTCCTTCGTCGGACATGCTCGGTGTCGGAGGGTCGGTGGCCTCGGCGTCAGACGTCGAATCCGCCGCCCATGTCGCCACCGAAGTCGTCGAAGCCGCCGCCGCCCCCGAAGTCGGAGCCGCCACCGTCGTCGTACGACGCGTTCTCGGCACCAGTGTCCTCCGGACCGCCGTCACCCGCAGCATCGGTACCGCCGTCGAACGATCCCGCGTCCGGCAGGAAGGCGCTCATGATCGCCGAACCGATGACGTAGCCGGCGACCGTGCCGAGGATCGAAGCACCGATCATCCTCCCGAACGAGGGACCGCCGCGCTGGCCCATCGCGCCGGCACCGCCGCCCATCCCGCCGAGCGACCGCTCCATGAACCCGGGCTGCCGGATCTCGGATCGCGTCGCCGCCTGGGCCAGGGAACGGGGGTCGTCCCCGCGCGGGGCCTCGCCGGCGGGCGCCGACCGGGTGAACTCGTCGTAGACCATCCGGCGCTGCTCGGGCGACAGGGTGGCGAACGCCTCGGCGTGGACCTCCTCGATGCGCTCCGGCGGTGCCGTGCGGAGGAGGTAGCGGTACCGTTCGACGGCCCGCTCGTCCTCGGCGGTCCCGCCCGCTCCCCTGGCGTCCGGCTGCTGCGGCGGGACCTGGTAGGACTGCTGCCCGTACCGGTACCCCTGCTGCTGCGCGGGCTGCTGCGGCTGCCCCCACTGCTGCTGCCCCCACTGCGGCTGTCCGGCCTGCGGCTGCCCCCACTGGTCCGGCGTCTGGCGGTCCCGGTCGGGACGGCCGAGCAGACGGTCGAGGAATCCCATGGCGATGCTCCTTCGGTGCGGGACGGCCCGGTCGGGACGTGCCGTGGACTGCCACCCTAGGGAGCGGCGACGACCGCTGACTGTACGCACGCACAGAGTCGGCCGAGAGCCCTCGCCCGCTCAGCTCGACGCGCCCCGACCCGCCGCCGACCCCGCGGCGAGCGCCGCCTTCCACACCGCGTGCAGCTCGTCCGCGGCGCCCGGGTGGGCGACGAGGAACGGCTCCCCCTCGGGCGGGAACCCGTCGACGGGACCACCCCGTGTGAGCACGACGCCACCGGCCTCGTGCACGAGCAGCACCGCGGCACCGTGGTCGACCGGTGAGAACGCACCGACGCAGCCCCCGACGCCCCGACCCGCGGCGACCTGGGCGATCGTCATCGTGCCCGAGCCCTGGACCCGCAGCGTGCACGACCGGTCGGCGAGGGCGCGCAGGAACGCCTCGAAGCCCGGCCACGGCCGGTGACCGTCCAGCTCGGTGCCCACGACGGCCCCGGCGAGGGAGCGCGGGACGTCGTCGAGCCGGAGCGGGCGCTCCCGGAGCACCGCGCCGCGCCCCCGCCGGGCCTCGAGGACCTCGCCGCGCCACGGGTCGGCGACGACCCCGACGAGCGGACGTCCGCCCCGGACCAGGCACAGCGACATCGCGGTCCACGGCACGCCGTTGACCAGGTTCGTCGTGCCGTCGACGGGGTCCAGGTACCAGCGGTGGCGGTCGCCGGGGGACGCGCCGTACTCCTCGCCCGTGAAGCCGTGCGTCGGGAACGCGCTGCGGACCCGGGAGCGGACGAACTGCTCGACCATCCGGTCGACGTCGGTCACGAGGTCCGCGACGTGCGCCTTCGTCGCGACCTCGCCGACGGGGTGCTCGCGCGTGAACGCGATCACCTCGTGCGCCAACCGGTGCGCGAGCGCCTGCGCCCGCGAGGCGACCTCGGTCTCGGTCGGCTCCCGGTCCCCGGCGTCCGGTGCGCGGCGCGCGGCGGCCTCGACCGCCGCCCGGACCAGGCCGACGTCGTTCGTGGTGATCGAGTCGACGCCCTGCGCGGCGGCCCAGGCGGCCGGCTCGGCCTCGTCGACGGTCCACACCGAGACCTGCAGGCCGAGGGCGTGCGCCGTGGTGACGGTGTCGGGCGTCAGGAACGCGAGCTCCAGGTTGAGCGTGGAGGGTGCGAGCTCGTCGAGGTCCTCGGGCCTGGGCGGCAGCAGCGACTCCCACGCCAACCAGACGTCGGCGTCCGGGAGCACCGAGCGCACCGCGACCATCGCCGGCACCGAGCCGCACCAGGCGACGGGGACCGACCCGCCGTGCCCGGCGACCGTGCGGGCGGCGACGACGGCGTCCTCCGGGTCGGTCAGGTCGACGAGCAGCGTGGTGGACTCGCCGTCCAGCCGTTCGAGCACGGCGTCGAGCCGCGGGATGCGGTCGATCCCGTTGCCGAGCCGGGCGACGTCGCACCAGTCGACGTCCGCGACGCGGCGGGCGTCGCCCCACATCCGGCCGAGGGTCTCGTCGTGCAGCAGGACCGCGACGCCGTCCGCCGTGCGTCGGACGTCGACCTCGATCGTCTCCGCGCCGAGCGCCGCCGCGACGGCGACCGCCGGGAGCGTGTTCTCGCGCCGGACCCGCGGCGCACCGCGGTGGGCGACGAGGCGTGGCGGACGGGCACCGTGCCTCCCGGCCGGACCAGGGGGTGCCACCGCGACGGACGCGGCGGACCCGACCACGTCGTCCGACGCGGCGGACCCGACCGCCGGGACGGACACGGCGGACGCGACCGGACCGACCACGTCGGCCGCGCGCTGCGCGGCGGTCACCGGACCACCTCGGCGAGCAGGCCGGCACGGTAGACCAGGACCTCGCCCAGCCGCACGCCGGTCTCGCTCCCGACCGCGGGTGGCGGCCCGGTCACGTACGCCCGGAGCTCGGCGTCGTCCGCGGCGAGGACGACCTCGGCGAAGTGCCCGCGCACCAGGACGCGCGCGACGGTCGCGCGGAGCGGCGAGTCCTCGCAGAGCGTCACCTGCTCCGGTCGGACGAGCACCGTGTCGTCCGCACCGACGGTCGCGGGCGTCCCGGTCAGGAACCGACCGGTCACCGTGATCGTGGACCCGATGAAGCCGGCGACGAACAGCGTGGCCGGTCGGGCGTAGAGCGCCGCGGGCGTCGCGATCTGCTCGATCCGACCGTCGTGCATGACCGCGATCCGGTCCGAGATGCTGAGCGCCTCGTCCTGGTCGTGCGTGACGATCACGGTCGTGATCCCGAGGCGCTGCTGGATGCGCCGGATCTCGTCGCGCACACCGACGCGGAGTTTCGCGTCGAGGTTCGACAGCGGCTCGTCGAGGAGCAGCACGTCCGGCTCCTGCACGACCGCGCGCGCGAGCGCGACGCGCTGCTGCTCGCCACCCGAGATCGCGGTCGGCTTCGAGGTCGCGTGGTGCGTCAGCCCCACCAGCTCGAGCGCGGCGCGCACCCGCTCCGACGTCTGTGCCTTCGGCACGCGACGGGTGCGGAGCGGGAACGCCACGTTCTGCGTGACCGTCATGTGCGGCCAGAGCGCGTAGTTCTGGAACACCATCGCGCTCGGCCGGCGCTCCGGCCCGAGGGTCGTCACGTCCCGGTCGCCCATGGTCACCACGCCGGCGTCGGCCGTCAGGAACCCCGCGACCATCCGGAGCGTGGTCGTCTTGCCGCATCCGGAGGGCCCGAGCAGCGAGACGAGCTCGCCCGGTGCGACGTCGAGGTCGATGCCGGCGACGACGTCGCGCCCGCCGAGGGTCTTCCGCAGACCGTGCACGGACAGTCCGGTGGACTTGCTGCGGTCCTGCGCGGGGTCGAGGGATCCGGCCGGGAGGCGCGTGGCGCGGTCCGTGAGCAAGGGTGCGTCCGTCATCTGGTCGCCCTTCTGGGTGGTCGTGTCGGTCATCGGATCTGGAAGCCGTCCGCCAGACGGCCGCCCATGACGTGCTTCCGCGCCAGGGTCATGAGCAGGACGGACGGGATGCTCAGCGCGATCGCGAACACCGCCGAGACCTGCCGCGGCGAGTTCAGGACGAGCGAGTACATCTCGGTCGGCATCGTCATGTAGGTCGGGGCGCCGACGAGGTACGTGCCCTGGGCCTCGTCGAACGAGGCGAGGAACGACATCACGACGGCGACCAGGATCCCCGGCCACGCGATCGGCAGCGTGACGGTCGTGAAGGTGCGCCAGCGGCCGGCGCCGGCGTCGCGGGCGGCCTCCTCGAGGGAGCGCGGGACGGCGGAGAACGCGGCGGCGGGCAACCACGTCATGAACACCACGCACCCGAGGACGTGCACGATGAGGATCCCCGCGACGGTGTTCATCAGGTCGAGCGCGGTGAACATCGCGGACATCGTCACGAACAGGCCCATCTTCGGGAACGCGTTCGTCGCGAACAGCCCGACGAGCACCACCCGACGCCCCGGGAAGTCGATCCGGCTGATCGCCCACGCCGCCGGCAGGCACACCACGGCCGCGATGGCCACCGTGAGCGGGGCGAGCACGAGCGAGTTCTGCACCGCGACGCCGAGCCCCGGGTCGTCGAACACGGTGGTCCACCAGCGCAGCGTCCACCCGTCCGGCAGCAGGTTCGGGTAGGTCCAGCTCGTCGCGAACGCGCGGGCCGCGAGCCACAGGAGCGGGCCGGCGATGAACACCGCCAGCACGGCCGCGGTGGCCCACACGAGCGCGGTCCCGGTGGCGCGCCGGATCGTCCCGCCGTGCTGCGTCATCGTGCTGCTCCCTTCGTCGCGAGCTCCCGTGCGTTCGCCCGCACGGTGGAGCGGATGTAGAAGACGCTCGCCGCGGCCGCGAAGGCGAACACGACGAACGCCATCGCGGTGGACTGCTGCGGGCGGTTGTACGCCTGGAAGTACTTCGCGATGTCGACACCGAGCATCGACGGGGCGTTCGGGCCGGTGAAGTACGGCACCGTGAACGACCCGAGGACCCCGATCACCGTGAAGGTCGTCGCGATCACGAGCGGGGTCGCGGCCATCGGCAGGAGCACCCGGAAGACCACCCGCCACGTCCCCGCGCCGGCGTCCCGGGCCGCGTCGACGAGCGCGTCGGGCACGCCCTGCAGCGCACCCGCGATCATGAGCACCGCGAACGGCAGGCTCGTCCAGACGCTGCCGAAGACGACCGCCACCAGGGTGTACCCCCACACCGGCAGGTCGAGCCCGACCTGTGCGCCGAGGCTCCTGACGAACCCCTGGCCGTCCGTGAAGGTCAGCACCGACCAGCTCGCGATGACGACCGGCACGAAGATCGGCACGACCGCCAGGACGCTGAGCGTCGACCCGACCACACCGCCGCGGAGCCGGAGCACGACCGCGACGACGACCGCGAGCGCGACCGTCAGGCCGGTCGACAGCGCGGTCACGCAGAGCGTCGCAACCAGGTCGCGGCGGAAGACCGGGTCGCCGAGCAGCGCGCCGTAGACCGCGAACGAGAACCCGTGCACGGTGTCCTGCCCGATGTCGGCGAGCGCCTGGTTGAGGCCGCCGGTGGAGCCGAGCGAGAACAGTCCGGCGTTCACCACGGGGACGCCGACGAAGAGCACGACGACGAGCACCGGGGCGGCGACGAGCGCGAGCCCGGTCCAGGCGGCGCGGCGCCGACGGCGGCGCTCCTCCGGCGGAGGACCGGCTTGCGGGCGCGGGGGCCGGGACGGACCGGTGCGGCCGGTCAGTGCCGGCGACGGAGCCGGCGACGGAGCCGGCGACGGGGCGGGCGGGAGGCCCGTGGCGGAGTCGCCACGGGCCTCCCGGTCGGTCACCTGCGTCACTGCGGGACCTTCGCGTCCCACGCCGCGTTCATGTCGGCGGCGAACTGGCTCTGGAAGCCGAGGCGGAGAGTCGACGGGTCGGCGTCGGCGAACTGCTGGGCGACCGACTTCGGGAGCGAGTCGAGCGGGACCACCGGGTAGCCGGAGACGGCGCTCGCGACGAGCTGCTGCCCCTTCGACGACAGGACGAAGTCGGCGAGTTCCTCCGCGGCCTGCTTCTTGGCCTCCGGCTCGGTCTTCGGGATGCCGAGGAAGCTCGCGCTCCCGGTGAACGACGGGTCGGAGATCTGCGTGAAGGCGACGTCCTTGCCGATCGTGCCGGCCTTCTGCGCGGTGATGAACTGGTCGCTCCACACCGGGGCCATGGCGATCTGCCCGGAGCCGAGGAGCTGCAGGACCTGGTCGTTGCCGTTCGGGTACACGCCCTTCTGGTACGTCGACGGGCCGAGGTCCCTGAGGGTCTGGAACCCCTCGTCCCACTTCGACTCGAGCGACTTGTCGTACGAGGTCTGCATCGTCGCCTGCTCGGCCTTGGACATGTACTTCGCGAGCACCGTCATGACGAACGCGCCGCCCGAGCCGCCCGACGCCGGGGAGTTGTAGGCGAACTCCCCCGGGTGCTGCTCGATCCACGCCAGCAGGTCGTCGAGGGTCTTCGGCGGGTCGGTGACCTTCTTCGTGTCGTAGGCGAGCAGGACGCTCGACGCCCGGTACGGGATCGCGGCGTCGCCGCCCTGACGCTTCGTCGCCGCGGGGACGTTCTTCAGGTTCGGGATCGCGCTGGCGCTGACCGTGGACAGGAGCCCGGCCTTGCCGACGGTGGCGACCCAGCCGGCGTCGACCAGGTCGTACGCGACGGTCTTGTCCGCCTTGACCGCGGTGGCCAGGTTCGCCTGGGTCTGGGCGTCGTGCTGCCCGTGCAGGTCGATGCTCGTCGAGACGTGGACGTTCGGGTGGGCCTTCTCGAACGCGGGGATGAGCGACCCGTCCCAGAGTGCCTGGACGTTGGTGTCGCCGCTGATGAACACGGTGAGGTTCGTGGTGCCCGTGCTCGCGTCGTCACCGGCGCTCGAGGCGTTCGCGCTCTGGACGCAGCCGGACAGGGCGACGGCTGCGGTGGCGGCGATCGCGATGCCGGCGAGGGACCGGGGGTGCACGGCTCGTGTCTTCACGTCGGGGGTCTCCTGGTTCGTGGGGTCGGGAGGTGCGGGAACGTTCCCGCACGGTGGTCGAGTGTGGCGACCCCGGGTGAACGACGGGTGCCGGAGACGTCGCCACCCGGTGAACTCGACGTACCGGGACGTTCAGGCTCCGGCCCACTGCGCAGCCTGCGATGATGACGGCATGCACGCACGCACCCGTACCTGGACCGCTGCGGTCGTCGACGTCGTCCTGGTCGTCGCGTTCGCGACCATCGGGCGTTCGTCGCACGGCGAGGCGACCTCGGCCGCCGGCGTCTGGACGACCGCGTACCCGTTCCTCGCCGGGTGGCTCGTCGGCTTCCTCGTCGTCCGGGCCTGGCGTGCGCCGATGCGTGTGTGGCCCACGGGCGTGGTCGTCTGGGTGGCCACGGTCGTCGTCGGGCTGCTGCTCCGCGTGCTGACCGGTCAGGGGGACGTCTCCGGCGACCCCCTCCCGCTGTCGTTCGTGATCGTCGCGACGATCGTCCTCGCCGTGTTCCTGGTCGGGTGGCGCGCGGTCGTGGCCGCGGTCACCGGCGCGCGTCGCTCGCGCCGGACCCGGCACCCCGCGGCGGGCAGGTGAGCGGCGAGGCCGACGGCGACCGGCAACCCCGGGGGCGCGGCGCACAACCGACGATCCTCGACGTGGCAGCCCGCGCGGGCGTCTCGAAGTCCGCGGTGTCCCGGGTGCTGTCCGGTACCGGACGGTTCTCCGACGAGACCCGTGAGCGCGTCGAACGTGCTGCGGCCGAGCTCGGGTACGTCGCGAACGCCATGGCGCGGGGGCTCGTCAGCGGCCGCACGCACACCATCGGGATGCTCGTCCGTGACGCCTCGTCGATGGTCTACACCGCGCTGCACGCCGTGATGGAACGGCGGGCCTCCGAGCTCGGCTACCGCGTCGTGACCACCACCGGGGTCGGACGCGTGCAGGACGAGAAGTCCGCACTGGCCGCCCTCGTGTCGATGCGCGTCGACGGGCTCGTGGTCTGCAGCGGCCTCATGCCCGCGGCGGAGATCGCCGAGTTCGCGCCCCGCATCGCGACGGTCGTCGCCGGAAGGCCCGAGCTGCACCCGGCGCTGTCGAGCGTGTACTGCGACGAGACGCACGGCGGCGCGACGATCGCGGACGCGGTCGTCGCAGCGGGTCACCGGACCGCGGTCGTGCTCACCGTCCCGGTCGGCGACGCCCTGACCCAGCACGCTCGCACCCACGCGATGGTCGAGCGGCTCCGGGAGCGCGGGGTGCGCGTGGTCGACCTCGACGCGAGCTTCGTCCGACCGGTGTCCGAGCTGGCGGCGGACGTCCAGGACGTCGTGCGCGAGTCCGGTGCCACGGCCGTGATGTGCCCGACCGACCGGCTGATGCTCGAGCTCTGCGACGCGCTGTCCCGCCGCGGGATCCGTGTGCCCGAGGACCTCTCGGTGACCGGGTTCGACGGGGTCTTCCCGCTGGCCAACGACTGGATCGGCTTCACGACCCTCGAGCAGCCCATCGAGCGGATCGGCCGTGAGGCCATCGACCTCGTCGTCGGCCGCATCGACGACCCTTCGCGCCCGGTCGAGCACCGGTCGCTCCGCGGCACCGTCATCCCGGGTCGGACGCTCCGCGCGGTGACCTGACGATCGCCGCGCTGGTGCTGCCTGCTCAGAACAGGCCGTCGCGAGTGGCCTCCGGGCCGTCGAACCCGCGGAACATGTCCGACACGAGCGCCGCGATCTGCGGTTCCACCAGGCGCTCGACGGCCTCGGCGATCCGCGGACGGTGTTCCACGAACGCCAGGCACACGGCCGTCCCGGTCGCGCGGGCGCACTCGTCGGACAGGGCGATCTCGTGCCGGAGCGCGGCCTTCGCTTCCTCGGACAGGGGTTCGCGCGGGGTTTGCTCCGCGGCGCCCGTGCCGGTCAACTCGCCGAGGGTGAACAGGAACGGCTCCCCCGCCGAGGGTTCCGGGTCGACGTCGAGTCCCTGGAACTCGGGCGACAGTCCCTCGGTCGGCTGGTACCCCGCGTGCCGCTTCCGTGCCGCGGCCCGTTCGAGCTCGCGCTGCAGCAGCGGGAGGTTCTTCGCCGTGTAGTCGTCCACGGCGTCCTCGATGATCGTCGAGATCCGCCCGATCAGTGCGTGCTGCACGGCGTGCGGGACGTCCGGCCCGAAGCCCGCCGCCGAGGCGATCGGCGACCCGGTGCACTTCCGGCAGATCCGGGTCCGCGGCCGTGCGGTCCCGATCTGCCACCGCGGCAGCCAGCGGAGCCACACGTCGACGGCGCCGCGCACACGCCCGTCGATGCCGTCCATCCCTCAACAGTAGGCCGCGACACGCCGTTCACCCCGGGACCGCGCGCGAGCGGGCGGAATCCGCGGCGCGCGTCCGCCTGAGCCATCCGTTCCCGCCCACTAGAGGGGGTGGGCGCTCCCGCGTCGGACGCGCG
>NZ_CP054593.1:2857253-2858097 GCF_013347165.1 Curtobacterium sp. Csp2
ACGCCCGTCGATGCCGTCCATCCCTCAACAGTAGGCCGCGACACGCCGTTCACCCCGGGACCGCGCGCGAGCGGGCGGAAACGGATCGCTCAGCCGGACAGGTCCCGCCGATTCCGCCCGCTCACGCGCACGCGCGTCCGACGCGGGAGCGCCCACCCCCTCTAGTGGGCGGGAACGGATGGCTCAGGCGGACGCGCGCCGCGGATTCCGCCCGCTCGCGTGGGCGAGGCGGGCACGCGGGTAGGCCGCAACGGCCGGGAGGCACGTGGTCCGCCCGCCCCGCAGCGGCAGCGCGCGGGTGGCCGGGTGGGTCAGGCCTTCGGCTCGGTGACGAAGTCGATGAGCTCCTCGACGCGTCCGAGCAACTGCGGCTCCAGGTCGGCGAAGGTCCGCACCTGCCCGAGGATCCGCTGCCAGGCACGGGCGACGTCGGCCTGCTCGTCCGCAGGCCAGCCGAGGTGCTGCAGGATCCCCTTCTTCCACTCGATCGAGCGCGGGATCGTCGGCCACTCGGTCAGCCCGAGCCGCGACGGCTTCACCGACTGCCAGACGTCCACGAACGGGTGCCCGACGACCAGGACGTGCGCGCCCCACTTCCCGCGCATCACGGCGTCGGCGAAACGGGACTCCTTCGACCCGGGGACCAGGTGGTCGACGAGCACGCCGACACGACGGTCGCGCGAGGGCCGGAATTCGTCGAGCACCTCGGCGAGGTTGTCGACGCCCTCCAGGTACTCGACCACGACGCCCTCGACGCGGAGGTCGGCGCCCCAGACCTTCTCGACGAGCTCGGCGTCGTGCCTGCCCTCGACCATGATCCGCGACGGGAGCGCCACCCGCGCGC
>NZ_CP054593.1:2858107-2867857 GCF_013347165.1 Curtobacterium sp. Csp2
GTCGAGGGCGTCGTGGTCGAGTACCTGGAGGGCGTCGACAACCTCGCCGAGGTGCTCGACGAATTCCGGCCCTCGCGCGACCGTCGTGTCGGCGTGCTCGTCGACCACCTGGTCCCCGGGTCGAAGGAGTCCCGTTTCGCCGACGCCGTGATGCGCGGGAAGTGGGGCGCGCACGTCCTGGTCGTCGGGCACCCGTTCGTGGACGTCTGGCAGTCGGTGAAGCCGTCGCGGCTCGGGCTGACCGAGTGGCCGACGATCCCGCGCTCGATCGAGTGGAAGAAGGGGATCCTGCAGCACCTCGGCGAGGTTGTCGACGCCCTCCAGGTACTCGACCACGACGCCCTCGACGCGGAGGTCGGCGCCCCAGACCTTCTCGACGAGCTCGGCGTCGTGCCTGCCCTCGACCATGATCCGCGACGGGAGCGCCACCCGCGCGCGCTGCTGCTCGACCGCGAACGACCCGGACGCGGTGCGGAGGCGACCACCGTCGGACGCGTGCCGGACGGCGGGCGCTGCCCCGATCCTCCCGGCCGGGGCCGCCGCACCACCTGTCGGACCGGCGGCCGGACGCGCACCCCCGGAGCGGCCGACCGGGGCCTGCGGGCGGCCGAGCGTGACGAGCTCCCCTTCGAGCAGGAACTGCCCGGTGAAGGGGAAGGCGCGGATGCGTCCCTTCCAGTCCTCCAAGGAGACGTTGCCCGCCTCGAGGCCCACGACGGCGCCCGCCCAGCCGGAGTCCGGGTCCTCGAGCACCATGTCGCGCTCGAGCGGCACCTCCCGCACCTTCTTGACGCCCTGCGAGCGCCAGTCGCCCGAGAGCACGTCACTGCCGTACCGGTCGTCGTCCACCCGGGAAGCGTAGTGTCGACGGGTCCCGCAACGGCGCCGGCACCCTGGCGCGTCTCGGCACGCGCCGTGACCACCACCGATCGGAAGGCCCATCGTGCGCGCAACCGTCATCCACGCCCCCCGCGACATCCGCGTCGAGGAGCGTGACGCCCCCACCGTCATCGACCCCACCGACGCCGTCGTCAAGCTCACCGCCGCCTGTGTGTGCGGGTCGGACCTCTGGCCGTACCGCGGCGTCCGCGACACGACGGAGCCCCGTGCGATCGGGCACGAGTTCGTCGGTGTCGTCGAGTCCGTCGGCGACGCGGTCACCGGCCTGTCCGTGGGCGACTTCGTGATCGCGCCGTTCACCACCAACGACGGCACCTGCCAGGCCTGTGCACACGGCATGACGAGCGGCTGCGACCACGGCTCGACCTTCGGCGTGACGCCGGACGCGTACGGGCACCCGCTGGGCGGCGCGCAGGCCGAGTACGTCCGCGTGCCGGACGCCGCCGCGACGCTCGTCGTCGTGCCGGGTCCCGTGGACGACGACCTCGTGCCCTCGCTGCTGACGCTGTCGGACGTCTTCTCGACCGGGCACCACGCGGCCGTCTCCGCCGGGGTCGGGCCGGGCAAGACCGTCGTGGTCGTCGGCGACGGCGCGGTCGGGCTGTCCGCCGTGCTCGCGGCCGCGCGCCTGGGTGCCGAGCGGATCATCGCGATGAGCCGGCACGCCGACCGTCAGGCCCTCGCGCGGGAGTTCGGCGCGACGGACGTCGTCGAGACCCGCGGCGACGAGGGCGTCGCGGCGGTGCGGGAGCTGCTCGGCGGGGACCTCGCGGACTGCGCCCTCGAGGCCGTGGGCACCGCGGAGAGCATGGACCAGGCGCTCCGGGTCGTCCGTCCCGGTGGTGCGGTGGGCTACGTGGGCGTCCCGGCGGGCGACCCCGAGCTGCCGATGCCGTTCCTGTTCGCGAAGAACATCACCGTCGGTGGCGGCATGGCCCCGGCGCGCGCGTACATCCCCGAGCTGCTGCCCGACGTGCTGTCGCGGGCGATCGAGCCGGGCAAGGTGTTCGACCTCGAGCTGCCGCTCGAGCAGGCGCCCGAGGCGTACGCGGCGATGGACGAGCGGCGGGCGATCAAGGTGCTGCTGCGCCCGTAGCGCGCGGCGCGCGCGGGCGCGGGCGCGGTGCGCGGTGCGCCCGGCGGGCGGGACGAGTCTCGCGCTCAGCGACGAAACTCGGCCCCGCGAGCGCGAGGCTCGTCGCACAGCGCGAGACTCGGCTCAGCCGGCGCCCCGCCCGGCGGCCCGGCCGCCGGGGCTCCCCTCAGGCGTCCCGCACCGCGAGCACCCGGTGCGGCGCCGCCCGCTCCGCCCGCCACCCCGCCGGCAGCACGTCCTGCAGCTCGGGCACGGTGAACGACCGCCGGATGGACCGCAGTCCGTCCACCCGCACGAACGTCCCGACCGCCACGAGCGGCGACGCCACCGCGTACGCCCGGTAGGCCTGCCGCGACCGCCGGATGTCCGAGTGCAGCACCCGACTCGTCGCGAGCTGCTCCGAGTCCGCCAGGAACGCCGCCCGCGCCGGGTCGTCCAGGTGGTGCAGCACGTGGTTCGACACCACGACGTCGAAGCGCTCCCCCGCGGCCACGAGCTCGCCGCTCGACGCCTGTCTGAACGTCACGCCCCGCGCGGTGGAGCGGCGCGCCGACGTGATCGCCCGCTCGTCGGGGTCGATCCCGACGACCTCGACCGCGAAGCCGTCGCTCCCCGCCCAGCGCACGAGCGCCCGGGCCAGGTCGCCCCCGCCGCACCCCAGGTCCAGGATCCGCGCGCGTCCCGAGGCGGGCAGCGCCGGCACGACGTGCGTCCGCCACGCCGCGCGCCACCCGCTGACCAGGGCGTTCACGACGGCGAACCGCCGGAAGGTCCGTTCCAGGGCGCGCGGGTCGCAGTCCGGGTCGTCCATCAGTTCGCGCAGGTCCGTCGCGCGGGCGCTCAGGTCCACGGCCTGGAGGCGCGTCTCCCCTCCGGCACGTCCGCTCACGCCGGGACCGCCGTCAGTCGGGCACTCTCCACCGTCAGCCCGGGGCCGAAGGCGACCGCCACGAGCGACGACCCGTCCGGCACTCCCTGCTCGAGGGCGTCGCGGAGCACGAACAACACCGTCGCGCTCGACATGTTGCCGTGGTCGCGGAGCACGCTCCGGCTCGACGCGACCGCCGCGTCCGGCAGCCCGAGCGACTCCTGCGCGCGGTCGACGATCGCCCGGCCACCGGGGTGCACGGCCCACACCGGCACGTCCGACGGGGTCTCGCCCTCGCCGAGCAGTCCCTGCACCGCGGCCGGCACGTGCACGCCGACGAGCTTCGGCACGGCCGTCGACAGGATCATCTCGAAGCCTTCGTCGCCGATGTTCCACGCCATCTCGGAGGCGCCCTCGGGGACCGTGGCGGTGGCGAAGCGCTCGATCCGGAGCCCGGGTCCGCCCTGCGTCACGACGACCGCGGCGGCCCCGTCCCCGAACACGCTGTTCGCGACGATCTGGTCGGGGTCGTCCGATGCGCGGACGTGCAGCGTGCAGAGCTCCGCGCAGACGACGAGCACGACCGCGTCCGGGTCGGCCTCGGTGAACGCGGCGGCGATGCGGAGCGCCGGGAAGGCCGCGCAGCACCCCATGAAGCCGATGTGGTGCCGGAAGACCCCGGCGGGCAGTCCGAGCTGCGCGACGACGTCGATGTCCGGCCCGGGCTGGGTGAACCCCGTGCAGGACACCGTGACGAGGTGCGTCACCCGTGCGGGCTCGATCCCCGCGCGCTCGACGGCGTCCCGGGCTGCGGCGACGAACAGGGCCGGGGCGAGGTCCCGGTAGCGGTCGTTCCGCGTGCCCGTGGACGGCGAGACGAGTGCGCCGTCGTCCTGCCGGAAGGTCCCGCCGGGCCGCGCGCTGTCGAGTTCCTCGAGGACCGTGTGCCGGTGTGCGACGTCGGATCCGTCGAAGGCGGCCGGCACGAGTCGGCGGCCGAGCCTGCCGAGGTCGGGCTGGCCGGCGAACAGGTCCCGCACCGCCGCCTGGTCGAGGGTGGTGTTGGGGACGGCGGTCCCGACGGCGCGGATCGTTGCGGTCACGACCCATCCTGTCACCGGGTCGCTGACGCGTCCCCAGGATCGGTGACCGCACCGCAGACGGGCCGCGAGACGGACTGGAGGCACGTGGCGGACCCGCCACGTGCCTCCAGTCCGTCTGCTGGTCGCGCTACGACTGCTGCGCGCGCTCCAGGACCAGCTCGCGGACCCGGGCCGCGTCGGCCTGACCCTTCATGGCCTTCATCACCGCACCGATGATCGCGCCCGCTGCCTGGACCTTGCCGTCCTGGATCTTGGCGAGCACGTCCGGCTGGGCCGCGAGGGCCTCGTCGACGGCGGCGGTCAGCGCCGAGTCGTCGGAGACGACCTTGAGCCCACGCGACTCGACCACCTGGGCGGGCGAGCCCTCGCCGGCGATGACGCCCTCGAGCACCTGGCGAGCCAGGCGGTCGGTCAGGTCCCCGGACTCGACGAGCGCGATCGTCTCGGC
This sequence comes from Curtobacterium sp. Csp2, assembly GCF_013347165.1. NCBI lineage: Bacteria > Bacillati > Actinomycetota > Actinomycetes > Micrococcales > Microbacteriaceae > Curtobacterium > Curtobacterium sp. Csp2. The sequence continues at coordinate 2,862,523 of NZ_CP054593.1, forward strand.
GACGTGCTGCGGCGACACGAGGTCACCCGCTGCGGTCTCCTGCGCGTTCGCGACACGGCTGATCTCGCCCGTCCACCACTTGCGGGCGGCCTGCGGCGACGCACCCGCGGCGACGGTGGCCTCGACCTCGTCCAGCAGGCCGCCGTTCACGACGTCCTGGAACTCGAGGTCACTGAAGCCCCACTCGCCCTTGAGGCGACGACGACGCGCGACGGGGGCCTCCGGCAGGGACGCGCGGAGTTCCTCGACGACGGCGGGGTCCGGCACGACCGGGAGCAGGTCGGGCTCCGGGAAGTAGCGGTAGTCGTCGGCGTCGGACTTCGGTCGGCCGGCCGAGGTGCGGCCGGTGTCCTCGTGCCAGTGCCGGGTCTCCTGCGTGATCGTGCCGCCGGCGGCGAGGATCGCGGCCTGCCGCTGGATCTCGTAGCGGATCGCGCGCTCGACGGCGCGGAACGAGTTGACGTTCTTCGTCTCGGTGCGGGTGCCGAGCTTCTCCTGGCCCCACGGGCGCAGCGAGATGTTCGCGTCGCAGCGCAGGTTGCCGCGCTCCATGCGGGCCTCGGAGACGCCGAGCGCACGGACGAGGTCACGGATGACCTGCACGTAGGCGGCACCGAGCTCGGGGGCGCGGTCCTTCGCACCGAAGATCGGCTTCGTGACGATCTCGACGAGCGGTACGCCGGCGCGGTTGTAGTCGACGAGCGAGTACTCGGCGCCCTGGATGCGACCGGTGGCACCGCCGACGTGGGTCAGCTTGCCGGCGTCCTCCTCCATGTGGGCGCGCTCGATCGGGACGTTGAAGATCGTGCCGTCGGCCAGCTCGACCTCGACCTCGCCCTCGAACGCGATCGGCTCGTCGTACTGCGAGATCTGGTAGTTCTTCGGGTTGTCCGGGTAGTAGTAGTTCTTCCGGGCGAACCGCGAGGACTCGGCGATCGAGCAGCCGAGCGCGAGCCCGAGCTGGATCGAGTAGCGCACGGCCTGCTCGTTCACGACCGGCAGCGACCCCGGGAGCCCGAGGTCGACCGGCGTCACGTTCGTGTTCGGCTCACCACCGAAGAAGTTCGGGGCGTCCGAGAACATCTTCGTCTTCGTCGCGAGCTCGACGTGGACCTCGAAGCCGAGCACCGGCTCGAAGCGCTCGAGCGCCTCGTCGAAGTCCATCAGCGCTTCCTTCTGCGCCATCAGATCACACCTTCCTGCGCAGCGGACTGCTGGTACGGGTCGAGGTCCGGGATGCTGTCGATGAGCGGGTGGCCCCACTGCTGCTCGAGCAGGCGCTCGAGGGCGGCGCCGTAGCGGTACAGGCGGGCGTCCTCGCGCTGCGGGGCCATCAGCTGCACGCCGGTCGGCAGCGAGTCCTCGGGCGCGAGGCCGTTCGGGATGCTCATGCCGGGCACGCCGGCGAGGTTCGCCGGGATCGTCGTGAGGTCGTTGAGGTACATCGACAGCGGGTCGTCGAGCCGCTCCCCCAGGGGGAAGGCGGTCGTCGGGGCCGACGGGCTGATGAGCAGGTCGACCTGCTCGAACGCGGCCGCGAAGTCGCGCTGCACCAGGGTGCGGACCTTCTGCGCGGAGCCGTAGTACGCGTCGTAGTAGCCCGCGCTCAGGGCGTACGTGCCGAGGATGATGCGGCGCTTGACCTCCGGGCCGAAGCCGGCCTCGCGCGTGGCGGCCATGACGTCCTCGACGGTCGCGCCGTTCTCGGGCGTGACGCGCAGGCCGAAGCGCACGGAGTCGAACTTCGCGAGGTTCGACGACGCCTCGGCCGGCAGGATCAGGTAGTAGGCGCTGATCGCGTACGCGAAGCTCGGGGCGTCGACCTCGACGACCTGGGCACCGGCGGCCTCGAGGATCGCCACGGTCTCCTGGAAGCGCTGCGTGACGCCGGCCTGGAAGCCCTCGCCACCGGCGAGCTCCTTCACGACGCCGACCTTGAGCCCGCGGAGTGTGTCCGCCTGCAGGCCCTCGCGCGCGGCCGCAGCCATCGACGGCCAGGCGTCCGGGATGGACGTGGAGTCCTTCGGGTCGTGTCCGCCGACGACGTCGTGCAGGAGCGCGGCGTCGAGGACCGTCCGCGACACCGGACCGATCTGGTCGAGGCTCGACGCGAGCGCGATCGCGCCGTAGCGGCTGACCCCGCCGTACGTCGGCTTCACACCGACCGTGCCCGTGACGGCGCCCGGCTGGCGGATCGAGCCGCCGGTGTCGGAGCCCAGGGCGAACGGTGCCTCGTGCGCGGCGACCGCGGCGGCCGAACCACCGCCGGACCCGCCGGGGATCCGGTCGAGGTCCCACGGGTTGTGCGTCGGACCGTAGGCCGAGAACTCGGTGGTCGAGCCCATCGCGAACTCGTCCATGTTCGTCTTGCCGAGCGGCACGAGGCCGGCGGCGCGGAGCTTGGCGACCGGGGTGGCGTCGTAGGGCGGCCGCCAGCCCTCGAGGATCTTCGAACCCGAGGTCGTCGGCATGTCCTGCGTGCACAGGACGTCCTTGATCGCGATCGGCACGCCCGCGAGGGCACCGAGGTCGTCCCCGGCCGCTCGGCGCGAGTCGATCGACTTCGCGACGGCGAGGGCGTTCTCGTTGACGTGCAGGAACGCGTGGACGTCCCCGTCGACGGCCGCGATGCGGTCGAGGTGGGCCTGGGTGGCCTCGACGCTCGAGACGTCGCGCGCCACGAGGGCGTCGGCGAGCGCCGCGGCGCTGAGCTTGGTGATGTCGTCGGTCATCTTCTGTCGCCTACTGTTCTTCGCCGAGGATCGCCGTCACCCGGAACCGTTCGCCGTCGGAGTCGGGGGCACCGGACAGCGCCTGCTCCTGGGTCAGCGTCTGCCCCACCACGTCGGGTCGGGTGACGTTGCCGAGCGGCACGGGGTGGCTCGTCGCGGGGACGTCGTCGGTCGCGACCTCGGCGACCTTGGCGACGCTCTCGACGATGTGCGACAGCTCCCCGGTCAGCTTCTCGATCTCGTCGGGCGTGAGTGCGATGCGGGCGAGGTTCGCCAGGTGCGCGACCTGCTCGCTCGTGATGTCAGGCATGGTGCTCCGTCGATCGGTTCGTGGGATGCGCACCAGTCTATTGGCCGGTCCCGACGCGCGGGTCCCGCTCCGGTTCCGGGCCCGTTCCCACCCCGATCCCGCCCCCGTTCCCGTTCCCGTTCCCGTTCCCGTTCCGCGAGCGGGCGGTATCCGCGACCACCTCGCCAGGTGACGCACCCTTTCCGCCCGCTCACCGCCTCCCGTCCGCACGGGCCACGCCACCCGCGGTCGCGACCCCACTCCGCCACCGCGAGCGGGCGGTATCCGCGACCACCCCGCCAGATGGCGCCCCCTTTCCGCCCGCTCGCCGCCTCCCGTCCGCACGGTCCGCGCCACCCGCGGTCGCGACCCCACTCCGCCACCGCGAGCGGGCGGTATCCGCGACCACCCCGCCAGGCGACGCACCCTTTCCGCCCGCTCGCCGCCTCGCTCCACGCGAGTGGGTGCTTCCCGCCTGCCGTACGGAGCGCGCACCGCACGGAACGCCCGCTCGCGGTCGCGAGCATCGCCCCGTCACGGCCTGGAGGCACGGGCCCGGTCCGCCGCGCGGGCCCGGTTCTGCAGCGCGCAGCCAACCCCGGACCCCGAGCGGGCGGAATCGTCGCGCCACTCCCGCCGGACACCGCGTACTTCGCCCGCTCGCCGCCCCGCGCCCCGCGCCCCGCGCCGCGCGCAGCCGCACTGCGCGCCGCGCCCCACAGGCCCGGTGCCCGCACACAGCGGAGGCGCGGCGCCGACCCACCGGGCCGGCACCGCGCCTCCTGTCCGCTACTTGCCGGAACCCGAGCCGGGCCCGGTCGTCCCGCCCTTCCCGGACCCGCCGCCGGACGCACCGCCGCCGGTCGAGCCGGAACCAGAACCAGACCCGGCCGCAGCACCAGCACCAGTACCACCAGCAGCCGGAGCAGCTGGCGTGGACGGCGCGGACGGCGTCGAACCGGCGCCCTGCCCGGACGAGGCCGAACCCGCAGCCGAACCCGCAGTCGAGTCACCGGACGAGGACGACGACGGCGCCTTCGCCACCGAACCGATCATCGCCGGGTCCGGCGCCGGCAGCGCCCCGCCGGACAGCGTCTGGTCGAGGTAGGTCATCATCGAGCGGCCGACCCCGAACTTCGCGCTGTACCCGGTCGTCCCGTGCGGGAACGGCACGTTCGCGAGCCCGACGTTCCCCTGCACGTTCCCGATCCAGGTCGCGTTCGTGTACTTCGTCGTCGAGGTGACGAGCCAGTTCTGCACGTCACCGTCGGTGGTGCCGGTCTTCGCGAACTTCGGTACGGAGTCGCCCGGGTTCGCCGTGGCTGCCGTCCCGGCGCCGGTCAGGACCCCCTGCAGGGCGTAGTCGACGGTGCCGGCGACCTCCTGCGAGACACCGCGGGTGCAGGACGAGGGCGACGGGGTGATGCTCGTGCCGTCGGCCTCCTTGACGGAGTCGATCACGGTCGGGGTGCAGACGATGCCGCCGTTCGCGAAGCCCGCGTAGGCCTCCGCCAGGTCGATCGGCGACAGGTTGTTCGTCCCGAGCACCGACGCCGGGTTGGAGTCCGGCGCGGACCCGTCCGCCTGGTGGATGCCCATCGCCTGCGCGGTCTCCTTGATCTTGCAGAGGTCGAGCTGCTTCGCCATCGCGCCGAACGCGGTGTTGATCGACTCCGACGTCGCCGCCTGCACGGTCATCGACGCGGGCACGCTCTCGGCGTTCGCGACCTTCCACGGGTCACCGCCGAGTCGCACGCACGAGTTCGTGAACTCGGACTGCGGGAAGGTGTGCTCGGTCGTGTTGACGGACTCGGACAGGGTGTGCCCGGATGCGAGCCACTCCGCCAGGGTGAACACCTTGTACGTCGAACCGGTCTGGAACCCGCCGGAGTTGCCGTACGCGGTGTCCGCGTTGTAGTTGATCGCGGTCGCGCCGGCACCGCCGTTGTCGCTCTGCGTGTAGCTCGTGTTCTGCACCATCGACAGCACGCGACCGGTGCCCGGCTCGACGGTGACGTTGGTCCCACCGACGTCGACGCCGTCCACGGTGGCCGGGACGTAGGACGACAGCGCCGACTGGGCCTGGGCCTGCAGGTCGAGGTCGAGCGAGGTGTGGATCTCGAGCCCCTTCGTGTCGAGCGTCTCGATCCGGTCCGCCGCGGTCGCTGCCCGTTGTCCCTTGTCGTTCGGCTGGTCGATGCGCAGGTTCGACGGGTTGTTCAGGATCGCCACGAGCGTCGCGGACTGCGGGAGCGACAGGTCCTTCGCGTGCACGCCGAAGTAGTACTCGGCTCCGGCCTCGGCGCCGTAGACC
>NZ_CP054593.1:2867867-2881055 GCF_013347165.1 Curtobacterium sp. Csp2
CCGGCGCCGTGCCGCCGGGCTGCGACGGGGCGATGCTCCCGACCGCGGGCGGGCGGTCGCTGCGGGGCGCGCGCCGTCCGGCAGGCGAGAGGCCCCCACTCGCGGGGGGGGAGGCGGCGAGCGGGCGGAAAGGGGGCGTCGCCTGGCGGGGTGGTCGCGACCCCACTCCGCCGCCGCGAGCGGGCGGTATCCCCGACCACCCCGCCAGATGGCGCCCCCTTTCCGCCGGGTCGCCGCCTCCCGTCCGCACGGTCCGCGCCGCCCGCGGTCGCGACCCCACTCCGCCACCGCGAGCGGGCGGTATCCGCGACCACCCCGCCAGGCGACGCACCCTTTCCGCCCGCTCGCCGCCTCGCTCCACGCGAGTGGGTGCTTCCCGCCTGCCGTACGGAGCGCGCACCGCACGGAACGCCCGCTCGCGGTCGCGAGCATCGCCCCGTCACGGCCTGGAGGCACGGGCCCGGTCCGCCGCGCGGGCCCGGTTCTGCAGCGCGCAGCCAACCCCGGACCCCGAGCGGGCGGAATCGTCGCGCCACTCCCGCCGGACACCGCGTACTTCGCCCGCTCGCCGCCCCGCGCCCCGCGCCCCGCGCCGCGCGCAGCCGCACTGCGCGCCGCGCCCCACAGGCCCGGTGCCCGCACACAGCGGAGGCGCGGCGCCGACCCACCGGGCCGGCACCGCGCCTCCTGTCCGCTACTTGCCGGAACCCGAGCCGGGCCCGGTCGTCCCGCCCTTCCCGGACCCGCCGCCGGACGCACCGCCGCCGGTCGAGCCGGAACCAGAACCAGACCCGGCCGCAGCACCAGCACCAGTACCACCAGCAGCCGGAGCAGCTGGCGTGGACGGCGCGGACGGCGTCGAACCGGCGCCCTGCCCGGACGAGGCCGAACCCGCAGCCGAACCCGCAGTCGAGTCACCGGACGAGGACGACGACGGCGCCTTCGCCACCGAACCGATCATCGCCGGGTCCGGCGCCGGCAGCGCCCCGCCGGACAGCGTCTGGTCGAGGTAGGTCATCATCGAGCGGCCGACCCCGAACTTCGCGCTGTACCCGGTCGTCCCGTGCGGGAACGGCACGTTCGCGAGCCCGACGTTCCCCTGCACGTTCCCGATCCAGGTCGCGTTCGTGTACTTCGTCGTCGAGGTGACGAGCCAGTTCTGCACGTCACCGTCGGTGGTGCCGGTCTTCGCGAACTTCGGTACGGAGTCGCCCGGGTTCGCCGTGGCTGCCGTCCCGGCGCCGGTCAGGACCCCCTGCAGGGCGTAGTCGACGGTGCCGGCGACCTCCTGCGAGACACCGCGGGTGCAGGACGAGGGCGACGGGGTGATGCTCGTGCCGTCGGCCTCCTTGACGGAGTCGATCACGGTCGGGGTGCAGACGATGCCGCCGTTCGCGAAGCCCGCGTAGGCCTCCGCCAGGTCGATCGGCGACAGGTTGTTCGTCCCGAGCACCGACGCCGGGTTGGAGTCCGGCGCGGACCCGTCCGCCTGGTGGATGCCCATCGCCTGCGCGGTCTCCTTGATCTTGCAGAGGTCGAGCTGCTTCGCCATCGCGCCGAACGCGGTGTTGATCGACTCCGACGTCGCCGCCTGCACGGTCATCGACGCGGGCACGCTCTCGGCGTTCGCGACCTTCCACGGGTCACCGCCGAGTCGCACGCACGAGTTCGTGAACTCGGACTGCGGGAAGGTGTGCTCGGTCGTGTTGACGGACTCGGACAGGGTGTGCCCGGATGCGAGCCACTCCGCCAGGGTGAACACCTTGTACGTCGAACCGGTCTGGAACCCGCCGGAGTTGCCGTACGCGGTGTCCGCGTTGTAGTTGATCGCGGTCGCGCCGGCACCGCCGTTGTCGCTCTGCGTGTAGCTCGTGTTCTGCACCATCGACAGCACGCGACCGGTGCCCGGCTCGACGGTGACGTTGGTCCCACCGACGTCGACGCCGTCCACGGTGGCCGGGACGTAGGACGACAGCGCCGACTGGGCCTGGGCCTGCAGGTCGAGGTCGAGCGAGGTGTGGATCTCGAGCCCCTTCGTGTCGAGCGTCTCGATCCGGTCCGCCGCGGTCTTGCCGAAGGCGGGGTCCTGCAGCACCTGGTTCCGGACGTAGTCGCAGAAGTACCCGGCGTCGTACGTGCTCGCCGCGGCGGAGCACCCGTTGGCCGTGTCGGTGATCTTCGGCGTGATCGGGGTGGCCTTCGCCTGGTCGAGCTGCGCCTTCGAGATGTCGTGGTGCACGTACATGCGCTGCAGCACGTAGTCACGGCGGTCCTTCGTCAGGGCGTAGCCGTTCGCCTGCCCGTTGTCCTTGTCGTTCGGCTGGTCGATGCGCAGGTTCGACGGGTTGTTCAGGATCGCCACGAGCGTCGCGGACTGCGGGAGCGACAGGTCCTTCGCGTGCACGCCGAAGTAGTACTCGGCTCCGGCCTCGGCGCCGTAGACCCGTCCGCCGAGCCCGACCAGGTTGAGGTACCCGGTGAGGATCTGGTCCTTCGAGTACTTCTTGTCGACGGCGATCGCGTACCGCATCTCCTGGAGCTTGCGCTGCGGGGTGACCCCGGCGGCGTCCTGGTAGCAGGCGGCGATCTTCTTCTGCGTGTCGGCGGCGTCCTTGCCGGTCAGTTCCTCGCACTGCTGCACGAGCACGTTCTTGACGTACTGCTGCGTGATGCTCGACCCGCCCTGCACGTCGCCGCCGACGACGGTCGCCGCGACGCCACGGATGGTGCCGAGGACGTCGATGCCGCCCTCCTGCCGGAAGCGCGGGTCCTCGGTGTCGATGGCGGCCTGCTTGAGCGTGTCCGCCATCGCGTTCGCGGCGACGTCGGTCCGGTTCTCGCTGTAGAAGGACGCGATCTTGACCTGCTGGCCGCCCTGCGTCGCGTAGACGGAGGACACCTGCTGCGGGGCCTGGATGTCGAGGTAGCTCGGCAGGTCCTCGAAGAACGCCACCGCGCCGGAGGTGCCCTCGCCGGCGACGGCGACCGCCGGCGTCACCGCGACCGCGACGAGCATCCCGGCCAGGCCGGAGATCGCCACGAACGACAAGAGGGCACCGGGCCACCGCAACGCACGCATGGCGGAACCGTACGGGCGTGGTCTGGGGTGGTTCTGCCGTGGAACCGTCGGTGGCTGCACCGGCCCACAGGAACCCCTTCAGGAAGCACGTGGGCCGGCCTGGAGGATCGTGGCACGTCGGTCCGTCGGCCGCGGCCCGCCTCGCCTCGGCCCTGGCAGGCGGTCGGGCGGCGCGGTCAGTCCCGCGGCTGCAGGTCCTGGGGGCGCACCAGGTACATGTCGGGCAGGGGCTGGGTCGAGCCGTCACCGCCCGGTCCGCCGCCGCCCTGGTGCCGGACGAGGTCGCCGCGGCCGACCGCGATGAGCGCAACGTCGTGCAGCGAGGCCGTCCCGGGCTTGAGGTAGTCGTTGTGCCCGACCGGCCGACGGAACGTGCCGTCGCCCTGCGCAGCGAGGTCGTCCGACAGGTCGAGGAGCGTCGAGCCGAACCCGGCCGAGCCCGGGTCGGTGCCGAAGTAGCCGGTGCCCGCGATCGGGTCGTCGTGCGCGTCACCGACGAACACCTGCCCGTGGCGGACGGCGAGCTGCGCCGCGGAACGGACGTCGCTGCCGGGCGAGCCGAGGACCGTGAGCGTGTCCGCCTGCATCCGCCCGGATGCCAGGGCCATCATCGCCGTGGTCGACCCGTACGAGTGCGCGACGACGTTGAGCCGCGGCCGCTCCCCCGGGCCGCGCACGGCGTCGAGCCCGTCGACCAGTCGTTCGAGCCGCCCGGCGCCGGTCTTCGCGAGGTCGAGCGACAGGATGTTCGACAGGTCCGGCGTCTCGTAGCCCATCCACGCCAGGACGGCCTCGCCCGTGCCGCTGCCGCGCCGGGTGTCCGGACGCGCCAGTCCGGCGACCGCGGTCTGTTCCCGGTACACGTCGCCGGCGGTGTCCGTGAAGTCGTGCATCTGGCCGCCGACGGTGAAGAACATCCCGGGGACGACGACCGTGACGTCCGCCGCGGTCCCGAGGTCGCCGACCGCGATCGCCGCGCGGCCCGTCCCCCGGGTGTCGAGCACGACGAGCGACCGGTACGGCGTCCCCGCGGCGTGCTCGAGGGAGTCCCGCACCTGGTCGAGCATCGCGCGCTCGGCCGCCGTGGTGCCGGGGTCGGCGAGGTCGATGCCGAGGGCGACCCGGTTCGCCCGGTCCCGGACGTCGTAGGGGACCCCGTCGAGGTTCCCGACGACCGAGGGGGCGAGGGCCACGAGTCGGGCCTTCGTGGTGTCGTCGAGCGCGGACCACCACCCGGCCACGTCGGCCGCGGCCGGCGGGGTGTCCTGCGCGGTGGCGAGCACGCGGTCGTCGTGCCCGGCGGCCGCGAGCGCGTCCCGGTCGACGGTCGCGAGGTCGGCGAGGAAGTCCGTGCCCCGCGCGGTGCCGAGCAGTCCGTCCGCGGCGCGCGTCGGAGCGGCAGCGACGACACCGTGTGCGGACGAGTGCGCCGCGGTGGGCACCCCAGGGGCCTCGATCACTCCGAGCGAGTGCATCGAGGCGGTGAGCAGGGCCGCGGCGATGAGCAGCATGGTCTCCCCCGGGAAGGCCGTCTCGCCGTCCCCCTCCAGGCGACGAGTGATGCCCTTCCGAGTGTAAGGAGAATGGCCGCGGAGCGGCATGCACGCTGCAACTTGTGCCCCGAACTGGGTACCGACCGGGGTGTGGCGTACCCCGGTCCGGCCCGGAGACCGTGCTGGGTCAGTCCGCGGCGGTGTCCGGCGCGGCGGCCTCGGGCTCGGCGGTCTCGCCTTCCGGCTCGGGTTCCGGCGCGATCGCGTCCGGCCCCTCGGTGACGAGCAGCCGGAACTGCTCCGCGTCGATGATCCGGACGCCGAGCTGCTCGGCCTTCGTGAGCTTCGACCCGGCTCCGGGGCCGGCGGCGACGTAGTCGGTCTTCTTGCTGACGCTCGACGCGGCCTTGCCGCCCGCGGCGATGATCGCCTCCTGCGCGCCCTCTCGCGTGTACCCCTCGAGGGACCCCGTCGCGACGACCGTCAGGCCGGTCAGCACGCCGCCCTCCACCGCGGCACCGGGCCCCGGGTGGTCGGGCGTGGTGAACTGCACGCCGGCGGCCGTCCAGCGGTCGATGATCTCGCGGTGCCAGTCGACGGCGAACCAGTCGATCAGGGCGTCCGCGATGATCCCACCGACGCCGTCCACCGCCGCGAGGTCCTCGCGAGAGGCCTCGCGGATGCGGTCGAGCGAGCCGAAGTGGTTCGCGAGGGCCCGGGCGGCGACCGGTCCGACGTGCCGGATGCTCAGGCCGACCAGGATGCGCCAGAGCGGCTTCGTCTTCGCGGCGTCGATGTTCGCGAGCATCTCGAACGCGTTCTTCGACGGGTACCGGCTCGGCGCGCCGGTGTGGTCCGCGCCGCGTGCGTCGGGGTCGAACGGCGGGTCGGTCTTCTTGCGCGCCCGGCTGAACGGCGTCACACGCTTCGGGGTGCCGTCCTCGTCGGTCTTCTCCATGCCGGTCTCGGCGTCGCGGACGATGACCTCGATCCCGACGATGTCCTCCATCGTCAGGTCGAACAGCCCGGCCTCGGTCACGAGCGGCGGCGTCTCGGGGTGGAGCGGCTGGGTCAGGGCGGCGGCGGCGACCTCGCCGAGGCCCTCGATGTCGAGCGAACCGCGGGACGCGATGTGCTCGACACGACCGCGCACCTGCGCCGGGCAGCTGCGGGCGTTCGGGCAGCGCAGGTCCTTGTCGCCCTCCTTCGCCGGGCGGAGCGGCGTGCCGCACTCCGGGCAGTTCTCGGGCATCACGAACTCGCGCTCGCTGCCGTCGCGGAGCTCGACCACCGGGCCGAGGACCTCGGGGATGACGTCGCCGGCCTTCCGGAGCACGACCGTGTCGCCGATGAGCACGCCCTTGGCCTTGACGACGTCCTGGTTGTGCAGGGTCGCCTGGCGCACGACCGACCCGGCGACCTCGGCCGGTTCCATGACGGCGAACGGGGTGGCCCGGCCGGTGCGCCCGACGCTGACGACCACGTCGAGGAGCTTCGTGTGGACCTCTTCCGGCGGGTACTTGTAGGCGATCGCCCACCGTGGCGCCCGCGAGGTCGACCCGAGCTCCTCGTGCAGGGCCAGGTCGTCGACCTTGATCACGATGCCGTCGATCTGGTGCTCCACCGAGGACCGGCGGTCGCCGTAGTCACGGACGAACGCCTGCACCTCGTCGATGGTGTCGAACACCCGGTAGTGCGTGCTCGTCGGCAGACCCCACGTCTGCAGCAGCTCGTACACCTCGGACTGGGCGTGCACGTCGGTCTCGGACTCGAGCTCCCGCACCGGCCACGCACCGATCCCGTGCACGAGCATCCGCAGGCGCTGCAGGCGGTCCACCATGAGCGCCCGCTTCGCCTCGGACTTGCCCTCCTCCTTCTGCCGGAGGGACCCCGCCGCGGCGTTCCGCGGGTTCGCGAAGACGCGCTCCCCCGCGTCGCGCTGCCGGGCGTTCAGCTCGTCGAACTGCTCGACCGGGAAGAAGATCTCGCCCCGCACCTCGACCAGGGGCGGGTGCCCGGTGCCGGCGAGCCGATCCGGGATCGTGCCCATCGTCCGCACGTTCCCGGTGACGTCCTCGCCGACCACGCCGTCGCCGCGGGTCGCCGCCGAGACCAGCCGTCCGTGCTCGTACCGCAGGTTGATGGCGAGCCCGTCGATCTTCAGCTCGGTGAGGAACCGCACGTTCTCGGCGCCGGCGTCCCGCTGCACCTTGACGGCCCAGTCGGTCAGCTCGTCGGGGCTGAACACGTTGTCCAGGCTCAGCATCCGCTCGGCGTGCTCGACCGGCGCGAACTGCACGGTCTGCGCCTGGCCGCCGACGGTCTGCGTCGGGCTGTCCGGCGTGAGCAGGTCCGGGAATCGCTGCTCGACGGCGTCGAGGCGGTGCACGAGCCCGTCGTACTCGCCGTCGGAGACCGTCGAGCCGTTGCCCTCGTAGTACTGGTCGCGCAGCTCGTTGATGCGCACGCGCAGCCGGTCGACCTCGCGCTGGGCCTGGGCCGCGTCGAGGTCGTCCGGGTCGATGGTCTCGAACGTGGCGTCGGTCTCGCTCATGCGTCAGTTCTACCGTGCACCGCCGACGCGGGACGCAGCGACGACCGCGCCCCGGCGCGGCGCACCGCGGGACGCAGCGACGGTCAGGCGGGGACCGGGACCGCGGACACCGTCCGGTCGATGGTGCACTGCCCGAGCACCCGGGTGCCGACGTAGACCACCGCGGTCTGCCCGGGGGCGACACCCGACAGCGGCTCGTCGGGGTCCACGACGAGCGCACCGTCCTCCACCCGGGCGGTCGCCGGCACGGGGTCGCCGTGCGCACGGATCTGCACCTCGCACGCGAAGGGCACCGTCGGGTCGGCCGGCGCGGACCCGGCCCAGGTGTACCGCGACCCGGCGAGCGAGGACACGTCGAGCGCCTCCTTCGGGCCGACGACGACGGTGTTGTCCTTCGGGCGGATCTCGAGCACGAAGCGGGGCTTCCCGTCCGGCGCCGGCCGGCCCAGGTGCAGCCCGCGGCGCTGCCCGACCGTGTAGCCCGTGGCACCCTCGTGCTCGCCGACCACCGTGCCGTCGCGCTCGACCACGGATCCGGGGGCGGTCCCGACGCGGTCGGCCAGCCAGCCGCGGGTGTCACCGTCCGGGATGAAGCAGATGTCGTAGGAGTCGGGCTTCTGCGCGACCGTGAGCCCGCGCGCGGCCGCCTCGGCCCGGACCTCGTCCTTCGAGGGGGTGGCCCCGAGCGGGAACATCGCGTGCTCGAGCTGCTCCGCGGTGAGCACACCCAGGACGTACGACTGGTCCTTCGCCCACGCCGCCGACCGGTGCAGCTCGCGGGCGCCGTCCGACCCGGTCACGATCGAGGCGTAGTGCCCCGTGCAGACGGCGTCGAACCCGAGCGCGAGCGCCTTCTCGAGCAGCGCCGCGAACTTGATCCGCTCGTTGCAGCGCATGCAGGGGTTCGGGGTCCGACCGGCCTGGTACTCGGCGACGAAGTCGTCGACGACGTCCTCCTTGAACCGCGCCGAGAAGTCCCACACGTAGTACGGGATGCCGAGGGCCGAGGCGGCGCGCTGGGCGTCCATCGAGTCCTCGATCGTGCAGCACCCGCGGCTGCCGGTGCGGAGCGTCCCGGGCATCCGGCTCAGGGCCAGGTGCACGCCGACCACGTCGTGCCCGGCGTCGACGGCCCGTGCCGCGGCCACCGCCGAGTCGACCCCACCGCTCATCGCCGCCAGAACACGCATGTGTCCAGGGTAACTCCGGGACCGGCGTACCGTGGCTCGACGATGACGAGCACCAGGGACGACGCCTTCGACTTCCGGGGCGTGCTGCTGTCGGGCTTCCTGCCTGCGGCGCTCTTCGCGATCGGCGAGGGCGCGATCATCCCGATCATCCCGATCGCGGCGTCGTCGCTCGGGGCGAGCCTGGCGTTCGCGGGCTTCGTCGCCGCGCTCATCCTGGTCGGGGAGCTCATCGGCGACGTGCCCTCCGGGATCGTCGTCGGCCGGATCGGCGAGCGGAACGCGATGATCGGCGCGGCGGTCGTCTCGGTCGTCGGGCTCCTCGTCTGCACCGTCGCGCCGAACCCCTGGGTCCTCGCGGTCGGGGTGTTCCTGGTCGGCGTCTCGACGGCGGTGTTCGCCCTCGCCCGGCACGCGTACATGACGACCGCGATCCCCCTCCGGATCCGCGCCCGCGCCCTGTCCAGCCTGGGCGGGGTCTTCCGCTTCGGCTACTTCGTCGGACCGTTCATCTCCGCCGCCGTCGTGCACCTCACCGGCACGACCCAGAGCGCCTTCTGGATCCACGTGACCTGCTGCCTGGCCGCGGCCGTCGTCCTGCTCGTCCTGCGCGACCCCGCGACGGGCACACGCGGTCTGCGGGTGCCGCCACGATCCTCCCGGCCGGCGGACGCGACCACGGCACCGACCGCAGCCGACGGGGCGGACGTCCGCCACCCGCTCGAACCGCCCACCGACACCGGCGCGCAGTTCGTGCAGCGCGAGGCACAGGGCCTCTTCCGCACCCTCCGCGAGCACCGCGGGGTCCTCGCACGGCTGGGCAGCGGCGCCGCGCTCATCGGCGCGCTCCGCGCCGGCCGTCAGGTGATCCTGCCGCTCTGGGCGGTGAGCGTCGGCATGGACGACTCGACCGCGGCGCTCGTGATCGGCATCGCGGGTGCCGTCGACTTCGCGCTGTTCTACACGAGCGGGCAGATCATGGACCGCTGGGGGCGTCTGGCGAGCGCCCTGCCGTGCATGCTCGGCCTCGCGGTCAGCTACTTCCTGCTCGCGTGGAGCGGGCACCTGGACGCCCGCGTCGGCTGGTTCGTCGCGATCGCGATCGGGATGTCGCTCGCGAACGGCGTCGGCTCCGGCATCCTCATGACGCTCGGCGCGGACCTCGCGCCCCGCGGGGAACCCGCGCCGTTCCTCGGCGCGTGGCGCTTCACGGGCGACTTCGGGTCGGCGGCGGCGCCGCTGGTCATCTCGGGCGTGACCGCGGTCGCGTCGCTCGCGCTCGCGAGCGGGGTGATGGGGGTCCTCGGGTTGGTCGGTGTCGGGGTGCTGCTGCGGTACGTGCCGCGGTACCTGCCCCGCAGGCTGCGGTGACGCAGGTGGTCGGGCGCGCGATCCGGTCTGGAGGATCGGTGCCCGTCCGCCCCGCCGGTCACGCTCGGTAGACTGCCGCTGCTCGCGGGAGTGGTGGAATCGGTAGACACGCAGGATTTAGGTTCCTGTGCCCCAGGCGTGAGGGTTCGAGTCCCTCCTTCCGCACCAGGGCGGGGCGCATCAGTCTCCCGGGGGATGGTTCGACAGGGACTGGGCGGTACCCTCGTCGAGCGGGTGTCCCCCGTGACCCCGACCTCGACCGGAAGAACCATGCACGCGCTTCCCCTCGCCCTCATCCCCTGGCTCGACCCGCAGTACATCCTCGACCACTTCGGCGCGATCGCCGTCCTCGTCGTCTGCGGGATCGTCTTCGCGGAGACCGGCCTGCTGATCGGGTTCATCTTCCCCGGTGACAGCCTGCTCGTGATCACCGGCCTGTTCGCCTTCGACCGCGGCGGCCAGATCGGCGGGATCCCGATCTGGGTCGCTGCGCTGATGATCGGCGCCGCGGCGTTCCTCGGCGGGGAGCTCGGGTACTACATCGGCAAGAAGGCCGGCCCACCGATCTTCGAGCGCAAGGAGAGCGGCCTGTTCTCGAAGGAGAACGTCGACCGCACGAACGCGTTCTTCCACCGCTTCGGCCCGCTCGCCGTGATCCTGGCGCGCTTCGTCCCGGTCGTCCGGACCTTCCTGCCGATCGCGGCCGGGGTCGGGCGGATGAACTACAAGAAGTACTCGCTGTACAACGCGATCGGCGCGGTGATCTGGGGCGTCGGGGTGACCTTCCTCGGGTACTTCCTCGGGTACATCCCGCCGATCGCCTACGTCGTGCGGAACTACATCGACGTGATCCTCATCCTCGCGGTGCTGGTCACGGTCGTGCCCGCGGGCCTGCACTACTGGCGGACCGCTCGGAAGGCCAAGCACGCCGCCGAGGCCGAGGCCGAGCGCGAACGGCCCTGACGGACTGAGACGCCCCCGAACCGTCGAGACGCCCCCCGTTGCCGGGGGCGTCTCGTGTTGCCCGGGGGCGTCTGGTGCGTCAGGCGCGTCCGGCGCGTCAGGCCTGGAAGTACTCGCGGACGATCGGTGCGATGCCCCGGAAGGCCTTCGAGCGGTGCGACAGGGCGTTCTTCTCGTCGCGGGTCAGCTCGGCCGAGGTCCGGTCCGCGTCGTCCGGCCGGAACACCGGGTCGTAGCCGTGCCCGCCGGTGCCGATCGGCTCCGTCGTCACCTCGCCGTTCCAGACCGCCTCGAACACGTGCTCGGTCCCGTCCGGGGTCACGAACGCCGCCGCGCAGACGAACGCGGCGGTCCGCTCCACGACGCCCTCCAGGTTCTGCAGCAGCAGCGCGATGTTGTCCGCGTCCACCCTGGTCCCGGCGTAGCGCGCGGAGTGGATGCCCGGGGCGCCGTCGAGCGCGTCCACGGCGATCCCGGAGTCGTCGGCGAGCGCCGGCAGTCCCGTGTGCGCCACCGCCGCACGCGCCTTGATGAGCGCGTTCGCCGCGTACGAGTCGCCGTCCTCGACGGGCTCCGGTCCGTCGTAGCCGACGAGTTCGACCCCGCGGCCGAGCGCGTCGCCGAGGATGTCCCGCAGCTCGACGACCTTGCCGGCGTTGTGGGTCGCGAGGACGACACTGCGCCCGGTCACGAGGACAGCCCCAGCACCTCGCGCTGGATCGCCGCGAGCGAGGCGTTGCCCGCCAGGCCGAGGTCGAGCAGCGTGTTCAGCTCCTCGCGGTCGAACGGCGCGTGCTCGGCCGTGCCCTGCACCTCGATGAACTTGCCGGAGCCGGTCGTGACGATGTTCATGTCGGTGTCGGCCGCCGAGTCCTCGGTGTAGGCGAGGTCGAGCATCGGCTCCCCCTTGACGATGCCGACGGAGATCGCCTGCACGCTGTCGGTGAGCGGGGTGGCCTTCTTCGCGATGAAGCCCTTGTCGCGGCCCCACTCGATCGCGTCGACCATCGCGACGTAGGCGCCGGTGATCGACGCCGTGCGGGTGCCGCCGTCGGCCTGCAGCACGTCGCAGTCGATGACGAGGGTGTTCTCGCCGAGGCCCTTCGTGTCGATGACCGCGCGGAGCGAGCGCCCGATCAGCCGCGAGATCTCGTGCGTCCGGCCGCCGACCCGGCCCTTGATCGACTCGCGCTGCATGCGCTCGTTCGTCGAGCGCGGCAGCATCGAGTACTCGGCGGTGACCCAGCCGGTGCCCTTGCCGGCGAGCCACCGCGGCACGCCGTTCGTGAAGCTCGCGGTGCAGAGCACCTTCGTGTTGCCGAAGGAGATGAGTGCGCTGCCCTCGGCCTGCGTGCTCCACCCCCGCTCGATGGTGACGGGACGGTGGTCGGTGGCGCTGCGGCCGTCGATGCGGGTGCTCATGGGGTCCTTTCGGTGCGGGGCAACGTGATGGCCCCTGTCTGGAGGTGTCCGACGCTCGAGACCTCGGGACCGAGGAAGCGGCGTGCGAGTCGGATGAAGCCGTTCCGGTCCTCGCCGGTGGCCTCGAACGAGTACGTGGGCGGTTCGGCGGCGGTCCGCTCGAGGCCGTGCTCGACGAGCCGTCGGTAGACGTCGTTCGCGGTCTCCTCGGCGCTCGACACCAGCGTGACGTCCGGGCCCATGACGTACTGGATCGCGGCGGACATCAGCGGGTAGTGCGTGCACCCGAGGACCAGGGTGTCGACGTCCGCCGCCCGGATCGGGGCGAGGTACTGCGCGGCGACCTCGCGGAGCGCCGGCGACGAGGTGTCCCCCGCCTCCACGAACTCGACGAAGCGCGGGCAGGCGGCGAGGGAGAGCGTCACGTCGGCCGCGACCGCGAACGCGTCCTCGTACGCCCGCGAGGCGATCGTGCCCACCGTGCCGATCACGCCGATCCGCCCCGTGCGGGTCTGCTTGACGGCGGCGCGTGCCGCGGGCTGGATGACCTCGACGACCGGGATGCCGTACGCCTGCTCGTACCGTTCGCGCGCGTCCCGGAGCACCGCGGACGAGGCGGTGTTGCACGCGATCACGAGCGCCTTGACGCCCTGGTCGACGAGGTCGTCCATGACCTCGAGCGCGTAGCGGCGGACGTCGGCGATCGGCTTCGGGCCGTACGGCGAGTGCACGGTGTCCCCGACGTACCGGATGCTCTCGCGCGGTAGCTGGTCGATGATCGCCCGGGCCACCGTGAGTCCACCGACCCCGCTGTCGAAGACTCCGATCGGTGCATCCGTCACGGCCCCAGCGTACCGACGCCCGCACACCCACGGTCCGCCCCGCACCGAAAGGACCCCATGAGCACCCGCATCGACGGCCGCAGCGCCACCGACCACCGTCCCGTCACCATCGAGCGGGGGTGGAGCACGCAGGCCGAGGGCAGCGCACTCATCTCCTTCGGCAACACGAAGGTGCTCTGCACCGCGAGCTTCACGAACGGCGTGCCGCGGTGGCTCGCCGGCAAGGGCACCGGCTGGGTCACCGCCGAGTACTCGATGCTGCCGCGCTCGACGAACG
>NZ_CP054593.1:2881065-2894758 GCF_013347165.1 Curtobacterium sp. Csp2
CCGCATCATCGTCGACGGTCGCACCGCCCGGGGGAATGCCAGGCGCGCACGCCACATCCGGCGGGACCTGCTCGGGTACCTGTTCCAGGACTTCGGGCTGGTTCCCGACCTGTCCGTGACGGCGAACATCGAGCTGGCGCTCCCCGCACGCCCAGTCGGCCCCCCACACCCACCGCGGCCGACCTGCCGGAGGCACCCCGCGCCTCCAGGCCGCTGCTGGGTAGTGTCGGGGAGGTGACCAGCGCGCTCCTCACGGACCAGTACGAACTCACCATGGTGGACGCCGCCCTCAAGGACGGCACCGCCGACCGACGGTGCGTCTTCGAGGTCTTCACCCGCCGGCTGCCCGACGGCCGCCGGTACGGCGTCGCCGCGGGGCTGGGACGGTTCCTCACGGCGCTGACGGACTTCCGGTTCGGGGACGCCGAGATCGGGTTCCTCCGCGACCGCCGGGTCATCGACGAGGGCACCGCGGCCTGGCTCGCCGACTACCGCTTCACGGGCAGCATCCGCGCCTACCGCGAGGGCGAGGTCTTCTTCCCGAACTCGCCGATCCTGCAGATCGAGGGCACGTTCGCCGAGTCCGTCGTGCTCGAGACCCTCGCGCTGAGCATCCACAACGCCGACTCCGCGATCGCGAGCGCCGCCGCCCGCATGGTCTCCGCGGCGGACGGCCGGCCGCTGGCGGAGATGGGCTCCCGCCGGACAGGCGAGTGGAACGCGGTCGCCGCCGCCCGGGCCGCGTACATCGCCGGGTTCGGTGCGACGAGCAACCTCGAGGCGGGGCGCACCTGGGGCATCCCGACGATGGGCACCGCCGCGCACGCGTTCACGCTCCTGCACGACTCGGAGGAGGCCGCGTTCCGCTCACAGCTCGACGCCCTCGGCGACGCCACGACCCTGCTCGTCGACACCTACGACATCGAGGCCGCGGTCGAGACCGCCGTCCGCCTGACCGACGGCCGACTCGGCGCGGTGCGCATCGACAGCGGCGACCTGCCGTCCGTCGTCGCGTCGGTCCGGGCACAGCTCGACCGGCTCGGCGCCCCGGCGACGAAGATCACGGTCACGAACGACCTCGACGAGTACACGATCGCCGCGCTCCGGGCCGCCCCGGTCGACTCCTACGGCGTCGGGACGAGCGTCGTGTCCGGTTCCGGGCACCCCGCCGCCGGCATGGTGTTCAAGCTCGTCGCGCACGAGTCCACCGGCGGTGGCGACTGGGTGCCGGTGGCCAAGAAGTCCGCCGACAAGGCCTCGACCGGTGGCCGCAAGGAAGCCGGTCGACGGCTTCGGAACGGGGTCGCAACGGCCGAGGTGGTGCTGACGACCGGACAGATCGGCCCGGACGAGCGGCCGCTCCTGGTGCCCGTGGTCGACCACGGCGAGGTCGACCCGGCCTTCACCGGGGTCGCCGGTGTCGAGGCCGCCCGCGCGCACCACAAGCGTGCGAAGGCAGAGCTGCCGGTCGACGCGTCACGGATCGGTCGGGGCGACCCGGCCATCCCGACGCTCGTGATCTGAGCGGCGCTACTCGGCCCGCATCTTCTCGTAGATGGCCTTGCAGTCGGGGCACACCGGGAACTTCTCCGGGTCGCGACCGGGGATCCACTTCTTGCCGCAGAGCGCCTTGACGGGCTTCCCCGTCAGGGCGGACTGCAGGATCTTGTCCTTCTTGACGTAGTGCGAGAACCGCTCGTGGTCGCCGGGCTCGATCGCCTCTTCCTCGAGGAGCTTCTCGAGCTCGCGGTCCATCACGTCGAGGCCGCCGCCGGGTTCCGTCATGCTCATGGCTCCAGGGTACGACGGTGCGGCTGCCGACGCATCGGACGGGAGGATCGTGGCGGGGCCGGCACGCGCCTCCCGTCCGGCATGCGGTCGCGTCGGCCGGGCCGGTCGGCGCTCGGGTCGGGTTGCGCCGGGTCGGGAGCGCGGATCGGGCTGATCCGGACGGCGTGCGCGGGTCGAGTCGCTCGGGTCAGTTCCGCTGGGCGGCGGCGAGCAGGTCCGGTCCGTGCCGGTCGAAGAGTCGACCGCCGAGGGCCACCCCCGCGACGAGGACGACCGCACCGACGCCCAGGCCGACCAGCAGCGTGAGCACCGCCCAGGGCTCGGGCCCGTCGGTCAGCGCGAGCACCGCGAGCCAGACCGCGGGGATCGCCGCGACGAGGATCCCGACCACCATGGTCGTCTGCGCGACCGCGGCCGTGGTGCCGGCGGCCTGGGGCTGCTGGAACGGGTGGTCGCCCGGACGGACCGTCGGGTAGGGCAGCAGGACCGACACGACGCTCGACAGGCCGAGGCCCGCGAGCAGCGCCCCACCGGCGACGCCGACCAGGAGCGGGAAGGCCGTCCAGTCGCCGAACAGCCGCGCGGACACCGCCGCGCCGAGCAGGACGGCGGGGAGCCCGACGACGAGCAGCGGGACGAGCCGACCGAGGCGGTCGCTCCACCCGGGCGCTCCCGAGGCGACGTGCAGCCAGACGGCGGTGTTGTCGTACGAGACGTCGTTGTGCGGCAGGAACCCGGCGATGAGCGCCATCAGCGGCAGCGGCACGAGGGCGGTCCAGTGCCACGGCACCCCGGCGACCCCGAGCGGGATCACCACGATCGGCACGAACACGATCACCAGGTACGACATGCGGTAGCGGGGGTCCCGCGCCCAGTAGGTCAGGGCACGGGCCGCGACGGCGCCGACCGGGGTGGACCCGAGGCGCGCGAACCAGCCGAGGCCGCGGTAGCGACGAGCCGTGGCGCGGCCGTCGACGGTCTCGAGCGCACGCCCGACGAGGGCCCACCAGGCGAGCCCGAGGAGCCCGAGGGTGACGAGTGCGACGAGGAGCTTGAGCACACCCTCGCCCACCCGGCCGCTCGCCACGTCGGCGGGCACCGCCCACGCGGCACCCCACGGGGTCCACCCCGCGACGTCGGCCACGCGGGAGGCCTCGGTGCTCGTGGCGTCGGTCCAGGGGCCGCGGACGAGCAGCGACACGACCGGCAGGCCGAGCACGACGACCACCAGTGCGGCGAGCCACCCGGCGTCACGCGAGCGGTGTGGGCCGATCAGGGCGGCACCCACGGCGGAGCCGACACGGGCGAGCAGGGCGCAGGTGAGCGTCCCGAGGAGCGCGGCGAGGACCGCCAGGACGCCGAGCCCGCCGGAGCGCGACCACGCCCCGACCTGCCCGACCGCGACGATCGCCACCGAGAGCACGGGCACGCCGACGAGCCCGGCGACACCGAGGCCGACCGCGAGCTGGCGACGGTCGAGGCCGAAGACGGTGAAGCGTCGGGGGTCGAACTGGTCCGTCCCGCCGACGACGAGCGGCACGACCGTGAAGGCGACCGCGAGGAACGCCCCGACCGGCACCGCGACGGAGCGCGCGACCTCGACGGGCGCGGACCGGAGTCCGAGGAGCTCACCGGCGACGAACACCGCGGCGACGAGGCCGAGCAGGCTGCCGAGCACGACGAGGACCGACTGCCGGGCTCCCCCGCGGACACCGCCCGCGAGCAGGTCGACCCTCAGTCGGAGAAGCTGTGCAACCATTCCATGCTCTCTGCCACGACGCGGCCGCCCGCGAGTTCGACGAACTTGTCCTCGAGGCTCCGACGACCGCGGACCTGGGCCATCGTGCCGGCGGCGAGGACCTTGCCGCCGACGATGATCGCGACCGAGTCGCACGTGCGCTGGACGAGCTCCATCGAGTGGCTGGAGAGCACCACGGTGCCGCCGCCGCGCGTGTAGCGACGCAGGATCTCGGTGATCGTCGCGGCACTGACCGGGTCGACGGACTCGAACGGCTCGTCGAGGACCAGGACGCGGGGCGAGTGGATGAGCGTCGCGGCGAGGGCGATCTTCTTCGCCATGCCGACGGAGTAGTCCGCGACCTGGCGCCCGAGCGCCTCACCGAGGCCGAACGCCTGGGCGAGGTCGGCGCTGCGCTGCCGGGCAGTCGCACCGTCGAGCCCGCGGAGCGTCGCGGAGTAGTGCAGGAGCTGCGCGCCGGTCAGCCGGTCGAACAACCGGAGCCGGTCGGGCAGGACCCCGAGGTCGCGCTTGGCGGACGTCGGGTCGGACCACACGTCGTGGTCGAGCACCGAGACGGTGCCCGCGTCGGGGCGCAGCAGGCCGGTGATCATCGAGAGCGTGGTGGTCTTGCCGGCGCCGTTCGGGCCGACGACGCCGAAGATCGAGCCCTGGCGGATCTCGAGGTCGACCTCGTCCGCCGCGAGGGTCTGGCCGTACCGCTTGACGAGGCCGCTCGCACGGAGCACCACGGGCTGCTGCGGGGTCTTCGTCGCGGCCGGGGTCTCGCGGGCGGCGGGCTGGCGCTTCGGCACGCGCTTCTTCTTCTGCGCCGCGGTCGTGCCGGCGTCGTCCGCCGCCGTCGGGGCCGCCGAGGACTGCTCGGATGCCTCGGGCTGCGCGGACGCGGTCGTCGCGTCGCGGACCGCTGCTGCGTCGTCGCGCACGGCGGCGGTCTGGACCGGTCGGGTGACGCGCCCGCGCCCCTTGCCCTTGCGCGGCGCCGGACGGCTGGCGGGCGAAGGGCCCGCGGCGGTCGTGCTCGCCGCGATCGTGCTCGCCGTGGCAGGCTCCGTCACCGCCGGGTCGCTGACCGTCGTCGTCGTGTCGTCGGTCATGCCGTCACCAGCGGAGGCGTCGCGCGCATCCCCGTCCCCCAAGTCGTCGTCGGTGGCGTCCCCCTCGGCATCGTCCACCTCGGTCATCCACGCAGCGTCGGACGTCACGTACACGTCGTCGTCATCTGCCGCTGCCACCGCTCCACCGTACCAACGGGTTCCGGACACGGCGGGACACGCTCGCCGCCCGGGTCACGAATCGGGCACGAACCGGACGATGCCGTACCCCGATCCCGACTCGTTCCGTATCATTCACCAGGGCACGACGGAGTGTTCACCACTTGGAAACCTGCTCAGAACGGGCCCCGAGACCGTCCGCCCTGCTGATCCGCCCCGTGCCGATCCGCGCGGGAGCGGCGCGTTCACGGGAAACGCAGACCTGGAGCGAGCAGACTCGACGAGGCCCGCCCGTGCCCCACGGGGCGCGCGGGCGGACACCGGAAGGGACCAGCATGACCACGCAGATCGTCATCCTCGCAGCGGGGATGGGCAGCCGCCTCGGGCGCAGCCTGCCGAAGCCGCTGACCGAACTCAGCGACGGCCGCACCATCATGCAGCAGCAGTTCGACAACATCCGCGCCGCGTTCGGCTCGAGCGCCCGCGTGACGATCGTCGTCGGCTACAAGTCCGAGTACATCGTCGAGGCCTTCCCCGAGGCGAACTTCGTCTACAACGAGTCCTACGACTCCACGAACACCTCGAAGTCCCTGCTCCGTGCGCTCAAGGCCACGGGCAAGGGCGGCGTCCTCTGGATGAACGGCGACGTCGTCTTCGACCCGCGTGCGCTCGTCCGCGCGGCGGACATGATGGACCAGGACCGGTCCTTCGTCAGCGTGAACACCGAGAAGGTCTCCGACGAAGAGGTCAAGTACACGGTGGACGCGCAGGGATGTATCCACAAGCTGTCGAAGCAGGTCGTCGGCGGTCTCGGCGAAGCGGTCGGCATCAACTACGTCTCGTCGGCCGACAAGCAGGCGCTCATCCGTCAGCTCGGGCGCGTCGACGACCAGGAGTACTTCGAGGGCGGCATCGAGGCTGCCATCGCCGAGGACGGGCTACGCTGGTCGCCGGTCGACATCTCCGACCTGTACGCCGTCGAGATCGACTTCGCGGAAGACCTCGAGCGCGCGAACGACCTGTTCGCCTGAACCGTCATGACCCCCTGGGCGGTTCCGCCCGAAGGGACACCGTGACCACAGCGAGTGCGCAGACCGCGTCCCGGACCACCGGACCTCTGGTGAACCGGGGCGCGGTACGCCGTTACCGGCATGCGCTGTGGTTGCTGACCTCCCGCGACCTGCGGGTCCGCTACTCGACGTCCGCGCTCGGCTACCTCTGGTCGATCCTCGACCCGCTCGTCATGTCGGCGATCTACTGGTTCGTCTTCACGCAGGTGTTCCACCGCGGCAAGGTCGGCGAAGAGCCGTACATCGTGTTCCTGCTGTCGGCGCTGCTCCCGTGGATGTGGTTCACCGGTGCCGTCTCGGACTCCACCCGGGCGTTCACGAGCGAGGCAAAGCTGATCCGCTCGACGACCATCCCCCGGAGCATCTGGGTCGCGCGCGTCAACGCGTCGAAGGGCATCGAGTTCCTGCTGAGCCTGCCGGTGCTCGCGGTCTTCGCGATCGCCACGGGGGCGCACGTCCACTGGGGCCTGGCCCTGTACCCGCTCGCGATCCTGCTGCAGGCCGGCCTGGTCTACGGCATCGGCCTGATCGTGGCGCCGCTCGTGGTGTTCTTCCGCGACCTCGAGCGCGCGGTGAAGCTCGTGCTGCGGTTCTTCTTCTACGCGTCGCCGATCATCTACGGCACGACCGCGCTCCCCGAGAAGCTGCGCGACCTCGCGGCGCTCAACCCGCTGAGCGGCATCTTCGGCATCTACCGCTCGGCGTTCTTCCCGAACCAGCTGAACTGGTTCGAGGTGGTCGTGTCCGTCCTCGTCACGATCGTCGTCCTCGCGGTCGGCCTGGTCGTGTTCCGCCGCAGCGAGCACCGCGTCCTGAAGGAGCTGTGATGACCTCGACCGAGCCCCGCGAGCGCGCGGCGACCACCGCCCCCGTGATCTCCGTGCGCGACGCCGGCATCCGGTTCAAGCGGAACCGTCGGGCGAGCCGCAGCTTCAAGGACCTGTTCGCCGGGAGCTCCCGCCGCAAGCGCGCGGACGAGTTCTGGGCGCTCCGGGGCGTGTCGTTCGACGTCCGCCCGGGCGAGGCGATCGGTGTCGTCGGTCGGAACGGCCAGGGCAAGTCCACCCTGCTCAAGCTCGTCGCGCAGGTCATGCTCCCCGACGAGGGGCGGGTGCGGGTGGGTGCCGGTGTCGCACCGCTCATCGAGATCACCGGCGGGTTCGTCGGCGACCTGACGGTCCGCGACAACGTCTTCCTGACGGCCGGGCTGCACGGGATGAACCGGGCCGAGATCCGCGACGCCTTCGACGAGATCATCGCGTTCGCCGAGATCGCGGACTTCGTCGACACCCCGTACAAGCACCTGTCGAGCGGCATGAAGGTGCGCATCGCCTTCGCCGTGATCTCCCGCCTCGACGAGCCGGTGATCCTCGTCGACGAGGTCCTGGCCGTCGGCGACAAGGCCTTCCGTGAGAAGTGCTACAAGCGCATCGAGGAGCTCCTGGCTGGCGGGCGCACGCTGTTCTTCGTCTCGCACAGCGACAAGGACCTGCGCCGCTTCTGCGACCGCGGGCTGTACCTCGACAAGGGCCGTCTCCAGCTCGACGACACCATCGAGAAGGCCCTCGCCGCGTACGCCGCCGACTACGGCGTCTGACCCGCTCCCTCCTCCACACCCGGTCCCCCGACCGACCCCCTGCACAGGCGCCAGCCCCACCGCGGCCCGAGCGGCCCCGACGTCGGACCCTCCCCCTAGCGTGACCGGCATGCACCACCCGACCACGGCCTACGCAGTCCCGTTCACCGTCGATCGTTCCCGGGCACCTCGTCGCTACGACCTGGTGAACACCGGATCCGAACCCCTCCACGCCATCTCGCTGACGCACCTCGGCAACGGGTACTGCCCGCCGCTCGCGGTGAACCAGCTCGACCCGGGACGGTCCCTGTCCATCGCGGTCTTCGGCGCCGACCCCGAGGACACCGGTGTCGTCGTCGTCCGCTGGCGACGCCCGGACCGCTCCGAGTACCTGTGGCGCATGTCGCTGGTCGGGGACCGCCGTGCGGCCTGACGTACCGGGGCGCCGCGCCGTGACCCGACAGCACTCGGTCGGCTGCGCCTCCGACCGCCGGGTGGACCGCTCCCCCAGACCCGCGGCCGAGCGCTCAGCCGGCCCGGTGCTCCGCGGCGACCTCGTGCCACCGCGCGACGAGCCGGTCGACGGCCTCGTGCAGGCGTCGGGTCGCGACGCCCGGCGCGGTGTCCCCGAAGTACCGCTCGACCCAGTGCCGCAGCTTCGCGAGCTCTTCGGCGTCGTTCGCGGCGGCGTCGACCCGGGCGACGACGTCCCCGGCCTGGTCTGCGAGCAACCAGTTCGCGTCCGACAGGTACCCGCGCTCGTCGACGTCCGCACCGCTCGCCACCGGGCGCGTGACGATCAGCGGCTTCCCGACCGCGAGCCGGTCGTAGATCATGGCGCTGATGTCGGTGATCGCGACGTCCGCCGCGGCGAGCTGCCAGCCGAGCTCCGGGCCGTCGTCGTACACGTGGTGCGCGGTGGCGTCGGCGACGTTGGCGGCGCTGATCGCGGCGACGATCCGCTCGTGGGCGGCGCGGTAGTCCGCGTCCAGCACGCCGCTCCGCGGGTGTGGACGGTAGACGAGCCGGTGCCGGGGGGACGCCAGGAGCCGCTCGGCGAGCTCCACGCCGTGGCTCGCGATCGACCCGTACGCGGCCGCGGCACGGTCGCCCTCCCACGTGGGGGCGTAGAGCACGACGGTCCGGTCGTCCTCCGGGTACGGCACGTTGCCTGCGAAGTGGTCGGCCTGCGGGCGTCCGATGGCGATCGTCCGGCGGTCCAGGTCGTAGTCCCAGAGCGCGTCCGCGAGCCGGTCCCGAGCGGCGTCCCCGGCGATCAGGGCGTAATCGTACGCCTTGAACTGGTTCGTGGTCATGTACATCTTGTCGCTCTCGCCGTGGTTGACGAAGACGTGCCACATCCGCCCGTACCGCATCATCTGGAAGTTGCGCGCGTTCTGGTTGACGTACAGGACGATCTTCGGTGCCTGCTCGTCGACGAAGCGCTCGAGGTCGACGACCTGGCGGGCGTAGACCACCGGCACCGGCGACTCGTCGAGCAGGGCGAGCATCGTGCCGGGGCTCCGGGACAGGATCGCGACCGGGTGCTCGGCCGCGAGCTCGGCGAGCGGGGCGTACCACTGCCGCACCTGGTACATGTTGACCGGTCCGTCCGCGAAGTACACGGCGATCTCGACGGACCCCGGCGCGAGTCGCGACTGCGTCCGCAGGCGGCGCGCGAGCTGCTGGCGACTCCGACGGGACCGCAGGAGACGCTGCACGAGCCGCACGGCGGTCGTGGCGTCACGGATGATCGGCATGGTGCTCCTCGGGCGATCGGATCGGACTCAGACGACGGGCGGGCGCCCGGCGAGCGTCATGCGGGCGACGGTCAGCCACCCCATCGTGCGGGTCGGCCCGCAGTCCGACGTCCAGCCTTCTCGGGCGCCGGCGAACCAGGTGCGCAGGCGGGCCGGGTGTCGCCACCACCGCGCGACCTGGATCGCTGCCCACGAACCCACGTACAGCGGACGCAGGGGTGCCGGCAGGTTGCGTCGGGCGAGCCAGACCCGGTTCCGGGCGTTCAGGCGGTAGTACTCCGTGTGGCGAGCGGGGTCGATCGCGGGGTGGTTCGCGACGAGGTCCCCGGCGTACCAGGCCCGGCGTCCGGCATCCCACACACGCCAGGCGAGCTCGATGCCCTCGTGCGCGTAGAAGTACTCGGCGCCCCATCCCCCGACGGCCCGGTAGACGTCCATCGGCAGGACGACCGCGCCCTCCCACACCGAGAACACCGGGGACGAGTCGGCGGCGTCGCCCTTCCGGATGCGCGGCACCCAGCGCCGCGGGTTGGCCGCACCGGTCGGGTCGACGACCCGCGGCTGGACCAGGCCGAGCGACGGGTCGCGGTCGAGCATCTCGACGGCGTCGCGCAGGAAGGTGTCCGACGGCACCCAGGCGTCGTCGTCCAGGAAGAACACGTGGTCGCCGTCGACGACCTCGGCCCCCGCGTTCCGTCCGGCCGGGATCCCGAGGTTCTCCGGCAGCGCGAGCGCACGGACCCCTTCGGGCAGGTCGGTCGGCTCCCAGCCGTTGCCGACGCACACGACGTCCAGGTCGACGTCCCGCTGGGCGAGCACGCTGTCGATCCCGCGTCGCAGGTCGGCGGGCCGGGTGCCCTGCGTCAGGACCACCACGGCGATGCGCGGGCGTCCACGATACGGGGCGGCGTGCCGACGGACGGTGCCCTGGCTCACGCGCGGACCCGCTTCGACGACATGATCGCCAGGAAGTGCCCGGCGGTGGCGAGCACGGCGAGCGGGAGCAGCGCGCCGACGAGCACACGGTCGGCGAGCGGGTGACCGACCACGAGCGCGACGAGCGCGA
Organism: Curtobacterium sp. Csp2; assembly: GCF_013347165.1. Taxonomy (NCBI): domain Bacteria; kingdom Bacillati; phylum Actinomycetota; class Actinomycetes; order Micrococcales; family Microbacteriaceae; genus Curtobacterium; species Curtobacterium sp. Csp2. The sequence continues at coordinate 2,891,302 of NZ_CP054593.1, forward strand.
ACACGAACGCCAGGAGCGTCAGTTCGACGGAGTGGTACAGGCGGTGGAACGGCAGGAACCGGGCGGCCCGGCGGAGCGTTGCCAGTCGACGGCCGGACGGCGCGGTGCCCGCGTCCCGGCGGTCCACGAGCTTCGCGAGTCCGGCGTTCGCGCGGGCGACGTGCACCATGTCGTTGAGCGCCTTGTTCAGCACGATGACCAGGCCGAGCGCGCAGCCGATCGTGGTCCACATCCAGTCAGCCCCCTGCACCGGCCAGGTCGCCGCCCGGACACCGAGCGCGATCGGGATCAGTCCCTCGGTCGTGTAGTGCCCGACCTTGTCGAGGAACACCCCGGCGGGCGACCGGGTCCCCCGCCAGCGCGCGACCTCGCCGTCGCAGCAGTCGACGAGCATCTGCAGCTGCCCGAGCACGAGTGCCAGCAGCGCGCCCCAGATCCCCGGGACGAGCAGCGCCGCGGCGGTGCTCCACCCCACGAGGATCATCAGCCCGGTGACCTGGTTGGCACTGACGCGGGTCTTCAGCAGGACCCAGGTCAGGTACGGCGAGACGTCACGCAGGTACAGCGAGGCGGTCCAGTGCTCGGCGTTGGCTCGCGAACGGACCTCGTCCGGCTGCGCGACCGCGCGGAGCTCGGCGATGGACGTCGGACGGGCGGAGCCGCGTGCGGTGGAGTCGTCGGTCAAGGGTCCAGGTCACCGTCCCGTGTGGGTGGTCAGTTCGGACGTCCGGGTCAGGAAGCCGACCACGAAGCCGACACCCCACCCCACGTGGATGCACGGCAGCACCACGATCAGCCAGAGCAGGGTCGCGAGCCCCGAGCGCCGCGCGACGACGACCGAGCCGACGACGACGAAGAGCAGGTACACGGCGGGGACGGCGAACCCGGTCATCGCCCACGCCAGCGGGCTGCCGAGCAGGGCGCCCACGACGCCGACGACCCCGGCGACGAGCCCGAGCGCGACCGCCGTGACCATCGCGGGGGGCACGAAGTAGCGCACGCCGTTGTTCGCCGGGAAGCGGCGGGCGAGCTCGCCGCGCCACAGCCCCGTGGCGACGAACTGCCGGACGAGTCGGCGCAGGCTCGGGCGAGGGCGGTAGGTCACGACCAGCTCCGGCGTGAACCACACGGTGCCACCGGTCTGCCGCAGACGACGGTTGAGCTCCCAGTCCTGTCCTCGCTTGATGCCCTCGTCGAAGAGCCCGACCTCGAACAGCCGGTCCCGCCGGAAGACACCGAGGTACGCGGTCTCGGCCGGTCCGGCCTTGCCACCGACGTGGTGGGGCGTGCCCCCGAGACCGACGCGGCTGCCGTAGGCGTGGGCGACGGCGCGTTCGAAGGGCGTCCGCCCCTCGGCGTGCATGATCCCACCGACGTTGTCCGCGCCCGACTCGGTCAGCACGCGGACGGCGACGCGTGTGTAGTCGGTCGGGAGCACCGAGTGCGCGTCGACCCGGATGACCACGGGGTGCACGGACGCCCGGATCGCCACGTTGAGCCCGGCGGGCGTCGAACCGACCGGGTTCTCGATCGCCCGGATCCGGGGGTCGGCGGCGCTCATCTCGGCGACGAGCTCGTTCGTGCCGTCGATCGACGGACCGAGTGCCAGGATGACCTCGAACGGGCCGGCGTAGTCCTGCTCGAGCAGGCTGCCGACGGCGGCACGCACCTCGGTCACCTCGTTCAGCACCGGCATCACGTACGAGACCCCCGGCAGGGGCTGTCCGTCTGTCACGGACGGGAGGCACGGTGCCAGCTGTGAACTGGTCCCCGTTTGTTGGACTGTGAATTCAGGTTAGGCCGTGAGGGCGTGGGTGCGGTATTGCTCCGGGCTCATGCCCTCGAGGCGTTCCTGGATGCGGTCGGTGTTCCACCAGGTCATGTAGTCCGTGATCGCGGTGCCGAGCTCGCTGGTGTCGGTGAAGCGGCGGGGGTGGAACATCTCGGCTTTGAGGTGTCCGAAGAAGGTCTCGATGATCGCGTTGTCGTGGCAGTTACCCTTGCGCGACATCGACTGTGTCGCACCGGCAGCAGCCAGGATGCTCGGCCAGGACCGGTGCTGATAATGGACACCCTGATCGGAGTGCACCAACGGTGTCGCGCCGGGTGCTGCTGTCAACGCGTCGCGAAGTGATCCGTTGGTCAGCTCCAGGTTCGGGCTCGTCCCGGTCCGGTAGGCGATGATCCGCCGATCGAACAGGTCCAGCACCGCGGACAGGTAGAGCTTGCCCGTCCCGATCCGGAACTCGGTGACGTCGGTGACCCACTTCAGGTCCGGGCCGGCGGCGCTGAAGTCACGCTCGAGCAGGTTCCCCGCGATCCTGCCAACGTCACCGCCGTAGGACGAGTACCGCTTCCGGCGCCGCACCGGGCAGACCAGCCGTTCCCGACGCATCAACGCCAGCACCGTTTTCTTCGCGATCGGCCCCGACCGGCGCAGTTGCGTGTGGATACGCCGGTGCCCGTATCGGCCCTTCGCTGCCACGAACACGTCCCGGATCATCGCCGCCCTGTCGGCATGCCGATCACCGCGGTGTTGCCGAGCCTGGTGATAGAAGAACGTCGACCGGGCAAGACCGGCGAATCCGAGGAGATCATCGAGCCGGTGATCAGCCTTGCAAGCAGCGACCGCGACGGCTTTCACCGACGCCGTTGCTGGGCTTGCAAGGCCCGCAATTTTCCCAGGTACGCGTTCTCCGCTCGCAGCAACTCGTTCTCTCGCCGCAACCGTTCAACCTCGGTGAACTCGCTCTCAGGCTTCGCTGCCGGGCGTCCCATCGTCCGGGGCCGGAGCACGTCCTCGCCATCCTTGCGGACCTGCCCGGCCCACTTGCGCAGCAGCAACACCGACGACAAGCCACCCTCGGCGGCCAACATGTCAGCGTCCTCGCCGGCAAGAAACCGGCGCACGAGGTCGCGTTTGACTTCGAACGAGTACGAGCGTCTCGATTCGCCCACAAGCACCTCCGGACCATGCAGCAGCCACCGACGATGCAAGCGTTTCACCGGCGTCCGCGACACGTCCAGCCGACGCGCCACCGCCCAATCGCCCAGCCCCCGCTCGAACCATCCCACCGCAGAACGCTGCTGCGCACCCGTCAACGACGACCTGTTGCCACCCATCTGAACCGTCCCGGATCTCGAACCGACTAATCAGTCCAAGATCCGGGGACCAGTCCACTGGCACCGTGCCTCCCGTCCGTCCTGGACCTGCGTCAGCCCTTGTAGGTGCCGAGGGTCACGTCCGTCTCACGCGTATGGCCGTCACGGATGTAGGTGATCGTCGTCTTCGCACCACCGGCGAAGAAGCGCACCTGCGCCGTCAGGTCGGTCGCGTCGGAGACCGTGGCGGACCCGATCTTGGTGACCACGTCGCCCTTCTGCAGGCCGGCGTTCGCCGCCGCGCCGCCGGACGAGACCGACTTGATGAGGGCGCCCATCTGCTTGGCGCTGGCGT
>NZ_CP054593.1:2894768-3026227 GCF_013347165.1 Curtobacterium sp. Csp2
GTGCGGGTGGGTGCCGGTGTCGCACCGCTCATCGAGATCACCGGCGGGTTCGTCGGCGACCTGACGGTCCGCGACAACGTCTTCCTGACGGCCGGGCTGCACGGGATGAACCGGGCCGAGATCCGCGACGCCTTCGACGAGATCATCGCGTTCGCCGAGATCGCGGACTTCGTCGACACCCCGTACAAGCACCTGTCGAGCGGCATGAAGGTGCGCATCGCCTTCGCCGTGATCTCCCGCCTCGACGAGCCGGTGATCCTCGTCGACGAGGTCCTGGCCGTCGGCGACAAGGCCTTCCGTGAGAAGTGCTACAAGCGCATCGAGGAGCTCCTGGCTGGCGGGCGCACGCTGTTCTTCGTCTCGCACAGCGACAAGGACCTGCGCCGCTTCTGCGACCGCGGGCTGTACCTCGACAAGGGCCGTCTCCAGCTCGACGACACCATCGAGAAGGCCCTCGCCGCGTACGCCGCCGACTACGGCGTCTGACCCGCTCCCTCCTCCACACCCGGTCCCCCGACCGACCCCCTGCACAGGCGCCAGCCCCACCGCGGCCCGAGCGGCCCCGACGTCGGACCCTCCCCCTAGCGTGACCGGCATGCACCACCCGACCACGGCCTACGCAGTCCCGTTCACCGTCGATCGTTCCCGGGCACCTCGTCGCTACGACCTGGTGAACACCGGATCCGAACCCCTCCACGCCATCTCGCTGACGCACCTCGGCAACGGGTACTGCCCGCCGCTCGCGGTGAACCAGCTCGACCCGGGACGGTCCCTGTCCATCGCGGTCTTCGGCGCCGACCCCGAGGACACCGGTGTCGTCGTCGTCCGCTGGCGACGCCCGGACCGCTCCGAGTACCTGTGGCGCATGTCGCTGGTCGGGGACCGCCGTGCGGCCTGACGTACCGGGGCGCCGCGCCGTGACCCGACAGCACTCGGTCGGCTGCGCCTCCGACCGCCGGGTGGACCGCTCCCCCAGACCCGCGGCCGAGCGCTCAGCCGGCCCGGTGCTCCGCGGCGACCTCGTGCCACCGCGCGACGAGCCGGTCGACGGCCTCGTGCAGGCGTCGGGTCGCGACGCCCGGCGCGGTGTCCCCGAAGTACCGCTCGACCCAGTGCCGCAGCTTCGCGAGCTCTTCGGCGTCGTTCGCGGCGGCGTCGACCCGGGCGACGACGTCCCCGGCCTGGTCTGCGAGCAACCAGTTCGCGTCCGACAGGTACCCGCGCTCGTCGACGTCCGCACCGCTCGCCACCGGGCGCGTGACGATCAGCGGCTTCCCGACCGCGAGCCGGTCGTAGATCATGGCGCTGATGTCGGTGATCGCGACGTCCGCCGCGGCGAGCTGCCAGCCGAGCTCCGGGCCGTCGTCGTACACGTGGTGCGCGGTGGCGTCGGCGACGTTGGCGGCGCTGATCGCGGCGACGATCCGCTCGTGGGCGGCGCGGTAGTCCGCGTCCAGCACGCCGCTCCGCGGGTGTGGACGGTAGACGAGCCGGTGCCGGGGGGACGCCAGGAGCCGCTCGGCGAGCTCCACGCCGTGGCTCGCGATCGACCCGTACGCGGCCGCGGCACGGTCGCCCTCCCACGTGGGGGCGTAGAGCACGACGGTCCGGTCGTCCTCCGGGTACGGCACGTTGCCTGCGAAGTGGTCGGCCTGCGGGCGTCCGATGGCGATCGTCCGGCGGTCCAGGTCGTAGTCCCAGAGCGCGTCCGCGAGCCGGTCCCGAGCGGCGTCCCCGGCGATCAGGGCGTAATCGTACGCCTTGAACTGGTTCGTGGTCATGTACATCTTGTCGCTCTCGCCGTGGTTGACGAAGACGTGCCACATCCGCCCGTACCGCATCATCTGGAAGTTGCGCGCGTTCTGGTTGACGTACAGGACGATCTTCGGTGCCTGCTCGTCGACGAAGCGCTCGAGGTCGACGACCTGGCGGGCGTAGACCACCGGCACCGGCGACTCGTCGAGCAGGGCGAGCATCGTGCCGGGGCTCCGGGACAGGATCGCGACCGGGTGCTCGGCCGCGAGCTCGGCGAGCGGGGCGTACCACTGCCGCACCTGGTACATGTTGACCGGTCCGTCCGCGAAGTACACGGCGATCTCGACGGACCCCGGCGCGAGTCGCGACTGCGTCCGCAGGCGGCGCGCGAGCTGCTGGCGACTCCGACGGGACCGCAGGAGACGCTGCACGAGCCGCACGGCGGTCGTGGCGTCACGGATGATCGGCATGGTGCTCCTCGGGCGATCGGATCGGACTCAGACGACGGGCGGGCGCCCGGCGAGCGTCATGCGGGCGACGGTCAGCCACCCCATCGTGCGGGTCGGCCCGCAGTCCGACGTCCAGCCTTCTCGGGCGCCGGCGAACCAGGTGCGCAGGCGGGCCGGGTGTCGCCACCACCGCGCGACCTGGATCGCTGCCCACGAACCCACGTACAGCGGACGCAGGGGTGCCGGCAGGTTGCGTCGGGCGAGCCAGACCCGGTTCCGGGCGTTCAGGCGGTAGTACTCCGTGTGGCGAGCGGGGTCGATCGCGGGGTGGTTCGCGACGAGGTCCCCGGCGTACCAGGCCCGGCGTCCGGCATCCCACACACGCCAGGCGAGCTCGATGCCCTCGTGCGCGTAGAAGTACTCGGCGCCCCATCCCCCGACGGCCCGGTAGACGTCCATCGGCAGGACGACCGCGCCCTCCCACACCGAGAACACCGGGGACGAGTCGGCGGCGTCGCCCTTCCGGATGCGCGGCACCCAGCGCCGCGGGTTGGCCGCACCGGTCGGGTCGACGACCCGCGGCTGGACCAGGCCGAGCGACGGGTCGCGGTCGAGCATCTCGACGGCGTCGCGCAGGAAGGTGTCCGACGGCACCCAGGCGTCGTCGTCCAGGAAGAACACGTGGTCGCCGTCGACGACCTCGGCCCCCGCGTTCCGTCCGGCCGGGATCCCGAGGTTCTCCGGCAGCGCGAGCGCACGGACCCCTTCGGGCAGGTCGGTCGGCTCCCAGCCGTTGCCGACGCACACGACGTCCAGGTCGACGTCCCGCTGGGCGAGCACGCTGTCGATCCCGCGTCGCAGGTCGGCGGGCCGGGTGCCCTGCGTCAGGACCACCACGGCGATGCGCGGGCGTCCACGATACGGGGCGGCGTGCCGACGGACGGTGCCCTGGCTCACGCGCGGACCCGCTTCGACGACATGATCGCCAGGAAGTGCCCGGCGGTGGCGAGCACGGCGAGCGGGAGCAGCGCGCCGACGAGCACACGGTCGGCGAGCGGGTGACCGACCACGAGCGCGACGAGCGCGAACACGAACGCCAGGAGCGTCAGTTCGACGGAGTGGTACAGGCGGTGGAACGGCAGGAACCGGGCGGCCCGGCGGAGCGTTGCCAGTCGACGGCCGGACGGCGCGGTGCCCGCGTCCCGGCGGTCCACGAGCTTCGCGAGTCCGGCGTTCGCGCGGGCGACGTGCACCATGTCGTTGAGCGCCTTGTTCAGCACGATGACCAGGCCGAGCGCGCAGCCGATCGTGGTCCACATCCAGTCAGCCCCCTGCACCGGCCAGGTCGCCGCCCGGACACCGAGCGCGATCGGGATCAGTCCCTCGGTCGTGTAGTGCCCGACCTTGTCGAGGAACACCCCGGCGGGCGACCGGGTCCCCCGCCAGCGCGCGACCTCGCCGTCGCAGCAGTCGACGAGCATCTGCAGCTGCCCGAGCACGAGTGCCAGCAGCGCGCCCCAGATCCCCGGGACGAGCAGCGCCGCGGCGGTGCTCCACCCCACGAGGATCATCAGCCCGGTGACCTGGTTGGCACTGACGCGGGTCTTCAGCAGGACCCAGGTCAGGTACGGCGAGACGTCACGCAGGTACAGCGAGGCGGTCCAGTGCTCGGCGTTGGCTCGCGAACGGACCTCGTCCGGCTGCGCGACCGCGCGGAGCTCGGCGATGGACGTCGGACGGGCGGAGCCGCGTGCGGTGGAGTCGTCGGTCAAGGGTCCAGGTCACCGTCCCGTGTGGGTGGTCAGTTCGGACGTCCGGGTCAGGAAGCCGACCACGAAGCCGACACCCCACCCCACGTGGATGCACGGCAGCACCACGATCAGCCAGAGCAGGGTCGCGAGCCCCGAGCGCCGCGCGACGACGACCGAGCCGACGACGACGAAGAGCAGGTACACGGCGGGGACGGCGAACCCGGTCATCGCCCACGCCAGCGGGCTGCCGAGCAGGGCGCCCACGACGCCGACGACCCCGGCGACGAGCCCGAGCGCGACCGCCGTGACCATCGCGGGGGGCACGAAGTAGCGCACGCCGTTGTTCGCCGGGAAGCGGCGGGCGAGCTCGCCGCGCCACAGCCCCGTGGCGACGAACTGCCGGACGAGTCGGCGCAGGCTCGGGCGAGGGCGGTAGGTCACGACCAGCTCCGGCGTGAACCACACGGTGCCACCGGTCTGCCGCAGACGACGGTTGAGCTCCCAGTCCTGTCCTCGCTTGATGCCCTCGTCGAAGAGCCCGACCTCGAACAGCCGGTCCCGCCGGAAGACACCGAGGTACGCGGTCTCGGCCGGTCCGGCCTTGCCACCGACGTGGTGGGGCGTGCCCCCGAGACCGACGCGGCTGCCGTAGGCGTGGGCGACGGCGCGTTCGAAGGGCGTCCGCCCCTCGGCGTGCATGATCCCACCGACGTTGTCCGCGCCCGACTCGGTCAGCACGCGGACGGCGACGCGTGTGTAGTCGGTCGGGAGCACCGAGTGCGCGTCGACCCGGATGACCACGGGGTGCACGGACGCCCGGATCGCCACGTTGAGCCCGGCGGGCGTCGAACCGACCGGGTTCTCGATCGCCCGGATCCGGGGGTCGGCGGCGCTCATCTCGGCGACGAGCTCGTTCGTGCCGTCGATCGACGGACCGAGTGCCAGGATGACCTCGAACGGGCCGGCGTAGTCCTGCTCGAGCAGGCTGCCGACGGCGGCACGCACCTCGGTCACCTCGTTCAGCACCGGCATCACGTACGAGACCCCCGGCAGGGGCTGTCCGTCTGTCTGCATGCGTACCTCGGGGTCCTGACTGGTGCGCGGGGCGCACCGCGGACGGCGCCCGCCCCGCAGAGCGACCCCGAGCCTATCAAGCGGCCAGGCCGCCCACGTGCCGGGCCGCTCCCCTGCTCCTGCGGGTACGGCGCCGTCTCGGGTCGACACCGGAACGGACGGGAGGCACGGTGCCAGCTGTGAACTGGTCCCCGTTTGTTGGACTGTGAATTCAGGTTAGGCCGTGAGGGCGTGGGTGCGGTATTGCTCCGGGCTCATGCCCTCGAGGCGTTCCTGGATGCGGTCGGTGTTCCACCAGGTCATGTAGTCCGTGATCGCGGTGCCGAGCTCGCTGGTGTCGGTGAAGCGGCGGGGGTGGAACATCTCGGCTTTGAGGTGTCCGAAGAAGGTCTCGATGATCGCGTTGTCGTGGCAGTTACCCTTGCGCGACATCGACTGTGTCGCACCGGCAGCAGCCAGGATGCTCGGCCAGGACCGGTGCTGATAATGGACACCCTGATCGGAGTGCACCAACGGTGTCGCGCCGGGTGCTGCTGTCAACGCGTCGCGAAGTGATCCGTTGGTCAGCTCCAGGTTCGGGCTCGTCCCGGTCCGGTAGGCGATGATCCGCCGATCGAACAGGTCCAGCACCGCGGACAGGTAGAGCTTGCCCGTCCCGATCCGGAACTCGGTGACGTCGGTGACCCACTTCAGGTCCGGGCCGGCGGCGCTGAAGTCACGCTCGAGCAGGTTCCCCGCGATCCTGCCAACGTCACCGCCGTAGGACGAGTACCGCTTCCGGCGCCGCACCGGGCAGACCAGCCGTTCCCGACGCATCAACGCCAGCACCGTTTTCTTCGCGATCGGCCCCGACCGGCGCAGTTGCGTGTGGATACGCCGGTGCCCGTATCGGCCCTTCGCTGCCACGAACACGTCCCGGATCATCGCCGCCCTGTCGGCATGCCGATCACCGCGGTGTTGCCGAGCCTGGTGATAGAAGAACGTCGACCGGGCAAGACCGGCGAATCCGAGGAGATCATCGAGCCGGTGATCAGCCTTGCAAGCAGCGACCGCGACGGCTTTCACCGACGCCGTTGCTGGGCTTGCAAGGCCCGCAATTTTCCCAGGTACGCGTTCTCCGCTCGCAGCAACTCGTTCTCTCGCCGCAACCGTTCAACCTCGGTGAACTCGCTCTCAGGCTTCGCTGCCGGGCGTCCCATCGTCCGGGGCCGGAGCACGTCCTCGCCATCCTTGCGGACCTGCCCGGCCCACTTGCGCAGCAGCAACACCGACGACAAGCCACCCTCGGCGGCCAACATGTCAGCGTCCTCGCCGGCAAGAAACCGGCGCACGAGGTCGCGTTTGACTTCGAACGAGTACGAGCGTCTCGATTCGCCCACAAGCACCTCCGGACCATGCAGCAGCCACCGACGATGCAAGCGTTTCACCGGCGTCCGCGACACGTCCAGCCGACGCGCCACCGCCCAATCGCCCAGCCCCCGCTCGAACCATCCCACCGCAGAACGCTGCTGCGCACCCGTCAACGACGACCTGTTGCCACCCATCTGAACCGTCCCGGATCTCGAACCGACTAATCAGTCCAAGATCCGGGGACCAGTCCACTGGCACCGTGCCTCCCGTCCGTCCTGGACCTGCGTCAGCCCTTGTAGGTGCCGAGGGTCACGTCCGTCTCACGCGTATGGCCGTCACGGATGTAGGTGATCGTCGTCTTCGCACCACCGGCGAAGAAGCGCACCTGCGCCGTCAGGTCGGTCGCGTCGGAGACCGTGGCGGACCCGATCTTGGTGACCACGTCGCCCTTCTGCAGGCCGGCGTTCGCCGCCGCGCCGCCGGACGAGACCGACTTGATGAGGGCGCCCATCTGCTTGGCGCTGGCGTCCTCCGCCGCGTCACCGACCGTCGCGCCGAGGAGACCATGCGTGGCGGAGCCGTTGTCCTTGATCTCGTTCGCGACGCGCTGCACCAGGTTCGACGGGATCGAGAAGCCGACGCCGATGCTGCCGGACTGTCCCTCGGACGACGAGGAGCTGCCGGCGCTGGCGATCGCGACGTTGATGCCGATGAGCTTGCCCTTCGAGTCGAGCAGCGCACCGCCCGAGTTGCCCGGGTTGATCGACGCGTCGGTCTGGATGACCGGGAGCGAGACGGTGGTGTTCGACGACGAACTGCTGCCGTTGTCGCCGTTGCCCCAGAAGTCGAACGGGCCGCCGTTGCCGTTGCCGCCCTCGTTCGAGTCGCCGCCCTGGCTCGGTGCGCTCGACGTGACCTGGATGCTGCGGTTCAGCGTCGAGACGATGCCGTCGGTGACCGTGTTCGAGAGGCCGAGCGGTGCGCCGATGGCGACCGCGGTGTCGCCGACGTTCAGGTCGGACGAGTTCGCGAACGTGATCGGCTTCATGTCGGTCGCGTCGATCTTGATCACCGCGAGGTCGACGGTCGGGTCGGTGCCGACGAGCTTCGCCGGGTAGATCTTGCCGTCGGAGGTCGTCACCGTGATCGTGCCGTTGCCGCTGTCGCCGTCCAGCGTCACCACGTGGGTGTTCGTGACGATGTAACCGTCCTTCGAGAAGACGACGCCGGAACCGGTGCCGCCCTCGGAGCCCGCGGAGACGTTGATCGTGACGACCGACGGCGTGGCCTGGGCAGCGACGGCCGTGACGACCGTGGCGTTGTTGTAGTCGTTGACCGTGAGGTTGCCGCCGTTCTGCGACGAACTCGACCCGACGACCGTGCCACCACCGGCCTGCGAGGCCCCGGCGGCCCATCCCGCACCGCCGCCGACGAGCCCGGCGAGCACCAGGCCGGCGACGATCGGGAGCACGAGCTTGTTGCGCCCGTCCTTCGTCTTCGTGGCCGTCGCGGTGCCGTCGCCGGCCGTCGGGGCCGCGCCGAAGTAGTGGCCGTTGCGCTGGTTCGAGCCGTCGACGTCTCCGAAGGCGCTCGTCGCCGAGGACGGGGCCTGCGAGGAGCCGGGCTGGGCGGCGGAGGCGTACTGCGAGGAGCCGTAGGCGCTCGTACCGGCGGTGTTCGTCCTGTCCTGGGCGTACTCGCCGTAGCGCGGCTGCTGCCCGTACCGACTCTGCTGGCCGTACTGGCTCGTCGGGGCCTGACCGTACTGGTCCTGCTGGCCGTACTGGCTCTGCTGGCCGTACTGGCTCGTGGGCGCCTGACCGTACTGGTCCTGCTGGCCGTACTGGCTCTGCTGGCCGTACTGGCTCTGGTGCCCGTACTGGCTCTGCTGCCCGTACTGGCTCGTCGGGGCCTGACCGTACTGGCTCGTCGGGGCCTGACCGTACTGGTCCTGCTGGCTCTGCTGGCCGTACGGCGTCGTGTGCGAGCCGTACCCACCGGAGGTGGGGGCAGCATCGCCCGCGATCGTCGGGTACGGCGCGGTGTACCGGTCCGTCGGGTGGTCGCCGGAGGTCGACAGGACGTCGGTCTCGTTCGCACCACCGGGTTCGATGACGTCGGTGTGGTCGTGGTCGGGCGAGCCCGTTGCTGCGCTCGGCTGTCCGGAGTCGTCCCGCGCCGGCTCGCCGTGGTCGGCGGTCCCGAGGGTGGCGTCCTCTGCTGAGCCCTGACGGTGGAGGTCCTCGGGACGGTCGTCGTCGCCGCGGCCGTGTGGCGTGGTGTCGGTCATGCTGGACGTGCTCCTTTCAAGCTCGTGCAGTCTTCCGGACCCACCTGAGCGGTGCTCCTGCTGGGGCTGCGAGCGGCCTATGGCGATCCTATGCGTGCGCTGGGCAGCCGTTCCCGGGATCCGGTCCGCGCGCGCACTAGGTTGGGTGCACCCGGCGCACCGAGGGCGTCCGGCGCATCGGGAGGACGCACATGCACCGCACCGGACCGTGGCTCCGCGCCGCCGAGGGAGCCATGCTCCTGGGGCCCGACGGGTCGCCCGCCCCGACGGTCTTCGCCGAGATGAGCGCCCTCGCCGCGGCGACGGGTGCGATCAACCTCGGACAGGGCTTCCCGGACGAGGACGGACCGGCCGAGGTGCTCGACGCCGCCGTCGCCGCCGTCCGTGCCGGCGTCAACCAGTACCCGCCGGGACGCGGCACCGCCGAGCTGCGTGCGGCGATCGCGGAGCACCAGGCGCACTGGTACGGCCTGTCGGTCGACCCTGATCGCGAGGTGCTCGTCACCGCCGGCGCCACCGAGGCCCTCGCGGCGACGCTGCTCGCGTTCGTCGAGCCCGGCGACGAGGTGATCACCTTCGAGCCCTTCTACGACGCCTACGGCGCCCTGGTCCGGCTCGCGGGCGGCACGCACGTCACCGTCCCGCTCACGACCCCCGACTTCCTGCCGGACGAGGACGTCCTACGCGCCGCGTTCTCGGACCGCACCCGCGTCGTCCTCGTGAACACCCCGCACAACCCCACCGGACGGGTGCTGCCGCGCGCGGTGCTCGAGACCGTGGTCGAGCTCGCCGAGCGCTACGACGCCCTGGTCGTCACGGACGAGGTCTACGAGCACCTGACCTTCGACGTCCCGCACGTGCCGATCGCGACGCTGCCCGGTGCCGCGGAGCGGACGATCTCGATCTCGAGCGCTGGCAAGACCTTCAGCACCACGGGCTGGAAGATCGGCTGGCTCACCGCTCCCGCGCCGCTGGTGGACGCGGTCCTGGCGGTGAAGCAGTTCCTGACCTTCGTGAACGGCGCCCCGTTCCAGCCCGCCGTCGCCGCGGGACTCCGCCTGCCGGACACCGTGTTCCACGGGATCGCCGCCGAGCTCGGTGCGAAGCACACGCTCCTGGCCGCGGGGCTGCGGGAGGCGGGGTTCGACGTCCTGCACCCGGACGGCGGGTACTTCGTCATCGCGGACGCTGCGCCGCTCGGGTACGACGACGCCCGGGCGCTCTGCCTCGAGCTCCCCCGGCTCGCGGGTGTGGTCGGCGTGCCGGTGTCGGCGTTCGTTCGGCCCGAGCACGCGCCGGGCTACCGCTCCCTCGTCCGGTTCGCGTTCTGCAAGCGCCGGAGCGTGCTCGAGGACGCCGTGGACCGGCTCGGAGCGCTCCGCACGCGGTCCTGAGCGCGAGCTGCGGTCGCTCGGTGACGTCAGCCGCGCGGTACGACGTCGTACCGCCGCAGGCCCAGGGACGGGTTCACCGTGCGCACCGCGTCGGTCACGGCGGTGTCGACGGTCGCCACGAGCAGCCCGGGTGTCGCCCCTGCCGCCGCAACCGCGACGCCCGAGGGGTCGAGCACGACGGACGAACCGATGCCCACCGGCGGCGTCTGCCCGACACCGACGACCCACACGGTGTTCTCGATGGCACGGGCGGTGAGGAGCGTCCGCCAGTGGTGTTCCTTGCCCGGACCCCGCACCCACTCCGCCGGGACGAGGACGACGTCCGCCGCACCGCCCTCGGCCGCGGCGAGGCGACGCGTGACCTCGGGGAAGCGCAGGTCGTAGCAGGTCTCGAGGCCGACCCGGACGCCCTGGACGGTGACGACCGGCAGCTGGTCGGTCGCGCCGGGCTCGATGCGGTCGGACTCCCGCGAGCCGAACGCGTCGTACAGGTGGACCTTGCGGTACGTCGCGCCGATCGACCCGTCGGGCAGCACGGCGACGAGGGTGTTGCGGAACCGCTCCCCCTCGCCCACCTCCGCGACGCCGGCGACGATCGCGATCCCGGTCTCCCGCGCGACGTCGGCCAGCCCCGTGACGAACGGCCCGTCGAGGGGCTCCGCCGCGGCGACGAACCGGTCGTCGATGTCCGCGGTGAAGTACGAGGTGTACTCCGGGGTCACGAGCAGGTCCGCTCCGCGCCGAGCGGCGTCGACGGCTGCGCGACGGACGGTCTCGAGGTTGGCGGTCGGGTCGTCGACAGGCGCGAACTGCGCGGCGGCGATCGTCAGGGTGCCCATCCGCCGAGCGTAGCGAGGGAAGGCGTCGGCGGACACCGGGAACGGCGAAGGCCCCGGTCCGACTGGACCGGGGCCTTCGTGTGTCGCTTGGTTGCGGGGGCAGGATTTGAACCTACGACCTCTGGGTTATGAGCCCAGCGAGCTACCGAACTGCTCCACCCCGCGGCACGTCTTACAGCCTACACACGCCCGTGGCGGGGCACAAATCGAGTGCCCCGCCACGGCGTGTCAGTTCCCGCCCTCGGCCTCGGTCGCGGCCTGGATGGCCTCCTGCAGGCGCTGGTCGGCCTCGGCCGCAGCGACCAGGTCGTTCTTCGCGTAGGCGTCCTGGCGATCCTGCAGCGCGGACTTCGCGTCGGCGAGGGCCTGCTGCAGCGCGGCGTTGTCGGTCGCACCACCGGAGCTGGAGCCCCCGGTCGAGCCGGACGCGCCGGAGCCCGTGTCGGTCGACCCCGAGCCGCTCGACCCGGAGTTCCCGGAGCCGGTGTCGCCCGAACCGCTGTCGCCCGACCCGGATCCGTTCGCGGCGCCCTGGTCGCCGGCCGTGGCACCCGAGTCGCCGCCGAACAGGCTGTTGAGCGCCTCGTCGAGGGTGTCCTCGAACGCGATCTTGTCACCGAAGGCCACCAGGACCTTCTGCAGCAGCGGGTAGGAACCGCTCGACGTCGACTGGACGTAGACGGGCTGCACGTAGAGGAACCCACCGCCGACCGGCAGGGTCAGCAGGTTGCCCTGCTTCACCGTCGAGTTGCCCCGCTTCAGGATGTTCAGCTCCTGCGACACGGTGGTGTCACCGTTGAACAGGTTCTGCACCTGCGCCGGACCCGGGATGTTGTCGGTCTTCGGCATCGTCAGGAGCGTGAGCTTGCCGTAGTTCCTGGCCTTCTCGCCCTTGCCGGCGCCACCGGCGTCCGAGTCCACCGCCAGGTACCCGGTCAGCACGTTGCGGTTGTTCGCGCCGGCCGACTGCTGCGGGATGTACGTCGTGTACAGCGAGTACGCGGTGTCCTGCCCCGGCACCTTCATGGTCAGGTAGTAGGGGTCCTGCAGGTTGGACCGGTTCGCGGTGGTCTGCGTCCCGAGCGCGTTCGTCGTCGTCTGCGTGTCCGCGGTGTCGGCGTCGTTCGTGCCCGAGGTCGGTTCCTGCGGGGTGTTCCACGCGTCGTCACCCGAGTAGAACGAGTTCGCGTTCGTCACGTGGTACGTGCCGAGGATCGACCGCTGGACCTTGAACAGGTCGGTCGGGTACCGCACGTGGTCGAGCAGTTCGGCGCTCATCTTCGACACCGGCTGCATCGACGTCGGGAAGATCTTCTGCCAGGTCTTGAGCACCGGGTCCTGCGTGTCCCAGGCGTAGAGCGTGACCTTGCCCGTGTAGGCGTCGACCGTGGCCTTGACCGAGTTCCGGATGTAGTTCACCTGGTCGGTGCGGAACGTCGACGACTCCGTGCCGTTGATGCTGTCCGACAGGCTCTGGCTCTGCGAGTACGGGTACGCGTTGCTCGTGGTGTACCCGTCGACGACCCACTGGATGCGGTGGTCGACGACCGCCGGGTAGGCGTCACTGTCGAGCGTCAGGTACGGCGCGACCTTCTGGACGCGCTGGATCGGGTCGCGGTCGTACAGGATCTGCGAGTCCTTGTTGACCGCGTTCGACAGCAGGATCTGCTCCGACTGGAACTTCGCCGCGTAGACGAGCCGGTTGAAGAAGTTGCCGAGGCTCGGACCACCGTTGCCCCGGTAGGTGGTGGTCGCGTTGCCGCCGTTGTCGTCGTCCGAGCCGGACGGGTAGTCGAGCTCGATGTTCTTCGAGCCCTCGGGCCCGCCGACGATCGAGTACGGCGGCGAGGTCTCGCCGAAGTACACGCGCTCCTGGTAGTCGCCGAGCGCGCCGTTCGACGGGATGCCCGACTCCAGGAACACCGGCTTGCCGTCGCTCGCGCGCTGGTTGCCGTAGGCCGCGGTCACGCCGAAGCCGTGCGTGTAGACGAAGGTCCGGTTGTACTGCGTGTTCGCCTGGGCGCTGAGGCCGTCGAGGTCGATGTCGCGCACCGCGATCACGGTGTCCTCGGTCTGGCCCTTGACGTCGTACCGGTCGACGTCCAGCTCCTTCGGGAACTGGTAGTACTGCCGGTACTGCTGCAGCTGGCTGAAGGTGTCCGACACGATCTTCGGGTCGATGAGACGGATGTTCGCCGTCGTCTGGGCGTCCTGCGCGAGGGCGCCCGAGCTCGCCTCGGTCGTCGCGTCGTAGTTCTGCTCCTGCACGTCGGCGACGTCGTAGGCGTCCCGCGTCGCCTTGATGTTCCGCTCGATGTACGCCGACTCGTAGGTCCGCTCCGAGGGCTTCACCTGCAGCCGCTGGACCACCCACGGGTAGATGCCGCCGATGACGATCGCCGCGACGAGCAGCAGCCCGGTGCCGACGATCGAGATGCGCCAGCGGCCGATGACGGCCGTGACGACGAACAGGACCGCGACGATCGCGGCGATGCCCGCCATGATCTCGCGACCGGGGATGACGGCGTTGACGTCGGTGTACTGCGCACCCGTGATGAGCGGGTTGTCCTTGGTCAGGGCCGCGTACTGGTCGAGCCACAGGCTGACGCCCTGCAGCGCCACGTAGACCGCCGCGGTCACGGCGAGCTGGATGCGCGCGGCGCGGGAGATGCGGACCTCACGCCCGCCGAACCGGAGGGCTCCGTACAGGTAGCACGCGGCGAGCGCCGCGATCCCGGCGATGAGCACGACCGCCGACGAGTACGCCACGATCGCACGCCAGAAGGGCAGCTCGAACACGTAGAAGCCGATGTCCAGGCCGAACTGGGGATCGGTCTTGCCGAACGACGTCCGGTTGAAGTACTCGAGCACCATGCTCCAGCGGCCCGCTGTGGAGAGCCCGGCGAAGACGCCGAGGACCACCGGGATGCCGATCATGACCGCACGGCGCAGCGGCTCGATCACCTGCTGGTAGCGGTCGAGCTGCGAGTTGAGCTTCGCGTACACCGGCCGGAACCGGAACGCGAGCGCGATGCTCACGTACACCGGGACGGCCATCCCCAGGAAGCCGGCGATGAACATCGAGGTGCCTGCGATCCACCGGGTGGTGAGGACCTGCTGGAACCCGAGCTGCGAGAACCACGCGTAGTCGGTGTACAGGCTGGCGAAGATGAAGAAGCCGATCACCAGTGCGGCCAGCACGATGATCGTGACCACGATCGGGACCCGCGGCGAACGCCGCCCGGAGGAAGAGGGTCCCGAGGTGGACGAGGTTGTCGTCACTTGATGTGCTCCAGACGTGTCGGACCGGCGGGCCCGGCGCGGCGGGCCGTCAGTGCGTCGATCCTATTGGTCGCCACCGACAGTGAAACTGTACGGGGACTCAGGAAGGTGATCCGAGCCTCCCGGCAGACGGCCTGGAGGCGCGGATCGCGACGTGCGCGCACGTGGCGGTGCGCACACGGCCGGCCTGGGTCGCAGCGTTCTCAGGAGCCGCAGCGAGCGAGCCCGGCGGTGCTCTTCCCGGAGGCGATGGTCTGCAGGTCCGTGACGGCCTGGTCGAGCGTCGCGACCTTGTAGACGTCGAGCCCGGCCGGGACGTGACCGACGACCTCGTCGCAGTTGTCGGCGGGTGCGAGGAAGACCGTCGCCCCCGCGTCCTTCGCGCCGTAGAGCTTCTGGCGGATGCCGCCGATCGCGCCCACCTCGCCGTCCGCGGTGATCGTGCCGGTGCCCGCGACGTGCTTCCCGCCGTTCAGCTTGCCGGGGGTGAGCTCGTCGATGATCCCGAGCGCGAACATCATGCCGGCCGAGGGCCCGCCGACGTCCTGCAGCGCGATCTTCACCCGGAACGGGAAGTCGTAACGCTCGGTCACGCCGACGCCGAGGAGTGCGGTGCCCTGCTCGTCGCGCGGGGTGACCTCGACCTGGCGGCTCTCGCCGTCCCGCTCGATCGTCACGGTCGCGGGCGAGGACGTGCCGTGCTTCGCCACGGCGGCGCGCAGCGTGCCGGCGTCGACGTTCGTGGTGAGCTGCTCGCCGTCGAACGCCGTGATGACGTCGCCCTTCCGGATGGTGCCGTCCGCCGCGGACCCGGGCTGCACGGAGCCGACCTCGAGCCGGGTCGGAAGTTCCTCGCCCTGGTGGATGAGCGCCGCGGCGACCGCCGACTGCTGCGAGGACTGCATGTCCGCGGCGTCCTGCTCGTTCACCTGCTGGGTGGTCGTGCCCTCCGGGTAGATCGCGCTGGCCGGGATGACCGCCTCGGACCGCGAGAACAGTGCGCGGACGACGCTCGTCCAGGACGGGCGGTTCGTGGCGTCGCCCTGGATGCCGACGGTGAGCATGTCGAGCGCACCGGACGTCGGGTACGTCTGCGCGCCGTCGATCTGGATGAGCTCGACGTCCTTCGCGTCCTTGCCGCTCCCCTGTCGCTGGGTGCCGATGGTGTTGTACACCGGGCCGGGCACCTCGATGAGGTACGGGCTCGGCAGGAAGCTCGCGAGGAGTCCGAGCACCACGGCCCCGATGACGAACGCCCACCCGACGGTCCGAGCGCGCGAGCGACGGCGGGGAGCGGGGGCGAAGAGGGTCACGGACGTCCTTCCACAGGGTGCGGCCGCCTGCTGGCGGGCCGTGCGCCCGTCGTCTTGCGGGCTGTTCGCCGTGGGCGCAGCGGTCCGGGCGTCCCCACGGGAGCATCCCAGGCGCGTGCCCGTGAGCAGCGGTTAGCGTAGTCGGCATGCCTGATCAACCGCAGCCGGGGCCGGACGACGACTTCCAGGAGATGCTGCGCAAGCTGCTCTCCGGAGAGGGACAGATCGACCCGTCGCAGCTCGCGGGCGCCGCGGGGCTGCCGAACGACCCGGCGTTCGTCGCGAACCTGATGGGCCAGCTGCAGCGCGCGGCGCAGTCCGGCGGCGACGGCATCGACTTCACGGTCGCGGCGGAGCGGGCGACCGCCATCGCCCGCGACGGCCAGCACCCGGTCGACCCCGCCACCGCGCAGGCGACGGACCAGGCGTTCCAGGTCGCGGCCCTGTGGCTGGACGAGGCGACCTCGGTCCCCGAGCTCACCGCGACGCCGAGCACGTTCACGCGCGAGCAGTGGGCGACCGCGACGACCCCGGTGTGGGCGCAGATCGCCGAGCCGGTCGCGCTGAGCATCGCGAACGCCCTGACCGAGGCCATCGAGCAGCGCGCACCCGAGCAACTCAAGGCGATGCTCGGCGACGTCTCGAAGGCGATGCGCGGCGTGGGCGGGGCCCTGTTCGCGATCCAGCTCGGGCAGGTCGTCGGGCAGCTCTCGAAGGAGGTCGTCTCCGGTGGCGACGTCGGCGTGCCGCTCCTCGACGAGCAGGTCGCCGCGCTCCTGCCGCAGAACGTGGCCGAGTTCGCCGAGGGCCTGGACGTCCCCGAGGACGAGGTCCGGATCTACCTCGCGGTGCGGGAGCTCGCCCACGCGCGGCTGTTCCGGTCCGCCCGCTGGCTCCGGCTGCACATCATCACGTCGATCACCGACTACGCGCGGGGCATCCACATCCCGTTCGACCGCGTCGAGGAACTCGCATCCGAGATCGACCCCACGAACCAGGAGCAGCTCCGCGACGCGCTCGCGTCCGGCGCCCTCATCCCGCCGCGCACCCCCGAGCAAGAGGCAGCGCTCGCCCGGCTCGAGACCATGCTCGCGCTCGTCGAGGGCTGGGTCGACACCGTCACCGCGGCCGCGACCGTCCGGCTGCCGCGCGCCGGCGCGATCGCCGAGATGGTCCGCCGCCGTCGTGCCTCGGGTGGCCCGGCGGAGTCCGCGTTCGCCACGCTCGTCGGCCTGGAGCTCCGCCCCCGCCGACTGCGCGAGGCCGCGGCGCTGTGGCAGCGCGTGACGGAGGAACTCGGCGCCGAGGACCGCGACGGGCTCTGGGCGCACTTCGACGCCGTCCCGACCTCCGAGGACGTGGACGACCCGGAGGCGTTCGTGCTCCGGCTCCGGAACCCGGGTCGCTCGGCCGAGGACGACGCGTTCGACAAGGCCCTCGCCGACCTGCTGGCGGACTCGACGGGCGACCGCCCGCACGAGGACGAGCAGGGCGGGGTCGACGAGCCGCCGACGTCCGACGGGGACACCCCGTCCCGCTGACCCCGACTTCTCCACAGATCGGACCCGTCGCCCCCACCGGGGTGGCGGGTCCGTCATCGTCGGGGCATGGGCATCCGCATCGACCCGACCCTCGAGTTCGTCTGGCGTGACCCGGCGACCGTCCAGCTCGGGGTCGACCCGCCGCGCGCGGTGGTCCCCGTGCCGACCACGGCCGAGGAACGTTTCCTGTGTGCGCTGCGCCGCGAGACCGCGCGTGACGCCCTGGCCGCGCTCGCCCGGACGGTCGGCTGCCGACCCGAGGTCGCGGCGCGGGTGCTCGGGACGGCATCACCAGCGGTCGTCGACGTGCTCCCGGAGCCCCTCGCCCGGGTCGAGGTGCACGGCGCCGGTCCGCTCGCCGACACCGTCGCGGAGATGCTCCTCGGCGAGGGCGTGACCGTCGTCCGGACCACGGCGCCCCTCGGCGGGCCGGTGTCCCTCCCCGAGCCGGAGCCCCGGCTGGCCCTGGTCGTGGCCGACCACGTCGTCGACCCGGCGCTCCGCGCGGCGTGGACCCGACGGGGCACGCCGCACCTCGCGCTCGTGGTCGGCGACGGACGGGTCCGGCTCGGGCCGTTCGTGGTGCCCGGCACCGGGCCGTGTCTGCAGTGCGTCGAGTACGCCCGCGTCGACGCCGACCCAGCCTGGGCAGCCGTGGCCGCACAGGTCTGGGGGCGTCCGGCAGCGCCGCTCTCCCCCTGGCGCACGGCGGCGGTGGCCGCGGCGGCGACGCGGATGCTCGTGCAGCGCCTGCCGTCGACGACGCAGCACCCCCGGGCGGACCAGGTGGTGTTCGACCGGGACGACCTGTCGGTCAGCGTGCAGCCGGTGGCGCCGCACCCTCGCTGCGCGTGTCGAGCGCTGCCAGGAACCGACTCGGTGCCCGGGCTCCGGCACGCGTGGAGCCCTGCCGGGACCACGTCACCGTGACGGACCGGCGCGCACGGGTCAGACCGACGTAGAACAGCCGACGCTCCTCCTCGACCTCGTCGTCGGTCGTGGCGTGCGAGATCGGCAGCAGCCCCTCGGCGGCGCCGACCACGACGACGTGCGGCCACTCCAGGCCCTTCGACGAGTGCAGGGTCGCCAGGGTGACGGCGTCGAGCTCGGGCTCGTGGTGGGTCGCGGCGCGGTCGACCAGGTCCTGGGTGAACTGCTGCATGGTCGTGCCGGCCGGCGCTTCCTCGGCCAGGGTCATGATCGCCTGCAGCGCCTCCCACTGGTCGCGCACGGCTCCGAAGCCCTCCGGCGCGCTCGGCGTCCACCCGCTCAGCTGCAGGACGAGCCCCACGCGACGGGTCAGCTCGTCATCGGTCCGGCGGACGGCCTCGCCGCGCATGTGGTGCACGGCGAGCTTGACCTCCGGGCGGTCGAAGAACCGTGTGCCGCCCTGCACGCGGTACGGGATACCGGCACGGCCGAGCGCCGACTCGAGCGCGGCGGCCTGCGCCCCGACGCGGTAGAGCACGGCGCAGTCCCCGAAGGACGCGCCGGCCGCGACCGTCTCGGCGATGCGGCGGGCCACGGTCTGCGCCTCGTCGCCGTCGTGCACGCACGCGAGCACCTCCGGTGCCGGTCCGGACTCGGTGGTCTGCGCGACGAGGTCCAGGGCACCCGGTTGCCCGCGCATCAGGGTGTTGGCCGCCTGGACGACCTCGGGCGTGGAGCGGTAGTTCCGCTCGAGGCGCACGATCGAGCCACGAGGGAACTCCGAGCCGAAGCCGAGCAGGTAGCGGCTCGACGCGCCCGCGAAGGAGTAGATCGTCTGGCTGGCGTCACCGACCACGCAGACGTCGTCCCGGCCGCCGAGCCACGCCCGGAGCAGGTCGTGCTGCACGGGCGAGACGTCCTGGTACTCGTCGACGACGAAGAACCGGTACTGCTGCCGCACGTACGACGCCACCCGCGGCTCGGACTCGACCATGCCGAGCGTCGCGAGCAGGACGTCCTCGAAGTCCAGCTGGCGGCGGTCGTCCTTGAGCTGCTCGTAGGCGCGCATCAGGTCGACGACCCGGCGGGGCGTGGTGTCGCGGGGCATCACGCGGTCCGCGGCGGCGGCCTCGTACTCGTCGTAGGAGAGCATCTGGACCTTGCGCCACTCGACCTCGGCGGCCAGGTCGCGGAGCACCGGGGTGTCCACGTGCAGGCCGACGGTGTCGGCGGCGTGCGCGATCACCCGTCCCTTGGACTCGACGATCCGGGGTGCGTGCCCGCCGATGGTGTCCGGCCAGAAGTAGCTGAGCTGCGCCATCGCGGCGGCGTGGAACGTCCGCGCCTGCACCGCCCCGGCGCCGAGGGCACGGAGCCGCGACCGCAGCTCGCCGGCGGCACGCGTGGTGAAGGTCAGCGCGAGGACGTGGCTCGGCGAGTACGTCCCGGTGGCGACGCCGTAGGCGATCCGGTGGGTGATGGCGCGGGTCTTCCCGGTGCCGGCACCCGCGAGGACGGCGACCGGGCCGAGGAGCGTCCGGGCGACGGTCCGCTGCTCGGTGTCGAGGGCGGCGAGGAGCTCGTCCGGCGACGGCGGTCGGACACCGTCGACCGCGACGCGCGGGTCGGCGCTCACGACGGAGTCCCGCTCACGGCAGGGCCGCCGGTCACCGAAGCGCCCCGCTCACGGCAAGTCGAGCGGCTCGCCGTACCACTCCTCGATGATGGCGCGGGCGATCGACGTCCGCCCCGGCAGCAGCAGGGTGTCCCCGGCACGCTCCCGGACGTCGTCGCGCGAGAACCACCGCACGTCCAGGATCTCGACGCCGTCCGGACGCGCGGTCGACGGGTCGCCGTCCACGGCCCGGGCACGGAAGCCGACCATCAGGGACGCCGGGAACGGCCAGGGCTGCGAACCGAGGTACTCGGGCTCCTCGACCCGGACACCGGACTCCTCCCAGACCTCGCGGCGAACGGCGTCCTCGAGCGACTCCCCCGGCTCCACGAACCCGGCGAGCAACGAGTAGCGGTCGACGTCCCACGCGGCGTTCGAGCCGAGCAGGATGCGGTCGTCCGCGTCCGTGACCCCGACGATGATCGCGGCGTCGGTGCGCGGGAAGTGCTCGTGCCCCTCGGGGTCACGGCGGACCCAGCCCCCCGTGACGACCTCGGTCGCGGAGCCGGTGCGCGGCGAGAAGCCGTGCACCGCGTGCCAGTTCGCCATCGCGACCGCCTCGACCGCGAGGCCCTGGTCGCGGGCGGACAGCTCGGTGCCGAACATGCGCAGGCTGACCCAGGCGTCGTCGTCCGACTCGATCGCGGCCGCGGTCCGGTCGTCGACGAGCACGGCGACGAAGCGCGTGCCCGCGGGGGCGTCGGCGGCGTCCGCGACGGCCCGCCCCAGGTAGAGCGTCAACGCGT
This sequence comes from Curtobacterium sp. Csp2, assembly GCF_013347165.1. NCBI lineage: Bacteria > Bacillati > Actinomycetota > Actinomycetes > Micrococcales > Microbacteriaceae > Curtobacterium > Curtobacterium sp. Csp2. The sequence goes on from NZ_CP054593.1 coordinate 2,915,158, forward strand.
CCTCGGGCACGGCCTCGGCCCGCACGAAGCGCAGCGAACCGTCGGTCTCGCGCAGGAGCTCGCCCCGGTGCACGGGCAGCCAGCGGGTGGCCGGGTCGTCGCGCAGGACGCGGTCGAGATCGGGCGTGGTCCGGAACTCCGCATCGCGGTCGAGTTCGTTGCGGGACAGCGGCAGTCTGGCGGCGAACTCGACGGTCACGGCGGATTGCTCCTCGGGTCGGCGTGGTCTTCTCGGCGGGAGCCTGTGGAGCGTCCCCGGGGTTCCACAGGCCAGCGTGGCGCACGCTCGCACGTCGACCGCGGACCTACCCTGAGGGGCATGGCGGGATCCCAGTTCACTCTAGCCGCGTTGGCGACGACGGCCGTGTCCGGCCTGCTCGTGACGGGCACACGACCGCTCGGTTCCGCCGCGTCCGGTGACTTCGAGTCCGCCGTGCTGCGCGAGGCGGACGGCACCCTGTCCGCGATCCGGCGTCCGCGCAACCAGCGGGCCGAGGCACGTCAGTCCGCCGACCTCGTCGCGATCCGCGCACTCAGCGCCGGGATCCGGACGCGACTGCCGTTCGCCGTCGCCGAGTACCGCGGCCAGGCGCCGATCGGCTCGACCCGCGCGATCGTCACCTCGTACGTGCCCGGGACCCATCCCGCGCTCCGCGACCTGACCGAGCGCCCGGAGCTCGCCGCCTCGGTCGGCCGCGCCGTCGCCGCGGTGCACCTGCTGCCCACGAGCTTCGTCACCGACGCGGGTCTGCCGTCGCTCACCCCGTTCGAAGTCCTGCGCTCGGCCGTCTCCGTGATGGACCGCGCGGTCGCCACGAAGCTCGTCCCGGCGGCGCTCAAGGAGCGTTGGGAGGGCGCGGCCCGTGACCAGCAGCTGTGGCAGTTCACGCCGACCGTCGTGCACGGCGCCCTCGGCACCGGTGTCCTGCTCGTCGACGGCGACGCCGTCACGGGCGTGCTCGACTGGGGCGAGCTCCGGCTCGGCGACCCGGCGAAGGACCTCGCGTGGGTGCTCGCCGGACGGGCGGACGCGTTCGACACCGTGCTCGCCGCCTACCAGGCAGCGGGTGGCGGTCGGGACCGCCAGCTCGCGCAGCGCGCTCGGGTGTACCACGAGCTCGAGACCGCGCAGTGGCTGCTGCACGGGGTCCAGGCGAAGAGCACCGAGGTCGTCGACGACGCCGTCGCGATGATGCACCGCCTGGTCGACGCGGTGCAGACGCCGAGCGCGGCACCGCTCCAGTCGGTCTCGCCGGACACGATGGAGATCGGCGAGGTCGAGCAGCTGCTCTCCTCCACCGAGCGCCGACACGGCTGACGGCCAGAGCGGCCGACGGGGTCCGACCGGCCAACGGGGTCCGACCGGCCGACGGGGTCCGACCGGCCAACGGGGCCCGACCGGCCGACGGGGCCCGACCGGCCGACGGGGCCCGACCGGCTGACGAACAGGCCGGCTGACGGACTGGAGGCGCGTGGCGGCGCCGCCACGCGCCTCCAGTCCGTCAGCGGGTCGCGCCGGATCAGCCGAGCGCCGCGCGCCAGGCGCGCTCGAGCCCGTCCCGGTCCAGCAGGTCGGTCGGCCGCACCTCGAGGTCGTCCGCGACGAAGTAGAAGACCGCGTCGACCTCGTCGACCGGCCGCCCCGTGAACTCGGCGTAGGCGACACGGTAGAGCGCGAGCTGCAGCTGCCGTGCCGCGAGGTCGTCGGCGCTGGACGGTGCCTTCCCCGTCTTCCAGTCGACGACCTCGGCGCGCCCGTCGATCTCGTACACCGCGTCGAGCTTGCAGACGACGCTGTGCCCGAGGAACGGGAGGTGGATCTCGCGCTCGACCTCGACGGGCACGCGGTCCGCCCAGCGGGACCGGGAGAACGTCTCCTGGAACGTGGCGAGTCGGCGGGCGTCGTCGTCGGTCACCGCTGCGTCCGCATCGGCCGCACCGAGCTCGTCGGGGTCGAGGTCGAGCTCGCCGTCCCAGGCGTCGAGCGTCTCGAGCGATCCACCGCGGGCCACGCGCTGCTCCACCCACTGGTGGAAGAGCGTCCCCAGGCGGGTCGCCCGGTACGGCCGCTCGGGCATCGGTCGTCGCAGCCGCTCCGCGACGCGCTCCGGCTGCGCGAGGTAGTCCTTGAAGCCCGAGGCCGGCACGCGGTGCGGGATCGCGACCGCGTGCCGGGCGGACCGCTGGGCCTGGCGTTCAGCCAGCAGCAGGTCGATGTCCGCGGCGAAGCGGCCGGCCGCTCCCGGGTTGGCGTTCCGGACCCGTTCGGCCGCCGCGACGACCCGCGTCCCCCGGGAACCGAACGGGGCGTGCGGCCAGGACTGGACCGCGCCGTCGGTACCGAGCGGGTCCTCCTCGTGCACCGTGCCGTCCGGGACCGCGTCGGCGTCGACGACCCCGGCCTCGACCAGGTCGCGCAGGTACCGACTCGGCTCCGTCGGCCGGACACCGCCGGCCCAGAACGAGCCCGACACGAGCAGGTCGTGCCGAGCCCGCGTGAGTGCGACGTAGGTGAGCCGGCGCTCCTCGTCCTCGTTGCGTGCAGCGACCTGCTCGCGGTAGGCGTCGATCGCGGCGACGACCTCCTTCTGCGACGCGCGTCCCCGCCAGTCGAGCCGCGGGAGCTCCTCGGCGTCGCCGCGGAACTCGTACGGCAGGCGTCCGAAGCCGAGCCAGCCGGATGATCCCTCCTGCGGCCGGGCCGGCAGCGCGCCCTCGACGAGCCGGGGCACGGCGACCGCGTCCCACTCCAGGCCCTTCGAGCCGTGGATCGTCAGGATCTGGACCGTGCCGGCCTCGGGCTCCTCGGACCGCGGCCCCATGTCGTCGCGCCGGGCGGCCGCGTCGATCCACCCGAGGAACGCCCCGAGGTCCGCGCGGTCGTCGGTCGTCACGAAACCGGCGAGCTCGTCGACGAAGGCGTCCAGGAACGCGCCGCTCCCCTGCTCGTGCGCCGCGACCTCGACGTCGAGCTGCATCTCCTGCACGACGAGCGTGACGAAGTCGACCAGGTCGCCGGCGGCCCGGGCGCGCAGTGCGGCGAGCTGCTGCCCGAGCGCGCGCATCCGGGCCCGGCCCGCCGGACTGATCGCGGCGAGCGCGCCGTGCTCGTCCGGGGCGGTGGCGACGAAGTCCAGGGCGTCGACGATCGACCCGTGCTCGCCGACCGCGACCGACGCCCGGAAGGCCGCCGTCACGTCGTCGTCGAGTCGCTGGTGGGTGTGGTCGCGGCTGAACAGCCAGCGCGCGAGACCGTGCAGCTCCTTGACGTCCGCGGCACCGACACGCCACCGGGCGCCGACGAGCAGGCGGATGAGGTCGTTCCCGGCGGCCGGGTCGTGCAGCACCCGCAGGCAGGCGACCAGGTCGACGATCTCCGGCCGTTGGAGGAGTCCGCCGGTGCCGAGCACGTGGAACGGGACGCGGTGGTCGGCCAGGGCGCCGGTGAACGCGGACAGGTCCTTCCGTGAGCGCAGGAGGAGCGCCATCGAGCCTGCGGGGTCGGCCGCGCGGCGTGCGGCGAACCATCGGGCGACGGCGTCGGCTTCCTCCGGCAGGGTCTCCGGGAAGGCCACGTCGACGGTGCCCGCGTCCGCACCGGGTCGCGGGGCGAGGCGCTCGACGGCGACCTCGGACGCGTCGGACAGCGGCCCGACGACGGCGTTCGCCCCGGCCAGCACGTCCACCGGGTTCCGCCAGCTCGTCGACAGCGCGAAGGTGACGGGGATGGTGTCACCGTCGCCGAAGTCCCGCGGGAAGCGCGCGAGGTTCGCCGCGCTCGCACCGCGGAAGCCGTAGATCGACTGGTGCGGGTCGCCGACCGCCATCACCGGGTGGCCCCGGAACAGCCGGGCGAGGAAGCGCGTCTGCACCACCGAGGTGTCCTGGTACTCGTCGAGCAGGACGACGCGGAACCGGGTGCGCAGGTCCTCGACCACGCGGGGGGCGGACTCGGCGGCAGCGAGGGCGAGCGCGATCTGGTCGGAGAACTCGACGAAGCCGCGGTCGACCTTCTGCCGCCGGAACTCCTCGACCAGCTCGACGAGTGGCTCGAGGGCCCCGACGGCACGCACCGCGTCGGTGACCGCCTTGTACGGGTTGCCGCGGTTGTTGCCCGGCAGCTCGAGCAGGGCGCCGAAGTCGACGGCGAAGCGACGGAGCCGGTCCGGGTCGACCAGGTGCTCGGACACGGCACCGGCGAGGGCGACGACGGCGGCCGTGACGGTGTCGACGTCGCGGTCGAGTCCGGCCAGCCGGTCGTCCCGGGCGGCCACGACGACCCGGCGCGCGAGCTGCCAGGCGGACGGCTCCGTGAGCACCTGGGACTCGCCGTCCCGCCCCACGAGCAGGGCGTTCTCGCGGAACACCGCGTTCGCGAAGGCGTTGTAGGTCGACACGGTCGGCGCCTCGAACGCGTCGCCGGCGTCCAGCAGTCCGACGTCCTCGAGTGCACGGATGCGGTCGTTGATCCGGACCGAGAGCTCTCCGGCGGCCTTGCGGGTGAAGGTCAGTCCGAGGATCTCGGCCGGTCGGACGAAGCCGTTCGCGAGGAGCCAGACGACGCGCGACGCCATCGTCTCGGTCTTGCCGCTGCCGGCGCCCGCGACGACGAGCGCCGGGGCGAGCGGGGACTCGATGACGGCGCGCTGCTGGGCGGTCGGGCGGGGGCGTCCGAGGGCGTCGGCGATGGCGTCCGCGTCGTGCTGAGACGTCCGGGGCGCGCCGACGGTGGGGAGCGCCCCGGCGTCGCTCGTGTCCGTCGTTCCGCTCGTGTCCGTCGTCACCAGGTGACCTCCCCCACCACGTGGATCCGGCACTCGACCCCGGTCCGGGCCTTGGCGCAGTGGTCGTCGACGCGCGCCAGGAACGTCCCGCCGGCCATGCCCCGGGCGACCTCGTGCAGCCGCTCGCGGTACGCCGCACGCGCCTCGTCGTCGAACGCGTGCTGCGTGCGCTCCGAGTAGGCCGAGCCGCTCCGCGGGTTCTGCACGAACACGAGTCGTGCGTCGGCCATCGCGGACCCGGCCGGCACCCCCTCGACCGCGCCGTCCTCGACCGCGAGCTGGTACGCGCCGAGCTGCGGATGCGCGGGCATGTCGTTCTTCTCGCTCGGCATCGAGCGGCCGGTCTTCAGGTCCACCACGCTGACGCGCCCGTCCGGGTCGACCTCGATCCGGTCGATGCTCCCCCGCAGCCGCGCCGGGCCGGTCTCGAGCGCGAAGGACGTCTCCGCGCCGAGCAGTCGACGCCCCGCCCCGGCGAAGGTCCGGAGGTAGTCGCTGAGGCCCTCGATCATCCGACGGGTCCGGGCCCGCTCGCGGTCGGCGACCCACGGTGACTCGAAGGTCAGCTCGCCCCACCGCGCCTCGACCCGTTCCCACAGGGACTCGACGTCGACGGCGGTCGCGTGCTCCATCGTCTCGTGCACGATCGTGCCGATGCCCATCGCCGGACTCGGAGCGCCGCCGCCGAAGGTCTGCACGAACCAGTGCACCGGGCACTCCTCGAACGTGCCGATCCGCGACGGCGACACGGAGACCGCCGGTGCGACCGGCTCGCCGCCCTCGTGCAGGGGTGCCGGCGGGGCGTCGAGGTCGACGAGGGGTTCGTCGGTCGTGGGCTCGGCGAGCCCGTACCAGTCGTCCGGCGAGGCGCCCGGCACCTCGGCCTCGGCGAGCCGGGCGAGGGCCGATGCCGCTTCGGGGTCGCCGGTCGTCACGACCCGTCGCCGCAGCGACCCGGCGAGCCCGCGGAGCGAGAGCGGGTGCGCGGCGGGCTGGCGGTCGGGCGGCACCGGGACGAGCCGGACGAAGGGCGACGGCGCCTCGTCGTCGTTCGCGACCGTGCCGACGACGACCTGGGTGGTGGCGCGGGACACCGCACGGGCGAAGAGCCGCAGCTCGTCGGCGACCACGGCGGCACGGTCGTCGACGGGACCGTGGGCGATCCCGTTCGCGGCGCGCACGAGCCCGTCCGGGTCGAGCAGGCTGCCCCGGACGCGGGTGTTCGGCCAGACGCCGTCCTGCAGCCCGAGGACCACCACGATGTCGCACTCGAGCCCGATCGTCGCGGACGGGGTCAGCACGCGGACCCGCCCGGCGGTCCGGTCGGGTCCGATCGAGTCCTCGGGCAGGTCCGCGCCCAGCAGGTCGTCGACGAAGACGCGTGCCGGGGCGTCCGGCGTCCGTTCGACGAAGCGCTTCGCGGCGGTGAAGAGCCCGACCACGGCGTCCAGGTGCCGGTCGGCCTCGGCCGCACCGGCACCGCCCGCCGCCGACTGTCCTCCCCAGACCCCGGCCAGCCCGCTGCGCTCCCACAGTCCCCAGAGGATCTCCTCGATGCTCGCCCCGCCGTCCGCGTCGGCACGCGCCTGCACCAGGCTGCGGGCCAGACGGGTGGCGCGACGGGCGAACCCGGCGTCCACGGTCGCGAGCCGCTCCGGCGCCCCGAGCGCCTCGACGAGGAGCTCGTCCGCCGTCCGGGTCCCGCCACCGGCGAGTTCCTCGCGGCGCAGGGCGAGTCGGAGTCGGCGCATCGCGAGGGTGTCGAGTCCGCCGAGCGGTCCCGTGGCGAACGCGGTGGCCAGGTCGGCGTCGAGCGGCAGGACGTCGAGCGACACCGCGGCCGCGTCGAGGAGCGCACGCGCGGCGGAGTCGTCGCGGGGTCGGACCGGAGCGGCACCGGCGGTGGCCGGGACCTCGGCGACGGAGAGCGCACGGACGAGCTCGGGGATCGCCGCACCGCTGCGGGTGACGACGGCCATCCGGTGCCACGGCACCCCGTCGAGCAGGCGGTGTTCACGGAGGCGTCGGGCCACGGCGACGACGAGCGCCGACCGGCTGCCCGCCTCGAGGTGCAGCACCGCGTCGGAGCGGGCGTCGGTGGTCGACGCGGTGGCCGTCCGCTGGCGACCGGCCGCCGCGGCCCCGATGCGGCCCGTCACGGCGCCGACGAGCTCACGGATCGGAGCCGGGTGCCGGTGCACGGTCCCGAGGACGATCTCCTCGACCCGGGGCACACCGAGGCGCACCGCGAGCCGACCGAGCACGTCCGGCTCAGCACCGCGGAACGCCGAGGACGCGATGTCCGGGTCGCCGAACGCGACGACCTGGGTGCCGGACCGGGCGAGCGCGCCGAGCAGTGCGACCTCGCCCTCGACCAGCTCCTGCGTGTCGTCCACCACCACGAGCCGCAGTGCCGCGACGCTCGGTGGGACCTGCCCGCGGAGCACCGCGGCGGTGGCGTAGGCGACGAGCTCCGCCGCGTCGAGCGAGGTCGAGCGGAACGCGGTGAGCGCTGCGCGGTACTCATCGACGAAGTCCCCGACCGCACGCCACTCGGGTCGGCCGGCCTCGTCCCCGAGCTCCCGCATGTCCTCGGGCTCGATGCCGGCTGCCACCGCACGCATCATCACGTCCCGGAGCGCCGTCCGGAACCCGGCGCGCTCGCGGACGACCGCGGTGATCGGCTCCGGCCACGCGGGCCCGGTGCCGTCGGCGTCGTGCCCGGCGAGCAGGTCACCGATGATCCGGTCCTGCTCGCCACCGGTCAGGAGCGTCGGCGCGTCCTGACCCTGGGCGGCGGCCGCGTGCGCGACGACCTGGAAGGCGAGCGAGTTCACCGTGCGCGCGAGGGCTCCGGGGACCACCCGGTCGACCGTGGCGGCCAGTCGGTCCCGCAGGGCCGTGGCGGCGGTGCGCGCCGACGTCAGTGCGACGACCGTGGCGTGGCCGTCCGACGAGACCGCGTCCGACCGGTTCATGCGCCGAGCGACGAGCCGGGCGAGCGTCGTGGTCTTCCCGGTCCCCGGCGCACCGAGGACCGCGGCGTGGACCCCGTCCGGCAGCGCGAGGACGGCGTCCTGCGCCGGGTCCGCCCCGAGCGGCTGGACGACGTCGGTGTCGTCTGGCGTGGTCGTCAGCAGGGTCCGGGGCACGGCCACACGCTACCGAGCACGGCCGACAGCCACGGTCCCCGCGCCCGCGCGTGCGCCCGCGGCGAACGGTCGATCCGGCCCGGGGACGCATGGGTACGCTGAGCACGTGGACATCAAGATCGGCATCATCAACAGCCCGCGCGAGATCGCGTTCGAGACCGCCCAGACCGCCGAGGAGATCGAGCAGGCCGTCGCACAGGCCCTGGAGTCGCAGTCGACGCACCTGTCGCTCAAGGACGAGAAGGGCCGTCGCTTCATCGTGCCGGTCGCCTCGCTGGCCTACGTCGAGGTCGGCGCCGAGGAGTCGCGCCGCATCGGCTTCGTCGCCTGACGTGGAACTGCTCTTCGCCGTGCTCGGCGGCCTCATCCTCGGGGCCGTCGCGCACGTCGTGGTGCCGTGGCGGTCGACGCGCGGCGTGCTGCTCGGCCCGGTCGTCGGCGGCGTCGCGGCCGCGGTCGTCTGGGAAGCCCTGACCTGGGCCGGCTGGCGCTACGACGGCACCTGGATCTGGGTCGTCGCCCTCGTCGGTGCGCTGCTCGTGGCCGTCGTCGCCGAGTGGGTGCTGGGCCGACGCCGCTCCGCAGCCGACGACACGTACTTCGAGCACGCCAAGGCCTGAGCGCACGACCACAGCGGCCGACCAGGCCGACGGCGACCGGCCAGGCAAGCAACGCTCGACCAGGCCGCGAGCGCCCGACTAGGCCGTCAGCCCGAGCGCGTCCATCCGACGCGTGTGCGCCGCGATGAGCTCGGTCCACACCGGCTCGAGCCGGGCCTGGTCCTGCCGGGCGTGCGACGCGAGCGCGGACCGCGCCACGAGCAGCGTGTCCCCGACCAGGCGACGACCCCACATCGCGAGCCGCGAGCCGACACGGGGGTCCTGCTCGATGTGCGCCGCGAGCTCGTCGACGACCGCGCGCTCCTCGCGCCCGTCGTACACGGAGCGCAGGCGCTGCCGCACGTCCAGGGGCAGGGAGCGGAGCAGGCTGCTGAACAGGTCGTTGAGGATGCCCGCGGTCACGTACCCGGTGAGCATCGACTCGTACCAGTCCGCCCCGCTCGTGCGGAGCAGGAAGCGGTCGATCGCGGCGCGGTGCGGCTCCATCAGCGCAGCCGGGTCGCCGCCGGACCGCTCGATCTCGGCGACGAGGGTACGGTGCCGGTCGAGGGCGGCCGTGGCGAGCACGCCGGTCACCAGGCGGCCGGACATCGTCGGCGCAGCGGCACCGGCACGGCCCATCGTCTCGTACAGCGAGAGCTGCAGGTAGGCGGCCTGCCCGAGGAAGACGTCGAGCTCGGGGCTGACGTCGTCGAGCTGCAGCCGTTCGACGGGCGAGGCGCCCCGCGGGTTGCGCGACGCGAGCCACGCGGCGGCGAGCTGCGCAGCGCGCTTCCGGTTCCACCACGACACCACGGACACAGCATACGGGCCGGTCAGTCGTGCTCCGGACGCCCGTGGACCGGGGCGGGCCGACCTCGCCGGTAGACTGACCGGGACTCCCACCAGGACCAAGGTGATCCATTGACTTTCGCAGACCTCTCCATCGAGCAGGACATCGTCGACGCGCTCGCGACGAAGGGCATCAGCGAGCCCTTCCCGATCCAGCAGCAGACGATCCCGCTCGCCCTCACCGGCCAGGACATCATCGGCCAGGCCAAGACCGGTACCGGCAAGACCTTCGGCTTCGGCCTCCCGCTCATCCAGCGCCTCGGGGCCGACCCCGCGCCCGGCGTCAAGGCGCTCGTCGTCGTCCCGACGCGTGAACTCGCGGTGCAGGTGACCGAGGACCTCGAACTCGCCACCTCGAACCGCCCGACCACGATCGTCTCGATCTACGGCGGCAAGGCGTACGAGGGCCAGATCGAGCAGCTCAAGGCCGGTGCCCAGATCGTCGTCGGCACCCCGGGTCGCCTGATCGACCTGCAGCGCCAGCGCCTGCTCGACCTCTCCCACGTGCAGGAGGTCGTCCTCGACGAGGCCGACCGCATGCTCGACCTCGGCTTCCTGTCCGACATCGAGCGGATCTTCCAGGCCGTCCCCGCCGTGCGTCACACGATGCTGTTCTCGGCGACCATGCCGGCGCCGATCGTCGCGCTCGCCCGCCGCTTCATGTCCCGCCCGGTGCACATCCGCGCGACGGACCCGGACGAGGGCCTGACGCAGGCGAACATCAAGCACGTCATCTACCGCGCGCACTCGCTCGACAAGGACGAGGTCATCGCCCGCATCCTGCAGGCCGAGGGTCGCGGCAAGACCGTCATCTTCACGCGCACGAAGCGCGCCGCTGCGAAGCTCGTCGAGGAGCTGAAGGACCGCGGCTTCAACGCTGCCGCCGTGCACGGTGACCTCAACCAGGAGCAGCGCGAGCGCGCGATGGCCGCCTTCAAGGCCGGCAAGCGCGACGTGCTCATCGCGACGGACGTCGCCGCCCGCGGCATCGACGTCGACGACGTCACGCACGTCATCAACCACACGATCCCGGACGACCCGGACACGTACCTGCACCGCGCCGGGCGCACCGGCCGTGCCGGCAAGACCGGCATCGCGGTCACGTTCGTCGACTGGGACGACCTGCACAAGTGGACGCTCATCGACAAGGCGCTCGAGTTCGGCATCCCCGAGCCCGTCGAGACCTACTCGTCGTCCCCGCACCTGTTCACCGACCTGGACATCCCGGCCGGCACGAAGGGTCGCCTCCCCGGGGCGTCCTCGCACGCCGCCGCTGCCGGTTCCGGCGAGCAGCGCCGCTCCGACAAGCCCGCCGGTGAGCGCAGCGGCTCGCGTTCGCGGTCCCGCACCCGGACTGGAGGCACGCAGCAGTCCGCCCCGCGCGCCACGTCCTCGGATGCGCCGGCCCCGACCACCGAGGCGTCGCAGCCCGCCGGCGAGGGCAGCTCGACCGACGGCGCCGCGAAGCGTCGTCGCCGTCGCCGTCGCCGCAGTGGCGGCGCCGGGTCCGAGGCGACCGCCTCGGCACCGCAGGCAGCCGGCGAGGGCGAGTAGCGCCTCCCGTCCGCAAGGCCCCGTCGCTGACGCGACGGGGCCTTCGTCGTCCCCGCCCACCTGCCGCCCCACCGTGGAGCAGGAACGGTCGGGCGGCGCGCGTCGACCCGACGACGACTGCTCCGTCGACGGGGCGGGCGCCACCCTGCGACGCTGGGCGGGCGGCGTCAGGCCAGGCGGGAACCCGGGCCGTGCACCGGCGCACTGCCGGTCGCCTGGGACACGATCGCGTCGAACGCGACGCGGGCCGTGCGGTGCTCGCCGAGGCGGTTCGGCTTGCCGGTGCCGTGGTAGTCGCTCGACCCGGTGACGAACAGGTCGTGGCGGGCTGCCCAGTCGAGCAGGGTGCGCTTGCCGTGGGACTGGTTCTCGCGGTGGTCGACCTCGAGGCCGCCGAGCCCGGCGTCGACGAGCTCGCGGAGCATCGGCTCGTCGATGACGATCCCGCGGGAGGACGCCGCCGGGTGCGCGATGACGGGCACACCGCCCGCGGCGCGGATGAGCGCGACCCCGTGCAGCGGTGACGGTGCGTCGTGCGGTTCGTAGTACCCGGACGCCGGGTGCAGGATGCCGCGGAAGGCCGCGCTCCGGTCGGACTCGAGCCCGGCGGCGACGAGCGCGTCCGCGATGTGCGGGCGGCCGATCGTGGCGCCGTCGGTGGACTGCGCGATCACGTCGTCCCAGGTGATCGGGTGGTCCTGGCCGATCCGGTCGACCATGCGGCGGGCGCGGGCGAACCGTCCCTCGCGGATGCGGGTCGTCTCCGCGACGAGTCCGGGATCGGTCGGGTCGACGAGGTACCCGAGCACGTGGACGCTGCGGTACCCGACCCGGGTGCTCAGCTCGAGCCCGGGCAGCAGGGTCATCGGCAGCGCGGCGACGGCGGCGATCGCCTCGTCCCAGCCGGCCGTGGTGTCGTGGTCCGTCAGGGCGACGCCGTCGAGCCCGGCCGCGGCGGCTGCGGCGACGAGCTCCGCGGGCCGCTCGGTGCCGTCGGACACGCTCGAGTGGGCGTGCAGGTCGATGAACGGATCGGGCACCCGTTCATCGTACCGACACGTGAACGGCCGTTCAGGCCGCGGACCCAGGTCGTCGCCGGACCGGGTCGGTGCGGCCGCGGGGTCGGTGCGATGATGGGACGCATGGCCGACACGACTCCCCGCGCGACGAGCAACCGTTCCACGACCCCCGGGTCCTCGACGTTCAAGGACCACATCGCGTCGCAGTGGGCCGACCGGGAGCGCCCCCTGCCGGAGCCGCGCGAGCAGGCCGCGTTCGCCGCCGAACGTCGCGCCCGGATCTCCGAGCTGCATCCCGGCCGCACGATCGTGGTCCCGGCCGGCCAGGCGAAGGTCCGGTCGAACGACTGCGACTACCCGTTCCGCCCGCACTCGACCTTCGCGCACCTGACCGGCTGGGGCACCGACACCGTCGTCGGCTCCGTCCTCGTGCTGACGCCGAACGGCTCCGGGCACGACGCCACGCTGTACTTCCGCGCGACGGCCGGCCGCGACTCCGAGGAGTTCTACGCGAACCCGGAGATCGGCGAGTTCTGGGTCGGCCCGCGTCCGTCCCTCGACGAGGTCGCGGCGGACCTCGGCATCGCGACGGCCGACCTCGGCGAGTTCGACGCCGTCGCGCAGGACCTCGACGCCACGGTCCTCGTCGTGCGCGACGCGGACGACGAGCTCACCCGGTCGCTCGACGCCCGGCTCGGCACCGCGGTCGGCGGCGCCCCGGAGACCGACGCCGCCCCCGCCACCGACGACGTGCTGTCCCGCGACCTGTCCGAGCTCCGTCTCGTGAAGGACGCCTACGAGGTCCGGGAGCTCCGGAAGGCCGTGCAGGCCACGAAGTCCGGCTTCGACGACGTCATCGGTGACTTCGACGCCGTGCTCGAGCACCCCCGCGGTGAGCGCATCGTCGAGGGCACGTTCAACCGCCGCGCCCGCGCCGACGGCAACACGGTCGGCTACGACACGATCGCCGCGTCCGGGCACCACGCCTGCATCCTGCACTGGACCCGCAACGACGGCGCCGTGCAGCCGGGCGACCTCATCCTCATCGACGCCGGGGTCGAGGTCGACTCGTTCTACACGGCCGACATCACCCGCACCCTCCCGGTCTCCGGGACCTTCACCGACGTGCAGCGGATGGTCTACGAGGCCGTGCTCGAAGCCGCCGACGCCGCGTTCGCGATCGTCAAGCCGGGCATCACGTTCCGCGAGGTGCACGCCACGGCCATGGAGGTCATCGCGCGGAAGACCGCCGAGTGGGGCTTCCTGCCGGGCACGGCGGAGGAGTCGCTGCAGCCCGACAACCAGTTCCACCGCCGCTACATGGTGCACGGCACGAGCCACCACCTCGGCCTGGACGTGCACGACTGCGCGAAGGCCCGCCGCGAGATGTACCTGGACGGCACCGTCCAGGCCGGCATGGTGTTCACGATCGAGCCCGGCCTGTACTTCCAGCAGGACGACCTGACCGTCCCGGAGGAGTTCCGCGGCATCGGCGTCCGCATCGAGGACGACGTCCTGGTGACCGAGGACGGCGCCGAGAACCTGTCCGTCGGCATCCCCCGGACCCCCTCGGAAGTGGAGGGGTGGATCGCCCGCTCCGGCCGCTAGCCTGAGCGGGTGACCACGCCCCCGACCACGCCGTCGCAGACCACGTCGACGCCGTCGCAGACCACGCCGTCGCAGACCACACCGGCGCAGACCACGCCGGCGCAGCAGACCGTCCCGACCACGGACCAGCTCGCGATCGACGTCGAGCACTTCGACTCCCCCGACGCCCAGCGCCTGCGTGCCGCGCAGCGCCTGGAGATCGACCGGGCGTACGGCGGCGACACCGAGCCGGGCGAGAAGCCGACGGCGGACTCGATCGCGGTGTTCTTCCTCGCGCGGGACGCCGACGGCACCCCGCTCGGCTGCGGCGGCCTGCGGATCGTGCAGGACGGCATCACCGAGATCAAGCGCATGTACGTGCGTCCGGAGTCCCGGGGCGCGGGCGTCTCGTCGGCGATCCTCCGCCGGCTCGAAGAGGCCGCGATCGACCTCGGGTCCCCGGCGCTCGTGCTCGAGACCGGCGACGAGCAGAAGCGCGCGATCGGGTTCTACGAGCGCGAGGGCTTCACCCGGATCGCGAACTTCGGTCCCTACGTCGGTGCCGCGCGGTCGATCTGCTACTCGAAGGTCCTGTAGGACCGACGGCCGGGGAGCGGCTCAGGCCCGGTCGTCGCGCCGATCTGCGTCGCGCTGCTGAGCCTCGTCCTGCCCGGGAGCAGAACGCGGCGCGTCCGGCTGGGCCGGGACGGTCGGCGTCTGGCCGGACACCCGCTCGCCGTACTGCGGCGGCTCGTCCGGACGCGCGTTCGGCACCCGGGGGTCGACGGCCGGCGGACGCTGCTGCGCGGTCTCCGGCGTCTCGCCGTAGCGGGGACCGTCGTTCGTGCCGTAGCGCGGCGCATCCGTCTGCGGAGCGGGAGTCGACGCACTCGGCTGCTGCGCGCCTCCCGGCTGGTGCGGCGTGGCGTGGCCACCGTAGGGCGACCCCTGGGACGGACCCGGACGCCACGGCTGCTGGCCCTGGAAGGGCCGCGCCTGCGTGCCGGGCGCACCCGGCTGCGGAGCGTCGTTCCAGTGCGTCGACGGGGCCAGCCCGTGCTGGCCGAGGATCCGCTGCGCCTGACCGGTCAGCTGCGGGTCGACGACGATCTGGTAGTTCGTGGCGAGCACCTGGTGCACGCTCGTGAAGTCGCGCTGCCGCTTCGTGATCGCGAACGACACGATGCCGTAGAGCATGCCGAACGCCGCACCGATGATCGCGGCGGCGATGATCAGGCCACCGGCGCTCGGCGAGAACAGCGTCAGGACGATGCCGAAGAAGATGCCGAGCCAGAGACCGGACAGCGCACCGGCGACGGCGGCGCGGCCGTACGTCATCTTGCCGGTGACGCGTTCGACGGTCTTGAGGTCGTTGCCCACGATCGCGATCTTCGCGACCGGGAAGTCGGCCTCGGCGAGCTTGGCCACCACGCGCTGTGCGTCGGGGTAGCTGTCGTAGGTCCCGAGGACGTCGCCACGCGGGAGCGTGGGGAAGGCCTGGGCGGTGCGTCCGGCGAACGGGCTCTGGTTGCTCACCCAGCCATCATCCACCGGACACCTTGCGATCGCACGTACGCCTCCCGGGAGATCCCCGGCCGCGAGCGCGCGACGGGGCACCGCTCGGGCGACCGGCACATCTGTACCCGCTCAGGCGCGGCCGATCCGCTGCCCGGTCCGCGGGGAGCCGAGCGACTACGCTGGACGGGTGAGCGCCACGAAGGTCTTCGTCGCCCGCCTCGCCGGGTGCTCCGTCTTCGACCCCGCGGGCGACCGCGTGGGCCGCGTCCGGGACGTCCTGGTCGTCTACCGTCGCGTCGACCCTCCCCATGTGGTCGGGCTCATCGTCGAGGTCCCCGGCAAGCGCCGCATCTTCGTGAGCATCGGGCGGATCACCTCGATCGGCGCGGGGCAGGTCATCACGACCGGGCTCGTCAACATGCGTCGCTTCGAGCAGCGCGGCGGCGAGGTCCGGGTGATCGCCGAGATGCTCGGCCGCAAGGTCCTCATCAAGAAGGAGCGCACCCGCGCCACGATCGAGGACGTCGCGATCGAGGACCGTGGGCAGGGCGACTGGGAGGTGTCGCAGCTCTTCCTCCGCAAACCGAAGACCACGCCGTCGCCGTTCGGCAAGGGGCCGACGACCTTCGCCACATGGAACGAGGTCACCGAGGACGAGCTCCCCGGCGAGGCCCAGTCCGCCGAGCACGTCATCGCCGCGTACTCCGACCTGCTGCCGGCCGACCTCGCGTCGACGCTGCTCGACCTACCCGAGGAGCGGCGGTTCGAGGTGGCCGAGGAGCTCCCCGACGACCGACTGGCCGACGTGCTCGAGGAGATGCCCGACCAGGAGCGCATCGACATCCTGACCCGGCTCGAGGACGCCCGCGCCGCCGACGTCCTCGACCAGATGCAGCCCGACGACGCCGCCGACGTGCTGGCGCAGTTCCCCGACGACCGGAGCGAGGCCCTGCTGCAGCTCATGGAGCCGGAGGAGGCGCAGGACGTCCGCATGCTCCTGGAGTACGAGCCGGACACCGCCGGTGGCCTCATGACCACCGAGCCGGTGATCGTCTCCGCCGACGCGACCGTGGCCGAGGGTCTCGCGCTCATCCGTCGGCACGAGCTCGCCCCGGCCCTCGGAGCGAGCGTCTGCGTGACGCTCCCCCCGTACGAGCCGCCGACCGGCCGGTTCCTCGGGCTCGTGCACTTCCAGCGCATGCTCCGCTACCCGCCGAACGAGCGCCTCGGCACGCTCATCGACCAGCAGACCGAACCGGTGCGCGTCGACGCGAGCGCCGCCGAGGTCACGCGGGTGATGGCGACCTACAACCTCGTGTCCGTCCCCGTGGTCGACGACGCCCACCGTCTGGTCGGGGTGGTGACGATCGACGACGTCCTCGACCACGTCCTGCCGGACGACTGGCGAAGTCATGGCGAGGGAGACTCCCCCTCGCGACTCCGCCAACGCCCGCGCAAGACGCCCGTGACCACGGGAAGGAGGACCACTCGTGGCCCGAACGGATGACTCCCGCCAGGAGCGCCTGGACTCGCCGAAGGGCATGCGCACGCGCGTGCTCCCGACCCGCCGCCGTGGCCGAGGCGACACCTTCGGTCGTGCGACCGAGGGCATCGCCCGCGCGATGGGCACGCCCTGGTTCCTCGTCGGCCTGACGCTGTTCTGTGCCGTCTGGATGATCTACAACTCGGTCGCCCCGGCGAACTGGCAGTTCGACTCGGCCTCGATCGGATTCACGGCCCTGACGCTCGTGCTGTCCCTGCAGGCGTCGTACGCGGCGCCGCTCATCCTGCTCGCGCAGAACCGGCAGGACGACCGCGACCGGGTGCAGTTCGAGCAGGACCGGCAGCGCGCCGAGCGGAACCTGGCGGACACCGAGTACCTCGCCCGCGAGGTCGTCGCCCTCCGCCTGGCGATGCGGGAGATGGCGTCGAAGGACTTCATCCGCGCCGAGATCCGCTCGCTGCTCGAGGAGCTCGACCGACGCGACGCCGCAGAGGCCTTCGACGACGAGGCGGGGAGCGCCCGGACCCGTGGCTGACCCCCAGCAGCCGGACGAGCGTCTGGGTGCAGCGGTCCTCGCTGCGCTCGGCCGCGTGCTCGACCCGGAGATCCGTCGGCCCGTCACGGAGCTCGACATGATCCG
Source organism: Curtobacterium sp. Csp2 (assembly GCF_013347165.1). Lineage (NCBI taxonomy): Bacteria > Bacillati > Actinomycetota > Actinomycetes > Micrococcales > Microbacteriaceae > Curtobacterium > Curtobacterium sp. Csp2. Next base: position 2,932,367 of record NZ_CP054593.1, read on the forward strand.
CGGGGTCGACGTGCAGCCGGAGGGCTCTGTGCGCGTCGACCTGCAGCTCACGATCGTGGGGTGCCCGGCCGCCGACACGATCGAACGCGACGTGCGCGCCGCCGCCGGTTCGGTGGACGGCGTGCGGCACGTCGACGTCGACGTCACCGTGATGAGTCCGGCGACCCGGGCCGCGCTCACCGAACGGCTCCGCGGCGACCGCCCGCGCGGCGTGCAGTTCACCCCGGACTCGCTGACCCGGGTGATCGCCGTGACGAGCGGCAAGGGCGGCGTCGGCAAGTCCACCGTGACCGTCAACCTCGCCGCGGCCCTCGCCGCCGCCGGGCAGCGGGTCGGGATCGTCGACGTCGACGTGCACGGGTTCAGCGTCCCCGGGCTGATGGGCCTGACGGACGCGAACGGCGTCGCGCCCCGGCCGACCCGAGTGGACAGCATGATCCTGCCGCCGGTCGCGCACGACGTGAAGGTCGTCTCGATCGGGATGTTCGTCGACGACGTCTCCACCGCGGTGTCTTGGCGCGGACCGATGCTGCACCGCACGGTCGCGCAGTTCCTGACCGACGTGTGGTTCGGCGACCTCGACGTGCTCCTGCTCGACCTGCCGCCGGGAACCGGGGACGTCGCGATCTCGGTCGGGCAGCTGCTCCCCCACGCCGAGGTGCTCGTCGTGACCACGCCGCAGGCGGCCGCGGCCGACGTCGCCGAGCGCAGCGGGGTGGTGGCGCGCCAGACCGGGCAGCGGGTGATCGGCGTCGTCGAGAACATGGCCGGGCTCGTCCAGCCGGACGGCAGCGTGCTGCACCTGTTCGGCGAGGGCGGGGGCGACGAGACCGCCGCACGGCTGTCGCGCGGCCAGGACGTCCCCGTGCCGGTGCTCGGTCGCGTGCCGCTGTCGGTGCCCCTCCGCGAGGGCGGCGACACCGGCCTGCCGGTCGTCCTGGGCGCCCCCGAGGACCCCGCGGCGGTCGCCCTGCGGGACATCGCGGCGACGATCGCGACGATGGGCCGCGGGCTGGCCGGCCGGAAGCTCGGGCTCTCGCTGTCCTGACCGACGGCGAGCGGCGAACCGCGGACGACCGAGCGGAGGACGGCAGACGAACGGTTCGCTAGCGTGGCGGGCATGAGCAACACCGACCACGTCACCGTCGACTGGGACGCCGCCCGCGACACCAACCGCGCGAACTGGGACGACCGGGTGCCCATCCACGAGGGCGCCTACGACGTCGCCGCCCTCGACGACCCCGCGCACCGCTCCGACGTCGTGCGCGACGACCTGCCGGTCCTCAGCAGGTGGCTGCCGTCCGGCTCGCTCGACGGGCTGGACGTCTGCCACCTGCAGTGCCACATCGGCACCGACACCGTCTCGCTCGCCCGAGAGGGCGCCCGCGTCACCGGCGTGGACTTCTCGGCCCCGGCACTCGCCTCCGGCGCTGCGCTCGCGGAGCGGCTCGGCCTCGACGTCACGTGGGTGGAGACCGACGTGCTCGACGCCCGCGCCGCCGTGGTCGGCGACTTCGACGTCGTCTACACGAGCATCGGGACGATCTGCTGGCTCGCCGACCTGGACCGCTGGGCTGCGCAGGTCGCAGCGCTCCTGCGGCCGGGCGGGGTGTTCTTCATCCGTGACGGGCACCCGGCGCTGTACGCGCTCGACGAGAGCGCCCCGGAGCTGGTGACACGGTACCGGTACTTCCCGGACGGCACGGCCCAGCAGTGGGAGGACGCGGGCACCTACGCCGGCGAGGGCACCGTCGCGCACACCCGCACGTACGAGTGGCCGCACCCGCTGTCCGAGGTCGTGAACGCCCTGCTCGGCGCCGGGCTCCGCCTGCGGATGCTCGACGAGGGACGCACCCTGCCCTGGCGCTTCAGCCCCCGGATGGAGGAGGACGGGCACGGCTCGTGGGTCTGGCCGGCCGAGGACCGCGACCGCCTGCCCACCACGTTCACGGTCGTCGCCACCAAGGACTGACCGCGTCGGAGACCGTTCCGCGCATCAGAGGCCGATCTGCGCGTCGGGGGCCGATCCGCGCGTGGGGTGCCGTTCCTTCCGCCCTCCAATGCGCGGATCGGCATCCCAGGACGGTTGCGATGGGCTCGAAGGACCGGCCCGGCGCGACCCACGGACGGACGGGAGGCGCGGCGCCAGCCGGCACCGTGCCTCCCGTCCGTCACCGGGTCACGGAACGGGCGTCAGGTCGCCTCCGCGTCGAAGGGTGCCGCCTCGCCCGCGGCGAGCGGCACCACCGGTGCCGTCGCGCGCACCTTCGACGCGGTGACCTGCGCGGTCTCGACCGCAGCCATGCCGCTCGCGGTGCTGGACGGGGAGTCGAGGAGGGCGTCGCGGATGATGCGACGCGGGTCGTACTGCCGGGGGTCGAGCTTCTGCCAGTCGACGTCGTCGAACTCGGGGCCCATCTCCTCCCGCATGCGGTCCTTCGCGGTGTCCGCGAACCGGCGCACCGCCTTGACGAACTCGGCGAGCTTCTGCGCGTACATCGGCAGGCGCTGCGGACCGAGGAGCAGCACCGCGATGATCCCGATGATCAGGATCTTGTTGAAGTCGATGGACACGCAAACGAGCGTAACCCGTCCCCACTGCGCCGCACCCGTAGAGTTGTCCTCCGAACGGAGTGTGCGTGTCAGAGAAAGAGTCGAACTGGAAGTTCGCCGAGGACATCGTCTCGGAACCCGAGGTGATCGCCCGAGCGCGTGAGCACTCCCTGGAGCTCGGGGTCGAGGCGATCTCGCCCGCCATCGGCGCCCAGATCGCCGTGGTCGCCGCCGCGTCGCGCGCCACGAGCATCATCGAGATCGGCACCGGGCTCGGGGTGTCCGGTCTCTGGCTGCTGAGCGGTGCGCCCGAGGCCACGCTCACGACGATCGACGTCGAGGTCGACCACCAGCAGTACGCCCGCGACGCCTACATCGCCGCCGGTACCGCCCCCGCTCGCGTCCGGCTCATCCCCGGTCGGGCGAACCAGGTCCTGCCCCGCATGAACGAGGCGTCGTACGACCTCGTGCTCGTGGACGCCGACCCGGAGCACGTCATCGAGTACGTCGAGCACGGGCTGCGGCTCGCCCGGGTCGGGGGGACGGTCCTCGTGCCGCACGCCCTGTGGCGCGGTCGGGTGGCGGACCCGGTGCGTCGGGACCGCGCGACCACGGACTTCCGACTGCTCCTGACCGAGGTGTCGACGTCCGGGGCCGTGCGGAGCGCGCTCTCGCCCGCCGGCGACGGCCTGCTGCAGATGACGAAGGTCAGCGCCTAGGGACCGTCCCGGCCGCCCGCGTCCAGGTGGCGCAGGTACCGCTCCGGCGCCGCGAGGAACGCCCGCTGGTCGCGGACCAGGTCAAGGTCCTGCCACGCCGTCCGGCGGATCCCCCACGGGCCGACCTCGTGGACGGCGGCGCCCGGGAACGCCGCGAGCACCGGCGAGTGGGTGGACAGGAGCACCTGCCCGCGACCGGTCTCGACGATGGACTGCAGCAGCCCGATGAGCGCGAGGCACCCGGAGAACGACAGCGCGGACTCCGGTTCGTCGAGGATCCACAGCCCGGGCCACTGCGACCGGTCGATCACGAAGTCGAGGAACGACTCCCCGTGGCTCCGCTCGTGGAACACCGGTTCCGGCCGACCACCGCCGTGCTGCTCGAGGTACGTGAACACCCCGTGCATGGTCTCCGCGCGCAGGAAGAACCCGCTCTTGGCCGCACCGGGCTCGCGCACGAGGACGAGGTGCTCCCACAGCTGCGACTCGCTCGGGCGGGTGCTGTGACCGGACATCGTCGAGCCGCCCTCCGGTCCCATCCCGAACGCGATCGCGATCGCCTCGACCAGGGTGGACTTGCCGACGCCGTTGTCGCCGACGAACACGGTCACCGGGTCCAGGTCGAACCCGTCGTCGAGCAGCTGCCGGACGGGCGCGAGCGTGGCGGGCCAGGCGTCGCGCGGGAGCGGGTCGGGCGCGTACTCCTCGACGCGGCGGATCGGCAGGCGGGTGCGGGGCACGGCACCATCCTGGCGGGCAGCACCGACAGGCGCAGGGGCGCACGGGTCCGGCCGGCCGCGCGCGCAGGAGGCCCGGAGCGTACGCGCTCCGGGCCTCCTGTCGGTGGTGCTTCGACGGAACTACGCCGAGACGACCTCGGCGAGTGCGTCGTGGAGTTCCTTGGCCTCGGCGTCGTTGACCGAGACCACCAGGCGGCCTCCACCTTCGAGCGGAACCCGCACGATGATGAGTCGACCCTCCTTGACAGCCTCCATCGGCCCGTCACCGGTCCTCGGCTTCATCGCTGCCATCAGATGTCCCCTTTCGTGCAGAAGATGCTCGCCCATTATCCCGTACCGAGGGGGCAACTGCGAAACCGCCCAGGTTGGGGGTGTCGGAATGCGACGTTCTCGCGGCTCCGAGTGGTGACCTTGGTGAATGCCGAAAATCCGCTCCATGCTCCGTCCACAGGCCGACCCGGTCGCCGAGGCGGTGCCCACGGGCATGCGCATCGCCGGAGCCTTCTCGTGGCGCTTCCTCGTCACGGTGGCCGCCCTGGCCGTCGTCGTCGCGCTGGTGGTCCTGCTGCAGGACATCGTGGTGCCGTTCCTGGTCGGGCTGCTCGTCTGCGCGCTGCTCGCCCCGTTCTCGGCGTTCCTGCAACGACACCGGTGGCCGAAGTGGCTCGCGGTGCTCACGGCCTGCATCTCGGTCGTGGTGGTGCTCGGGATCCTGGCGCTCGTCGTCACGGCGCAGGTCCGCTACGACCTGCCGACGCTCGAGCGACGCCTGACGAGCAACGTGCAGACCTTCCAGACCCTCCTCGCGTCCGAGCCGTTCGGCATCACCTCGGCGCAGGTCACGAAGTACCTGGCGGAGGCGACGAAGTTCCTGCAGACCCACGCCACGTCGATCCTGTCCGGCGCCGCCGAGGCGGGCAGCGGACTGGTGCACGCGCTCGAGGGGCTGTTCATCGTGGTCTTCACGACGATCTTCGTGCTGATCGACGGGCACCGGATCTGGTCGTGGGTCGTGCGGATCTTCCCGCGGCGCTCCCGCGGTCGCATCGACGCGGCCGGTCAGGCGGGGTGGAAGACCCTCACCAGCTTCATCCGCGTGCAGCTCATCGTCGCGGTGACCGACGCACTCGGCATCGTCATCGGCGCACTCGCACTGGGGCTGCCGCTCGCCGTGCCGATCGGCGTCATCGTGTTCTTCGGGGCGTTCGTCCCGGTGGTCGGCGCGATCGTCGCCGGCATCGTCGCCGTGGTCATCGCGCTGGTCTTCAACGGACTGGTGCCGGCGCTCATCATGCTCGCCGTGGTGATCGTCGTGCAGCAGCTGGAGAGCCACGTCCTGCACCCGTTCCTGACCGGCAGCGCCGTCAAGGTGCACCCGCTCGGCGTCGTGCTCGGCGTCACCGCGGGCACCACCATCGCGGGCGTCGTCGGCGCCTTCTTCGCGGTGCCGTTCATCGCGACGGTGAACGCGATGGTGCACGCGGCGGCCGACTGGCGCCCGGGCGAGGACCCGTCCGCCACGGCCTCCGCCGAGGAGTCAGACGACCGCGAGGTCGATCACGGCGGCGTCCAGTCGTAGCCGTCGACCAACCAGCACGCGTCGAGCCACATCCACTGCAGCACGAGGCACGCGGCGACGAGGAGCACCCGGTAGACCGGTGACCGGGGCAGCGCCACGATGCCCAGGAGCGGCGCGATCGGCAGCAGGATGCGCCAGGTGCTCGACTGCGGGAAGAAGACCGCGAGCAGGTACACGACGTACGCCACCGCCCAGAGCCGCAGCTCGAGCCCGACTCGGCGGGCAGCAGGCTGGAACACGAAGACGGCGAACCCGACCACCGCCACGGCGAGCAGGATCCCGCCGGCCGGCTGCCGGAACCACCAGCCGAAGCCCTGCACCCACGGGGTGAACGGCACGAGCTCCTGCCAGCCGATGTACGACGACCGCCACGCGAGCTCGGTGTCGGTGTACGCCTTCGGCACCCCGGTCACGGCCCAGGCGATCGCCGGCCACGCGAGCCCGACGAGACCGGACACCGCGCCGACCACGAGCGGCGGCAGGGCGGCGCGGACGGTCGGGCGGGCGGACTCGCGCACCCAGGCGGGACGGACGGCCCACACGACCAGGAACAGCGCCACGAGCAACCCGAACGCGAGTCCGGTGGGGCGGGTCATGCCGAGCAGCAGGACCACGGGCAGCATCGTCCACCAGCGCCGGTCCACGAGCAGCAGCAGGGCGACGAGGAGCAGGAACATCCCCATCGACTCGGCGTACGCGACCTGGAACATCGCGGACACCGGCGCGACGCAGAACAGCACCGTGGCGAACGTCGCCCGGCCGTCGTCGAGGAACCGTCCGAGCAGCCGTCGGAACACGAGCGCGGCACCCCATCCGGCGACCAGGGAGACCACCACGGCGACGGCCTCGAACGACGCCCCGGTCAGGAGCATCAGCCCGCGGACCAGGAACGGGTACGCCGGCATGAACGCCCACGCGTTCTCGGTGACGTGCCCGGCGGCGTCCACCGGGAGCGTCGACGGGTAGCCGCCGGTGGCGATCACCCGGTACCAGGCGCCGTCCCAGATCGCGGCGAACGACAGGTACGAGGGGTGCTGGACCGTGAACGAGTTCGCCGCCTGCTGCCCCGCGTACGCCAGGAGCATCGCCCCGGTGACGATCCGCGCGACGACGTACACGACGGTGATCCGCACCCACCAGGGCACGGCACGGTATCGGGCGCGCCACCGCACCCCCGGCCGACGCCCCGCGACGACCGGCGCGGAGCCCGTCGTCACGCCGTCAGCCACCGCCGCAGACCGTCCTCGACCGCGGTGATCTGGTCGACGGGGACCTGCTCGTCGTCGTGGTGCGCGAAGACCGGCTCGCCGGGGCCGTAGTTCACGGCGGGGACGCCGAGCGCGGAGAACCGGGCGACGTCCGTCCAGCCGTACTTCGGGCGCGGGGCCGGCCCGCCGACCGCGGCGACGAAGTCCTGCGCGAGCGGGGCGTCGAGCCCGGGACGCGCGCCAGCGGCGAGGTCGACGATCTGCACGTCGTACCCGTCGAAGAGCTCGCGGATGTGGGCCACGGCCTCGTCCGCGCTGCGCGAGGGCGCGAAGCGGTAGTTCACGTGGACCATCGCCTCGTCCGGGATGACGTTGCCGGCGATGCCGCCGGAGATCCCGACGGCGTTCAGGCCCTCGCGGTAGTCGAGGCCGTCGACGGTCACCGTGCGCGGCTCGTAGGCGGCGAGGGTGGCCAGGATCGGCGCGGTCTTGTGGACGGCGTTGTCGCCGATCCAGCTGCGAGCGCTGTGCGAGCGCTTGCCGAACGTGCGGACCTCGGCCCGCAGGTTGCCGTTGCAGCCGCCCTCGATCTGCGCCCCGGAGGGCTCGCCGAGGATCGCGAAGTCGCCGGCGAGCAGCTCCGGCCGGGTGCGGGCGAGCCGACCGAGGCCGTTCAGCGAGTCGCTGACCTCCTCGTGGTCGTAGAACACCCAGGTGACGTCGACGTTCGGTGCGACGAGGTCGTACGCCAGCTTGAGCTGCACCCCGACGCCGGCCTTCATGTCCACGGTGCCGCGACCCCAGAGGATCTCGGTGCCGTCCTCCGTGGTCCGGAACTCGGTCGGCAGGTTGTGGTTCAGCGGCACGGTGTCGATGTGCCCGGCGATGACGACGCGGCGGTCCCGACCGAGGTCCGTCCGCGCCACGACGGCGTCGCCGTCGCGGACCACCTCGAGGTGGTCGAGGGGCGCGAGCGTCGCCTCGATCGCGTCGGCGAGGCGGCCCTCGTTCCCGGACACCGACTCGATGTCGCAGATCACGCGGGTGATGTCGATGGACGAGGCGGTGAGGTCGAGCAGCTCGGGCATGCGGTCAGCGTACCGGCCGCGTCCTGCGGTCGGCTGGTCCACGGCACCGGCCGGGAGGCACGGATCGCCTCCCCCGCGACCGTCCCGCTGGACGGGTGGCCGGGCCCGGCGGGTCGGTACCCTGGTCGCGTGACCGACGCGCCCGCAGCCACCGACCGCCCCACGCACGCCTGGGGCCACGGCCTCGCCACGATCGCCGCCGACGGCACCACCCTCGACACCTGGTACCCGGAGACGCACCTGGGCGAGCTCCCCGCGGACGCCGCGTTCCCGGAGGACCTGCGCGCCCACGTCGGCGACGACCCGCGGCGTGACGTCCGGGTCGAGGCGGTGACGACGGCGATCGTGGTCGACGACGCCCCGGCGAGCACGCCCGACGCCTACCTGCGCCTGCACCTGCTCAGCCACCTGCACGTGCAGCCGAACACCATCAGCCTGGACGGTGTCTTCGGACACCTGCCGATCGTCGCGTGGACGAACGCCGGCCCGGTGCACCCCGACGCCCTCACCCGGCTCCGTCCGGTCCTGCAGCGCGCCGGGATCGCCGTGCACGCGGTCGACAAGTTCCCGCGCCTGCTCGACTACGTCGTCCCGGACCGCGTGCGCATCGGCGACGCGAACCGGGTCCGGCTCGGAGCGCACCTCGCGCCGGGCACCACCGTCATGCACGAGGGCTTCGTGAACTTCAACGCCGGCACCCTCGGCGACGCGATGATCGAGGGCCGCGTCTCACAGGGCGTCGTCGTCGGGAACGGCACGGACATCGGTGGTGGCGCGTCGATCATGGGCACGCTGTCCGGCGGCGGGACGCACCGGGTCTCGCTCGGCGAGCGCGCCCTGCTCGGGGCGAACGCCGGGCTCGGGATCTCGCTCGGTAACGACTCCGTGGTCGAGGCTGGACTGTACGTCACCGCCGGCACGAAGGTCGTCCTGGTCGGGGCCGCCCCGGACCCGGACGGCACGCCCAGGACCGTGAAGGCCGCCGAGCTCTCGGGGGCGCCGAACGTGCTGTTCCGCCGGAACTCCGTCACGGGTGCCGTCGAGGCACTGCAGCGACGGGGCGAGGGCATCCAGCTCAACACCGCGCTGCACGCGTAGCCGGGGACCGGCCCAGCGCACGAGGCGACGGACGGGAGGCACGTGGCGGACCCGCCACGTGCCTCCCGTCCGTCGCATCCCGGCCACCTGCCCAGCGTGCGCGGGCAGGACGCACCGGTCAGCGCGTCGGCAGGTCCCGTTCCGGGTGCCCCACGTAGAGCTGCTGCGGGCGGCCGATCTTGTTGAGCGGGTCGTTGTTGAGCTCACGCCACTGGGCGATCCAGCCCGGCAGACGACCGATCGCGAACAGGACCGTGAACATCCGCGGTGGGAAGCCCATCGCCCGGTAGATGATGCCGGTGTAGAAGTCGACGTTCGGGTAGAGCCGGCGGCTGACGAAGTACTCGTCCTCGAGCGCGATCTGCTCGAGCTCCATCGCGATGTCGAGCAGGTCGTCCTGCACGCCGAGGGACTCGAGGACCTCGTGCGCGGACTCCTTGACGAGCTTCGCGCGCGGGTCGTAGTTCTTGTAGACGCGGTGTCCGAAGCCCATGAGCTTCACCCCGCGCTCCTTGTTCTTCACCCGCTCGACGAAGCGCGACACCGGCTCGCCGGAGTCCTTGATCTGCTGGAGCATCTCGAGCACGGCCTCGTTCGCACCGCCGTGCAGCGGGCCGTACAGGGCGTTGATGCCCGCCGAGATCGACGCGAACATGTTCGCCTTCGTCGAGCCGACCAGGCGCACGGTCGAGGTCGAGGCGTTCTGCTCGTGGTCCTCGTGCAGGATGAGCAGCCGCTCGAGTGCCTTCGACAGCACCGGGTTCGGCACGTAGGTCTCGGCCATGGTGCCGAAGTTCAGCCGCAGGAAGTTGTCGACGAACGACAGCGAGTTGTCCGGGTACAGGAAGGCCTGCCCGATCGCCTTCTTGTGCGCGTAGGCGGCGATGACGGGGAGCTTGGCGAGCAGCCGGACGGTCTGCAGCTCGACCTTCTCCGGGTCGTCGACGCTCATGTCGTCCTCGTAGTACGTCGACAGGGCGCTCACCGCGCTGGACAGCACCGACATCGGGTGCGCCGAGTGCGGCAGGGCGTCGAACAGGCGACGGAGGTCCTCGTGCAGGAGCGTGTGGCGACGGATGCGGGCGTCGAACCCGGCGAGCTCGTCCGCGGTGGGGAGCTCGCCGTAGATCAGGAGCCAGGCGACCTCGAGGTAGGTGCAGCCCGACGCGACCTGGTCGATCGGGTACCCGCGGTAGCGCAGGATCCCTTCGTCGCCGTCGATGTAGGTGATGGCGCTCTTCGTGGCGCCGGTGTTCACGAAGCCGTAGTCGAGCGTGTTCAGCCCGGTCTGCTTCTTGAGCGTCGAGATGTCGATCGCCGACGCGCCGTCGACGCTCGGCAGGATCGGCAACTCCGCCGTGCCGCCCGGGAACGTGAGCGTCGCGGTCTCCGTTGACTCGGCGGCGGCGGGGCTCACGGGGACGGGCGTGGTGGGCGGTGTGGCCGTCTTCTGAGCGTCGTTGGCAGTGTCAGTCACGAGCACAGCCTAATCGCGGGGACTGTCGGTCGTGCACCACGGGGGCCCTCGGAATTGGTGGGAACCGCGGATTGTGCACGGAGACGGACCCGCTCCGGCCGCGTCCCGTGGACGTTCCGGCCGCGTCGCCGGGGTGTCCGGACCGCGGCGCCCCGGCGCGGCTGGGTCAGGAACCGGCGAGTCGTCGGGCGCTCGCCAGACGCTGCGCCGCCGCCGCGATCCGGTCGTCGGTGGCGGTGAGCGCGACCCGCACGTGCTGGGCGCCCGCGGGACCGTAGAAGGTGCCGGGAGCGACGAGGATCCCGCGGTCGGCGAGCCACGACACGGTGTCGAGCGCGGGCTCGCCGCGGGTCGCCCAGAGGTACAGGCCCGCCTCGCTGTGGTCGATCCGGAAGCCCGCGTCCTCGAGTGCCCGTCGGAGCATGTTCCGTCGGGCGCGGTAGCGGGCCTTCTGCTGCTGCACGTGGGTGTCGTCGGCCAGCGCCTCGACCATCGCCTGCTGCACGGGCAGCGGCGGCATCATGCCGGTGTGCTTCCGGACGGCGAGCACGTCGGCGAGGACCGCGGCGTCACCGGCGACGAACGCGGCGCGGTACCCGGCCAGGTTCGACTGCTTCGACAGCGAGTACACGCTGAGGACGCCGTCCACCGAGTCCCCGACCACGCGGGGGTCGAGGATCGACGGCGTGGGGGCGGTGTCGTACGGCGGTTCCCAGCCGAGCTCGGCGTAGCACTCGTCCCCGACGACGACGGCGCCGAGTTCGCGGGCGCGGGCGACGGCGGCTCGGAGCTGCTCCACCGACAGCACGCGGCCGTCCGGGTTGCCTGGGGAGTTCAGCCAGACGAGCCGGGTCGTGTCCGGCCAGGTCGCGGGGTCGTCCGCGGCGAGGGCATCGGCGCGCACGAGGGCCGCGCCGAGCTCGTAGGTCGGGTACGCGGCCTCGGGGAAGACGACGGTGTCGCCGGGTCCGATGCCGAGCCACAGCGCGAGCCCCGCGATGAACTCCTTCGAGCCGATCGTCGGCAGGACCTGGTCGGGCGTCAGGGTGATCCCCTGCCGGCGGCCGTACCAGTCGGCGATGGCCTCGCGCAGGGCCGGCGTGCCCGCGACCTGCGGGTAGGCGTGCGCGTCGGTGGCGTCGGCCAGGGCCCGTCGGACGACCTCGGGCGTGGGGTCGACGGGCGAGCCGACGCTGAGGTCGACGATGCCGCCCTCGGACGCCGCTGCGCGCTGCTTGAACGGGACGAGCTGGTCCCAGGGGAAGTCGGGGAGGTCGAGCGCCACGGGGGTGTCGCCGGTCAGCCGCGCGGGGGTTCGGCCAGGACGACCGGGTGGTCCTTGTGGATCACACCGACCTTCGCGGCACCGCCGGGCGAGCCGACCTCCTCGAAGAACTCGACGTTCGCCTTGTAGTAGTCGGCCCACTCCTCGGGGAGGTCGTCCTCGTAGTAGATCGCCTCGACCGGGCAGACCGGCTCACACGCACCGCAGTCGACGCACTCGTCGGGGTGGATGTACAGCGACCGGTCACCCTCGTAGATGCAGTCGACCGGGCATTCGTCGATGCAGGCGCGGTCCTTGACGTCGACACAGGGCTGGGCGATCACGTAGGTCACGGTGCGGGTGCTCCCTTCGGACTGAGCGCTCTCGATCCTACTCGCGGGGCAGGGCCGACCCTGACCGCGCACCGTCCCGCGCCTCGGCGGCGGCCCGGGCGGCCCGGAGTCCGGACAGGTCCGGCCAGGCGAGGGCGAGCAGCGTGATGACCGCGGGGGCGAACGTCCACACGTACCCGGCGGGGTTCGCGAGCACGAGCGGGGACGACTGTCCGCCGACCGACACGAGCACCTGGGTCGCGACGATCACCGCGACACCGGCGGCTGCGACGAGGACCCGGGAGCGGAACAGCAGGCGCAGGCCGACGACGAGCCCGACGACGACGAGCGTCGTGATGACCATGCCGACCGGGACGCCGCCGATCGTCTGCTGGTGGGTGACGGTGCCGAGCGCGCCGGCGAGCAGTCCGGCGACCACGGACACGACGACAGCCGCGGCCTTGCCCTGGCCGGACAGCTCCGCGAAGGTCTGGGGGGTCTCGGGCACCGGGTCGGCGTCGTGTCGGAAGGCCTCGACGTCGCGGGCGTGCTGCCGCTCCCCGTGCGGCATCACCCACGACAGCGCCCGCGGGTCGTCGGTCGCGGCCGGGTCCACCGTCAGCTGGGAGCGGTACTGCTCGAGCGCCGCGCGGACCTTCGCCCGGACCGGCACGACGTCCACGGTCAGGTCGGGCTCCGTCGTCGCGGGGTCGACGATCATCGAGAACGGGACCTCCTCGGCACGGGCGGCGTACCGGGCGGCGTGGTGCACGCGCACGTGGTCCGGGTGGCCGTAGCCGCCGTCGTCCGCATAGCTGACCACCGCGTCCGCCCCGGTCGACCGGATCGCGGCCCGGACGTCGTCGACGACCTCGCCGAGGTCCGCCGCGGTGAGCGAGTCCGCCGGCGCGTCGTCGGCGGCGATCGCCCGCCCGTCGGGGCCCCACTGCATCCCGGAGTCGGTGTACCGCCGCGGCGCCAGATCGGTCGGGCGTGCGCCGGGTCCGCCGAGCCACAGGTGCGCCGGACCGCCGAGGGCGGCGAGCGCGGCGGCGATCTCGGTCTCGCGGTGCTCGGCGACGCGGGGGCCGTCCCCGGCGATCCCGGTGAGCTCCGGCACGAGCACCTCGCCCTGCTCCCCCCGCGTGGCGGTGAGCACGGTGACCTCGGCCCCGAGCTCGAGCAGCGTGGCGATGGTGCCGCCGGAGGCGAGGGTCTCGTCGTCGGGGTGGGCGTGCACGAACAGGACGCGCTCCGGGCGCGTGGCGGGGACCTTGGACATCAGGGCCAAGGCTACTTCGCTACCGCGGGGTGACGATGTACGTCGCGGTGACGCCGTCCCCGCTCTTCGAGAACGTCAGCACCACGCGGTGCGCGTCGCTCCGGAACAGCCCGAACGCGCTCGAGGCGTCCGCACGCTTCGCGGACTCGGTGTACCCGGCGTCCGCCAGGCGCTGGGCGGCCGCGGCGAAGTCGTCGACCGACCCCGCACGGGCCTGCACCACCCAGCCGGAGCCGTTCGGCCCGGTGCCGCCGCCGAGGACCGTGCCGTCGACGAGCGGGACCTCGGCGGTCGGGAACCCGTCCGGGACCTTGCCGTCGGAGGTCACCCCCGTGCCCTTGAGGGCCGCGTCGAGGGCGCCGTCGATGCCGCCCGCGACCGAGGACATCCCGTCCTGGATCGCCTTGCCGTCGATGCCCTGCACCGTCTCGGAGACGGTCGAGGCCACCGAGGATCCGAGGGCGGTCGCCTGCTGGACGTCGGCGGCCGAGCAGCCGGTCAGACCGGCGAGGGTGATGCCCGCCGCCACGGCGGCGAGCAGGGTCCGGGTCGTACGCATGCGGTCACCCTAGGGCGACAGCCGGGAGGTGCGGCGTGCGTTCCCTGGGAACCCGCCTGCCCGCCACCGGGGCACGCCCGGCGGGTGGGGCGCGTCAGGACAGCCAGGCGCGGGTCGCGGCCGTCAGCGCGTCGACCCCGACCGGGATCGCGGTCTCGGCCTGCGGCGCGTAGAACGGCGAGTGGTTGCTCGGGACGTCGTCGCCGCGACGGAAGAGCTCCGGGTCGGTGATCCCGGTGAACCAGTACACGAGCGGCACGCCGGCCGCGGTGGCGAGCTGCCCGACGTCCTCGGACGCCATCGCGAGGCCGATCTCCAGGTCGCGGGCGTCCGGCACCGCGCCCTGCAGCGCCTCGAGCACGCGCCGAGCGGCCTCGGCGTCGTTCACGGTGACCTCGGCCCCCGGCGCCCGCTCGATGGTCGGGGCAGGGAGGCCGCCCGCGTCGCTCTCCGCACGCACGATGCGCTCGATCGACGCGATGATGCGCTCCCGGGTCTCCTCGTTGCGGGCCCGCGTCGAGATCTCGATGACGGCCTGGTCCGGGATGATGTTCGGCCGGGTGCCGGCGTGGAAGCTGCCGACGGTGACGACACCGGCGTCCGACGGCGAGACCTCGCGCGAGACGACGGTCTGCAGCCGCACGACGGCGCTCGCGGCGGTGACGATCGGGTCGAGCGAGGCCTGCGGCGCCGAGCCGTGCGCGCCACGGCCGTTGAACGTGACGGTCAGTCGGTCGCTCGACGCCATCACGGGACCGGAGCCGACCGCGACGACGCCGACCGGCGCCGGCGCGGAGTGCTGGCCGAGGACGACGTCGGGCTTCGGGAACCGCTCGACCAGGCCGTCCTCGAGCATGGCCCGGGCGCCGGAGATCACCTCTTCCGCCGGCTGGAACACGCCGACGACGGTGCCGGACCAGGCGTCACGGGCGTCGACGAGCCGTTCGAGCGTGCCGAGCAGCCACGTCACGTGGATGTCGTGCCCGCAGGCGTGCATCGTCGGGACCTCGGCGCCCTCGTCGTCGCGCCCGGTGTGGGTGCTCGCGTACGGCAGTCCGGTGCGCTCCTGGACGGGCAGGCCGTCCATGTCGGCGCGGAGCCAGACGACCGGGCCGTCCCCGTTCGACAGCACACCGACGACCCCCGTGCCGCCCACGCCCGTGGTGACGTCGATGCCGCCGAGCTCGGCGAGCCGGTCAGCGACGACGCCGGCTGTGCGGTGCTCCTGGAAGCCGAGCTCCGGGTGGGCGTGCAGGTCCTGGTACAGGGAGAGGAGGTCGAGGGTCACGCCCTCCACCGTAACCCTCGGGACGGACGGCACGGACGCCGACGGCCCGGNCACCTCGATGAGGTGACCGGGCCGTCGGACGGAGGCAGTGCCTCCAGGCCGGACCTGCTTACGCGTCCTGGCGCTTCAGGCGGGCGTACGCGCGCTGGCGCGCCTGCGCGTCGAGCTCGACCTTGCGGATGCGGACGTGGTCGGGGGTGACCTCGACGCACTCGTCCTCGCGCGCGAACTCCAGGCACTCCTCGAGGGAGAGCTGGCGCGACGGCGTCATCGACTCGAAGGAGTCGGCGTTCGCCGAACGCATGTTCGTGAGCTTCTTCTCCTTCGTGATGTTCACGTCCATGTCGTCGGCGCGCGAGTTCTCGCCGATGACCATGCCCTCGTAGACCTCCTCCGTCGGGTTGACGAAGAACGTCATGCGCTCCTGCAGGTTCGTGATGGCGAACGGCGTGACGACACCGGCGCGGTCGGAGACGATCGAGCCGTTGATGCGGGTCTGGATCGGGCCGGCCCACTCGTCGTAGCCGTGCGAGATCGCGTTCGCGATGCCGGTGCCGCGGGTCTCGGTGAGGAACGACGTGCGGAAGCCGATCAGGCCACGCGACGGCACGATGAACTCCATGCGGATCCAGCCGGTGCCGTGGTTCGTCATGTTCTCCATGCGACCCTTGCGCGCGGCCATGAGCTGCGTGATCGCGCCGAGGTGCTCCTCCGGCGTGTCGATCGTCATGTGCTCGTAGGGCTCGAGGAGCTTGCCGTTCTCGTCGCGCTTCGTGACGACCTGCGGCTTGCCGACGGTGAGCTCGAAGCCCTCGCGGCGCATCTGCTCGACGAGGATGGCGAGCGCCAGCTCACCGCGGCCCTGGACCTCCCAGGTGTCCGGGCGGCCGATGTCCTGCACCTTGAGCGAGACGTTGCCGATGAGCTCGCGGTCCAGGCGGTCCTTGACCATGCGGGCGGTGAGCTTGTGGCCCTTGACCTTGCCGACGAGCGGGCTCGTGTTCGTCCCGATGGTCATCGAGATGGCCGGGTCGTCGACCGTGATGGTCGGGAGCGGACGGACGTCCTCGGGGTCGGACAGCGTCTCACCGATCGTGATCGTGTCGAAGCCCGCGACGGCGACGATGTCACCGGGGCCGGCGGACTCGGCCGGGTAGCGGTCGAGCGCCTTCGTGATGAGGAGCTCCGTGATGCGGGCGTTCGCGACGGTGCCGTCGTGCTTGACCCACGCGACCGTCTGCCCCTTCTTCATCGTGCCGTGGAAGATGCGGAGCAGCGCGAGGCGGCCGAGGAACGGCGACGCGTCGAGGTTCGTGACGTGCGCCTGCAGGGGGTGCTCGTCGTCGTACTTCGGGGCCGGGACGTGCTGCAGGATCGCCTCGAACAGCGGCTCGAGGTCGTCGTTGTCGGGCAGCGAGCCGTCCTCGGGCTTGTTGCGGCTCGCGGCGCCCGCGCGACCCGAGGCGTAGACCACCGGGACGTCGAGGATCGCGTCGAGGTCGAGGTCGTCGACCTCGTCCGCCAGGTCGGAGGCCAGGCCGAGGAGCAGGTCCTGCGACTCGGAGACGACCTCGTCGATGCGGGAGTCCGGGCGGTCCGTCTTGTTGACGAGCAGGATCACCGGGAGCTTCGCGGCGAGCGCCTTGCGGAGCACGAAGCGGGTCTGGGGCAGCGGGCCCTCGGACGCGTCGACGAGCAGCACGACACCGTCGACCATGGAGAGGCCGCGCTCGACCTCACCACCGAAGTCGGCGTGGCCGGGGGTGTCGATCACGTTGATCGTGATGCGACCGCCCGGGTTGAACTCCTCGGCGTGCTTCCCGTTGTAGAGCACCGAGGTGTTCTTCGCGAGGATGGTGATGCCCTTCTCGCGCTCGAGGTCGTTCGAGTCCATCATGCGGTCTTCGCCCTCGAAGTGGGCGTCGAACGAGTTGGTCTGCGTGAGCATCGCGTCGACGAGGGTGGTCTTGCCGTGGTCGACGTGTGCCACGATGGCGACGTTGCGCAGGTCGGACCGGGTGGCGAGCGCCATACAGGACATCCTTCAAGTGTTCGGAGAAGATCGGGCGGCCGGTCGTCGTGGACACATGGCACCCGCGGGCAGAACGCCCGACACGCCAGTCTACCGGTAGTTCGCAACCACGAGGAGTACAGCGCATGAGCCGACGGCGAACGTGGGTCGAGATCACGATCGTCCTCATGCTGTCGCTCGGCGGGAGCGCGCTGTACTCGATCCTGCAGATCATCGACGACCTGTCGCAGACGACCCCGCTCGGCGAGCAGTCCACGGCGCTCAACCAGTCGACGACGACCGTGCAGTACGTCGACCTGGCGCGGCAGCTCCTGGGCATCGCGGTCGACCTGGCCCCGGTCGCGCTCGTCTGCTACCTGCTCTGGAGCACGACCCGCCCGCACCTGTCCCGGCTCGGCATCGACCGGTTCCGTGTGCGCCCCGACCTCGGCGGCGCGGCGCTCATCGCCCTGGGCATCGGGATCCCGGGGCTCGCGCTGTACTTCACGGGCCGGGCGCTCGGCTTCACGGTGAACGTCGACCCGGCGGCACTGAACACGTACTGGTGGACGATCCCCGTCCTGCTGCTCTCGGCGATCCGGTCCGGGCTGCAGGAGGAGGTCATCGTGATCGGCTACCTGTACGAGCGGCTCGGCGGGCTGGGGTGGGGGCGGTGGCAGGTGATCCTGTCCACCGCGGTCCTGCGCGGGAGCTACCACCTGTACCAGGGCTTCGGGGCCTTCGTGGGGAACGCCGTGATGGGGATCGTGTTCGGCTGGATCTACACCCGGTGGGGGCGGCTGCTCCCCCTCGTGATCACGCACTGCCTGCTCGACGCGGCGGTGTTCGTCGGGTACCCGTACGTCGCCGCGGCGTTCCCGCAGCTGTTCCGGTAGCTGCGGGATCCCCCGCCTGCGCGGTCGCACGTCCAGGCGCTGGAGCCGGTGGCGGTGGCGGTGGCGGTGGCGGTGGCGGTGGAGCAGGAGACGTCGGGAGCGCTGGCGCGACCCGACGTCGTCTGCTCCACCGACGTGCCAGACGCCACCGACGACGGCCGGGAGGCGCGTGGCGGCCGCCACGCGCCTCCCGGCCGTCGACCCCGCCACGTCGCGGACCGCCTGCCGCCCCGCGCACCGGTGCGGCGGTGCACCGGCGCGCCGCCGCGTCAGGCGACGAGCGCCGCGACCTGCTCCGGGTAGTGGCACGCGGCACGGTGGTCGATCTGCTCGCCCCGGTGCGCGACCTTCTCCGGGGCGTCCTCGCGGCAGCGCTGCTGCTGCGCCGCCGGCAGCATCGCGTACAGCGGGCACCGCGACCGGAACCGGCAACCGGTGGGCCGCTCGGTGGGGCTGGGCGGATCGCCGGGCAGGAGGATCGTCGCGCGGTTCCGCTCGACGACCGGGTCCGGGACCGGCACGGCCGACATGAGCGCCGCGGTGTAGGGGTGCATCGGACGCTCGAACACCTCGTCCACCGCACCCTCCTCGACCGTGCGGCCGAGGTACATCACGCTCACGCGGTCCGCGACGTGCCGGATCACCGACAGGTCGTGGGACACGAACAGGTAGGACAGCCCGAGCCGCGCCTTGAGCTCGGCGAGCAGGTTGAGCACCCCCGCCTGGATCGACACGTCGAGCGCGGACACCGGCTCGTCGAGCACGATGAGCTCCGGTTCGGTGGCGAGTGCCCGGGCGATCGAGATGCGCTGGCGCTGCCCGCCGGAGAACTCGTGCGGGTACCGGTCGGCCTCCGCGGCACGGAGCCCGACGAGCCCGAGGAGCTCCGGCACCCGCGACGCGATCCGGTCGGCACCGGCGCCCACAGCCCGCAGCGGTTCTGCCACGACGTCGTGAACGGTCATCCGCGGGTCGAGGCTCGCCGCCGGGTCCTGGAAGACCATCGAGATGCGCTGCCGGAGCTGCTTCGTCGCGACGACGGGCTGCCCGAACAGCTCCACGGTGCCGTGTTCCGGGCGCTCGAGGTCCATCAGCTGGTGCAGCGTCGTCGACTTGCCCGACCCGGACTCACCGACCAGACCGAGGGTTTCGCCCTTCCGGATGTCCAAGTCGACCCCGTCGACCGCGTAGACCTCGCCGACCCGGCGCTTGAAGATCGCGCCCTTGAGCAAGGGGAACGTCTTCGTGAGGCCCTCCACGCGCACCACCGCGTCCCGACCAGCACGCGCGGCCGGTGCGGTCGCCGGCGTCCCCGTGCTCGGGATCTCGGGCAGGTGGAAGATCGCCCCGGCGTCCGCGTGCGCCCGAGCGACCTCCGCCGTGCGGTGGCACGCGACGTCGTGCGGGACCACGGTGTCGACGGGCTCCTCGCCCTCCACCCCGGCGGCCACGTCGACGGCGGCGAGCGCCGGCTCGGACCCCCGGCAGACGGCTGCGGCGAGCGGGCACCGGTCGGCGAACGGGCACGCGTCCGCGAGACCGATGAGCGACGGCGGGGAGCCGGGGATCGGCACGAGCGGCTCGCCGCTCGACTCGTCCAGACGCGGCAGCGCTCCGATGAGGCCGATCGTGTACGGCATCCGCGGACGGGCGAACAGCTCCTCGGCACTCGCCGTCTCGACCACGCGGCCGGCGTACATGACCGCGATCCGGTCGGCGATACCGGCGATCACGCCGAGGTCGTGGCTGACGAACACGAGCGCGGCACCGGTCTCCCGCTGGGCGGTCCGGAGCACGTCGATGATCTGCGCCTGGATCGTCACGTCGAGCGCGGTCGTCGGTTCGTCGGCCAGGATCACGTCGGGGTCGTTCGCCATCGCCATCGCGATCATGGCGCGCTGGCGCATGCCGCCGGAGAACTCGTGCGGGAACGCGTCGACTCGGCGGTCCGCCTGCGGGATGCCGACGAGCCGCAGCAGCTCGATCGCCCGCGCGCGGGCCTCCTGCTTCGATCCGCCGCGGTGCACGAGCACGGTCTCCGCGATCTGGTCGCCGATCGTGTACACCGGCGTGAAGGCCGACAGCGGGTCCTGGAAGACCATCGCGACCTTCGCACCGCGGAGCTTGCTCATCTGCCGGTCGCTCCGGCCGACGAGCTCCTGCCCCTCGAACTCGATCGAGCCGGAGACCTTCGTCGTGTCGGGGAGCAACCCGAGGATCGCCATGCTCGTCACCGACTTGCCGGACCCCGACTCGCCGACGATCCCGAGCACCTCGCCCCGGCGGAGTTCCAGGTCCACACCGCGGACGGCGTGCACCTCGCCCCGCGGGGTGGGGAACCGGACGTCGAGGTCGCGGACGCGGAGCACGAGGTCGTCGACCGTGGCGGTGCCGGCGGTCCGGTCGGTCGTGGTGTGTCGTCTCGTGGTCATGCGCCGGCCCCTGCCTGCGTGGTGATCGTGGCCGCGTCGACGGCCGCCTGTCCCTGGTCACGCTTCCGGCCCGGGCGCTTCTGGCGCTTGCCGGTGGCGGACGTCGGGTCGAGTGCGTCGCGCAGGCCGTCGCCGAGCAGGTTCGCCGCGATCGCGAACACCACGAGGGCGCCCGCCGCGAAGTAGAACAGCCACGGGTAGGTCAGCGCGGCGTCCTGGTTCTGCGCGATGAGGGTGCCGAGCGACACGTCGGGCGGCTGCACGCCGAAGCCGAAGTAGCTGAGGCTCGTCTCGGACAACACCGCGGCGCCGACCTGGATCGTGCCGTCGATGACCAGGAACGAGGCCACGTTCGGCAGGATGTGCCGAACGATGATCCGGAACGGACCGATGCCCATGTAGCGCGCGGCCCGGACGAACTCGCGCTCCTTGACGGAGAGGGTCATCGAGCGGACAACGCGCGCGGTCACCATCCACCCGAAGGCGGCGATGAGCACCACGAGCAGGATCCACCCCGCGTCGTGGATGCGCGGGCTGATGATCGCGATCACCAGGAACGACGGCAGGACGAGCAGCACGTCGACGAAGAACATCACGATCCGGTCGACCCAACCGCCGAAGTACCCGGCGGCCGCGCCGGCGAGTGCGGCCAGCGCGGTCGAGAAGACCGCGACGAGCAGGCCGATGAGCAGGCTCTTCTGCATCGCGCGGGCGGTCTGTGCGAAGACGTCCTGCCCGATGCCGTTCGTGCCGAACCAGTGGGCGGCGCTCGGCGGCGTCGTGAACGCGGTGTAGTCGATCTGCGAGTACTGCCACGGGCTGACGAGCGGACCGATGAACGCGAACGCGAACAGCACGAGGATCACGACGAGCCCGACGCCGGCGCCGCGGTTCATGAAGACGCGGACGACGGTCTGGATGAACCGGTTGCGCTGACGTCGACCGGGGGCCGGCGTCCCCGGCAGCGGTGTGTCGGCCCGCGCGATCGTGTCGCCGTCGACGGGTTCGATGCGGGTGTCGGTCATGTCAGGCCCTCCTGACGCGCGGGTCGAGGACCGCCGTCATGGTGTCGGCGAGGAAGCCCGCCAGCAGCACGACGACGGCCGCGAACAGGGTGTAGGCGGTCACGGCGTTGACGTCGTTGTTCTGCACGGCGTCGATGAACCACGCGCCGAGGCCGTTCCAGCCGAAGATCTTCTCGGTGAAGGTCGCACCCGTCAGGATGCCGAGGAACCCGTACGCGAACAGGGTCGTCATCGGAATGAGCGCGGTCCGGAGCCCGTGCTTGAACGTCGCCCGCCCCCGCGTCAGGCCCTTCGCTCTAGCCGTCCGCAGGAAGTCCGACCCCAGCACGTCGAGCATCGTCGCTCGCTGGTACCGGCTGTAGATCGCGATCAGGCCGAGGGCGATCGAGATGGTCGGCAGCAGGAGGTGCACCCCGCGGTCGACGAACATGTCCCACGGCGTCCCGGTCAGGCCGGGCGTCGCCTCACCGGTGAAGTTGATGAGCTGGCTCCCGGTGTCCTGGTTGAGCTTCGTCGCTCCGATCTTCAGGAACACCGCGGTCAGGAACACCGGCGTCGAGATGAGGAAGATCGAGACGATCGCGCTCACTCGGTCCGACAACCGGTACTGCCGGATGGCGTTCCACACCCCGAGCAGGACGCCGAGCACGATGCCGATCACGGACCCGACCAGCAGCAGCCGCAGGCTCACACCGAGCCGCGGCCAGAACGCATCGTTGACGCTCTTGTCCTGGATGGTCCGACCGAGGTTGCCCTGCACGGCGTCGCCGAGCCAGTGCGTGTACCGGATGACGATCGGTGTCTTGTCGTTCACGCCGATGTGGTCGAGCTTCGCATCGATCACGGCGGTTGGCGGGGCGGGGTTCCGGGCTGCGTAGACGGATCGTGGGCTGAAGGACGCTGACGCGAGGAAGTACGTCAGCGACGTGGCGAGGAACACGAGCACGACGTAGTACACGAGTCGACGCGCCAAGAAGCGGATCATGCGGAACACCATACGTCCGCTTTTGTTTCCGGCAGATGACACGCTCGGTCGCGCCGCGTAACGAATTGGCGTTTGCAACAGACTTGCTCGTCTGCCCCTGCCGGGGGGACATAGGGTGTTCCCAACTTCACGGAGGGAACAACATGAAGCACAGGAAAGTCCTGGCGTTGACGGCGGCCCTCGCCGGCTTCGCCCTGGTCGCCACCGGCTGCTCCAGCGGCGGGTCCGGCGGATCAGGTGGCTCCGGTGACTCGGGTAAGCAGACACTGCCGTCCAGCGCCCAGATCAACGAGAAGCCCGTCTCCGACCTCCAGCAGGGCGGCACGCTGCGGTTGCCGATCTCGCAGTGGATCTCGCAGTGGAACTACTTCGAGCTCGACGGCACCCTGCAGGACGCGGCGGACATCGAGGCGGCGACGATGCCGGCCACGTTCGTCATCGACGCCGACGGCAAGCCCCAGCTCGACAAGGACACGTTGCAGTCCGCCGAGGTGACGAGCGAAGATCCGCTCACGATTACCTACACGCTCAACCCGAAGGCCCAGTGGAACGACGGTTCGCCGATCACCTGGAAGGACTTCGAGGCGCTCTGGAAGGCCAACAACGGCACGGACCCGAGCTACCAGATCGGTGACAGCACCGGCTGGAAGGACATCGAGTCCGTGACCCAGGGCACCGACGAGCGCCAGGCGGTCGTCAAGTACTCGACCCCGTTCTCAGACTGGAAGTCGCTGTTCAGCCCGCTCTACCCGGCGAGCGTCATCGGGACGCCGGACGGCTTCAACAACGGGTACAAGGACAAGGTCCCGGTGTCGGCCGGCCCATACAAGGTCTCGGGGCTCGACGAGACCGCCGGCACGGTCACCCTCGTCCCGGACGAGAAGTGGTGGGGCGACAAGCCGAAGCTCGACAAGGTGATCTTCCGGAACCTGGACGGCAACGCCGACATCGACGCGTACCTCAACAAGGAGCTCGACTCGGTGGCCGCGGGTACCTCGGACCGCTACGCGCGGGTCAAGGACGCGAAGGACACGAAGATCTACGCGTCCCAGTCGGCGTCGTACACGCACATCGACTTCTCGTCGCAGGGCACCCTGAAGGACAAGCAGCTCCGACTGGCGCTGCAGCACGCCATCAACCGTGACTCCCTCGCATCGGTCATCGGCGGCACGCTGCCGTACAAGCTCCCAGTGCTGAACAACCACGTGTTCCTGGCGACCGACAACGGGTACCAGGACAACTCGAGCCCGAACGGCACCTTCGACGTCGAGAAGGCGAAGAAGCTGCTGGACGACGACGGGTGGAAGACCGACGGCACGTACCGCAAGAAGGACGGCAAGACCCTCTCGATCTCGATCACGATCCCGTCCGGGGCGACGAGCTCGCAGAAGATCGCCGAGGTCGTGCAGGCCCAGCTCAAGGACGTCGGCGTGAAGCTGTCGATCAAGACGGTGTCGAGCGACGACTTCTTCCCGCAGTACGTCACGCCGGGCAACTACGACATGACGCTGTTCCTCTGGGGTGGCACCGGGTACCACGCCAGCGGCGCGAGCATCTTCATCACCGGTGACACGGGCCAGAACTACGGCCGCGTCGGTGACTCCGCCATCGACAAGCTGGTGAATCAGGCGATCTCGGAGACCGACGCCACCAAGGCGAACAAGCTGTGGAACCAGGTGGACGAGGACGTCTGGGGCATCGGGCACTCGCTGCCGATCGTCCAGTCGCCGCGGGTCATTGCGCAGAACCCGAAGCTCGCCAACTACGGCGCGCGCTCCGGTGCGATGGTCTACGACTGGACCAAGGTCGGCTTCACCAAGTAGCAGACCGACACGGACGGCCCCGGGCGCACACGCGTCCGGGGCCGTCCGCGCGTGCGAGGCCGTCGATGTCCGGTGGATGACGGTTGCCTGAGCGTTCGACCGTCGGGTGTTGACACCCGATCGGGGGGCCGAGGACCATGGTCCCTACGAGAGGTCCACCTGGATCTGCCTCCTCGGGGAATCGGGTCGTCCGGAGATACGCGCCGGTGTGTCACACCCGCTCCCCGGACGTCCCCGAGGAGGCGCTCTCGGTACCCTGTCACCGTGACCACCATCGTCGCGCCCGGGATGCGCACCCTCGCCGTCGTGCTCTGGGTGGTCTCGGTCGCCCTGGTCCCCCTCGCACTCCTGACCGCGGACCGACCCTGGCTCGCTCCGGTCCCGAGCATCTTCATCGCGTTCGTCGCGTGGGCCGTCCTCTGGCGTCCGCGGTACGAGCTGACGGCTGAGCACCTCGTGGTGGTCGACGTCCGCCGGCGGAGCACCTACGCCTGGCCGCGCATCGTCGAGGTTCGGACGAAGTACGGGATCGAGATCGTCACGAGCGAAGGCGTCCGGCGGACGTGGCTGGCGACCCGCCCGACGGCGCCCCTCGGCGTCCTGGACGCCGACCGACCGACGGTCACGGAGCGCCTCGACGTGCCGGCCGCGGCCGAGGTGATGCGGGCGCACCTCCCCGCGCCGGTCACCCCCGTCGGGCCGCCGCCCGCGACCGTGGTCCCGCAGATCGTCGCCCACCGCACGCACGGGTGGACGGTCACTGCCCTGATCGTCCTCGGGATCGCCGCCTCGATGGCGGCAGCTCAGCTCTGAGCCGGGTCCCCGCCGCTGCCTGAGCGGCGCCCGGCCCGGGCCACCAGCTGGTCCCCCACCGGACCCGTCCCGACGGCCGGAGGTGATCCGTGCCTCCCGTCCGCCCTGCCGCGCCCCGACCGCGAGCGGGCGGTATCCGCGCGTCCGCGCCGCGTGCGTGTCCGCGTCCGCGCCCGCGAGCGCGAGCGGGCGGAACCCGCACGCTTCACCCGCGCACCCGCGCAGCATCCGTCCACTCGCGCACGCGCCCACTCGCGCACACGTCCGGCCCCGCGCCCGCGAGCGGGCGGAATCCGCACGCCCCACCCGCGCACCCGCGCAGCATCCGCCCACTCGCGCACGCGTCCGGCCCCGCGCCCGCGAGCGGGCGGAATCCGCACGCCCCACCCGGGCACCCGCGCAGCATCCGCCCACTCGCGCACGCGCCCGTTTCGCGAGCGGGCGGATCCTGCGGCTACGAGGCGCGCCGTCCCACGGATTCCGCCCGCTCGCGGGAGCACGGCGGGCAGGCGGACAGGCGGGAGCCGCACACGCGGTGCGGACGTGCCGGACGGAAGGCGCGGTGCGGACGGGTGCACCGCCTCCAGGGCGGCGGGCTGGCCGAGCACGGCCGCCCGGCCGGCAGCCGCCGCTCAGCGCAGGACGGCGCTCGACAGCGAGACCGCGAGCAGCAGCGCGGCGACCGCACCGGTGACCAGCGCGGGCCGGTCCCAGCCACGCTGCACGGCGCCGCCGCCGGCGGTCGCGGCGGCACGACGCTCGGCCCACCGATCGAGCAGCACCGACATCTGCGCCGGCTGCTGCTGCGTCCCGCGCCGCGTCGTCGCCGGACGCGGCGCGGACGGGCCGCCCCAACAGGGGATCCTGCGGCCCTCGGTGGTCTCGACCACGATCTGCCAGCGGAGGCGGACGTCGGCCACCGCGCCCCAGGGCACGCGGGTCTCGCGGAGGGGGTTCACGACCGTCAGCGCGTCGTCGTCGAGGCGGATCGACGGACGGTAGGTGAGCACCCAGAGCGCCCAGACGAGCACGGCGAGTGGGCCGAGGGCGGTGAGCACGACGTCCCAGCTCCCCCGGACCGCAGCGTCGCCGAGCAGGAAGAGGCCCAGCAACGCGACGAGGCCGGACGCCACCGCTCCCCCGCGCCCAGCGCGGAGGACGACGGTGCGTCCGGCCTCGGTACCGCTCAGGATCAGCGCCCGAACTCGAACCCGGCGCCCGGGATCGCGGCGAGCAGGTCCTTGGTGTACTGCTCCTTCGGCGCGGCGAAGACCTCGTCGGTCGTCGCCTTCTCGACGATCTGCCCCTTGCGCATGACGCAGACGTTGTCCGCGACGAGGCGGACGACCGCGAGGTCGTGCGTGATGAAGAGGTAGGTCAGGCCGAGCTCGGTCTGCAGCTCGGTGAGCAGGTCCAGGATCTGGCCCTGGACGAGCACGTCGAGCGCGGAGACCGCCTCGTCGAGCACGATGACCTCGGGCTTGAGCGCGAGGGCACGGGCCACGGCGATGCGCTGGCGCTGACCACCGGAGAGCTCGTTCGGGTAGCGGTTCACCATCGACTTCGGCAGGGCGACCTGGTCGAGCAGCTCGAGCACGCGGGCCCGGCGGCTGGCCTTGTCGCCGACCTTGTGCGTGGCGAGCGGCTCCGCGATCGTGTTCCCGACGTTGTACATCGGGTCCAGCGAGCCGTACGGGTCCTGGAACACCGGCTGCACGCGACGGCGGAAGTCGAAGAGCTCCTTGCCCTTCAGCGCACCGATGTCGATGCCGTCGAACTGCACCGTGCCGCTCGTGATCGACTCGAGCTGCAGGACGAGCTTCGCCACGGTGGACTTACCCGAACCGGACTCGCCGACGAGCGCCGTGGTGGTGCCCTTCGGGATCGCGAAGGACACGTCGTCGACGGCCTTCAGCTCCCGGGTCTGCAGGTTCTTGCCGCGCAGCTTGTAGACCTTCTCGAGGTTCTTCACCACGATGAGGTCCTTCGCCGGCTGGTGCTCGCGCTCCTGGGCGCGGGCGATCAGCTCGTCGTCCTCACTGCCGGCGTCCGCGATGTCGACGTGCTGGTGCTGCACCTTCGACTGGATGCGGCGGCTCGCGAG
Organism: Curtobacterium sp. Csp2; assembly: GCF_013347165.1. Taxonomy (NCBI): domain Bacteria; kingdom Bacillati; phylum Actinomycetota; class Actinomycetes; order Micrococcales; family Microbacteriaceae; genus Curtobacterium; species Curtobacterium sp. Csp2. The sequence goes on from NZ_CP054593.1 coordinate 2,959,643, forward strand.
CGACGGCGCCGCGGCGACGAGGCGCTGCGTGTACGGGTGCTGCGGGTCGGCGAGGATCTCCTTCGAGGGCCCCGACTCGACGACCTGGCCCTTGTACATCACGACGAGCTTCTCGGCGCGCTCCGCGGCGAGCCCGAGGTCGTGGGTGATGAACAGGACGGAGGTGCCGAAGTCACGCGTCAGCGTCTCGAGGTGGTCGAGGATGACGCGCTGCACGGTCACGTCGAGGGCCGAGGTCGGCTCGTCGGCGATGAGCAGCTTCGGGCGGCTCGACAGGCCGATGCCGATGAGCACGCGCTGGCGCATGCCGCCGGAGAACTCGTGCGGGTACTGCTTCAGGCGGGTCGCGGCATCACCGAGACCGGCCTCCTGCAGCACCTCGACCGCGCGGGCACGGATGGCGTGCTTGCCGGTCGCCATGCCGTTGGCCTTGATCGCCTCTTCGACCTGGAAGCCGATCGACCACAGCGGGTTGAGGTTCGACATCGGGTCCTGGGGGACGTAGCCGATCTCCTTCCCGCGGATCTCCGACATCTCCTTGTCGGACAGCCCGACGAGCTCACGCCCGTTGAACTTGATCGAGCCACCCGTGACCTCGCCGGTGCCGGCGAGGAGCTTGATGACCGCCTGCGCGCTGGTCGACTTGCCCGAACCGGACTCGCCGACGATCGCCAGGCGCTCGCCCTGCTCGAGGGTGAAGTTGACACCGCGGACGGCCTGGACGAACCCGCTCTGCGTCTTGAACCCGACCTGCAGGTCCGTGATCTCGAGGAGCGGCGTCCCCGGGTTCGTCGGACGGCTGGTCGTGGGGTCGGTGAGCGTCTCGGTCATCGGCGGGCCCTCGCCTTCGGGTCGAGCGCGTCGCGGACCACGTCACCGAGGAGGAGGAACGCGAGCACGGTGATGGACAGGGCGGCGGACGGCCAGAAGATCGTCGACGGGTTGGTGCGGATCGACGTCTGGGCGGTGCCGATGTCGAGACCCCAGCTGAGCGCCGACGGCGGCAGACCGATGCCGAGGAACGACAGGGTCGCCTCGGCCACGATGAACGAACCGAGGGACACCGTCGCGACGACGATGACCGGAGCGAGCGCGTTCGGGATGACGTGACGGACCAGCGTCGTGAAGCGGCTGACGCCGAGGGCGGCCGAGGCCATCACGTAGTCGGACTGCTTCGCGCTGAGGACCGCACCGCGCATGATGCGGGCGATCTGGGGCCACGCGAAGGCCGCGAGCACGAGGGCCACGGTCAGGGCGTTGCGCGCCGGGATGACGGACATGATCACGATCGCGCCGAGGATGGTCGGGATCGAGAAGAAGATGTCACCGATGCGGGACACGATCGTGTCGAGCCAGCCGCCGTAGAAGCCGGCGAGGGCGCCGATCACGATGCCGACGACGGACACGAGGATCGTGGCGACGAGGCCGACGATGACGGAGTTCCGGGCACCCCAGATCACACGCGCGTAGACGTCGTAGCCCTGGCGGGTGTACCCGAGCGGGTGGCCCGGGCGCGGGCCCTCGTCACTGAAGTCGAGGTTCGCCGCGCGGGGGTCGACGTGGGTGAACAGGCCGGGGAAGATCGCGACGACGAGCACGAGCAGGATGAGGACGGACGAGATCCAGAACGTCGGGCGGGTGCGCATGGAGTCCCACGCGTCCGTCCAGATGGAACGGGTCTTCTCGTCCTCGTTGACCTGGTCGACCGCCTGCAGCGGCGTCTCCTCGATCGGCGCGACGTAGTGCGTCGCGGAACGGGACTCGGCGTTACTTGGCATAGCGGATCCTCGGGTCCAGGACGGCGTAGAGCAGGTCGACCAGGAGGTTGGCGAGCATGAAGATGATGACCATCACGGCGACGAAGGACACGACCGTGGGGCCTTCGCCGAGCTTGACGGCGCGGAACACCGTGCCACCGACACCGTTGATGTTGAAGATGCCCTCGGTGACGACCGCTCCGACCATCAGGTTGCCGATGTCGACACCGAGGTAGGTCACCACGGGGATGAGCGAGTTGCGGAAGATGTGCACGCCGACGACCCGGCGACGGGGCAGGCCCTTCGCGGTGGCGGTGCGCACGAAGTCGGCGCTCATGTTCTCCGCCACGCTCGCGCGGGTCAGGCGGACGATGTACGCGAACGACACGGAGGCGAGCACGATCGCCGGCAGCACGAGCTCCGACCACGGCGCCTGACCGGACACCGTCACGCGGAAGAGTCCGAGCTGGATCCCGAAGACGTACTGCAGCAGGAAGCCCACGACGAAGGTCGGCACCGAGATGAGCAGCAGCGACACGACGAGCGCGGTGGCGTCGAACCACTTGCCCTTCTTCAGACCCGCGATGACGCCGACGACGATGCCGGCGACGGCCTCGAACACGAGCGCGAGGATCGCGAGGCGAGCGGTGATCGGGAACGCCGATGCGAGCTGCTGCGCGACCGGGAGGCCCGAGTAGGTGACACCGAGGTCACCCTTGAACACGCCGCCGATCCAGAGCAGGTACTGGACGATGAACGGCTTGTCGAGGTTGTACTGCTGCCGGAGCTGCTCGATCACCTGCGGCGACGGCTGGCGGTCGCCGAACAGCGCGGCGATCGGGTCGCCGGGCAGCGAGAAGACCATGAAGTAGATGAGGAACGTGGCCCCGAAGAAGACGGGGATGAGTTGCAGGAGGCGCTTGCCGAGGTACCAGAGCATCAGATCGCCCGGTCCTGCGCGGCGCGCATGTCGTTCAGGTTCATGTCGTGAGGGGTGGACGGTCCGCGGGTCGGCACGGGAGTCCGGTGCGGGCGGCGGCGCCCGCTGTGGTGGGGGAAGGTGTTGCCGCCGTGGTACGGGGGCCCAGGGACCGTTCGGTCCCCGGACCCCCGTCCGGTGGTCGCGGAGCAGGATACCTGCTCGCGGTGTGTCTCCGAGGAGACGGGTGCTACTTCTTCTTGACCTCGATGTCGTAGTACAGCGGCACCGAGTCCCAGCCGAACTTGACGTTGGTCACGTTGTCGTTCGACCACACGCCGGTCACGTTGGCGTACCAGAGCGGGATCTCCGGCAGGTCCTGGAACAGCAGCTCCTGGGCCTGGTCGAAGTACTTGTTGCCCTCTTCGACGGACGAGGCCGAGCGGCCCTTCGCGAGGAGGTCGTTGTACTCGGTGGAGTCGTAGCGCGAGTAGTTGCTGGACGAGCCCTTGCCCATGGTCGGGCCGAGGAAGTTGTACAGCGACGGGTAGTCGGCCTGCCAACCGGTGCGGCTGCCGCCCGTGAGCTTGTCGTTCTTCTGGGTGTCCAGGGCTTCCTGGAACGTCGGGATCGCGTTGCCCTGCGCCTTGATGCCCAGCGTGCTGGAGATCGAGTTGGTGACCGCGGTCACCCATGCCTCGTGGCCGCCGTCGGCGTTGTACGAGATGGTGAGCGTCTCGTTGTAGGGCGAGATCTTGTCGGCCTCGGCCCACAGCTCCTTGGCCTTCGACTTGTTGTAGTCGAGGACGTCCGAGCCCTTGAGGTCGCCGTTCCAGCCGGAGATCACCGGGGAGGTGAAGTCCTTGGCCGGGGTTCGGGTGCCGTCGAAGATCTTCTCGGTGATCTGCTTGCGGTTGATCGCCATCGAGATCGCCTCGCGACGGAGCTTGCCCTCTTCACCCTTCCAGTGGTCGAGGTAGTAGGGCAGGTAGATCGCCTGGAAGATGGCGGCGGCCTGGTTGACGTTCGAGTCGGGGAAGTCCGACTTGTAGGTCTGGAAGGCGCTGTCCGGGATCGCGTCGAGGACGTCGAGGTTGCCGCCCTGCACATCCGCGTACGCGGTGTCCGGGGTCGTGTAGAACGTGATCGTCAGACCGCCGTTCTTCGGCTTGCGCTTGCCCTCGTAGTCCTTGTTGGTGACGAGCTTGATGGACTGGTTGTGCGTCCAGGCCTTGTCACCGTCGAGCTTGTACGGGCCGTTGCCGATCGGGTTCTCACCGAAGGCCTTGGTGTCCTTGTAGAACTCCGAGGGCAGCGGCATGAAGGCCGAGTAGCCGAGCGACAGCGGGAAGTCCGACTGCGCGGAGTTGAGCGTGACGGTGAACTCGTCGTCGCTCTTGACCTTGAGGCCGGTGAGCTCCGAGTCCTTCTCGGCGTCGTAGCCCTGGATGTTCTCGAAGAAGTAGCTCGCGCCCTGCGCGTTCGAGAACTGGGCAGCCCAGTTCCACGCCTTCGTGAACGACTCAGCCGTGACCTTCTCGCCGTTGGTGAAGGTGTAGTTGGTGTTCAGCTTGATGTCGTAGGTCTTGGAGTCATCGGTGGTGATGCTCTTCGCGACCTCGTTGACCGGCTTGCCCTTCGCGTCGTACGAGACGAGGCCCTCGAAGATCGACGAGACGATCTTGCCGCCACCGGTCTCGGTGGAGTTCGAGGGGATGAGCGGGTTCTGCGGTTCGCTGCCGTTCGTCGTGACGATGCCGGACGCGTTCGTCGAGCCCGAGTCACCACCGTTGCTGCTGCTGCCGTTGGACGAGCAGGCGGTCAGGGCGAGTGCTGTGGCCCCGAGCACGGCGAGGGCGGAGAGCCCAGCGCGCTTCTTGATCAAGGTTCCTCCTGGTGCATGGGACGCGCCAGGCACAGAGGTGCTGCCGGGCGCGCGTGTCATTGCACTGTAGGCAGTGCTGAGACCACCGACCAAACCCTGCGGAGATCGGTTACAAATCGGAAACCAAGTCGCAGGATCGTTGCGAGAGGATGCAAGTTTCGCGCGCTCGTGCGGGGTCGGTGCCGGATTGTTGCTTCTGCAACGAAGTTGTTGCACGAGCGCACAACGGTGTGCAAACGAACACGCGCTCGGTCGAACGTGGAGCGCTCCGACCTTTCCGCCCGCCGGGGCAGACCCGGACGCACGTGTACCCCGCCCGGCCGGACCGGACGGGGCACACGCTACCCGCTCTGCTGGATCGGGGGAACGGTCAGGCGAACGCCTCGATCGGCGGGCACGCGCACACCAGGTTGCGGTCCCCGTACGCCTGGTCGATGCGACGCACCGGCGGCCAGTACTTCCGCGCGCTGATGCCGGGCAGCGGGTAGACCGCCTGCTCCCGGGTGTAGGCGTGCGCCCACTCCCCCGAGATCACCGACGAGGCCGTGTGCGGAGCGTGCACGAGCGGGTTGTCGTCCGCCGGCCACTCCCCCCGCTCGACGGCCGCCGCCTCGGCCCGGATCGCGAGCATGGCGTCCACGAACCGGTCGAGCTCGGCGAGGTCTTCGCTCTCGGTCGGCTCGACCATGAGCGTCCCGGCGACCGGGAACGACATCGTCGGCGCGTGGAACCCGTAGTCGACGAGCCGCTTCGCGACGTCGTCCACCGTGATGCCCGTGGCCTCGCGCAGCGGCCGCAGGTCGAGGATGCACTCGTGCGCCACGAGCCCGTCGGCGCCCGTGTAGAGCACCGGGAACGCGTCCCGCAGCCGTGCCGCGACGTAGTTCGCGCCGAGCACGGCCGCCTCGGTCGCGCGGGTCAGCCCCTCGAGCCCCATCATCCGGACGTAGGTCCACGTGATGGGCAGGATGCTCGGGCTGCCGTACGGCGCCGACGACACCGGACCGCCGGCGTGCGCGAGGCGCCCGTCGGCCGCCTCCGTCGTCGTGCCGGTGCGACGGTCGTTCTGCTGGGCCATCGGGTGGCCGGGCAGGAACGGTGCGAGATGCGCCTTCGCCGCGACCGGGCCGACACCGGGGCCGCCGCCGCCGTGCGGGATGCAGAAGGTCTTGTGCAGGTTCAGGTGCGACACGTCGCCGCCGAAGTCGCCGAACCGCGCGTGCCCGAGCAGGGCGTTGAGGTTCGCGCCGTCGACGTAGACCTGGCCGCCGGCGTCGTGCACGGCGTCGCAGACCTCGCGGATGTCGTGCTCGTAGACGCCGTGGGTGGACGGGTAGGTGATCATCAGCGCCGCGAGCGTGTCGGCGTGCTGCGCCGTCTTGGCGCGGAGGTCGTCGAGGTCGACGTTGCCGTCGTCGTCGCACGCCACCACGACCACGCGCATCCCGGCGAGCACCGCGGACGCCGCGTTGGTGCCGTGGGCACTCGACGGGATCAGGCAGACGGTCCGCTCGGTGTCACCGTTCGACCGGTGGTACCCGCGGATGGCCAGCAGGCCCGCGAGTTCGCCCTGGCTGCCCGCGTTGGGCTGCAGCGAGACGGTGTCGTAGCCGGTGACCTCGGCGAGCCAGGTCTCGAGGTCACCGATCATCTCGAGGTACCCCGCGACGTCCTCGCGCGGGGCGAACGGGTGCACGTTCGCGAACTCCGGCCAGGTCACCGCCGCCATCTCGGTCGCCGCGTTGAGCTTCATCGTGCAGCTGCCGAGCGGGATCATGCCGCGGTCGAGCGCGTAGTCCTTGTCGGACAGGTGCTTCAGGTACCGCATCATCCGGGTCTCGCTGCGGTGCGCGCTGAAGACGGGGTGCGTCAGGTACTCGCTGCTGCGCAGCAGGGCGGACGGGAGGCCCGTGGCTGCGTCCCGGACGGCGGTCTCCGTCCCGGGGACGGTCGCGTCCGCGGCACCGAACACGACGGCGAGGGCCGTCACGTCGTCCGGGGTGGTCGTCTCGTCGACGGACACCTGGAGGGTGTCGGCGTCGACGCGGTGCAGCAGGTACGAGGCGCTGCGGGCGGCGTCGACGATCGCACCGGCCCGACCCGGCGCGCGGAGGGTGAGGGTGTCGAAGAACGCCTCGTGCACCACCTGGAGTCCGGCACCGCGTGCCGCGTCGGCGAGCGCCGTCGTCGTCCGGGCGACCCGGTCGGCGATGAAGCGCAGCCCCTCGGGCCCGTGGTAGACGGCGTACATCGAGGCCATCACGGCGAGCAGCACCTGCGCGGTGCAGATGTTGCTCGTCGCCTTCTCGCGGCGGATGTGCTGCTCGCGGGTCTGCAGGCTGAGGCGGTAGGCCATCTGTCCGTCGGCGTCGAAGGACACCCCGACGAGTCGGCCCGGCAGCTGGCGCTCGAGCCCGGCACGGACGGCGAGGTAGCCGGCGTGCGGGCCGCCGAAGCCGAGCGGGACGCCGAAGCGCTGGCTCGTGCCCACGGCGACGTCGGCGCCGAGGTCCCCCGGGCTGGCGAGCAGCGTCATGGCGAGCAGGTCCGCGGCGACGACCGCGATGCCGCCGCCCGCGCGGACGCGCCCGATGGTGGTGGTCGGGTCGACGATGCGCCCGGAGGCACCGGGGTACTGCAGGACGACGCCGAACGCGCCGTCGAGCTGCTCGTCGGTGGGGCCGTCGACCGCGTCGAAGGTGCGCAGGGCGATCCCCACGGCGTCTGCACGGTGGTCGAGGAGCGCACGGGTCTGCGGCAGCAGGTCGGCGTCCACGAGGAACGCGTCCCCCTTGACCTTCGACGCGCGGCGGGCGAGGAGCATGCCCTCGACCACGGCGGTGCCCTCGTCGAGCATCGACGCGCCCGCGGTCGCCATGCCCGTCAGGTCGGACACCATCGTCTGGAAGTTGATGAGCGCCTCGAGCCGGCCCTGCGAGATCTCCGGCTGGTACGGCGTGTAGGCCGTGTACCAGCTCGGGTTCTCGAGCACGTTCCGCTGGATCACCGCGGGTGTGTGCGTGCCGTGGTAGCCGAGGCCGATCATCGCGCGGCGGACGGTGTTGCGCCCGGCCTTCGCACGGAGTTCCGCGAGGGCCTCGGTCTCGCCGACCGCAGCGGGGATCGCGGAGTGCGTGACCGGGACGGCGTGGATCGACTCGGGGATCGCGGTGCGGACGAGCGCGTCGAGCGACGGCTGCCCGACGGTCTCGAGCATGGTGCGCTGGTCGGCGGCCGTCGTGCCGATGTGACGGTCGGCGAAGGACGTCTGCAGGTTCTGGTCGGTGGTCGTCATGCGATGGAGGCCCGGTACGCGTCGTGGTCCATGAGGTCCTCGGGGAAGGAGGTCCCGTCGACCTTGAGCTTGACGAGCCAGCCCGCGCCGAAGGGGTCCTGGTTCACGGTGTCGGGGGCGTCGACGACGGCGTCGTTCACCGCGATGACCTGTCCCTCGATCGGCGCGAAGAGCTCGCCGACGCTCTTGGTGGACTCGATCTCGCCGATCTGCTCACCCGCGGTCGTGGTGGTGCCCACGGCGGGGAGCTCGACGTAGACGACGTCTCCGAGCTGCTCGGCGGCGTGGTCGGTGATGCCCACGGTGACGGTGTCGCCCTCGACGAGGATCCACTCGTGGTCGGCGGTGTACTGGAGTGCGGTCTGGTCGGTCACGGGCTCAGCCTCTCGGAGTGCGGCGGTAGAAGGGGAACGGGGTGACGGTGCTGGGGACGGCGGTCCCGCGGACGTCGATGTGGAGGATGGTGCCCTCGGCGGCGAGGGACGGGTCGACGAAGGCCATCGCGACCGGGTGCCCGAGCGTCGGGGAGAGCGCCCCTGAGGTGACGGTCCCGACGACGGTGCCGTCGTGCAGCACGTCGTACCCGGCGCGGGGAGCACGACGGCCCTCGGTCACGAGTCCGACGAGCACCCGGGCGTCGTCGGCGGGCTGCACACCGGCGTCCCCGACGAACGAGCCCGAGGTCGCGACGACCCGGCCGAGTCCGGCCTGGGCGGGACGCACGGTGGTGTCGAGCTCGTGCCCGTACAGCGGCATGCCGGCCTCGAGCCGGAGCGTGTCGCGCGCGGCGAGCCCCGCCGGGACGACGCCGCGGTCGGCGCCGGCGTCCAGGAGCGCGTCCCAGATCGCCGTCGCGACGTCGGTGTCGCTGTAGATCTCGAAGCCGTCCTCGCCCGTGTAGCCCGTGCGGGCGACGAGGACCTCGGCGCCGTCGAACAGCGCGTGGAGCACCCGGTAGTACCGGAGCTCGTCGAGCGGCGTCTCCGGCTGCAGGCGGTCGGCAACGACGAGCGCGTCGAGCGTCCCGGCGGCGGCGGGCCCCTGGATCGCGACGAGCGCGGTGCTGTCCGAGTCGTCGGAGACCGCGACGTCGAACCCGGCGGCGCGGGCGGTGAGCGCGTCCACGGCGACGGCTCGGTTCGCGGCGTTCGCGACGACGAGGAACACGTCCTCGCCGGTGCGGTAGACGACGAGGTCGTCGAGGATGCCGCCGTCCTCGGCGAGCAGGAGCGAGTACTTCGCCCGGCCGACCGGCATCGCGCCGAAGGAGCCGGCGAGCGCGTGGTCGAGGAAGGCCACCGCCTGCGGACCGGTGACCCCGACCTCGGCCATGTGCGAGAGGTCGAAGACCCCCGCGGCCGTGCGGACGGCGTGGTGCTCGGCGAGGTCGGAGGAGTAGCGCACGGGCATCCGGTACCCGGCGAAGTCGGTGAAGGAGGCGCCCGCGGCTTCGTGGGCGGACTCGAGTGGCGAGGAACGCATGAGGGAGTTCTCCTGGCATCGGCAGGACCCGACGGCCATCGTCGGGCGGAACTCCCCCTCTGTCATGGGCCTGAGAGTTTCACCGCGGCCCGTGAGGTCCGGCGGCTTTCACCGTGGGCGAGGCGGCGGACCACCCGGCGGGGGCACGTCGTCTGCTTTTCAGAGTGGCCTGTCCGCTGCGGTGTGGGACCTGAGAGATTGGCGGGGGGATTGCTCCTTCGGTGTCGCGCGTGCCCGTGGGCACCGCACGACGTCTCCCGCGACGGATGAGCGGCCGGTGTTCAGTTGTCCGGTGCCGAGTGTACCGACACCGCGTTTCCGGCATGTGTCGCAGCCGGGGCTTCGACGTCTCGTAGAATGCACCGGTGGCAGGACAGCGATCGCGCCCCCGCGGGCAGCTCGAACAGGCGGTGCTCGAGGCGCTGTGGGCCGCTGACGACGACAGGGCCGCCGACGCGGACGCCGGGCTCACCGCCCGCCAGGTCCTCGACGCGTTCCCCGAGCCGCGGCCAGCGCTGACCACGGTCCTCACCGTGCTCGACCGGCTCGGCCGCAAGGGCCAGGTGGACCGGCAGGAGCACGACGACGCGCCCCTGACCTTCCGCGCCGCGCACAGCCGCGAGCAGCAGACCGCCTCGCTGATGTCGAACGCGCTCGCCGCCGCCTCCGACCGCGAGGCCGCCCTGCTGCAGTTCACGGGCTCGCTCGCCTCGGACGACCTCGACGTCCTCCGCCGCGCCCTCGACGCCCGAGCCCGCTCCTGATCCCGAGCCGCCCGTGGTCGTCGCCGGAGTCGCCCTCATCGCCCTCGCGCTCGTCGTGGTGATCGTCGCGCCGCGGGTCCTGACCCGCTCGGCCTGGACCATCGACCACCCCCGGACCGCCCTGGTCTCGTGGTCGGTCGCCGTCCTGCTCGGCGTGGTCGGCTTCGTGGTCGGCATCGCCCTCGTCGTCCTGACCGACCGCCCGCTCACGGACCCGCTGCGCCTCGGCGACTCTCCCACGCACGGCCTGAACCTCGGGGTCGCCCTGCTCGGCGTGCTCGCGTTCGTCGTCGCGGTGCGGGTCCGTCCCGGGGCGGAGCACGAGGCCGTCCGCGACGCCATGCAGTCCGGCGCGGCACCGCAGCGCGAGATCGTCGGCACGCGCGTCGCGCTCGTCGAGGCCGACCACGCACTGGCGTGCGCGGTCCCCGGCAGGTCCGGCGGGGTGCTGGTGAGCACCGGGCTCGCGGACCTGCTGCGGACGGACGAACTGGAGGCGGTGGTCGCCCACGAACGCGCCCACCTGACCCAGCACCACGCGTGGGCGGTCGCGGTCGCCGAGTCGATCGAGCGTGCGGTCCCGTGGGTGCCCGGGGCGCGCGCCATGGCGCGCTCGACGCGCGTGCTCGTCGAGTTCGCGGCGGACGACGCAGCGGCACGTCGCGTCGGACGCGACGCGCTGCGCCGGGCGGTGCTCGTGGCGGACGGGACGAGCGCGCTCGGGGCGATCCGTGCCTCCAGGCTGGGGTGACGGCGTCTGTCGGGGGCGAGGCATAGGGTGACAAGCACCGTGAAGCCACTGACCGAAGCAGACATCCGTTCGTCGTTCGTCAACGCCACCCCGGACGAGCTCGAGCAGCTCCCGATCCCGGGGCTGCACGAGATGCTCTGGGACGACCGCGAGTTCCTCGGCTGGCGCGACCCGCAGGCCGCGCGCCGGGGGTACATCGTGTCCTGGATCGACGACCGCCCCGTCGGGATCGTCGTGCGCTCCGCCGGCGGCTCCCTCCGACCCGGCATCGCGGCCATGTGCTCGTTCTGCCACTCCCCGCAGCCCGCGACCCAGGTCCGCCTGTTCTCGGCGGCGCGCGCCGGCGAGTCCGGCCGCAACGGGAACACCATCGGGTCGTACATCTGCGAGGACCTCGGGTGCTCGATGCTCATCCGCACCGCGCCGCCGCACCTCAATCCGCCGGCCACGATCGCGATGCGCGGCGAAGCGCTGCAGCAGCGCGTGCGGAACTTCACCGAGGACGTCGCGAAGACCGCGTGAGCCGCTTCGACACCGCTCGCTGGGCCGTCGTCGAGGAGCTCGGTGACGGCCGCTGGCGCCTGAGCCTGCGCGACGAGGCCGACGACGAGCTCGGGGCGTTCGGCCTCGGGGTCGAGGGCGCCTGGGACCCGGACGTCGAACCGCACGTGGGGTTCGTGCTCGTGCAGCTCGGGCTCACGCTCCGTGGTGCCCGGCCCTGGCGGGAGGACGAGCTCGGCGACCAGCGGGCGGCGGTGCTGCCACCAGGCTGACCGACCCTGTGTCCCCGGGCACAGTGCGGGGCGACGATCCGCTGGCGGCCGCGCGCTGTTCCTAGGGTCGGTCCGTGACCACCATCCGGCCGACCGTCCTCGCCGCCCTGCTCGCCCTGGTGACGGTGCTGCTGCTCGGTGGGTGCACCCGGGGGTTCCTCGAGACGCCGTCGCCGAAGGGGTCCGAGGACGCCCTCGCCGCACTGCTCGACGACCTCCGTGCGCTGCCCGAGGTCGCCCGTGCCGAGGGCGACGTCGACCAGGTCGACGCGAAGGACGACCCGACGCACTGGCTCGCCCGTGTCGACGTGCGTGCCCGGACCAGCGACCTCGACGTGGCCGCTGCCGTGCGCGGCGTGGTGTCGGACCGAGGGCGGTCACCCGTGCCCGGCACGACGCTCGTCGTCGGGCTCGCCGTCCCTGCCGGTGTCGGTCGTGCAGCGGTCGTCGTCGACCCGGTCGACCCGGACCTGGTCGACACGGCGGCTCGACTCCGCGCCGAGTCGTTCGTCCGGACCGTCGACGCGGACCGGTACGGCACCCGGGTCGAGGCGGACGCCCTGCCCTCGTGGACCGAGACCGTCCGCCGGGTCCGGACCGACGCCGGGGCCCGTACCGTGACGGTGGAGGCCGGCGACTCCTCGGTCGAGGTCGACGCGCTGCACCCCGGAGCCGCCCTGCTCGCAGCGCTCGACCAGGCCGGAGCCCGCGACGTCCGGTCGGAGGTCGGCACTCGGTACGACCGGACCGACCGCGGGACGCCCTCTCGTCCCTTCCTGCGCGCGACCGTCCCGGATCCGCGCGGCACCGCGATCGTGCTCGCCGGCACCCGGGACGAGGCGGCCGAGGACGGGGCGACCCCGCGCACCGTGTTCTCGCTGGCGGGGCCGGACGGCACCGGTGCGACGATCGTGGGACTGCTCGGACTCCCCCTCGACTCCGCCGAGCCGCAGGACCTCGACGGTCCGGCGCTGCCGTGGGTGCCGGCGGACGTCAGCGCCGAGACGGAGGCCGTCCGGTCCCTCGCGGCGGAGTCCGTGGCGCGGACCGGGGTCGACGCCACGGTGACGACGACCGTCGAGCCCTGCGCGGTGGGTCGGGAGGCACTGGGGAACGAGCAGGGCACGCGGGCCGTGGCGACCGTCCTCGTGCCGGTCTACAGCCGGTACCCGGACGCGCAGGTGCCGTTCGACCGGGTCACGGCGACCTGGACCGCCGCGGGACTGACGATGAGCGGTCGGGCGATGGGACTCGACGAGTGGACCGCCGACGACCCGGCACCGCACGGCGTCGCGAGCGCGGACATCCGCGGGACCGCGGAGGGGTTGTCGCTGCACGTCCGGTCCGTCTGCGTGGGCTGACGGCGCGTGGTCGGGGGCGTGCGGGTGCGGTGCTGTGCGAGTCCGGCCGCACCGCGTGGCTCAGGGCTCCGTCGCGGCGATGAAGTTGCGGAGGATCTCGCGGTCGTCGTCGGCCCGGACGGCCCAAACCAGTTCGCTCCGGTGTGGATCGTCCCGCAGCGGGAGCAGCACGACCGTGTCCGGCGCGGCGAGCGTGGCGCTCTCCGGCGCGACCGTGACCCCGAGCCCCGCGCCGACCAGGTGGAGCACGGTCGCCCAGGTCGTCGCCTCCTGCACGACCCGCGGCCGGCGCCCCTCGACGACGACGGGGGCGAGGTTCCGCTCGGTCGCGACCGAACCGGCGACGGCCGGGAAGAAGACGAACGGGTCGTCCACGAGCTCCGCGCCGTGGATCGCCTTCCGGTCCGCAAGCCGGTGTCCGCGCGGGACCGCGGCCACGAAGGGTTCGGACCGGAAGGGCCGGAAGCGAACGGCGGGCGTCGGGTCGGGATCCCGCAGGACGGCGAGGTCCAGCTCGCCGCGGACGATCCGGGCGAGGAGCGTCGACGAGTAGCCCTCGGACAGCTCGACGCGGACGAGCGGGTACCGCTGCCGGAACGCCTGGACTCGCTCGATCGGCCCGAGGGGCAGCGCCGAGACGACGAACCCGACGTCGAGCCGACCGGCCTCACCCCGACCGACCCGGACGACCTCGTCCAGGTCGCGCTCCACCTGGTCGAGGAGCGACCTCGCCCGACCCTGCAGCACGTGACCCGCCGGCGTCAGCGCCACACTACGCGAGGTCCGGACGAACAGGTCGACACCGAGGTCGCGTTCGGTACGCCGGATCTGCTGCGACAGCGCGGGCTGCGCGATCCGCAGTCGGGACGCCGCCCGACCGAAGTGCAGTTCGTCCGCGACTGCCAGAAAGGCGCGCAGCTGACGGAGGTCGACATCCATGCGGTCAGATTATCGATGTGCACGAACGAGTATTGGACGTGACTGGATCGTCCGTCGAGGATGGAGGCATGCCCGAAGCGACGCCCACCCTGACCATCGCCGAACTCGACTCCCCCGCCGACGCCACCGCGTTCCGGACCCTCAACGAAGCGTGGATCGAGCGGTACTTCACGCTCGAGGACGAGGACCGCGCGATCCTCGGCGACCCGGTCGGCCGCATCGTCGAACCCGGCGGTGCGGTGTTCGTCGCCCGCCTGGACGACGAGGTGATCGGCTGCGTCGGCCTGATGCCCGTCGGCGAGCGCGTGTACGAGCTCGTCAAGATGGCGGTGTCACCCGAGCACCAGGGGCACGGCACCGGCCGGAAGCTCATCGCCGCAGCCCTGGACCGCGCGCGGACCCTGGGCGCCCAGCACGTCGCACTCGAGAGCGCCAGCCGCCTGGCGAGCGCGGTGCACCTGTACGAGGCGTTCGGCTTCCGACACCTCGAGCACGACGAGATCGCCCCGAGCCCCTACGCCCGCGCCGACGTGCACATGGTGCTCGACCTGGTGTGATCCCCGGCCCGGTAGCGTCGCGGTCGTGCACATCCGACCGCGACGCGACGACGACCTGGAGCACCTGGTCGAGGTGCTCCGGCGCACGCACCGGGAGGACGGCTACCCGGCGCGCTGGCCTGACGACCCCGCGTCGTGGCTGACGCCGCCCGGGCACCTCGCCGCTTGGACCGCGTGGTCGTCCGGCAGCGTGGTCGGGCACGTCGGGCTGGCCGCTCCCGACCCGGACGCGGCCCCGCTGGTCACCCGGCTCGTCGTCCACCGGGACCACCGCGGGCTCGGGATCGCCGACGCCCTCCTCACGACCGCCGAAGCGGCCGCCGAAGCAGCAGCTGCCACCGCCGCAGCCGCAGCCGCAGCCGCACCCAAGGCGACCGCCGAGCCCGCCGCCGACGCCGCCGCCGCCGCCCCTGACGTGCCGACCCTCCGGCTCGACGTGACCGAGGAGACCCCGGGCGCGTGGCGGCTGTACGAACGCCGCGGCTGGCGGTTGACCCACCGGTCCCCTGCGGACTGGGCGAAGCCGGACGGCACCGTCCCGACCATGCGGTGGTACGAGAAGCGCCTGCGGTGAGCCGGTACGCTCGCGGCATGGCGACGTACGAGGTGCAGGCCGTCCGCGAGCGCGGCGTGTGGCAGGTGTTCATCGAGGGGACCCCGATCACCGAGGTCCTGCGCTGGTCGTCCGTCGGGCCGGTCGCACGGGAGTTCCTCGCCATGGACCGCACTGACGACCTGCGCATCCGCGTCGTCGGGCGCAACCAGTACGTCGACGACTGAGCCCGCCGCGCGAGCCCGTGCCCGAGACTCGGCCCCGGCGACGAGACTCGAGCGCCGGCCCGCGGGACTCGTCGCTCAGCCCGAGACTCGGCCCAGGCCGCCGGCACTCACGCCACGTGCCAGACCAACCCCTCCTGCGCACTCGACGGGTACGCCGCCGCGATGCGGAACACCGCCTCGCGCAGGGTCTCCGGTGAGCACGCCAGGTTGAGCCGTGCGAACCCCCGGCCCTGCGAGCCGAACCCGAGGCCCGAGTTCAGCGCCACGTAGGCGTTCTCGCGCAGCGGCACCGCCGGGTCGTCGCCCAGGCCGATCCCCCGGAAGTCCAGCCACGCCAGGTACCCGGCCCGCGGACGCGTGTAGACCACCCCGGGCAGGTGCTCGGCGAGCAGCGAGCCGAGCAGCCGCTCGTTCGCCACGATCCGCGCGACGACGTCGTCGAGCCAGTCCGTGGCGAGCGTGAACGCAGCGAGGTTCGCGTGCAGCCCCAGGATGCTCGTCCGGCAGGCCACCTCCTCCCACAGCGTGTCGAGGAGCGCCTCGGTCCGGTCGTCCCCCGCCACGATCACCGAGCACTTCACCCCCGCGAGGTTCCACCCCTTGCTCGCGCTCGTCACGCAGACGCTGCGGGCACCGGCGGCCTCGGCGACCATCGCGAACGGGGTGAAGCGGACGCCGGGGTGCGTCAGCGGCGCGTGGATCTCGTCGCTGATGACGAGCACGTCGTACCGCGCGGCGAGTTCGGCGAGCGCCACCAGGTCGGCCCGGTCGTGCACCAGGCCCATCGGGTTGTGCGGGTTGCAGAGCAGGAAGACGCGGACCCCGTCGGCGAACGCCCGCTCGAGCCCCTCGAGGTCGAGCCGGTAGACGCCCCACTGCTCGGCGAGCGGCACCTCCTCGACCTGACATCGCGCTTCTTCGACGAGCTCGAAGAACGGCGGGTACACCGGCGGCGTGATGGCGACGCGCCCACCGTCGGGCAGCGCGAGACGCAGCGACTCGACGATCCCGACGCTGACGTCCGTCGCCAGGTGCACGCGTGCCGGGTCGACGTCCCAGCCCCACCGCTCGCGGGCGAACTGCGCGAACGCGGGCGCGAGCGGCCCCGGTCCGTCCAGGTACCCCAGGTCGGACTGCTGCACGCGCTCGATCAGCGCTTGCCGGATCGCCGGCGCGACGTCGTGGTCCATCTCCGCGACGAACAGGGGCAGCACGTCGGGCGCGTACCGCGTCCACTTGATGCTCGTGCGGACCCCGCGGAGCGAGCCGACCGGGTCCTGTTCGTCGTCAGCCATGCGTCCCAGCATGCATCGGAGAGGAGGCACGGTGCGAGTCCGATCGTCATCCCGCGTCGTCTGCGGTGCCGTTCCCGGCCCCGCCAGGCGTCCGCCCGTAGGTTCGGGTCATGAGCACGAGCACCGCCGACAAGGCGATCACCCTCAAGCAGCTGCACGAAGCCCCCGAGATCCTCCGCGTCGTGAACGTCTGGGACGCGATCAGCGCGAAGGTCGTCAGCGACCTGCCGGAGACGAAGGCGATCGCGACCGCCGGGCACTCGATCGCCGCGAGCCACGGCTACGACGACGGCGGGATGCCCCTCGACGTCGCCCTCGCCGGCGCCGCGACGATCGCGAGCGCGACCGACCTGCCGGTGACCGCAGACCTCGACGACGGCTACGAGGACCCGGCCGAGACGATCCGGCGGGCGATCGGCGCGGGCATCGTCGGCGCGAACGTCGAGGACCGGCTCCGCCCCTTCGACGAGGCCGTGGCCCGCGTCGCCGCGATCACCGCCGCCGCCCAGGCCGAGGGCATCGACTTCCAGCTCAACGCCCGCACGGACGCGATCGCCCGCGGTGGAGACCGCCCGATCGACGAGAGCATCGAGGACGCGATCGCCCGCGGCAAGGCCTTCCTGGACAACGGCGCCGCGCTCGTGTTCGTCCCCGGCGCGATCCAGCGCGACGTGGTCGAGCGACTCGTCGCGGGCCTCGGACGCGGCAAACTCTCGGTCATCGGCCTGCCGGGCGCCCTGCCCGCCGCCGAGTACCAGGAACTCGGCGTCGCACGCATCTCCTACGGCCCGCTCACGCAGCGCGTCGCGCTGCGCGCGCTCCGCGACCTGGCGACCGACCTCTACGGCGGCGGCGTGGTCCCCGAGGACACCCCCGTCCTCAACTGACGGTCACCACCCGGCCACGTGACGGACGGGAGGCGCGACACCAGCTGGTGCCGCGCCTCCCGTCCGGTGTGGGGTCGCGTCGCGACCGACCGACGGCCGCTCCCGGTCAGCCGACCGGCCCGTAGAGGGCCGGTGTGGTGCGCGCGTGCGTCGCCTGCTCGAAGGCGTAGCCGAGTCCGATGACCGTGGCCTCGTCGAACGAACGGCCGAGGAACTCGAGGTTCACGCCGCCGCCGGTGACGGTGCCGTCCGCTGCCGTGGCCTGGCCCATCGGGACGGTGATCGCCGGCATGCCGGTGTTCGGGCTGAGCCGCATGTTCGTCGACTGGGTGCCGTACGGCGTCCCGGACGGGTACACGAGGGCGTCGAGGTCCTGGTCCTGCAGCATCTGCGCCCGCCCAGCGCGGGCGTGGGATCTTGCTGGACGTTCCCCACGACCTGACGTATAGTGTTTGATTGGTGCACTGCAGCGAACCCATCTGACTCGCGCACACCGAACCGTCTCGACACCGATCCGCCGGATCGCATTCCACCGAGACCACCGCTCGATCTCAACGGTCGAGCTGCACGTCGAGACACGACGTGCGCGCCACGCCCCGATGCGTCGGCCCGGACTGGGACGTCCGCGCCGACACCGGGAGCCCCTGGCGCCGAACGACCAGGAAGTACCACCACCATGACCAGCACCATCGATCGCATCAGCATCTCCGGGACCGCACTCGCGGCGCCCGTGATCACCCCCGACCGCATCGCCGAGTTCCCGGTGCGCGAGGACCGCTCGCAGCGCGAGTACCTCGTCCGCATCCCGGCCGACGACCTCCGGACCTTCGTCACCAGTGACGCCCGCGTGGCCGTCGACGGCGAGGCCGGCTGGACCGTCCCCGGACGCTCCTGGCGGGGCGAGGCGAGCCGGACCATCCTGCTCGCCGGGTCCGTCCACCAGGGCGAACTGGCCCTCGCGGCCTGACCGCACCCGCTCCACACCGAACGCCGCCGGCTCCGTGCCGGCGGCGTTCGTCGTGTCGGGCGTCGGTGCCTTTTCCGTCAGACTGCCTGCTCGCCTGCTCGCCTGCCCGCCTGCCCGTCGATGGAGCAGCAACCGTCGAGTCCTGGCGGGACGCCCGACGTCTTCTGCTCCATCGAGTGGGCTGCGCGTCTCTGGCCTCCGGGTCAGCGGTCGTCGGCGCCGCGGAAGTGCGCGCGGTCGTCGGCGTTCACCGGGCCCGCGGGGCCGGCGCGCCGAGCGGCGTCACGGAGCCGTCGGATGAATGCCGGGTCCTCGGGCTCGAGTTCGTCGTCCGGCGCCACGGTGACCGTGAGCTCGCTCGCCGGTCCGATGAGCACGAGGGCAGAGGAGACCGAACCATCGTCGCCGACGATCGGCACCGTGATCGCGTCCGTCCGGGCGTTGGCCCCCAGCACCGCGGCGTAGTCGACGACCGCGTCGGCGATCAGGTCCCCCGTCAGGATCAGGTTGGCGTCGTAGTGGATGTACTTCACGTGCCCTCCCGCTCTGTCCCCGTCGACGCTAGGTGGGCGGTGTGCGAGGCCGTTCGGACTCTGCGTTCCCTGGCCAGGCAGGACCGGTATAGTCCGGGTCCATGGGGACGGACCATGCGCATCGATCGGGCCGCTGACCTCCTGCGTGCCGCGCGCGAGGACGTCGGCATGTCGCAGAGCGCGCTCGCCTCGGCTGCCGGGATGCAGCAGCCGACCATCTCCGCGTACGAGAGTGGCCGCAAGCAACCCCGCGGTGAGACGCTGGCACGACTGCTGCGCGCCGCCCGCGTCCGTCCGAGCATCCCGCTCGCGTTGTACGCGGACGACATCCTGCGCGCCGCTGAACGGCACCACCTCACGAACGTCCGCGTGTTCGGCTCTGCTGTGCGCGGTCAGGACCACGAGGACAGCGACATCGACCTGCTCGTGTCCCTGACCCCGGACGCCTCGTTGTTCGATCTCGGTGGGTTCGCCCACGAGGTCGAGACGATCACCGGATTCACGACCGACCTGCTCACCGACGACCTCGACGGTGACGACGCGTTCCGGCACGTGCTCGACGAGGCGGTGCCGTTGTGAGCGACGAACGGTTCCGTCCGCGTCCGCGAGATCCGCACACGGCGGACCTGGATCGCTGGCCCGCCGTCCGCGACGGCCTGTTGGACCTGCTCGCAGAGTGTTCCATGATCGTCGACCGCGGCCGCTCGGAGTTCGACGAAGCACGCAGCCTGACCTACCGCGCCGCCGAAGCCGTCGTCATCCACTTCGATGATCTGCTGGGACGCCTTCCAGACGACCGGCTCGCGATGCTCCCGGCAGATCTCTCGCTGGCAGCGGTGCGCCGGACTCGGAACATCTTGTCGCACGACTACCGACGCGCGAGGAAAGAGATCGTCTGGGACGTCGTGGAGCACCGAATCCCGGCCGTCATCCTGGCGGTCGTCGGCTGACGCCGGGTCAGTACTCGTTCTTGATGACGAAGTACGAGCCGCGGATCGTCCCGGCGAGCTTCGACCGCTGCCGCGCGAACTTGAACGCGCTCAATTCCTCGGGCTCGTCCATGCCGTCGGAGAGCTTGAAGCCGACCGCCCGTTTCCCGCCGGGCTCGAGAGCGTAGAGGACGTTGATCGACAGGCCCGACTCGTGGAACACGTAGGTCCACCGGAGTCCCTCGACCTCGAACTGCGTCGCCTCGAGCACCGGCGACGAGATCTCGATGCCCCGCTCCTCGCGCAGGATCCGGGCGACGTACTCGACGAGCTCGGGAACGTCTGCCGCCGGCTCCGTCGTGAAGACGTGGTCGTACTTGTTCCGGAAGTACCGCGCCTCGTTCGCCCGGAGTCCGGCGAGGGCCTCGGCGTGCGGTGAGGACTCCAGGCCCTCGGTGGAGACGGTGACGAAGTCGACGACGTACGACATGGCGACACCGTAGCGGAACGGCGCCCGCCGGGGCAGGTCAGGGGGTGGGCGGCTGCGTGCGGAGCTTCCGCGCCTCGGGCTCGTCGGAGTGCGACGAGGCGGCGTCGGCGAAGCGTCCCCCACCGACCGCAGCCGTACGACGGACCAGCTCGTTGACCAGGTCCTCGTCCTCCGGCTCGAGCTCGTCGTCGGGTGCGTCCTCGACCATGATCTGCGACGCCGGGCCGAGCAGGACCTCGGCGGTCGTGCTGAACCCCTCGGCGTCGGCACTCGGGATCTCGACGATGTCCGTCGTCCCGTTCTCACCGAGCGCAGCGGCGTAGGCGAGCACCGCTTCGGCGATCGCAGTGCCGGTCATCACCCGGTTGTCTCCGTAGACCACGTACTTCATGCCACCATCCAACGCCCCCGGTTCCGGGCGTCCCCAGGTTCGTCCCCCACTCGGGCACGGCCTGTTCTGGGGGTGGCTCCCCGGACGGACACCGGGTGGACTGGTGACATGCTCCCCGTCGCCCCCGCCGATGCTGCCGCGCGCCTCCGAGTCGAGGTGGTCGGGGCGATGATCCGCGTGCTCCGCGTCCGCGCCCTGCACGAGGTCGCGTTCGAGCACGTCGCGACGGAGTCCGGTCACCCGATCGACATCGTGACCGAGGTGTTCCCCACGTGGGACGGGCTCCTGCTCGCGACGATCGATCAGTGGAACGAGCAGCGGACCCTGCCGCTCATGCCGATCGCGGAGCGCAGCGGCACCGTCGTGTTCCTGCGCGCGATCGTCGGAGCGAACGTGGCCGATCCGTCGCTCATGCGCTTCCTGACGTCCACGCTCAACATCGCCGCGACGCCGCACCACCCGCTCGCACCGATGCTGTACGTGCGGTGGCGGCGCTTCCACGCGTTCGTGCAGCAGGCGCTGCAGCACGACGTCGAGGTCGGGCGCGAGCCGGACACCATGGAGCCGGCGCGGGGCGCCGAGCAGCTGCTCGCGACCTACGAGGGACTGCAGCTGCAGTCGATGGTCCGGCCGGAGATGGACCTGCTCGAGTCGTTCGACCGGGCGGTCACCCGGCTGCGCGAGGGGTGGTCACGCGCGTACGTGCCGCCGGTGTGGGACCTGGACGCGCTCGAGACGGTCTGAACCCGCGCAACCGCACCCAGGTCGCCCGCTCGATCAGTTGTTGAAGCGGAACTCCACCACGTCGCCGTCCTGCATGACGTAGTCCTTGCCCTCGATCCGGGCCTTGCCGGCAGCGCGCGCCTCGGCGATCGAGCCGGTCGCCATGAGGTCCTCGAACGAGATGACCTCGGCCTTGATGAAGCCCTTCTCGAAGTCGGTGTGGATCACGCCGGCAGCCTGGGGCGCCTTCCACCCCTTGCCGATCGTCCACGCCCGCGACTCCTTCGGCCCGGCCGTCAGGTAGGTCTGCAGCCCGAGGGTGTCGAAGCCGATGCGCGCGAGCTGGTCGAGCCCGGACTCGGTCTGCCCGGTGGACTCCAGCAGCTCCGCGGCGTCGGCGGGGTCGAGGTCGATCAGCTCCGACTCGACCTGGGCGTCGAGGAACACGGCCTGCGCGGGGGCGACGAGCGCGGCGAGCTCGGCCTTGCGGGACTCGTCCGTCAGGATCGCCTCGTCGACGTTGAAGACGAAGATGAAGGGCTTGGCCGACAGCAGCCCGAGCTCGGCGATCGGCGCGAGGTCGATCGTCGCGGCGGACAGCAGCGTGCCCTGCTCGAGGATCTCCTTCGCGGCGCGCGCGGTCTCGAGCACGATCGGCTCGGCCTGCTTGAGCTTGACAGTCTTCTCGTACCGGGGCAGCGCCTTCTCGATGGTCTCGAGGTCGGCGAGGATCAGCTCGGTGTTGATGACCTCGAGGTCGTCCTTCGGCGAGACCTTGTTCGCCACGTGCACGACGTCGTCGTCGGTGAAGCCGCGGACGACCTGCGCGATGGCGTCGGCTTCGCGGATGTTCGCGAGGAACTTGTTGCCGAGCCCCTCCCCCTCGCTGGCGCCCTTGACGATGCCGGCGATGTCGACGAACGACACCGGCGCGGGCACGGTCTTCTCGGACCCGAAGAGCGTCGCGAGCTGGTCGAGCCGCGGGTCGGGCAGGTTCACCACGCCGACGTTCGGTTCGATCGTCGCGAAGGGGTAGTTCGCGGCGAGGACCTGGTTCTTGGTCAGGGCGTTGAACAGGGTCGACTTGCCGACGTTCGGGAGACCGACGATTCCGATGGTGAGAGCCACGGGAGGACAGCCTACCGGCGGCCGCCCGCCGGAGCCGACCCCGATCCTCCAGGCCGGTCGGTCAGGACGGCCAAGCGGACATGAGGAGCCCCCAGAAGGTGATCCAGAGTCCGTACGCCGTCCCCGAGACGATCACCGCGATGGTGACCCCGCTCGCGACGAGCGCCGTCCCGAGACCCACCGCGCGTCGCGCGGTCCGCGGTTCCGCCTCGACGCGTCGGGCGCGCGCCAGCAGCTCGTCGATGCCGTCAGACTCCCCCATGCGCTGAATCTACGACGGGTCGCCTCCGGACGCCAGGGTGCGGATCCGGCGGTCCACGAGTTCCAGGACGTCGGACTGGAGGCGCTGCGAGCGTCGCCAGTCACCGGTCACCTCGAGCGCGTGGTCGGCCCCGTCGACGGTGTGCAGCCCGGCCCGGGTCGTGCCGACCGCGGACGGCACCCAGAGCGGGTCGGCGGAGCCGCCGACCGCGAGGGTTCCAGAGCCGCATCCGGCGAGGGCGGCGGCCACCGTGCCGTCGGTGAGGACAGGGGTCAGCCAGACGCCGTCGACGCCGTGGCGGACCGCCCACGGGAGCGCGTACGAGCCGAAGGACTTCGCGACGACCAGGTCGGGCGTGCGGCAGTCGAGCGCGGCGGCGACGGCGCGCTCGACGAACGCGACCGGGTCGGCCTTCGCGGCGGCGTCGACCGTCCAGGTGGGCGCGACGACCTCGGCGCCGTACCCGGCGGCGATCGCGTGCGACCACCACAGCAGCGGCGCCTGACGGCCGTAGCCGGCGCCGGGCAGCAGCAGGACGAGCGGGGGCGTGGTGGTCGCGGTCACGCTCCGGACGCTACCGCCCGGTGGCCGCAACGCCGAGGGCACGACGGGGGGATGTCGGAACCCCGTGCGACGATCGGGCCCGTGCCGTTGAACTTCACCGCGATCGACTTCGAGACCGCGAACAGCTCGCCCGCCAGCGCCTGCTCCGTCGGACTCGTCAAGGTCCGCGGCGGCCGGGTCGTCGATCGGGCGTCGTGGTTCATCCAGCCGCCGACCGGGCACGACGCCTTCCTGGAGTGGAACACGCGCATCCACGGCATCGTCGCGTCGGACGTCGTCGGCGCGAAGGGCTGGGCGGAGCAGTACGCGGACATCGTGGCCTTCGCCGAGGGGGACGTCCTCGTCGCGCACAACGCCCGCTTCGACATGGGCGTGATCGCCGGCGGGTGCTCCGCCACGGGCACCGAGCTGGCCGAGCACCACTCGCTGTGCTCCCTGCAGGTGGCCCGCAAGACCTACGCGCTCGAGTCCTACCGCCTGCCGATGGCCGCCCGTGCCGCGGGGTACGTCGGCTTCCAGCACCACGACGCGGCCGCGGACGCCGAGGCCTGCGCCGCCATCGTCGTGCACGCCGCCGGCCAGCACGGGTGCGACACGGTCGAGGCGCTCGGAGCGGCGACGCGCGTGCACATCGCGCCGGTCCGACCGCGTGCCGAGCAGCCCAGGGCGACGACGCAGCCGCGGCAGCCGCGCCTGTCGAACCGCCCGATGATCTTCGCCGACTGACGCCAGCGGGCCGCCGGGGAGCCGCACAGCGCGGTGGTATTGTCACGACAATCCGTCCGGCGCTGTCGCCGACCCCGTCTTCCCGAAGGACCGCGATGACCAACGAGGGCCAGCTGCCGTCCGACCTGTTCCTGGACCTGGACCGGTCGGGTCCGATGCCCCTGTACTTCCAGGTCGCCTCGCGCATCGAGGAGACGATCCGCTCGGGTGTCCTGCCCCCCGGTGCCCGGCTCGAGAACGAGATCGCCCTCGGGGAACGCCTGGGCCTGTCGCGGCCGACGATCCGCCGGGCGATCCAGGACCTCGTCGACAAGGGACTGCTCGTCCGACGGCGCGGCATCGGCACGCAGGTCGTGCACGGCCCGGTCACGCGGAAGGTCGAGCTGACCAGCCTGTACGACGACCTGGCGCAGGGGTCGCAGGTGCCGACGACGAAGCTGCTGGAACGGAACGACGTGCCGGCCTCGGACGTCGTGGCCGAGGCCCTCGGCGTCGCCCCCGGCACGGTCGTCGCCCACATCCGCCGGGTGCGGTTCGCCGAGGACGTGCCGATGGCGGTGCTCGAGAACTACCTGCCGCCGGAGTTCACCGACATCACCGACACCGACCTGCAGGCGCACGGCCTGTACCAGCTGCTGCGCGGCCGGGGCGTGACGATGCGGGTCGCGAAGCAGCGGATCGGTGCCCGTGCGGCGACCGGCGACGAGGCCGACCTGCTCGAGATCGAGGACGGCGACCCGGTGCTCACGATGAGCCGGACGGCGTACGACGCGTCGGGCCGGGCGGTGGAGTACGGCGTGCACTGCTACCGCCCGGACCGCTACTCGTTCGAGGTCACCCTCGTCGACAAGTAGGTCGCGCAGCCGCCACGACCCGGCCGGGATGCGTCAGCTCGCGGAGGGGACGCCGAGCTCGCCGGTGACGTACTGGGCGCGGCCGAACCCGAACGACCAGTCCTGCGGGCCGTTCTCGACGTAGCCGATGAAGACGTCCTCGCTCGCGACGCCGGCCTCGGTGAGCCGGTCGTGAACGGCACGGTAGAGGCCCTGCTTCGCCTCGTCGCTGCGGCCGCGCTGCGTGAAGACCTGGATGATGACGACGCCCTCGGTCCGCTCGAAGCCGAGGCCGGCGTCCTGCGCGATGATCTGCTGTGCGGGGTGCTCGGTGATCACCTGGAAGCGGTCGCGCTCCGGGATGCCGTACTCCGAGACGATGGCGGTGTGGATCGCGTCGGCGATCGCGCGGACCTGCTCGGGGGTGCGGCCGGTGGCGAGGTCGATACGGACGAGCGGCATGGTGCCTCCTGGTTCGGGACTTTGTCATTACATACTAACAAGCGCCGGTCCAGAAGTCTCCCCGAGACGGACGGGAGGCGCGGTGCCAGCCTGCACCACGCCTTCAGTCCGCTTCCCGGTGCGTCTACAGCACCGGTGTCGCCGCCCGGTAGGTGAGCGGCCCGTCGACGCGCGCCACGTCGTGCCACGCCCCGTCGGCGAGCGAGGCCTCCGCCGCCTCCACGATCGACGCGGCCGCCAGGCCGTCGGCGACCGACGGTGCGAGCTGCTCCCCGCGGCGGACGCTCGCGACGAACTGCGCGGCCTCGATCGTCTTGAGGTCGTCGTACCCCATCGCGGTCCCGGCGCCCGGCTGGAAGCGGGCGAACTCGCCGTCCCCCGGAGCGACGAGGTGCGTCGTGTAGCCCGCCACCTCCTGCCCGTCGAGGAAGACGTCGAGCTCGTTCAGGCGTTGGAAGTCCCAGCGGACGGACCCCTTCGTCCCGTACACCTCGAGTGCGTACTCGGCGTGCGGCCCGCGCATCACCCGGCTCGAGTCCATCGTGCCGACCGCGCCGTCCTCGAAGCGGAACAGCAGGGCGGCGTAGTCCTCGTTCTCGACCGGGCCGTGCTCACCCGTCGCCGCCGCCGTCCGGTCGACGATCCCCCGCCCGGGGCGCGGACGGGTCTCGATGAACGTCTCGGCGAGGGCGGTCACGCTCGCGATCCGACCGACGACGTACTGCGCCAGGTCGAGGCCGTGCGACAGCAGGTCGCCGAGGACCCCGGAGCCGGCCCGTTCACGCTCGAAGCGCCAGGTGAGCGGCGCTGCGGGGTCGGACGAGTAGTCGGCCAGGAACGCCCCGCGGACGTTCGTGATCCGTCCGAGCCGACCGCTCCGGACGAGCTCGCGGGCCCGTTGGATCGCGGGGGCGTGCCGGTAGTTGAAGCCGACGCTCGTGATCACGCCCGCGCGTTGGACGGCCTCGTGGATCTGCCGCGAGTCGCTCGCGTACCGGCCCATCGGCTTCTCGATCCAGAACGGCTTGTCCGCCTCCGCCGCGGCGACGGCCACCTCGCGGTGCAGGAAGTTCGGCGAGCAGATCGACACCACGTCGACCTCGGGGTTGGCGAGGACCTCACGCCAGTCGGCGACCGCGCGCTCGTACCCCAGCCGCTCGAGCGCCTGGTCGCGGGCGGCCTCGACGGGATCCGCCGCGACGACGAGCCGCGGCTGCACACCGAGCTCTGGGAAGTGGTCGGGCAGGGCGCGGTAGGCGCGGGAGTGCAACCGCCCCATCCACCCGACCGAGACCAGGCCGACGCCGATCGTGTCCGCGGTCATGCCGCCGGGACCACGATGTCGCGCACCAGGGCGTCGAGCTTCGCGTCGGCGTCCAGGAACTGCCGCAGCGTCGTGACGGTCGCGCCGAAGCGGTCGAACTCGTCGATCGTCATGCCGTCGACGTCGTACCCGCGGGCGAACTCCGGCGTGGCCGCACGGAGGGCCGCGACGACGTCCGCGGGGACCTCGTCGTCGATCGCGTCCGGACGCCAGGGGAACGCGTTGTCGTTGATGTCCTTCGTCCACTGGAACGGCGGCGAGACGACGAGGTCCCCGCCCTGGAACTCAGACCACTGCAGGGCGTTCCGGAAGGCCGCGACGAGCACCCGCGACCGGAACCCGCGCTCGCGGAACACCCGGTACGCCTGCTTGACGGCGGCGACCCCGGCCCACTCGAGGATCCCCGGGTCGACGAGCACGTGGTCGCGCCCCACGACGGTCTTCAGCCAGTCGTCGAAGCGGCCGGCCATGAGCGTCACGACGTGCCCGAACTCCTGCTCCGGCAGTCCGTCGGCGGCCCGGCGGTCCAGGGCGCGCTCGATCGCCTCGCCGACGGCGACCACCTGCGGCACCGTGAACGACACGGTCGCGTTGATCGAGACCCCGCGGTACGCGGCCTCCTCGATCGCGGCGATCCCGACCTTCGTCGCGGGGATCTTCACGATGATGTTCGGCGCGAGCCCGGAGAACCAGACGGCCTGCTCCACCAGCGCCTCACGGTCGCGGTGCAGTCGCGGGTCGGTCTGCATGCTGAGCCGACCGTTGCGGCCGCCGGAGGCCTCGAACGCCGGGAGCAGCTGCTCCGCGGCCGCGATCGAGAGCTCCTCGACCGCCTTCCAGCCGATCCAGGATTCCCCCGCGGTCGGGTGCTCCGCGGCGATCTCGCGGATGCGGGGCACCCACCGGTCGGGGGCCTGCTGGATGCAGGTGAACGCGATGACCGGGTTGCAGGTGGCGCCGACCGCGCCGTACTCGTGGATCGCGGTCGACAGTTCGCGCGGGTCGGCGGAGTCGTTCCAGAGCGCCGTCGGCGTGGCGGTCGCGGCCTGCAGGGTGACCGGACGGGGGTCCGCGGCGGCCCGGTCGGCTGCCGTCTCGAGCGTGCTGGTCATCGGGTGAGTCCCTTCGTGATCGCGTCGAGCTGGGAGCGGGACACCGCGTCGGCGTTCTCGTCCTCGGCGAAGACGCTCGACACGGCGACGGTGTCGTAGAACGCGGGCTTCGTCAGCGCGTACTCGACCGTCTCGAGCGCGCCCGACTGCTGGGCGCGCACGGCGACCTCGGCCACGACGGACGCCGTGTACCCGTCCCAGGCGCTCGGCCCGTCGATGCCGCCGTTCCGCGCGGCGTCCACCCAGCGCTGCACCTCTTCGTCGTAGGCGGCACCGAAGCGCTCCTTGTACGACGGCGTGACGCCCTGCGACGACTGGCCGGCGGACACGATGGTCTGCGAGGTGTCCCGGCCGATGTACGCGACCCCGGACTCGAAGACCGCGTCGGTCGTGACCTGGTAGCCGAACTGGGCGTTGACGTTGATCTCGACGATCGCCATCGTCCCCGACTCGGTGGTGAACAGCACGAACTGCGGCTCGGGAAGGTCCGCCGGCGCGAGCGAGTTCTTCCGCGGCTTCTTGACCTCGACGCTCGTGATCGCCTCGCCGGTCAGGAAGGGGATGATGTCGATCTCGTGGATCACCGAGTCGTGGATGAGCATCGACTCGCTGAAGTTCGGCGGGGTCGTCGGGTTGCGGTGGGCGTGGTGCAGGGCCAGCAGGGCGCCGTTCGCCCCGGACTCCCGGAGCGCCCGGAGCTCCTGGTAGCCGGCGTCGAACCGGCGCATGAAGCCGACCTGGATGACCGGGTGGTCGGCGTGCTGCTGCTCGAGCTCGACGATGCGCAGCGAGTCCTCGGCGCTCGTCGTCAGGGGCTTCTCGCACAGCACGGTGAGCCCGCGCTCGAGCGCGGTCACCAGGATCGGCTCGTGCAGGAAGCCCGGCGTCGCGATCACGACGGCGTCGATCTCGGTCGCGGCGAGCGCCTCGTCGAAGGACGCGGCCGTGACCGCGCCGGGGGCGAGGGCGGCGGCGGCCTGCGCGCGTACCTGGTCGGGCTCGACGACGGCGACGACGTCGGCGTTCGAGATCTTCGCGGTGATCCGACGGACGTGGTCGGCGCCCATCATGCCGGCGCCGACGACGGCGACGCGGAGGTTCTGGTTGCTGCTCATGGGGTGCTCCTGGAGGGGTTGGACGCGGTGCTGGCGGTGCGTCAGGAGACGCGGGCGGCGGCGGTCGAGCCGAAGATGTGCCGGAAGGTGCGCTCGGCAATCGGGCCGGGGGCGTCGACCGAGCAGCCGTACATGTCCTGCTCGACGATCCCGAAGATCTGCGGGTTGATCGCGGCGACGGCCTCGATGATCGGTGCCAGCTCGGGGGTGCCGTGCGGGGGCTCGGTCATGATCCCCTGCGCGACGGCGTCGCCGAACGGGACGTCGTTCTTCAGGACGTCGAACAGCAGGTCGGTGTCGACCTGCTTGAGGTGCAGGTAGCCGATGCGCTCGGGGTGTTCGGCGATGAGCTTGAGGTTGTCGCCGCCGTAGTAGGCGAAGTGGCCCGTGTCCAGGCAGAGGTTCGTGTACGCGGGGTCCGTCTCCGACAGGAACCGCACGGTCTCACGGTAGGTCCCGACGTGGCTGTCGGCGTGGGTGTGGAACTGCTGGTGGACGCCGTACTCCTCGAGCAGCGCCTTGCCGAGCTGGTCGTGCCCCTTGCCGAGCCGCTGCCACTGCTCGTCGGTCAGCGTGCGGGACTCGAGCACCTCGGCGGTGGCGTCCGAGCGCCACAGGTCGGGGATCGTGACCAGGTGCTCGGCACCGAGCGCGGCGGCGAGCCCGGCGACCTTGACCGCCTGGTCCCACGCGCGCTGGAACTGGTCCTCGCCCTTGTGGAAGCCCGTGAACACGGTGCCGGCGGACAGGCGGAGTCCGCGGGACTCGAGCTCGTCGGAGAGCTGCGCGGGGTCGGTCGGCAGGTAGCCGTAGGGGCCGAGCTCGATCCACTGGTACCCGGCGGCGGCGGCTTCGTCCAGGAAGCGCTGCCACGGCACCTGGTTCGGGTCGTCCGCGAACCACACGCCCCACGAGTCGGGAGCGGTGCCGATGCGGATCGAGGCGGCAGGGGTTTCGGTCATGGCGGGTGGTGTCTCTCTGCAGGGGTGGGCGGGTGTCTCAGCCGAGCAGCGGGCGCTGCGCGGCGACCTGCTGCTCGTACTCGGTGCGGGCCTGCCGGGTGCTCGGCAGGGTCGAGGTCTGGGCGACCGGGACGTCCCACCAGCCGTGGCCGTCCGGGGCGTAGGAGAGCGGGTCGGAGTCGACGTGCACGAGCGTGGTGTGGTCGTTCGCCTTGGCCTGGCGGACGGCGGCCTCGAGGTCGGCGATCACGTCCGGCCCCGGCTGCACCTCGATCACGTCGACGCCGTACGAGCGGGCGTTCGCGGCGAGGTCGACGGGCAGCGGGTCGCCGTTCTCGAACGACTGCGTCTCGTCCAGGTAGCGGTACTTCGTGCCGTACCGCTCGGACCCGACGGTCTCGGACAGGTGCCCGATCGACGCGTACCCGTGGTTCTGGATGAGGACGACGACGATCTTGATGCCCTCGGCCACGGCGGTGACGAGCTCGGTGTGCAGCATCAGGTACGAGCCGTCGCCGACCATCACGATCGCGTCGCGGTCGGGGGCGGCACGTCGGACACCGATCCCGCCGGCGATCTCGTAGCCCATGCACGAGAACGCGTACTCGACGTGGTAGCCGAGCTCGTCGCGCACCCGCCACAGCTTGTGCAGGTCGCCCGGGAGCGACCCGGCCGCCTGGATGACGACGTCCCGCGGGTCGGACGCGCGCTGGACGGCGCCGATGATCTCGGCCTGCCCGGGCAGCGCGTTGCCGGACGGTGCGAGTGCGGCGTCGACGACCGCGTCCCACTCGGCCTTGCGCGTCGCGATCTCGTCGGCGTACCCGGCGTCCACCGAGTACGACGCGAGCTCGGCCGTCAGGGCGGTCAGGGTCTCGCGGGCGTCGGCGATCACCGGCAGCTGCGACCCGTGCTTGTA
This sequence comes from Curtobacterium sp. Csp2, assembly GCF_013347165.1. Lineage (NCBI taxonomy): Bacteria > Bacillati > Actinomycetota > Actinomycetes > Micrococcales > Microbacteriaceae > Curtobacterium > Curtobacterium sp. Csp2. The sequence continues at coordinate 2,990,528 of NZ_CP054593.1, forward strand.
GGCGTCGAAGGACGCCACGTTCACGTTGACGAAGGTGACGTCGGGGTCCTGGAACGCGGTCCGGGACGCGGTCGTGAAGTCGCTGTACCGCGTGCCGATCCCGATCACGACGTCGGCCTGCGCCGCGACGGCGTTGGCCGCGGCCGTGCCCGTCGCGCCGATGCCGCCGAGGTACTGCGGGTGGGCCCACGCGAGGGCACCACCGCCGGCCTGGGACGTGCCGACCGGGATGCCCGTCGCCTCGACGAACTCCCGCAGCGCGTCGGCCGCGTCGGCGTAGAGCACGCCGCCGCCGGCGACGACCACGGGGCGCTCCGCCGCCCGGATGGCCGCGACCGCGCGGGCGAGCGGCCCGCGCTCGGGCAGCGGCCGCCGGATGTGCCACTCGCGGGGCTGCAGGAACGCGACCGGGACGTCGAGCGCCTCGGCCTGGACGTCCTCGGGCAGCGCGATGGTCACGGCGCCGGTCTCGGCCGGGTCGGTCAGCACGCGCATCGCCGCGAGGGCGATCGAGAACAGCTGCTCGGGTCGCTCCACCCGGTCGAAGTAGCGCGACAGCGGGCGGAACGCGTCCGTCACCTGGAGCGAGGTGTCGTGCGGCAGCTCGATCTGCTGCAGCACGGGGTCGGTGGTGCGCGTGGCGAAGGTGTCCGACGGCAGCAGCAGCGCCGGGAGCCGGTTCGTCGTGGCGAGCGCCGCGGCGGTCAGCATGTTCGCCGCTCCGGGGCCGACCGAGGCCGTCGCGGCGAAGGTCGCGCGGCGGCGGTGCATGCGGGCGAAGCCGACGGCCTGGTGCACCATCGCCTGCTCGTTGCGCGCCTGGTGGTACGGCAGCAGACCGGGCTGCTCGACGTGCAGCTGCTTGATCGCCTGCCCGAGCCCGGCGACGTTGCCGTGCCCGAAGATCCCGAAGATCCCGGGGACGGTCCGCTCGCGGTGGTCGCCGTCGACGGTCCACTGGTTCGCCAGGAACTCGACCAGGGCCTGGCCGACGGTCATCCGACGGGTGTTCATCGGGCGGTGTCCTCTCCGTAGGGCAGGCGCGGGTCGATCGTCTCGGTGTCCCACACCTGGCGGACCCAGCCGTGCGCGGGGTCGTCGGTGATGTTCCAGACGCGCTCCGGGTCGGGCCCGGCCATCACGTTCAGGTAGTACATGTCGTAGCCCGGTGCGGCGACCGCGGGTCCGTGCCAGCCGTACGGCACCAGGGCGACGTCGCCGGTGCGGACCTGACGGAACTCGTCGATGGGCCGGTCGTCCGACGCGTACGTGCGGTGCAGCGCGAAGGGCTCGGCGCCGGCGGGGGCGTCCACACCGCGGGCCACGTCGACCTCGTAGTAGTAGATCTCCTCGAGGTTCGACTCCTCGCCGCCGCGGTGCGTGTCGTGCTTGTGCGGCGGGTACGACGACCAGTTCCCTGCCGGCGTGATCACCTCGCACGCCAGGAGCTTCACCGCGTCGAGCCCGGCCGGGGTGCCGAAGTTGTGCACCTGCCGCGACGACTGTCCGGCCCCGCGGAGCTCGACGGGGACGTCGGCCTTCGCGATGTACGCGACCGGCTTGACGACGTCGGTGGGCGCCTCGGCCACCGCGACCCGTCCGGATCCGGTGATCTGCGCCTGCAGGCCGGACCCCAGGTACAGGACGTCGGTCGGTCCCTCGAAGACCCCGCCACGTCCCTCCAGGCCCTGCTCGCCGTTCTCGGCACCGGACCAGGTGACGTGGAAGCTCCCCGAGAGCGGCACGACCATGCGCTCCACAGCAGCGGCCGGGAGGCGCAGCTCGCCTCCGTCGGTCAGCGCACCCGTGCGGATGCCGGTGTGGGTCCAGCCGTCGACGCGGCCGTCGACCACGTCGGTCCAGCCGTCCTCGGGGCGACTGCCCTTCGGGTTGAACCAGTTGTCGTTCGTCATGCGTCGGCTCAGCCGTTCGACGGGAAGCCGAGGTTGATGCCGCCGTGCGACGGGTCCAGCCAACGGCTCGTGATCGCCTTCTGCCGCGTGAAGAAGCTCACGCCGTCGGCGCCGTACGCCTTGTGGTCGCCGAACAGCGAGTTCTTCCAGCCGCCGAACGAGTAGTACGCGACCGGCACGGGGATCGGGACGTTGATGCCGATCATGCCGACCTGCACGTCGCGCTGGAACCGTCGGGCGGCGCCCCCGTCGTTCGTGAAGATCGCCGTGCCGTTGCCGTACGCGCCGGAGTTGATGAGCTCGAGGCCCTCCTCGTAGGACCGCACGCGGACGACCGACAGCACCGGGCCGAAGATCTCCTCGGTGTAGACGCGACTGGTCGTCGGCACCCGGTCGATCAGCGTCGGGCCGAGCCAGAAGCCGTTCTCGTCGCCGTCGGGTCGGACGGTGCGGCCGTCCACCACGACCACCGCACCGTCCTGCTCGGCGACCTCGATGTACGAGGCGACCTTGTCGCGGTGCTGCTCGGTGACGAGCGGGCCCATGTCGCAGCCCCGGCGACCGTCCCCGATGCGCAGCGTGGCCGCGCGCTCCGTGATCTTCGCGATGAGCTCGTCGGCGACCGGCTCGACGGCGACGACGACCGAGATCGCCATGCAGCGCTCGCCCGCGGAGCCGAAGCCCGCGTTGATCGCGTTGTCCGCGACGAGGTCGAGGTCGGCGTCCGGCAGCACGAGCATGTGGTTCTTCGCGCCGCCGAGGGCCTGCACGCGCTTGCCGTGCTTCGTGCCCGTCTCGTAGACGTACTGCGCGATGGGGGTCGAGCCGACGAACGAGATCGACTCGACGTCGGGGCTCGTGAGCAGGCCGTCGACCGACTCCTTGTCGCCGTTCAGCACGGTGAAGACACCGTCGGGCAGCCCGGCCTCCTGGAACTTCCGCGCGAGCCAGATCGCCGCGGACGGGTCCTTCTCGCTCGGCTTCAGCACGACGGTGTTGCCGGCTGCGATCGCGATCGGCAGGAACCAGAGCGGGACCATCGCCGGGAAGTTGAACGGCGAGATGATGCCGACGACGCCGAGCGGCTGCCGGATCGAGTAGACGTCGATCCCGGTCGAGACCTGGTCGGAGAACTCGCCCTTCATGAGCGACGGGATGTTCGTCGCGAGCTCCACGACCTCCTGTCCGCGGGCGATCTCGCCGAGCGCGTCCGAGACGACCTTGCCGTGCTCGCTGGTGATGATCTCGGCCAGCTCGGCCTTGTCGCGGTTCAGGATCTCGCGGAAGGCGAAGAGGACCTGCTGGCGCTTGGTGAGCGACAGGTCGGCCCACGCCGGGAAGGCCGCCTTGGCGCTGGCGATCGCGCGCTGGATCTCGGCCTGGTCGGCGAAGGCGACCTGCTTCGTCACGACGCCGAGCGCCGGGTCGTACACGGGCGCCGTCCGACCGGAGGTCGAGGTGACGTGCTCCCCGTCGATCCAGTGGCCGACGGTCGTGGTGCCGGACCGCTGGTCGGTCGACTCGGTGGTGGTCATGCGTTGCTTCCTTCCGGGACGGACAGGGGCGGGATCTGCTGGGCGGGTGCCGGGGTCGAGGAGTGCGGGACGTGCGCCGGTGCGGCGGACCGGCCCCGGTCCTCCAGGCCGTGGACGAGGGACGCGGCGACGTCGACGGCCGCGGCCACGTCGCCGTCCCGGGGGTAGAGGAGGGTGCGCCCGACGACCAGTCCGCGGACCCCGGGGAGCGCGAGGGCGTCGGCCCACGTCGCGTACGTCTCGTCCGGGCTGCCGGAGGGGTCGCCGCCGAGCAGCAGCGTCGGCAGCGTGGTCGCCGCCATCACGCGCGCCATGTCGTCGACCACCGGGATCTTCAGCCAGCTGTAGGCACTCGACTCGCCGAGTCCGGCGGCGATGGCCATCGACGTGATCACCGCGTCGGCCGACAGGTCGTTGACGACCCTGCCGTCACGCCACGAGGACATGAACGGCTCGAGCATGATCGGCAGCTGCAGCGCGGCGGCCTCGCTGACCGCCTTCGCCGTCGCCTCGAGCGTCGCGACGGTGCCGGCGTCCTCGAGGGCCACGCGGACCAGCAGCTTCGCGAAGTCGAGCCCGGCGTCCTTGATCGCCTGCGCGGAGTACGCGGTGTAGCGGTCGTCGAGCTCGAACGTCGCGCCGCGGAGTCCGCCGCGGTTCATCGACCCGACGACGACCTTGCCGTCGAGTGCGCCGAGGAGCGCGAGGTCCTCGAGGACGTCCGGCGTCCCGAGCACCCCGTCGACGCCCGGCCGGCCGAGGGCGACGACGAGCCGCTCGAGCAGGTCGTAGCGGTCGGCCATGGCCGTGGCGTCCGACCCGACCGCCAGGGCGCCGCGCGCCGGATGGTCAGCGGCGACGATGAAGAGCTTGCCGTCGTCGGCGAGCAGCGGGCGACGGGTGCGGGTGCGGAGCACGTCCGCGACCCGCTCCGGTGCACCGGCCCGCAGGTCGCGCAGGCGGGCGAAGTCGGCGGAGCTGATCTCAGGCATCGACGTCCTCCTTGGTGGGCTGCACGGGGTTCTCCTGCAGGAACTGCTCGATCTCGTCGCTCGTCGGCATCGCCGTCGAGCACTCGAAGCGGGTGGCGACGATGGCCCCGGCGGCGTTCGCGAACGCGAGGGTGCGGTCGAGCGACCACCCCTGCAGCAGTCCGTGCACGAGCGCGCCGCCGAACCCGTCGCCCGACCCCAGGCCGTTGACGACGTCGATGGTGTGCGGGCGGAACTCGACCACCTCGTCGCGGGTCTTGGCGAGCACGCCCTTCGGGCCCTGCTTCACGATCGCGGCCTCGACCCCGCGGTCGAGCAGGGCGTCGGCGGCACGGACCGGGTCGGTCTCCCCCACCGCGACCTCGCACTCCTCGCGGTTGCCGACGGCGACGGTCGCGTGCTCCAGGGCGACGGCGACCTCGCGCGTCGCCGACGCGGGGTTCGACCAGAACATCGCCCGGTAGTCCAGGTCGAGCACGGTGTGCGCCTTCGTGGCGGCCGTCGAGGCGGTCCGCGCCGCGTAGGCCGCGTGGTGGGCGCTGCGGCTCGGCTCCTCGCTGAGGCCCGTGACCGTGGTCCAGAAGACCCGCGCGCGCTCGATCTCGTGCAGCGGCAGGGACTTCGTCGTGATCATCAGGTCCGGCGCCTTCGGGGCCCGGTAGAAGTACAGCGGGAAGTCGTCCGGCGGGAACACCTCGCAGAACGCGACGGGGGTGTTGAGCCCCGCGACGGTCTCCACGAACGTGTTCGCGACGCCGAACTCGGGCAGTGTCCGAGCGATGTAGCGACCGAACGGGTCGTCGCCCGTGCGGGTGATCACCGCGGCGTCGGCACCGTGCCGTGCGGCCGCGATGGCGACGTTCGTGGCGCTGCCGCCGACGGACTTCGAGAAGGTCGTGACGTCCTCGAGCGGGCCGGTCTGCTGCGGGTAGATGTCGACGGACACGCGGCCCATGGTGATCACGTCGTGTGCGTGGAGAGCTTCATCGGTCATGCGACGCGGGGACCTTCCGTGCGGCTTCATCGTCGGACGGTCACGACTGTACACCGCGTTTGGCCGAATGTCATTACATGGATCGGCTCAGGTTGGTGACGCCACACCGCCGGCCTGGAGGCACGGTGTCGGTGGGCACTGCCACGGTTGCGTCATGCAGATCCTCGCGCTGGTCATCGGTCTCGTGCTCGGCGTCGCCGTCGGCGCCGTCGTCGCCTGGTCGCTCGCCCGCTCCCGGGCCGGCGTCGACGCGGCCGCCGCACATGCGACGGCCGACGCGCTGCGCGCGCAGCTCGACACGGTCCGCTCCGACGCCGAGGAGCGGCTCGACGCGCAGGACGCCCAGTACCGGCGGCAGGTCGACTCGCTCGAACGCCGGGCCGCCGAACTCGAGCACCTGCTGCAGCGGATGCACGGGGTGGACGCGGCGCGCCAGCAGGGCGAGTCGAAGGTGCTCTCGGCGCTGAGCCCCGTCGCGCAGACCCTCGACGTGATGCGCGCCAAGATCGCCGAGCTCGAGCAGTCCCGCAGCGAGCAGTACGGCGCGCTCTCCGCACAGCTCCGGTCCGCCGCCGAGTCCGAGGAACGGCTGCGCGCCACCGCCGACACGCTCGCGAGCGCCCTGTCCTCGAACAGCACGCGGGGCGTCTGGGGCGAGACCCAGCTGCGGAACGTGGTCGAGGCGGCCGGGCTGCTCGAACGCGTGGACTTCGACGTGCAGTCCGCCGTCACCACGTCGGCCGGCGCCGCTCGACCCGACATGGTCGTGCACCTGCCCGGCGGCAAGACGATCGCCGTCGACGCCAAGGTGCCCTTCAGCGCCTACCTGCAGGCGGCGGAGATCCCGGCGGGAGCCACCGGCGCCGAGGGCGCACGGCGCGACCAGCTCGTCGCACAGCACGTCAAGGCGCTCCGGGCGCACGTCGACGCCCTCGCGGCGCGCGAGTACTGGTCCGGGTACGACGCCTCCCCCGAGCTCACCATCGCGTTCATCCCGTCCGAGTCGCTCATCTCGAGCGCCCTCGCCGCCGACCCCGGGCTGCTCGACCACGCCTTCCGGAAGCGGATCGCCCTCGCCTCGCCCGTCACGCTCTGGTCGGTCCTGAAGACCGTGGCGTTCTCGTGGCAGCAGGACGTCGTCACGGCCGAGGCGCGCGAGCTCCTCACGGTGTCGCGCGAACTGTACGGCCGGCTCGCGACCCTCGGTGGGCACGTGGACAAGCTCGGCCGGGCCATCCGGGGGTCCGTGGTCGACTACAACCGGTTCGTGGGGTCGCTCGAGCGCCAGGTGCTGCCGAGTGCCCGGCGGCTGTCGCTGCTCGACGAGTCGAAGGTCATCGCCGACCCCGTGTCGATCGAGGACGAGCCGCGGTTGCTCACGGCGCCGGAGCTGGTCGGGGCGCTCGACGAGGACTGACGGGCCGCTACACTCCCCCATCGTGGGGGAAGTACTGCAGAACCATCCTGGGGACCGCGAGTTCCCGGTCCGAGGTCGGTGGCGTCACCGCGCGATGGTCGCGAAGGCCCGCCGCCAGACCGGGCGGCGACGCGATCGGGCAGCCGCGTGGATCATCATGGCGCTCGCGATCGTCGCGTTCTTCGTCGCCCTGGTCGCATCGACGGCCGGCCCGTACGACGTCAGGCAGCACTTCGGCTACGGGTTCCAGGCCGTGTGGCGGTGCTTCCTCATCGCGTTCGTCGTCTGGTTCGTCCTGACCTTCGTCACGTCGCTCCGTGACCTGACACTGCCGGTCCGGGAACAACGGCGCTACCGGGCCCTCGCCCGGACACCGGAGCTCCCCGAACACCGGCTCCAGCAACTCGCACTCGCGTCGTTCGGCGACTTCTCCGACGGCTGGTGGCCGGCGTCGCTCGCCCCGTACGGTTCACGCACGGAGCTCGGAGGCCAGTGGCTGGACGACACCACGCCGTCACCCTTCGTCACGATCCCGCTCCCCGCACGGCCGTTCCTGCGTCAGGAGCTGGACCAGACGTACAAGGTCGCCAGTGGTCGGGACGCGCAGACCTTCGCGCTCGACCTGATCGGGCCGAAGAGCATCTCGTGGCAGTTCGCCGCGCTCGCTCGTTCCCCGGAGGGTGACGAGCGCCTGTCCAGGATGTCCTCGCTGCTCGGCGAGGACCCGTGGGCGGCCAGGAACCTCCTCGAAGCACGCGACATGCGCCCGGCCAAGCTCCTCTGGGCGATGGACGTCAAGAACGCCGTCTCGATGATCAGGGGCGCGTACTGCGCAGGCCTGCTCACCAGCGACGAGGCATGGGCGACGATCGACATCGTCTCGACCGTCGCGTTCACGGTGTTCGACTCGTGGGACGACTTCTTCGACGATCTCCGCGCCGGGTACGCCCTCGTGTACGACGACCTCAAGACCATCCAGGAGTTCGACCGTCTACGCGCCGAACTCGCACGGTCGAACTGGCCCGTGACCCGTCTCCCCTTCCCGGCAACGCCGCATGCGCCGCTCCCGCGCACCGTGGTCGAGCCGCTCGCGGCCGCCGAGGACGACACGGGCCGGAGCTGACCGCCGTCAGGAACCGCGGTGACGCGCGTCGACGAGGTCGGCTGGGTAGAACGGGGACGACCGCAGCGCTGTGTCATCGAGTCCTCGGGCCACCACGAGACCAGCCGCCTCCCACGCCCAGTACCCGAAGTACTTGGCAAACCGATCGCCCTGCACGGCCTGGAGCGCCGGCGCCCACCAGATGAACGAGATGTTCTTCTGCCACGCCTGCAGGTAACGGTCCAACGCCGCTACAGCACGATCCGGCTTCGCGGTCGACGCCGTCGCGAGGTTCTGGAACGGCCGCTTGTGCCAGACCGTGTCCCGCACCGGCTCGATCCCCAACAGCTGCGCGAGCACCGGATCCGCACCGCCACCGGCGTTCACGATGCCGACGAGGCGCTCCGTCAACGCCGGTCCGACCCCGACACACCGCGCCACCGACGACAACCACAACGCGTAGTAGTACGCCGACTTGTTGTCGAACGTGAGCGGGTCGAATGTGAGATCAGCGTTCGGCGCAGCCGCGTACCGGTTCCAGACTTCCCAAACGGTCACCGTCGATTCGAGGTCGTCGGCGAGCGCCGCGACCGGGTACCCGGCCGAGTAGCGAGCTCCCAGCAGGAAGAGCGTGGTCTCGAAGTTCGTCTGGGTCCCGATGATCCCGCCCCGGAGGTCATCGGCCCGGAACCGGTGGCTGAACGGCCGGAACTCCTCGACGCTCCGTGTCAAGACCTCGATTGCGCCGGTCCAGTACGCAGGGCTCACCCGATCATCACGCGGGGTACAGGCGTTCTGCACGACACGTCGTCGCAGAATCACCGGCGAGTCCTATCGTCCAACAAGTCGACCGGCACGACCGGCGATCGAACGGCAGCGGCGGCACGCTCGCCCTCAGCGTTCAGTGCAGCCAGCTCAAAGGCCCAGTACCCGAAGAAGCCCTGACCGTAGCTGTCTCCCGGAGCCACGCGCTCGAGGGACCCCATCCAGTCGGTTGCCTGCATCCGGAGGTGCCAGTCCGCGAGGTAGGTCGAGACGTGATCCGCTGCTGCCCCGGGGCGTTCGAGGACACGTAGCAGCGGCCGAGCGAATCGAGGTGTCGGTGGGACGGCAGCACCGGTCTCGAGGACTGGAGCGCAGTGCATCACCGCCAGTGCCGAGATGAGAGCTTCAGGTTCATGACCGCCAGCGTGCGACAGGACCAGCTGTGCGCTCTCCACCCGACCCGTTCCCATCGCGAGCCCGACCAGTCGGAGAACGCTGATCAGGTACTCGTTGCTCTTGGCGAAGCTCGGAGTAGCCGCGCCAGCCTCGGGCATGCATGCCGTCCACTCCGCATACGAGGACGCGACGTCAGCGACGACGGTGCCGACCTCGTCAAGCGTCCTGCCAGCCGAGTACTGCGCGCCGAGGTAGCGAAGCCCCTGATGCCACGATCCGCGCAGAGCACTTCGTCGATCGTGCGGACCTGTCGCCCGCCTGACCGCCTCGCGGCGACCTTCCCAGTTAGTGCGGGTGACGTCGAGCGCGCTCTGCCAGTAGCTGGTGTCGAACTGCACCGCGCGCGGCTGCAACGATTCGTGGGAACTTCCGCCACGCCTCATCCTCGCGAGTGAGAACCACTTCGCGGTGACGCTCCAGTCGAGCCCGAGGCCTTTCATCCGCGGTGACGCGCGTCGACGAGGTCGGCTGGGTAGAACGGGGACGACCGCAGGCTCGTGTCGTCGAAGCCTCGGGCCACCACGAGACCAGCCGCCTCCCACGCCCAGTACCCGAAGTACTTGGCAAACCGATCGCCCTGCACGGCCTGGAGCGCCGGCGCCCACCAGATGAACGAGATGTTCTTCTGCCACGCCTGCAGGTAACGGTCCAACGCCGCTACAGCACGATCCGGCTTCGCGGTCGACGCCGTCGCGAGGTTCTGGAACGGCCGCTTGTGCCAGACCGTGTCCCGCACCGGCTCGATCCCCAACAGCTGCGCGAGCACCGGATCCGCACCGCCACCGGCGTTCACGATGCCGACGAGGCGCTCCGTCAACGCCGGTCCGACCCCGACACACCGCGCCACCGACGACAACCACAACGCGTAGTAGTACGCCGACTTGTTGTCGAACGTGAGAGTCTCCAACGGAAAGCCGCCGTCCGGAACGGCCGCGTAGCGATTCCGGTTTTCCCACACGGTCACGACCGATTCAAGATCGTCCGCAAGCGCTGCCACCGAATATCCCGCGGAGTACCTAGCACCCAGCAGGAACAAGGTACTTTCCAAATTCGCTTTCGTCCGGACGATCCCTGCCCGCGTGTCATCCGGCCGGAAGACGTGGCTGAACGGCCGGAACTCCTCGATACTGCGCTCAAGGACTGCGATCGCATCGGCCCAGTACGCGGGGCTCACCCGATCATCACGTGGCGTCATGTCGATCAGCGTAGACGGGCCGCCGTGTTGAGCAGCTGCGGGAGACACGAGCCGTCGGGGCTGATCTTGACGACCGCACGCTCAAGAGTTCCATCCAGGAAGGCGTTCAAAACCGAGTTGCGGTGGCTGAATTCGGTGCCGACCTCAAGACGCGACCCTGCTTGCCCCGGCAGATCGCCCTCCAGCCAAGTGTCCGACATCTGCCGGCCGTGTTTCTTCGTAGTACCCAGGAGATCGACGCCGGACTTCCCCGCGTTGGAGGAGAACTTCGACTCCACGACGACGTAGTGGCCGGTGTCCGGGTGGTGGAACACGTGGTCGATGCCGTTCTTGAAGACGTGCTTCGGCACCGTGACGTCGACGTAGCCCTGCGCCTCGAACAGCGCCTTGGTCTGCGCCTCACCGAACGCGGCCTTGGCCTTGTTGGTGGCGAGACGAGAGATCGACCGGCCAGTGGGGTTCACCGCTTCGGTCATCCTCCGAACCGGCGGCAGCGCCTTCGCGGTGACGTTCGCGACACCAGCGAGCGGGCGCTGGACCCGCGTCAGGAGCGCGCGCGCAGTCCGCGTTCCCATGCTGAAGGCCCCGGAAGTGCGTCCGACGACCTCGACCCCCTTCATGCTGATCGAACCGACACGGGCGACCTGCGTCGCGATCCGAGTGCTCTTCAGCAGCGTGCCCACGGCGCCGCCGGCGGGGACGCAGTCGATGAGGGCGAAGGCGAGGTCCCACCCGTCGGCCCTGCCCTGGCTCATCTTGTACAACGTGTCCGCGAGGACCACGAGCGCGATCGCGGCGATGACCAGTGTCCAGGGGCCGGGGATGATCATCGCGATGATCCCACCGACCGCGACGACGACCTTCGCGACCGACACGATCGTCTCCCACGCCTCGGACCCGAAGACCTGATCCCAGAAGGACTGCTTCCCCAGGCCCGCGTCGGCGGCCTCACCGATCTTCGTCGCGGTACGCCGCTCCCCGTCCTCCCAGTCACCCTTCGCGTCGGCGACGAGTCGTTTCGCGGCGTCGATGCGGGACTGCGCCGCGGCGATGTCGCCCTGCGCACTCGAGACGGAACCCTGCGCGACGGCGGTGTTGTCCGACGCGGCCCGCACCTGCGCCGGCGTCGGCACCTCCACCCCGGCAGGCACCTCCGACCCGGCCGGGTACTGGTCGGCAACCTGCGACAGGCTCCGGGCCGCGGACTGGTAGTGCGACAAGGTCGACTGCGCGTCGCTCAACCGGCTCTGTGCGGCGGTGAGGTCCCCGGCGGCGTCCTTCGCGTCCGCGAGGGCACCATCAGCCCGGTACTGGGTGTCATCGACCACGTCCGCCCACCCCGACAACGCCGACGCAGCGAGCGCGTACGAGTCGACGAGCTTGGACAGGTCCGACGGGGTGTCCTGGATCGCGTCGACGAACACGTCGGCGGCTGCACCCTCCCAGTCGGTCAGCCACCCGGAGCCCTTCACCGAGTTCAGGCGAGTGGAGGCATCGGACGCGGCGTCGGAGATGCGCTGGTACTCCCGACCCATCATCCGGATCGTCGCCGGATCACCCTTGACCGGATCATCACCCTGATCGACGACATCCCACCCCGACGGCCGCGCCATCATTCCTCCCCAAGTCGTTCTGCTGGCTACGTTCTCCACAGAAGTACGGGTGTGACCATATCAGGGGACACGGAAACCACCAGGTCGTCGCCCCTCGGGGTCAGAGCGCTTCGCGGAGCGACGCGACGTCCGGGAAGCCGCGGAGTCGGTAGCGGGTCGGGCGGACGGCGAGCTCCTCGACGAGCTCGGGCACGAGCGCCTGCAGACGGCCGAACGGAACCGGCAGCGTCTGTCCGTCGAGGGTCACGAGCACGACGGTGTCCACGGCCGCGACGACGGTCTCGACGTCCTTGGTCCACGCGGAGTACGAGAACGCCGGGTCACCCTCGTCGAGCCGAGCGACCGACACCGGCGCGACGTGGACGTCCTCACCGGCGCGGTCGAGGACCGCCTGGAGTGCCTCCTGCTGCAGGTTCGCTGCCGTCGACGTCCAGAGTGCTCGGATGGTCCGGAGGTCCGCGTCGAGGTCGGCGTGCTCGAACGGCCGCCACCCCTCCGAACCGAGCACGACGGGTGGTCCGCTCAGGACGTCGCCGTCCTCGTCAGCGAGGATCTGCTGCGCCAGGCCGGCGGCGGTCTCGAGCCCGACCGGGTCGGTGTCGCCGGTCAGGATGAAGGTCGTCGGCCCGACCGGGAAGAGCACCGGCGCGCCGTCGAGGTCGATGCCCTGCAGGCTCGACGGAGCTGCCACCACGAGCACCGCCAGGTCCGGGTCCTGCACCACCACCGTCCCCGGCCGGACGACGGCGATCTCGCCTGCTGCCTGCTGCTGCGCGACCTCGACTGCGGCCTGCAGGACGTCGGCGTCCGTCCACCCCAGTTCCTGCAGCGCAGCCGCGCTGAGCACGGTCCCGCCGTCGTCCGCGAGGATCATGCCGAGGTCGGGTGCGACGGGAACGATGTGCGGCAAGCGCTCCGTCGTCCCCTCGACCTCCGCCCTGGTGCGGCGGATGCCCGCGGTGTCCAGTCCGACGATCCGTGCGGTGGCGATGCTCATGCTCCGACCCTACGCAACGAGGCGACGCCGACCCGCGGCGCCGCCTCGGCGTGGTCAGACCGAAGTGGTCAGACCGAACTGATCAGAACCACTTCTCCGCGCGGTGGTCCGCCTGGATCCGGCGGATGGTGTTCGAGCGGGACCGCAGCACGAGCGAGTCTGTGTGGATGACACCGCGCGAACGGCGGACGCCGTCGACGAGGACACCGTCGGTGACACCGGTCGCGACGAAGAACGTGTTGTCGCCCGTGACGAGGTCGTCCTGGTCGAGGACCTTGTCAAGGTCGTGCCCGGCGTCGATCGCCTTCTGCCGTTCCTCGTCGTCCTTGGGCTGGAGCTTGCCGAGGATCACACCGCCGAGCGCCTTGATCGCGCACGCCGTGATGATGCCCTCCGGGGTCCCGCCGACACCGACGCACATGTCGATCTTCGACCCGGGCAGCGCCGCCGAGATCCCGCCCGCGACGTCACCGTCGAGCAGCAGCCGGGTGCCGGCACCGGTCGCACGGATCGCGCGGATCAGCTCGTCGTGACGGGGCCGGTCGAGGACGGCGATCTGCATGTCCTCGATGTCCTTGTGCTTCGCCTTCGCGAGCGCGCGGATGTTCTCGCCGATCGGCTTCTCCAGGTCGAGGACCCCCCGACCCTCGGGTCCGGCGGCGATCTTGTCCATGTAGAACACGGCCGACGGGTCGTACATCGAGCCGCGGTCCGAGACGGCCATCACCGAGATCGCGTTCTGACGGCCGGCGGCGGTCAGCGAGGTGCCGTCGATCGGGTCGACCGCGATGTCGCAGGCCGGGCCGTGGCCGTTGCCGACGTGCTCGCCGTTGTAGAGCATCGGGGCGTTGTCCTTCTCGCCCTCACCGATGACGACCACGCCGTCGAAGTTCACGGTCCCCAGGAACTTGCGCATCGCGTCGACGGCGGCACCGTCCGCGAGGTTCTTCTCACCCCGACCCACCCACGGCTGCGCACGGATCGCGGCGGCCTCCGTCGCACGCACGAGCTCGAGCGCCAGGTTGCGGTCGGGCTGGAGGAACAGGGAACCGGTCTCAGTGCTGGGAGTCACGACCAGAGCCTACCCACCGCCCTCACAGGAGCCACACCGGGTGCACGGACGTGCACCCGTAACGCCTCCAGTCCGCCTGACTAGGCTCGGCGTGGACACCACCACGTCGAAGGAGATCGCAGTGCCCATCGCAACGCCGGAACAGTACGCCGAGATGCTCGAACGAGCGAAGGCCGGCAAGTTCGCCTACCCCGCGGTGAACGTGTCCTCCTCGCAGACGATCAACGCCGTCCTCCAGGGACTTCAGGAAGCCGGCTCGGACGGCATCCTCCAGGTGACGACGGGCGGCGCCGACTACTTCGCCGGCCACACCGTGAAGAACCGTGCTGCCGGCGCCCTCGCGATGGCGCGCTTCGCCCACGAGGTCGCGAAGAACTACGACATCACCGTCGCACTGCACACCGACCACTGCCCGAAGGACGCCCTCGACGGCTTCGTCCTGCCGCTCATCGCCGCGAGCGAGGAAGAGGTCCGCCAGGGCCGCAACCCGATCTTCCAGTCCCACATGTGGGACGGTTCCGCGGTGCCGCTCGACGAGAACATCGAGATCGCGAAGACCATGATCGAGAAGACGCGCAACATCAACGCGATCCTCGAGGTCGAGATCGGCGTCGTCGGCGGCGAGGAGGACGGCGTCCAGCACGAGGGCACCAACGACGCGCTCTACACGACCCCGAACGACGTCGAGAAGGTCGTCGACGCGCTCGGTCTCGGTGACCAGGGCCGCTGGATCGCGGCGCTCACCTTCGGCAACGTGCACGGCGTGTACAAGCCGGGCAACGTCAAGCTGCGTCCGGAGCTCCTCGGCGAGATCCAGCGTTCCGTCGCCGAGAAGCACGGCACCGGCGAGAACCCGCTCGACCTCGTCTTCCACGGCGGCTCCGGCTCGACCGACGACGAGATCCACGAGGCCGTCCGCAACGGCGTCATCAAGATGAACATCGACACGGACACGCAGTACGCGTTCACGCGCTCGATCGCCGACTCGATGTTCCGGAACTACGAGGGCGTGCTGAAGGTCGACGGCGAGGTCGGCAACAAGAAGCAGTACGACCCCCGCGCCTGGGGCAAGGTGGCCGAGACGGCCATGGCGGCCCGCGTCGGCGAGGCGGCGAAGGTCCTCGGCTCGGCCGGGCACACCAAGGGCTAGTCCACACCGGACGGGAGGCACGGGGCGCGTCCGACGGACGCGCCCCGTCCTGCGTCCGGTCACCACTGGGCGTCGTGCACCGCGGGCCGTGCCACGATGGTCGGGTGACCGCCGACGCCATCGCCTCCGAGTTCGCCCAGTACGTCACCGAGTCCCCCACCGCGTTCCACGCGGCAGCGGCGGCCCGCGACCGACTCGTCGCGGCGGGCTTCACCGAGCTGTCCGAGCTCGACGCGTGGCCGACCGAGGCCGGCGCCTACGTCGTCGTCCGTGACGGCGCACTCATCGCCTGGCGACTGCCGGAGGGCGCGACCGCGACGACCCCGTTCCGCATCCTCGGCGCGCACACCGACTCCCCCACGTTCCGCGTCAAGCCGAACCCCGCCGTGCGGACCCTCGGGTGGGAGCAGCTCAACGTCGAGGTCTACGGCGGAGCGCTCCTGTCGACGTGGTTCGACCGCGACCTGCAGATCGCCGGCCGGGTGGTCGACGCCGACGGCAGCGTGCGGCTCGTGTCCACCGGGCCCGTCGCGCGCATCCCGAACCTCGCGATCCACCTCGACCGCGGGGTGAACGACGGCAAGGAGATCGACCGGCAGCGCCACACGATCCCGATCGTCGGCGTGGGCGGCGACGACGGCGGCACGGACGTCACCGCGTGGCTGCGTGCCCGGGTGGGCGACGCGGTGTCGTGGGACCTCTTCCTGGCCGACACGCAGGCCCCGGCGCGGATCGGCATCGAGCGGGAGTTCCTGGCGTCCGGACGGATGGACAACCTGACGAGCGTGCACGCGGGACTCCGCGGGATCGTCGACGCCCCCGCGGACGGCGCGCACATCCCCGTGTTCGCCGCGTTCGACCACGAGGAGATCGGCTCCTCGACGCCGTCCGGTGCCGGTGGTCCGTTCCTCGAGGACGTGCTCGGACGCGTGCAGGAGGGCCTCGGCGCCTCGCGGTCCGAGGCTGCCCGGGCGTTCCGTGCCTCGTGGCTGCTGTCGAGCGACGCCGGGCACCTCGTGCACCCGAACCAGCCGGAGAAGCACGACCCGACGAACCGCCCGCGTCCCGGCGGCGGTCCGCTCCTGAAGATCAGCGCGAACCAGCGCTACATGACCGAGGCGAAGGGCGAGGCGGTCTGGGCTGCCGCGTGCGACACCGCCGGCGTGCCGTGGCAGCCGTTCGTCAACGTGAACACGATCCCGGGCGGCTCGACGATCGGCCCGATCGCGGCGACGCGGCTCGGCATCCCGACGATCGACATCGGCGTCGGCCTGCTGTCGATGCACTCGGTCCGTGAGCTCGTCCACGTCGACGACCTCGCGGCACTGCACGGCGCGGTCGCCGCCTTCCTGGCCGGGTAGGGCTCGTCGGGCGCACTCGTCGGGCGGGCTCAGCCGCCGGAGTGCTGCATCACGGCCTGCAGGAACCTGGGGTCCTGCAGCACGACCACGATGAACGCGGTGACGCTGATCGCCGTGGCGACGACCCCGCCGAGGAGCGGCACCCAGAAGGTCCGTCGACGTGCCCGGAGGCGACGGATCGACCACCACGTCACCAGCGCGAACACGACGACGCTGCCGATCGCACCGACCACGGCCGCGGTGGACAGGGCTGCTGGGTCCGCGAAGGTCGTGTACTGCTGCTCGAAGGTCTCGCGCACCGAGGACGCGACCTGCGTCACCGAGAGCGACTGCACGGTCGAGAACAGCCCGGTGACGAGCAGTCCGACCGTCAGCACGAAGTCGAGCGGGGACGCGCCGAACCGGCTGCGCGGTACCTGCTGGGCGGCCGCCGCGGACTTCGCCGTCGCGATCGGCTGCTCCTCGCGGCGCTCCTGGGCTCGACGCTCGTCCTCGCGGCGCTGGGCCTCCAGGACCGGGTTCACCCACCCCTCCGGGGCATACTCGCCGTACTCCGGTGCCGGACGGCCGTGGACCCGGCCGACCGCGGGACCGGCGGCCGACCCGGCGGAGGCGGGGCGTGCCTCCCGGCCGAGCGCCGTCTCGTCGACGTGACCCGGCTCGCGGGCCGGTGCCGCGGACCAATCCCCGCCGCTCACCGGCGACGCCCGCCGAGCGCACGCGTCGGGTTGCCCGACGCGTCGGTGCGGAGCTCCTTCGGGAGCGAGAACATGAGGTCCTCGTGCGCGGTGACGATCTCCTCGACGGTGCCGTAGCCGGCGTCCGCGAGCTGCTCGAGCACCTCGGCGACGAGTTCCTCGGGCACCGAGGCGCCGCTCGTCACGCCGACCGTGGCGACGCCGTCGAGCCACTCCTGGCGGATCTCCTCGGCGTAGTCGACCCGGTGTGCGGCCTTCGCGCCGTGCTCGAGCGCGACCTCGACCAACCGGACGCTGTTCGAGGAGTTCGCCGAGCCGACCACGATGACCAGGTCGGCGGCGGGGGCGACCTTCTTCACCGCGACCTGGCGGTTCTGGGTGGCGTAGCAGATGTCGTCCGACGGCGGGTTCTCGATGGACGGGAACTTCTCGCGGAGCCGGCGGACGGTCTCCATGGTCTCGTCGACGCTCAGCGTGGTCTGCGACAGCCAGACGAGGTTGTCCGGGTCCGGGACCTCGAGCGCGGCGACGTCCTCGGGGCCGTTCACCAGGATGGTGCGTTCGGGGGCGTGGCCCATCGTGCCCTCGACCTCCTCGTGCCCGGCGTGGCCGATGAGGATGATCGTGCGCTCGGCCTTCGCGAACCGGGTGGCCTCGCGGTGCACCTTCGTGACGAGCGGGCAGGTCGCGTCGATGGCGTGCAGGTCGCGTTCGGCGGCGCCGGCGACGACCGCCGGGGACACCCCGTGGGCGCTGAAGACGACGTGGGCGCCGTGCGGGACCTCGGCGACGTCGTCGACGAACACCGCGCCGCGCTGCTCGAGCGTCGAGACGACGTGGACGTTGTGGACGATCTGCTTGCGCACGTAGACGGGCTCGCCGTACTGCTCCAGGGCCTTCTCGACCGCGACCACCGCCCGGTCGACCCCGGCGCAGTAGCCGCGCGGGGCGGCGAGCAGGACCTTCTTGTCGCCCGGGACCGGCTCGTCCCGCAGGCGACCCCGCACTGCGTGCACGCGCGGCGGGGCGAGCGGGACCGTTCGGCCGTTGGTGATCGTCACGCCCCCGATGATAGGTGCGCGGGCGGCACGGGGCCTGGGACGGCGGGGTGCGCCGCCGGGCGGCGCCGGCCGTCGCGCGGCCCGGCGGCGTGGCCGGTCGGCGGTCGCTCGGCCCGGCGGTGTCGCCGGGATGCGGCAGCATGGGGGCATGGCGATCGAGCAGGGCCCACCGACGGCCGACAACCCGTGGCCCGTCGCGCTGCTCGGCGCGAAGATCCGCGACTGGATCGACCGGCTCGGCGTCGCCTGGGTCGAGGGCGAGATCACCCAGTGGAACGTCGCCGGCGGCAACGTCTACGGCAAGCTCAAGGACGTCGAGGTCGACGCGACCGTGTCCTTCTCGATCTGGTCGAGCGTGCGGTCCCGGGTGCCGGCAGACCTGAAGCAGGGCGCCCGGGTGGTCGCGGCCGTCAAGCCGAACTACTGGGTCAAGGGCGGCTCGCTGACGATGCAGGTCGTCGAGATGAAGCACGTCGGGCTCGGTGACCTGCTCGAGCGCCTCGAACGGCTGCGCCGGACCCTGGCGGCCGAGGGGCTGTTCGACCCCGCCCGCAAGAAGCGCCTGCCGTTCCTGCCGCACCGCATCGGCCTGATCACCGGTAAGGACTCCGACGCCGAGAAGGACGTCAAGCGGAACGCGCAGCTGCGGTGGCCGCAGGTGGAGTTCCGCACGCTGCACACCGCCGTGCAGGGCGAACGGGCGGTGGGCGAGGTCACGGCCGCGATCGTCGAGCTCGACGCCGACCCGACCGTCGACGTCATCATCGTGGCCCGCGGCGGCGGCGACTTCCAGAACCTGCTCGGCTTCAGCGACGAAGGGCTGGTCCGCACCGCGGCGGCCGCGTCGACGCCGATCGTCTCGGCGATCGGGCACGAGGCCGACCGACCGATCCTCGACGAGGTCGCTGACCTCCGCGCCTCGACCCCGACCGACGCGGCGAAGCGGGTCGTGCCCGACGTGGCCGAGGAGCTCGCCAACGTCCGGCAGGCCCGGGCACGCCTGGGCCTGCGGCTGTCGCACACCCTGTCGGTCGAGGCCGACCGGATCGCCGCGCTCCGCTCCCGCCCCGCCCTGGCGTCGACCGCGTGGCTCGTCGACACCCGGGCAGAGGAGGTGGCGCGCGATCTCTCCCGCGCCCGCGAGCTGCTCGACCGTCGGCTCGAGCGCTCGCACAGCGACGTCGGCCACCTGACCGGCCGGCTCCGCGCGCTCTCACCCCGCGACACGCTGCGCCGGGGCTACGCCATCGTGCAGACCGCGGACGGCGGGGTCGTCCGCGGCACCGACGACCTGTCCGGGCCGACGCCCGTGCACGTCACGCTCGGGGCGGGCACAGCGACCGGCACGCTCGAGCCGGAGGGACCGGGGCCGGACGGGTCCGGAGCCTGACGGGTCCGGGGCCGGATGGGTTCGGGGCCTGTCGCCGAGCCGGACGCGCCCGGCGCCGCGGGCCGCGGGATCCGACGCTGGACGGTTCTCCACCGGTCCGGCCGCCGGTACGCCGCGTCGGAGGGTGCTCGGTAGGATCGAGGGGTGTCGACCCAGCAGGAACCCGTGCCGTCCGACGTGCAGTCGCTGAGCTACGAAGCGGCGCGCGACGAACTCGTGCGCGTCGTCACGGAACTCGAGCAGGGGTCCGCGACGCTCGAGCGTTCGCTGGCACTGTGGGAGCGCGGGGAGTCCCTCGCCGCCCGGTGCGAGGAGTGGTTGGTCGGCGCCCGTGCCCGGCTCGACGCCGCCCGTGCGTCCACCGCCGGTTCGGAGTCGACCGGTGCGGGCGACCAGGACGGAGCGGACCGGTGACCGACGCCGACGGCCGTCCGATCGTCGCCGAGCTCGGCCGCCCCGAGACGGCCGAGGAGACCTGGGCGCGCAAGGACGCCGCACGCCGCACCCGTCGTGAGCACCAGACGGCGTTCAACCTCGTGCTCGCCCTCATCGCCTCACTCGGCATCGTGCTGTTCCTGGTGCTCGTCGTGGTCCGCCCCGACCAGACCGTGGACCGGACCGTCGACTACCAGCAGATCGCGTCGCAGGCGAACGTCCCCGGCGTGACGCTCGCGGCCCCGGACCTGCCGAAGGACTACAGCGCCAACCGCGCCGACTTCCAGGACAAGACCTCCGACGGGGTCAAGGTCTGGACGGTCGGCCTGATCACGCCCGACAAGCAGTACATCGGCCTGCAGCAGGGCATCGACGCGAACGCCTCGTGGGTCGCGAACCAGCTCGACCAGAAGCCGTCCACCGGTGACCGCACCATCGCGGGCACGAAGTGGACCGTGTACGACCGGCGAGCCGAGGGCAAGGACGCGGGCAACCACGCGTACTCGCTGGTCGGTACCTTCGACCGGAACACCATCGTCCTGTCCGGCACCGCCGACGACGCGTCCTTCACGACCGTCGCCACGGCCGTGTCGAAGCAGTTCGCGCAGCAGTAATCCACCCGACGCAGCCCACCCGACCCCGAGGAAGCCCATGCCCGACCGCGCCGCCGCCACCCCGTCCGAGGCCCTCCGCCTGCTCGTCGAGGGCAACGCCCGCTTCGCCGCCGACAAGCGCCGCACCGGCCGGATCGACCCGGACCGCCGCGGCGAGCTCACCGGCTCGCAGGCACCGTTCGCCACCGTCCTCGGGTGCTCCGACTCGCGCGTGCCGTTCGAGCACGTCTTCGACGCCGGCATCGGCGACCTGTTCGCGATCCGGAACGCCGGGCAGATCGTCGACGACGTCGTCCTCGGCTCGATCGAGTTCGCGGTCGTGGCGCTCGGCACGCCGCTCGTCGTCGTGCTCCGCCACACCCGCTGCGGAGCGGTCGCCGCCGCCCGCTCCGGTGAGCCGGTGCCCGCACCGCACCTGCAGGCCCTCGTCGACGCCATCGCGCCGAGTGTCGAGCAGGTCCGCACCACCGACGCCGACCTGCCGCAGGAAGCCGTCGGCGCCGCCCACCTCGAGGCCACGCTCCGCCAGGTGATCGAGCGCTCCGGCGCCGTCTCGGACGCGATCGCCGAGGGACGGCTCGCGGTCGTCGGCGCGACCTACGACCTGGGGACCGGCGAGGTCTCCATCGACACCGTCGTCGGACAGGCCTGACCGGCCCCGACGACGCAGGCCCCGACACCGACGGGACCGTACGACCGCGTCGACGCGACCGCGCCGGCGAGCACGACAGGAAGGACCACGACGACGTGACCGACACCACCGCGACCACCGCCCCGGACAGCATCCCCGAGGGCGACTACCGCATCGAGCACGACACCATGGGCGAGGTCCGGGTGCCGGCGTCGGCGCTCTACCGCGCCCAGACCCAGCGTGCCGTCGAGAACTTCCCGATCTCCGGTGCCGGCCTCGAGTCGGCGCAGATCGTCGCGCTCGCCCGGATCAAGCGTGCCGCCGCGGTCGTCAACGGCGAGCTCGGCATCGTCGACGCGGCCGTCTCGGACGCGATCGCGCAGGCCGCGGACGCGATCATCGGCGGGGAGCACCACGACCAGTTCCCGGTCGACGTGTACCAGACCGGCAGCGGCACCTCGTCGAACATGAACATGAACGAGGTCCTCGCGACGCTCGCCACCCGGATCGCCGGGTCGGACGTGCACCCGAACGACCACGTCAACGCATCGCAGTCCTCGAACGACGTGTTCCCGACCTCCGTGCACGTCGCCGTGACCGAGGCGCTCATCCGCACCCTCGTCCCGGCGCTCGAGCACCTCGCCGAGTCCCTCGAGGCCAAGGCGACGCTCTGGGCCGACGCCGTGAAGTCCGGCCGCACGCACCTGATGGACGCGACGCCGGTCACCCTCGGCCAGGAGTTCGGCGGCTACGCGCGCCAGGTCCGGCTCGGGATCGAGCGGGTGCAGGCGACGCTCCCCCGCGTCGCCGAGGTCCCGCTCGGCGGCACCGCGGTCGGCACGGGCATCAACACCCCGAAGGGCTTCCCGCAGCGCGTCATCGCGCAGCTGGCGTCCGACACCGGGCTGCCGATCACCGAGGCGCTCGACCACTTCGAGGCGCAGGGCGCCCGTGACGCCCTGGTCGAGGCGTCCGGCGCGCTCAAGGTCATCGCGGTCAGCCTGACGAAGATCAACAACGACCTGCGCTGGATGGGCTCCGGCCCGAACACCGGCCTGGGCGAGCTGCACATCCCCGACCTGCAGCCGGGGTCGTCGATCATGCCCGGCAAGGTCAACCCGGTCATCCCCGAGGCCACGCTCATGGTCGCCGCGCGCGTGATCGGCAACGACGCCACCATCGCGTGGGCCGGGGCCTCCGGAGCGTTCGAGCTGAACGTGGCGATCCCGGTGATGGGCACCGCGCTGCTCGAGTCGATCCGCCTGCTCGCGAACAGCTCGCGGGTCCTCGCCGACAAGACCATCGACGGGCTCCAGGCGAACCTCGAGCGCGCGCGGGCCTTCGCCGAGTCGTCGCCGTCGATCGTGACGCCGCTCAACCGGGTCATCGGCTACGAGGCCGCCGCGAAGGTCGCGAAGTACGCCGTCGCCGAGGGCATCACCGTGCGTGAGGCCGTCGTGGCCCTCGGCCACGTCGAGCGGGGCGAGGTCACCGAGGAGCAGCTCGACAGCGCCCTGGACGTGCTGTCGATGACGCACCCGAACTGACGGGCGCACCCACCGACGGACGGGAGGCACGGTGCCAGCTGGCACCGTGCCTCCCGTCCGTCCCGGGGTGGCGTCCACCCCGCGCGCTACACCAGGTCCGGCGAGTCGAGCAGGTCCGTCACGAGCGCCGCGATCGCCGAGCGCTCGGAGCGCGTCAGCGTGACGTGCGCGAACAGCGGGTGCCCCTTCAGCCGCTCGATGACCGACGCGACCCCGTCGTGCCGCCCGACCCGCAGGTTGTCCCGCTGCGCCACGTCGTGCGTCAGCACGACCCGCGAGTTCTGCCCGATGCGCGAGAGCATGGTGAGCAGGACGTTGCGCTCGAGGGACTGTGCCTCGTCGACGATCACGAACGCGTCGTGCAGGGAGCGCCCGCGGATGTGGGTCAGCGGGAGCACCTCGAGCATGCCGCGCTCGACGACCTCGTCCAGGACGTTGTCGGAGACCAGCGCGCCGAGGGTGTCGAACACCGCCTGCGCCCACGGATTCATCTTCTCGTTGGCGTCGCCCGGCAGGAACCCGAGCTCCTGGCCACCCACCGCGTAGAGCGGCCGGAACACCATGATCTTCTTGTGCTGCTGCCGTTCGAGGACGGCCTCGAGCCCGGCGCAGAGCGCGAGCGCCGACTTGCCCGTGCCGGCCGACCCGCCGAGCGAGACGATGCCGATCTCCGGGTCGAGCAGGGCGTCGATCGCGAGCCGCTGCTCCGCCGAGCGCCCGCGGAGCCCGAAGACCTCGCGGTCCCCGCGCACCAGGGCGACGGACCCGGCGGTGTGCACGCGGCCGAGGGCGGACCCGCGCTCCGAGTGGATGACGACCCCGGTGTTGACCGGGACGCCGGCGAGCTGCGACGACGGGATCTCCTCGCGCTCGTACAGGTCGGCCATCTGCTCGCCGGACACCTGCAGGTCGGTGATGCCGGTGTAGCCCGAGTCGACGGCGAGCTCGGCGCGGTACTCCTCGGCCGCCATGCCGATCGACGACGCCTTGACCCGGAGCGGCAGGTCCTTCGACACGACGACGACGTCGAGTCCGTCGTTCGCCAGGTTCATCGCGACCGCGAGGATCCGGGAGTCGTTGTCGCCGAGCTGCAGGCCCGAGGGCAGCACCGACTGGTTGGAGTGGTTCAGCTCGACCCGGAACGACCCGCCGTCGGCGAGGGCGATCGGGAAGTCGAGTCGTTCGTGTTCGATGCGCAGTTCGTCGAGGAGCCGGAGGGCCTGCCGCGCGAAGTACCCGATCTCCGGGTCGTTCCGCTTGGCCTCCAGTTCGCTGACGACGACGACGGGCAGGACGACCGCGTGCTCGGCGAAGCGGAACAACGCCCGCGGATCGCTGAGGAGCACCGAGGTGTCGAGCACGAACGTGCGCTGGGCGACCGAGGTGGACGAGTCCGCGGTGTGGTGCTGCTGAGTTCCGCGAGAGACGTTCTGAGAGGTCACGACCACTCCATCCCCGGGCCGCGCGCGGCCCGGTCACTGTCCTCGACGCGGCCGTGGAGCGGGTCCCGAAGCACCGACTGTGGCCGCTTCGATCGGGCGCGGTGCCCGATGGGGCCAAGCTACGTCCGCCCTCCGACAGCGGCATCCCGACACGCTGTTCGGCAGGTTACGGTCACGTGAACGGGACAGTTCCGGCCTGGAGGCTCGTGGCGACGCCGCCGCGCGGCTCGCGTCCGTCCGCGCGCACCTGCGCGACCGGCGTCACTGCATGGTCGCGTAGGACAGGCAGGCGTCGCGGAACATGTCGAGCGTCTCGTCCGTCGTGGACGCGAACACCGACACCCGGGCGACCCCGAGCCGCGTCGTGGCGGTGACCCCGTGGTTGTGGAAGGCGGCGGACAGCGCCGTGAGACGGCCCTGCGGCGGCCGGAGCACGACGATCCCGGCGCGCTCGCGCGGGTCGCGGCTCGACTCGACGGACAGCCCGAACTCGTCGGCGATGTCGAAGACCCGCTCGACCCGCTCAGCGACCTGCTCCTGCACCGCGGCCACGCCGACGGACACGAGCCGTTCGAGCGCGACGGCCGTGCGGGCCTGGGCGACCGGATCGGTCCTGGTCATCTGGAACCCGGCGGCCCCGGGCTTCACCGAGGGCACCTCGGTCGGCCAACCGGTGGTGCCCTGCGGGCCGGACAGCGCCGGGCGCAGGCGGTTCAGGGCGCGGTCGCTGAAGGCCGTGAAGCCCGTGCCCCAGCCGGCGTGCAGCCACTTCTGCCCGCCGGTCGCGACGACGTCCGCGAGCTCGTACGGGGCGTCCACGACGCCGAAGCCCTGGATCGCGTCGACGATCAGGAGCCGGTCGCCGATGACCTCGCGGATCGCGGCGAGGTCGGCGAGGTACCCGGTCTGCCAGTCCACGAGGGACACGGCGACCGCGGTGACGTCGTCCGAGAGCCGCGACGCGATGAGCGACGGCGTCATCCACCCGGCGCCGGACTCGACGACGACGGGCTGCACGCGGCCGCCCGTGGCCGAGGCGGCGCTCGCGAGGGCGAGGGGCAGCGACGGGTACTCGTCCGCGGCGACGAGCACGCCTCCGGTCAGGCCGAACGCGGTGTGCAGCAGCCCCGGGGTCGTTGCGGTCTGGGAGACGACCTGGTCCTCACGCCGGCCGACCAGCCGCGCGGCGACCGTCCGGACACGGGCGTCCTGCTCGTCGAGCGTCTCCATGGCGCCGAAGCGCATGTGCTCCTGGATCGTCCCGAGCACGCGCTGCTCCTCGAGCACCGCGGTCTGCACGGGACCGAACGCGGCGTGGTCGAGGTAGCCGGGCTCCTCGGCGAAGCCGGCGGCGTACTCGGTGGTGTTCACAGGGGCAACCTTCCGTGGGTGGAGAACCCTGTGAGTGTACTGGGATGCCCGGGCGCGGGCGAACGCAGGCCGCCTGACGCACCGGAGGACGCGGCGCGAGCCGTCAGCCAGTGAACGCGGCACGGGCCGTCCGCGGGACGGCTCCGGCGCGCCCTCAGCCGCCGAAGCGTCGGGACCGCAGGCCGAAGTCGCGGACGGCGCGCAGGAAGTCCACCTCGCGCAGGTCCGGGTAGAAGGCCTCGACGAAGTAGAACTCGCTGTGCGCGCTCTGCCACAGCATGAAGTCGGAGAGCCGCTGCTCGCCCGACGTCCGGATCACGAGGTCCGGGTCCGGCTGCCCCTGCGTGTACAGGTGGTCGCCGATGAGCTCCGGGGTCAGCACCTCGGCCAGGGTGTCGAGCGTGCCGCCGCCCTCGCCGTGCGCCCGCACGATGCTCCGCATGGCGTCGGCGATCTCGCGGCGGCCGCCGTAGCCGACCGCCAGGTTGACGTGCAGGCCGGTGTGCTCCGCGGTCTTCGCCTCGGCGGTCTCGAGCGCGTCGACGAGCGCCGTGGGCAGCCCCTCGTTCGCCCCGACGTGCTGGACGCGCCAGTCGCGGTGGTCGGCGAGCGTGCCGGCCAGGTCGGCGATGATGCCGATGAGCTGCTCGAGTTCCTCGCCGCCGCGGCCGGTCAGGTTGTCCGACGACAGCAGGTACAGCGTCACGACCTCGATGCCGAGGTCGTCGCACCAGTCCAGGAACTCGGGGATCTTCGCCGCGCCGGCCCGGTGTCCGTGCGCCGCGGACTCGAGTCCGAGCTGCTTCGCCCAGCGGCGGTTCCCGTCGACGATCATGGCGACGTGCTTCGGCATCGCCTGTCCGTCGATCTGGCGGCGGATACGACGCTGGTAGGCGCGGTAGAGGATCCCGCGCCCGGCCCACTGCACCCTGCCGCTCACGGCACGACTGTAGTGCACCGATCCTCAGATGTTCGGCTGCCGTTCGGGCAGTGGCCCTACTGTCGCCCCATGCAGGACGAGACCGCGACCCTCCCCCACGTCCCGTTCACCGAGGAAGCCGTCGCCGAGCCGCCCCGTCCGGCCTGGCGCGGGTGGATCCACCTCGGCACGTTCCCCTTCGCCGTAGCGATGGGCGTCGTGCTCATCACGCTCGCCGACAGTGCGGCCGCCAAGGCCGGCAGCGCCGTCTTCATGGCGTCGTCCCTGCTGCTGTTCGGCGTCTCCGCGACGTACCACCGGTTCCCGTGGGGGCCGACGGTCAAGAAGGTCCTCAAGCGGATCGACCACACGAACATCCTGCTGCTCATCGCCGGCACGTACACGCCGATCGCGATCTGCGCCCTGCCGCACACGCTGATGGTCGTCGTGCTCTGGGTGATGTGGTCCGGGGCCGCGCTGGGCATCGCGTTCCGCGTCCTGTGGATCGGTGCACCGCGCTGGCTGTACGTGCCGATCTACCTCGTGCTCGGGTGCGCCGCGCTCGGGCTGCTGCCGCAGTTCTTCGCCGCGAGCGTCCCGATGACGGTCCTGGTGCTCTCCGGCGGGCTCGCCTACATCATCGGCGCGCTCGTGTACGGCTTCAAGCGTCCCGACCCCGCCCCGACGGTGTTCGGGTTCCACGAGGTCTTCCACGCCCTGACGGTCGTGGCCTTCGCCGCCCAGTGGGTGGGTGTGCTCATCGTGGCGCTGCACCCGGTGCGCTGACCGTCCCGGGGCGCGTCACGAACGGGAGGCGCGTGGCGGTCCCGCCACGCGCCTCCCGTCCCTCCGGTGGTGCCGTCTACCCGCGTTCGGTGTCGTCGCCGACGTCGGTGCGGCCGTCCTCCGCCGCGCGCCGCTCCGGCTCGTCCGTCGCGGTGTCGGCGTCGCCCTGCTCCAGGCGCTCCCGGATCTCGGCGCGGTAGCGCGTCCGCCGGATGCGACGGGTCATGTCGACCACGAGCAGGATCGTCACGACGGCGACGACCGCGATGGCGATGAAGCCCGCGACGCCCGGGGTGACGTCGACGTCCGGGACGGTCGTCGGGCTCGGGCTGGGGTTCGTGGCGGCGATGATCGTCGCCGTGATGGTGCTCACGCGGTGGTGTCCTCGTCCTCGGGGATCCCCGCGAACAGGTCGGACTCCGGCAGGTCGGTGGGCACGCGTGCCTCGACGAGCTGGTAGTCCTCGGTGGGCCACACCGACGCGAGGAGGTCGTTCGGCCAGGAGAAGAAGGCACTGTCCGGCGGCACCTGGCTCGCGTGCGCACGGAGCGCGGCGTCGCGGGCGTCGAAGTGGTCGCGGACGTCGACGTGCGACGTGGACAGGTCCGGTCGGTCCGCAAAGCGCTCGACCCACTCGCCGAGCTGCTCGAGCGCCGGGTCCTCCGGGTTCCGCTCGCGCATGGCGTCGTAGATCGTCCGGAAGCGCCGCGGGTTCATCGTCCGCTCGTAGTACAGCTTCGACACCGCCCACGCCGGGCCGGCCGCCGAGTACTTCGTCGGGTCCGCGGCGTCGCGCCAGGCGGCGACCGAGACCTCGTGCGTGCGGATGTGGTCCGGGTGCGGGTAGCCGCCGTTCTCGTCGTAGGTGACGAGCACGTGCGGGCGGAACCGACGGACCACGCGGACGAGCGTCTCGGTCGAGTACTCGAGCGGGACGGTCGAGAACGTGCCGGGACGGACCGTCTCGCCCTGCTCGGCGTCGGGCAGCCCGGAGTCGTGGTACCCGAGCCAGACGTGCTCGATGCCGAGCGCGGCCTGTGCGGCGGCCATCTCGGTGCGGCGGTACCCGGCCATGTCGCGGTGCGCGCGGCTCGTCGCGGGTTCGCCGAGCTGGTCGTTGAGGATGTCCCCGGCCTCGCCACCCGTGCACGAGACGACCATGACCTGGTGTCCCTCGGCGACGTACTTCGCCGCGGTGGCCGCTCCCTTGCTCGACTCGTCGTCGGGGTGGGCGTGGACGGCCAGCAGGCGGAACGGCACGGGGGTCCCTTCGGAGACGAGTGGGATTCGGGCGGTGCACAGCGGTGCGTGGCCTACCCTGGGACCAGGATAATCACCCCAGGAGCCCCGAACTGTCCGAACCGCTTCCCCCCGTCGCCCCCGACGCCACCCGCACCGCTCCGGCCGGCGCCACCGCGGCGACCCTGGACGACCGCTACGGGCGCACCGCGGGCAACCGGAAGCGCTCCCGACTGATCGCGATCGTGGCCGCCGCCGCCGTCGTCGTGGTGTTCGCCGCCTGGGTGATCTGGGCCGGGCTCGACCAGAGCTCGCACGGGCTCGACAGCACGGACGTCGGCTACCAGGTCGTCTCCGACCACGAGACCGTCGTGCACTCCCAGGTGTCCGTCGACCCCGGGACCAAGGCGAAGTGCGCCGTGCAGGCCCTCGACAAGTCGTACTCGATCGTCGGGTGGAAGGTCGTCACCCTGCCTCCGTCGAGCGAACGCACCCGCAGCATCAGGACGCCTGTGAACACCACGACGCGCGGCGTGACCGGCTTGATCCACGACTGCTGGGTTCCCTAGACTCGTCTGATTCGCGAGCGAGACCGGCCACACCGGCCGGTCTCGTTCTCTGTCGAAGGGAACCCACATGAGCAACGACCCCCAGGTCACCTGGCTGACCCAGGAGGCGCACGACCGTCTGACGGCCGAGCTCGAGCAGCTCTCCGGCCCCGCCCGCAAGGAGATCGCGGACCGCATCGAGGCGGCACGTGAAGAGGGCGACCTCAAGGAGAACGGCGGCTACCACGCCGCGAAGGACGAGCAGGGCAAGATCGAGGCGCGCATCCGCCAGCTCACCGAGCTCCTCAAGCACGCCACGGTCGGCGAAGCGGACTTCGACGGCACCGTCGAACCCGGCACGGTCGTCACCGCGGTGATCGCCGGTGACGAGTCGACGTTCCTCGTCGGCAACCGCGAGATCGTCGCGGACGGCTCGGACCTCACCGTCTACAGCCCGGTCAGCCCGGTCGGCGCGGCCATCGTGGGCATGCGTGCCGGCGACGAGACCACGTACACGGCGCCCAACGGCAAGGAGATCGCCGTCACGGTCACCAAGGTCGAGCGCTACGAGCCGTAGCCCCGAGCGGTCCCGCACCGAGCGGGACGTGACGAACCACAGAACCGACGTCGAACCGGGCACCCGCCCTGGTTCCACGTCGGTTCTCTGGTTCGACGGGCATCGCCGGGCGTCAGAGCGTCGCGACCTCGCGGTGCGTCAGCGCTCGGGCGCACGGGAAGCACACCAGGTCCCCCACCGCGACGTCCCCGGGCAGCACCGCGTCCCGACCGGCCGTCCCCGTCGGGTTCGTCGTCACGGTGACCGCCGCGGCCGGGGCCACCGAGCGGCGGCCGATCAGGCGGGCCTCGGTGAGCACGGCGCAGTCGGGCAGCACCGCGTCGAGCTCGACGAGCAGCACGCCCCAGGGCCGTCGGACCCGGGTGACCGCGGCCACGGCGACGCAGACGTCCCGCGGCACCCAGTCGCGCGGGCGGTACCGCGGCGGTGCCTGCTCCGCGGTGTGCACGCAGGGTGTCCCCGCGACCGCCGCGAGCCGCTGCATGGACACCGCACGCACCCGGACGTCGTCGGTCGTCGCCTCGGTGCTCGCCGGCCAGAGCGCCGGGTCGAGGGGATCGGGGAGCGAGGCGCGGAGCGAGGGGAGGATCGACGTGAGGGTCATGACGGCAGCATCACGCGCCTCCAGGCCGTCCGCCCCGTCGCAGACGGAACCCTGACGGCCACGCGCGCGGTCCGTGCGGACCGCTGACGGGTTCTCTAGTGCTCGAGGAGCTCGGGGCGGAACCCGACCTCGTGCAGGCGTTTGATGACCTCCTGCGCGTGCTCGGGGCCGCGGGCCTCGATCGACAGGTCGAGCGCGACCTCGTTGATGACGAGGCCCTGGCCGTGCCGGGTGTGCAGCACCTCGACGACGTTCGCGCCGGCCTCGGAGATGACCTGCGCGACACGGGCGAGCTGTCCCGGACGGTCCGGCAGCATGATCCGGATGCCGATGTACCGCGACGCCGCGACGAGCCCGCGGGTGATCACGCGCTCCATCATGAGCGGGTCGATGTTGCCGCCGCTCAGCAGCACGACCGTGCGGCCGGTGTCCTTGACCGCGCCGGACATGATCGCCGCGACGCCGACCGCACCCGCTGCCTCGACGACGAGCTTCGCCCGCTCGAGCAGCACGAGCAGCGCCCGCGCGGTGTCGTCGTCGGAGACCGTGACGATCTCGTCGACGTGGTCGCGGATGATCGGGAAGTTGAGGTCACCCGGGCGGGCCACGGCGATGCCGTCGGCGATCGTCGGCGTGGTCGCGACCGTCACCGGCTCCCCCGCGCGGATCGACGACGGGTACGCGGCGGCGTTCTCGGCCTGCACGCCGATGACCTTGATCTCGCGGCCGAGCCGCTCCGCCGTGCCCTTCACGGCCAGGGCGATGCCGGCGATCACGCCGCCGCCGCCGATCGGCACGACCACGGTGTCGACGTCCGGCACCTGGTCGATGATCTCGAGGCCGAGGGTGCCCTGGCCCGCGATCACGGCGGGGTGGTCGAACGGCGGGATGAACACGGCGCCGGTCCGGGCGGCGAAGTCCTTCGCGGCGACGAGCGCCTCCTCGACGGAGTGTCCGCGGAGGACGACCTCGGCGCCGTAGTGCCGGGTCGCCTGCAGCTTCGGCAGGGCGACGCCGACCGGCGTGAAGATGGTCGCGGGGATGCCGAGCTCCCGGGCGGCGAGGGCGACCCCCTGCGCGTGGTTGCCGGCGCTGGCGGCGACGACACCCGCTGCACGCTGCTCCGGGCTGAGCGTGGAGAGACGGTTGTACGCGCCACGGACCTTGTACGCGCCGGTGCGCTGCAGGTTCTCGCACTTCAGGTGCACCGGCGAGCCGAGCAGCTCGGCGAGGAACTGCGACGTCTCCATCGGCGTGACGCGTGCGACCCCGGCGATGGTCTCCCGCGCGGCCTCGATGTCCGCGAGCGTCGGGTACGCGGCGGTCTGCGGTCGGGGCGTGGTGGTGTCGGTCACGGGACCATCATCGTCGCTCCCGGGCCGCACGGCGAACTCGTGACGAGCGGCCTGTGGAGGCGCTCAGCCCGCGGTGCCGCCGCGAGGCGGTCAGCCCGCGGTGCCCTTCGCGGCGGTCGGCTGCTCGTCGCTGCCGGGAGCGGGCACGCCGTCGGGGTGCCGCTTCCGCCAGCGACGCTTCCGCTTCGCCTCGACGCTCGCGTGGTGGTCGCGCTGCTTCGCCTCGAGCACGTGGTCCGAGTCGAGGCCCTTCCACCGCCCGCTCGCGATCGTCGTCACCATGGAGTTGACGGTCGCGATGAGCGGCACCGCGAAGAACGCCCCGGCGATGCCCGCGAGACCGGACGCCGCCGTCACACCGAGCACGACGGCCAGCGGGTGCACCTTGACCGCGCTGCCCATCACGAGCGGCTGCAGGATGTGCCCCTCGACCTGCTGCACCACGAGGATCACGCCGAGCATGATCACCGCGGCGACCCAGCCGTTGAAGATGAGCGCGATGAAGACGGCGAGGAAGCCGGTGACGATCGCACCGACGACCGGGATGAACGCGCCGAGGAACACGAACACCGCGATCGGGATGACGAGCGGCAGCTGCAGGGCGGCCGCACCGATGCCGATGCCGACGGCGTCGACGAACGCCACGAAGATCTGCACGCGGATGAAGCTCGTCAGGGTGGTCCACCCCGCGACCCCGGCGCCGTCGATGGCCGCACGGGCCTTCTTCGGGAAGAGCCGGACGGTCCAGCGCCAGACGTTCTTGCCGTCGATCAGCAGGAAGATCACGGTGAAGATCACGACGAAGAGCCCGGCGAGCAGGTGCGTCAGCGACGACCCAGCACTCGCGACGCCCGACAGGATCGACCCCGAGTTGCTCGAGAGCCAGTCCGTGGCCTGGCTGAGGTACTTGTTGAGGTCGCCCTGGCTGATCCCGAGTCCGGAGTTGGTGACGAACTCGCGGATGGTATCGTACTGCGACAGCGTCCGGTCGCGCAGGGACGGGTAGGACGCGGCGATCTGGTCGACGACGAGCCAGATCAGACCAGCGACCGCCGCGAGGCCGCCCACCAGGCTGACCACGACCGCGATCCACTTCGGGACGTGGTGCCGCTGCATCCAGTTCGACAGCGGCACGAGGAGCGCCGCGACGACGATGCCGATGAGGAACGGGATGAGCACCTCGCTGAACAGCGTGACGAGGTAGATGACCACCGCGACGACCCCGAGCACGACGAGCACGCGCCACGACCAGGCACCGGCGATCCGCATGCCGGTGGGCACCGAGTCCTCGACGACGGGATCGGGATGCGTCTTCTTGCCCAAGGACATGCCCGTGAGTGTACCGACGCGGCACATCGGACGTTCCAGATGCGGCATACGCGTCAGGCGGCCGTGTCGGCGCGGCTCGGTAGCGTCGTCCCCATGGTCAGGACGACGCTCTCCGCCGCCGAGGCACGACGGGTCGCGCTCGCGGCGCAGGGCTTCGGCGCCGCCCCCGCCGACAGCGTGCCGACCCGGACGCTCACGGCCGGGTTCGCACGGCTCGGGCTGCTGCAGATCGACTCCGTGAACGTGTTCGAGCGGAGCCACTACCTGCCGCTGTTCGCCCGGCTCGGGTCGTACGACCGGGCCACGCTGGACCGCCTGACGATGACCCGGCGCGGACCGTACGCCGAGTACTGGGCCCACGAGGCGGCGTTCGTCGCCCGGACCGACCTGCCGCTGTTCCGCTGGCGCATGGACGCGTTCCGGGAGCGCGACGCCCGGCCGAACCGGATCGAGGGCGTCGAGCGGACCGCCGGTGTCCGACGCGAGCTGCTCGCCCTGCTCCGGGCCGAGGGGCCGATGCCCGCGAGCGCCGTCGAGCACGAGGCGAACGTCCGCCGAGGCCCGTGGTGGGGGTGGAGCGACGTGAAGACCGGGCTCGAGCAGCTGTTCCGCTGGGGCGAGGTCGTGAGCGCCGGACGGTCCGGCTTCGAACGCGTCTACGCGCTGCCCGAGCAGGTCCTGGCACCCGGGGCCCTCGAGACCGCCCCCGACCGGACCTCCGCCGTCACCGAGCTCGTGCGGCGCGCGGGCCGTGCGCTCGGCGTCGCGACGCGCGCGGACCTCGCCGACTACTTCCGGCTGCGCTCGGACGACACCGCCGCGGCCGTGGCCGAGCTCGTCGAACGCGGCGAGCTCGTCCCGGTGACGGTCGAGGGCTGGAAGGAGCGGGCCTGGCTGCACGCCGACGGCCGGGTGCCCCGACGCCTGACCGCGGACGCCGTGCTGAGCCCCTTCGACCCGGTCGTGTGGTTCCGTCGCCGCGCCGAGCGGATGTACGGCTTCCACTACCGGATCGAGATCTACACGCCGGCGCCGAAGCGGGTGTTCGGCTACTACGTGCTGCCGGTGCTGCAGGACGACCGCCTGACCGGACGGATCGACCTGAAGAGCGACCGGCGACGCGGGGTGCTCCGGGTCCGGACGGCGTGGCAGGAGCCCGGGGAGCACCTGGACGCCGAGCGGCTCGCGGAGACCCTGCGGCGGACCGCGGCGTGGCAGGGACTCGACGGCGTCGAGGTCACCGACCGCGGCACCGCTGCGGCAGCCGTGGCCGGGGCGCTCGGCGTGCCGCTCGTGCCGCACGTCGCAGCGGACGACGCCGACGCTCCCGAGTCGACGCCGACGGACGACGCGGCCTGACGGTCACCGGTCGCGCTGCGGGGCGACCGGGACCGACCCGGTCAGAACTGGACGCGCGGGGGTTCGGC
The DNA here is from genome assembly GCF_013347165.1 of Curtobacterium sp. Csp2. Classification (NCBI taxonomy): domain Bacteria; kingdom Bacillati; phylum Actinomycetota; class Actinomycetes; order Micrococcales; family Microbacteriaceae; genus Curtobacterium; species Curtobacterium sp. Csp2. Next base: position 3,025,063 of record NZ_CP054593.1, read on the forward strand.
GATGGCCGAGGGCTCGGCGGTCTCGAAGAACGACGCCTCCTGCACGCCCTTGCTCTTCGCGAACGTCGACGTGGGGAAGTGCTTGATCTTGGTGTTCAGCTCGCGGACGCCGCCGTTGTACGAGCGTCGCGCGGCCTGGATGCGGTCCTCGGTCTCGACGAGCTCGGACTGCAGCTGCAGGAACGCCTGGCTCGACTGGAGCTGCGGGTAGCCCTCGGCGACGGAGAACACGCTCTTCAGGGCCTTCTGCATGTGGCCCTCGGCCACCGAGGCGCTCGGGGCGTCCGCGGCACTGAGCGTCTCCGCCCGGGCCTTCGTGACGTCCGCGAAGACGGCCTTCTCGTGCGTGGCGTAGCCCTGGACGGTCTCGACGATCGTGGGGATGAGGTCCGCGCGACGCTGCAGGTGGGTGGCGACGTCGTTCCACGAGGCGTCGACCCGTCCCGTGAGGGACATGAGCGACCGGTAGCTCGACCAGAGGGCGATCCCGACCACGACGAGCAGGACCACCACCACGGCGACGACGATGAGCGTCGTGACGAGTCCGGTGTCCATCGGGCGTACTCCTTTGCGCGTCGGGTACCGCGCGGCGTGCCGCGGGCGGTGCGTGGCCGTGCGAGGGCCGCCCACGATCCTACCGAGGCGCTCGCGGGAGGACCGACCGCGGCCACGGTTCACGGGTGATTCCCGAGTGGCGTCCACCGGGCGTCCGGGCGCCGTGCGAGCTCGTGCACCGTCGGACACATCATCCGTGCGGCGGATTGACCACGGCGCGCGGATCACGTCTGATGGAGGCGGTGAACACGCTCGGGGACAACGTGGACGAGACGGCCGTCGGGGGCGACGGCCGCGTCCGACGACCCCGCACGCGGCGGCTCGTCGGCACCGTCGCCGCCCTGTCCGCGGCGGCGACGCTCGCCCTGTCCGGCGCGCTCGTGCTGGGCACCCCGGCCGAGGCGACGGCTGCCACCACCTCCACGACCGCGACCACCACGTCCACCTCCACGTCCACGACCAGCACCGCGACGCCCAACGGAGCCACGCCGGACGCCGCCACACCCGCAGCCACCACCACCACCGAGACCGACGGCACAGCCGACACGACGGCCGCAGCAGCCGCCACACCCGCGCAGCGCACCACCACCCCCGCCCCCACGGGCACCCC
>NZ_CP054593.1:3026237-3056803 GCF_013347165.1 Curtobacterium sp. Csp2
CCGGCACCCCTGCTCGGCTCGCTCCCGCCCGACGCCGGCGGCTCCGGCTCCCCGACTCCGACTCCTACCGACCGCCCCGCCGTCCGCCCGACCATCGCCGACCCGGGCGACGTCACGACCGCGACCGTCCGCCTGCACGGGACCGGCACCCCCGGACACACCGTCCGGATCACCGGTCCGGGCGGGACGGGGTGCACGGCAACGGTGGGCTCCGACGGTTCCTGGGCCTGCATGGCGACGGTCCGCTCCGGGCCGCAGCAGGTGTTCAGCGTCACGGACCGCGACGACACCGCACTGGGCTCGTCGAGCGCCCCCGCCTCGGACGTCGTCGTCCCGCCGTCCGTCACCACCGCCGGTCCGACCGCGGGTCCGCTCTCGGGCACGGGCCTGCCCGGCGCGACGGTCACCGTCGGCGTCGTCGGCGCCCGCGGCGAGGCGCTCGCCACCGTGCGCGCCGACGGCACCTGGACCGTGGCGCTCGGGTCGGTCGCCGCGCAGGACGGCCGCCTCACCGTGACGGCCTCGCAGACGGCGAGCACCGCGGGCGGCTACCGGTCGGACCTCCGCAGTGCCGCGTCCACGCCGCGCACCGTCACGCTCGACCGCACGCCGCCGTCCGCCCCGCGCATCGAGACGCCGCGGTCCGGGTCGACGATCGACGCCGCGGGGACCACGATCGCGGGTACGGGCGAGCCGGGCGCCACCGTCACGGCGTACGTCGACCGCGCTCCGGTCTGCCGCACCCGGGTCGGCGACGACGGCCGCTGGCGCTGCTCGACCGAGGGTTCGGTCCTGAGCGGGGGCACGCACGCGGTCACCGCCCTGCAGCAGGACGCCGCGGGCAACGTCTCCCCGTCCTCCCCCGCGATCCGTGTCCGGGCGAGCGGCTCCACCACGTCCCCGAGCACGGCACCGGGCACCCCGTCGGGCACGGCGTCGAACGCATCGCCGACCGGTACCCCGGGCCGGACCGCGGGCGCCACGCCCGGCACGACGCCGACCGCGGGCGGCGGCGGCGCGCCGGGCAGCGCGGGCAGCGGCCCCGGCGGCACGACGGGCGGCGGCGCCGGCAGTGCGGGCGACCCCGGGAGCCGCGGCGTCCCGGACTGGTCCGGTCCCGCGGGCGACTGGGCGGCCGCGACGACCTACGACCGCGGGGTGCCGTCGCTGGCAGCGTCCTTCTCGTGGGGCACCGTCCTCGTGGCGACCGCGGTCGCCGCCGGGTTCCTGGTCCTCGTCACGACGCCGCTCGCCCTCGTCGGTGCGGCGGCGCGGGGACGCCTCCGGACCTCGTGGCTGCGCAACCCCTTCGCCGTCGTCCTCGGCCGGAACCGCACGCGCGCCGAGCGTCGCCTCGGCGACGACGTGCTGCCCACCTGGGCAGCCGTCGCGCTCGGTGTCGGGATCGTCACGGTCGCGACGCTGCTCGGCGTCGGGGTCGGTCTCGAGGCCCGCTACGTCCGCCTCGCCGTCGCCGTGCTCGCCGGCTCTGCCGTGCTCACCGCGGCCGTGGTGGTCGCGACCCACTGGGCTGCGGGGCGCGACCGCGGCACGGTCGGCTTCCGCGTCTCGCCGTGGCTCGTCCTCGCTGCGCTCGTCGCCTGCGCGCTCACCCGGACGACGGACGTCTCCCCCGCCCTGGTCGTGGGCGCCGTCCTCGTCCCGGTCGGCCGCCCGGGAGCCGACACCGGCGCACTCCGTCTCGGCTCCGGTCTGGCCGCGGGTGTCCGCAGCGCCACCGCCCGCACCGGCGCACTCCTCGTGGTCACCGCGGTCGGCTGGGTGCTGCACTCCGTCACGCCGGACACCGGCTTCTGGGCCGCGCTCGGCTCCGAGTTCGCCACCACGCTCTGCGTCGGCGGCATCGGTGCGCTGGTCGTGTCGCTCGTCCCGGTCGCAGGCTCCGCGGGCGCCACGCTGCTGGACGCGGCACGGGGCCGGTACGTCGGGTTCGCGGTCGCGTCCCTCGCCCTCGCGGCCGCGGTCTACGTCGGCTCGGCGATCCGACCGACGGGCACCGGGGTCGTCACCGCCGTCGCGACGGCCGCGGTGGCCCTCCTGGTCGTCGGCTGGTGGTGGCAGCGCAGACCCGGCGCCGCCGTCGGCGGCGACACGGCCCGCTGAACCGCGACGTCCGTCACGTGGTGCGTGCACACCGGACGGGAGGCACGGGGCGGGCCCGCCACGCGCCTCCCGTCCGGCGTCCGTCCCGTCCCGGTGACCGCCGCGCTCAGCCGACCGCGTCGGTCGCGTCCGCCCGCGGGTGCGGCGCGTTGCGTGCGAAGAGCCCGGGGAGGAGGCCGCCGATCTTCGTGCCGATGCACAGCGACACGAACGTCGCGAGGGGGACACCGAGCGCCTGCGGGTCGAACGTCGCGACCGCCACCAGCCCGACCGTCCCGGGGACGAGGAGCAGGAACGCCGGGAAGAACGACACGGTCGCCGGGATCACGGGCACGAGCCGCTCCAGCAGTCGGGTCGCGACGAACAGCAGGGCCGCCGCCGCGCCCGTCGCGACGACGCTCCCCCACACCGGCGTCGTGCCGCTCACCACGGCGTAGGCGGTGACCATGACGGCGACGGACACGAGCGTCAGCCGCCACCCGGACCGGAACACCAGGCCGAGGCCGACCGCGAGCCCGACGACCGCCACCCACGACACCCAGTAGGACGGCACGGCCTCCCACCCACCGCGGTCCGTGCCGACGCCGGCGACCTCCCCCACGAGCGCCGCGGAGGCCGGGTCGACCCGCAGTCCGGTGAGCGCGCTGCCGGCGGCGATGCCCGCGGCCATGAAGCCGAGCGTGATGAGCCCCTGGACGAGCCGCGACGACCCGGTGACGATGTCCGCCGCGGTGAGCTCGAGCAGCGCGTTCGTGATGAGCGCACCCGGGACGAACACCGCGACGGGCGCGCACACGGCGAACAGGGGCACGTGGTCGAAGCCGGTGCCGGCGGCGACGAGGCCGACGATGCTCGTCGAGACGAAGGCCCCGAGGAACGGGATGATCGCGACGGCCTCGCGGAAGCGACGGAGCACGAAGCTGATCACCCCGACGAGGGCGCCGACGCCGAGCGCGAGCAGGACCGCCCACCACGGGCAGCGGAACACCACCGCGAGGCCCGCCGAGGTCAGGGCGTTGCCGACGATCCACGGCAGGGCCGGCGGCGGCACCGTGCCCGCGCGGATGGCCCGGACGCGGGCGGGGATCTCGGCGAGGCCGATCGACCCGCTCTCCAGGCCGAGCACGAGCCGGTTCGCGCGGGCTGCCTGGCGCGAGGAGAGCTCGATGCCCTCGGCGTTCACGATCGTGGCGGCGCCCGTCGCGACCTCGCTCACCATCACGAGCGCGGGCAGGACCCCCACGGCGAGGGTCGGCCCCACCCCGGCGGCGTCGCGGGCCTTCTCGAGCGCCGAGCGGACGTCGGTGACGGAGCTGCCGGCGTCGAGGAGCAGGGCGCCGAGCGTGCCGAGGAGCATGCCGGTGGGGACGGTCTCGCCGTCGACGACCTCGACGTGGGCCTCGGGGCGTCCGAGGGCGTTGCGCAGGTTCGCGAGGGCGCTTCCGAGTCCGACCACGGACACGATGCTAGGTGGTCCTCGCAGTGGCGACGGACGGGGCGGGGCCGCCCCGTGCCTCCAGGCCGTTGCGACCCGGACGACGGGACCCGTTCCGTACCCCCGGTGGGACTCGAACCCACAACTCGGCGAATAGGAAGGGACTATCCCGCCCGTTCCCTCCTGCATCCCGGAAGTACCCCTGATCGGGGCTTATCGAGACTGCGAGCGCCCCGACAACACCCGCACTATCCCGCAGCTTCCCGAGCAAACCGGCGGGTAAGCGGCACCTACCGCGATGGCTCCGTGAGGAGCGCGGCGACCGCGGAAGGCCAGACCTCCTGGGGCGGCCAGGACGCTGCCGGATGCCGCGCTCGGCCCGGAGGTGAGCGATCCGGTACATTCGTCTGGTGGCGATGGAACTGGACGGTTCGGAGGTCGTCGTTCGGTTCTCTCCCTTCCTCCCCGATCGGCTCCTCGAGAACGCGATCGACACGTTCGTGGAGGAACAGGAGCGTGGAGACGCAAGTCCGCGGTACGGAGTCTCAGTCATCGCGGGAACCCCCGAAGACGGGGAAGATCTCCTAGACGTAGTCCGTAGGATTGTGGGAAGCTCAACGCTCAACGGCAAGAAAATCGCGATCGTGAGCGGGAATACGCTTCGGTCGCAGGGGTTTCAGCTCGTGGCCGATCCGAACGCCAAGGAACCTCTCCACCACCTGGTCGGAGACAACCCGTTCTCGGAACACCCACGGGTAGATCTACTAGCGTCACTGCTGCAGGAACGGATCACCAACCCTGCTTGGAAGGAAGGCTCGCGATGAACCAGGTGAGAGTCGAAATCGACCTGAACTCGGTGCGAGACGATGGCACGACCCGTGTTCGGCTCGCGCGCGCGGACGGTCGCATGGAGCGCGGCCAGATCGTCACTGCTTACGAGAGCGAAGATGGCGTCGCCGCGATCGCCTACGTCGACCGGGTAGACGAGGTCTCGGGCTACGCGTTCATCACGGTGAACCGGTCGTCGCTACAGGACGACGACGGGACGGTTGGCGCGCTGACCATCTCGTCCTCGAACGTCAACCGTGCCGTGGCGCAGCTGTCGAACCAGCGTGCGCGGCAAGCGTCCTCCGGTGCCAAGGTTCAGCAGAAGGCGCTGCGACGGGCGACTAGTCTTTAGGCGTGATTCAGCTCGGAGCTGCCGTCCTCTGCGACGCCGCGACCATCCGCGAGAACGTGCTGCACGTCCTGGGAGCCGGTGTCTCTCAGATGTTCCGCGGGAACTTCCCTGCACCCCTCGGCGCTGAGATAGCCCTGCTGCTCTACATCGACGGCGAGCCCAACGTCGAGGTTCAGCACCGCGTGACCGGAGAGTGCCGGCTCCGCAACTCGGACGCCGAGTCCGTCTTCGGCTTCGAGTACACATTGCGGACGGTCATCGAACCAAATCTCGGAGCCCAGTCCGTCTCGGCGATCATCCCGGCGACAGGCTTCGGTGTCCCGGAGGCCGGCGCGTACGAGATCACGATCGCCGTTGACGACGAACGCGTCGGTGCGATCCCCTTCACCGCGATCCTGGACGAGGGCCTGCCTCAGCAGCAGTTCCACATCGTCGGCAAGCGGTCCGCTTCTATGTAGACCCAACCCACTACGGCCCCACCCGCATAGCGGTTGGGGCCGTAGTTCGTTAAGGAACACGCTCGATCAGCCGCTGGTCACTCGTCGTCGCCGAACTGGTCGAGCACGTCGCGGACGTCCGGAGCCAGGTACTCGCGGGCCGCGTAGAACTTCCGGGTCACGTCGGTGCCGGAGTGGCCGAGCTGGCCGCCGGCGTCCTCGATCGACCGCCCGTCGCGGATTGCGGTCGCGACGGTCTTGCGGAACGACTTCGGGGTGATCCACTCGGGGTAGTCGTTCGCGAGCTTGAACTCGCGCCACTGCCGGCGGAGGTTCGCGGGCGACCGGAGCGTGCCGGTCGAGGACGGAAACACCCAGTCTGAGTACGCGGCCTCTCGGCGGCGGACGAGCATCTTCCAGACGAAGTCGGGGAGCTGCAGCTTCCGGAACGACGAGTCGGACTTCGGGCGCTCCTGACGGATGAGGCCGACGCCGTCGAGCTGCACCGCGGTGGCCTGCACCGTGACGAGCGGCACGTCGACGTCGAGCGTCAGGTCCGTCCATCGGAGAGCGACGAGCTCGCCGGTGCGCATGCCGGTGCCGAGCAGCATGTCGATGACGGGCGCGAGGTCGGTGGTGCGCTCGCGGCCAGCACCGTCCTTCCCTCCGTCCCACGCGCGGAGCTCCTTCCGGAGTCGCTGCACCTCGGAGAGCGCGACGACGCGCACCTCCTTGCGCTCGAGCCGGACGGACTGCGCGTCACGCACCGGGTTGGCGGCGACCGCGCCACGGCGGACGGCGAGAGCGAACATCGCGTTCAGGACGACGCGAGCGGTCTTCGCGGCCCCGGGGCCGCGGCGCTGCGACAGGGTCTCGACCACGCGGTCGATCACGGGGACGGTCGCTTCGCGCAGTCGGACCCCTCCGAGCGCTGGCAGGACGTTCACCTCGAGCGACGCCTTGTACTGCTGCACGGTCGAGGGTGCGCGGCCGAGCTTCTCGAGGACCGTGACCCACTGCGCCGCGAGGTCCGAGACCTTGCTGTCGGAGGTGAGGTCGGAGCCGTGGGTGCGCACGCGGTCGCGGAGGTGCTCGACGAGCGCGTCCTCAGCCCGGCGACCGGTCGGCCCCTGGCGGGACACCTTGCGGGTGACACCGTCGAAGTCGCGGAAGCGGGCCGTCGCGGTCCACTTGCCGGGCCCCTGCTGCAGACGAGAGATGGCACCCCAGGTGCCGAGAACGAGTGGTGGTCGCGCCATCAGCTGACCCGCCTTCCTGAGGCGTAGGTGCGCTCGCCGAATCGGGCGAGGACGAGAGACTGGAACGCCTGTACGAGATCCACGGTAACGCAGAGCTCGTCGGCGATGGCGTGGACATCGCCGCTGTACAGGCGTTCGGCGCGGGCGTACTCGACCGGCTCGATGAGGAGCCGCGCGGCGTAGGCATCCGCCTGCCGTTCGATCGGGCTGTCCGCGCCCAGGTCGCAGGTGTGTCCGTGGTGGACGTGCCCGAGCTCGTGCGCGATGACGCTGCACTTCTCGTCGGGCGTGCAGCGGATGTCCGCGTACACGCGCTGCTCGAGCGGGTTGTAGTAGCCGATCATGCCGGCCGGCATCGGCGCGTAGGTGATCCGCACCCCCAGCGATCGCGCGACCTCGCCCAGAGAGGTCCGCCGCGATCGCCCCGTGTCACTCCGCATGTGGCTGATCCACCTTCCGTTCTCCTCGCTTCGCGGCGAGGCCCATGTCCTTCTGAACGTCGGTGGTGACGTCGAAGTCCTCTTCATCGTCCGGGTGGTCACCGACACTGGCGATCGCGTCGGATCGCTCGGCGATGGCGTACGGGCCCTCGTGCCAGACCACGTGCGCTTCATCCACGGGCTCGTCGAGAACCGACGAGTCTTGACCCTCGATTCGGGCGAGGATCTCGCGAGCGAGCTCGACGTCGGTGAACCTCTTGAGTTGCAGCATGCGCGGCATCTCGTACCCGCCGTTCATCTCGTCCTTCTGCAGGTACCCGGCGGCGTAGAGCGCCACGAGCGGGCTCTCTCCGTACGCGCGCGCAACGGCGATGACTTGCTCCGCCTTCGGCTGACTCTGCCCTGACATCCACCGGCTGACCGTGCCCGTGTTGACGCCCGCAGCGCGCGCGATCATCGACTGGTTCTGCGAGATCGACCGGAGAAAGAGCGGCCAAGAGAGTTCCATCTGCACGCCCTGAACGTAGCAGCGAGTGTTGCGCGCGCGCAACAACTTCTGCGGATTAGTTCCGCGGATCTACGGGCTATGCGCGGCGACACGCCGGAAGCTACACGCGCAAGGTAGTTGCATGCGTGCAGAGACGGACGTACCTTGTCCGCATGCAGAGCCACTTCACCAACGCAACACCGCCGGGGAAGCTCGTGCTGAACGTCGACAAGCTGAACGAGCTGCGGCGGGCGCACGAGCTGCAGAGCGACTCGGACTTCGCCCGCTTCCTCGGCATCGAGCGGTCCACGCTCTACCGCGTCACCAACGGGCAGGCCGCCCCCTCGAACGGCTTCATGGCGCGCATGAAGCTCGCGTTCCCCTCGGTCTCGCTCGACTCACTCTTCACCGTAGATCGGCTGGTGGCGGTTTGAGCGGGCAGCCGGTCCTCAGCCGGGACGAGGCCGCCGCGTACATCGGCATCTCGCCGAAGACGCTCCTCAACTGGCGGTCGCTGCGCAAGGGCCCCGTCGCCGTCAAGCAGGGGCGACTCCTCGCCTACCGGCAGGCGGACCTCGACGCCTACCTCGAGCAGCACACCGAGGAGCGGCCCGGCGTCATCCGGGACTGACCCGCGCCAAGAGGCGTACCCGGTTCGACTCCGGGGCGGGTCACCAAGCGACTGGAAACGGCTCAGACCGGTGAAATCCAGCCCGCGACTGGTCTTTGAAAACCGAACAGCAACACCGCACGACGTACACGGCACCCGTCGCTGGACAACCCGTCGTCGTGCACACCACATCTTCCGTCGCAGCGACGGGGCATCACCACGAGCGCATCGCGCCGGATGCCGAACTGCTGCGACAGCTCGTCCTCAGGAGGCACCGCGTGAGCGGGGTCGGGGGCACGTCCGGATCGGCACCGGCGGCGAGCACTCCCCCGCACTCCCTAGACCCAGAAGGAGCAGTCATGCCAGCAGCACGCACCTCCGATCCCGAGACCAGACACCGGCCGCCAGTCGCGCCGATGGGTGATCGCCGCATGAAGCGCGCAGTCGTGAAGGACTGGGCGCTCGCCGCCGGCTTCTTCGCCGCCGTCGTCGCGGCCATGTTCCTGCCATCCGCCCTGTGACGGACGGCCCCGCGCCCCGTCGCTGGCGGAACACGCTCCGCTCGAAGCGCGCCATCGAACTCCGCCGCGACCTCGCCGCACCGGCTGAGGACCTCGAGCCGACCGACTGGTGGTGCGAGGACGCGGACCCCGAGACCTGATCTACCCCACCAACGACGAAGGCCCAGCGCTGCAACGCCGGGCCTTCAACTCCCGAAGGAGCAACACAGTGACTTCCGTCACCCTCTCACACCGCGCCGACATCCGCGCGACCCGACGCCGAATCCGCCGCAAGGCGACGCGCGACATCCGGATCGTCCACCGCAACATCCGCACCGCGGCGAGCGGACTCGGCTACGCCCTCCCCCGGCTGGCGAAAGAAGCCGCCATCCCGCTCCGCCGGGTGCTCGCCATCCGACTGCACATCGGCAGGCAGATGACCATCGACGAGATGTTCGCGCTCATGTCCGCGGTCCAGCTCGACGTCGACGGCCTCTTCGCCGGAACTCGCGAGGTGACGGCATGAGCTTCCAACCGACCCGGGCCGAGCGCCAGAAGTACGCGGACTACGAGGTGGTCGTGAAGGACGCGAAGACCCACAAGGTGCACGTCACGGTCGAGGACGGCGTCGTCATCCGGTGGACCTGTGAGATCCACCGATACCCGTCGTCCAAGCACTTCGTCGTCTTCGTCTACCCGGGCGTCACCGACAAGGAACGCGCGTCGATCGAACGCCTCGCGGCGAACCTCCCCCGAGGGGAGTGGGCGCGGGTCCCGGATGCGTGGTTCCGCCGCAAGCACCGCACCACGGGCCGGATCTTCTACTGGCAGAAGCGCGGCAGCGAAGCGCCCGACCCGTTCGCACAGCTCGAGCTCGAGCTGATGATCGACGCCGACCAGAGCGTGCACCAGTGAGCGACGCCCTGCCCGTCACCGTCGAGCAGTTCGAGGACGACCCGCCCACCGTCACGGTCGCACTCGACCAGCTCCCCCACACCGAGTGCGACAGCTCATCCCTGTTCCTGTCCCCCGAGCGAGCCGACGCGCTCGCCGCGGCACTCACCTCCAAGGCCGCCGACGCCCGCGCCGGCCGCATCGACATCTCCTACACCGAGGACGACGACGCATGATCAATCAGACCCCGATCGACACCACCCCGAACACGCCCCTCGACGCCCTCAAGGGCGCGTACCTCCGCGGCCACGACCGCATCAGCTCCGCGATCGACGACCTCGTCGGCGGTCTCGGCGTCGACGAAGACCGCTCCGGCATCGGCATGCTCGACGACATCGACCACGCCCTCGCCGTGCTCGTCTGCGAGGCGCTCGGGTACGACAAGCCCGACCGGAACTGGGTGCCAACGCGTGAGAGCGCGCCGGCGCTGTACCGCTACGACGACGGCTCCCCGATCGTCTACTCCGTGCCCATCGCCCCGCACACGACGATGGACATCTGGCCGCGGTTCGACACGAAGGACGACGTGCAGGCCGTCCTCGGGTACTCCCTCGACCAGGCGTTCCCCTCCGACGAGGAGCGCGCCGCCCGCCGGGACTCCAAGGAGCTCGCGCAGCGCGAGGGCCCGGCGATCGACACCACCACCGCCAGCGACCCGCGCTGGACCCTGGGAGGTGTCCGCTGATGCCGTACGTCATCCCGATCCCCAACACCCTGTCCGCCGGCGCACGGCAGGCTCTCACCGACATGCTCCACGCGGGCGTCGAGACAACGAGCCTGCTCGACACCGGTCCCGATTCCGGTTGGACCGACGACGACGCCCTCGCCGCGGCGCAGGAACTCGACCGAGCAGGGTTCGGCCGCGTCGACGGCTCTGCGTTCTACCTCACCGTCGAGCCGCGGAGCATCCCCACGCTCGAGACGGACCTGCTCGACGACATCGCCCCCGCGGTCGACGCCCTGCAGGCGGCCTGGGGCGCGACCTGCAGGCTGCCGTACGACGAGCACCCCGCCGCGGCCCCGAACCCGTTCGGCATCACCTCGCGCGGCACCCTGTACAACGTCCTGCTCGTGCTCCTCCTCGCCGCCCACGAGCTCCGAGGGGAGATCAAGAGCCTCCCCGCGACCGTGCAGTTCCCGCTCGTCGCGCAGTCTCTCGCACGGCAGCTGCTCAGCGACGCGGGGATGCGGTGACCGGAGGCGTCCCGGTCTCGGAGGCCGTCTCGGAGGACTTCATCAACCTCCGGGCGGCCCTCGTGCGCCGGATGGACGGCAACGCGAACCACGCGATCGTCTGGCAGCGCATCTGGTTCCGCACCTCGGTCCGGAGCCCGGAGGCGTACCAGCGCGACGGGCACCGATGGTGGCGCGCGAACCGCGACGACATGTCCGCGGAGACCGGCCTCTCGAAGGACCAGGTGAAGCGCGCCTACCTCGCGCTCGAGGCGAAGGGCTACATCGAGGGCGTCGAGCACGGCTTCGGAGGATCGAGCGACCACACGAAGTCCTACCGCTGCGTCACCTACCAAGATGGCCGGGCGGAATCGCCCAGCGGCCGGGCGGAATCGCCCGATCATGATCGGGCGAATTCGCCCGATCTTCCTTCTCTCAAGAAGAAAGAAGAACTCCCGCATCCGCCTCCGGCGGCTCCGGACTCGCGCTTCGAGGAAGCGTGGAAGCAGTGGCCCCGCAAAGAGGACAAGGTCCGGGCGCAGCAGGCGTGGAAGTCGGTCGTCAAGAACCGGCTCCTCACCGACGACCAGCTTGCCGACGCCGTCATCGCTCACGCCCGCGGTCACATCGCCCGGGGTGACGAGAAGCGCTTCGTGAAGTACCTCGCCTCGTGGCTGAACGCGAAAGCGTGGCTGAACGAGGTTCCCGCACCCGAGGGCCCGCACGCCGGCGCACCCCGACAGCCCGCGTACGCCGGCAGAGAGGAATACACCCCACCCGAATGAACGACATCGATGACCTGCCCGCCTCCGAGCTCGCCGTGCTCGGAGCGGTCATGCAGACCAACGGCCGCGCGCTCGACCGCATCGCGGTCACAGGGCGCGACTTCCAGGACGGCCGCCACGGCGCGCTCTTCGACCTCATGCGGAAGCGCCACGACGTCGGCGAGCCCGTCGACCACATCACGATGCTCATGCTCCCGGGCGTCGACGTCACGTATGTCGACAGGGCGCACGAGATGGGGTGGGCGCACGGCGTCGTCGAGGTGCACGCCGAGGCGGTCGCGACGGCTGCGCTCCGCCGCCGGCTGAACGGCGTCGGTATGCGTCTGCAGCAGCTCTCGGAGGCGTCCGAGACGTCGCAGGCTGACCTCCGCGAGATCGCGTACGGCTACCTCGACGACGCGATGAGCTCCGTCGCGTCGAAGGTCGCGTACCTCGGGGACATCCTCGAGGACACGGTCTCCTACATGACCGAGCAGAAGCGGTTCGTTCCGACGCCGTGGCCGAAGCTGAACAGCATGATCGGCGGCCTCCGCCCTGGCGCGCTGTACGTCTTCGGCGCACGGCCTGGCGTCGGGAAGACCGTCGTGGCGCAGGCACTCGCTCAGACCCTCGCGAGCCAGGGGCAGGGCGGCGTCTCGTTCAGCTCGCTCGAGATGGGCCGCTACGAGCTGCACCAGCGGTTCATCGCAGCGAACAGCGACATCACCCTGTACCGGATGAAGAACGGCACGCTCAGTGAGCGCGACGTCGCCACCATCCACGAGCGCCGCGACTACGTCTCACCCCGAGTCGCCGTCGACGACCGCTCCTCCGTCGGACTCGCAGAGATCCGGCAGCACGCCCGACAGGTGCAGCACGACGGCGGCCTCGCCGGCATCATCGTCGACTACCTGCAGCTCATGGAAGGACCGGCAGGCAGCAACCGGCAGGAGGTCGTCGCCGGCTTCTCCCGCGGGCTCAAGATCCTCGCCCGCGACCTGCAGGTGCCCGTCATCGCGCTGTCGCAGCTGAACCGCAACAGCGAGTCCACCGTGTCCGGACAGCCGAAGCTCTCCGACCTCCGCGAGTCCGGCGCGATCGAGCAGGACGCCGACCTCGTCGTCCTCCTCCACCGCGAGAAGGACCCGCAGACGCAGAAGCTCGACGAGTACTCGATCACCTTCGACGTCGCGAAGAACCGCCACGGCGAGACCGGCATCGTCCGCCTCGACTGGAACGGCGGCCAGTCCACCATCACCGACGGTCAGGGCTACTGACCACCCACCGCACACCGCGGCGAGCGCCGACCCCAATTCCACCGGGGCCGGCGTTCCCTGCATCTACCCGCGGCGCTCGCCGCAGACAGGACAGCACCATGCCCCAGATCCCCGACCACTTCATCGCCGACTTCGACAGCGTCGAGACTCCGGCTGACGAGCGCATCACCGGCGCGACCAACCTCGCGGAAGAGCGCTTCTTCACGGCCTCGGAGAAGCAGGAGGTCGTCACCCTGCGGAAGCTGATCCAGGAGCTCGGCACCACGATCGACCTCGTCGTGCCGCCCGGCAGGAACAAGGCGCTCGCGCTCACCGCGCTCGAGGACGTGCAGATGCGCGCCAACCGCGGCATCTTCGCGCCGGAGCACCTGCGATGAGCCGGCCCCGCACACCAGACCAGTTCCCGCGGATGAAGGTCCGCGGCGGCCGTCGCCGGCACGACGCGTCCTTCCGCGAGGCGTGGCGCGGCGTCGGAACCGCGGCCGCCGGCCTGGGCGCAGCGTTCGTCGAGATGCGCGTCCGCGCGGGCGAGTTCGTCTTCACCATGCAGGCCGTCCGTGCAGCCCTCCGCGCCTCGTTCTGGCTCGCTCGTCGCCGGGCCCGCGACCAGTGGATCTCCCGCCGCATGCTCCCCGCTACCCCGTCTCCGTGGGCGGCACCGATCTGGAAGGACACCCGATGATCCGTACGACCATCACGACCCTGCAGTGGTGGCTTCTCTGCACCCTGATCGTCTTGAGCGGCGGTGCCTACCACCTCGTCGAGAAGCACTTCGGTGGCTGGTGGTGGCTGCTCGTCGTCACGATCGCCGACGGCCTCGTCCTCGTCATCCTCCGTGCCCGGTTCGAGGAGCCGTGGGAAGCCCGCGAGCGACGCATCGAGGCGGCGAAGCGGCGAGCGTCCCGATCGTTCTGGCGTGGTGCACGCCGCCTCGCTCGAGCACAGGGACGCAAGCGGTGACGGTCGACACCGCCGAGCTCGAGACCTACGCGAAGCTCCTCGACGCCGAAGCGGCCAGCAGCAGGGCACTCGGGATCCACGAGGACTACACGAAGTTCTACAACGACGCTGCATCGAAGCTCCGTGAGGCGTCGTCGGAGATCGTCGCGCTCCGCGCAGCACTCGACGCCGCCCCGCACGGCACCCTCTGCGGCTTCATGATGTCGCTGCACCAGGAACCCTGCAGCTGCTGGAAGAGCGTCGCACCACCGCCGCGGCGTCCGCTGGATCTCACGCAGGTCAACCGACTCGAGGTCATCGGCCCCGAGCATCGCGAGCTCGTCGTCCGTTCCTCCGAGCAGATCAACGTCGCCCTGCACCTGCAGGACGACGGCCACACCCTCAAGATCACCTACCGCGACGTCCTCACCAGCGAGTAGTCCCACCACCACCACCACACGGCGAGCGCCACCCCGACCCCGGGGCACGGCGCTCGCCGCGTCTCATGACCAGGAGGTCACAGACCATGGAGCAGATCACGAAGCGCCTGATGAACTGGGCGAGCATCCTCGAGCCCGACACCCGGGCGCAGGCGGAGCGGCTGTCGCGCATGCCGTTCGTCCACCCGCACGTCGCCCTCATGCCCGACGCGCACCTCGGGAAGGGCGCGACCGTCGGGTCCGTCATCCCGACCGCCGGTGCGATCATCCCCGCCGCGGTCGGCGTCGACATCGGATGCGGCATGATCGCCGTCCGCACGCAGTGGACCGAGAGCCACCTCCGAGAGGTGGTCGGGCAGGACGGCCTCCGATACCTGCGTGAGCGCATCGAGCGCGCCGTGCCGCTGTCCGCCGGCAAGTACAACCAGCGAGTCGAGATCTCGGCGCTTCCGCGCGTGGTCGAGCTCCAAGAGCTCGCCGCCGAGGCTGACTTCGCTCCGGACCTGTACGCCTCGAATTGGCGGCTGCAGCTCGGCACGCTCGGCTCCGGAAACCACTTCATCGAGATCTCGGTCGACGAGGAGGACCGGGTCTGGCTGTTCCTGCACTCCGGTAGCCGCGGCATCGGCAACAAGATCGCCCAGCACCACATCCGCGTCGCCCAGGAGCTCGCCGAGCAGTACTTCATCCCGCTCGAGGACCCCGACCTCGCCTACCTCGTCGAGGGAACCGTCGAGTTCCAGCAGTACATCGCTGAGCTCCGGTGGGCGCAGCACTTCGCCCTCCTCAACCGCGAGGAGATGATGCACCGCGTCATCGCGCAGGTCGAGCTTGTGACCGGTGCCGCGGTCGTCGAGTCCGAGCGGGTGAACTGCCACCACAACTACACGACCCAGGAGCGCCACTTCGGCAAGGACGTGTGGCTGTCCCGAAAGGGCGCGATCGACGCCTCCGACGGCACGCTCGGCCTCATCCCCGGCAGCATGGGCGACCTGTCCTACGTCGTCCGCGGACGCGGCAACCGCCTCGCGCTCAACAGCAGCCCGCACGGGGCCGGCCGGAACTACTCCCGCTCCGCCGCTCGCCGCACCTTCACCCACGACCAGCTCCGCGAAGCCATGGCCGGGATCGAGTACCGCGACACCGACGCGTTCCTCGACGAGATCCCCGCCGCGTACAAGCCGATCGACGTCGTCATGCAGGACGCCGCCGACCTCGTCGACGTCGTGCACACCCTCCGCCAGATCGTCAACGTGAAGGGCGACTAACGATGAACCGCACAGACGCACTCGCGGCTCTCGCTGCCGCCAACATCCCGAACCAGGATGCCGAGGCCCAGCTGTTCACGATCGAGCGGGTGCTATCCCGCCTCGGCACCAGCTTCGAGCAACACGTCGACCTGCTTCGCAACAGCGCGAACCTCGAGGTGCGGGTCGACTACCTGTCCGGCCTGTTCGGGCACGAAGCCGCCCGAGCAGCTCACGTGCTGTTCACCGCCGTCGAGCACCAGGACCGCCCTGTACCGCCCGCGGTCTGGCCAGCGGAGAGCAACGCGCCCGTCACACACCCTGTCTCGTCAGCGGTACAGCGCGCGCTCGACGACTTCGACGCCCGCCACCTGTACGAGCGGGATGCGGTCCTCGCCCCGTACGGCTTGACGAGCCACCACATCGCGCACCCCGGCTACCGCGAGGTCGAGGTGGCAACCGCGGCGACGCCCCCCGACCCCTACAGCCGAAAGCTGCACCCCGTCGAGCAGACGTACGTCGACCGCAAGAAGCACAACGCGGCGAGTTGATGCTCGAACCCCTCCACCAGCCCGGGGAGCTCTGCGCACCAGAGTGCAAGGAGCTCCCCGAGCTGTGCCCCAGCAACACCCCACCCCCACCACGACGAGCGCTCCGGAACCGACGCGCTCGCCGCAGCACCCGCAAGGAGCGCAGTTGAGCACCGATGTCTCCCACGACACCGACACCACCGCCACCGTCGTCCTCGACGCCGCCGTCGCCGCCTCGTTCGTCCGCGCCCGGCTGACGAACGCCGCCGACCACGTCGCCTACATCCGCGGCCTCGTCGCGCCAGGTAGCGCGCAGCCATCCGACGGGCAGCCCCGCAGCTCGAGCACCGAGCCGCCCCTCCCGATCCGCGTCGACCCGCTCGAGGCATCCGACCGGGTGTACGCAGACCTGCTGAACTGGGTCCGCTACTGGGCGGCCGAGCTGTCGATTCAACCGCCCGTCGCCGCGGTGTACGCGTGGGCGACGGACGGCGGCCCGCAGGGGTTCCGATCGACCGTGACCCCGCTCGGCGCGTGGGGTCTCACGTCGACCCTCACGACGTGGCTGCTGCTGCACCACGACACGATCCGCGAGCAGCCCGACTCCGACGAGTACTTCGTCCAGGTCGACGACATGCTCGGCCAGCTCCGGGGCCGCTTCCCAATGCGCGCACCGCGGGCCCGACCGACGCTCGCGCGAGCATGCCCCGTGTGCGGCAACGAGACGATGACGATCGAACGCCGCGGCGAGACGGACGGCGGTGTCGCGGCGAGCATCGCGCTCGTCTGCAGCTACTGCGCGTTCGAGGGCGACGCGAAGGCGCTGACGAAGGACCGCGACGTCCGCACCCTCGTCGGCGACATCCGAGTCGAGGAAGCACCCGAGCCCGCCGAGTGGTGGACGAAGCAGCAGGCCCTCACCGAGATGCGGCTCACGTCGCAGACCCTCAACCGGTACATCCGGGAGGACGGCCTCGCCACCCACACCAAGGCCGGCGTCGTCTACGTCCGCGCCGAGGACGTGCGGGACCTCTGGCGCAGCAAGCGGATCCGGGAACTCCGGAGCATGCGCCGCTGGGTCGGACCAATGCCCGAGCCGGTCGAGTGCTAGAAGCGGCGGGCGGCGCGGCGGGCAACCCCCGCCGCCGTCGCCCGCTGCACGCGGTGCGCGACGACCGCATGCTCGGCGAGCACGTCCTCACGCTCCACGAGTCGAACGAGCAGCTGCCGGTACCGGACCCACGACATCGCGAACACGGTCCGGATCGCCGCTTCCTTGCGCCGGTCGTCGCGCGGGTGCGCCTCCTCGAACTCGAGAATGCGCCGCTCGTCGTCCGTCATGCCCGCATCCTCCACCAGACCACCGACACGCCGGATCCGCGCAGTTGTGCGGGTGTTCAGATCCCGGTTAGTATGTCCGTGACATCGCATGCCCGCCCGGAACTCTCCGGCGGGCATTACTTGTACCCGCCGCTCCCACGCGGCCGGTCACGCGCCCCTAGCTCAGCGGAAGAGCACGCGGCTTCTACCCGCACGGTCGGCAGTTCGAATCTGTCGGGGCGCACGCACAACCCAACAAGCGCTGGTGCCTCCGCAGACGCATACGGAGGGGTAAGCCGGGTGCGCGACCCGGACCCACAATCGCGGCGCAGGCCGCACGCAGCACCGGTTGCCCTCAGGCCGCCGCTGCCGCACCGCCGTCGAGTGGGCGGGCCTCGCGTCGTCGTAGGCCACGGCCTCGCGTCCGCCCACTCTTCGTGCCCCTCCGCTTCCCCATGCCCCGCCGACACGCACCGCTACCGCACCGGCCGCCGGCACCGCCCTCGGGTGGAACACCGGCCGCCCAGCGACTCCACGCAGGCGGCGCGAGGCATGGGGACCACCACTCCGCCGCGCACCCCGAGGCACAGCAGCTGACCACACGCTGCAGCCCGGCCGGAACGGCATCCACCTGGGGGCGTCAACGAGGCATCACAGTCACCTCGAAGGACGTTCACGACGGCGTCGACCTTCTCGCCGAGACGCACCTGCGCCCCCACTCACACCACCGAGGAGACGACCGTGACGCTCACCCAGATCCGCGCGCTCCTCAAGAGCATCGGCATCAAGTCCACCGCGTCGATCGACCGCGTCGACGTGAAGTACCTGAATGGCAAGCCGATCGGCATCGACGTCATGCTCACCGACGGCGGCCTGCACTACATCCCCACCGAGGAGAGCTGACGATGTCCGACGATGACGCCCCGATCTCCGGTGGCTACATGTCGTGGGACGACGAGCGCCGGGCGCGGTTCGACGAAGCCCGCGAGCGGGCAGCGAAGGCCATCGCGGACATGTGCCGCATTCACACCGAGGACGACCACACCGACGACCCGCCCTACGTGCAGGGATGGGTCGCGGTCGCCGAGTGGACGAACGTGGAGTTCGAGCGCAACAACGCGGGTGGGCGGTACATCTTCTCGCCGTACGGGCAGATGCTCTCGGTCGGTGCTGGCCTCGCCGACTGGGCCCGCAGCCGTCACCTCTAGCCATGCCGTGGGAAACCAGCGACCGCCGCTTCCGCCTGCCGAAGAACTGGCCCCAGCTCAAGCAGCAGGTGAAAGCCAGAGCGCACGGCCTGTGCGAGGCGGCACCGCACGACCCACGCTGCGACGGCATCGGCACCGACTGCGACCACGTCATCGAGGGCGACGACCACAGCCTCGACAACCTGCAGTGGTTGTCCGGTCCCTGCCACCGCGCGAAGACCGGACGAGAGTCCGCCGCCCGCAACCGTCAACGTGCCGAGCTCCGGCACCGCCCCACCGAACAGCACCCCGGAAGGAAGTAGCCGCCATGGCCGCACCCCGCAAGACCCAGGCCGAGACCAGCACCACGCCGATGACCGACGAGGAGAAGGCGCGCGTCGCCGCAGCCGAGCAGCTGCCGGAGCCGACGCCCACCCCGCCGACCGAGGTGGAGAAGGCAGGCGTCGAGCCCACCGACACCGAGCAGGCGAACGCAGCAGCCGACGTGATTGCTCACGCTGGTGACGACGGGACCGAAGAGGTCACGCTCGAGAAGGACGCAGGCGGACACCGAGCCGGCGACACCATCACCGTCACCCACGGGGCCGCCGCCTACCTGCGCGAGCAGGGCTACGTCCTCGACGACGAGGACTAGGCCAGCGTCACCACCGACCGGTAGGGTGGGCATCGGGTCGAGGACGAACGAGATCACTCGGACGAACCTCCCCGATCCCCTCCCAACCGACGACGCGACGCCGCGACCGGGGTGGGGGGGGACTCCCCGACGAAGGTCGGTCTCACCGCCGGATAGCAACTCTCGTCCTGCGTGCGCCCCTTCTGTGTTTTTCCCGCCACGAAAGCCCTGTTCAGAGGCCGATTCCGCCTCAGATCGGCCGATCGGCGCGCTCATGCAGCCCCTCGGCATGCCCACTACTTCCGCATGATTACGCCACTTATCCGTTTCATCGGGTAGAATCGGACCATGACGACGACCGGGTGCGAGGAGTGCGGCGCTTCGCTGCGACTGCTGCGCGCAGGTGCCCGCTACTGCGGGTCGAACTGCCGTCTTCGAGCCCACCGACGGGCCAAGAGCGCCGGAGACCTGCCCGCCGAGATGAAGTCGCAGCGCCGGTTCGTCCGGCACACCAGCACGAAGCGGCCGATCACGACCACGGGCCGCTCGGCGTCATCGACGAACCCTGACACCTGGTCAACCCACGCCGAGGCGATCGCCTCCACCGCGGGGACCGGCATCGGCTACGTCCTCGGCGCTGGCATCGGCTGCATCGATCTCGACCACTGCATCGCCGACGGCAAGGTCGCCGCCTGGGCGCAGGACGTCGTCGACGCCAACCCCGGCACCTACATCGAGATCTCACGGTCCGGTGAGGGCCTCCACATCTTCGGCCGCCTCGACGAGGCCGCCGGCCGCAACTTCCGCGATGGCGAGCGCGCGATCGAGTTCTACTCGACCGGCCGCTACATCGCACTGACGGGCAACCGCTTCGGCTCTGCCCCGCTGCGTCTCGCCGCTCTGCGCGTGCCGACGCTGTAACCGCGCCCCGGTGGCGCATCTCGCGTCCCCGGAGGGCATCATGACCGACACCACGAAGCCGCCGACGCCGCGCGCCCTCAAGGCCGCCGGCAAGAAGCTGTGGCAGGAGACGGTGAAGGTCTACGACCTCCGGCAGGACGAGCTCGAGGTGCTCCGCGCGGCGTGCGCCGAGGCGGACCTCATCGTGAAGATGGCCGCCGAGCTCGACGGGGAGCCGCTGACGACGTCCGGGTCGATGGGCCAGACCGTCGCGCACCCGCTGCTGTCCGAGATCCGGCAGCACCGAGCCACGCTCGCCGGGCTACTCGGCCGCCTCAAGCTGCCCGACGTCGACGGCGCTGCCGAGGCAGCCCCGAACCAGAACCGCTCGGCGGCGAACTCGCGATGGGCACTGCCCTATGGCGCGAGCGCGTAACGCCGCCTCCCAGCTGACCACCGAGACCAGCGAGTACCGCGAGATCGAGTCGTGGTACCGCGACATGCTCGACCGCACCCCGCCGCCGGCGGACCTCGACTGGGAGCCGGTCCGGATCGGACCGACCTGGGAGTGGACCGCCGACGGGTGGCGGCTGCCCGAGGCGACCCTCGGCTGGGAGTTCATGGCCTGGTGCGGCATGTGGCTCCGGGGCAAGAAGGGCCCGTGGACCTACACCCCCGAGCAGGCACGCTTCCTGCTCTGGTACTTCTCGCTCGAGACCTCCGGCGAGTTCGACTTCCACTCCGCGGTCCTGCAGCGCCTCAAGGGCTGGGGCAAGGACCCCGTCGCCGCGACCCTCGGCGCGGGACACCTCTTCGGCCCGACGCTCTTCGACCGCTGGGAGGGCGACCGCCCGATCGGCCGCGACAACCCGAACGCCTGGGTCCAGATGGTCGCCGTGTCCCTGCAGCAGACGCAGAACACGATGAAGCTCTTCCCCGCCCTGTTCAGCCCCGAGGCCCGCCGCCGCTACGGCGTGCAGGTCGGCCGGCAGAACGTCTGGGGCATGGGCGACACCCGCCAGATCGAGGCCGTCACGTCCTCCGTGATGGCGATCGAGGGCGGCCGCCCGTCGCTGATCGTCCGCAACGAGACGCAGAACTGGAACAGCTCCAACGGCGGGCACGCGATGGCCGGCGCGATCGAGGGCAACGCGGCGAAGTCGGAAGTCGGCTCGCCCGCCCGCATGCTCGATATCTGCAACGCCTACCGGCCCGGCGAGGACTCGGTCGGCCAGCGCGCCCGCGAGGCGTACGAGCAGACCGTCGGCGAGAACGCCCAGTTCATCGACTTCGGTGTCCTCTACGACTCCCTCGAGGCCCCGCCCGAAGCGCCGCTGACGATGGACGCCGCCCCGTCGGTCGTGAAGGCCGTCCGCGGCGACGCGGTCTGGCTCGACGCCGAGGGCCGCATCAAGAAGTCGATCGCGAACCCAGCGAACAGCCCCAGCGAGTCGCGACGGAAGTGGTACAACCAGATCGTCGCTGCCGAGGACGCGTGGACGGAGCCGGCGGAGTTCGATCCGCTCGGCGACCCGGACGCGGTGCTCGAGCGCGGCGACGAGGTCGTGCTGTTCCTCGACTGCTCGAAGTCCGACGATGCGACCGCCCTCGTCGGCTGCCGCATGTCGGACGGGCACGTCTTCACCGTGGGGATGTGGCAGCGGCCGCCCGGCAAGCGCGGCGACGGCTGGCTCGCACCCCGCGAGGACGTCGACGCGGCCGTCGAGCACGCCTTCGACCTGTACCGGGTCATCGGCTTCTTCGGTGACCCCTCGCACGTCCTCGACGACGAGACCATGGACCGCTACTGGGACCCGCTGTTCGACAAGTGGCACCGGGAGCACCAGCGCGACCTCCGCGTCTGGGCGTCCGGCTCGAAGGGCGGCCGCGGGCACTCGGTCATGTTCGACATGTCCGCCCGGGACAACGCCCGCGACTTCGCCTCCGCCGTCGCGTTCACGCTCGAGGAGATCCGCTCCGGCTCGTTCACCCACGACGCCGACGCGCGCCTCCGCCGGCACGTTCTCAACGCCCGCCGCTACCCGGTCCAGGGCTACGTCTCCATCGCGAAGGACGGCCGTGAGTCGAAGAACAAGATCGACCTTGCCGTCTGCATGGTCGGTGCCCGCATGGTGCGCCGGCTGATCCTCAACAACCACGCTCAGAAGAGAGGCGGCCAGGTTTGGTGATGTCCAACGAGAGCGTCGTCACGCTCGCGCAGAAGACCCTCATCCCGAGCGCGCAGCTCGAGTGGCAGCGCCTGACCGACCTCGACAACTGGCTCCGCTGGACGCCGGAGAAGGTCTCGCTCCCGCCTCAGGCGAACCAGGAGCACCGGGGCCTCCGCGACATCTCGGAGACGCCGTGGCTCGCCCTCGTCGTCACGACCGTCGCGCAGCAGCTCGTCGCCGAGGCGGCCCGGTCCACCACCGGGCGCGACCTCGCGGCGTTCTGGGCCCCGTGGCTGAGCAACCGCATGCCGTCCCGACAGCGCGCGATCCACCGCGCCGCCCTCGGCTACGGGTACGCGTACACGACCGTCACCCCGGGTGTCGTCGACGGGCCCGATGGCAAGCGGAAGACCGCCGCTGTGATCCGCGGCAGATCGCCCCGGGACACGTTCGCGGTCTACCAGGACGCCGTCGAGGACGAGTACCCGATGTACTTCCTCCGCAAGCGCGGCTCGCACTGGCTCGTCTACGACGAGGAGGCCGTGTACACGCTCGGTCAGGAGAGCACCGGGCTCACGTTCATCACGTACGACGTGCACGGTGCCGGCGTCACTCCGGTCGTGCGGTACTCGAACCAGATCGACCTCGAGGGCCGCACTCCGGGCGAGGCGGAGCCGCTGATCCCGCTCGCGAAGCGGATCAACAAGGACACCTTCGACCGGATGACGGCGCAGCACTACAACTCCTGGAAGGTGCGCACCGCGGTCGGACTCGAGGACCCGAAGACGGAGGAGGAAGCACAGCAGCGCAAGCTCCTGCTCCGCCAGAACGACATCCTCACGGGTGGCGAGGGCGTTCAGTTCGGCACCCTCGACGAGACCAAGCCCGACGGGCTGATCGCGTCCGAGGAGCGCGACATCGCCACCCTCGCCGCGGTATCGCAGACGCCGACGCACTCGCTCACCGGCGACATGATCAACCTCTCCGCCGACGCCATCACCGAGGCCCGCGCGATGCTCGACATGAAGGCCGGCGAGCGGAAGGTCGGCTTCGGCGACTCCCACGTGCAGAGCCTGCGTCTCGCCGCGCACGTCGAGGGCCGGGCCGAGGACGCCGCGGACTTCAACATCGTGATGGACTGGACCGACTTCCAGTCCCGCTCGATGAACCAGGCCGCCGACGCGCTCGGCAAGCTCGCCACCCAGCTCGGCATTCCGCCCGAGAAGCTCTGGGACCGCATTCCCGGCGTCACGCCCGACGTCGCCGCCGACTGGGAACGCTACAAGCGGGCGAACCCGGACTTCGAGCAGCAGGTCGCCAGAGCGCTGCAGGCGCAGGGCGGCAGCTGATGGCGCTGACGGTGGAAGGGGTCGCACTCACCGAGGCGAACCGCCGCCGTCAGCTCGCGATCGCCGCCCGCGCGGCCCGCGTCGGCATGGTGCTGTGGAAGGACCTCGACCCGAAGAATCTCGACGGCTCCGGCCTCCGCTGGCTCGCCGAGAACGTCGCCCTCGCCAGCGCCTACTCGTCGCAGTCCGCGCAGACCACGAGCGCCTACATCTACCGCTACCGCGACGCTGAGGGCGTCACCGGCGCGGGCCCGATCGTCACCCCGACATTCGACGCGGCGCTGACGGCGCAGATCCTCCTCGTCGCCGGACCCGTCCGGGTCAAGAACCTCGTCGCCGGCGGCATGTCCGGATCCGCGGCGCTCGCCCGAGCGAAGAACCGCCGAGATCGTCTACGGCTCCTGGGAGCCCAACGAGCGCGAGCAGGGCTTCATCGACGCCTACCAGCGCGCCGCCCGAGAGGCCAACGCCGCCGGCTACGCCCGCACCCAAGAGAGCGTCCTGCCCCGCATGCGCGCGAACGGCGACTTCCGCGACTCCCCCGCGATCCGCAACCAGACCACCGAGCCCCCACAGGGCTAGGCACCGCTGCCCTGGTGGCAGCCCGACCGCCCCAGGAGGGCACCCATGAAGAGCACCACCGGAACGACGTACGCCCCGTGCACCCGCGACGGCCTGGCCCGCATCGGCCAGTCCCCGTTCGAGCTGCGCGGCATCCGGTTCATCGACGGCGACGACGGCGCGAAGCCCGGCGACCCCGCGGACCCTGCAGACCCGGCGGACCCCGCCGATCCCGCAGACCCGGCCGAC
The DNA here is from genome assembly GCF_013347165.1 of Curtobacterium sp. Csp2. Lineage (NCBI taxonomy): Bacteria > Bacillati > Actinomycetota > Actinomycetes > Micrococcales > Microbacteriaceae > Curtobacterium > Curtobacterium sp. Csp2. The sequence continues at coordinate 3,050,405 of NZ_CP054593.1, forward strand.
CCGGCAGAGCCGAAGGAGCCCGAGGACCCGGACGAGAAGGGCGACAAGTTCGACTCCGACAAGGCACTCGGCAAGATCCGCAAGCTCAACTCGGAGGCCAAGAACCTCCGCGACCGAGCGACGAAGGCGGAGCAGGCGGCCGAGGCGAACAAGGACAGCGCCCAGAAGGTGACGGCCCTGGAGGCCGAGAACCTCAAGCTCCGCGTCGCCGTCAAGCACGGCCTGCCCGAGTCCCTGATGAAGCGCCTCTCCGGCACCACCGAGGAGGAGCTCCTGCAGGACGCCGAGGAACTGCTCGAGATGTTCGGCAAGGACGGCGGCCGCCCGCCGTCGGGCCAGCCCCGCGAGCAGCTGCGCCCCGGCAGCGGCAACAACAACGACGCCGGCGACCCCACCGCGGACCTCGACAAGTTCGCCGCGGACGTCTTCCGCCGGTAACCACGCCCCCGACCCGGGCGGCGCGACCACTCTCACCAGAAAGGGGCCATCGTGGCACCCACCCTCTACACCCCGCAGCAGGCCGCCCGCGCCACGCTGGCGTCCCTGCGCTACCTGACGCTGCTCCCGCGCACCGTCCGGCAGGACTTCTCCCAGGAGTTCGTCGCCGGCGTCGGGCAGACCGTCAACGTCCTCGGCCCGGTCACCGCCGGCAAGGCGAAGGTCTACACCAAGGCCAACCGCACCGCCCGCGACTCGATCCAGTTCAACGACCTCGACCAGAAGTGGTTCCCGGTCACCCTCGAGAACCAGGTCTACAACGCCGTCCGCCTGCCGGACGACTTCGCGACCTTCACCCTCAAGGACCTCACCACCCAGGTCCTGATCCCGCAGGCCGAGTCCGTCGTCGACGAGCTCGCTGCGCCGCTGGTCGCGCAGATGGTCGCCATCGGCACCGACGCCGCGATCCCGAAGGTGAAGGCGGACGGCACGAACTTCCGCGCCGCCCTCATCGCCGCCCGTCAGGTGCTCAACCAGCGCAATGTCCCGGCCGCGAACCGCACCTTCGCCGTCGGCTCCAACATGGAGGCCGCCGCCCTCAACGACGTGCTCCTGCAGCGCGTCAACGAGTCCGGCAGCTCCGACGTCCTCCGCGACGCCACGATCGGGCAGCTCTTCGGCTTCACGATCGTCGCGGACCCGACCCTGCCCGCCGACTTCGGCATCGGCTACCACAAGGACGCGTTCGCCCACGTGACGCGCCCCTCGCGGCAGCCGGAGGGTGCGGCGAAGTCCGCGACCGTCGCCCAGGACGGCTACTCGCTGCGCTGGATCCAGCACTACAACCCGCTGCAGCTCGAGGACCAGTCGGTCGTCGACACCTTCTACGGTGCGACGACCCTCGACGCCGTCCGCGCGGTGTCGGCCTCGATGGCGACGGCGTCCTAGTGGGGACCCCGGCGACCACGCTCGCCGGGGTCACCGACCTCGGCGACTGGCTCAACGAGGTCATCGCGGAGGACACCGCCGACGCCAAGCGCGCCGTGCTGTGCCTGAGGCTCGCGTCCGCCCTGGTTCGCAACGAGACAGGGCGGACGTTCCTCAACCCCGACGGCACGCTCGTCGACCCGGTGCCCGACGACGTGCAGCTCGTGACGCTGTACTGCGCCGGCCGGGTCTACGACAACCGCGAGGCGCAGACCACCGGCGGTGTCGACGACGCGACCGAGGGATGGAAGGTCGACGAGTCCGGTGCCTACCTCACCGCCTCCGAGAAGCGGATGCTCACCAGCTACCGCACCTCGAGCACCTTCGGCGGTCTCGGCACCGTCTCCACCACCCGCGCCCCCGACGCCCCAGCCGGGCTCGGCCGCGTCCCGACGCCGACCGCCGGCGTCTTGTTCCCCTGGTACTAGGAGGTGGTCGCGTGCGCGTCCAACGCATGCTCGCACGCGGCCGCCGCCGGGCCGAGGACCGGATGACCGACCGCTGCCAGATCGGCACCGTCACCCGTGGCGAGCGGGACCCCGACACCGACGACTACCCGATGGTCTTCACCCCGGTCTACGACGGCCCCTGCCGGTTCAAGGCCGGGAACGTCCAGGCCCAGGACGTCGACGTCGCCGCGCAGCTGCTCGTCACCCAGCTCGCCACCCTCTCCCTCCCGATCGACACCTCCACCGCCGTCCGAGCGGGCATGGAGGTGCGCGTCACGAGCTCGGCAACCGACCCGGCCCTGCCCGGCACCGTCGCTACCGTGAAGGCCCCGTTCCGTTCCGCGGACGCGACCGCCCGACGATTCCCCGTGGAGGTCACCGATGGCTGACGACGAACTCCGACAGCTCGCCCGCGACCTCGGCCAGGTGCCCGCCGGGACCGGCCCGAAGCTCCGTCAGGCGATCGAGGTGACCTCGCGGAAGATCAAGGACCAGATCAAGTCCGACTACAACGGCTCCCGCAACCTGCCCCACGCCGCCGGGTCGATCTCCTACGACATCAAGGGCACCGGCTCGAACCAGTACGGCACGCAGCTCGAGTCCGAGATCGGCCCGGTCCTCGGCGGGCAGGGCTCCGTCGTCGGCATCGTCGACGAGGGCACCAGCAAGACGCCGGGCAAGAAGCGAATCCCGAAGGCCCTCGCCGACAACGCCGAGGACTTCGACATCGGCATCCAACGCGCGATCAACGACGCGCTCGGGGAGGTCGGCCTGTGAGCCTCGCCGACGACGCAGCCCTCGTCGAGCTGCTCAAGACCGACGCCGAGCTCGCCAAGCCCGACCGGCTCTTCGACAGCGTCGCCGAGCGCGGCGACGGGAAGCCGATCTCGACCACCTGGTACGTCGTCATGCAGCCCGGGGCCGACGTCGACACCATCGAGCGCCTCGCGGGCCCGCAGGTGCACCGGCAGCCGTCCACGACGTTCCAGTGCGTCGGATCCACCCCGGAGCAGGCACGCCGTGCCGCGGAGCGCGTCGACCGGACGCTCCGCCCCCACGGGTTCGGCGTCGTACTCACCGTCCCCGACCGGGTCACGACACCGCTCATGCGGGACTACGTCTCCCCGGTGCAGCGCGACCCCGACGGCAGCACGCCGATGTGGTTCCAGACCCTCGAGTACTCGTTCCACTCCGACCCCGCCTGACCCCCACCAGCCGCGCCGCGGCACTGACACCAAGGAGCCCACATGGGTATCAACACCACGGTCCAGCCGTCCGTCGGCATGGACTCCAACCTCCTCATCCTCTGCGCCCTCGCGAGCAACCTCCCGGCGGACTTCACCACGGTCAAGGTCTCCGACCTCTCCAACGCGAAGGCCGTCGACGTCACCTACGCGCTCACCTCCGACGGCTTCAAGGAGGGCGTGAAGGAGGACACCGTCACCGACACCCGACTCGCCCTCGCCGGCGTCCTCGCGCAGCCCGGCCAGGTGACCGAGGACCTCACCGTCCGCTACGTCTTCGGCTCCGCGAACGACGTCGCCGACCCGCTGCTCACCCCCGGCGCGAACGTCGTCTACGCCGTCCGACGAGCCGTCCCGCACAACCAGGCCCTCGCCGCCGGCGACAAGTTCGACTACTTCCCCGTCAAGTGCGGCCAGAAGCAGAACGACCCGTACGCCGCGAACGCGAAGTTCACCCGCACGCAGGTGATGTACCCGCAGGCGATCGCCAGCCGGAACGTGCCGCTGCTCGCCTCGTAACCCCACTCCCGGCCGGACGCTTCCCCATCGGCGTCCGGCCGGGTCACCACCGATGGGGACGAGATGGGAACCTCATGACCTTCACCGACAAGCTCGCCGCCGCGAAGAGCGCACCCCGCCCCACCCGCGACGTGACCGTCGCCCTCGACGCCGCCGTCGAAGCGCGCCGCAAGGAGCTCTCCGACGAGCTCGACGCCGCGCGCGACAACGACGACCCCCGCCTCGCCGCCGGCCGGAACCCCGCCGAGCTGCAGCAGCAGATCGACGCGCTCGAGGCGGAGTACGCCCAGGCCCTCGTCGTCATCCGCTTCACCCGGCTCCCGGGCCAGGAGTGGGCCGAGCTGACCCTCAAGAACCCGGGCCGCCCCGACGTCATCGCCGACACCGTCGTCGGGAACTACAACGTCCACGCCGTCACGCGCGCCGCCGCGGTCGCCTCCGGCGTCATCGTCGACGGCGACGACGAGTACCAGCCAACCCCGGACGAGTGGAACGACCTCTTCGACACGATCTCCGGCTTCGAGTTCGGGAACGTCGTCGACACCGTCTACAGCCTCAACCAGGCAGACGCGCAGCAGGCGATCGAGATCGCGGGAAAAGCATTGGCAGCAATCCAGGACTCCGGGCGGATGTCGCTGCCGCAGTAAAGCTCGGCATCTCCCCCCGGAGATTCTGGGGCTGGGAGCCCCGCGAGACGCACCGGGTCATCCGCTCCGGGAACCGCATCCTCGGCCACGACGTCGAACGCGAGCCCGAGTGGAACGACGCCGACCGGATGCTCGTCCTCGCGCTGCAGCGGTACACGGACAGCCTCGGCCCGCATGGCTTCCCGATGGAAGACGTCGTCTCAGCCCTCGCGGATCCCACCAACCCTGAGGCCGAGTACGGCTACGTCGCTGGCGTCCCGACGCGGATGCCCGACGGCAGCCTCCGGGACATGCCGGTCGTCGACCAGGCCCGCAAGGTGCAGCAGGACGCCGAGGACGCGTACCGCGAACTCCTCGGACCCGACGCGTCGATGAACGGCGTCTTCTTCCCCGTCAGGCGCGTCGAGCGGACACCGCCGACGCCCTGACAGGGCCAGCACCACCGACAACTCAACAGCGCTCGACGGGAGACCCGCCATGGCAGATCGCATCGTCCGCGTCGTACTGCAGACCCTGTCCTCGAACTACGTGCAGGGCATGAACGCCGCCGAGAACGCGACGAACGACACGACCAACGCCGCCCAGCGGCAGCACGAGGCGATGGAGAAGCTCGGCAAGGTCTTCCTCGGCGTCGGCGCGGCCGCCGCTGGGTTCGTCGTCCTCGCCGTGAAGTCCTTCGCGGACTTCGACGCGCAGATGTCGCAGGTGAAGTCCCTCTCCCACGCGACCGCGTACGAGATGGACCAACTCCGCAACGCCGCCCTCACCATGGGGCAGGGCATCGGCTTCTCGGCCACCGAAGTCGCCGAAGCCGAGACCGAGCTCGTCAAGGCCGGCGTCAGCGTCAAGGACATCCTCGGCGGCGGCCTCAAGGGCGCACTGAACCTCGCCGCCGCCGGCCAGCTCGACGTCGCGAAGGCCACCGAGATCGCCGCGGTCGCGATGACCCAGTTCGGCCTCAAGGGCTCTGAGGTGCCGCACATCGCCGACCTCCTCGCCGCCGGCGCGGACAAGGCCCTCGGCTCCGTCGAAGACCTCGGCATGGCGCTGAACCAGTCCGGCCTCGTCGCCGCCCAGTTCGGCCTCTCCGTCGACGACACCGTCGGCACCCTCTCCGCCTTCGCCCAGGCCGGTCTCCTCGGCTCCGACGCCGGTACCTCGTTCAAGACGATGCTCACCCAGCTCGCGAACCCGTCGCAGCAGTCCGCCGAGCTGATGCAGAAGCTCGGCATCAACACGAACGACGCGAACGGCCAGTTCATCGGCATCACCAAGCTCGCCGGCGTCCTCCACGACCAGCTCGGCTCCCTCACCCAGGCACAGCGGAACCAGGCACTCGCGCAGATCTTCGGCAACGACGCGATCCGCGCCGCGAACGTGCTCTACCAGAACGGCGCGTCCGGGATCCAGGGGTGGATCACCAGCGTCGACGACACCGGCTTCGCCGCCGTCCAGGCGTCCGGGAAGATGGACAACCTCAACGGCGACGTCAAGAAGCTCGGCTCCGCCTTCGAGGCCGGCCTCATCAAGTCGGGGTCCGCCGCGAACGTGCAGCTCCGCGGCATGGTGCAGGCAGTCTCCGACCTGGTCAACGCGTTCGTGAACGCGCCCGGCTGGGTCCAGGCGACCGTCCTCGTCATCGCAGCGCTCACCGCGGGGATCGGTCTGCTCGGCGGCGGCATCCTCACCATCGTCCCTAAGGTCGCCGCCGCCCGCGCGGCCATGGCCTCGATGGAGCTGTCGGCGAAGAGCCTTGCCCTGTCGATCGGCAAGGGCGGCGTGCTCCTGCTCGCGCTGGGCGCGGTCGTCAGTGGCCTCGGACATCAGCTTCATCGCGAGCGAGCCCTTGCCCTGGGCGAGGTTGTAGAGCTCCTGGTCGGAGAGGTTCTTGCCCTGCGCGCCGGCGAGGTCGATGAGCTTCGCCTTGTAGTCGGGCATCTGCTCGAGCAGGTTCTTGACGGCGTCCTTCCCGCCGCCGGCCTCCTTGACGAACTCGTTGAACTGCTTCGTCGCGCCCTTGAGGTCGGAGTCCGCCACCTCGGCGAGCCCCTGGCCCATGGCCCGGAAGTTCGCCTCGAACCGCTTCGTGGTGTCGGAGAGGTGGAAGATGCCGAA
>NZ_CP054593.1:3056813-3098915 GCF_013347165.1 Curtobacterium sp. Csp2
TCGCTCGCGATGAAGCTGATGTCCGAGGCCGCGGACGAGCAGAAGAAGAAGCTCGACGAGCTCTCCGGCAAAGCGCAGCAGGGCACTCAGGACATCGATGGCCTCGCCGACGCGATCAAGAACTTCGGCAAGGGGCAGCTCGACGTCAACGACGCCGAGCGGCAGTTCCAGCAGGCGATCGACGACGCGTCCGACTCGGTCAAGGAGAACACGAACGCCCTCGATGCAGCGAAGACCAGCTTCGACCTCGGGTCCGAGGCTGGCCGGAACGCGTCGTCCGCGATCGACGGAATCGCGTCGGCGGCGAAGAGCTCGGCCGCGGCGCTGTTCGAGCAGTCCGGCTCGCAGGACGTCGCGACGGGGAAGCTCGCCGAGGGGCGTCAGGCGCTCATCAACGCGCTCGGGGCGTACGGGATCACCGGACAGGCCGCCGAAGACTACGCGAACAAGGTGATGGGCACCCCGCAGTCCTGGGCAACCCTGTTCACGAACAACGCGGGCCAGGCCGGCGCGCAGGCCGACGATCTCAAGAACCGCGTCCTCGCGATCCCGAACGGGAAGACCATCACGATGGTCGCGGAGACCGCCGCCGCGCAGGGCCAGCTCGACGCGTTCATCGCGCGGAACGACGGCCGGGTGATCTCGGTCCGTCAGGTGCTCGTCCAGCAGGCGATCGATGCCGGCGCTGCACCCGGCGTCGCCAAGGCCGCCTATGCCTCCGGTGGCGCTGTCCACGGGCCCGGGACGGGGACCTCCGACTCGATCCACGCTCTGCTCTCGAACGGCGAGCACGTGCTCACCGCGAGCGACGTTGCGCGCCTCGGCGGGCAGGCAGCGGTGTACGGGCTGCGCCAGGCGATCCAGCAGGGCAAGGTCCCCCGGTACGCCAACGGCGGGGCGGTGTCCTACGTGCCCCAGGAACGAGTCGTCGTCCGATCGGTCGTCGACGCCGGCGCGCGCGGCGCTGCGGTGTTCGCGCCGACCTTCCAGTCGTCGGGGAACACCCGACGCGACATGGAGGAGGCCCGCTGGGCCTTCGACCGCTACGAGAGCAAGAGGAACGGTGGACGCTGATGCCTGAACCGTGGGGTCTCCGATACCCGGGCGTCGACGTCAAGTTCACCGACGCCTCTGGCATCTACCTCCGAGTGACGCCGGACATCGCCGACTACGACATCGCCGACGGCGACGTCGACAGCGCTCGAGCGGACGGCACGCAAGTCGGCATGGACTTCCACCACGGCCGCACGATCGGAGTGACGTTCGGCATCCTCGGCAGCAGCGAAGCCGAGATGTGGGACCGGTTCAACCAGCTCGCCTCCTACTGGAACGCCGCCGCGGTGCGATCGGCCCCCGGCGCGCTCGCAGAGCTCGTGTCGCCCCGGGGCCGCTCCGCGTTCGGGCGGCCCCGGAAGATCTCCCCGTCGGACGTCTCGCCCGAGGCGAAGATGATGACGGTCCAGACCACCTTCCGGCAGGTCGACAAGCTCTGGTACGGAGCACCCGACCAGCTGACGGTCCCGTTCGCGATCTCCCAGGGCGGCGGCCTCGTCGCCCCGCTCAAGGAACCGCTGGTCGCCCGCGGGTACACGACCCGCGCGAACACGTTCACCGTCGCCGGCTCCGAGCCGACCCCGTTCGTCGCGACGATCCGCGGCGCGATCCTCAACCCCGGGATCGAGATCGCCGGCGTCGCCAAGTACGCCGCGCAGACCTCGCTCGCCTATGACGAGACGCTCACGATCGACACCCGTCCGGGCCGCATGTCGGTGCTGCGCAACGGCACGAAGATCGCCTCCCTCACCCGCAACTCGGATCTCCTCACCGACGGGGTCCTGTCCCCGGGCCCGGGATCGCTCACCCTCACCGGATCGTCCTCGACCGGCAACCCGACCGCGACGCTCATGTGGCGCTCGGCGACTCTCGCACCCTGACGAAAGGCACTGCTCATGGCCCTCGACGGCGTTCCCTGGTTCATCGGCGGCCAGGCCGAGCACGGCGGCGACGTCGCCCGGCAGCTCGCCTACCTCGCCTGCGGCGGCAGCGAAGGCGTCACCACCTCCGGTGACCTCAAGGTCGTCCCGCTCGACCAGGCAGGCCCGGGCGCGAAGGTGCTCTCCGGCAGCGCGTCGATCCTCAACCGGATCAGCCCGCAGCAGGCGTACACGGTGCGGAACCCGACGGCGGACTCGGACTCGGTGAAGATCGCCGGCACCGGATCCTCCGCGGGCCGCTCCGACCTGGTCGCGTGCCTGGTGGACAACCCCAACGTGGACTCGAACGCGCAGACCCCCACCGACCTCGTCAAGGGCCCGTACACGCGGTTCGTCGTGATCCCGGGCGTCCCCGCCGGCACGAAGCGGCTGCAGGACATCGCCCAGTACGCCGGCACGACCGGGTACGCGCTCGCCCGCATCGACCAGCCCGCGAACAACGCAGTCGTCACGTCCGCGATGATCGTCGACCTCCGCAGCGTCGCCCGGCCTCGCAGCCGCCGCCGCGTCCAGCAGGCCCAGGTGTCCGCAGCGTTCAGCATCGCTTCGTCGTCGGCCGCCCCCGCCCCTGACGACGGCAAGGTCTCTGCGCTCTCGGTCGACGTACCCGACTGGGCCACCGCGGTCAATATCCGCATGACGATCGTCGGTCTGACGAACAACTCAGCGAACGTCGCTGGCGACCTCACCGCCCGCATCGGCGACACCCTCGCGACCGCCTCGACGTACTACCAGGAGCAGGCACCAGGCAGCACCCGCCTGCTCTACATCGTCGAGGACACCCTCGCCGTGCCCGCGTCGATGCGGGGTACGAGCCAGCGTCTCCGCGCGTACGGCAACCGTCGCCCCGCTTCCTCCACCGGCGGCCTGCAGTTCAACCTCACGACGCAGATCTTCTGGGACGTGGAGTTCCTCGAAGCCGCCGCCTGAGCCGAAGGAGACCCGCAGTGACCGAACGGTTCATCATCCAGCGGGCAACAACGAAGGAAGTCCTCTCCTACGACTTCCCCGGCATCAGCCGCGGCCCCGTCGGCAGCCCCCTGTCCGCGGTCGGCTCCCTCACCCTCACCCTCGGCCCGTCCGCGGCGATGCAGGTCGCCGCGGACGGGAACCCGGTGTTCTGGGAGCAGGGCACGATCGTCACGCTCGACGACGAGGGCACGATCCGCTTCCGCGGCATCGTCGACTCGATCACCTACCCCGACCAGTCCGCGCAGATCGTCGTGAAGTCGATGGCCCGGTACCTGTTCGGCAAGCCCTACGAGGGTGCCCCGTACTACGGCGCGCAGGTCGACCCAGCCGACATCGTCCGACTCCTCGTCGCGCACGTGCAGTCATTCCCCGACTCCAACATCGGACTCACCGTCACCGGGAAGACCAGCGTCCGCACCGGCAGCTTCTCCACGCAGAACAAGGCCGACACCCTCGAGGCGTACACGGCCGCGGTGAACGCCTACAACGCCGAGAACGCCAAGCTCAAGACGCTCCGCGACGCGGTCAGCGACGCGCGGTCCGGGTACTCCGCGCTCGTGCGGCAGTCCGAAGCGGCGAACGCCGAACTGTCCGCCGCGAAGAAGGCGAAGGACCAGGCCCGTATCGCGGCTGCTCAGACCGCCGTCAACCAGGTCACGAACGCCAAGGCAGCACAGCAGGGCATCATCACCCAGCGCTCCGACGCCGTCGACGCGCAGGCCGGCGTCGTCGCCCGCAAGAAGGCCGACAAGGACGCCGCGTACGCCGCGAAGGTGGCAGCGTCCAAGGCGGCGAAGGACGACGGCGGCGCGTACACGCTCCTGCCGTGGGAAGCCCCGGACTGCGGCAGCAAGCTCAACGACCTCGCCTCGAGCACCCCGTTCGACTGGTACGAGCGATCCACCTGGGACCGGAACGACCTCCCCCAGACCGAGCTCGTCATCGCCTACCCGCGCCTGGGCCGCCGTCTCTCCGGCGACGGCGACCCATCGTTCGTGCAGGGCGTCAACATCGTCACCGAGCTCGAGCCCGAGTCCAACGAGAACGCCACGAACTCGGTCTTCGGCGTCGGGGCCGGCGAAGGCGTCGGCGCGATCCGCCGCACCATCACCATCCGCAACGGCAAGCTTCGCCAGGTCGCGACCTTCACCTCGAAGGACGTCAAGAGCGCCACCGACATGGACGCCCGGCTCCGCGTCGAACTGGCAGCGCGCACCCCCACGCTCGCCGTCTCACGGATCACCGTCCTCGACCACCCGAACTCGCCCCGCGGTTCCTACAACCGCGGCGACGACATCTTCGTGCAGGGCGACGTGCCCCGGTACGGCCGCTTCGGCCTCTGGCACCGCATCGTCGACCTCGCGGACAACCCCGACGGCACCACAGAGTGCGACCTCGAACTGACCGACTCGTTCACCTACGGGACAGGAGTGCCGCAATGACCGACCTCGACCCGCGCGTCCCCGCGCTCTGGGCCGACTTCGAACGACGCCTTCGCGCGATCGAAGCGACCCAGCAGCTCTCGACCTCCACGGTCGGCGAGACGGACGACGCAGTCACGGTCGACCAGGTCATCGCCGACGCCGCCATCGCGAACGACGCCGTCAGCGACCTGCAGGACGGTATCGCCGACGCGAACGCCGGCGTCTCCCAGCTCGGCGACCTCATCGACGCGAGCATGTCCGAACTCGACGCCCGCCTCGAGCTCGCCGACACGAACCTCGACGTCGCCCGCGCCGCGCTCGCGGACGCGCAGCAGCAGATCTCCGACGCGTTCGACCAGCAGATCGACGGTCTGTCCGCAGACGTCGACACCGCGATCACCCGCGCCGGCGACGCAGCCTCCGCCGCGTCCACGGCGCAGAGCTCCGCAACCTCAGCCGGACAGGCCGCGTCCGCCGCGGACACGAAGGCCGCGAACGCACAGACGGCCGCTAACGCCGCCCAGACCACGGCGAACAACGCCGGGCAGGCCGCGGCCGCCGCGCAGACGACCGCGGACACGGCGAAGGCCAACGCCGCCACCGCTCAGGCGCAGGCCGACACGGCCCGCTCGAACGCCACCGCGGCGCAGGCCCGGGCCGATCTCGCCGCATTCGCCACGTTCTCGAGCGACCGCGACACCGCGCAGGCGAGCACCTGGCTGCGCGCCCTCTATCCGGTGAGTTCCGTCGCGGGGACGATCCCGTCTTACGCGATGATCCTCGCCGCGGCTCCGACCGCGAGCTCGTACGTCGCCGACGGCGCGACCCTCGCGTCGGGCCTCGGGGACCAGTACATCGGGCTGCTCCGCACCATGGTGCAGGTCCCCTCGGCGAAGACGTTCACGGTCAACCTGCAGCACGACGACGGAGCACAGTTCTACGTCGACGGCGTCAGCGTGTACTCGCGCGGCACGTCCTCGGGTTCCGTCATCGCCGTGTCATTCACGCTTTCCGCGGGCTGGCACGTGCTGGACCTGCTGTGGGCGGAACAGGCCGGCGGCGACGGGATCTTCAACGTCTCCCCGACGTTCTCCTCTCAGGTCACCGCGATGTACGCACCCGTCTCCCTGCAGTCCCGAGCCGCGGACGCCGCGCAGGCGCTCACCAACGCCCAGACCGCGCAGACCGCGGCGAATACCGCGAAGAGCGCCGCGGACGCCGCCCAGGCCTCCGCGAACACGGCGAAGTCCGCCGCCGACGCTGCGCAGGCCACCGCCAACAACGCGGGACAGGCGGCCGCCGCGGCACAGACCACAGCTGACCAGGCGAAGACAAACGCCGCGACCGCGCAGAGCGCGGCGGACACCGCGAAGGCAGCGGCCGACACCGCCGCGGCGAAGGCAGTCGCGATCGCCGGCGGCGTCCTCACCAACGGCGGAGCCGAGTTCGACTTCGATTCCTGGGACGCCTCGAGCAAGGGCACCATCGCCGTTCAGACGACGAAGGTTCGCAGCGGCTCGAAGGCATGGCAGGCGACCACCTCCGGCGAGATCCGCCAGGGCATGTTCCCCGTCAAGCCCGGCGACACCTGGCGGTACCGCTGGTGGGCGCAGGCGGTGAACACCGGCACCGGATCGGTGACCGGCGGGCTCCGTCTGCAGAAGTACGACGCCTCCGCATCGTCGCCGGCGTGGTCGGACGCGGGCAGCTCGACGGCCCCGACCTCCAGCGCCTTCACCATGCAGGAGATCACCTACACGGTGCCGGCTTCGGGCGTGACGCATCTGCGCGCCCGGATCGCGTTCGCCAACGCCGCGGGCGTGACGGTCTACTTCGACGACGTCGAGCTGGTGAACATCACCGACGCGACGGCCGCCGCGCAGGCCGCCGCGACCGCCTCGGCGGCAGCCGCGACCGCACAGTCGACGGCCGATACCGCGAAGACGAACGCAGCGACCGCCCAGTCCGCGGCGGACGCTGCGAAGACCGCGGCAGCGGCCGCACAGTCGACGGCAGACACGGCCAAGGCGAACGCGGCGACGGCGCAGACCGCGGCCGATAACGCGAACTCGCAGGCGCTGTCCGCCGCTGGCATCGCGAACGGCAAGGGCCGTGTGATCTACCAGGCGTCGGCCCCCACCGGGGCGAACGCGAACGCGCAGAACCTCTGGATCCGGACCACGGACAACACCCCGTGGACCTACGACGCCACGAACGCGAAGTGGGTGCAGGTCACCGACCAGACTGCGAAGGACGCGGCCACCGCAGCCGCGACCGCACAGCAGGCCGCGACCGCAGCGTCGAACGCGGCCGCGGCCGCGCAGGCGACCGCTGACGGGCGGCCGCAGATCCTGTTCTCCTCGTCGGCCGGGCCGTCCGGGACCGCGCCGACGGGAACCATCTGGTTCCTGTGGGACTCGGCGAAGAACGTCGCGGGGCAGTGGCTGCAGTCGGGCACCCTCGCATCGCCGGTGTGGACACCGCAGCAGATCAAGTCCGAGGTGATCGCAAACCTCGACGTCGCGAAGCTCACCGCGGGCTCCGCGGCGATTGCGACTCTCGTCGCGCAGAAGATCGCGGCGTCGACGGCGAACTTCCAGACCGCGAACGTGTCGAACCTGTTCGTCACGTCCGGCGCGACGCTCTCGCAGGCGGTCATCGACTTCCTCTTCACGAACGTCGTGCAGGCGAAGAAGATCACCGCCGGCATGATCGACGTCGACAGCCTCAACGGCATCACGATCACCGGCGCGATCGTGCAGACCGGCTCATCCGGCAAGCGAGCGGTGCTCGGCGGGAACCTGGTCCGCTTCTTCGCGGACAACGAGGCGCAGGCAGGGCAGATCGAAGGCCTGGCGAATGGTGCGAACGGCGGCATGCTCCGCATCGCGCCCGACTCCTCGTCATCGAGCGCGCTCCTCGTCGGTTCACAGTCCCTCCCACAGGGCGGCACCGTCGCGGCGACCGTGGACTCGGCCTACGTCAACACGCTCTACGTCAACTCGATCCTCAACTACGCCGACGGGCAGCTCTACAACGCACCCCGCACGGTGGCGCAGTGGAGCGATCTCGACGGTGGCGCTGTCTGGAAGTCGGGCAGTCAGGACCTCCTGACTTCGACCGTGACCGTGCCGGCTGGTCGGACAGCAACGCTGCGTGCCTTCGTGCAGTTCATCGGGTACCTGAGCGGCGGCTCGTACGCCGGGACGCTGAACATCAACGTCGACGGCACCAACATCGCGTCGATCCGCGTGCACAACCAAGGCAAGTTCACGCAGATGCTGTGGCACGTCGCCCACCCGGGGTACGCGCTGGCGTCTGGCTCTCACACGATCAAGCTCACCCGAACCACCGACGGCGCTTCCGCTTCCCACGAGGCATGGAACGGGCGCGGCGCGATCTCCGTCGTCTGGTGACCGAAAGGGAAGGACCCGCAAGTGGCCCCTTGGATTGCAACGCAAGGCTGGGAGGCACCACTCGGTGCCGCAGCGACCATCGATGTGCTCCTCGAGCACCCGGGCGGCGGCGAGTACCTCGTCGAGGGCGTGACTGACGTCGGCGGGCTGCTCGCGACGGCTGCCGCCGTAGAGGCGGAACGAGGCGACGGCTCGACGTGGGTCGACGCCTGGCTCCACGGGTCACGCAGCTGGTCGGACGTCGACCCCAACGTGATCGTCGTCCCGCCCGGCCCCGACCCGGATCCCATACGAGACCCGGGCAGCCCGGATGTAGCCGACCTCAGCGAGGTTCCCTCGTGAGCGGCAACGGCCAGCTGACCCCGTCCGAGCTCGCGCTCATCCCCGCGAACGACGACATCTCGACCGCGGGGAAGCAGTACGTCGCGATCGAGGTGCTGCCGTACCTCCTCGCCGCCGCCGCCGAGTTCCGGCAGCGGACCGGGCAGAAGGTCTACGTCGCCGAGGGGTATCGGACGCTCGAGACGCAGGTCGCCTACTTCCTCGACCGGTACTTCGTCGGCAAGACCGGCATCTTCTGGCGCGGTCAGCGGTGGCTCAAGAAGGCCGGCAAGGCGGCCGCCGCTGTCCCCGGCACGTCGATCCACGGCGACGGCAAGGCGATCGACATCTGGTCCGGCATCGACACCTCGTTCACGTCGACGAATCACCGCATCTGGGTGGAGGTCGCGACGAGGTACGGGTGGAAGAACACCGGCACCGCGTTCGGGGAGCCGTGGCACCAGGAGTGGTCCCGGGCCCGCGTCACCCGCCTCGTCGCAGCGCTCGTCAACGTCACCAACCCGCCGACCGGTCCCGCCGGCGCGGCGCTCGTCATCACCCCCACCAGCCCCGAGCACCAGGAACAGGAAGAGCCCATGACCGTCCTCGTCACAAGCCCCCAGGGGCAGTCTCTCGTCGTACCCGGCATCGGCCACGTGGCGATGTCCCCGAGCGACGTCGCGACCATCAAGGGCCTTGGCGGTCCGCAGATCCAGACCATCTCGGTCAGTGCCGCACTGCACAACCGGATCCAGCTCGCCTCGGCACTCCGCAACGACGGGCGGGTGCTGTTCCTCGTCCGCGGCGACAACGGCGGCGGGTACGCGCTGCTCGAGGACCGGCAGTTCACCATCGTCGGCTCGATGGACACCGTCAACGCCCTCACCCGCGCCGGCGTCGCGACCGTCACCATCAACGGCGCAGAGTTCGCCGCCATCATCCGCGACTTCGGAGCCTCCCGCTCCGTCGTCGTCGCCAACGCAAAGGACCTCCGATGAACCTGCTCTCCTCCCGATACGCCTCCGCGCTGCTGCCGCTGCTCGTCAGCGTCTTCGGCATCCTGCAGGCCGCCCAGGCCGCCGGCACCGGGACGCTCCTCGGCTGGCAGACGATCACCCAGATCGTGCTCGCCATCGTCGGCACCGGCGTCATCTACTGGCTGCCGCTGGTCGACAAGCGCTGGCAGGGTGCAGCGAAGACCGGAGCTGCCCTGATGTTCGCCGTGCTCTCCGCGGTCGTCGCGGTCGCGCCGGACGGGCACTTCACGAAGGCGAACGCGATCCTCGTCCTCACCGCGATCGTGAAGGCCGCCGCCACCGAGCTCGGCGTGCAGATCCGCACCGACGCAACGAAGGTCATCGACGCCCGCGAGACCGCCGCCGACCAGGTTCCCGTCGTCACCGCGGTTCCCGTGCACGACACCGCTAGCCTCCTGGCTGCGCTCACCCCGCCGGCCCCGGCGACCTCGAGCACTCCCGGCGAGCCGTCCACGTTCGAAGAGGCCCAGGCGCAGGCAGAAGCGGCAGCCGACGAGCCGTCCGACGCGAAGCACCTCGCGACGTCCTGACCGACCTGACCCATGGAAGGGGTACCTGTGCCTGAGCCGCAGGGGCCTGAGCCCACCGGGTGGGAACTCATGCGCGGACTCGAACGAGTCCAACAGTCCATCGACTCGCTCGGTGGGAAGGTCGTCACGCAGGCCGCCTACGACTCCGACAAGCGGGCCATGGAGGAGCGCATGAAGGTGATGCGGGACGAGATCGACGACTTCCACACGAAGTCATCCGACCGCGACCGCGCCGAGGCCGCACAGCGGGAGGAGAACACCCGGTTCCGGAAGAACATGAACCTCTCGATCGCCCTCGCCGTCGCGTCGCCGATCATCGCGGCCGTCGTCGGCTTCCTGCAGTTCAAGGGAGGTGCCTGATGACGCGCGCACGCATCGTGAGCCGCTTCTTCCGGGCGCTCTTCGCGAACGCCTGGCAGTCGGTCATCACCTGGGTCGTGGTCCTCACCGCGATCGGGGCCGTCATCGCGCTCGTCGCGTCGCAGTTCGCGACCATCGACGCGCTCCGAACCCGGAACTTCCAGCTCGGGCAGAACACGTCCGAGGCCGCGGCCCGGTACGACCGCCTGTTCGACGAGTACTCCAAGCTGTACGACGAGTCGGAGCAGCAGGGCGTCAAGCCGTCCACCACGAACCCCGACGACGTCCCCACGAAGGCGACGTCCGGACCGACGGGTGCCACGGGCGCGGCCGGTCAGAACGGATCCGACGGCGACGACGGGACGCCCGGTGCCGACGGTCGGGACGGGCGCGACGGGAAGGACGGCGCGCAGGGCGCTCCCGGGGCCACAGGAGCCACGGGAGCGACCGGCGCAGCCGGAGAGACCGGAGCGTCCGGAACGGCAGGCACAGACGGCGCGACTGGCCCGCAGGGCCCGCAGGGACCCACGGGTGCTGCCGGAGCGAACGGCACCGACGGCAAGGACGGTCGAGGCGTCGCGTCGATCGACTGCGTCGCGACCGATGCCGGCACCGTCTTCCGGTTCACCTACACCGACGGCACCACCGCCGACGTCCCCGGCACCTGTACGCCGGCACCGACGGACACGCCCTCCGGCTGACCCGCGGCGAGCGCCGCCTGAACGACGAGACCCCCTCGAGCATCCGTGCCCGAGGGGGTCTTTCGTCGTTGGGCTCAGACGAGGGAGAGGGCTACGCCTGCGGTGAGGTCGCTCTTCGAGTAGGACTGCTCGCCGCGGTTGTCGTTGCCGATCCGGACGGAGTAGATCTTGCTGCCGTCGGGGACTGCTGCGACGGTGAAGTCGAGTTGGCAGACGGACTGGAAGAACGCGGTGCCTGATGGGCCGTTGGCGAGGGTCGGGGCGCGCAGCTTGCCGAGGGCGACCTTCTTGCCGTTCTCGTCGAGGACGACGACCTGGCTGCCCTCGGCGATGTCGCTGAACCCGCTCTTCGGGATGCAGGGGTTGCCGATGGTCGGGGCGTCGTGCTGCAGAGGAAGTGTGGCGTTCAGGTCCATCGGCACTTGGATGGTCCCCGTCGCCCTGAACGAGGTCTCCGTCGGAGTGGGCTTGGCGCTGGACGACGCTGCAGCGCAACCGGTCAGCGACAGCGCAGCGAGGCCGGCAGCGGCGAGGACGAGGAGCTTCACGACGTCGAGCGTAGGGCGCGTCGCGGATCGTGACCAGCCCTCATCCGCGGGGCGCTCGCCGGCGGAGCTCACGAGGCTCAGTGTGCGACGTCGGCAGCCACACCTTGTGCGCGAACCCCATGTGGACGAGCTGCACCAGGACGCGGCCGTCGCCGACGGCGTCCACGAACCCCGGGACGCGTTGGTGGCCGGTACGAGTGAAGTCAACCTTCGCCCAGGCGGGTGCGTGATCGACCGTGCGGTGCTCGTCTGGGGCTGGAATGCCGAGCGGTTGGTCCTCTGGCGGGTCCGGATGCGTGGGCGGTGACCAGGTGTACTCGGGCATCGGTCAGTACTGGTCCCCGGGAGCGACGAGCGTGCCGTCCGGCATCTCCGCCCAGCCGCAGACCGTGCGCGGCATGTCGCGGAACTCCGGGCGACGCTCTCGTGGCCACGGCGACGCCGGGTCGATGCCGATCGCGCAGGGCTCGCAGAACCCGGACGGCGTCGGGTCGGCGAGCAGGACCTCTCCGTCCTCGCCGACACCGAGCGCCACGCGTCCGGTACCGCGCTCGCGGCCGCAGGTGGGGCAGGGGTTCGCGTCCATGGCCAGGACCGTAGACGAAGCTACTGACGTCGACACAGCACGACGCCCCCAGGTTCTGCACCTGAGGGCGTCGTGCGCTCGGAGTGAGTTCAGCGAGCCGAAGAGGCGAGCTGCTGTGCGCGCTGATGCGACACGTCAAGCACCAGTCCGATCTCTCGGTAGGTGAGTCCGTCTTGCTTCAGTGCGGCGGCAGATCGAGCCGACTCGAGGGCTGCCTGCGCTTGGATTCGCGCGGCCTCCGCTCGGAGAGCTCGGGCCTGCTTGACGTGATCGTCTGCGTTGTGAGGCACGACGATTTCGACGTTCAGATCGAACGATGCCTCGTCGACATCCTTGACCATTGCGACCATGTCGCGAGCCGTCTCTTCGACGGAGGTGAGTCTAGTTGCTTGCGTGAAACCGATTCCGGGGACGTCGATCGCCCAGAACTTGCCCTCTCTATGAACGTGCACGTCGTACGTGCTGCGCGTTGCCATGTGGTTCTCCATCGGGGTGTCTGTTTTGTTGTGCTTCTACGGTGGTGGAGCCGTCGATGTGTGTTGTTCTCAGTGGCGTATGAAGCGGAGGCACGGCTCTTGATCTCGCTGAGGAGGTCGGTCCGCTTCATGAGAAGTAGTCTAGTGCGGTCTAGACACCAGTGTCAAGACCGCACTAGACAACAGAGCGAACGGACGCGCGCGCCACACCAGACGCTCTGACGGGCTGTCGGGCCTGTGGACGAAAGGGCAGAGTAAAACGGTGAGTAAGCGGTGAATACGGCGAGCGCCGTGGAACTTCTCCCCCGGCTTGGCGTACCCCCGGTGGGACTCGAACCCACAACTCGGCGATTTTAAGTCGCATGCCTCTACCGGTTGGGCCACGGGGGCGCAGCCGCAACAGCCTACCGACGCGACGACGGCCGCCGCCCCACCGGGGCGACGGCCGTCGTGTCGTGCGTGCGTGCGTGCGGTGCGACGCCTACTTGGCGTCGGCAGCGGCCTCGACCGGCTGCGCGTCCTTCGAGACGTCCTCGGCGGGCGTCGCGTACGCGGGGCCGGCCGCGTCGGCGGGCTTGCCCTCCTCCGGGGCCGGCGCCGCGGCGGCCAGAGCCGACGCCTCGACCGCGGGCTTCGGACGCGAGGCCCAGGCCTCGAACGAAGCACGAGGGGTCTCGCGGTCGTCGAGCGACGCGATGTCGCGGCCGAGGAAGAAGCCACCCACCCAGTCGCCGATGACGCGCCACTTGCGCTCCCACGACGGCATCGCCAGGCCGTGGTAGCCGCGGTGGGCGCCCCAGGCGAGGAAGCCCTTCATCGCGAACTTGCCGGACTGGAAGACACCGATGCCGAGACCGAGGCCCGCGACGGCGCCGAGGTTCTCGTGCTTGTAGTCGTTCGTCGCCTCGCCACGGAGCACGGCGACGAGGTTCTTCGCGAGCTGCTTGGCCTGACGGACCGCGTGCTGGGCGTTCGGGACGCAGAAGCCGCCCACGCCGCCGCCGGTGAGGTCCGGCACGGCCGCGACGTCGCCGCAGGCCCACGCGTCGGCGACGACACCCTCGTCGTCCACGACCCGCAGGTCGGGCTGGACGCGGATGCGGCCGCGCTGCTCGAGCGGGAAGTCGGTGCCCTTGACCATCGGGTTCGCCATGACGCCGGCGGTCCAGATGATGAGGTCGGACTCGATGGTCTCGATCGAGTCGTCCTTCGCCTTGAGCTGGCAGACGCCGCCCTCGGCCGAGGCGAGCTGCGTCTCGAGGTGCACGGTGGCGCCGCGGGACGCGAGGTTCTCGAGCACCCAGTGCGAGGTCTCGAGCGACACCTCGGGCATGATGCGGCCCATCGCCTCGACGAGGTGGAAGTGCGTGTCGTCGAAGGACAGCTCGGGGTAGCTCTTGAGCAGGTCGGACGCGAAGGAGCGGAGCTCGGCGAACACCTCGATGCCGGCGAAGCCACCACCGACGACGACGACCGTGAGCAGGCGGTCACGCTCGGGACCGGCCGGCATGGTCGCTGCCTTGTGGAAGTTCACGAGGATCTTGTCGCGGATCGCCGCGGCTTCCTCGATGGTCTTCAGCCCGATGGCCTCGTCCGCGACGCCCGGGATCGGGAACGTGCGGGAGACGGCACCGGCGGTCATGACGATCTGGTCGTAGGACTCCTCCCACGCCTCGCCCTCGGCCGGGGTGATCGTCGCGGTCTTGGTGGCGTGGTCGACCTTCGTGACCTTCGCCGTGACGACGCGGGTCTTCTTGAGGTGACGACGGTGCGAGACGACCGCGTGACGCGGCTCGATCGAGCCGGCGGCCACCTCGGGCAGGAACGGCTGGTACGTCATGTAGGGCAGCGGGTCCACCATGGTGACCTCGGCTTCGCCCTGACGAAGGTGCTTCTCGAGCTTCCAGGCGGTGTAGAAACCGGCGTAACCGCCGCCGACGACGAGGATCTTGGGCACGGGGGATGATCTCCTTGGAGTGGGGTGGTTGCCGGGAGGCTGGTCAGAGTTCGCCGCCACCCGCCCCGACTCCGGCGTCTGCCATGCCATCATACGCCCGGCACTCGCACCGGGAGGGCGACCACTCGATGCGCTCGAGCGCGAGGTCGCCGATGGGGTTGACGCCGGGTCCGGCAGCGAGGGCGTGGCCGACGAGCGCGTGCAGGCACTTCACGCGGGTGGGCATGCCACCGGCGCTGATGCCGTCGATCTCGTCGACGTGCTCGATCGACTCACGGTCGGCCAGGTAGGACTCGTGCGCGGCACGGTACTGCGCCGCCACGGTCTCGTCCTCGAGCAGGGCCGCCAGTTCCGGCATGACCTGGTTCGCCTCGAGGGTGCTCACGGCGGCGGTGGCCGCCGGGTGGCACAGGTAGTAGAGCGTCGGGAACGGGGTGCCGTTGCCCAGCCGCGGCTTCGTGGACACGACGGTGGGGTTGCCGCAGACGCAGCGTGCCGCGATCCCGATGACGTCGCGCGCCGGTCGGCCGAGCTGCGCCGACACGACCAGGACGTCGTGCTCGGAGGGCGGGTCGAAGGGAGGGGTCGTCACGGGCACGTGAGCCTACCCGAGTCCCGGCGCTCGGCCTACTTCGTGTCGCTGGTGGCCGCGCCCGTGGGGTCGCCGGTGCCCGAGACGTCCGGTGCGACGAGCTGGTCGGTGGTCTTCTTCGTCAGCCCGGACTCGAGCACCGAGGACAGCATCGCCTGCACCCAGTCGACCTTCGGCGTCTGCACGGTCGAGCTCACCGGGCTGCCCGAGTCGGTGCGGGCCTTCGTGTCCCCGGAGCCCTCGCCGGACCCCATCACGAGGTAGCTCTCCTCGCCCGGGTAGACGTAGAGCAGCCGGTCGCGGGCCTGCGCCTCGATGTACGCCGGGTCGTCCCAGCGGGCCACGTCCTGCTTCTTCTGCGCGACGTCGGCCTTCTGCGCGGCGACCTCGCGCTGCTGCTGGGCGATCTGCTCCTGCTGCTGCACGAGCGTCCGGAGCGAGGGTGCGAGCACCACGACGAACAGCACGATGATCGCGAGCATGAGCAGGCTGAAGCCGGAGAACCGGATGGTCCGGTACCACGGCTGTTCGTGGCCGCCGGTCGCCGGCATGGCCACGGGAACGCGGCGGACGCGGGGCTTCTGGCTGGGCACGTCACGACGATAACCCGACGGGGCGGGTCGAGCGGGGACCGGCACGCGGGCGTGGGGTCGCCTCCCAGCCGGCCTGGAGGCGCGGTGCCGGCCCGCCCCGACGGTCCCGTCCCGGCGTGTGGTCACTTCCGTCGGCCGCGCTCGCCATCGTCCTGTCACCCAGTCACTCCGTGGCCCGTGCTCCCGCCCATGCTCCCCGCCGCGCCGTCGCGCCCGTCACCCCCGTCGCGGCGAACGGGCACAACACGCCGCCGGTGGTCCGTCGAGCGGGCGAAACCGGTCGCCGCGCGGGGCCGAGCCTGCCAGATGTGGCCCGCTCGACGGGCGGGGGGGGTGGAGCCGGGGGAACGACGAGACGCCGCCCTCCCGGAGGAGGACGGCGTCTCGGTGGTGCAGCGGGTTACAGCGCGGCCGCGCGCGGGAACGCCGTGCGGCCGGCGTAGACCGCGGCGTCGCCGAGCTCTTCCTCGATGCGGAGGAGCTGGTTGTACTTCGCGACACGGTCCGAACGGGCCGGGGCGCCGGTCTTGATCTGCCCACCGTCGACGGCGACCGCGATGTCCGCGATCGTGGTGTCCTCGGTCTCGCCCGAGCGGTGCGACAGGATCGCGGTCATGCCGTGGCGGTGCGCCAGGGAGACGGCGTCGAGGGTCTCGGTCAGCGTGCCGATCTGGTTCACCTTGACCAGGATCGAGTTGCCGGCCTGCTCGTCGATGCCGCGCTGGAGGCGCTTCGGGTTCGTGACGTACAGGTCGTCGCCGACGAGCTGGAGCTTCGAGCCGAGCTCGGCGGTCAGGTGCTTCCAGCCCTCCCAGTCGTCCTCGGCCAGGGCGTCCTCGATGGTGACGAGCGGGTAGTTCGCGACGAGGTCCGAGAAGTACCCGGTGAACTCCTCGCTCGAGAGCTGCTTGCCCTCGAACGCGTACTTGCCGTCGTGGAAGAACTCGGTCGCGGCGACGTCGAGGCCGAGCGCGATGTCCTTGCCCGGGGTGAAGCCGGCCTTCTCGATCGCGGCGAGCAGGAAGTCGAGGGCGGCGCGGTTCGAGGCGAGCTCGGGGGCGAAGCCGCCCTCGTCGCCGAGGCCCGTCGCGAGGCCCTGCTTCTTCAGCTCACCCTTGAGGGCGTGGTACGTCTCGACACCCCAGCGGAGCGCCTCGGAGAAGCTCTCGGCGCCGTAGGGCACGAGGAAGAACTCCTGGATGTCGACGTTGGTGTCCGCGTGGGCACCACCGTTGACGACGTTCATCAGCGGGACCGGCAGCGTGTGCGCGTTCGGGCCACCGAGGTAGCGGAACAGCGGCAGGTCGGCCGAGTCGGCGGCGGCGCGGGCGACGGCGAGCGAGGCACCGAGGATCGCGTTCGCACCGAGGCGCGACTTGTTCTCGGTCCCGTCGAGCTCGATGAGCGCGGCGTCGACGAGGCGCTGGTCGGTGGCGTCGAAGCCCTCGAGCACCGGGCCGATCTCGTCGAGGACGGCGTCGACGGCCTTCAGGACGCCCTTGCCGCCGTAGCGGTTCGCGTCGCCGTCACGGAGCTCGTACGCCTCGAACGCACCGGTGGATGCACCGGACGGGACGAGCGCGCGCGAGACCACGCCGTCGTCGAGGAGGACCTCGACCTCGACCGTCGGGTTGCCTCGGGAATCGAGGACTTCGCGTGCTCCTACGGCATCGATCACGGCCACGGGGTACTCCCTACACGTTGGTTGGTGGTTGCGGACCCGATCCTAGCGAGGCCGCGTGGACGCCACGTTCCGCGTGACGCCCGCTGTGGACGGCTCAGGTGAGCGGACGGAACTCCACACCCTCGAGCGTCTCGGTGTCGGCGCGGACCGAGGCGAAGGCGTCGAAGCCCTGCGCGGCGAGCCCGGCCAGCAGGTTCTTGGTGTTCTTCGTCCGGCGCTCCAGCCGGACCCGCCGGTGCGACTCGAGCGCCTCGGCCTTGAGCGCGGCGAGTCGGACCGGGTCGACGTCCTTGTCGTGAACGAGCACGACGGCGTCGGACTCGGCGGACTCCGGGAGCGTCACGAGGTCGACGAGCCGCTCGAAGCCGAGCGAGAAGCCCACCGCCGGGACGTCCTGGCCGAGGAACCGGCCGATCATGCCGTCGTACCGGCCGCCGCCGCCGAGGCTGTAGCCGAAGTCCGGGTGCGCGACCTCGAAGATCGTGCCCGTGTAGTAGCCCATGCCGCGCACGAGCGTCGGGTCGAAGCGCAGGTCGACCCCCGGCAGGGCCTCCCGCAGGCGCAGGAGGTCGGCGAACGCGTCCGGCTCCAGCCAGGCAGCACCCCGGACCGTGTCCCAGTCGGCGGACTCGAGCGCACGGATCGTGTCCTCGAGCCCGGGCAGCTCCGCCCCCACGACCTCGCGCAGTTCGGCGGCGACGCCGTCGGCCCCGATCTTGTCGAGCTTGTCGATCGTGATGAGGGCCCGATCTGCCGTCGCGGGCTCGGCGATGCCCCACGACGCGAGGAGCCCGAGCAGGATCCGGCGATCGTTGATCCGGATCGTCGTCCCCACGATCCCGAGGGCGTCGAGCGCCGCCGTGGTCGCACGGATCAGTTCGATCTCGGCGAGCTGCCCGGGCTCACCGAGCACGTCGATGTCGCACTGCACGAACTGGCGGTAGCGGCCCTTCTGCGGGCGCTCGGCACGCCAGACGGGCGCGATCTGCACCGAGCGGAAGACCGTGGGCAGCTCCGAACGGTGCGAGGCGTAGAAGCGGGCGAGCGGGACCGTGAGGTCGAACCGCAGCCCGAGGTCGGCGAGGTCGAGCGGCGCCTCGGCCCGCTGAAGGTCCTCGGTGGACAGCCCGCGCTTCATGACCGCGAACGCGAGCTTCTCGTTGTCGCCGCCGAGACCGGAGTGCAGGCGTGCGGCGTCCTCGACCACGGGCGTCTCGATCTCGTCGAACCCGTGTCGCGCGTACACGCCCCGGATCACGCCGAGGACGTGCTCCCGACGGGCCTTCTCCGCGGGGAGGAAGTCACGCATGCCACGGGGAGCCGTCACGGTCGTCGCCATGCCCGCAATCCTGCCAGAGTCCGACGCCGCGCTTGCACGAGCACCGACCTACTGATACTCTGCATGCAGAACCTCGGCTCGGTGGTCTCCTGATCCGATCACCGGGCCGTTCGCGGGGCCGATGTGCTGCAACAGGCCCCGCGGTTCGAGCGGGTGTCCCTGTCGGCGCGTTCCCTGGCGCGCCGTGGCCCGCTCGCGGGCGTCCTCCTTTTTCGGGTTGGGAGGACGCCCGCTTCTCCGTTCCCGGACGCGTCGCTCTCCGGCGCGTCGTTCCCGTGCACACCGTTCCCGAGTACGTCGTTCCCGAGCACGTCGTTCCCGGACGCGTCGTTCTCGGGCACATCGTTGCCGGACCCGAAGCCCCCGGACTCGTCAGACGCTCGCGTGACGCACGATCGCGAGCGTCACCCTGGCCCGCACGTGCCCGTCACTCCCCCTCGCGCCCGACCTCCTCGAGCCGCGCCACCGCAGCACGCAGTCCCGCCACCGGGTCCACCCCCGCAGCCCGGGCCGCCGCGACCTGCGCGAGCATCTCGATCCCCCACCGCTCGTCCGCGCCGGGGCGAGCAACAGCACCGGCACCCGAGCCAGCTCCGACCCGCTCGACCACCGCCCCCGCGTCCCCACGCTCGTCCAACCGCTCGAGCAGCTTCACGGCCCGCTCGAGCGGCGGCATCGCCCGTGGCACCCCGTCGAACACACTCCGTCGCCCGGCCTTCTCCGCCGCCTTCGCCGCACGCCAGACGCGGACGACCTCGTCCTCGGTGTCGGCGTGCTCGTCCCCGAAGACGTGCAGGTGCCGGCGGACCATCTTGTCCCGGACCCCGGCAGCCACGTCCTCGAGGTCGAAGCCCCCGGCGGCGGCCGACAGCCCGGCGTGCAACACCACCTGGTACAGCACGTCGCCGAGTTCCTCCCGGAGCTCGTCCCGGTCGTCGGCGTCGATCGCGTCGACCAGCTCGTACGACTCCTCGACGACGTACCGCGCGAGCGAGGCGTGTGTCTGCGCCCGGTTCCAGACGCACCCGCCCTCCGGAGCGAGCAGTCGGTCGACGACGGTGACGAGGTCCTCCACGGCGGTCATGGCGCCATGCTCGCACGCAGGCCGGTCCGGTAGCCTGGAGGCGGTGTGTCGGGAAGTCTGGTCGACGGTCGTCGACCCGTACCCCGAACCCGGAGATCCATGCTGGCACTCGTCCGCTCCCCCCGCTTCAGCGCGATCGCGCTCCTGACCGCCGCCGTCCTCGGCCTCGTCGTCGCGAACACCGCGCTCGGTCCGGGCCTCGAACGCCTGCTCGACGCCCACTCGCCGTGGGGTGCGGTCGGCCTCGACCTGTCGGTGTCGCACTGGATCAGCGACGGCCTGCTCGCCGTGTTCTTCCTGCTCGTGGCGATCGAGCTGAAGCACGAACTGCTCGAGGGTGAGCTCTCGAACCCGAAGACGGCGGTGATCCCGGCGATCGCAGCGGTCGGCGGCGTGGTCGTCCCGGCCCTGGTGTACGTGGCGGTGACCACGGGCACGCCGTACCAGCACGGCTGGCCGATCCCGACCGCGACCGACATCGCGTTCGCCCTCGGTGTCCTCGCGATGTTCGGACGTCGTCTCCCCTCGACCGTCCGGGTGTTCCTGCTCGCGCTGGCGGTCCTCGACGACCTCATCGCGATCGTCATCATCGCCGTGGTGTTCGCACACGGCACCGACTTCGCCGCCCTCGGGGGCGCGGTCGTCGCGCTCCTCGTGTTCGCCCTGCTCGGCCGGCTGCTCCGCCCGGGACGCACTGGTCAGGCGTGGATCATCGTCGCGATGGTCGTGGTCGGCCTCGTCACGTGGTGGCTCGTGTACCACTCCGGCGTGCACGCGACGATCGCCGGCGTCGCCCTCGGCCTGGTGCTCCCGCGTCGGCCGGGCCACGTGCTGCACGAGCGCGTCGAGCCGTGGTCGAACGCGATCGTGCTGCCGCTCTTCGCGTTCGCCTCGGCTGCGGTCGTGGTGCCGAGCGTCGGCCTCGGCGAGCTCTCCCCCACGTTCTGGGCGGTCGTCCTGGCCCTGCCGGTGGGCAAGCTGATCGGCATCACCGTCTTCGGCGCCATCGCGACGCGGGTCTTCCGCGCGCCCGGCCGCTCGACGCTGTCGTTCGGCTCGATCGTCACCGTCGGGGTGCTCGGGGGCATCGGCTTCACGGTCTCGCTGCTCATGAACGAACTGGCCTTCGCGCGGAGCGAGGAGGTCCTGGACGAGGGCGTGCTCGCCGTCCTCGTCGGCTCGGGCATCGCCATGGTCGCGTCCGCGATCGTCGTCAGCCTGCGCGCGCGGCGGTACCGCGCGCGGCGCGCACTGTCCGAGGCGGAGGCGACCGAGTAGCGGTCACGACCCACGGGTGATGACCCGCTGACGGACGGAAGGCACGGTGCCAGCTGGCACCCCTCCCTCGCAGGCTCGGTCGGCGCGCCCCGCGCAACGCTTCGCGTCGCCGCTGAGCGGGGCGCGCCAGGCCGTCCAGGAGTCGCCGCTCAGGCGGCCGGTGCCTCGGCCGGCGTCTTCGACGCCCCGTAGACCGCGGTGAGGATGCTCTCCACCCACTGGATGAGGCCGTCGTCGGGCAGGGATTCGCCGTGCGGCTTCGGGAGCGGGATGCTCGACGCGTTCTGCTGCGGGAACCAGCGCGCACCCGGGAACATCCGCTTGAGCCGGACCTGCGCCGAGTCGGCGAGCTCCTTGCCGGCGACCCGGAGGTTCGAGCCCATCACGACCACGTCGGACAGCCCGACCTGCTGCGCCATGCGGCGGAGCCGGGAGACCTCGACCAGGGTGAGCACGGCCTGCGGCGGCTGACCGTAGCGGTCGGTGAGCTCGTCGAGCACCATGTCGATCGCCTCGGGCTGCGCCGTCGGGGCCGAGGCCGCTGAGAGCTTCTGGTACGCCTCGAGCCGGAGCCGCTCGGACTCGACGTAGTCCTCGGGGATGTGCGCGTCGACCGGGATCTCGAGCCGGAGCTCGGTCTGCCCCTCGGCGACGTCCCCGCGGAACTGCGACACCGCCTCGCCGATCATCCGCAGGTAGAGGTCGAACCCGACGCCCGCGATGTGGCCGGACTGCTCGCCACCGAGCAGGTTGCCCGCACCGCGGATCTCGAGGTCCTTCATGGCGACCTGCATGCCCGCGCCGAGCTCGTTGTTCGCGGCGATGGTCTCGAGGCGGTCCTGCGCGGTCTCGGACAGCGGCTTGTCGGCGTCGTAGAGGAAGTACGCGTAGCCGCGCTCCCGCCCACGACCGACGCGACCGCGCAGCTGGTGCAGCTGGGACAGGCCGTACTTGTCCGCCTTGTCGATGATGAGCGTGTTCGCGTTCGCGATGTCCAGGCCGGTCTCGACGATCGTGGTCGACACGAGGACGTCGAACTTCCGCTCCCAGAAGTCGACCATGACCTGCTCGAGGGCGCCCTCGGACATCTGCCCGTGGGCGACCTGGATGCGGGCGTCGGGGACGATCTCGGCGAGGTGCGACGCCACGGACTGGATGTCCTTGACGCGGTTGTGCACGTAGAACACCTGGCCCTCGCGCAGCAGCTCGCGCCGGATCGCCGCGGCGACCTGCAGGTCGGACTGGGGTCCGACGAAGGTCAGGATCGGGTGGCGGTCCTCCGGCGGGGTGGCCAGGGTGGACATCTCGCGGATGCCCGTGACCGCCATCTCGAGCGAGCGCGGGATCGGCGTCGCGGACATCGCCAGGACGTCGACGTTGGTCTTGAGCTTCTTGAGCTGGTCCTTGTGCTCGACGCCGAAGCGCTGCTCCTCATCGATGATGACGAGGCCGACGTCCTTGAACTGGATGCTCTGCGACAGGATCCGGTGCGTGCCGATGACGATGTCGACGGTGCCGTCGGCGAGACCCGCGATGGTCTCCTTCGACTCCTTCTCGGACTGGAAGCGGCTCAGTGCGCGGAGGTGCACCGGGAACCCGGCGAAGCGCTCCTGGAACGTCTCCATGTGCTGGCGGACGAGCAGGGTCGTCGGGACGAGCACGGCGACCTGCTTGCCGTCCTGCACGGCCTTGAACGCGGCGCGGATCGCGACCTCGGTCTTGCCGTAGCCGACGTCGCCGGACAGCAGGCGGTCCATCGGGATCGGGCGCTCCATGTCGCGCTTGATCTCGTCGATGGTCGTCAGCTGGTCGGCGGTCTCGGCGAACGGGAACGCCTCTTCCAGCTCGCGCTGCCACGGGGTGTCGGGGCCGAACGCGTGCCCCTTCGACGCCATGCGCGCGGAGTACAGCTTGACCAGGTCGACGGCGATGTCGCGGACGGCCTTGCGTGCCTTCGACTTCGCGGCCGCCCAGTCCGAGCCGCCCATCTTCGACAGCGTCGGGCTCTCGCCGCCGACGTACCGCGAGAGCTGGTCGAGCTGGTCGGTGGGGACGAACAGCTTGTCGCCCGGGTAGCCGCGCTTCGACGGCGCGTACTCGAGCACGAGGTACTCGCGCTGCGTCTTCACGGCGTTGCGGCCGCCGCTCGAGACCTCGCGACTGACGAGCTCCACGAACTTGCCGATGCCGTGCGTGGCGTGCACGACGACGTCGCCGGCCTTGAGCTGCAGCGGGTCGACGACGTTCTTGCGGCGGGCCGCGAGCTTCTTGACGGTGCGGGCGCCCTGCTGGACGCTGCGGCCGTAGAACTCGGCTTCGCTGAGGAGCGCGATCCGGGGGTCCGGCGTGGCGAAGCCGGCCTCGACCGAGGCGGTCGTGACGACGGCGACGCCCGGCTCCGGCGGGGCGGTGAGCTCACCGGCGCGGGCGGCGACCCCGGCGTCCGCCAGGACCTGCACGGCGCGCTCGACGAGGCCCTTGCCCTGCGCCGTGACGACGACCGCCCAGCCGTCGTCGACCAGGTGCTTGACGTGCTCGACGGCGCCGTCCGCGCTCCCGGCGAAGCTCGGGATGGCCTCGGCGCGCACGCGGATGTACTCCCCCGCCTCGGCCGCTGCCTCGGCGTCGGTGAGCACGCGGTCGCGGTCGCCCTCGTCGAGCCCGGAGTCGAAGGGCGTGATCGTCCACCAGGTGCGCTGCCCGCGGCCGTTCTTGAGCTGCTGCACGGTGAGGAAGTTCCCCGCGTCGAGGTCGATCGGCGCCTGCGCCCCGGCGACCGCGGCGCTCCACGCCGCCTGCAGGAACTCGGTGTTCGTCTCGGCCAGGCTGTGCGCGCGCCCGGCGACCCGCTCCGGGGAGAGCACGGCCACGGTCGCGGCGTCCGGCAGGTAGCTCGTGACGGGGACGAGGTCCTGCACGAGCGCCGGTGCGAGCGACTCCATGCCCTCGACCGGGATGCCCTCCGCGATCTTCGCGAGCATCTGGGACAGGTTCGGGAACTCGTGCAGCATCTCGCGCGCCCGCTGCCGCACGTCGTCGCTCAGCAGGAGCTCACGGGAGGCGGTGAGGTCGACGGCGCCGAGGTCGTCGTCGGTCGTGCGCTGGTCGGCCACGGAGAAGGCCTTGATCGCCTCGATCTCGTCGCCGAAGAAGTCGACGCGCACCGGGTGGTCGGCGCCCGGGGGGAAGACGTCGAGGATGCCGCCGCGCACGGCGAACTCACCCCGACGGGTGACCAGGTCGACGCGGGCGTACGCCAGGTCGACGAGCTGCGACGCGATCTGCCCGAGGTCGTTGCCGCGGGAGCCGCTGCGGAGCGCGACGGGTGCGAGCGACGTGAGGTTGCCCGCGATGGGCTGCAGCGCCGCGCGGACGCTCGCGACGACCACGGTCGTGCGGCGCTCGGCCGGCGCCGCGTCCTGCCACGCGGCGAGCTTCCGGAGCGTGGCGATGCGCGTGCCGACGGTCTGCGCGCTCGGGCTGAGCCGCTCGTGCGGCAGGGTCTCCCACGCGGGGAACTCGAGGACCTCGGCGTCGGGCACGGTGCACGTGAAGGCGCCGCGGACCGCCTCGGCCTCGCGCCCGGTCGCCGTGATCACGAAGAGGCACTGGGGGCCGTCCCGCTCGGCCAGGAGCGCCGCGAGCAGCGGCACGCGGAGGCCGTCGACGACGGAGAAGTCGGCGTCACGCCCGGCGGCGCGGAGGACGCGATCGAACGCGGAGGCGCGCGAGAGCGCAGGGATGATGCCCGAGATCGTCACTCAGACGATGGTACCGGCGCCCTCCGACAGGCGTCGGGGCGTGCGCGATCGGCGAACACGGACCGAGTCCGACGCTCGTCGCGAGGGCCCGCCGGTTCAGGCCCGACGGCGGCGGGCCGCGACGCCGGCCAACCCGAGCAGCAGCAGGAGCCCGGCGACCGCGAGGGCGGGGACCACCGGTGCGCTGCCGGTCCAGGCCAGGGCACGCGCGTGGTCCGGCCCGTCGGTCGGTGCCGTCCGCGTCGGTGCCGTCCGCATCGGGCCCGAGCCGGGAGGCGCGGCGCCGGCCGGTCCCGCCCCCGCCGTCGTCGACGTGGTCGGCTCCACGGCCGCGGACCCGGAGGGGGACGCGGAGGGACGGCTCGTCGCGTCGACGGGCGGCGCGGTCGTCGGCTCGTCGTCCGGCGTGGTGGTGGTCGGGGTGTCGGTGGGGACGGACGTCGGGGCCGCGGTCGGCGCGGGGACCACCCGTCCCGAGGACGCCGCCGTCACGATCCGCTGCCGGTTGTAGTCGGCGACGACGAGCGAGCGGTCCGCTCCGACGGCGACGCCGGTCGGGTTGACGAGCGGCGACCCGTCCGGCGCGGTCGAGACGGCGACCCGCCAGGACCCCTGCACCCTCGCCCACACACGGCCCTCGCCGTTGTCCACGACGAACACGTCGCCGTGGTCGACGGCGACGCCGCGCAGGGTGCTGCCCGGCTCGCCCGGGAACCCGAGCGACACCGCGGACCCGGTCGTGCGGTCGACCTGCCAGACGTCGTCGACACCGGCGTCCGCCACCGTGAGCACCGTGCCGTCGTCCGAGAGGGCGACGCCGGACGGGTCCCGCCACGGGCCGTCCACCGTCGTCCACGCGTCCGAGCCGAGCGGCGCCGTCCACAGGGCACCACTGCCGGGCACCGCGGCGAACACGGTCGCGCCGTCGACGGCGAGGCCGCTGACCTGCCCTCGGACCGGTGGGGCAGCCTGTCGTGTGACGGCCCCCGTTCCCGGGTCCACCGTCGCCAGGGCGGGTCGACCGGCCTCCGCGACCAGCACCCGGCCGTCCGCGGTCGTCGCCAGGGCGGACGGGTTCCACATGTCGCGCGGCCCGGTGCCGAAGGGGGCGACGACGCTCCACACACCGTCGGCCGATCGACGGAGGACGCCGTTCCCGGCGAAGTCCGCGACCAGGACGGAGCCGTCGGCGTCCACGTGGACGTCGTTCGGCGCAGCGAAGGTCGACGCGACGGGCGGTGCGGAGGAGTCCGCGCGGAGCGGCGTCCAGCGCTCGACGACGCTCGCGCCCGGGTCCGCCAGCGCGGCGCCGGCCCCGGCGAGGACCACGGCGACCGCGGCGGCACCGGCTGCGAGGAGGATGCCCGGACCGCGACGGGGGGAACCGCGGCGGCCGGGAGCGTCTCCGCTGGTGCTCGGTCGTGCGGTCGCGTCACCCTCGGGCTCGCGGACGGTTCGGTGCATGGTGGACCCCCTCGTGGAGGACCTTCCCCCGGCGCCGACCGTACTGATCGGCGGGGGACGGCGTGGTCCCCCAGTTCGGGGACCGAAGCGCAGCGGTCAGTCCTTGCCGGGTTCGAGGTCCTCGGGCTGTTCCGGGAGCCGCGTCGGGTCGTCCGGGGGTTGCACCGCTCTTCGCGTCAGGACCCGGGCCGTGAACACGAAGGTCAGGCCGACCACGGCGACGACCACGATCGTGATGGTCTGCGCGAGCCCGTTCGCCGCCAGCAGGACCGGGGTCACGACGGGGCGTGGACGCGCTGCTGCGCGGCGAGGAGCCCGAGCTCGGCGATCGCCTCGACCGCGTCGGCGCCGTCGGCGAGCAGGTTCGGCAGCGTCTTCTTCTCGGTCGGCGAGAAGTCGCGGAGCACGTAGTCGGCGGGGTCCTGGCGTCCCGGGGGTCGGCCGATGCCGATCCGCACCCGGGTGAACTCGTTCGTGCCGGTCGCCTTGATGATGTCGCGGAGGCCGTTGTGCCCGCCGTGCCCGCCGCTGCCCTTGAGCCGGACGGTGTCGAACGGCAGGTCGAGCTCGTCGTGCACGACGACGAGGTCGGCCGGGGTGGCGCTGTAGAACCCGAGCACGCTCGAGACCGGGCCACCGGAGGTGTTCATGAACGACCCGGGCTTCGCGAGGACCAGCTTCGGGCCGCCGGGCACCAGGCGCCCCTCGGCGACCTGGTTCGGGGTCTTGTGCTTCTTGAACGTCGCACCCATGCGGGCGGCGAGTTCGTCGAGGACCATCTGGCCGACGTTGTGACGGTTCCCCGCGTAGCCGGGCCCGGGGTTCCCGAGCCCGACCACGACGAGGGTCGTTCCTGTCATCAGCGTCGGCCAGACGTCCTGCGCGGAGTGACTACTCGGAGTCGGCGTCGGTCGACTCGGCGGCCTCGCCCTCGGCACCGGCCTCGGCGCCCGCCTCGGCGGACTCCTCGTCGGCGGCGATGTCGTCGGCGGTCGCACGCGGGGTGACGATCTGGACGACGAGCGCCTCGGCGTCGGTCTCGAGCTCGGCACCGGCCGGCAGCTCGAGCTGCGAGGCCAGGACCTGCGCGCCGTCCTCGAGGCCCTCGACGTCGACCGTCACGTGCTCGGGGATCGCGGTCGCCTCGACGAGGAGGGAGACCGAGGCGAGGTCCTGGACGTGGATGGTGCCGGAGAAGGACTCACCCGTGACGACGACGGGCACGTCGACCGTGACCTTCTCGCCACGACGCACGACGACGAGGTCGATGTGCTCGATGATCTGGCGCACCGGGTCGCGCTGGACGTCCTTGACGAGGGCGAGCTGCGCCGCACCCTCGATGTCGAGGTCGACGACCGCGTTGGCGGTACGGACGAGCAGCATCGTCTCGTGGCCCGGGAGGGTGATGTGCTGCGGCTCGGTGCCGTGGCCGTAGACGACCGCGGGGATCTTGTCGGCAGCGCGGAGCTTGCGCGCAGCGCCCTTGCCGAACTTGGTGCGGTTCTCCGCTGCGAGCTTGGTGTAGTCGGCCATGGTGCCTCCTGGTGTCGGGGTCGACGCCGGGGTGCCGGCATCGGGGGTCTGTGGTGTTGCAACTCGAACGCGTGCACGCGTGAGGAACGCTCCCAGGACTGGGCCGGGTCTCCCTACCGCGTCGATCACGGCCGCGCGTACGCGGCCCTCGCCGAAGTCGGTTTGCGAGTCTAGCAGGAGCAGCCGGGCGTGTCGCACCAGCACCGGGCTGCGGTCCGCGGGTGCCCACCACCGGACGGGAGGATCGTGGCGGCGCCGCCACGATCCTCCCGTCCGGTGCTCCCCATCCCGCGGACGCGGGCCGGTCCCCCCAGGACCACCTGCCCGCGTCCGCACGGCGAAGCGCGTCAGTCGACGCCCTCGGGTGCCGGCGGCGCGAGCCGCTCGATCGTCGCGGCGACGCGGTCCGCGAGCGCGGCCTGGTCGCCGTCCGCCGACCCGAGCACGGCGGCGTCGGTCGCCGTCACGTGCAGGAGCCGGTTCCACTGCGCGTCGTACAGCGCGGCGCGGTACCCGGACGAGGTCTGGCAGGCGACGTCGTGCTCGGCGAGCGCGATCTCGTCGTCGCTCGCGACCGTCCGCGCCTCGAGCGCGAAGGCCTGCCGCATCGCCGTCGTCGGCATGCCGTGCGGGTCATCGGGGAGCTCCTGCGTCGCCGTCGGCGCGAGGCACTCCCGCCAGCGCGTCGCCGCCGCTCGGACCTCGGGTGTCCGGCGCGCGTCCTCGGCCGCGAGGTACGTCAGGCGCTTCGCGGTCTGCGAGGCACTCTGTGCCGCACCGTTGCCCGTGCCGAGCGTCCGGCGAGCTGCTCGGTAGCAGCGGTCGACCTCCGCCCCGTCAGCCGCGGTGTACGCGGCGTTCCGCTCAGGGTCCTGCCCCCACGCCAGGATGCCAGAGGCGTTCGCACCGTCCGTCGACGGCGCGTGGTAGCCACGGCGAGCGGCATCATCAGCGCTCAGTGGTCGTGACCAGGCGAGCGCCGGCGACGGGTTGCCACGCTCGGGCGTCTCGTCGACGACGGACTGGGCTCGCAGACCGTCGAGCGTCGCCCAGGGCATCGGGGAGTCGATGCCCTGGTCGACCAGGCACGGCTGCACGAGCAGGTCGACGGCGTACGTCTCCTCGGAGGACCCGGGTTGGACGTAGCCGTCGAGCGGCATCGACCAGTTGTCCGGGTCCCGCTCGGCGGTGGGTCGGATCGTCTGGTCGGCCGGCTCGGGCAGCTGGTGCAGGACGGCCGCGCCGAGCCCGGCGACGACGAGGAGCAGGGTGCCGGTCTTGGCGGCACGCTGGGTCGGACGCATGGTTTCCCCCTAGGCGCGGACGAGGCCGCGTTCGTGTGCGGTGATGACGACCTGGATCCGGTTCCGGAGCCCGAGCTTCGTCAGCACCGCGCGGACGTGCGTCTTGACCGTGGCCTCGCTGAGGAACACGGCGGACGCGATCTCCTGGTTGCTCAGGCCCTTGGCGACGAGCAGGAACACCTCGCGTTCGCGGGCGCTCAGGGCGTCGAGGACCGCGTCCGGACGGGGTGTCTCGACGAGGGTCCCGTCGGCGCGGAGCAGGTCGAGCGCCTCGGCCTCGGTCGGCGCCGGGCTCCCCTCGTGCACGTCCCGGATCGTCGCGAGCACGACCTCCGGCAGCGCGTCCTTCGTCAGGAACGCTGCGGCTCCGGCGCGCAGCGCGGCGAGCACCGCTTCGTCACGGCGGATCGTCGTGAGGGCGACCACCCGCGGGCGTTCCCCGCCGCGCTCGGCCAGCCGGGCCGTCGCCTCGATGCCGTTCAGCACCGGCATCCGGAGGTCCAGGAGGAGGACGTCGGGGTCCTCGGCAGCACAGAGGTCGAGGGCCGCCTGGCCGTCGCCCGCGGTGCCGACGCAGGCCATGTCGTCCTGCGCGTCGACGAGCATCCGCATGCCGGACGCGAACAGTCGCTGGTCGTCGACGACCGCGACGCGGATCGCGCTCACCGGCCGGCCTCGGTCGGGAGCCAGCCCGTCACGACGAACTCGTCGGGGTCGTCGCCGTCCCCCGCGCGGAGCCAGCCGCCGGCGAGACGGGCGCGCTCGCGCATGCCGTCGACCCCCGATCCCGAGCCGTCGAGGGCGACGAGCGGAGCGTCACCGCGTGAGGTCACGACGACGCCGAGGCCCGGCCCGCGCCAGTCCAGGACGACCCGCGCCTCGGCCGTGCGCCCCTGGTGCTTGAGGACGTTCGTCAGGCTCTCCTGCACGATCCGGTGCACGGCGGCACCCGTCGCGGTCCCGAGCCGGACGGGGTCCCCGTGCTGTTCGAGCGTCGCCCGCATGCCGAGTTCGCGCATGTCCTCGACCAGGTCCGGCACGTCGTCGAGCCCGTTCGCCGCGGCCGGACCGGTGCCCTGGATCCGCTCGACGAGCGACCGGACGTCCCCGAGGGCGCTCCGGCTGACGTCGGCGATGTCGCGGAGGGCCGTCGCCGTCGGGCCGTCCGACTCCGCGACCGCCGCGGCACCCTGGGCCTGCGACACCACGACCGCGAGCGAGTGGGCCAGGGAGTCGTGCACGTCCCGGGCGATCCGGGCGCGGTCCTGCTCGGCGCGCAGTTCGGCCGTCGTGACCGCGGTCTCGCGCTCCGCGACGGCGACGCGGGTGCGGGCGAGCCCGATCCGCCAGGCGGCACCGATCGCGACGCCCACCGCCCAGGCGATGCCGCTCGCACCCGCGACGGCGAGCGACAGCAGGACGAGACTGCCGCGCGTCTCCTCGCCCGAGGCGGTCCAGTTCGACCAGACGTCCGGGTCGGCCACGGTCGGCACGGCCATCGCCCACGCCGCCGCGACGCTCGCGACACCGAGGACCGGGACCGCGAGCCACCGCAGCAGCCCGGACCGGCCGGCACCGACGACCCCGACGACGATCGCGATCGCCAGGTACTCCGGCCACGTCGTGTCCCGCGGGCGGGCGAGCAGGTGGAGCGCCTGCAGCAGCGGAACGACCACCACGAGACCGAGGGCCGTCGCGGGCATCCAGGACGCCAGGCCGATCGCGACGGCGAGCGCGCTGACGACGAGCACGTGCCCGGTCAGGTCGGCGCGTCCGGCCTCGGCGACGATCCAGAGCACGAGGTACACGGCGCCCGCGGCCGGTGCCAGGAGGTGCCGTGCCCGGCGGCGGAGGAAGGAGGTCATGTCGGCGAGCGTAGGGCGGGCGTCCACGCGGGAGCGAGCGGGAGCGGTGGCTTTCATCCGAGGGGATGAGTGGTCGCTCCCGGCCGCCGCCGGGGTTCAGCGTCCGACGTCGCGGCGGTGTCGCTGTGCGGCGCGCAGGAGCTCGCGGGCGCGGTCGCTCGCCGCCTCGGCGTCGTCGCGGGCACGGGTGGCGCGCTCGACCTCGGCCGTGGCGTCGGCGAGCTGCCGCTCGAGGTCGGCGCGGTGGTCCTCCGCGCGCTCCAGGTCCGTCTCGGCGGCGTCGAGCGCGGCGTCCGCGTCGCGGGACTCCGTGCGGGCGAGGGACTCCGCCTCGCGGGCCGCCCGGCGTTCCGCCGCCGGGTCGACGCGTGGTTCGGGCTCCGGCTCGGACTTCGGCTTCGACTCGGTCTTCGGCTGCGACGGCTTCGCCGGCCTGGAGGCGCGGCTCGGCTTCCGCGCGCTCCTCGCGCTCGCGATCGGGACCGGTTCCGCACCGCTGCCGGACCAGGCCTCCGGGACCGCGTCGGGGTCGGCGAGCGCGCCGTCCAGGTCGACGGCGTCGAACCCGGCGCTCTCGAGGGGACGGACGAGCAACCCCGACCGGACCGCGGCGCCCGCGTGCGGATCGGCCATCGCGGCCTCGACGGTTGCCCGGACCTGCTCGAGGACCGCCGGGGTCACGGGGTGCCCGGCGTCGGCGGCCCGGTCGGCTCCGGTCTCGGCGAGTGCGGCGACGACCGCGGACCGCTGGCGTCGGAGCTGTCGGATCGCGTCCGGGTCGGCGTCCGCCTGGGCCTGCCGGATCGTCGGTCCGAGGGCGACCGCCTCGTCGAGGGCGCCCTCGTGCGCGAGCAGGTCGACCACCCAGGCGGCCGGGGCGGGCTTCCGGAGCCCGCCGATCCGGGTCGCGAGCGCACGGTCGTCCCCGCGGACCGCACGCTGCCGGGCGGTGCGCTCCCGCACGAAGTCCGCGGGCGCGACGAGGAGCAGTTCCCTCGCCACGTCCGCGAACTCCACGCCCCCAGCATGCCCGGGCAGGGCGGGCGCGCTACCAGTCGTGGACGGTGCCGTCGGCCAGTCGGTTGAACGGCAGGTACGCCTGCTCGTACGGGTACTTGCCGGCCTCGTCGACGTCGAGCGTCACGCCGAGGCCCGGCTCGTCGCCCGGGTGCAGGTAGCCGTCCGTGAAGGTGAACGTCTGCCGGAACACCTGGTTCGTCTGCGGCCCGTGCTGCATGTACTCCTGGATGCCGAAGTTGTGGATCGCCATCCCGAGGTGCATCTGCGCCGCGAGCCCGACGGGCGAGATGTCCGTCGGGCCGTGGAACCCGGACTTGATCTGGTACATCGCGGCGTAGTCCATCGTCTTCCGGAGCGGGGAGATGCCGCCCATGTGCGTCACCGCACCGCGGACGTAGTCGATGAGCTGGTCGCGGATGATGTCCTTGAAGTCCCAGATCGTGTTGAACACCTCGCCGATCGCGAGCGGCGTCGTGGTGTGCTGGCGGACGAGCTTCAGCGCCTCCTGGTTCTCGGCGGGGGTGCAGTCCTCGAGCCAGAACAGGTCGTAGGGCTCGAGGGACTTGCCGAGCTTCGCGGCCTGCAGCGGGGTCATCCGGTGGTGGCCGTCGTGGAGCAGCGGCAGCTCGGGGCCGAACTCGTTCCGGACGGCCTCGAACACGGTCGGCACGTGGCGCAGGTACGCCCGGGTGTCCCAGTCCTCCATCGCGGGGAAGGCCCCGCGCTGCGCCGGCTCGAAGTCGTACCGGACGCCGGCGTTGCCCTCGGTGGTCTTGTTCGACGCGATGCCGTAGATGCTCTCGAGTCCGGGGACCCCCGTCTGGACGCGGATCGACCGGTAGCCCTCCTCCTGGTGCTCGCGGATGGAGTCGAACAGCTCCGGGAGCTCCTTGCCCGAAGCGTGCCCGTACGCCATGAGCCCGGTCCGCGAAGCACCGCCGAGCAGCTGGTAGACGGGCATCCCCGCGACCTTGCCCTTGATGTCCCAGAGTGCCATGTCGACGGCGGCGATCGCGGCCATCGTCACCGGGCCGCGGCGCCAGTAGGACGAGCGGTAGAGGAACTGCCAGGCGTCCTCGATGCGGCTCGCGTCCCGTCCGACGAGCAGCGGGACGACGTGCTCGGTCAGGTACGCGGCGACGGCGAGCTCACGGCCGTTCAGCGTCGCGTCCCCGAGCCCCGTGACACCGTCGGCGGTGGTGAGCTTCAGCGTGACGAAGTTGCGGTTCGGACTCGTGACGACGACCTCGGCCCGGTCGATGAGCTGCCCGCGGTCGACCGAGGCCCAGGTGTCCGGGCGGCCGGCGGTCGGGTCGGTCGCCGCTCCCCCGTCGCCGGCGCCGGGCACGGGCGCGGCCGGGTTCGTGGTGCTCGTGCTCATCGGAGGACTCCTTCGTCGACGGTGCCGCGAGCAGGTGCCGCGGCGGTGCGGATGCGGTCGGCCGCCGCGGTGACGGCGTCGACCACGGGGGTGGTGTCGAGGTCGGGCGCGACCACGGCGAGGACGTCGTGCACGTCCGAGTCTGGCCCGGGCGCCCCGGGGTCGTCCACGAGCTCCGGTTGCTCGGTGCAGTGCAGCCACCAGGCCGCGAGGGCGGTCGCGGCGCCGGGTCCGGCGCCGGCGGCCGGGTCGCGGTCGAGTCGTCGGCGCAGGACGTCGACCACCCGGACCGGCAGCTTCGCCGCGCTCCCGGCGACGATCTGCCGCAGGGTGTGGCGGATCCGCGGGTTCGCGAAGCGTTCGACGAGGGCGGCCCGGGCGTCGTCGACCTCGGCGGCGGGCAGCGGGAGCTCGGCGGCGGCCTCGTCCCAGAGCTGCTCGACCGCGGCGCGGCAGCGGGGGTCGGCCATCGCCTCGGCCACGGTCTCGTGCCCGAGCAGGAGTCCGAGGGACGCCAGGAGCGAGTGGGAGCCGTTGAGGAGCCAGAGCTTCCGCTGCTCGAACGGGGTGACGTCGGGCACGAGGCGCACCCCGGCGGTCTCCCACGCGGGGCGGTCGATCCCGTTGAACGCGTCCTCGAGCACCCACTCGACGAAGGGCTCGGTGACGACGGGGACACGGTCGCCGGGCAGGGCGCCCGGCAGGTCGGCGAGCCCGGCCACGTCGTCGTCGGTCGTCGCCGGGGTGATCCGGTCGACCATCGACGACGGGAAGGTCACGTGGTCGTCGATCCAGGCTCGGAGGTCGGGGTCCGCCGTCGCGGCGTGCACGGCGTCCCGGAGGACGTCGCCGTTGTGAGTCAGGTTGTCGAGCGACACCAGGGCGATCCGTCCGCCGTCCGCCGCCCGCCGGGCGGCGAGCCCGTCGACCAACCGGGCGGGGACGTCGGAACCGTCGCGGTATCCGGCCTCGGTGACCGTCAGCGTGACGATGCTCGTCGTCGGGGACGCGAACGCGCGCCTCCAGGCCGTGTCGTCGCTGCCGGGGTGGGC
The DNA here is from genome assembly GCF_013347165.1 of Curtobacterium sp. Csp2. NCBI lineage: Bacteria > Bacillati > Actinomycetota > Actinomycetes > Micrococcales > Microbacteriaceae > Curtobacterium > Curtobacterium sp. Csp2. Next base: position 3,091,086 of record NZ_CP054593.1, read on the forward strand.
GGCCACGATCGTGTCGACCACCTCGGCGACGTCGCCGTCCGCTGCCCGCGTGACCAGGGTGTACCGACAGTCCTGCGCGGCGAGCGCTTCGGCGGCCGCGGGCGAGCGTCCCGTGAAGGCGGTGATCCCCCACGGTTCGCCGATGGCGTGCTGCGTGTACCAGGCGAGGTGTGCGCGGGCGAACGCCCCCACCCCCAGGTGCACGATGCCGGGTCGACGGTCGGTCATGCCGCCACCGGGACCAGGGAGCGGAGGTAGGCGAGGTTGTCCGCGGTGCGCTCGGCGAGCGGGAGGTCGGTCGAGAAGTCCTCGATCGTGACCCAGCCGTCGTAGCCGACCTGGTGGAGCGCGTCGAGGTACTCGGACACGGACGCCTGCCCGTCACGCAGCGGCGCCCACTCGTGCTGCCAGACCCGGCTGCCGTCGGCGCGGGTGTCGCCGGTGTCGACCCACCGGGCGTTCTTGACGTGCGCGTGGGCGAGGTACGGGCCGAGGAGCTCGAAGGCCGCGAGGTGGTCCTCATGTCCCTCGATGACCAGGTTGCCGAGGTCGTGGATGACGCCGACGTGTGCGGGGTCGAGGCCGTCGACGAGCCGCAGGGCCGCCGACGCCGACGGGGTGATCGTCATGTGGTGCAGCTCGACCAGCGCCTTCACGCCGAGCTCCGCAGCGCGACCGGCCGTCCACTCGAGGTCGGCCCGGGTGCGGTCGAACATCTGCCCGTACGTCTCGTGCGTGCGTTCGCGCTCGCGCCGGTACCAGGGCATCGTGACGCGGACCTGACGGGCACCGAGTTCGGCCGTCACGCGGAGCATCGTCTCGACGCCCGCACGGTCGGACACGGGCTGGTACCCGCCGATGCCCGAGTACTCGAGCCCGGCGGCGTCGGTGGTCCGGGCGATCTCGCCGACCTGCTCGGTGATGCCGCTGTACTGCCAGGTCGACCGGTTGCCGGCCCAGAAGCCGGACGAGCCGTCCTCGGTGCGGTCGTCGACGATGCGCCATTCGATGCCGTCCCAGCCCTGGCCCGCCAGGTTCCGTGCGGCTTCGTCCGGCGTCCAGTCGGGGGTGGAGGCGGTGAACACGGAGAACTTCATCGGACTGCTCCTTCACTGGCGGCGGTGGTGGCGGTGGCGGCGGTGCGGGACGGCGCTCCGACGACCGGCACGACGTCGTCGTACTTCCCGTCGATGACGTCGTCGATCCGGACGGGCTGCCCGAGCGTCGCGCTGACGTACAGCCCGCGGACGGTCGCGAGCGAGACGAGTGCGGCGTCGACCGTGACGCCGGGGTCCCGGCCCTCGCGGATCGCGGCGACGATGTCGGTGTACTGCCGGGCGTGCCCGGCGGCGAAGTGGTCCGGCTCGACCGGCCCGCCGACGACGTGCTCGGGCGGGACGACCCGGTCCTTCTGGTCGGCGGCGTCGGCCACCGCGGTGGTGTTCGCCGTCGTCGCCGCGGAATCGAGCGTCGCGGTGTCGGGGGCGACGTGGAAGTACGCGAGCCGGTCGTCGTCGACGATCGCGGAACCGTGCGTGCCGTACACGGCCCAGCGCGCGGAGAGGCCCGGGTAGGCGGCCGTCGTGCAGTGGACCACGCCGAGCGCCCCGCCGCGGAACCGGACGGTGGCGACGGCGGTGTCCTCGACCTCGATGCGGTCGTGCGCGAGCAGCCCGACCTGGGCGGAGATCTCCTCCGGACGACCGAGGGCCCACACGAGCAGGTCGACGGTGTGCACGCCCTGGTTCATCACCGCGCCGCCGCCGTCGAGCGCCCAGGTGCCCCGCCAGTCGCCCGAGTCGTAGTACCCCTGCGACCGGTACCACGCCACGCTCGCGACCCCCGAGGTCACGGTCCCGAAGTCGCCGCCGTGTGCCGCACCGGCGACGGCGACCGACGCCGGGTCGAACCGGTGCTGGCTGATGACGCTCGTGACGAGTCCGCGCTCGCGAGCGTCCGCGGCGAGCGCCGCGATCTGCCGGGCTCGCGGCATGGTCGTGTCGAGGGGCTTCTCGATGACGACGTGCTTGCCCGCGGCGAGGGCCGCCTCGGCCAGCTGCACGTGCATGCCCGACGGCGAGCAGATCGCGACGACGTCGATGTCGGTCTGCTCGATGGCCTCCTCGATCGTGGACGTCGTGATCGGACGGGTGGCTCCCGTCGACTCGAGTTCGTCGGCGGCGCTCGTGGCCGCGGCGGGGACGGCGTCGACGAGCGCCACGACCTGCAGGTCCGGGTGCTGGACGGCGACGCGGGCGTGGTGGCGACCGATGACGCCGGCACCGACGACTGCCAGCTTGAGTGGTGTGGTCATCGCAGGGTGACTCCGATCTGGTCGGTGAGGGTGCGGAAGGCGCGACCGGCGCGACCGAAGGCCGCGGGGCCGGAGAACCCGCCGAGGTGGGTGAAGTCGCTGAGGTGCGGTTCGAGCGACGCGTAGCCGGCGTACCCGGCGTCGCGGAGTGCGGTCAGGGTGTCGAGCAGTTCGCCGTCGCCCTCACCCGCGGGGACCACGGACGCGTCCGCGGCGAGCGCGTCCTTGACCTGCAGGTAGTCGACGTACGGGGCGAGCTGCGCCCACCCGTCGGTGAACGGGCGGACCCCGCACTGCACGTAGTTCGCGTTGTCCCAGGCGAGCCGCAGCGCGGGTGACCCGACGCTCTCGACGACGTCGAGCACACGGTCGGGCACGTCGCCGTAGATGTCCTTCTCGTTCTCGTGCAGGAGCGTGACGCCCTCGCGCTCGGCGAGGTCGGCGAGCGCCCGCATCCGGACGAGGACGTCGTCGCGGATGTCCTCCGGTGCACGGTCCGGGAAGTAGAACGAGAAGATCCGGATGTTCGTCGTACCGAGGGCGTGCGCGGCGGCGATCGCCCGGCCGAGCCGGCCCACCTCGTGCTCGACGGGTTCGTCGACGGCGACCTTGCCGATCGGTGAGGCGATGGCGGAGACGGTCTGACCGCGCTCCTGGAACAGGCGGTGCAGGCCGGCGAGCTGGTCCTCGTCGAGGTCGACGACGTTCACCCCCCAGGCGCTCCGCACCTCGATCGCGGAGGCGCCGAGCGCCTGCAGCACGGCGACCTGGATCGCCGGGTCGGCGTCGATCTCGTCGCCGAAGCCGGAGAGCTCCCACGTTGGCTGGTCGGTCATTGCATTCCCTTCGTGAGACCGGACGGGAGGCGCGGGGCGGGCTGGCACCGCGCCTCCTGTCCGACGTCTGGTTGCGTTCGCTACTTGACGGAGCCGGCGGTCAGGCCACCGACCAGGTAGCGCTGGAAGATCAGGTAGAGCGCGACGACCGGCACGGCGCACACGATCGAGGCGGCCATCATCTGGCCGTAGATCGGGACGGCGCCGCCCTCCTGCGTGGTGCCGAGCACCTGCAGGACGACCGCGACGGTGCGGGTGTTCGGGGTCGTCATGATCGTGCTGAAGAGCACGTCGTTCCACCCGAGCAGGAAGGCGAAGATCGCCGACACGACGATGCCGGGCCAGGACAGCGGCAGGACGACGCTCCGCAGGATGCGTCCGCTCGAGGCACCGTCGATGCGCGCCGCCTCCTCGAGTTCCTTCGGCAGCCCGCGGAGGTAGGTCACCATGACCCACGTCGAGAACGGCAGCGCGAACGTCAGGTACGTGACGAAGAGGCCCCAACGGGTGCCGATGACCTGCACACCGGTCGCGCTCGCGATGTTCGCGAAGACGACGAACACCGGCAGGAGCAGGAGGGTCCCCGGGATGGACTGCAGGGCGAGGAGCCCGCGCAGGATCGTGAGCCGGCCGAGGAACCGGAACCGGACCAGGACGTAGGCGGTCGACACGGCGAGCGCGGCGCTCGCGACGGCCACGGCCCCGGCGGTCAGGAGCGAGTTCACCAGCCCCTGGCCGAGGGCGACGGTGTTCCAGATCTCGACGTAGTTCGCCAGCGTGAACTCGGACGGGAAGTACTCGCCGCGTGCGACCGCGACGTCCGAGTTGACCGAGCCGAACAGGATGTAGAGCACCGGCGCGGCGATGAACGCGATGATCACGGCGATCACGACGACCAGGAGCCACCGGGGCAGGAGCCGGGTGACGTCGGTGTCGTACGGGCGCTTGGTGCGCCTCCTGGCGCCCCCGGTGGTGATGCTCTCGGTGAGCGTCGCGGTGGGCCGGGTGCGGGTGGTGCTGAAGGCGCTCATGCGCGGGCTCCGTCGAGGTCGGCGGCGGCGGCCGGGGTCGCTGCTGCGAGGGTCAGCCGGTCGCTGCGGCGCTGCTTGCGACTGGGGCCGGCGTCGTCACCGGTGTCGAGCTTGACGGCCCGCAGGTACACGAACAGCGGGATGGCGACGATCACGAGCGAGCAGATCGCCATCGCCGCGGAGAGCCCGAAGCGGAACGACTGGAAGCTCGCGATGTACGTCAGGACGGGCATTACCTCGACGCTCGAGGGCAGCGGGATGCCGAACAGCACGAACGGCAGCGTGAAGTTGTTGATGTTGTGCAGGATCGAGATGATCACCGCCAGACTGAGCGGTCCGCGGAGGTACGGGAAGATGATGTACCGCAGCTTCGCCCACCACGTGACGCCGTCGAGCGCCGCGGCCTCGTGCACCTCGTTGTCGACTGCCTGCAGGCCCGCGAGCGAGAGCAGGTAGACGAAGGGCCAGCTCGTCCAGATCATCACGCCGGCCAGGGCCCAGTAGGACGCCGAGCCGTTCAGCCAGAGGACGTCCGTGCCGAGCACCGTGTTCACCACGCCCTGCGGCTGGAGCATCGTGCGGAAGAACGTGCCGACGACGAAGGCCGGGAGCACGTACGGGATGAGGTAGATCGAGCGGACGAGTCCGCTCCCGGGGAACCGGTTCTGCGTGGAGACCGCCGCGGCGACACCGATCGGGACGGTGACGGCGGTGACGAGCACGGACAGCGACACCGAGATCCAGACCGAGTGCAGGAGCGGCGAGTCCGTGAACGCCTCGACGAAGTTGGCGAGGCCGACGAACGGGGCGCTGAACCACTCGCGGAGGGTGTACTGGTCGAGGTCGAGCATCGCGATGTACACGCCCACCAGGAGCGGCACGACGATGACGACGAGCATGAGGACACCGCCTGGCAGGAGCATCCACAGGGGGCGCTCGCGCTTGTAGAGGGGTGTCTTGCCGTGTGGCCGGACCTGCGTCATCACAGGCCTCCGTTCTTCTGCCGGTCCAGGGTTGCCTGGGCGTCCCGTTGTGCGGCGTCGAGCCGCTTCCGGAGCTGGTCGTCGGTCACCTCGCCGCTCTTCAGCGACGGGATGGACTGCACGACGACGTCGACGAGCGAGAGCTGGATGTCGGACCACGCGCCGGTGAAGGCGGTGGGCTTCGAGAGCTTGCCGGCCTGGACGATCGGAGCGAGGTCGGGGTTCTCCTGCGCGATGGTCTGCGCGGCCTGCGTGTTGGTCGGCAGCTGCCCGAACAGCTCGAAGTAGCGCTCCTGGGCCGCCGGTGACGAGACCTGCTTGACGAAGTCGAAGGACAGGTCCTGCTTCTTGCCGTAGTCGGCGACGACGAGGTTGTCGCCGGACAGGATGCTCGCCGCCTCGATCCCGTCGGCCGGACGCTCGGTCGCACCAGGGGGCACCGTCGGCAGGAGCGCGTACTCGTACTTGCCGTCGACCGCCGAGCCCTTGAGGGTGTTCAGCGACGTCGTGGTCGTCATCGGGAAGAACGCGGCCTTGCCGTCCGCGAACTGGGCGAGGGCCTGGGCGTTGTTCCAGCCGATCGCGGCCTTGTCGACGACGCCGTCCTTCGTCACCCAGTCGAAGTAGGTGCGGTAGGCGTTCTCGACCGCGTCCGCGGAGATCTCCGCCTTCGAGCCGTCGACGATCGTGTTGCCGGCGTTCTGCGCCATGCCCCAGACGAACTTCCACGGGTCGAACCCGTCGGCGTAGGCGATCGCCATGCCGAAGTGGCCGTCACCGGTGGTCGCCTTCGCGTCCGCGGTGAGCTCGTCCCAGGTGGTCGGCAGGTCGGTGATGCCCGCCTGGGCGAGGAGGTCCTTGTTGACCGCCATCACGAACGGCCGGCTGGCGAACGGGATGCCGATCTGCTTCGACGCACTCGGCCCGGAGATGCCGAGCGAGGCGGCGTCGAACTGGTCCTTGCCGCCGACCGCCCGCCACTCCTTGCTGCCCATCTCGACGAAGGCGCCGGTGGCGTACGCGGTGGGGGTGAACGTCGTGCCGATCGCGTAGACGTCGGGGCCCTGTCCGGAGATGACGCTCGTCTGGATGGCGGTCAGCTCCTCCTGCGCGGAGGAGTACGTCTCCCACTGGATCCGGGCGCCCGTGGTGCGCTCGAACTCGGCAGCGGTCTCCTGCTGCCACTGCTTGCGCTCCTTGGGGTAGGTGGTGTCCGCGCCCATCATCACGCGGAGGGTGTTCGGGTCGTCGCCGCTGCCGTTCACGATCGCGCAGCCCTGGAGCGTGAGGGCGGCGACTGCGACGACGGCGGCACCGACGAGGGCGCGGGTCCTGCGTCTTCCTGTGCTCATGCGGGGGTTTCCTCCTCGAAGCCTCCACCGGGCTGAGCCCGGCCGACCGGCGGCGCTGCCGGCTGTGCGCCCCACTGTCCCGCTCCGTGGCAACATGCGGCAACCGGTTGCCACTTGTTGCCACGGCGGCTTAGCGTCACCACCGTGAGCAGCGCAGACACCGACACCGCTCGGCGGGTGACGATCCGGGACATCGCCGACGCGACCGGTGTGGCCCCGTCGACGGTGTCCCGTGCGCTGTCCCTGCCCGACCGGGTGAACCGCGCCACGCAGCAGCGGATCCAGGACGCGGCGCGGGAGCTCGGCTACGTCCCGAACCAGCAGGCACGGGCCCTGACGTCCGGTCGCACCCGGGCCGTCGCCGTGCTCGTCTCGGACATCACGAACCCCTTCTACTTCGACGTCATCCGTGGCACGCAGCACCAGCTCGCCGCCGCAGGGTGGACGCAGCTGCTCGTCGACACCGAGGAGTCGGCCGAGGCGGAGCTCGCAGCCCTGAGCGCGATCGCGACGAAGGCCGACGGCGCGGTGCTCACCGCGTCCCGCCTGTCCGACGCGCAGATCGCCCGGTTCGCGGAGCGGACACCGCTCGTCGTCGTGAACCGCCGACCGGCGGGGGTCCCCTCGGTGCTCATCGACACCCCCGGCGGGGTCGAGCAGGCCGTGCAGCACCTCGTGTCGCTCGGCCACCGGGACGTGCTCTACGTCGCCGGTCCGGACAGCTCGTGGTCGAACGAACGCCGCTGGCGCGCGCTCGTCCGCGTGGGGAAGCGCCTGGGTGTCCGGGTCGCGCGGATCGGCCCGCACGCACCGTTCGTCGACTCCGGTGCCGCCGCTGCCGACGCCGCCGTCCACGCGGGCGCGACGGCCTGCATCGCGTTCAACGACCTCATCGCCATCGGCATGCTCACCCGGCTGCGGGAGCGCGGCGTCCGCGTCCCGGAGGACATGTCCGTCGTCGGGTGCGACGACATCTTCGGTGCCGACTTCTGCAACCCACCGCTCACCACGATGACGTCGCCGATCGAGCGTGCCGGACAGGTCGCCATCCGGATGCTGCTCGGTCGGCTCGGCGCGTCCCCGTCCGACGATCCGCTCGGCGACCCGGTCGGCGACCACCCGGCGAGCGCCGTCGCCCTGCCCACCCACCTGACCGTGCGGGAGTCCACCGGCCCCGCACCGGCCACCGCCCGCCGCCCGTCCTGAAGGAGTCGACGATGACCCGGACCAGCACCGCCACCCCACTCGCCCCGCACCCCGACCGGCTGTTCGCCGCCGACCCCGCCGCACGGACCGTCGCCCGGACCGTGTACC
>NZ_CP054593.1:3098925-3112882 GCF_013347165.1 Curtobacterium sp. Csp2
GGTCAGCAGCTCCGCCAGGTGGTCGTACTGCGCGTCGGCGTTCTCGGCCGACGGCTGCTCCGTCAGGCCGAAGACGTCGTGCAGCTCCGTCTCGAACCAGTACCGGACGGGCGTCCCGGCGAAGTCGTCCCAGTGCTCCGCCAGGCGGCGCCAGACCTGTCGACCGTCGGGGACGGACCCGTCGCCCGGACCGTGTACCAGGCCGTCGCGGACGCGCCGATCATCTCCCCCCACGGGCACGTCGACGCGGCCCTGATCGCGGACGACCGGCCGTTCGCCGACCCCGCGTCGCTGCTCGTCACGCCCGACCACTACGTGCTGCGGCTGCTCCACGCCAACGGCGTCGGCCTCGACGAACTGGGACGGCCGGACCGCTCCGGCGACGGGTCCGTCCCCGACGGTCGACAGGTCTGGCGCCGCCTGGCGGAGCACTGGGACGACTTCGCCGGGACGCCCGTCCGGTACTGGTTCGAGACGGAGCTGCACGACGTCTTCGGCCTGACGGAGCAGCCGTCGGCCGAGAACGCCGACGCGCAGTACGACCACCTGGCGGAGCTGCTGACCACGCCCGCGTTCCGTCCCCGGGCGCTCTTCGACACCTTCCGCATCGAGGTCCTCGCCACCACCGACGACCCGACCGCGGACCTCGCCGCGCACGCGCGGCTCGCCGCCGACCCGACCTTCCGGGGACGGGTGCTGCCCACCTTCCGCGCGGATGCGGTCTTCGACCCGTCCCGACCGGACTGGAGGCACGTGGTCACGTCGATCGGACAGGCGGCGGGCATCGACGCGGGCACCCACGCGGGCCTGCTCGCCGCGCTGCGCGCGCGGCGACGGTACTTCATCGAGCACGGCGCGACCGCGACGGACACCGGTGTGCTCGACGCGGGGTCGACCCCGCTGTCCGCGGAGGCGCGGGAACGCATCCACGCAACGGCGCTGCGCGACCCGGCGTCCCTGACCGAGGCGGACGCCGTCGCCTACCGGCACGACATGCTCTACCGCTGGGCGGAGATGAGCGTCGAGGACGGGCTGGTCATGCAGCTGCACCCCGGCGTGCACCGCAACCACCACCGGCCGACGCTCGAGCGCTTCGGGCCGGACACCGGGCACGACCTGCCCGCGGTCGGGTCCTTCACCGAGCCGCTCCGGCCGCTCCTCGAGGCCTTCGGCACCGTGCCCGGCTTCCACCTCGTGCTGTTCACGGTCGACGAGACGGTGTTCTCGCGGGAGATCGGGCCGCTCGCCGGCTTCTACCCGGCCGTCTACGCAGGGGCGCCGTGGTGGTTCATCGACACCCCGGCGGCGATCGGCCGGTACCGCGCCGCGGTCACCGACTCGGCATCGTTCACGAAGACGTCCGGGTTCATCGACGACACCCGGGCCTACTGCTCGATCCCGGCGCGGCACGACATGGCGCGGCGGGCGGACGCGGCGTACCTGGCCTCGCTCGTCGTGACGCACCAGCTCAGCGAGGAGGACGCGGTGCGCACCGCCCACCGGATCGTGTCGGACATCCCGCGGGCGACGTTCAAGCTCTGACGGCGCGAGCTGGCCACCCTCGATCGTATGTGACATGTGAAGGGCTTGTCGAGCGCATGTCGTACGCCCTACGGATGAGGGGTCCCGTCCCCGTGTCCGAGGAGCGTCATGTCCCGTCGTCGTCCATCCGCCCGTCCCGCCGGACGCCTGTCCGCGCTGGCCGCCCTGGTCGCACTGGCCGCGCTGGCCGCCCAGTGTGCGATGGTGACCGGTCCTGCGGCCGCTGCCGGATCCGTCGACGCGGACGAGCCCGCGCCACGGGCGACGTCCGTCGCGCTGGCTCTCGAGGTCGCCGCGGACGGTCGCGGCCCGTTCACGCCGGACGACCAGCCGGGCGGTGACAGCGGTCCCGCGAACGGCCTCACGCGGACCGGGGACACGATCACCTACCGGGTGACGGTGAACGCGACGGGCGGAACCGCTCGCGACGAGCGGTTCGTGATCGACGCTCCGTCCGGAACGACCTGGGAGGCAGTCCCGCTGGCCTGTGCGCCCGGTTCGCTGATCGACGGCCAGCGGTTGACCTGCCGTCTCGGCGACGTGACCGAGGGGCACGCCACCGCCGTCCCGGTCGCGCTCACCCTGTCCGGCGATCTGCGGCACGGTGACCACGTCACGGTGTCGGGTACGGCCAGCGCCGAGGGCGTGGAGTCGACACCGGCCGTGCAGGCACCGGCGACCACGGTGTCAGCGGCTCCGCGCTACAACCTGTCGAAGAAGGTCGTCGGTTCGGTCCTGCGGACGGACGTACCCGGCCCTGACGGCTCGCCGGGTGTCCAGCTCGTCTACCCGATGACCGTCGACTGGCTCCCCGTCGTCCCGGGTCAAGGGCTCCTCGGCTTCGAGCGGAGCTCCGGCGACATGTCGTTCACGGACGACGTCTCGCGGCTGCTCGGTGACCGGCCGTCCGGCGCCGTGCTCTGGAACGGTGGTCGGCCGGTGTGCGGCCGGAACGGCGAGGACGGTGTGGCCTTCGGCGGTCTGCCCGGTGGGCGGGGTGGCGGGAGCGGGTCCGTCGCGGACTCCGGGCAGATCTCGTGCGCCCAGGGCGCTGCCGGACAGCCCGTCACGGTGACGATCAGCGGCGCGGTCACCGACGCCGGCCGGATGCCGACCCGGAACCTGGCCGGCGGCCCGATCAGCGGCGGCGCGAAGCCCTACGTCGTGAGCGGCTGGATCAGCTTCTGGATGCCGACGCCCGAGGCACCGACCTCCGTCGAGTCCGTCAACACGTTCATCCCGCTGCAGACAACTTCGTCGGCTGGGACCCCGAACTTCCCCGGCGGCGCCGAGCCCCTCGAGGACAACGAGGCCCGTCGGAACCTCGTCGAGCTCGCTTCCGGCTCCGCGGGGAAGCGCCTCTGGCGACTCGGCGACGACGGCCGCACGACGACGGCGGGATCGGCGAAGGAAGGTGACCCCTGGGCCACGGGTGGCACGCTGCTCCGGAGCGACGTCGCCGTGTCGAACCCCGGGCTCCGGCCCTTCGTGGACACCGTCCTCTGCGACACCTTCGACCGGCGCACGCAGCGGCTGACCGCGGTGTCGGGACGGTCGCCCGCGTGGAGCAGCGGTCTCGAGCACGCCCGGGTGCAGTACGCGGCGTACGCGATGCACGAGCCCGCGGACGGCCAGCGTCGGACCTGCGACGACGCCGACGGCCCCTGGTTCGACGACCCCGCCGCCGTACCGGGCGGTGTGGCCGCGGTCGGTGCCGTCCGGGTCACCGGCGACGTGCGCGGGGGTGGCAACGGCGCGCTGTACACGACCGTCACCACGCTCCGGTCCCCCGACGGGACGCGCGCGTACGACTTCGCGCACGTGCACTTCGGCGACCACCGACCGGGGTGGGTGCACGACCAGCAGGACCCGGTGCTCGGCGCCGGAGGACTCGCCGACAGCGTCGTGCTGACCGAGGACCTCGCCCGCGTCACCAAGGCGGTCGTCGACCCCGGGTCGAACGCCGAGGACACCCCGGACACCACCGCCACCGTCCTGGCGGGCAACACGGTCGACTTCGTCCTGCGCCCGACGCTGACGAACGGCCTGGCGGACGGCCGGCCGACCGCGATGACGGTCCGGGACGTCCTGCCCGGGCACACCTCGTTCGTCCCGGACAGCGCATCACTCACGCCCGTGGTCGACACCGTCACGGCCGAGGACGGATCGACCCGGCAACGACTCACGTGGACGCTGGACGACGTGACGCCCGGTGAGCGGATCGCACCCATCACCTACTCTGCCGTGGTCGAGCAGGGTGCGCCCGCCGGGTCGATCACCAACTCCGTGGTCGTCTCGGCGCCCACCGACCGTTCCGACGAACGCTGGCGCACGGCGGAGCGCGGGTTGCGCGTCGTCACGACCGGGGGCGTCGGCGTCGAGAAGACCGCACCGGCGCCGGTCGTCGTCGCCGGCGACGCGGTCGAGTGGGACCTCCGCGCCACGAACACCGACGACACCGATCTGCGGGACCTCGACGTGATCGACGTCCTGCCGCACCGTGGTGACCCGTACGGCACGGCGTTCCACGGAAGCGTCGAGCTCGCGCAGCCGGTGGCCGTCGACGCGGACGCCGGTGAATCGGTCCGCTACACCCACCGTGCCGCGGAGGACGTGGCACTCGACGGAGCCGACCCGAGCAACCAGCCGCACGGGGCGACCCGGTGGTGCGCGGAGACGGAGTTCGGGACGTCCGGCTGCCCGGACGGCTGGTCGGAGGTCACGGCCCTGCGGATCCTCCGCAGCAGCCCGGTGGCGAGCGGTGCGACCGTGTCCCACCGGGTCTCCCTCGCGACACACGGCTCCCGCGACGGCGATCGGTACGGGAACCGGTTCGGTCTCCGCGCGTCGAACCTCGCCCTGCCCGTGCAGTCCAACCCCTCGACCGTGCGGGTGGTCGCCGGAGCGATCGGTGACCGTGTCTGGTCCGACCGCAACGGCGACGGCTTGCAGGACGACGACGAACCGGGTCTCGCGGGCGTCCCCGTCGAGATCACCGGCGAGGACGACCGAGGAACGTCGGTCGACCAGCGTGGGACCACCGGCGAGGACGGCGACTACCGGTTCGACGGACTGCGGCCAGGGGCCTACCGGGTCCACGTCACCGTACCCGAAGGGCTCCGCCCGACCATCCGTCACGCCGGGGACGAGGCCGCGCTGGACTCCGACGTGGACGAGGACGGGACGACCGACCCCGTCGAACTGACGCGCCGATCGGAACCCGGCGAGGGCCTCGTCGGGGTGACCCACGACGTGACGATCGACGCCGGCTTCGTCGCCGAGGACGGCGACGGGAGCGACGGAGGCGACGGAGGCGACGGAGGCGATCCGGACGCGGGCGTCGGCGTCCCGGACACGGGCGGACAAGGCACCGGCTCCGGCACCGGCTCCGGCTCCGGCTCCGGCTCCGGCTCCGGCTCCGGACCGGGTCTGACCGCCGGGCAGGACGACGGAGCGTCGAGGATCAGCGGGTCGCGCCTCGCCTTCACCGGTGCTGAGATCGGGACGGCCGCCGTCGTGGGACTCGGGCTGCTCCTGGCGGGACTGACCGTCCTGTTCCGCCGTCGTCGGATCCAGAGGGCGTCCGACCGCGGCTGACGGTCCGCGCAGTCGCTCGCACGCTCGGCCTGCCCGCCGCTGCCCTGTGGCCGGTCCTCGTGACCGAGACCACAGGGCAGCGATGCGGGTGACGATACGGTCGTCGCGTGGATGACCGAGTGGCACGGGCGTACGGCGGACGCGCCCAGGAGTACGCGGCAGTGCTGGGATCGATGCAGGCTGTACACCCCGCCGACCGCACCCACGTCGAACAGTGGGCGGCCGGCTGCCACGGGGTCGTCGTCGACGCCGGGTGCGGGCCCGGGCACTGGACCGCGCACCTGACCGGTCTCGGACACCGGGTCGTCGGGCTCGACGCGGTCCCGGAGTTCGTCGCGATCGCGCGGCGGACGGCTCCGGACGTGGAGGTGCGTCGGGCCACGCTCGAGTCGACCGGGCTGCCGCCCGGGAGCGTGGGCGGGGTGCTCTCGTGGTACTCGCTCGTGCACCACGAGCCGGAGGCCGTCCCGGTCGCCCTCGCGGAGTTCCACCGGGTGCTCGACGCCGGTGGCGGGCTGCTCGTCGGTGCCTTCGCCGGTGCCGTCCTGGAGCCGTTCGACCACGCGGTGACGACGGCGTGGCGGTGGCCGGCGGAGCGCCTGGTCGCGGCGGTCGAGGACGCCGGGTTCACCGTCGTCGACGTGCGGGAGCGCGAGGACGAAGGGGTGCGACCGCACCTCGCGGTCAGCGCATTGCGGTCGGGGTGATGCCGCCCGCCGTCGCAGCGGGTGGTCGTCAGGGCTGCCAGCCGGGCGTGGCCAGGCCGGTCTCGTAGGCGAAGACGACGAGCTGGGCGCGGTCGCGGGCGCCGAGCTTGATCATCGTGCGGGAGACGTGGGTCTTCGTGGTCATCGGGCTGATGAACAGGCGCTCGGCGATCTCGGCGTTGGTGAGTCCGAGGGCGACGAGCTGCATGACCTGGCGCTCCCGCTCCGTCAGCACGTCGAGCGACGGGGCGAGGGCGCTCGGCTTCGCGTGCGCGGCGTAGGCGGCGACGAGGGACCGGGTCGCCCTCGGGGAGAGCAGGGACTCCCCCGCGTGCACGGTGCGGATCGCCCGGAGGAGCTCGGCGGGCTCCGTGTCCTTCACCAGGAAGCCGGCGGCACCACCGCGGATCGCCTCGAACACGTAGGCGTCCTCCTCGAAGGTGGTGAGGACGACGACGTGAACGCTGTCGAGCTCCGGGTCCGCGGCGATGCGTCTCGTCGCCTCGAGGCCGTCGGAGCCCGGCATGCGGATGTCCATGAGGACCACGTCCGGACGCTCCCGACGGACGGCGTCGACCGCGGCGTCGCCGTCGCCCGCGTCGCCGACCACCGTCATGCCCGGTTCGGCGTCGACGAGCGCGCGGAGCCCGGCCCGGACGAGCACCTGGTCGTCGACGAGCAGGACGCGGATCTGCTCGCCCCCGTCGTCGGCAGGGGTCGGGCCTGCGGAGGTCGAACCTGCGGAAGTCGGGCCTGCGGGGCTCAGGCCTGCGGGGCTCAGGCCTGCGGGGCTCAGGCCTGCCGGGCTCGGCTCGGTCATGCTGGCTCCTCGGATCGGTCTGGTGGCCGGTTCGTCGGCACGGGCAGGCGCGCGGCCACCCGCCACCCGCCGTCCGGGGTCGGTCCGGCCGTCATCGTGCCGCCCACCGCGTCGGCGCGCTCGCGCATCCCGATGAGCCCGTTGCCCGACTCCCCGAGCCGGGTCGACCGCTGGACGGCTCCGGGCAGCGGGTGGTCCTGGACGACGAGGTCGAGCACCTCGGCGCCCACCGAGACGGTGACGTCGACGCGGTGGCCCGGCGCGTGCTTCATCACGTTCGTCACGGACTCCTGCACGATCCGGAAGGCGTTGCGGTCCACCACACCGCCGACGGTCGTCGGGTCGCCCTCGACCCGTGCGGTCACGTCGACGCCCGCCGCCCGCGCACGGTCGACGAGGTCCGGGACCCGGTCGAGCCCCGGCACCGGGTTCCGCTCCGGCACGACCCGGCCGTCGGGGTCGGGACCGGCGCCGTCCGCCGAGCGCAACACCCCCAGGATCGTCCGGAGTTCGACGAGGGCTTCGCGACTGGTGTCCCGGATGCTCGTCAGCGACTCCTGCGTGCCCGAGGGCAGGGCCGCCCCGAGGTGCAGTGCCACCCCTGCCTGCAGGTTGATGAGCGACATGCTGTGCGCGACCGAGTCGTGCAGCTCCCGCGCGATCCGGACGCGCTCGTCCCGAGCGCGCTGCTGCTCGACCTCGGCGCGGGCACGTCGACGCTCGGCGGCCCGCTCGAGACGGACACGGGCGAGTTCGGTGACGACGATCGTCACGGTCGCCCAGGCGAGCGCGAGGACTGCGGCGTCGAGGCTGTACACGGGCGATCGACCCGTCAGCAGGTCGGCGGCCGGCAGCAGCCCGACGGCGACGACCGCCGCGGCGAGGACGGAGCGCCGGTGCCCGCGGAACCAGGCGTTCGCCATCGCCATCGTCAGCGCCGCGACGAAGGGGCCGCGGGGCGTCACCAGCAGCGCGTACCCCGCGGTCGTGGCGAGCGTGACGGCGAGGACGACCCGGGGGAACGACCACCGCCAGGGCAGCACGAGCACACCCACCACGAGCAGCACGACCGCGAGCGGGACGACGTCCACGGGCTCGACCACCACGCCGGTGCCCGCCCACGGGGGCCGCTGCCCACGCGGGGGTCCGCCGCTGATGCGCGACGCGAGCAGGGTCCCGGCGACCTGCACGACCGCGACCGGGAGCACCCGACCGACGCGGGCGAACCGCGGGCTCCCCGAGGACCGGCAGCGGTCGCCGGTGGTCGGAGCGGGGGCGTCGGTGGTCACGGGGCGAGCCTAGGGGCGGCAGCGCACCCGGGCTCGGGCCGCCGCACCATCTGTGGACTACTCCCCCGGGCGTAGTCGCCTGTGCAGGAGCGGCGCCGCCGCGACTGCGGGAGCAGCCGGAAGTGGGCCCGACCGGCGGACGCGCACCGCGCCTCCAGGCCGGAGGCTCGTCGTGTCGCACCAGCGACGACCACGCAACCACAGGAGGCAACCGTGATCCCCGCACTCTCGTCCATCGCCGCCGTCGGTCCGTACGCCCACGGACCCGGCTTCCCGTTCCTCGTGTTCCCGCTGTTCTTCTTCCTGGTGCTCGTGGCGCTCGGCGTCGTCTTCGGCGTCCTCCGCCGCGGGTCCTGGCGGGCGCGCTCCGACGCCCGGGCCGTGCTCGCGGACCGGTTCGCCCGGGGCGACATCGACGCCGAGGAGTACCGCGGGCGGCTCGCCGAGCTCAGCCGGAAGTGACCGACGGCGCCGAGCTCAGCCGGAGGTGACGGACAGCGCCGACGTGATCGTCGCCACGGTGTCGTCGACGGAGCCGTCGATCGACACCGCGACGGCGGTCTCGTCGGGCTCCGGCCGCTCGAGCGTCGCGAACTGCGAGTCGAGCAGCGACGTCGGCATGTACTCGTGGTGCCGGTGCGACTGCCGCTCGGCGATGAGCTCGTGCGAGCCGTCGAGGAAGGCGATGACCAGGTCCGGGGCGGCGGACCGGAGCCGATCGCGGTACACGCGCTTGAGCGCTGAGTTCGCCATCACGCAGCGGCGACCCGAGGCCTGCACCGCCGCGATCCTGGCCGCGCAGGCGTCGAGCCACGGCCAGCGGTCCTCGTCGGTCAGCGGCGTGCCCTGCCGCATCTTCTCCTTGTTCGCGGCGGGGTGCAGGTCGTCCGCGTCGACGAACTCGCTCGGCTGGCCCTGGTCGGCGAGGGCGTCGGCGAGCGCCTGCCCGATCGTCGACTTGCCGGAGCCGGAGACCCCCATCACGAGCACGGGCGGGAGGACGGCGACGTCGTTCATCCCTCCACAGTAGGAGAGCGTCCGGTTCCCGTCCCCAGTTGCCGTCACACTCGTGCGACCCCAGGGTCCGGCTCGTAGGTTGGGCACCGAACATCCAGGACGAAGGAGACCCAGGTGGCAGAGCACGACGGACAGGCGAACATCGGGGTCATCGGCCTCGCGGTGATGGGCTCGAACCTCGCACGCAACCTCGCGTCGCGCGAGGGCAACACGGTCGCGGTCTACAACCGCACCTACGCCCGGACCGAGGAACTCATGCAGGAACACGGCGACGCCGGGTTCATCGCATCGGAGGACATCGACGGGTTCGTCGCGTCGTTGTCGAAGCCCCGGACCGCGATCATCATGGTGCAGGCCGGCAAGGGCACCGACGCCGTCATCGACCAGCTCGCGGAGCGGTTCGAGGAAGGCGACATCATCGTGGACGGCGGCAACGCGAACTTCCACGACACCATCCGTCGCGAGCACGACCTGCGCGAGAAGGGCCTGAACTTCGTCGGCACCGGCATCTCCGGCGGCGAAGAGGGCGCGCTCAACGGCCCGTCGATCATGCCCGGCGGCTCGAAGGAGGCCTGGGAGACCCTCGGACCGATCCTCAAGTCGATCGCCGCCGTGGCCGAGGGCGAGCCGTGTGTGACGCACATCGGCTCCGACGGCGCCGGCCACTTCGTGAAGATGGTGCACAACGGCATCGAGTACGCCGACATGCAGCTCATCGCGGAGTCCTACGACCTGCTCCGTCGCGTCGGCGGGTACTCCGTCGAGCAGCTCGTGCAGGTGTTCGACGAGTGGAACAAGGGCGACCTGGAGTCGTACCTGATCGAGATCACCGGTGAGGTCCTCAAGCAGCAGGACGCCGACACCGGGAAGCCGCTCGTCGACGTCATCCGCGACGAGGCCGGCTCCAAGGGCACCGGCGTCTGGACCGTGCAGAACGCCGTCGGTCTGGGCATCCCGGTGTCGGGCATCGGCGAGGCGGTCTTCGCCCGTGCGGTGTCGTCGAAGCCGTCCCAGCGTGCCGCGGTGCAGCGGAGCGTGGAGAACCGACCGGACATCGCCGAGGTGCCGGACTCGTTCGCCGACGACGTCCGTGCGGCGCTGTACGCATCGAAGGTCGTCGCGTACGCGCAGGGCTTCGACCTCATCATCGCCGGGGCGAAGGAGTACGACTGGGACATCGACCTGGGCGCGGTCGCGAAGATCTGGCGCGGTGGCTGCATCATCCGGGCGCAGTTCCTCAACCGCATCGTCGAGGCGTACGACAAGAACCCGTCGCTCGAGTCGCTGCTGGTCGACCCGTACTTCGCGGCCGCCGTCGCCGAGGGCGAAGCGGCCTGGCGGCGGATCGTCGGCATCGCGGTCGCGTCCGGGATCCCGGCGCCGGGCTTCTCGTCCGCGCTGGCGTACTACGACTCCCTCGCCTCGGACCGGCTCCCCGCGGCGCTGATCCAGGGGCAGCGTGACTTCTTCGGGGCGCACACCTACCAGCGCATCGACAAGGACGGCACGTTCCACACGCTGTGGTCCGACGACGACCGGCGCGAGGTCGAACAGGAGCCGTCGACGCACTGACCGAAGGCCGCTGACGGGTCCGGACCGGCCGACGGGCGAGGAGCGCAGGCTCCTCGCCCGTTCCCGTTCCCGTTCCCGGTCGTTCAGGCGACGATGCGCTCGCGAGCCAGGTCGGCGACGAGCCGCTCGAGCCGCGGGCCACGGCCGAGCAGGCGCTGCGACCCCGGAGCCGAGCGGACGAAGAACGTGGCGACCGCGGTCGTGTCGTCCGGCCGGACGTAGTGCAGCGCGACCGCAGTGGCGCTCCGTTCCCCGACGACGTCCTCGAGTCCGACGTGCACCATGCGGCTCCAGCGGATCACGAGCAGCCGGGTCGCGCGGCGCTCCTCGAGTTCCCAGAGCGACGCCTCGGTGGCGCCGAACGCCCAGGTGACCCGCTGCCCGAGCGCCGTCTCGGGACGGGCTTCGTGCACGGCGTCGCGGAGTTCCTGGGTCGGCGCCGAGGGCACGAGCCAGACGGTCGGGTCGATGCGCCGGATCGCGAGCGCGAGGGCCTCGTCGGCACGGCGACGTCGGATCGCCCGGGCCCGGAGGACCGCGACGGCGATGAGGACCAGGCCGCCCGTGATCGCGACCGCCTCGAGCACCCCGAAGTACGACAGGTCGGACTCCGGCGCGGTGGTGGACACCACGATGCGGGTGACGAGCAGGGCGACCCAGATCCCCACGATCGTCCAGCGCAGGGCGGCGAAGCGTCGGGCGACCGACATCGCCGGGCGGGACCGCCGCTGTGCACGTCGCTGTGCTCGCTGCTGGGCTCGTTCCTGGGCCCGCTGCTGCGCACGCTGCCGACGCGGCACGCGGTCGGGTCGGCTCAGCACATCCCGATCCTCGCACGGTCCGGCGTCGCCGCGCTGGCCCGTTCCGGGGAACGAGGCGATGAACGCCCGGGGAAGCCCCGCTCCACCACAGCAGGTCGGCCGCCGGCGCCCGTCCACCGTCCGGCCGCCTGTCAGCCCGTCGGCGGCCTGCCGACCTACGCTGCACGGGTGAGCACCGCACCACCCTCCACCTCCTCCGCACCCGCTGCCGAGCCGCTCCCGCCGGGGACGTCCGTCCGCCGCCCGGCCGGGTGGGCCGCCGCGTGCGGGATCGTGGCCGTCGTCGCGTTCCTGGCCGTCGCCGAGTTCGGTGCGCTGCTGCTCGGCGGCGCCGGCAGTCCGCTCGTCGCCGTCGGTTCCGCCGTCATCGACCTCGCTCCGCCCGCTGCGAAGGACCTCATGGTGGGGTTGTTCGGCACCGGGGACAAGGCCGCGCTCTTCGTCCTGATGGCCGTCGTCACGGCGGGCATCAGCGCCGGCGCGGGCGTCCTCGAACGACGACGTCCGCCGTTCGGGGCGCTCGTGTTCGCGGTCGGTGGTGCGCTGTCGCTCGCAGCCGTCACCACGCGGTCGGGCAGCGGCACGTGGGACGGGCTGCCGAGCGTCCTCGGCGTGGTCGCGGCGATCGTCGTACTGCGCCTGCTCCTCCGTCGGCTCCGGCGGTGGGAAGCCGCAGCAGCCGTCCCGTCGGCCTCGCCCAGACCGGCGGCGACCGAACGTCGCACCTTCCTGGTGTGGGGTGCGGCGACCGCCGTCGCCGCGGTCGTGGTCGGTGGCGCGTCCCGCCTCGGGACCTCGGCGATGCAGGCGGCCGCGGCTGCACGGCGGGCGATCCGCCTACCGCAGCCCGCGACCACGGCGACGCCCGTCCCCGCCGGGGCGTCCCTCGACGTGTCCGGGATCACGCCGTACGTCACCCCGAACGCCGACTTCTACCGGATCGACACCGCCCTGCGCGTGCCGTCGGTCGACCCGGCGCAGTGGAAGCTGCGGATCCACGGCGCGGTCGAGCGTGAGGTCGAGCTGACCTGGGACGAACTGCTGGCGCTCCCGCTCGAGGAACACATGGCGACCCTGAGCTGCGTCTCGAACGAGATCGGCGGCGACTTGATCGGCAACGCGCTGTGGCTCGGGTACCCGATCCGCGAGCTCCTGGCGCGGGCGGGGGTCCGCGACGGCGCCGACATGGTGCTGTCCCGGAGCGTCGACGGGTTCTCGGCCGGGACGCCCCTCGACGTGCTGCAGGACCCCGACACCGCCGCGATGCTCGCCGTCGGGATGAACGGCGAGCCGCTCCCGCCCGAGCACGGGTTCCCGGTCCGGATGGTCGTGCCCGGCCTGTTCGGGTACGTCTCCGCGACGAAGTGGGTGAACGAGCTCGAGGTCACCCGATTCTCGGACGCGCAGGGGTACTGGACCCCGCGTGGCTGGTCGGAGCGCGGTCCGGTGAAGCTCGAGTCGCGGATCGACACGCCTCGGGATGGGGCATCGCTCACGGCCGGGAAGACCGTCGCCGTTGCGGGTGTCGCCTGGCAGCCGCACCACGGGGTGAAGGGCGTGCAGGTCCGGGTCGACGACGGCGAGTGGCAGGACGCGACCCTGGCCGACTCGGTGTCCGCCGACACCTGGCGGCAGTGGGTGTGGCGGTGGACCCCGACGGCCGGGTCGCACCGGCTGCAGGTCCGCGCCACGGGGACCGACGGGCAGGTGCAGACGAGCGTCGAACGGCCTCCGGCGCCGAACGGCGCAACGGGATGGCACACCGTGCAGGTCAGCGCGGACTGACGACGGTCCGCGGACGGCTGCCGGGCGTCAGGCCGGTCGGACCGCCACGACGCAGGTCCCGTCGACCTCGTCGTCGCGCTCGACCGCGACGGTGAACCCGGCGGCGGCGAACAGTGCCGCGGACGCCGCGGACTGGGCCGCCGAGACCTCGATGACGACCGCCCCGCCCGGGCGCAACCACGCCCCGGCCCCGTCGGCGATGCGGCGGTGCACGTCGAGGCCGTCCGCTCCCCCGTCGAGGGCGACGAGCCGCTCGTGGTCGCGGGCCTCCGACGGCATCGTCGCGACCTCGCCGGACGGCACGTACGGGGCGTTCACGGCGATGACGTCGACGGCCTCCCGGAACCGCTCGGGCAGCGGCGCGAACAGGTCACCCGTGACGACGATCCCCCGGTCCCCGATGTTCTCGGCGGCCACGTCGGTCGCGTCGGGGTCCACGTCGGCCGCGACGAGGTCGAGCGCACCGACCCGGCCGAGCAGCGCGACGGAGATCGCGCCGACCCCGCAGCACAGGTCGACGACCCGGTCGTAGCGGTGGAGCCGCCGCGCCGCCTGCTCGACGACGACCGCGGTGCGTGCCCGGGGCACGAAGACCCCCGCGGCGACGCGGACCCGGTGCCCGTCGAAGGCCGCCCAGCCGAGGACGACCTCGAGCGGCTCACCGGCGAGGCGCCGCTGCACCAGGGCACGCAGACGGACCGGATCGCCGTCGCCTGCCTCGAGCAGCAGGTCGGCCTCGTCCTCGGCGAACACGCTGCCCGCCGCCCGGAGCCGGGCGGCGAGCGCGTCCCGCGCTGTGGTCAAGCC
>NZ_CP054593.1:3112892-3114044 GCF_013347165.1 Curtobacterium sp. Csp2
CAGGTCGCTCCCACGTACCCGGCGGAGCAGCGCGGCGGAGATCGCCCCGCCCCCGCAGCTCATGTCGACGACCCGGTCGTAGCGGTGGCGCCGCCGCTCCGCCTTCTCGACGACGACCGCGGTGCGTGCCCGGGGCACGAAGACCCCCGCGGCGACGCGGACCCGGTGCCCGTCGAAGGCCGCCCAGCCGAGGACGACCTCGAGCGGCTCACCGGCGAGGCGCCGCTGCACCAGGGCACGCAGACGGACCGGATCGCCGTCGCCTGCCTCGAGCAGCAGGTCGGCCTCGTCCTCGGCGAACACGCTGCCCGCCGCCCGGAGCCGGGCGGCGAGCGCGTCCCGCGCTGTGGTCAAGCCGCGCCGTCGAACATCGACGTGACGGAACCGTCGTCGAAGACCTCGTGGATCGCGCGGGCGATGAGCGGGGCGATCGGCAGGACCTCGAGACGGTCCCAGCGCTTCTCCTCCGGCAGCGGCAGGGTGTCCGTGACGACGACGCGGTCGATGAACTCGCTCTGCAGCAGGTCCTTCGCCGGGTCCGAGAACACCGCGTGGGTCGCCGCGACGACGACGCCGGTGGCACCGTTCGCCTTCAGGGCCTCGGCCGCCTTGGCGATCGTGCGACCGGTGTCGATGAGGTCGTCGACGAGCAGGCAGACGCGGCCGGAGACGTCACCGACGATCTCGTGCACGGAGACCTGGTTCGGGACGAGCGGGTCACGCCGCTTGTGGATGATGGCGAGCGGGGCGCCGAGCTTCTCGGACCAGATGTCGGCGACGCGCACGCGGCCCATGTCCGGCGAGACGACGGTGAGCGTCTCCGGGTCGAGGATCTGCTGGAAGCGCTCGAGCAGCACAGGTCGACGACCCGGTCGTAGCGGTGGAGCCGCCGCGCCGCCTGCTCGACGACGACCGCGGTGCGTGCCCGGGGCACGAAGACCCCCGCGGCGACGCGGACCCGGTGCCCGTCGAAGGCCGCCCAGCCGAGGACGACCTCGAGCGGCTCACCGGCGAGGCGCCGCTGCACCAGGGCACGCAGACGGACCGGATCGCCGTCGCCTGCCTCGAGCAGCAGGTCGGCCTCGTCCTCGGCGAACACGCTGCCCGCCGCCCGGAGCCGGGCGGCGAGCGCGTCCCGCGCTGTGGTCAAGC
>NZ_CP054593.1:3114054-3158693 GCF_013347165.1 Curtobacterium sp. Csp2
CGCGCGATCCACGAGGTCTTCGACGACGGTTCCGTCACGTCGATGTTCGACGGCGCGGCTTGACCACAGCGCGGGACGCGCTCGCCGCCCGGCTCCGGGCGGCGGGCAGCGTGTTCGCCGAGGACGAGGCCGACCTGCTGCTCGAGGCAGGCGACGGCGATCCGGTCCGTCTGCGTGCCCTGGTGCAGCGGCGCCTCGCCGGTGAGCCGCTCGAGGTCGTCCTCGGCTGGGCGGCCTTCGACGGGCACCGGGTCCGCGTCGCCGCGGGGGTCTTCGTGCCCCGGGCACGCACCGCGGTCGTCGNCGAGCAGGCAGACGCGGCCGGAGACGTCACCGACGATCTCGTGCACGGAGACCTGGTTCGGGACGAGCGGGTCACGCCGCTTGTGGATGATGGCGAGCGGGGCGCCGAGCTTCTCGGACCAGATGTCGGCGACGCGCACGCGGCCCATGTCCGGCGAGACGACGGTGAGCGTCTCCGGGTCGAGGATCTGCTGGAAGCGCTCGAGCAGCACGGGCATGGCGAACAGGTGGTCGACGGGGCCGTCGAAGAAGCCCTGGATCTGGGCGGCGTGCAGGTCGACGCTCATGATGCGGTGCGCTCCGGCGGCCTTGAACAGGTCGGCGACCAGTCGGGCCGAGATCGGCTCGCGACCGCGACCCTTCTTGTCCTGTCGGGCGTAGGGGTAGAACGGCGCCACGACAGTGATGCGCTTCGCCGAGGCACGCTTGAGCGCGTCGACCATGATGAGCTGCTCCATGAGCCACTCGTTGATCGGTGCGGTGTGCGACTGGATGACGAACGCGTCGCAGCCGCGGACCGACTCGTCGAAGCGGGCGTAGAGCTCACCGTTCGCGAAGGTGCGGGCGTCGGTCGGGACCAGCTCGACCCCGAGTTCGTCGGCGATCTGCGCCGAGAGCTCCGGGTGCGCTCGTCCCGAGACGAGGACGAGTCGTTTCTGGCCGGTTGTCTTGATTCCGGACAAGTGCGGTGCTCACTCCCTGACCCGCTCGGGGTCGCTGCCGACGGCCGGGTCAGGTCGCCGTGTTCTGTTCGCCGTGCGCGCGCCGAGCCGCCTCGGCCGCCGGCGTACCGGGTCGGTGTTCCTCGACCCATCCGTCGGTGTTGCGCTGCGGGGCGTAGCTGATCGCGAGCGACCCGGCCGGTACGTCCTTGCGGACGGTCGTACCCGCGCCGGTGTACGCCCCGTCGCCAATCCTAACCGGGGCGACGAACACGTTGTGCGAGCCCGTCCGCACGTTCGACCCCACCTGGGTGCGGTGCTTGTGCACGCCGTCGTAGTTCGCGGTGATGGTGTTGGCCCCGATGTTGGAGTCCTCGCCGACCTCGGTGTCGCCGATGTAGGACAGGTGCGGCACCTTGCTGCCCCGCCCGATCACGGCGTTCTTGGTCTCGACGAACGTGCCGATCTTGCCCTGGTCGCCCAGGATCGTGCCCGGCCGCAGGTACGCGAACGGGCCGACCGAGGCACCGTCCCCGATCACGGCGAGCGTCGCGTCGACCCGGTTCACGGTCGCGCCGGCGCCGACCTCGGTGTCGCGCAGGGTCGTGTCCGGTCCGACGACGGCCCCGGCCGCGATCGCGGTGGCGCCGATCAGCTGGGTGCCCGGGAGCACCTCGGCGTCGGCCTCGATGGTGACGTCCAGGTCGATCCACGTCGTCGCGGGGTCCTGGACGGTGACGCCGGCGAGCTGGTGCCGACGGACGATCCGGGCGTTCAGCTCCCGCGCGGCGTCGGCGAGCTGTGCACGGTCGTTGATCCCCGCGACGAGCCACGGGTCGGTGAGGGTCACGACGTCGATCGCTCCGCCGCGCGCGGCGATGAGGGCCGGCACGTCGGTGACGTACTTCTCGCCCTGGGCGTTGGCCGTCGTGAGACCGGGGAGCACGGCACGGAGGTGCGCGACGTCGAACGCGTAGATCCCGGCGTTCGCCTCGGTGATGGTGCGCTGCTCGTCGGTCGCGTCCTTGTGCTCGACGACGGCGACGAAGGCCCCGGAGGCGTCGCGGACCACGCGGCCGAGGCCGGTCGGGTCGGGGGCGATCGCACTGACCAGGGTCGCGGCGTTCCCGGCGTGGGCGTCCACGAGCATGCGGAGCGACGCGGCGTCGAGCAGCGGGACGTCGCCGGAGAGCACGACCACGGCGCCCTCGAAGTCGGCGGGGAGTGCCTGGACCGCGACCTCGACGGCGCGCCCGGTGCCGGGGACGTCGTCCTGGTCGACGACGATCGCGCCGGGTGCGCGCTCGGCGACCTCGGCGGCGACGCGCTCCCGCTCGTGCCGGACCACCACGGCGACGTGCTCGGGCTCGAGCGACGCCGCGGTGCGGAGCACGTGGGCGACGAGGGGCAGGCCGGCGAGGCGGTGCAGCACCTTGGGGGTGGAGGACTTCATGCGCGTGCCCTGCCCGGCGGCGAGGACGACGACGGCGATCCGCTGGTCGGTCATGCCCTCCATCCTGGCGCACGGGAGCCGAGCGGGTGCCACGGGGCCGTCACCGTGGACGATCCGGCCCATCGCAGGTGAAATGGGAGGCAAGACCGCGCAAGGGGTGCCGGAAGGAACGACACACCACGCGCGGATCAGCACCCGACGAGCGGAAACGCCTCCGACGCGCGGAACGGCACCCGACGCGCGGATCAGCCTCCGACGCGCGGGACGGCCGCCGCCCCGTCCTCCCGCTTGACGAACGCCATGAGCACGAGGCCCGCGACGAGCACCACCACGATGCCGAGGATGCCGAACCGCGTCGAGCCGGTCACGGTCACGGCGACCCCGAACAGCGCCGGCGCCAGGAACGACGCCGCCCGCCCGGTCGTGGCGTACAGGCCGAACAGCTCCCCCTCGCGGCCCGGCGTCGCGAGCCGCGCCAGGTACGCCCGCGACGACGACTGCACCGGCCCGACGAACACGCACAGCGCGAGCCCGAGCACCCAGAACCCGATCTGGGCCGTCCCGACCGCGAGCACCGCCGTGCCGCACACGACGAGTCCGATCAGCGACACCGTGATGAGCGCCCGGGAGCCGAACCGGTCGTCGAGCCGCCCGGACAGGAACGTCGCGACCCCGGCGACGACGTTCGCGACGATGGCGAACAGGATCACCTCGGACGCACTGAAGCCGAACACCTGCGCGGCGATGATCCCGCCGAACGTGAACACCGCCCCGACCCCGTCGCGGAACACCGCGCTCGCGACCAGGAACGCCAGGACGTTCCGCCGCTCGCGCCACAGCCGGGCGACGTGGCGTCCGAGGTCCCGGTAGGCCCCGAGCAGGCCGCCGGTCTGCGTCCGGTCCGGCGCGGCCTCGGGGACGGTCAGGAACAGCGGCACCGAGCTCACGGCGAGCCACACGGCGGCGATGCCGATCGCGACGCGGACGTCCCACTGCCCGGTCGCCACGGTCGCCGGCAGCTGCAGGACCCCGGCCACGCCGGGCGTCCCGAAGTCCTGGATGCACAGGACGAGCAGCACGACCAGCAGCACGATGCCGCCGAAGTACCCGGCCGCCCAGCCGATCGCCGAGACCCGGCCGGTCTTCGGCCCGGAGGCGACCTGGCCGAGCATCGCGTTGTACCCGACGGTCGCGATCTCGTACGCGACCGTCCCGATCCCGAGCAGGGCCGCGCCGAGCACGAGGTACGGCTGGCTCGGTGCGACGAACACCATCGCCCCGATCGACAGCGCGATGCCGATGGTCGCGACGAGCACCGACCGGCGCCGGTGCCCGGAGGAGTCCGCGAGCCGGCCGACCGCGGGGGCGACGAGCGCCACGACGATCCCGGCGACGGTCAGGGCGGTCGAGACGGTCGCCGCGTTCTGCGCGAGCTCCCGATCGACCGCGCGGGTGGCGGCAGCCGAGGCGCCCTCGGCCGCGACGAGCCGCGGGTCGACGAACGCGCGGCTCGCCAGGTAGGTGCTGAACACGAAGGTGGTGACGACGGCGTTGAACGCCGCGGACCCCCAGTCCCAGAGGGCCCAGGACACGAGGGCCCGTCGGTCGGTGCGCTGCGGCACTGCGGCCGCCGGTGTCGCCGTCATGGCCGAACCGTAGCGCGTCGCGGTGTCGCGCCGGTGCCCCCGGTCCGGGTGCGCCGGCAGGTGCGGTCGCCGGACACGACCGCAGGACGGACTGGAGGCACGTGGCGGGCCCGCCACGTGCCTCCAGTCCCTGTCCTGGTCGCGCCGCGACGGAGGCGGGTCACGAGGCGGACGGGACCCCGTTCGGGTAGACGACCGACTTGAGGGAGGCCGGGTCGGTGTCGCTCTCGAGGGCCTCGCGGACGTCGTCGAGCCCGAAGCGTCCCGTGACGAGTGCGTCCAGGTCGACCTGTCCGGAGGCGACCAGCCCGATCGCGACCGGCCAGGTGTTCGTGTAGCGGAAGATGCCGGTGACCGTCACCTCGAGGTTCTGGATGTGCTCGACGGGCAGCACCATCTCGGAGTTGCCGAGCCCGACCAGGACGGCGGCGCCGGCCGGTCCGACCGCCTTGATGCCGTCCGAGACCGCGCGGGGTGCGCCGCTGGCGTCGATGAAGGCGTCGACGGGGACGATGTCCGACGTGACGTCCACCGTGACGGGGTCGACCACCTCCGTCGCGCCGAAGGACAGCGCCCGCTCGCGGCGCTCGGGGACGAGGTCGCTGACGACGACGCGGGTGGCGCCGAACGCGCGGGCGACCTGTGCGCAGATGACGCCGATCGGGCCGGCGCCGGCGATGAGGACGCTCGACCCGGGGACGATCCCGGCCTTGCGTGCGGCGGCGATGCCGACGGACAGGGGTTCGAGGAGGGCGCCGGCCTCGAACGAGACGGTGTCGGGCAGGGTGTGGGCGAACTCGGCCTCGATCGTGACGTACTCGGCGAACGCGCCGTCGACCGGCGGCGTCGCGTAGAAGCGCATGTGCGGGCAGAGGTTGTAGCGACCGGCCAGGCACTGCGCGCAGCGGTGGCAGGGGCGCTGCGGTTCGACGGCGACGCGTTCCCCGACGCGGGCGGGGTCGACGCCCTCGCCGACGGCGGTGATCGTGCCGGAGAGCTCGTGACCGAGGACGAGGGGCGCCTCGACGACGAAGTCCCCGATGCGGCCGTGGCGGTAGTAGTGCACGTCGGAGCCGCACACGCCGACGGCGGCGACGCGGACGAGGACGTCCCCCGCGGCGACCTCGGGGACGGGGCGGTCCTCGACGGTGAGGTCCTGGGTGCCGAGCAGGACGCTCGCGCGCTGGGTGGTGGCGATGTCGGTCATGCGGATCTCGCTTCCTCGACCGCGTCGTCGCGGTCGGACGGGGTGGTCGGTGTGTCGGCGGCGGGCGGGGCCGTCTGGGCCGGGACCCGCGTCGCTCGGGCCGGGGCCTGCGCCGCCTGGATCGGGGTCGCCGTCGCCTGGCCGTCGCGGAGCAGGTCGGTGAACCCGAGCTCGGCGGCCCCGCGCACCAGGACGTCCCGGCCGAGCGCCGCCGGCACGACCCGGAGCCGGTCGGTCATGGCGGCCATCGTCTGCGCCCGGACCTCGTCCTCGACGCGGTCCCCGACGTGCCCGAGCAGCTCGCCGAGGAACCCGCCGAGGACGACGACCTCGGGGTCGACCGTGTGGACGGCGTTCCGGATCGCGGTGGCGAGCGCCGTGACCTGCCGGTCGACGACCCGCTCGACCTCGTCCCGGCCCTCGGCGAGCGCCGCGGCGAGGGCGTCGAGGTCGTCCGGGGGTGTCCCGGTGACCGCGGTCAGGGACTCGCGCGAGGCCTCGGTCTCCAGGCACCCGACGGCCCCGCAGTGGCAGCGGATGCCGTTCGCGGCGACGAAGGTGTGCCCGAGCTCGCCCGCGTACCCGTCGGCACCGCTGAACGGTCGGCCGGCGCTGACGATGCCGCCGCCGATGCCGCTCGCGCCGCCGTTGAGGTAGACCAGGTCGTCGACGCCGCGGGCGCTGCCGTACAGCCGTTCGGCCCAGGCGCCGACGTTCGCGTCGTTCGCGGCGCGGACGGGCAGGCCGAGGCGATCGGCGAGCGGTCCCGCGAACGGCTCGTCCCGCCATCCGAGGTGCGGGGCGTCCCGGACGACCCCGTCCTCGACGCGGACGATGCCGGGGACCGCGACGCCGACCCCGACGAGCCGTAGGCCCGGTGCCGCCCGGGTGGTGAGGGTGCCGAGCACGCGGGCGACGGCGTCGATCGCCACGGCCGCGCTCGGGACGCTGGGCTGGGGTTCGACGAGCCGGTCGCGCACGGTGCCGTCGAGCGCGACGAGGGCCACCCCGACGGCGTCGATCTCGACCGTGACGGCGGCGGCCACGACGTCCGGCGACGCGCGGACGATCGCGCTGGGACGTCCGACGCCGGCTGTGGGGCGATCGGCACCGGGGCCGCCGGGGGCGGGGGACTCCTCGTGCACGAGCCCCTGTTCGACGAGCTCGCCGACGATCGCCAGGACCGTCGAGCGGTTCAGGCCCGTACGACGGGTGAGCTCGGCGCGCGGGAGCGGCCCGCCCTCGTGCACGATGCGGAGGACGCGCGCGGCGTTGCCGGGCGTGGTCGTGGCCGGTCGGGCCATGGGTCCTCCTCGTGGGGTGGTGGTGCGGGGTCGGGCGGTGCCGAGTCTCGGCACGAGCGACAAGTCTCGCGCGGCGCTCCGCGGAACTCGTCGCCCAGGCCGAGACTCGGCGCGGCGCCGGCGCCGGCGGCGCGGGGCCGCCGGCGCGGCCGGCGGCTAGCGCGAGCGCGAGAACGCGGCGTCGAACGCGGCGTCCGGCGGCGCGATGGTCCCGAGCTGCCGCACGAACGCCAGCGCCTCCGGGCCGCCGACGAGCCGGTCCATGCCCGCGTCCTCCCACTCGACGCTCGTCGGCCCGTCGTACCCGATGTGGTTCAGCACGCGGAACACCCGCTCCCACGGCACGTCCCCGTGCCCGGCGGTGACGAAGTCCCACCCGCGCCGCGGGTCGCCCCACGGCAGGTGCGACGACAGGCGTCCGTTGCGGCCGTCGAGCTGCTTCACCGACTCCTTGCAGTGCACGTGGTACACCCGGTCCGCGAAGTCGAGCAGGAACGCGGCGGGGTCCAGGTCCTGCCAGACGAAGTGCGACGGGTCGAAGTTGAAGCCGAACGCCGGCCGGTCCTGGAACACCTCCAGCGCCCGCTTCGCCGTCCAGTAGTCGTAGGCGATCTCGGACGGGTGCACCTCGAGCGCGAAGCGGACGCCGACCTCCTCGAACACGTCGAGGATCGGCGACCACCGGTCGTGGAAGTCCTGGTAGCCGGCGTCGATCATCGAGGGCGGCACCGGCGGGAACCCGGCGACGGTCTTCCAGATCGACGACCCGGAGAACCCGGTGACGGTCGTGACGCCGAGCGCCGCGGCCGCGCGGGCGGTCCACTGCAGCTCCTCGGCTGCCCGCTGACGGACGCCCTCGGGGTCGCCGTCGCCCCACACGTGCGGCGCGAGGATGTCCTCGTGCCGCTGGTCGATCGGGTCGTCGCACACGGCCTGCCCGGTCAGGTGGTTCGCGATCGTCCAGACCTGCAGGCCGTTGCGCTCCAGGATCGCCTTCCGGTCCGCCACGTAGTCGGGGTCCGTCGCGGCGCGACGGACGTCCAGGTGGTCGCCCCAGCAGGCGATCTCCAGGCCGTCGTAGCCCCACTCCCCCGCCAGTCGGGCGACCTCCTCGAACGGCAGGTCCGCCCACTGGCCGGTGAACAGGGTGACCGGTCGCGTCGCCACGCTCGGCCGGGAGGCACGGGTCGTCTCCGTCATGCTGCTTCCTTCCTCCTGCTGCTCGTTCACCAGGTGCTCGGCTCGGCTCCGGCGGGAACGGTCTCCGGTCGGTCGACGCGCGACCGCACGTCGACCACGGCGTGCTCGCGGGCGGCGGTCGAGACCGCCTCCATCACCTCGAGCACGTGGAACGCGAGGTCGCCGGACGCCCGGTGCGGCCGGTCGGTGGCGATCGCGTGTGCCATGTCGGCGAGGCCGTACCCGCGTCCGGCGTCGGCGTACCCGGCGCTCGTCGGCAGGTCCCGCCACTCGCGGGGCCGTGCTGTTCCCCCCTGGGCATCGGCGATCGACACCGGATCGGAGAACCGGTTCGGGTCGGGGACCCCGAGCGTGCCCGCGGTGCCGTACACCTCGAACAGTGGCGCCCGGGTGGCCCAGACCTCGAAGGACACCGTGACCGTGGAGACGACGCCGTTCGCGTGCTCGAGGACGGCGACCACGTGCGTGTCGATGTCGACCCGAAGCGGGGTGCCCGCGGCGGGTCCGGTCGCGATCCTGCGCTCGCGGTCGGAGCGGGTCGAGGCGCCGCTCACCCGGACGACCGGTCCGAAGAACGACACGAGGCTCGTCAGGTAGTACGGCCCCATGTCGAGCAGCGGCCCACCACCCGGCTGGTAGTAGAACGCGGGCGCCGGGTGCCACAGCTCGTGCCCGGGCGCCGACCAGGACACGGCGGCACCGACGGGCGTGCCGATCGCACCGCTGTCGAGCGCCTGCCGGGCCGTCTGGATCCCGGTGCCGAGCACGGTGTCCGGCGCGCTGCCGACCCGCAGCCCCGAGCGCCGGGCGAGGTCGAGCACGGGCTGCGCCTCGGCCGTCGACATCGCGAGCGGCTTCTCGCCGTACACGTGCTTGCCGGCCTCGAGCGCCCGGGTCGCGATCTCGGCGTGCGCGGCCGGGATCGTCAGGTTGAGCACGACGTCGACGTCGTCCGCGGCGATGAGCTCGTCGACGCTCGTCCCGCGGACGCCCTGGGCCGCGCCCACGGACTGCGCCCGGGCGACGTCGATGTCCGCGACGGCGGTGAGCTCGAGTCCGGGCAGCGCCGGGAAGTGCTCGAAGTACTGCTGGCTGATGACGCCGACCCCGACGACACCGACCTTCATCGCGCTGCCCACAGGAGTCCCCTCTCGATGATCGTGCGGAGCGGCTGCGACTCGACGACCTCGAGCCGGTGCCCGGGCGCCGAGACGAACACGCGCCCCTGCCCCCACTGCCGGGTCCAGATCGCCGGCGCCGTGACCGGGCGGTTCCAGGCGTCGAAGTCCCGGGCCTCCTGCGTCGTGGTCGCCAGCACGTCGTTGTACTCGTCGGAGAGCACCCAGTACTGCTCGGTCACCAGGTCGAAGTCCTCGATGCCCTGCGTGATCGGGTGCTCGTGCCCGGCCTCGGTGATGTGCACCGTGTACGGGATGTAGTTGTCGGACTGCTCGCCGGTGCGCTCGGACGGGTGCTTGCCCGCGTGGTGCGCGAACTGCCCGCCGATCATGTGCAGGTAGTCGGCGGTGTTCCGGAACGCGTCCGCGATCCCGCCGTGCCATCCCGCGAGTCCGGCGCCGCCGAGCACGGCCTTCTGCAGTCCGGCGAACTCGTCGTCCGCGATGGTCGACATGGTGACGACCTGCACGATCAGGTCGACGTCGGCCATCACGGACTCGTCGGCGTACACCGCGGTCGAGTCCGACACCTGCACGTCGAACCCGTTGTCCCGCAGGAACGGGACGAACAGGTCGGTGGTCTCGACCGGCATGTGCCCGTCCCACCCACCCCGGACGACCAGGGCCTTCTTCCCGCCGGTCATCGGATCGCCGTCCAGGCGCTGCCGTCGGCCGCGCTGCGCTCGACCGCGTCGAGGACCCGCTGCACGTGCAGGCCGTCCGCGAACGACGGCTGCGGGTCGGTGCCGGCGACGATCGCCCGCACGAAGTCCGTGACCTGGTGGCTGAAGGTGTGCTCGTAGCCGATCAGGTGCCCGGTCGGCCACCACGCGGCCATCCACGGGTGCTCCGGCTCGGTGACGAGGATGCGGCGGAAGCCCTGCTCCCCCGCGGGCGCCGACGACTCGTACAGCCGCAGCTCGTTCATCGACTCGAGGTCGAACTGGATCGCGCCCTCGGACCCGCTGACCTCGAGCGTCAGGCCGTTCTTCCGACCGGTCGCGTAGCGCGTGGCCTCGAAGGTGCCGATCGCGCCGTCGGCAGCGCCACCGCTGAGCCGCCCGAGGAAGAACGCGGCGTCGTCGACGGTGACCTGTCCGCGTTCGCTCGACGCGGTGCCCGACAGGCCGACGCCCTCGGCCATCAGCGGGCGTTCGTGCACGAAGGTCTCGAGCGTGCCGGACACGGTGGACAGCTGTGCGCTGGTGACGTGCTCGACGAGGTCGATCGCGTGCGCGCCGATGTCGCCGAGCGAGCCGGAACCGGCGAGCGCCTTGTCGAGGCGCCACGTCATCGGGCCCTCGGCGTCGGCCAACCAGTCCTGCAGGTAGAGCGCGCGGACCTGGCGGACGGCCCCGATCCTCCCGTCCTGCACCAGCTGGCGCGCGAGCGCGATGGCGGGCACGCGGCGGTAGCTGAACCCGACCATGGCGCGGACGCCGCGCGCAGCGGCGGACTCGGCGGCGGCCGTCATCGCCTCGGCCTCGGCCACGGTGTTGGCGAGGGGCTTCTCGCACAGCACGTGCTTGCCGGCCTCGAGCGCGG
This sequence comes from Curtobacterium sp. Csp2, assembly GCF_013347165.1. NCBI lineage: Bacteria > Bacillati > Actinomycetota > Actinomycetes > Micrococcales > Microbacteriaceae > Curtobacterium > Curtobacterium sp. Csp2. The sequence goes on from NZ_CP054593.1 coordinate 3,124,553, forward strand.
CAATCGCGACCTCGACGTGCGAGGAGCCGGGCGACACCACGTCGACGACGTCGATGTCCGGGTCGGCGACCACCCGGCGCCAGTCGGTCGACGCGGCCTGCCAGCCGTACTGCCGGCGCGCGGCCTCGGTGCGCTCGGCGTCCCGCCCGACGACGACCGCCATCTCGGGCTCCACGCCGAGGTCGAAGAACCGCGGGGCGGTCCGCCACGCCTGGGAGTGCGCCGCCCCCATGAAGCCGTGCCCGACCATCGCGACCCGCAGTCGACCCGGTCCGTGTCCGTCCTGTGCCATCCACTCGCTCCTTTGCGATCCGGTGTTGCCAGGATCCACCCTACCGCTTATGTTGGGCGCGGCAACATTTTGTTTCGACGACGAACGGTGACCCACCATGGCAACGACGCCCACCCGTGACGACAAGTTCTCCTTCGGTCTCTGGACCATCGGCTACAACGGCTCCGACCCGTTCGGCGGCCCCACCCGTCCCGCGCTGGACGTGGTCGAGGCGGTCGAGAAGCTCGACGAGATCGGCGCCTACGGCCTGACCTTCCACGACGACGACCTGTTCGCGTTCGGTTCGACCGACGCCGAGCGCCAGGGCCAGATCGACCGCCTCAAGGGCGCCCTCGAGTCGACCGGGATCATCGTGCCGATGGTCACGACGAACCTGTTCTCGGCCCCGGTGTTCAAGGACGGCGGCTTCACCTCGAACGACCGCCAGGTCCGCCGGTTCGCGCTCCGCAAGGTGCTCCGCAACATCGACCTGGCCGCCGAGCTCGGTGCGAAGACCTTCGTCATGTGGGGCGGCCGCGAGGGCTCGGAGTACGACTCCGCCAAGGACGTGCAGGCCGCGCTCGAGCGCTACCGCGAGGCCGTCAACCTGCTCGCCCAGTACGTCACGGACAAGGGCTACGACATCCGCTTCGCCATCGAGCCGAAGCCGAACGAGCCCCGCGGCGACATCCTCCTGCCGACCCTGGGCCACGCGATCGCCTTCACCGAGACGCTCGAGCGCCCGGAGCTGTTCGGCATCAACCCCGAGGTCGGCCACGAGCAGATGGCGGGCCTGAACTTCACGGCCGGCATCGCCCAGGCGCTGTACCAGGGCAAGCTCTTCCACATCGACCTGAACGGCCAGCGCGGCATCAAGTACGACCAGGACCTGGTGTTCGGCCACGGCGACCTGCAGAACGCGTTCTCGCTCGTCGACCTGCTCGAGCACGGCGCCCCGCAGGGCGGTCAGGCGTACGACGGCCCGCGGCACTTCGACTACAAGCCGTCGCGCACCGAGGACATCACGGGTGTCTGGGACTCCGCGAAGGCGAACATGCGCATGTACCTGCTCCTCAAGGAGCGCGCGCAGGCGTTCCGCGCCGACCCCGAGGTGCAGGAGGCCCTGTCCGCCGCGAAGGTCGACGAGCTGAGCACCCCGACGCTGAACAGCGGCGAGTCGTACGACGACTTCCTCGCCGACCGCTCGGCGTTCGAGGACTTCGACGCCGACGCGTACTTCGGCGGCAAGGGCTTCGGCTTCGTGCGCCTGCAGCAGCTCGCGATCGAGCACCTCATGGGCGCGCGGAATTGAAGGCAGACGCGCCAGCGGCTGCATTCCGCGCGCTGAGGCGGCCTGCCGCCGAAGGGGTGACCCTGGTCGCCGGGGTCGACTCGTCGACCCAGTCCTGCAAGGTCACCATCCGTGACGCGTCGACCGGTGCGGTCGTCCGGGAGGGGCGTGCGTCCCACCCGGACGGCACCTCCGTCGACCCCCGCCACTGGTGGGACGCGCTCGGCACCGCGATCGTGGACGCCGGTGGGTTCGACGACGTCGCCGCGGTCGCGGTCGCCGGGCAGCAGCACGGCATGGTCGCGCTGGACGCGGACGGTCGCGTGGTCCGCGACGCGCTCCTCTGGAACGACGTCCGCAGTGCCGACGCGGCCGCGCAGATGGTCGAGGAGCTCGGACGGGAGGCATGGGTCGCCCGGACGGGTCTGGTCCCGGTGGCCTCGTTCACCGGGACCAAGCTGCGCTGGCTGCGGGACGCGGAGCCCGAGAACGCGGCGCGGGTCGCCGCGGTCGCGCTCCCCCACGACTGGCTGTCGTGGCGGCTGCGCGGGTACGGCCCGGCGGACGAGAGTCCGCTCGGTCCGGACCTCGACGCGCTCGCGACCGACGGCTCCGACGCCAGCGGCACGGCGTACTGGGACCCGGTGCGCCGCGAGTACGACGCGGAGCTGTTCGCGGCCGCCCTCGGTCGTGGCCTCCGGGTCGCGGGTGGCGCAACCGCAGCCGCAGCCGGTGACGACGACGCGGTCGTGGTGCCGCGGGTGGTCGCACCGGACGAGGCGATGGGCACGCTGGGGTCCGACGTCGCGCTGCCGGGCGGCGCGACCGCCCGCGCCGGACTCGTGGTCGGCCCGGGACTCGGCGACAACGCCGGGGCCGCGCTCGGCCTCGGCCTCGGTCCCGGCGACGTCGCGGTGTCCCTCGGCACGAGCGGGACGGTCTTCGGGGTCACCGACACCGAGGTGACGGACCCGAGCGGGACCGTGGCGGGCTTCGCCGACGGGACCGGGTCGCGCCTCCCGATCGTGACGACGCTCAACGCGGCCCGCGTGCTCGAGGTGATCGGCGGGCTCCTCGCCGTCGACCACGACGGCCTCGGCGAGCTGGCGCTGCAGGCGCCGGCCGGCGCGGACGGGCTCGTGCTCGTGCCGTACTTCGTCGGCGAGCGCACCCCGAACCGACCGGACGCGACCGCCTCGCTGCTCGGGATGACCCCGGCGACCACGGACCGGGCACACCTCGCCCGCGCCGCCGTCGAGGGCATGCTGTGCGCCCTCGCCGACGGGCTCGCCGCGGTCGAGGGCACCGGCGTCACGGTGTCCCGACTGCTGCTCATCGGCGGGGCCGCGCGGAACGAGGCAGTCCGGGCCGTCGCCGCGCAGGTGTTCGGCCGCGACGTGTCGATCCCGGAGCCGGGCGAGTACGTGGCGTCCGGTGCCGCTCGACAGGCCGCGTGGGTGCTGACGGGGAGCCTGCCGTCGTGGGAGGTCTCCGCCACGGTCGTCCCCGCGGACCCGCGCCCCGAGGTGCTCGAGCAGTACCGGGCACACGCCGCGCGCTGACACCGCTCGCGAGCGATCGATCCCATCGCGCACGGTGTAGGAAGACGTTCTGCGCGTCGGAGGTCGGAAGGTTCGTCCTCCGACGCGCGGAACGACCCACGATGCGCGGAACGCCATCCCACGCGCAGAACGACCCCGGAGGACCTCATGCCGCTCACCGACCTGCCCCTCGACCAGCTCCGGGCGTACCGCCCCGAGGTGCGGCGTCCGGCCGACCTCGACGCCTTCTGGGCGGACACGATCGCCGAGGCCCGGGCAGCCGGTGCCGGCACCGCGCCCGTCACCACCCCCGCCGAGACCCCGGTCACCGCCCTCGACGTGCAGGACCTGACGTTCCCGGGCTTCGGCGGCGACCCCGTCCGCGCCTGGGTCTCCCGCCCCGCGGGCACGGCCGACCAGGACCTGCCCGTCGTGGTCGAGTTCCTCGGGTACGGCGGCGGCCGCGGGCTCCCCGGGGAACGGGTGTCGTGGGCGCTCGCGGGCTTCGTGCACGTCGTGATGGACACCCGCGGGCAGGGCAGCGGCTGGGGCTCCGGCGGGGACACGCCCGACCCGCACGGCTCCGTGCCGCACGTCGGCGGGTGGATGGCGAGCGGCGTCGACGCCCCGGCGAACCACTACTACCGCCGCGTGTTCACCGACGCGGTGCGGCTGGTCGAGGCGGTCCGCACGCTCCCCGGCGTCGACGTCGACCGGATCGCGCTCACCGGCGGCAGCCAGGGCGGCGGGATCACCCTCGCCGCGGCGGCCCTGGTCGAGGCACACGTCGGCCCGCTCGTCGCCGTGCTGCCCGACGTCGCGTTCCTGTGCGACTGGGAGCACGGAACGGCCGTCGCCGTCGGCGGCCCGTACCTCGAGCTCGCCACGCACCTGTCGGTCCACCGCGACGACGTCGACCGGGTGTGGGACACGGTGGCCTACTTCGACGGCGTGCACTTCGCCGAGCGCATCGCCGCGCCGGCGCTGTTCTCCGTGGCGCTGATGGACGACGTCGTGCCGCCGCGGACGACCTTCGCGGCGTACAACGCCCTGGGCTCGGCCGACCGCGAGATCGCCGTCTACCCGTACAACGGGCACGAGGGCGGCGGCTTCCGGCACTGGGAGCGCCAGGTGGCGTTCCTGCGCGACCGGCTCTAGCGGGTCCCGCGTCCTGGGCGGTTCAGCGGCCGAGCAGCTGGGCGACCGCATCCACGACGACCTGCCGACGGCGCGCGGCCACCACGGCGGACACGGAGCCCGTCGCCTCGGCGGGCAACGCGGTCCACACCCCGGCGAGCTGCTGCACGAGGGCCAGGAGCACCGCCGGCCGGAACGACCGCGGCAGGACCCCCGCGCGCTGCGCCCGCTCGACCTCGGCGACGCTGGACTCGTACCGCTCGACGAGCGCGGGGACCGGCGCGTCCGTGCGCTCGAGGCGCTGCCAGGTCGCCAGGCGCGCGACCCACGGCCGCTCGACGACCGCGTCGTGCAGGCGTCCGGCCCACGCGGGCAGGTCGTCCGTGTCGAGCGGGACGGCGTCGTGCAACCCGCCGAGCTCCTGCACGAGGAGCGCGTCGAAGAGCCCCTCCTTGCCCCCGAAGTAGTGGAAGACCTGCGCCTTGTTGCTGTCCGCCGCCGCGGCGAGGCGCTCGACGCGCGCCCCCGTCAGCCCGTGGGCGGCGAACTCGTCGCGGGCGGCGTCCAGGATGCGCGCGCGCATCGCGTCGGCGGCAGGGGGCGTGAAGCGGGCCATGCGACCACGGTACCGACCCGACGGACGGTCGCCGTCGCGACGTGGTGACCGGGCGACGCAACGGGAGGCCCGTGGCGGCGTCGCCACGGGCCTCCCGTTGCGTCGTGTGGTCGCGTCCGCCTATTCGGCTGCCTCGTCCTCTTCGTGGTTGAAGTGCGAGTCGTCCCCGGCGAAGCCGGCGGCGACGCCCTCGGGGTGGTCGGGGATGGTCCCGTCCTCGCCGAGACCGTCGGGCTTCGGCGTGCCCTCGGGGTCGTTCGTGGTGTCGCGGGGGTCGTGGGCGTCGGACATGGCCTGCTCCTTCGAGGGTCGTGAGGAACGCGACGGTACGCGCGCTCCCCGGGAGTTCGACGGCGTGCTCGTAGGATGCGACCGTGACGGACGACCTGTGGCACCGGGACGGGCCGTGGGCGCCGCTCACCAGGGACCGGGCCGGCAGGAGCGCGGCGGGGTCGGTCGGTGTGCTGGTGGCCCTCGTGTGGACGACGGTGTACCTCGCCGTCGCCGCGGCGGAGCCCGCCCTCGGCCCGGAGGACCTCACGCCCGCCGCCCGCGAGCAGATCGCGATCGGTCTGGTGCTGGCGACCGCGCTCCCGGTCGCCGTCGTCGTGACCCTGCTCGGCGTGCGGGGCGTCCGCCGTGGTGCCGTGCGCGGTCGGGCGATCGGCTGGTTCGCACTCCTGCTCGGCGGGGTCGCCCTGTTGCCGGCGCTCGTCGTGTCGGCGCTCGGTGTCCTCGCGAGCTGGCTCGCGACGGGTGTACACGTCTCCTGAAGGCGGGCTCGTCAGTCCACCGGCCGTTGTCGGCGGCCGAGGGACGACTGGAAGCGGACGAGCCACCCGTCGGGATCGGCGACGACGAACTGCTCGACCCCGGTCTCCTCGTCGTCGACGCGGTACCACCGGTGTTCCACCGGCATGAACAGCGCGATGCCGGCGTCGGTCAGGCGGGCCGCGAGCGCTCCGGCGTCGGGGACGGCGACCTGCAGGTTCAGACCGCGGCCGAAGGGGCGTTCGAGGGGGCCCGCGAGCCAGTTGCGCCCGACGCCGACCTGCTCGAGCAGCAGGTGCGCCGAGCCGAGGGCGATGGCCGCGAAGCGCTCCTCGGGGCGGGCGTACCGGACGACGAAGCCGCAGCTGTCCCGCCAGAACGCCAGGCTGCGGTCGAGGTCGGTGACCAGGAGTTCGGGCACCAGGGCGGGGTCGGGATCGAGCGGCACCCGGCCATCGTCCCATCCGGGTGCCCGGTCGGCGGCGCCCCCGAGACTCGGCCAGGCGGGCACGTTCGCGGCCGTGGGGCCGCGAACGTGTCCGCAGAGCCGAGTCTCGCGCGGGCGCACCGCGCGGTGCGCGAGCGCACCCGCGCCCTCAGACGAGCGACCAGGTGACCGTCCGCCGGTCGGCGAGCGACACCTCGTGCACCGCACCGGTCACGCGCACGACCGCACGGTCCGTGGCGGACCCGGGCACCTCGTGCCGGACCGGACCGTCCCCGGAGGCGACGATCCCACCCGTCGGCACCGGGCCTCCCGGCCGGGACGCCGCCGCGTCGGACGCGACCCAGACCTGCACGTCCCCCGGCTCGACGACCTTCCGCATCGCCCGGTCCGTGAACGCGAACCGCTGCACCGGCACGTCGAAGCGCACCCGCACCGACCCGCCGGCGGGGAGCGCGACCCGGGCGTAGCCGAGCAGCTGGGCGACCGGACGGGTGACCGACGCGGCGACGTCGTGCCCGTAGAGCTGCACGACCTCGATCCCGTCCCGGTCCCCCGTGTTCCTGATCGTGACGGACGCCGTGAACGCACCGTCGGTGGCGACGGCGTCGTCGACCTGCAGGTCCTCGTACGCGATGCTCGTGTACGTCAGGCCGAAGCCGAACGGCCGCACGGGCGTCGAGTCGGTCGCGGTGACGTCCGACGGGCCCCCGAGCCGCGGGTGCAGGTACGAGTACGGCTGCGCACCGGCGGACCGGGGCAGCGAGACCGGCAGACGACCGGACGGCGACGCAGTCCCGGTCAGCAGGTCGGCGATCGCGAGGCCACCGCCCTCCCCCGGGAAGAACGCCTGCACGACGGCGGACGGCTTCGCGTGGTCGCCGTCGAGCATCCAGCCGATCGCGTACGGCCGGCCGGTCAGCAGCACCACGACGGTCGGGGTGCCGGTCGCGACGACGGCCTCGACGAGCTCGCGCTGCACGCCCGGCAGGTCGAGCGTCTCGGAGTCGTTGCCCTCGCCGACGGTGCCACGGCCGAACAGACCGGCCTGGTCACCGACGACGACGATCGCGACCGCGGCACCGCGCGCCGTCGCGACGGCCTCCGCGAAGCCGGAGCGGTCGTCGCCCTCGACCGCGGCGCCGGGGGCGTACCGCACGGCGTCGTCCCCGAGGGCGTCCTGCAGGGCCTCGAGCACGGTCGGGATCGCGAACCCGAGCGGCAGACCCGGGTGCGTCGCGAGCACGTGGTTCGCGAAGGAGTAGCAGCCCTGCAGGGCCTCGGCACGGTGGGCGTTCGGGCCGATCACCGCGACCGGGCCCCGCAGGACTGCGCCCGCAGCGGCGACCGCGCCCGCCGCGGCGTCGACCGCGCCCGTCGCGGCGCCGGAGACCGGGCCGCCGAGCGGGAGCACGCCGTCGTTCGCGAGCAGGACGAGCGACTCCGCCGCGAGCCGCCGCGCGAGCGCCCGGTGCTCCGGCGAGTCGAGGTCGACGCCCGTCGGGGGCTCGTCCTCGAAGGCATCGGGGTCGAGCAGCCCGAGCCGCTCCTTCTGCCGGAGGACCCGCAGCACCGCCCGGTCGACGAGCGCCTCGTCGACGAGGCCGCTGCGAACCCGCTCGACGAGGGGCGCGAGGTACGCGTCACCCGTCGGCAGTTCGACGTCGATGCCCGCGGTGAGCGCGAGTGCGGCCGCCTCGCCGCGGTCCCGGGCGACGCCGTGCATCACCTCGAGGAACGCGACCGAGAAGTAGTCCGCGACGACCGTCCCGTCGAAGCCGAGCCGGTCGCGCAGGAGCCCGGTCAGGAGCTCGGGGTCGGCCGCCACGGGCACGCCGTCGACCTCGGCGTACGAGTTCATGACGCTGCGGGCGCCCCCGTCGAGGAGCGCCATCTCGAACGGCGGCAGGAACACGTCCGCCACCTCGCGCGGTCCGGCGTGCACGGGCGCGTGGTTGCGTCCGGCGCGCGAGGCCGAGTAGCCGAGGAAGTGCTTGAGGGTCGCGTCGACGCCGGCACTCTGCACCCCGCGCACGTACGCGGAGCCGACGGTGCCGACCAGGTACGGGTCCTCGCCGATGCACTCGTCGACGCGACCCCACCGGGGGTCACGCACGACGTCGAGCACGGGCGCGAGGCCCTGGTGCACCCCGAGTTCGCGCATCGAGCGGCCGATCACCGCGCCGACCTGCTCGACGAGCTCCGGGTCGAACGCGGCACCCCACGCGAGCGGCGTCGGGAAGGTCGCGGCGCGCCACGCGGCGAGCCCGGTGAGGCACTCCTCGTGCACGAGCGCCGGGATGCCGAGACGCGTCTCGCGCTTGAGCCGCCGCTGCTCCGCCCACAACCAGGCCGCGCGCTCGTCGGGCTCGACGGGCCGGGTGCCGTACACACGGGTGTACTGCCCGAGCCCGTGCCGGGTCACGTCGGCGAGCGTCTCGCCGCCCTGCGCGGCCGCCATCTCGCCCTGCATCGGCGCGACGACACCGTTCTGGTCGAGCCAGTAGCCGACGAGCTGCGCCGTCTTCTCCTCGAGGGTCATCGCGGCCAGCAGCGCGGTCACCCGGTCGGGCGCCGTCCCGTCCGTCCGTCCGGTGGCGTCCGTCCGTCGGCTGGCGTCCGTCCGTCGGGTGCGTGGACGTGTCGAGCGCCGTCACCCCTTCACCGCCCCGGTCAGGCCACCGACGATGCGGCGCTGGAAGATCGCGAAGAACACGAGCGCGGGGATCATCGAGAGCGAGGTGAACGCGAGCACGCGCGCGGTGTCCACCGAGTACTGCGACGAGAACGCCTGGACCCCGAGGGGCAGCGTGTACGCCGACGAGTCGTTGAGGATGAACAGCGGGAGGATGTAGCTGTTCCAGCTGCCGATGAACGCGAGGATGCCGACCGTCACGACCCCGGGCAGGGACAGCGGCACGACCATGCGGAAGAAGAACCCGAGCCGGCTCGCCCCGTCGATCGCGGCGGCCTCCTCGAGCTCGTCCGGGATCGCCCGCAGGAACGGCACGAGGATGATGACCGTCGTCGGCAGGGCGAACGCGATCTGCGGCAGGATCACGCCGGCCAGGCTGTTCGTCAGGCCGAGGTCCTTGACGAGCAGGTACAGCGGGGTGATCGCGACGGTGATCGGGAACATCAGGCCGGCGGCGAACAGCGAGTAGAGCGCGCCGCGACCACGGAACCGGTACCGGGCGAGCACGAAGCTCACCATGAGCCCGAGGACGACGACGCCGACCGTGGTGGTGACACCGGCGACGACGGAGTTGCCGAGCTGCTGCCAGAAGACACCGCTCGTCAGGACCGAGACGTAGTTCCCGATCTGCCACGGGTTCGGCAGGCCGGCGGGGCTCGCGGTGATCTGCGAGTTCGTGCGGAAGCCGCCCAGGATGATGTACGCCACCGGCGCGATGCAGACCGCGATGAAGACGAGGGCGATGAAGTACGTGCCGAGGTTGCGTTCCTTGCGGACCGGACCGTGGTCACGGGAGCGGCGGCGGTTCGGCGCGACGATGGAGGCGGTGGCGGTCATCGGTCGCCCTTCTCGGTCAGGGCGCCGGCGGTGTCGCGGCGCAGGACGAACCGCTGGTAGACGAGGGCGACGACCAGCGAGATGAGGAAGATGACCACGGCCACGGCGTTGCCGTACCCGTAGTTGCCGGAGAGCCGACCGTTGGCGACCATGTACGTCGCCATCGTCGAGGTCCCGGCGGTGGCAGCGATGTACTGACCCCAGATGATGTAGACGAGGTCGAACAGCTGGAGCGAGCCGATGATCGACAGGAACGCCCAGATCCGGATCGTCGGGCCGAGGAGCGGGAGCGTGATGCGCCGCTGGATCTGCCAGTAGCTCGCACCGTCGAGCTGCGCGGCCTCGAACAGCTCCTCCGGGATGCTCTGCAGGCCGGCGAGGAACAGGATCACCGCGAAGCCGATGTACTTCCACGAGATGATCGCGAGCAGCGTCCAGATGGCGATGTCCGGGTTCGACAGCCAGTCGTTCCGGAGGGCTCCGAGCCCGACGGCCTGGAGCAGGTCGTTCACTGCGCCGCTCGACTGGAGCATGAGGCTCCAGCCGGTGCCGACGATCACCTCGGAGATGACGTACGGCACGAAGATGAGCACGCGGATCAGGCCGCGCCCCCGGATGCGCTGGTTGAGCAGCAGCGCGAGGATGATCGCGATCGGCCCCTGCACGACGAGCGACCCGACGACGATGAACAGGTTGTGCCAGAGCACGCCCCGGAAGTCCGGGTCGGTGAAGATGATGGTGTAGTTCTGCAGGCCGACGAAGTCGGTCGGGGTGCCGTACCCCTGCCACTTGTAGAAGCCGTAGTACGCGGCCAGCACGACGGGCAGGATCACGAACCCGACGAACATCAGGGTGGCCGGTCCGGCGAGGACGGCGATCTCGACCCGGGTGCGGACGTCGTTGCCCTTGCGGGCCCGGCGGGCCGGGGCCGACGGCGAACCGTCGGCCCCGCCCGTGCGACGCCCCGTCCCGGACCGCGCTGCCCCGGACTGGTCCGTGGAGCGACTGGTGACGGAGGTGGTCATGGGTTCGTCAGCCCTTCGCTGCTGCCTGGTTGACGGTCGAGACGATGTCCGACACGGACCCCTTGCCGGCGAGCAGGTTGACGACGCTCGTGTTGAGGGCGTTGCCGACGTTCTGGCCGTAGACGGTGTCGAGGTAGTTCGAGACGAACGGTGCCTTGTTGTAGGCCTCGAGGACCGTCTTCAGGTAGGGCTCGCTGACGACCGACTGCGCCGACTTGTTCGCGGGGATCGCGTTGAAGGCCTTGTAGTAGGCCTCCTGCACGGGCTTCTCGGTCATGTAGTTGAGGAAGTCGGTGCAGGCCTTCTTCGGGGCCTTCGCCGAGCAGGAGTACCCGTCGACGGCGCCCATCATCGAGCCGGGTGCGCCCTTGCCGCCGGAGACCTCCGGGAAGGGGAAGAAGCCGAGGTCGGACAGCGGCTTGCCGTCCGGGGTGAGCGAGGAGATCACACCCGGGTCCCACGCGCCCATGAGCTCCATGGCCGCCTTGTGGTTCGCGATGAGACCGGCCGAGCTGCCGGCGCCCTGCTGTGCGGCGGTGGTCAGGTAGCCGTCGTTGAAGGGCTTCGTGTCGAAGAAGGCCTTGGTCTCCTCGCCGGCCTGCTTCCAGCACGAGTTCGTGAACTTCAGGTCCTGCGCGGTCTTGTTGAGGACGCTCTCGGGGCAGGCCCGGAGCGCGAAGTTGTAGTACCAGTGCGCGGCCGGCCAGGCGTCCTTCGCACCCACGGCGACCGGCTGGATGCCCGCGTCCTTGAGCTTCTGGATGTCGGCGTTCAGCTCCTCCATCGTGGTGGGGGTGCCCTCGATGCCGGCCTGCTTGAAGAGGTCCTGGCTGTACCAGATGCCCTCGGGGTTGACGTCGACCGGCATGGCCCACGTCTTGCCGTCCTGCTGGTAGCCCTTGAACGAGCCCTCGCTGATCTCGGACTTCGCGGTGGACCCGATCGAGTCGGAGATGTCGAGCAGCTGGCCGGCGTTGACCATGGCGGCCATCTTGCCGCCGCCGCGCTGCAGGAACACGTCCGGGGCCGAACCGGAGTTCAGGGCGGTCTGCAGCTTGCCGTCGAGGTCCTCGTTCTGGATGGCCTGGACCTTGATCGTGACGTTCGGGTTCTTCGCCTCGAAGTCCTTGACGGTCTGGTCCCAGAAGGCCTTGCCCGGACCGGTCGTCGAGTTGTGCCAGAAGGTCATGGTGACCTTGCCGCCGTCGCTGGAGGCATCGCTGCCCGCTGAGCAGCCTGCCGCTGTGAGAGCGGTCGCCCCGATCAGCGCGATGGCTGCCGCGGCACGGATCTTCCTCGTCATCGTGGAACTCCTCGGTGTCGTCGTTGACGTGCGGCAGCGGATGCCGCTGCGGAGAGCGTGCCAGGCGCCGAGCAGGCTTGTCAATCGTTATCGATAACGTTTTCTTTATCTGGCTCCCGAGCCGTGCCGGGTCCTGAGCGGTTGTACGGTGAGCACATGCAGACGGCCCTCGACACCCCGCCCGGACCGGGCCGGGTCACGATCGCGGACGTCGCGCGGGCTGCCGGGGTGTCCATCCCGACGGTGTCGAAGGTGATCAACAACCGGGACGGTGTGGCCGCGGCGACGATCGTGCGCGTGCAGGAAGTCGTCGAGCGACTCGGGTACGAGACCTCGCTCGTCGCGCGGAGCCTGCGGAGCACCCGGACGAACGTGATCGGCATCCTGGTCACCGAGTTCGAGCCGTTCTCGACCGAGCTGCTGCGTGGCATCTCCGCCGCGACGACGGGCACCGGGTACGAGCTGCTCGCCTACGCCGGCCTGCTCACCGGGTCGAGCCGACCGGGGTGGGAGCGGCGGTCGCTGTCCCGCCTGTCCGGCACGCTCATCGACGGCGCGATCGTCGTCACCCCGTCCGAGGCGATGTCCGCCGCATCGATCCCGGTCGTCGCGATCGACCCGCACACCGGGCCGGAGGGCCACGCCACCGTCGACACCGACAACGCCGCCGGCGCCCGCGAGGCCGTCGAGCACCTCCTGGCGCTCGGGCACACGCGGATCGCGCACCTGCAGGGCCGCGGCGACCTGGCGTCGTCCCAGCTCCGCGACGCGGGCTTCCGCGCGGCGATGGCGGCGGCGGGCGTCCCGGTGGACGAGCACCTCATCCGCCCCGGCGACTACCAGGAGGAGCGCTCAGCCGCGGTCGCGCACGAGCTCCTGACCCTGCCGGACCGGCCGACCGCGGTCTTCGCGGCGAACGACTCGTCGGCGATCGGCGTGCTGCACGCGGCCGAGGCGCTGGGCCTCCGCGTCCCCGAGGACCTGTCGGTGGTCGGCTTCGACGACGTGCCGCAGGCGTCGACGACCACGCCGCCGCTGACCACCGTCGCCCAGCCGCTGGTCGACCTCGGCGCGAGCGCGGTGTCGATGCTGCTCGCGATGCTCCGCGGCGAGCCGACGACCGACCACGTGCGGCTCCGCACGACGCTGCGCGTCCGCAGCAGCACGGCGGCGCCGCCGGTCGCGCGCGGCTGACGCCGCGGCCGCGCGCGGCGCAGGGGGCCCGTCGAAGCATCCCGTGCGCTCCGCACAACCGGAAGCACGCCGCACCACGCAAGACCACGGCTCGGCGTGCTTCCGGTTGTGCGCGAGCACACCGCACCACGCGGGCGGCCGCGCCGCGCGCCGCGCGTCAGCGCCGGAGCGTCTGCTTCGGGTACTCGCCGAACCGCTCGGCGTACGACGCCGAGAACCGCCCGAGGTGCGCGAAGCCCCACCGCCGCGCGATGTCCCCCACGGCACCGGCGTGCGGCCCGGCCTCGAGCAGCTCCTCGTGCACGTGGTCGAGCCGGACCTGGCGCAGGTACGTCAGCGGCGACACGTCGAACACCCGGCGGAAGGACTCCTGCACGGACCGGACGCTCAGACCGGCGGCGTCGGACAGGTCCGTGATGCTGACGTCCTCGGCCGCGTGCGCGTGGATGTACTCCACCGCCGCACGGACCCGGGCGTTCCGGGGCTCCGCCAGGACGTCGGGCAGGTCGTCGGTCTGCGGGGGGAACATGTCGAGGAAGACCTCGGCGGCCGACACCTTGGCGTCCTGCCACACGTCCGACTCCGGCCCGCCGACGCGCAGCGCCCGGGACAGCGCCGTGAGCGCCCCCTGCCAGCGCTGCCCGATCGTCTTCTCGGGTGAGCGGAACCCGTCGAAGCGCAGCCCCTGCTCGCCGACCTCGCCGCGGGTGGCCGCGACCCGACGCACGAAGTCGCGGTCGAAGTGCACGAGCCGCTGGTCGTAGTCGGCGCTCGTGAACCAGAACTCCTCGTCCGCGGGGAACAGCACGGGGACGTCCCGCTCCATCGGCCAGCGCTCCCCGCGGACCTCGACCTCGCCGGTGCCGGCGCTGATCCACGTGACGACGTAGTCGCCGCCGCCCTGGACGACGCCGCGGATCTCGCCGTGCATCTGGGACCGGCGGATCGTCACCTCGCTGTCGCCGATCGCGGTGTACCGGTAGTCGAACCGGCCGCCGGACGCGCTCGCGCTCCACCGGTCGCCGGCGTAGATGCCTCCGAGGTCGCGGACGGCGTGGTCGGTCCGGGTGCCGGACACCTCGAACCGGACCGGGGCGATCGTGGCCTCGGCGGCGAACGCCTCGATGAGCGGGTCAGCCACGGTTCCCTCCGACTGTCCACATGGCGCGGTACATCTCGTTATCTGGATACGCTTCCGGGGTAGGGGCGGCGTAACGTCGCCCAGGACCACGACGCGACGAGGGGGCGACCACCACGTGAGCGAGATCGACCTGACCGCCGCCCTGACCCGGCTCGAAGCCGCGATGGGCGCACTGCGTGGACGACTCCGTGAACGCCTGTCGGTCTCCGGCTCGGACCTGACCGTGCTGCAGTTCGTCGCTCGCGCGGAGGCCGCGGAGCGGAAGGTCCGCGTGAAGGACCTGGTCTCGCACCTCGGCCTGACGAGTCCCGCGGTGACGGGCACGATCGACCGCCTGGAGCGGGCCGGGCACCTGTGCCGCGTCCCGAACCCCGACGACGGCCGCAGCCGGTTCATCGAGCTCACCCCGGAGACCCAGCGCGCCTACGCGTCCGCCATGGACAGCACCAACGAGCATCTGCACGAGCTGTTGTCCTCCTTCTCGGAACGCGACCGGGTCAAGTACGTGCGGGTGATCAACCGCGTGATCGAGGCGCTCGAGTACGGCGCTCCGACCCCCTGACGCAGGCTACGGGCGCGCGAGGACACTGCTCGAACATTTGTCCAACAAGCGCAACTAGGTAACTTCCCGACCTATCTTGCCGGACGTGACGGCCGCACGTCCGTAGCGTCCTCCGTGGGAGCCCCCGATCGGGGGCAACACAGGGAGACGGGGAGGCACCATGGGCGCGTACCAGTCCGAGCCGGGCATCGACCCGGTGCGCATCGAGACGTTCCGTCGCATGCGCAAGCGTTGGAAGTACGGGGAACTGCAGGACAGCAACGGCCTGTACGCCGACTTCTTCACCGACACCGCTCGGGACCCGCGGCGCGGCTGACCGCGCGGCGCACGGTCGCCCAGGGCGACCGGCAGACGGACGGGAGGCCCGTGGCTCGACAGCCACGGGCCTCCCGTCCGTCTCCTGGGCACGCCCGGCATCAGCCCTTCACGGCACCCGAGGTGAGCCCCGACACGATCGACCGGCGGAACACCAGCACGAGGATGACGATCGGGATCGTCGCCGCCACGCTCGCCGCGAAGATCTGCGCGAAGGGCACCGTGAACTGGGTGCCGAAGAGCGCGATGCCGACCGGGATCGTGCGGAACGAGTTCTCGCTGTTGAACGTCAGCGCCATCAGGAACTCGCTCCACGACGCGGTGAACGTGAACACGCCGACCGTGAAGAGCCCCGGCTTCGACATCGGCAGGATCACCGACAGCACCGTGCGCCAGGCTCCGGCGCCGTCGATCTCGGAGGCTTCCTCGATCGTCGAGGGGATGCCCTGCAGGTAGTTCCGCATGATCCAGATGGCGAACGGCAGGTTGAACGCCACGTACGGCACGATCAGCCCCGGGTACGAGTTGAGCAGCCCGAGGTTCCGCTCGAGCAGGTACAGCGGCGTCAGCACCGCGATCGCCGGGAACACCGACAGCATCAGCAGCGACGTCATGATCGCCGTCCGCCCCGCGATCCACCGGCCGGCGAGCGCGTACCCGGCGAGGAACGACAGCGCGAGGACGATCACCGTCGTCGAGACCGACACGACGACGCTGTTCACCATGTACTGCCCGAGCGCGTTGTCCCGGAACGCCGTGACGAAGTTGTCGAACGTCAGGGAGCGCGGCCAGATCGTCGGCGGCGACTGCGCGATCTCGGACGACGGCTTGAGGGACGTCGAGACGAGCCAGTACAGCGGCAGTGCGGTGAGCACCGCGATGACGACACCGCTGACGTTGACGGTGTTGACCCACCGCCGCCAGCCCTTGCGCACACGTGTCCGGGGCATCAGTCGTCCCCTCCCTTCGCCTGGTTCCGGAACGCCCGGAGGAACAGCAGGCACCCCGCCGCGACGATGACCGCCGTGCTCGTCGCGATGGCCGCGCCCGGTCCGATGTTGATGTCCTGGAAGAGCACCTTGTAGCCCATGATCGCGAGCGACTGGGTCGCGGTGCCCGGGCCGCCGTTCGTCAGCACGAACGGCAGGTCGAAGACGCCGAACGCCTGCAGGACGCGGAAGAGCACCGCGATCGTCAGCGTCGGCGTGAGCTGCGGGAGCACCACGCGCCAGAACGTCTGCCACCCGTTCGCGCCGTCGAGCTCTGCCGCCTCGTAGTGGTCCTCGGAGATCTGCACGAGCCCCGCGAGCAGGATGATCACGACGAACGGCGTCGTCTTCCAGATGTCGGCGACCATCAGGCCGGTGATCGCGGGGACCGGTTCGCCGAGGATGACCGGGGCGTCCCCGAACAGCCCGAAGAACCACGTCGCGACGCCGTACGTCGAGTCGTAGATGTACTTCCACAGCTGGGCGTTCACGATCGTGACGAGCGACCACGGGACGAGCATCAGCGCGAGCATCCACCCGCGGGTGGCCCCGAGCCGCTCGAGGACGAGCGCGACGAGCATGCCGAGGACGAGCTCGACCGAGACGGTCACGAGCGTGTACGACACCGTGAAGCCGAGCGCCCGGTACCAGTCGGCGCTCTGCAGCAGGGCCGCGTAGTTGCCGAGCCCGAAGCCCTGGATGCTGAAGCCGTCGTAACCGATCTCGACGTCCGCGAAGCTCAGGACGATCGAGTACACGACCGGGAAGATCGTCACCGCGGCGACCACGAGGAGCGCCGGGGCCGCGAAGCCCCACGCCCCGCGCGCCCGGATGCGCTCCATGCGCGACCGGGCCGAGGTCCGGCGGTACCCGTCCGGTCCGGCGCCCGGGGTCCGTGCGGCGGGCCGGGTGGCGGTCCCGGCGCTCACAGCGCCTCCCCCGACAGGGCGAGCGAGATCGCCGAGGCCATCGCCCGGGTGCCGCCGTCCACCGACGCCTGGCCCCCGAGGATGCTGTTGCCGTTCTGGTAGACGCCCTGCGAGACCTTCGGGTAGTACGCGGTCGACGTCGGGCGGGGCACGAGCGTGATGCCGGCGGCGGTGTCGTACGTCGGCCGGTTCTGGCGCTTCGCGTCCTCGCTGACCAGGCTCGCACTGCGGGCCGGCAGGACACCGCCCTCGCGGGTCAGGAACTGCTGCGCGGTCTCGCTCGACATCCACCGGGCGAACGTCAGCGCGGCGGCGGGCTGCTGGGTGTGCGGGTTGATGTAGTTCCCCCACCCGCCGATCGTCGAGTGGTGCTCGTCCGTGCCGTCGAACGTCGGTCGGGCGGCGAGCCCGACCTTGCCCGCGACGGCGGAGTCCGGCCCGTTCGCGATCCCCCACGCGTACGACCAGTTCCGCAGGAAGGCCGCCCGTCCGCTCGAGAAGGCGTCGTTCGTGTCCTGCTCCTGGTAGGTGAGGGTCGCCCGGGGTGCGGCACCGTCGGTGATGAGCGAGCGCATGAACTCGAAGGCGCGCTTGGTCTCCGAGCTCGTGGTCTCCGGCCGGGTCAGGTCGTCGTTCAGGAGCGAGCCGCCGGCGTCCGCGACGAACTCGGTCACGTTGCAGGTGAGCCCCTCGTACACGTCGCCTTGGAACGCCAGGCCGTAGCTGACGTCACCGGTGTCGACGAGCTTCGCGGCGGTGTCCTTGACCTCCTCCCACGACCGGGGCACCTGGAAGCCGTGCTTGTCGAGCAGGTCCTGGCGGTACAGGAAGAACGACTCGTCGATGTAGAGCGGGAACATGTAGTACGTCCCGTCGACGCTCGCCGCCTGCCGCAGTCCCTCGGGGAACTGCTCGAAGAAGTCCGCCCCGACGAGCTCGTCCACGGGCGTCGCGAGCTTGTTCTTCGCGAACTGTCCCGGCCAGGCCACGTCGCCGAGGTACACGTCCGGCGTGGGGCTGCCCGCGGCGATCTGCGTCGTCAGGCTCGTCCGGTTCGTGTCGGTGTCGCTCGGTGCGCTGACGATCCGGACGCGGATGTTCGGGTGCTCCCGCTGGAACTCCGCGATGAGGCGCCGTCGCAGGTCGCCGCCGTCCTTCGAGGCGACCTGTCCGGCCCACCAGCTGATCGTGACGTCGCCGTCCGGCGGGTCCGTCGGCCAGTCCTGGACGGTGGTGCGCTCGGGTCGCGTGGAGCAGCCGGCGAGCAGCAGCACCCCCGCTCCCCCGAGCAGGAACAGTCTCCGGTCGATGGCCATCCGTCCTCCTCGACGTGTGGTGCTGCGAACCTGTGAGTCCACACAACCAAGCGTCCCTGGGAGGGCGTGCAGGCGGTGCCGTCGTCGCACTCGGCGCACGTCCGCGCGCGGCCGGCACGGACGGACGGGAGGCACGTGGCGGCGCCGCCACGTGCCTCCCGTCCGTCAGGCGGTCGCGCCGGTGGGGGCCGCGGCCACCGACTCCGCGGGGCGGAGCACGCAGGGCAGCAGGAAGTGCGGTTTGCCCTCGCTCGCGCCGTCGAGCTGGTCGATCAGGGCGTCCGCCGCACGCTCGCCGAGCTCGCGACCCGGGGCGACCATCGTCGTCAGGCGGGGGTGGTGCTGGTCGCCCGCCGTCCCGGACGAGGCGATGCTCAGCACCGAGACGTCGTCGGGGACCCGCCGCCCGGCCGCGTAGAGCCCGACGAGGAGCCCGGCAGACGAGTCGTCCTTCATGACGAGCACGCCCGAGACCTCCGGGTCGGCGTCGAGCAGTGCGCGGGCCGCCTCGCGTCCGCCCTCGCTGCCGGCTCCGGCGTAGACCACGGTCCCGACCGCGCCGCGGGCCGCGACGGACCGTCGGAAGGTGTCCTCGACGCGCAGGTGCGGGGCGTACCCGGCCATCGGCGTGCCCTCGAGGTTCTCGAGCACGAGTCCGAACCGGCGGTGTCCGAGCTCCTGCAGGTGGTCGAGGGAGTCCTCGATCGTGGTCTCGAAGTCGATGTCGACGAACGGCAGGTCGCTGCTGTCCCGGGTCCGGCCGATCAGCGTGAAGGGCACGTCGAGCTCGCTGAGCTTCCGGACGCGCGGGTCGTCCATCCGCACCTCCATGAGCACGACCCCGTCGACGAGCCCACCCGACACGAGGTCGTCGAGGTCCTCACCCGCGGGGTCGACCGGCCAGAGCACCAGGTGGTAGCCGCGCTGGGACGCCCGCTCGGCGGCGCTCATGAAGAACTCCGACGTCGTCGGGCTGAACCGGTTGCCGACGGTCGGGAAGAGCAGCGCGATGATCCGGGTCCGCCGGCTCGCGAGCGCGCGTGCCACGAGGTTGCCGCGGAACTTCAGCTCGCGCATCGCCGCCTCGACCCGGGCAGTGGTCGCCGGCGTGACGTACTTCGTGCCGTTCACGACGAAGGACACCGTCGCGATCGAGACGCCGGCGCGGTCGGCGACCTGCTGCATCGTGGCCATGGCGCCTCCGGGTCGGGTCGTGCTGTCTCGTCAGCCTGTGTGGTCAGCCTGTGTGTGGTCAGCCTGCGTCTCGTCAGCATAGACCTGCCGATCTCCAAAAAAAGCGCTTTACAGGCTAAGCGCTTTGCTGTTACGTTCTCGCCCCAAGGACCACCGCGACGACGACGTCGATGGAGCCGTCGCCGGGCGTCCCCTCATGCATCCGCCCAAGAGAAGAGCTACGCAATGAAGCACCGGTTCCACTCCTCGTCCCGTCGGATCCGCGCCCTCGTCGGCGCGGTCGCCGTGGTCGCCACGGTCCCCCTCGTCCTGTCCGGCTGCTCCGGCTCCGGGTCCGCCTCGTCCGGCGGCGGCTCCAAGACCCTCACGATCGAGGACTACTACGCCGCCAACTACGACCCCATCTACCAGCAGTGCGCGAAGACCGTCGGCGCCCAGGTGAAGATCAACCACGTCGCCGGTGCCGGTCTCATCTCGAAGGTGCTGCAGCAGGCGTCGTCGCGGACGCTGCCCGACGTCCTCATGCTCGACAACCCGGACGTGCAGCAGATCGCCGCCTCCGGCGCCCTGTCCGATCTCGGCGACTACGGCCTCGACGCGAACGACGACGTCCCGGGCGTCAAGGGTGCGAACACGTACGAGGGCAAGCTCTACGGCCTGCAGCCCGTCACCAACTCGATCGCGCTGTACTACAACAAGAAGCTCCTGGCGGACGCCGGGGTGCAGCCCCCGAAGACGTGGGACGAGTTGAAGGCCGCCGCGAAGAAGCTCACGAGCGGGTCGACGTACGGCTTCGCGATGAGCAACATCAACACCTACGAGGGCACCTGGCAGTTCCTGCCGTTCTTCTGGTCGAACGGCGGTGACGAGAAGGACATCGCGACGCCCGAGGCCGCGCAGGCCCTGCAGCTCGTCGAGGACCTGCAGAACGACGGCTCGATGTCGAAGAGCTCGATCAACTGGGCGCAGGCCGACGTCAACAACCAGTTCATCGCCGGCAAGGCCGCGATGATGATCAACGGCCCTTGGCAGCTGCCGGCGCTGAAGGAAGCGAAGAACCTGGAGTTCGACAGCGTCCCGATCCCGACCCGCACCGGCTCGGCGACCGTCGCCCCGCTCGGCGGCGAGGCCTTCACCGTCCCGCAGACCGGCGACGAGGCGAAGATGCAGCTCGCCGGCAAGTTCGTCGGCTGCCTGAACAGCGACAAGATGCAGAACGTCATCGCGGGCGTCACGGGCAACGTGCCGACGAACACCGAGGTCGGCGCCGCGTGGGCGAAGGACCACCAGGACGTCGCCTCGTTCGTGACCACGGTGCAGACCGCCCGGGCCCGCACCGGCGAGCTCGGCCCGGACTGGCCCAAGGCCGCCACGAAGATCTACACCGCCGTGCAGCTCGCGCTGACCGGGAAGGCCGACCCCGAGCAGGCGCTCGAGCAGGCGCAGTCACAGAACCAGTAGCGGATCCGGGGAGCCGGTCCCCCGACCGGCTCCCCGTCCTCGACGCAAAGGACCTGACATGAGCGCCTCGACCCAGCTCCGTTCGCGAGCGACGTCCCCGGCCCCCGTACGACCCGGACAGCGCCGCGCGCGGCTCCGTTCCGGCCTGACCCGATGGCTGTTCGTCATCCCCGCCGCCGTCTTCGTGGCCCTGTTCTTCGGCTACCCGGTGGTCAAGAACGTCGTGATGTCGTTCCAGGACTACACGACGAAGACCTTCTTCACCGGCGAGGCCCCGTGGGTGGGCTTCGGCAACTACGTTTCGGTGTTCACGAGCGCCGTCTTCACGACGAGCGTCGTCAACACCGCCCTCTTCACTGCGGGGTCGATCGTCCTGCAGTTCGTCCTCGGGCTCGGGCTCGCGCTGTTCTTCCGGCGGCACTTCCCGCTGTCCGGGTTCCTGCGCGGCCTGCTGCTGCTGCCGTGGCTGCTCCCCCTCATCGCCTCGAGCGCGGTGTGGAAGTGGCTGCTCGACCAGGACAGCGGCGCGCTGAACCAGCTGCTCGGGGTCGTCGGCATCGGGCCGGTGCCGTGGCTGGTCAGCCCGAGCCTCGCGCTCATCGCGGTGATCGGCGTCAACGTCTGGCTCGGCATCCCGTTCAACACCACGATCCTGTACAGCGGTCTGCAGTCCGTGCCGCCGGAGCTCTACGAGGCCGGCGCGCTCGACGGCGCCACCGGGTTCAAGGCCTTCTGGTACATCACCTGGCCGAGCATCCGGTCGGTGGTCAGCGTGGTGATCGTGCTCGGGGTCGTCTACACGCTGAAGGTCGTGGACATCATCCTCGGCCTGACCGGCGGCGGACCCGCGAACTCGACGCAGACGCTCGCCACGAACGCGTACCACCAGTCGTTCATCAACTTCCAGTTCGGCATCGGAGCCGCGGTGAGCAACGTGCTCATCGTCGTCTCGTTCGTCTTCGCGATGGTCTACATCGCGATCTCCAGGAAGGCGGTCGACGAATGAGCGTCGGACTCGCAGGCAGGACCGTCACGGCGACCCGGGCGATCACCACGGCACGGAGCACCCGGGCCCGCCGACCCCGTTCGAGCCGCAAGGGGATCCCGTTCACGATCCTCGGCATCGTGTTCCTCGCGATCATGATCTTCCCCGTCTACTGGATGGTGAACACGTCGTTGCAGGCCACGTCCGGTGCCGCCACCGCGACCTGGTTCCCCTGGAACCCGACGTTCGCCGGCTACCAGGCGGCGTTCGCCCAGCAGGGGCAGAACTTCGTCTCGAGCATGATCATCGGCCTCGGCACCGTCGTGCTGACGCTCGTCATCGCGACCCCGGCGGCCTACGGACTCGCCCGCTTCCGGATGCGCGGAACGAAGGCGTTCCTGCTCGTGCTGCTCATCACGCAGATGATCCCCGGGATCGTGATCGCGAACGCGCTCTACACGCTGTTCAACAACGTCGGGCTGCTCAACAGCTACCTCGGACTGATCCTGGCGGACAGCGCCGTGCAGGTCCCCTTCGCGGTGCTGCTCATGCGCGCGTTCATGGAGTCGATCCCGCCGAGCCTGGTCGAGGCCGCGCTCGTCGACGGTGCGAACGACCTGCGGGCCTTCGTGTCGATCGTCCTGCCGATCAGCCGGAACGCGATCGTCACCGCGGCGCTCTTCACGTTCCTCGGTGCCTGGGGCGACTTCCTCATCGCGCTCACCCTGACGTCGACCGACGCCGTCCGACCGATCACGCTCGGCATCTACAACTACATCGGCTCGAACGTGACCGACTGGGGCCCGGTGATGGCGACGTCCGTGCTGGCATCGCTGCCGGCCGCGGTCCTGCTCATCGTCGCCCAGCGCTACATCTCCGCCGGTGCGCTCGGCGGTGCCGTCAAGTGACGACGGCCCGCCCCGCGCTCCCACAGCCAGGAAGGCACACACCATGACCACCACCCCCCTCCGCGTCACCGTCTGGGGCGAGAACGTCCACGAACAGGTCGAGCAGCACGTCGCCGAGCGCTACCCCGAGGGCATGCACGGGGCGATCGCCGCGGGCATCCGCGAGCACCTGCCCGAGGCCGTGGTCCGCACCGCGACCATGCAGGAGCCCGAGCACGGCCTGACCGACGCCGTGCTCGCCGAGACCGACGTCCTCACCTGGTGGGGGCACGCCGCCCACGCGGACGTCGACGACGCCGTCGTGGACCGGGTGCACAAGCACGTCCTGTCCGGCATGGGGCTCGTCGTCCTGCACTCCGGCCACTGGTCGAAGATCTTCGGCAAGCTCATGGGCACGACCTGCACGCTCCGGTGGCGCAGCGAGCACGACCAGGAGCTCGTCTGGACCGTGAACCCGCAGCACCCCATCACCCGTGGCGTCCCGAACCCGATCGTCATCCCCGAGCAGGAGATGTACGGCGAGTACTTCGACGTCCCGACCCCCGACGAGTTGATCTTCATCTCGGGGTTCACCGGCGGCGAGGTCTTCCGGAGCGGCATGACCTACCGCCGCGGCCTCGGGAAGATCTTCTACTTCTCGCCGGGCGACCAGGACTTCCCGGTGTACCACCACCCGGACGTCCGTCGCGTGGTCGCGAACGGCGCGGAGTGGGCCCGGCCGGACCGGGAGCGCGAGCTGCCGACGCTCCGCCGCTACGACCTGGGCGAGTACTTCGACGGCCAGCACTACCGGGGCCCGTTCGACGACGAGCCGGTCGACGAAGAGGTCCCGGCGTGACCGCCCCGCTGCGGGTCGTGCAGGTCGGTGCCGGCGGGATGGGCCGCGCGTGGCTCGCCACCGTCGCCGCCGCCCCCGACGTCGAGCTCGTCGGCGTCGTCGACCTCGACCTCGACGCCGCACGCGCCGGGGCCGACCTGGCCGGCGCCCCGTCGATCCCGGTCGGCCGGGACCTCACGGCGCTCCTCGCGGAGACCGGTGCCGAGGCCGTCCTCGACATCACCGTGCCCGTCGCCCACCACCAGGTCACGATGGACGCCCTGCACGCCGGCCTGCCGGTCCTCGGCGAGAAACCCGCCGCCCAGACCGTCGCCGAGGCCCTGTCCCTCGCCGCCGCGGCCGAGGTCACCGGGCAGCTGTTCATGGTGTCCCAGTCCCGCCGCTACAACGACCAGCTCGTCGCCTTCCGGCAGCACGTCCGCGCGCTCGGCGGGGTCGGGAGCCTGAACACCCGGTTCGCGAAGGCACCGCGCTTCGGCGGCTTCCGCGAGGAGATGGACGACGTCCTGCTCCTCGACATGGCGATCCACGCGTTCGACTCCGCCCGCTACGTGCTCGAACGCGAGCCCGTGTCGGTGTACTGCGAGTCGTGGAACCCGTCGTGGTCCTGGTACCGCGGGCACGCGAACGCCGCCGCGGTGTTCACCTTCGAGGACGACGTCCGCTACGTCTACGACGGCTCGTGGTGCGCGCCGGGCGACGAGACGTCCTGGAACGGCGACTGGCGGGCCACCGGCGCGACCGGCTCGGCCGCCTGGGACGGCGACCACGACCCGTCGAGCGTCGTCGACGGCGGAGCGGGGTCGCCCGAGCCCGCCGCAGGGGTCGGGACGGAGATCGCGGGAGCGCTCGCCTCGTTCGTCCGCGCGGTCCGGTCCGGGCACCGCCCCGACGGCGAGGTGCACGGCAACGTGATGAGCCTGGTGATGGTCGACGCGGCGATCGCGTCGGCGCGCTCCGGGCAGCGCGTGGTCGTCGACGAGGTGCTCGAGCAGGCGCACGCGACGGCCCTCGAGACCGAGCGGGACGCGGCGGTCCGGGAGCGGCTCGCCGCGTGGGGTCCGGTCCGGCAGGCGCTCGCGACCGACAGCGGCGCGCTCGCCTGACCTGCCCCACGCGACCACCCCACGGACGGGAGGCGCGGTGCCGGCCGGCACCGCGCCTCCCGTCCGTCCGTGGTCGCGTCCGCACCCGCCCACCCGCGCTCGCGCTGCCGGATCCACGGATGCCGGGCCGATCCGTGCAACGAAGGCCGATCCGCGCGTACTGGGTCGAATCGCGCGTACCAGGTCGTTCGTTCTGACCAGGTATGCGCGGATCGGCTTCCTACGTCACGCGCGATGGGAACGACCGCGCGGGCGGGGTCAGCGGGGGATGACCGAGAAGAGGAACTTCTTGCGGATCATGTACCAGACCAGCAGGATCAGCGCGGTGTGGGCGGCGAAGCCGATCCACCCGTTGAACCAGTCGACACCGGGGATCGACGCGATGGCCAGCGCGAAGAACACCTGCCACACGAAGACGTAGAGGCTCGCCTGCCCGATCGGGATCCAGAGCCAGCCGAGGACCGCCGCGATCGGCTTCCAGAACACCGTGAGGATCGCGTACGACACGATCGCGAAGAACGCGATGTCGACGAGCCGGCCCCACTGCAGGTCCACGCGCTGGTACGCCGTGTTGTAGAGCTGGTCGTACATCGTCGCGGGGAACGGGGTCGGGGTGAAGCCGAACTGGTTGCCCGCCCAGACGTAGACCAGGAACAGCGCGTACCCGGTGATGCCGACGCCGATGAGCACCTTGCCGAGCCGACCGGTGAGCGCGCCGATGACCTGTCGGCGGTAGTAGCCGAGCACGAGTCCGTGCGTGAAGACGACCTGCCACGTGAGGAGGGGGAAGACCGCCTCGAACTGCGAGTTCAGCGGACGGAAGTCGGGGTTGAGGGCCTGGAAGACGTAGACACCCCAGCTGACGACGAGCAGCGCCCACCAGAACCCGCGCCGGATCACCCACATGAAGAGCGGGATGAACAGGCTCAGCACCACGAAGAGTCCCATGATGTTGAACGGCCACGGGCCCATCTCGAGCAGCAGGAACTGCCGGATCGCGTACCAGGGCGGCGGGTACGCGAGCAGCTGCATCGCGTTCGGGTACAGGTCGTACACGCGTCCCTCGGCCCCGACACCGCCGGTCCCGGTCCCCCGGTCCGTGAAGGTCGTGATCGCGTCGGTGTTCAGGAAGGGGATGAAGCTCATCGCGAAGACGACCAGGATCACCCCGAGCGTCACGAGGTACTGCTTCCGCGCACGCTTCCACGCGCCGACGGCGGCGACCCACTCGCCGAACTTCTTGATCGCGAACGGGTAGGTCATGCCGAGGACCATGCCGGACAGGAACACGAACATCTCGGCGCCGGTGATCGCGCCCGTGGCGTGCAGCGTGATGTACGAGTACGGCCCGCCGATCTCGATGTGCGTGATGACGACGGCGAGGATGATGAAGCCGCGGAACAGGTCGAGCCGCAGGTCGCGCCCGGGCTTGCCGTCGTCGGGGTAGCGCCAGCTCGGCAGGAGGCGACCGACGAGGCCGCTGAGCAGGAACACCGCCGCCAGACCGGCCGCCAACCAGACGATCCACGCCATCTGGTCGCCGCCGGTCTCGTACTCCTGGCTGATGGCGGCGGCGCCGTCCTGCGGTGTGATCCGCTCGGTGACCGGCCCGAAGACGAAGTGGTCGGCGTCCTGCAGGTCGGTGCGGAACGACCCGGCGATCCCCGGGACGGCCGTGTCCCGCCAGTCCGCGACCCGGTTGCTGGCCTCGGGCTCGCGGCGGTTCGTCTCGAGGAACGTGACGCCGCGGACCTCGGGGTGCTGCTGCACGGCGGCGATCACCTGCCGCCACCACTCCTGCTTGACCGGGAGCTCCGCGGCTCCCTCGAGCGAGTGGTCGTAGAGCGCCCCGGTGTCCAGGAGCATCGGACGGTCCTGGTCGACGGCGAAGCGCTGGGTGAAGGTCCCCTCGGTCTGCGGCTGCTGGTAGCCCCAGGTCTCGTCGAAGCGTGCCTGGACCTCACCGGCGGCGGGGACCTCGTTGGTGGTGAGGGGGACCTCGCGCCCGGCGGCCTCGGTGGCCTTGCCCTTGCCGAAGGAGAACATCGACAGGCCGACCCAGTCGACGCTCGAGGCACCGGGCCAGTACGGCGCGTACGGGTCGTCGGCCGCGGTGAGCTGTCCGTCGCCGTTCGTGTCGAGCTTCGACACGTCGGTCGCCGACAGGTCCTGCAGGCGGCCGGCGGACTCCCCGAACGGATAGCCGGCCCCGTACGACGGCGACCACACCATCGCGGCCGACGAGTCGCCGGCGTGCACGACGCGGGCGAGCGTACGGAAGGCGTCGACGAACGCGGTCGGCTGCTGCCCCCACCGGACCCACGTGCCGTTCATCTGCGGCGCGAAGCGGACGAGCACGCGGGTGTCGTACTGCCGGTGGACCTCCTCGAACAGGCGGTTCGCGGTCTCGGCGTCGGCGCGGGTCAGGGAGCCGAGCGACTGCGAGGGCTCGAGGCTGACGACGAGGACGGCCCCCTGGGCGGCCGCGGCCCGGGTCGCCCGGAGGAACTCCTTCCGGGCGCTCCGGTCGAAGGGGTACTCGATCTCGACGCCGTACATCGACGGCACGGCACCGAGTCGGCCCGCGTAGCCGTCCGGGCTGTCGTCGCCCCAGTCCAGGTCGGGGCCGAACCACGTCCGGTCGGACGCCGGGAGCGCACCGCGGTCCGAGGCCGCCGCCGAGGTCGCCGCCGCCGGGGTCGCCGTCGCCGGGTTCGCCGTCACCGCGGCCGCCGGGAGTGCGCCGCCGAGCAGCAGCGTCCCGAGCACGACGAGGAGCGCGACGGCCTTGGCCAGGACGCCCCTCACCGTGTGCACGCCAGCGTCCAGATGTTGTGACCGCCGACGTGCTGGTGCTCGAGCCGGTCGAGCGCGGCGGTGGCGAGCGCGAGGCCGCGGCCGCTCTCCTCGTCGACGTCCGCCATCGTCACCGCGGACAGGTCGACGTCCGCCGGCTGCCCGTTGTCGGTGAGCACCGCGAGGAGTTCGCGGTCGGTCGCCAGGAGCTCGACCGTGTACCGGCGGCCCTCGACCCGGTCGGTGCGCTTCGTGTGCTCGACGATGTTCGCGGCGATCTCGGCCAACGCGGTCTCGAGCGCGAAGCGGAGCCGCACGTCGTCGACGTCGAGCGTCTCCCACCAGGCGGCGAACCGGTCCTGCACCTCGTCGAGGGACGCGGCGACGGCCGGCACCTCGAAGGTCACGTGCTGCATGGTCACAGCGGGCCTCCTGCGGTCGAGGACTCGTGTTCGGACTGCACCGTCCCGGGGCCGGGACCGCCGTAGCGGACGGCCCGGATCACGATGCTGAAGATGAAGAGGTCGAAGACGACCCAGGCGGAGTTGACGAGGGGCGCGATCCCCTCCGCCTGGCCGGTCAGGTAGCGGATGCCGATGAGCACGAGCGACGCGACGAGGGCCGCCATCGCGATGAGCTGCGGCTTGACGAGGTCCCACCGCGGCTTCTGCTCGGACTCGTCGCGGACCTTCGGGGTGACCCGGAAGCCGAGCGGCTTGCCCCGGAACACGTTCTCGAAGGCGCTCGTCACGGACTCGATCCACACGGGGAACAGCGCGAGCGAGTACTGCTGCCCGCGCCACGTCGGTCTCCCAGCGGCCACCACCCAGAACAGGGCCTGGTTGAGCACGAGGAACGGGATGAGCCGCACGAAGAAGTCGACGCTGTACGCCTGGACCGGGACCACCCCGAACGACAGGCAGAGCACCGGGGCCGCGATGTAGACGACCGCGGCGAAGCCCGACAGGTAGCTCCACATCGTCGAGAAGTACATGAGGCGCTGCCCGAACGAGAGCCCCTTCTGCACGAGGGGGTTCTCGCGGAAGAACACCTGCATGGTGCCCTGTGCCCACCGGAGGCGCTGCACGAGCATGGTCGGCAGGTCCTCGGGCGCCAGGCCCTTGGCGAGGATCTCGTCGTGGTACGCCGACTTCCAGCCGAGGCCGTGCAGGCGCATCGCGGTCGCCATGTCCTCGGTCACCGAGATCGTGGCGAGCGGCATGATCGGCTGCGCCTCGTCGTCCCGGTTGACGTCGAGCGCGCGGGCCAGGACGGCGATCGACTCGATGGCCGCGACGGGCGAGGCCTCGCGCCGACCGAGCACGTCGAGTGCGGCGTCGTCGAGCCCGGCGAACGTGTCCGCCTCGGTCGACATCGCCGCGAGCTCCTGCAGGTCACGGCGGACCGCCTCGAGGTCGGCGGCGGCGAACCGGAAGGCGATCGCGTCGATGCCGCGCTGGAAGTCGTACGTGACGTCGCCGAGCGGCTCGCCCCGGTCGATCTGGTCACGGGCGCGGTCGACGACCTGCTCGGCCCCGTCGAGCGCGTCGAGCACGCGCGGGTCGGTCTCGGTCTCGCGCGCCCGGGCCAGGAGCTTCCGCGAGGTCTTGATCGTCCGCTCGACGGACTCCTCGACCTCGCGCACGTAGCGGGTGACGCCGAGCTGCATGAGGGCCTCGCGGCGCAGGATCGCGTTCGAGCCGCAGAAGAACGCGGCGTTCCAGCCGTCCTTCGACTGCTGGATCGGCCCGTAGAACAGGGGCGCCTGGCTTCCGAGGAGATCGGCGTCCGGGACGTTCTCGAACCACTGCGGGGTCTGCACGAGCGCCATCCGCTCGTCCTTGAAGTACCCGAGCGTGCGGTCGAGGATCGACGGTTCCGGGACCTGGTCGGCGTCCAGGATGAGCAGGAACTCCCCCTGGGTGGCGAGCAGCGCGTTGTTCAGGTTGCCGGCCTTGGCGTGGCGGGGACGATCGACCCAGTCGGCACCGCGGGTGATGACCCCGATCCCGAGCGACTCGGCGGCGGCGCGCATCTCGGGGCGGTTGCCGTCGTCGAGGATCCACGTGCTGTGCGGGTGCGTGATCGCCTTCGCCGCACGGGCGGTGCGGACGACGAGCTCGACGGGCTCGTTGTACGTCGTGATGAAGACGTCGACCGTGACGTCCCCGGCCGGCTTCGTCGGCGGCTCCCCCCGCTCGCGCAGCCGCCACGCTCCGAAGGCGAACAGGAGCGAGTCGATGACGCTGTAGGTCTCCGCCAGGATCAGCGGCACCGCGATCCACCACGAGTGCCAGTTCACGGACGCGGCCCAGCGCCAGACGATGTAGTTCACGCCGGCGATCGAGGCGACCAGTGCGACGGTCCGGACCACGGCGAGACGCCGGGTCGGGGTTCCGGTCGTGAGCCGTCGCCGGTCCTGGCGGCTGACGTCGAGCGCCGTCATCGGCATCCTTCCCTGCTGCTGCCGGACAGCGCTGGTGAGTGCGCTGCGTACCAGCCTGTCTACCGCAGCACACGAGGACCTGTCAGCCCGACGCCCCGATGGACCGCCGTCCGACCGTGCTCAGCGGTGCACGAGGCCCAGGTCGTGCGCGAGACGGACGATGACCTCGTCGAAGTAGGCGTCGGGATCGGACACCGATCCGACGGCGTGACCGAACAGTTCGAAGGACAGGACGCCGAACACCGTGGTCCACGCCATGAGCAGGCGGAGCACGGCCTCGGGGGGCGGATCGGCGTGGAAGCCTCGCTGTCGTGTGTAGGCCACCGCATCGGCGATCGCGGCGGCCGTCCGCACCGGATCGCCCACCGCGGGACCGTGCCCGATCCGCGGAGCGGCGCCGTCCAGGCCGGACCATGCGTCCGTGACGATGCGGATGAGCACGTGCGTGGTGCGCGAGGCCGGCTCGATCGTGTCCTGCGGTGCGACGTAGCCGGGCACGGGTGAGCCGTAGAGCAGTGCGAAGTCGCCGGGGTGGGAGGTCGCCCACGTCCGGATCGCCCGGCACGCCGCCGTCCAGCGGCCGAGGTGGTCGGCGCGGTCGACCGGCGCCTCGGCGGACTCGACCGCGGCGCCGAGCTCGTCGTAGTCCGCGACGAGCAGCGCCGTGAGCAGGTCGTCCCGGCTCGGGAAGTACCGGTAGACGGCGGAGGACACGAGTCCGACGTCCCGCGCGACGGCGCGCAGGCTGAGCTGCGCGGGACCCTCCTCGGTCAGGCGCACCCGAGCCGCAGCGAGGATCCGCGCGCGGACGGTCTCGCGCGCCAGGGCACGGGCGGTCGGGGCCTTGTCGGACATCCCGTCAGGATGCCATGCGAGAGCAGTGCACACAAACAAGAGCACCGCTCTTGCAATCGGAGCCGAAGCGCGCCACACTGCTTCCGAGAGCACCGCTCTCCGAATCGACCCAGGAGGCCACCATGTCCCGTCACCACGTCGTCGTCGGCGCCGGTCCCGTCGGGCGGCACGTCGCCGCCCACCTCGCCGACCGCGGGGAGGAGGTGGTCGTCGTCACGCGGTCCGGCCGCGACACCGGCCAGCCAGGGGTCCGGCACGAGGCGCTCGACGCATCCGACGCCCGCGCACTGACCCGCGTCACCGAGGGCGCCGCTGCGCTCTACAACTGCGCCAACCCCGGCGACTACACGCAGTGGGAGCGGGTGTGGCCGCCGCTCGCGGACGCCCTGCTGACCACCGCCGAGCGGACCGGGACCGTGTACGGCATCACCGGCAACCTGTACCCGTACGGCCCCGTCGACGGACCGATGCACGAGGACCTGCCCGACGCGGCGACGGACCACAAGGGCGTGCTGCGGGCACGGATGTGGGCGGATGCCCGGGCCGCGCACGAGGCCGGACGCCTGCGGGCCGTCGAGGTCCGCGGTTCGGACTACGTCGGACCCGGCATCGGCCAGAACGGGCACGTGACACGGGTGTTGCCCGCCGCCCTGCAGGGGAAGGCCGTGACGGTGATCGGTCGGACCGACCGGCCGCACACCTACACGGACGTGCAGGACGTCGCGCGGACGCTCGTCGCGGCCGTCGACGACCCCTCGTCGCACGGGCGTACCTGGAACGTCCCGTCGAACCCACCCCGGACCCAGGAGCAGGCGCTCACCGACGTGCTCCACGCCGCTGGTCGTCCGCCGGTCCCCGTGCGCGGGCTGCCGATGGGGCTGGTCCGGGCCATCGGCCTGGTCACGCCCCTGATGCGCGAGGTCGCACAGCTCGGGTACCAGTGGACCGCGCCGTACGTGCTCGACGACCGGCAGGCGCGGGCGCACTTCGGGATCGAACCGACGCCGTGGGACGAGGTGTGCCGCCGGACCCTGTCAGGGCTCGTGACGGTGTAGCGAACCGCGCGCCGACACACCCCCGAACGCACCGAGACGCCCCCGAACGAGCGAGACGCCCCCGGATCCGGGGGCGTCTCGGCGACGGCAGGGCGTCTCGGCGACGGCAGGGTGCCGGGCGCCTCAGTACCGGGGCTTGCGCGGCGCGCGCTCCCGGTCGCCACCACGGAACCCGCGGTCGTCGCGGTCGCGATCGCGATCCCGGCCCCCGCCACGCGGCCCACGGTCATCCCGGTCCCGGTCACGCCGCACGCCACCACCCCGGCGGTCCGGCTTGATCTCGATGAGCTTCCCGCTGATCCGGGTGTCCGACAGCCGGTCGAGCACGCCGGCGTCCATGTCCTGCGGCAGCTCCACGATGGAGAAGTCCGGCCGGATCTGGATCGCGCCGAAGTCGTCACGGCGCAGGCCGCCCTCGTTCGCGAGCGCGCCGACGATCTGCCTTGGCTCGACGCGGTGGCGACGCCCGACCTCGATGCGGTAGGCGGTCATCGGCTGCGAGCGGCGCGGGCCACGGTCCTCGCGGTCCCGGTCGGGCCGGGCGGCGCGGGCGCCGTCGCGGTCGACCTGGTTCCGCAGCTGGTCGTCCGCGGGGTCGAGCAGCAGCGGCGACTCGCCCTGCGCGACGACCGCGAGCGCGGCGGCGACGTCGTCGGCCGGCACGTCGTGGTTCCGCACGTAGTGGGCGATGACGTCACGGAACGCCGTGATCCGGTCCTGCTGCTCGAGCGCCGCGGTGATCGCGTCGTCGAAGCGGGTCAGGCGGGTCTCGTTGACGTCGTCGATCGTCGGGAGCTGCATCTGCGTGAGCGGCTGCTTGGTGTGGCGTTCGATCGCCGAGAGCAGGCGACGCTCGCGCGGCGTGACGAAGCTGATCGAGTCGCCCTTGCGGCCGGCGCGACCGGTGCGGCCGATGCGGTGCACGTAGGACTCGATGTCGACGGGGATGTCGAAGTTCACGACGTGCGTGATGCGGTCGACGTCGAGACCGCGGGCGGCGACGTCGGTCGCGACGAGGATGTCGAGCTTGCCGGACTTCAGCTGGTTGACCGTCCGCTCGCGCTGCGCCTGCGCGACGTCACCGCTGATCGCGGCGGCGGCGTAGCCGCGGGCGCGGAGCTTCTCGGCCAGGGTCTCGGTCTCGCTCTTGGTGCGGACGAAGATGATCATGCCCTCGAAGTCCTCGACCTCGAGGATGCGGGTGAGCGCGTCGACCTTCTGCGGGTACGACACCATGAGGTACCGCTGCGTGATGTTCGCCGCGGTCTTGGTCTTCGTCTTGACGGTGATCTCGGCCGGGTCCGTGAGGTACTGCTGCGAGATGCGGCGGATCTGCGCAGGCATGGTCGCCGAGAACAGCGCGACCTGCTTGTCGTCCGGGGTCTCGGCGAGGATCGTCTCGACGTCCTCGGCGAAGCCCATCTTGAGCATCTCGTCGGCCTCGTCGAGCACGAGGTACTTCAGCTCGGACAGGTCGAGCGTGCCCTTCGCGATGTGGTCCATGATGCGACCGGGCGTGCCGACGACGACGTCGACGCCGCGGCGCAGGGCGGACAGCTGCACGCCGTACGCCTGGCCGCCGTAGACCGGCAGCACGTGCACGTGCTTCATGTGGGAGGCGAACTGCTCGAACGCCTCGCAGACCTGGAGCGCGAGCTCGCGGGTGGGCGACAGCACGAGGGCCTGCGGCACCTTCGCGCCCGATTCCATGCGGGACAGGATCGGCAGCGCGAACGCCGCCGTCTTGCCGGTCCCGGTCTGCGCGAGGCCGACGACGTCGCGCCCCTCGAGCAGCGTCGGGATGGTCGCCTCCTGGATCGCGGAGGGGGTCTCGTAGCCGATCTCCTTGACGGCCTTGAGCACCGGGTCGCTCAGGCCGAGGTCGGCGAAGGTCACCACGGGCCCCTCGTCGGTGGTCTCGGTGGTGGTGGCGGTGTCCGTGCTCATGCGGAAACGGTACCCCGGCTGCGACCTGTCCGAGCTGAAGTACCTCGTGCTCGACGAGGCCGACGAGATGCTCAAGATGGGCTTCGCCGAGGACGTCGAGACGATCCTCGCCGAGACCCCGGACGACAAGCAGGTCGCGCTGTTCTCGGCGACCATGCCTGCGCAGATCCGC
>NZ_CP054593.1:3158703-3206723 GCF_013347165.1 Curtobacterium sp. Csp2
CCCCCCGGGGGGCGGCCCGCGGGGGGGGGGGCGGCCCCGCGTGGGGGGCGCGGGCGGGCCCCGCCACGAGCCTCCAGTCCGTCCCCCGGTCGCGTCCGCGACGCGGGCCGCGTGGTCAGGCCGCGTCGTCGCGGTCCGGCGCGCCGATGCCGAGCACCGTGTCCGCACGGTCGTTGAGGCGGGCCAGCAGCCCGGCCAGGGTGTGCAGCTCGTCGGTCGCGAACGCCTGCGTGAGCTCGTCGACGGCTTCGGCACCGGCGACGTCGAGCCGGTCGAGCAGACGTCGCCCGGCGTCGGCGACCGCCACCAGGCTCGCGCGTCCGTCCGCGGGGTCGGGCGAGGTGTCGAGGTACCCGGCCTCGACCAGCGACGCGACCCGGCGACTGACGACCGGGCGGGACAGCCCGGTCGCGTCGGCGATCGCCATGGAGCGGACGGCACCGAAGTGGTCGACGGCCCGCAGGATCACGCGCGCCGTCGGGTCGAGCCCGCCGCGCGACTCGATGAGCGACGAGCGGAGCGCCTGGCGGACCCAGAGCCGATCGAGCTGCGCGTGCAGGAGCCGCTCGGCGGCGGCGCGGTCCTCGGTCACGCGGCCAGGGTACCGGCGCCGAATTAGTTGCTTGCTGGAAGCAATGGATGTATCGTTGCGCGGTCTGCAAAGTTACACAGCCAGAAAAAGGAGTTCGATGACCGCCACCGCACCCGTCCCGGTGCAGCACGGCCGCCACGCGGCCGAGGCGCCCGCGGCGACCGGCGCGCCCGCGCCCGGCACGCCCGGCCAGCAGCCGCTCATGACGCACCGCCAGATCCTCCTCGTGATCTACGGCCTGATGGCGGGCATGTTCCTGTCGTCCCTCGGCCAGACGGTGTTCGGCACGGCCATCCGCACCATCGGTGACGACCTGCACGGGCTCGACCAGCAGGCGTGGGTCACGACCGCGTACCTGATCACGTCGACCATCGCGACGCCGATCTACGGCAAGCTCTCCGACATCTTCGGCCGCCGACCCCTGTACATCTTCGGCATCGTGGTGTTCATCCTCGGCGCCGTGCTCTCGTCGATGTCCACGTCGATGCTCATGCTCGCCGCGTTCCGTGCGGTGCAGGGCATCGGCGCCGGCGCCCTGATGTCGCTGCCGCTCGCGATCATGGGCGACATCCTCGCCCCGCGCGAGCGCGCCAAGTACCAGGGCTACTTCCTGGCCGTGTTCGGCATCTCGTCCGTGATCGGCCCGCTCATCGGCGGCCTGCTCGCCGGCTCCTCCGAGATCCTGTGGATCACCGGCTGGCGCTGGGTGCTCCTCATCAACGTCCCGATCGGTGTCGCCGCGCTCATCATGGTGATCGTCTTCCTGCACCTGCCGAAGGTGCACGGCAAGGGCGACAAGCCGAAGGTCGACTGGTGGGGCGCCACGGCGGTGATCGTCACGCTCGTGCCGCTGCTGCTCGTCGCCGAACAGGGACGCACCTGGGGCTGGGGCTCCCCCGCCGCGATCGCGAGCTACGTCATCGGCGCGCTCGGTCTCGTCGCGCTGCTGCTCGTCGAGTCGAAGATGGGCGACGCGGCGATCATCCCGCTCAAGCTCTTCCGGTCCGGCACCTTCTCGATGGCCACGGTCATCGGGTTCCTGGTCGGCTTCGCGATGTTCGGCGCCATGCTGACCATCCCGCTCTACCTGCAGATCGTCGTCGGCCTCACCCCGACCGAGTCCGGCTTCGCGACGCTGCCCCTGGTCGGCGGGCTCATGATCGCGTCGATCACCTCCGGCCAGATCGTCGCCCGAGTCGGTCGCTACCGGATCTTCCCAGTCATCGGCACGTTCCTGGTGTCCGCCGGCTACGTCGTCCTGACCTTCATGACGATCGACAAGCCGCTCTGGTTCCTGATGATCGGCATGTTCCTCATCGGCCTCGGGCTCGGCTCGGTCATGCAGTCGCTGACCCTGGCGTCCCAGGGCTCGGTCGAGGCCCGGGACATGGGCGTCGCGACCTCGTCGGCGACCTTCTTCCGGCAGATCGGCGGCACGCTCGGCACCGCCGTGCTCCTGTCGATCCTGTTCTCGGTGATGCCGTCGAACATCCTCACCGCGACCGCGAACCAGGCCGACCTGAAGCCAGCGCTCTCCGCCGCGCTCGACCCGTCCGTGGCGGGCAAGGCCGAGAACCAGGGCGCGATCGACAAGATCTGGGCCCCGATCACCACGCCGCTCACGAAGACCGTGCAGTCGCAGCTCGACGACGCAACCGCACAGGCGAAGCAGGCCGCCGACGCGCAGGTCGT
Organism: Curtobacterium sp. Csp2; assembly: GCF_013347165.1. Taxonomy (NCBI): domain Bacteria; kingdom Bacillati; phylum Actinomycetota; class Actinomycetes; order Micrococcales; family Microbacteriaceae; genus Curtobacterium; species Curtobacterium sp. Csp2. The sequence continues at coordinate 3,160,988 of NZ_CP054593.1, forward strand.
GTCGAAGGTCAGCGCCGCCGTCCAGGTCCAGGTCGACGCCGGGGCGCTGCCCGAGGCCGCCGCCCAGACCGTGATCGACCAGCAGGTCGCCGACGCCAGCCCCGCGGCCGAGGCCGCCGCGCTCGACGCCGTGGCGACGAAGGCCCACGCGAGTGTCCAGGACGGCACGGTGACCGTCGACTGGTCTGACGCCTCACAGCGGTCGTACTGGGTCGACGAGCTGACGCCGAAGCTGGCGGAGGAGATCCAGGACGGCAGCGGCACCGACTCGAACGCCACGAGCACGAACGACACCTCGTTCCTGACCGGTGCCGACAGCCGGCTGACCCGGCCGTTCATGGCGGGGTTCAACGCCTCGTCCGTGACGATCTACTGGGTCGGGCTCGGGGGGATCCTGCTCGCGTTCGTCCTGACCTGGTTCTTCCGGGTGCCGCCGCTCCGCCAGCGTTCGGCGCTGCAGGAGCAGCACGACCAGGCGAACGGTGCCGGCGACCGCGCTGACGAGCTGGAGGTGCAGGCCGGTCTCGCCGCCGCCGAGGCCGGGTCCTTCACCGGGCCGATGACCGGCTCCACGCCGACCCAGCGTCGGTGACCACGCGGCCGGTCCGGGTGCACCGCGCACCGGGACCGGCCGCTCCCGTCCCACCCACCCTCCACCCAGGAGTGCACGTGACCACCACAGCAGCACCGGACCCGGCCACCGCGCCGTGCACGTTGCGCGAGCGGAAGAAGCAGCAGACCCGGCAGGCGCTCCACGACGCCGCGCTCACGCTCGTGTCCGAGCACGGTCTCGACGGCGTCACCGTCGAGCAGATCTGCGCCGACGCCGACGTCTCCCCGCGGACCTTCTTCAACTACTTCACGTCGAAGGCGCACGCCGCGCTCGGCCTCGACACCGTGGAGGTCCCCGCGTCGGCCGCCTCCCGCTTCGCCGAGGCCGACGGACGCCTGGTCGACGACCTCTGCACGCTCATCGCCTCGACCGTCCCGCTGTCGCCCGACCGTCGGCGCATGAAGGAGCTGCTCGTCCTCCGGCCCGAGATGGCCTCGATGGTGATGCGGTGGATGGCCGAGTCGCGGCAGTCGCTCCTCGCCACCGTCGGTGTCCGGACCGACGAGCAGACGGCACGGACGGCGGTCGGGCTCGTGATGTCCGCGCTGTCCGAGGTCGCACACCGGGACACCGTGGGCGACAGCGACGAGCTCGACGCGCGGCTCCGGGTCGTCGTGGCGGAGATGGGCGCGCTGGCTTCGGCGTAGGGCGCGATCGGACCCGGTCCCGGTCCCGCTGGCTCGGCCGGTGCCGCTGGCTCGGAGAGACGCCCCCGTGTGGCCGAGACGCCTTCGTCCCCGGGGCCGTCTCGACGGGGCCGGGGCGTCTCGACGGGGCCGGGGCGTCTCGAGGCAGGCGGGCGTCTCGGCGGGGTCACGCGAGCAGCGTGCGGGTTGCCGTAACGCAGCCGTCGGTGCCGGCGGGACCGCCCTATGCTCGGTCCCGCCGACCCCGGTCGGCGGGAACCCGTGTCGGCGGCGCCAACGTCGTCGTCGTCGACACCGGGGGTCCCCGCTCGGCGCACCGGGTCAGACGACCGACCACCCGCCGTCGGACGGCAGCACGACGCCGTTGACGTTCGCGGAGTCGTCGCTCAGCAGCCAGGTGATGGCCGCCGCGAGCTGCTCGGGCTGCGCGACCGGCGGGATGGCCACCTGCATGATCGGTCCGACCCGACCGGCCGCGTACTCGCTCCGCATCGGCGCCTCGATGTTCGTCGCGACCGCACCGGGCGCGACCGCGTTCGCGCGGATGCCCTGCGGGCCGTGGAAGAACGCCACGCTCTTCGTGAAGCCGGCGACCGCGTGCTTGGACGCCGTGTAGGCAGCCCCGGCGGCGGAGGCCCGGAGCGCCGCCTCGGACGCGACGTTCACGACCGCACCGCGACCGGCCCCGATCATCACGGGCAGGACGGCCCGGGTCAGCCGCATCGGACCGGTGACGTTGACGCTGAACACGCGGTCCCAGGTGGCGTCGTCGACCTCGTCCGGCGGCAGGAACGCGTCCATGATCCCGGCGACGTTCGCGAGTCCGTCGATGCGCTGGCCCGCGGCGGCGAGCAGGGCGTCGATCGTGGCCGGGTCGGCGACGTCGCCGACGACGGTCTCGACGGCGAGCCCCGGGAGGTCGTCCCGGAGCGCGTCCAGTCGCTCGGGCACGACGTCGGTCGCGACGACGCGGCCGCCCTCGTGCGCGATGCGCGTCGCCGTGGCGCGTCCGATGCCGGACCCCGCTCCCGTGACGATGATGGTCTTGCCGGCGAACCGTCCGGCGGTGGTGTCGCTCATGTCGTCTCCTCGTCGAGGTGCGCGGTGCGCGAGCTGCGCAGGTGCGCGGTGTCCACCACCCAGTTGTAGCACTCAGTGCCGAAAGGATGCCATGGGAGCCGTCGGACGCCCGCGCACGATCGATCCGGATGCGGTGTCGCTCGTCGCGCTCCGGATGTTCGACGACCAGGGCTTCGACGCCGTCTCGATGGACGAGGTCGCGGCGGCCGCCGGGGTCAGCCGTCGTTCGTTGTTCCGCCTGTTCCCGAGCAAGGCCGCGCTCGTCTGGGGCGGCCTCGACGAGTTCGCCGACCGCTTCACCGCGGCGCTGCGGGAACGCCCGGCGGACGAGACGTCCGCGGACGCCCTGCGTGCCGCCTACCGGATCGGCGCGACCTTCCCGGACGACGTCGTCGAGACGACGCGGCACCGACTCCGGGTGATCCGCGCGGAGCCGTCGCTCGGTCTGGTCGGCGCGGAGACGATCGCCACCCTGACGAGGACCGTGGTCCGGTTCGTCGCGGAGCGGGACGGGCGGTCGCACACCGACCTCGAGGTGGTCGTCCGGGCGAACGTCCTGGTCGCCGCCGCGAGCGCCGCGCTCACGTGGTGGGCGGTCGACGGCGACGGACGCCCTGAGGACGCCGTCGACCGCGCCCTCTCGATGCTCGCCTGAGGCTCGCGGTCCCCGACGACCGGGCGTAGCGTCGGCGCATGGACGTCAGCGGACCGGCACCGTACTTCCTGCTCCCCGGGACGGCACGGGTGGCGCTCACCCGGTGGCAGCGGGTCTTCGGCGGCGAGCTCCGGATCGCCACCTACGCCGACTTCTCCCGGGACGACGGTCCGGCCGACGCCGTGGCGCACGGCGAGCTCGTCGGTGGTCTCCGGCTGTTCGCGGCGGACGCCGGCCCCGACGACGAGTCCTTCGCGGCGTCGGGCCTGCTCTTCTCCCTGCTCGGCGCGGCGAAACCCGAGGTCCTGCGGCGGTGGTTCGGGGACCTGGCCACCGACGGGACCGTGGTCGACCCGCTGCAGCAACGACCGTGGGACGACTGGGACGGCACCGTCCGGGACGCCTTCGGGGTCACGTGGCTGATCGGTTTCGAGGCGTCCGCAGCGGCGACCGGCCCGGCCCCGGCCGGCTCCTAGGCGGCGTCGGCGGGCAGCAGCGGGGCCCAGAACGCGTCCGGACCGTCGGCGACGACCGCGTCCCGCTCGAACCGGAAGCCGTACTCGCGCACGAAGTCGAGGGCCGCGGCCTGCTCGTCCTCGGCGTCGTCCTGCGCCGCGTCGAACAGGTACACGCCGTGCCCCATCGCGACCCCCGCGTCGCTGATGACGGAGAGGTCCCAGCGACCGGGTTCGGCGCGCTCGATCCGGACGACGGCGGCCTGTGCAGCGGAGAAGTCAGCCATGTCGCGAGCATACGGACGCCGATCCTGCGGCCGTTCAGGACCGCGGCACCCCGTAGCCTGAGCGCATGGACGCCCCGCAGCCGTCCGGCACGACGAGGCGCCGGATCACGCTCACCATCGACCGGCCCTGGTGCACCTGGGGCGCCCGCCCGACGGTGACGATCGACGGCGTCGGGCACCCCGCGCAGTGGGGCACCGGTACGTGGGCCGTCGCCGAGTCCGGCGACACCGAGGTGGGCGTCTACCTGTACAACCGGGCCTGGCGGTTCGGCGCCGCACGGGCCACCGTCCGCACGGCGCAGACGTTGCGCTACCGCGGCGGCGCCCTGCCCCTCGGACCCGGGACGATCACGGCGCGGACGACGGCCTGACGCAGGCGGAGCCCCAGGTACCGTCCCAGTAGTCTGAGGATCATGTCAGTCGGGTTGCTCGCCGTGGTGGACGACATCCTCTCGGCGGCCCTCAAGGCCAGCGCGAAGACCGCCGGCGTGGTGATCGACGACGCCGCGGTGACCCCGCAGTACGTGCAGGGCCTCGAGCCCGCGCGCGAGCTGCCGGTGGTCGGGCGCATCGCCCTGGGCAGCTTGTTCAACAAGTTCGTCATCATCATCCCCCTGGCCCTGCTGCTGTCGGCCTTCGCGCCGTGGGTGCTCCCGTGGCTCCTCGTGATCGGCGGGACGTACCTGTGCTTCGAGGGCGCCGAGAAGGTCACCGAGTGGTTCGGGGTGCACCACGCGGCGCACGGCGACGAGCAGCCGACGACCGAGCCGAAGCTCGTCTTCGGCGCGATCCGCACGGACCTCATCCTGAGCACCGAGATCATGCTCATCGCGCTCGCGAGCCTGGACACGAGCCTCGGGTTCTGGCCGACCGTCGGGGCCCTCGCGCTCATCGGCGCCGGCATGACCGCGCTCGTCTACGGCGCGGTGGCGCTCCTGGTCAAGGTCGACGACATCGGCCTGCAGATGATGAAGCAAGAGTCGCGCCGCACCCGACGTGCGGGCGCCCGGATCGTCGCCGCGATGCCGACGGTGTTCCGCGTGATCAGCATCGTCGGGACCGTGGCGATGCTCTGGGTCGGCGGGCACCTGGTGATCGCGAACCTCGCCGAGACGTTCTGGTCCGGGCCGTACGACCTGCTGCACCTGGTCGAACACGCGGTGGAGGCCGCCGGCCCGGTCGTCACCTGGATCGTCGACACGGCCGTGTCCGCCGTCTTCGGGCTCGTGCTCGGCATGGTCGTCGTGGGCGTCGTGCTCGGCGTCGGTCGGCTGCGCCGCCGCTCGCACTGACGGCGGCGGCGACCTCACGCGCTCAGCGACACCTCACGGCCCCGGGTGCGCGTGAAGTGTCGCTGAGCACGTGGACTCGCGCGCGCCGCACGACATACGCCGCGCGCCGCACGACATACGCCGCGCGCCGCACGCACGCGCCTCAGCGCCCGCCGTCGCCCGGCGACGCCGTCGACCACTGGTGCCAGGCCTCGAGCTGCGCCTGCGCGCTGCCGAGCGAACTGTGCGACCCGCGGACGGAGTTGTCGGCCGAGGCCAGTTCGTACTGCCGCTCGAGCACGATGGTCCCGAGGACGGTCTCGCCGTCGAGCGCGGACCACGCCGTCGCGGAGTCCTGTCGCCAGGTGAGGGGGTGCACGTGTGCCATCGGGGGCAGCTTCCGCTCGGTGCCGCAGGAGCCCGGATGGCGGAACGACTGCCCGGACGCTACGCCGTCCGCCTGGACGGTGCCCAGCATCGGAGCAACGAGCAGCACCGCGGCACGCAGCCCACGGCCGCGGTCAGATCTCGACGTCGCTGCCCATCGTCACCGTGCGCTGCGCCGGCAGGCCGAACCGTGCGGCGGGGTCGGCGGCGTTGTGCGCGAGCCCCACGAACAGCTTCTTCCGCCACCGCGCCATGCCCCGGTTGCCCGGCTGCGGCCGGAGCGCGCCGCGGGAGATGAAGTACGACGCGTGCTGCATCTCGTCCGGGTCGATGTCCAGCACCTCGGCCAGGCACGCGGCGTGCAGGGCACGGGGCAGGTCCTGGTCGTCGGAGAACCCGAACTTCACGGTGATGTGGTCGATCCCGTCGTCCTCGTAGCCCAGGTCGTCGCGGAAGAACGCCTTGGCGTGCGGGACGTGCGGCACGTTGGCGGTGAGCACGGACACGATGAGCACGGTCCGGTGCATGACGTGGTTGTGCTCGACGTTCGCCCGGAGCGCGAGCGGGGTGGTCTCCTTGTTCGGGTGCGGGAAGATCGCGATCCCCTCGACCCGTGGGATGTGCTTCGTGTTGACGCGCTCGATGAACTCGGCGAGGGATCCCTCGCGCTCCTTGCGTTCCTCCTGCACGAGCTGCCGACCCCGGCGCCACGTCGTCATGAGCGTGATGACGGCCAGGGCGATGAGGAGCGGGACCCACCCGCCGTGCAGGATCTTCGACAGGTTGCCAGCGAGGAAGGTCAGCTCGAGACCACCGAAGACGACCGCGGCGAGCACGAGCTTCCAGGTCTTCCACTGCCAGAGCGGCTTCACGACGAGCAGGAGCAGCAGGGTGTCCACGACGAGCGCGCCGGTGACGGACACCCCGTACGCGGTCGCGAGGCTCGCGGACGACCGGAACGCCAGCATGATCGCCATCACGCCGATGAACAGCAGCAGGTTCACGGCGGGCAGGTAGATCTGGCCGCCTTCCTCGCGCGAGGTCTGCCGGATCGTCAGCGGCGGCAGCAGCCCGAGCTGCACGGCCTGCCGCGTCAGCGAGAACGCCCCGCTGATCACCGCCTGGCTCGCGATCACCGTGGCCGCGGTGGCGAGCACCACGACGGGGAGCCGCAGACCGTCGGGGAACAGCAGGAAGAACGGGTCCTTCGCCGCCGAGGGGTCCTCGAGCACGAGCGACGCCTGCCCGAGGTAGTTGAGCACGAGTGCCGGGAACACCACGAAGAACCACGCGCGCAGGATCGCGGGACGCCCGAAGTGCCCCATGTCGGCGTACAGCGCCTCGGCCCCCGTGATGACGAGGACGACCGCCCCCATCGCGACGAACGTGATGTACGGGTGCGCGACGAGGAACGCGATCGCCCAGGTCGGCGAGAGCCCCTGCAGGACGCCCGGGTGCGCGATGATGTGCGGCACGCCGGCGACCGCGATCACGACGAACCACAGGAGCATCACGGGACCGAACAGGTTGCCGACCTTGCCCGTGCCGAACCGCTGGACGAAGAACAGCAGCACGAGGATCACCGCGGCGATCGGGACGATCAGGTGCTCGACCGACGGGGCCGCGGTGGACAGGCCCTCGACCGCGGAGAGCACCGAGACCGCCGGTGTGATCACCGAGTCGCCGTAGAACAGCGAGACGCCGATGATCCCGATCACCAGGAAGATCGTCGCCCCGCCGCGACGCTCGGCGTACAGCCGCCGTGCGAGGGCGGCGAGCGCCATCACCCCGCCCTCGCCGTTGTTGTCGGCCCGCATGAGCACGAGCACGTACTTGATCGACACGACGACCGTGACGCTCCAGAACATGATCGAGATGACGCCGTAGACGTCCTCCTGCGTCGCCTTGACGATGCCGCCGTCGATCGTGAAGACGGTGCGCAGCGCGTAGAGCGGGCTGGTGCCGATGTCGCCGAAGACGACGCCGAGCGCCGCCAGTGCCAGCGCGACGACGCCCTTGCCGGGGACGTGGCCGTCGTCGGCCACGGTGTCCGTGGTGGGCGACGGTGAGCGGGTCTCGGTCACGCGCGTCTCTTCCGTCAGGGTCGTCCGGGCGACGACCGCGGATCATCATCGCACCGACGGGCGGCTCCGGTTCGCAGGCGACCTCCACCTGTGGACAGCCGTGCGGAGACCGGCCTGCCGTTCGCTGTACCCCGACACCTCGACGCGTACAGGAACGGCGTCCTACCGTCGGCGACGAACAGAGCGCGGACACGCGCGGGAGGAGCACACCATGAACCTCGACGGCTTCGAACCGGCCCAGCTGATCGTCTTCGTCATCGCGGTGGTGCTGGTCTTCGGCGGACTCATCGCGAGCAGGCGCCGCCGCTGACGCGGCACCCCCACGGGCCTGGAGGCACGGGGCCCGGTCCGGCGCGGACGTCGGCCCGTCAGGCGGTCAGGTCGGTGACGACGTCGTGCGCGACGCGCGCGGCACGCGCGGACGCGTCGTCGAGGTGCTCCTTGAACTCGTCGCCGTCCGGCGCGCAGAGGTCGCTGATCCCGCGGATCGACACGAACGGCATGTCGTGCACGTGGGCGAACTGGGCGATCGCCGCGGACTCCATGTCGACGGCCGCGACCTCGGGGAACGCCTCGCGCAGGACGCGTGCCCGCCCCTCGGTCACGAACACCTCGCTCGAGCCGATCGTGGCCGATCGCACCCGGTACGGGGTCTCGGCCGCAGCGGCGACGGCGGCCATCCGTGCGTCCGGCGCGTACCCAGGCGGCATGCCCGGCACCTGGCCGAGTGCGTACCCGAAGGCGGTCGCGTCCGCGTTCACGTTCACGTAGTGGTCGCCGACCACGACGTCGCCGATGGCGATCCCGCGCATCAGCCCACCGGCGGTGCCGACGCTGATCACGGGCACGGCGCCGAAGTCGTGGAAGCAGTGGGCGACGGCGGCGGTGGCGTTCGTGAACCCGATGCCGCTGCGGCGGAGCGCGACCGTCCGACCGCCGACGTCGAGCAGGTGGTGCTCGTCGTGTCCGCCCACGGGACCGTCCTGCAGGACCACACCGCCGAACAGGTCGGCGACGGCGGCGAGCTCCTCGCTCATGGCCGCGATGACGACGGCGACGGGTCGGGACTCCTGGTGCACCGGACGATCCTCCCACGCCGTGCGCGTGCCAGCATGTCCGCATGGGGATGCGCACGGACCGGGACGAGCGGGCTGGCCTGCGGGCGTTCCGCAACCAGCTCGCCGTGGTGGCCGGGATCATGCCGGTCGTCGCCTTCGTGCTGGTCGTCGACCGCGAGTCGGTCGGCGTGCTCGCCGCCGTGGGGACCGCGCTGCCACTGGCTGCCCTCGCGGTCACGGCGGCGGTGCCCGCGACGGTCGACCCGCGGTGGTTCGCGGTGGTGCTCGCGGTCGACGTCGCCGCGATCGCCCTGATCCGCGGGGACGTGCCGTCCATCGGCGTCAGCGCACTGTTCACGCTCCCCGCGCTCTGGGCGGGCTACGCGTTCGGCTTCCCCGGCGCAGCGACGACCACGGCGTTCGCGGTCGGCCTGCTCTGGGTGGGCGCACCGGGCGAGTGGGCGGCGATCGACTCCGGTGACACCGCCCGCCTGGTGTCGCTGCCGCTCGTGATCGCGGCGGTCAGCGGCACGGCGGCCGCCCTCGCCCGACGGGGACGCGCGCGCCAGGAGCTCCTGCACGACCAAGCTGCGGTGCTGCGGCGACGGCTCGGCGAGGTCACCGCGCGCGAGGAACTCGTCCGCGCGGTGCTCGACTCGGTGGACTTCGACGTGCTCGCCTTCGACGCGGACGGGAACACCACGATCACGAACGCGGGGCGGAGCGGCGCGGCCGCCCGGGACCTCGCCGCCCGCCCCACGGCGGACGGGGTCGGGTCGCTCGTGCGGCGGACCCTGGACGGCGCCGAGCTCGAGGAGGAGCTCGTGCCGGTCCGGCGCGAGGACGGTCGGGCCAGGACGTACACGGTCAGCACGCGCCTGCTGCCCGACGAGGGCGGCGGGGGCGGCGTCCTCGTGGCGAGGGACGTCACCGCCGAGCGGAGCGCCCTGCAGGCCCGGGACGACCTGGTCGCCTCGGTGTCGCACGAGCTCCGCACACCGACCACGGCGGTCCTCGGCTCCGTGGAGCTCGCGCGCGAGGTGGAGGGCCTGCCCGCGGACGCCGAGCGCCTGCTCGACGTGGCCTCCCGCAACGCCGAACGACTCGTCGAGCTCGTCGGCGGCATCCTCGACGCGGCCCGGGAGGAACGCGTCGACCTCGTGCTCGCACCGTGCGACCTGCTCGAGGTCGTCGACGCCGCGGTCGAGGCCGCCGAGCCCGCCGCCCGCGCCGCCGGGGTGACGCTCCGGACGAGCGCGGCGGCGTCCCCGGTGACGGTGGTCGCCGACGCCTTCCGCATCCGGCAGGTCGTCGACAACCTGGTGAGCAACGCCGTCAAGTACAACCACGACGGCGGCTGGGTCGAGATCGGGGCGCACGCGGTCGGCGACCTCGTGTGGCTCATCGTGCGCGACGACGGGATCGGCATCGCGGACGCCGACCAGGACCGGCTGTTCGAGCGGTTCTTCCGTGCCGAGAGCGTCCGGAGCACCGGCATCCACGGCACCGGGCTCGGCCTCGCCATCTGCCGGCAGATCGCCCGGCGGCACGGCGGGGACCTCACGGTGCTCAGCGTGCTCGGCGAGGGCACCACCGCGACGATGACGATCCCGGCAGCGGGACCCGACCGGACGGAGGCCCTGGCGTGAACCCCTACCTGCTCTGGACCGCGGTCGGCAGCGGCCTCGTCCTGCTCGCCACCGCGCTGGTGAGCCGTCGTTCGGGCGCCCGACGGCCGGACGTCCCCCGGAGTGCCCTCGACGCGGCGGTCGGCATCGTCGGGGCGTTCCTCGTCTGCATCGCCGCGGCGCTCTTCGCCGGACCCGCCACCCGTGTGTTGGTGGTCTGGCTCGTCGTGCTGCTCACGGTCGGGCTCGTCTGCACGGTGCTCCGCGTCCGCCCGGGGATGGCGGCGGCCGCGGGCGACGGCGTCCCGCAGCGGGCCGAGGCGCTCCCGGCGGCGCTGCGGATGCTCGACCGCGCCGACTACCACCAGGTGTCGGTCGTCCGCCTCGCGGTGACCGTCGGCGAGGCCGCGCAGCTCGGGACCGCGTTCGGCTCCGAGACGGTCGACGCCGCTCGTGCTGCCCTCGCCCGGGCACTCCGGGGCGTCGTCCCGCCGGACGCCCCCCTGTGGACCGAGCAGCACGACCGGGTCGTCGCGCTCGTCCGGCAGGAGGAGTGCGACCTGACGGCCTGGCGCGCCGAGGTCGAGACGGCCCTCGTGGCGGTGTCACCGGACCGCGTCCCGACCGTTCCGACGGCGACCTGGCGCACGACCTCGACCGACGACCTCGGCTACCGGCTCGACGACCTCGAGCGGGAAGACTGACAGCCGACGCCCCGCGACCGCCCGACCTCCGTGCGGTCAGCCCGCCGGGGCGAGGTCGATCGACAGCGTGTCGGTCGCGGTCTGCTGTGCCGTCGCGCCGCCGCTCCCCGCCGTGGTCTCGGTGAACACGAGCGTCACGATCGCCCGGAGCCGCGCGGCCTCGGCGGGCGCCGCCCCGAGCACGAAGGTCCCGGACCACGACTGCGGTGCGGCGACCGCGAAGCCCTGTCCGTCCGCCTGCTCGGCGGGCGAGCCGTCCGACGCGACGTCGGCGCCCGACCCCGTCCGGTACGACACGGCGACGGCGGCCCGCACGAGCCGGACCTCGGCGTCGCCGCCGGACCGGGTCGTCACGGACATCGACAGGGGCTTGTCCGCTCCCGGGGTCCACTCGTCCATCGGCAGGGTCGACCAGTAACGGACGTCCACCGTCAGGTCGCCGGCCTGCAGGGTCCGGCTCGCCGCCCCGGAGGCCAGGTCCCCGCCGACGGCGGACGGCGTCGCGGGCGGCGTGCGCGACGGCGCCCCGGACCCCGACGCGGACGGTGCCCCCGATGCCGACGCGGACGCCGATGCCGCGACCTCCCACGGCGGCGTCCCGCACCCGGCGAGCACGAGCACCGCACCGACCGCGAGCGCCGACACGGCCGCAGCCCGCGCCACGACGGAACGCCCCATCGTCGGCCGCCGCACGTCCGACCCCCGCCGAACCGTCATCGTCGCCCCCGCTCCTGCGTCCAGAGCAGATCTTGAGGATCCGCTGCGCCATGGTAGCGCCGGCGCAGAGCGGCAGCCCGGAGACTCGGTGCAACCGCATCGACCCGAACGATCAGGAGCACCCCGTGTCCGCCACCCGACCCACCGAGGCCACCCGCACCGTCCCCACCACCTCGACCGCAGCCGACCGCAGCCGCTACACCCGCCGCCACGACCCCGAGCTGGCCGCGTCGGTCCTCGACGACCTGCAGGCGCTGCCGGAGTACCGCCCGTCCATCGGCTGCGTCATCCCGGCCTACAACGAGGAGGAGAGCATCGCCGCCGTGCTCACCTCGCTCCTCGAGCAGACCCGGCTGCCGGACGTGGTGCACGTCGTGATCAACAACACGACGGACCGGACCTTCGACGTCGCCGCGGACTTCGCCGGCCCGCACGTGGTCGAGCACGACGGGGTGGAGCAGCGCACCGAGGTCTACGTGCACGACATCGGCGAGAACCCTGACAAGAAGGTCGGGGCCCTGAACTACGGCTTCAGCCTCATCGAGGGCTGCGACTACATGCTCGGCGTCGACGGCGACACCACGGCGCACCCGGACGCCGTGGAGTGGTTGGCGCAGGAGATCGTCTCCGACGCGCGCATCGGCGGCATCTCCGCGATCTACTCGATCGACGACCGGCCCTTCCGCGGTCCCGTGCAGCGCTTCCTGATCGCCGGGCAGCGCGCCCAGTTCGCCGCGTTCAACATGCAGAACATGCTCAAGGGCCGGAACATGGCGGTCCTCGGCGGCCAGTTCTCGATCTTCTCGATGCGCGCCCTGCACGAGGTCATGGACGCGAACCACCAGGGCTCGCCGTGGGTGAAGGACAGCGAGGTCGAGGACTCCCTGCTCTCGCTCCAGGTGAAGAGCGCCGGGTACCTCACCAAGATCAGCGCCCGCGCCCGCGCCGACGTCGGCGGGATGCACACCCTGCGCGGCCTCGACGCCCAGCAGGTCAAGTGGAACTTCGGCGCGATCGAGCTCATGTGGCCCGGGCAGCGCGGCGACACGAAGGGGCAGCCGTTCCACCCGAACCTGCGCCTGCGCTGGGTCGAGCACGCCTCGATGGCGATGAACTTCCTGACGCGCGTGCTCTTCGTGCTGCTGCTCGTCGCGTCGCTGTCGATCCACGCGTTCGTGTTCAGCCCGCTGTGGCTGGTCCCGCCGGTGGTCGCCGTCGCGCTGAACCTGCGGGTCGTCGCGTCGATGAAGCACCGCACGTGGCGCGACGTGCTGTTCGCGGCGCTCGTCGCCCCGGCCGAGGTCTACATGTGGATCCGGCTCGGCCACTTCCTGCGTGCGTGGACCCGCTTCGCGAGCAAGAAGCAGACCGACAACTGGGCCGAGCAGGCCAAGGCCGAGCGCGGCTCGGGCAACGCGCACCTGGCACCGGTCGCGATCGTCCTGCTCGTGATGGCCGCCGCGGTGTACGGCTGGCTGCAGCTCGACGTCGTCGCGCAGTCCACGATCCTGTGGTTCGGATGGCCGGTGCTCGCCGTGATCACGGCGATGCAGACCCTCGGGATGGTCGGCAAGCTGCTCCGCCGCCAGTTCGGGTACCGGGTCTGACGGATGCCGCCTCCCCGCTCACTCCGCGACGAACCCCGGGTCCCCGGGTCCCGTCAGCCGGTAGCCGACGCCCCGGACCGTCACGACGAAGCGTGGCGCGTTCGGGTCGTCGGCGAGCTTGCGTCGCAGGTTCGCCATGTGCACCTCGACGTTCCGCCGGTCGGCGTCGCCGATGTAGTGGGTGGTGACGTACGCGTCGTTCCGGACGGCCAGCGCCAGGTCCGCCTTGGACCGGACGCGGCGACGGGTCTCGACGAGCGTCGCGATGAGGTCGAACTCGGTCTTGGTCAGCTCGACCGGGACGCCGTCCACCCGGACGAGCCGGGCCTCCTGGTCGATCGCGAGCCCGTTGTGGTGCACCCACGCACCGTCGACGTCGGCCGGACCGACCGGCGAAACCGGCGAGCCCGGCGACGCCGGACCGTCGGGCGAGGTCGGCGGGTCCGCGGCCGCCGAAGCGGCGGGGACCTCGGGCGTGACCGTCGCGACGGACAGGACGGCCGAGGGCGCGGCGGACGCGACCGGGACCTCGCTCGCGGCGAGCGGACCGGTGCCGTCCGGGTCGCCGACCTCGGGCGCCGCGGGCTCCGCGATGCGCGGACGCCGGAGCATCGCCCCGAGCCTGGCCCGGAGTTCCCGCGGCCGGAAGGGCTTGACGAGGTAGTCGTCGGCGCCGGCCTCGAGGCCCTGCAGGATGTCGATCTCGTCACCCATCGCCGAGATCATCACGATGTAGGTGCTGCTCGACTCCCGGATGCGCCGCGCCACCTCGAAGCCGTCGATGCCCGGCAGCGACACGTCGAGCGTCGTCACGACGGGCTCGTGCGCGAGGACCGCGCGCACGCCGTCCTCGCCGTTGCCGGTGCTGACCGTCGAGAAGCCGGCCTGCATGAGCACCTGCTCGAGCAGGTAGCGGATGTCGAGGTCGTCCTCGATGACGACGGCGACGCGTCGTTCCTGTCCCGGGTCCGTCACGACGGAGTCCCCCTCCCCCGCCACGGTGGTCACCCGTGAACGGCACGCTGGTGGTCCTGGACGCGCACGACCGTGCCGAGCGGTACGGGTGGCTCGTCTCCGAGGAGTATTGCAGCACCCTCCTGCATGCGGACACCTGGGGATCCGCGCTCCGCGGCTTCGCGCCGGCCCCCGACGTGCTCCTGGTCGCGTCCCTGACGGACCGCGACGCCGCCGCCGTCGCGTCGATCGTCCGGGTCGGTCGCGCGCTCGGCGTCCGCGTGGTCTGCGACGGCTCGCGGACGGGCGAGGTCCTGCTCCGTGCAGCGGTCGCCGCCGGTGCCACCGGGTGGGACGGCTCGGCTGCGTCCGCCGGGGCCGCCTTCGCCCCGCCCGTCGCGTGACGCGACCACCCACCGGCCGGGAGGCACGGTGCGGCCCCGCCACGTGCCTCCCGTCCGGTGGTCCCCGCCCCGGTGACGGGACGCGCCGTCAGGAGGCGAGCACCGCGTCCACGGCGACCGCGAAGGCGTCCGCCCCGCCGTGGTCGTCGGCGGTGACCGTGACCACGGCGTCGGCGGCGGACACGACCATCTGGCCGTACGCGCCGTGCAGGCGCCAGAGCCGCCCTGGCCCGCCCCAACCCGCCATCGCGTACCGGTCGTAGCCGGGGTCCGCGTCGGGTCGGACGACCCAGTCCGTGTGCATCGCGTCGCACCACCGCGCCCCGACGACGCGCCGTCCGTCCACGACGCCGCGGTCGCGCACCAGGCGGCCGAGGCGGGCGACCTCCTCGGTGCGGAGCGCGATGCCGGCCCCGCCGGCGACGAACCCGCGGGAGCAGCGCTCCCAGGTGACGCCGTCGACGCCGAGCGGCGTGAACAGGCGGTCCGCGACGAACGCGCCGACGTCGCCGACCCGGGTCTCGAGGACGCGCATCGCCGTGTACGTGCTGACGTTCGCGTACTGGAAGACCCGGCCGCGTGCGGGCCGGGCGAGGAACTCGGCGGCGAGGTCCGGCCACTCGGTGAGCTCCGTCGCCGACCAGGGCATGTCGATGCCGCTCGTCATCGTGAGCAGGTGCCGCAGGGTGACCTCGCCGGTGCCCGGGCCGAACGCGGTGCCCGGCAGGGCGGACGCCATCGCCTCGACGACCGGTGCGTCGACGTCGACGAGGCCGTCGTCCGCCGCGATGCCGACCGCCAGGACGGCGACGCCCTTCGCGATCGAGTGCACCTCGCGGCGGACGTCAGGCGTCCAGTGGTGCTCGGCCGTCTCGTCACCGATCCGGACGTGCAGGCCGTGGGCGCGGAAGCCGGTCCGGTCGGCGTGGGCGACGAGGGTGTCGAGGACGGCGTCGGCGGAGTGCACGGAGGCCATCATCGCGGACCCGCGGCCGCGGCGCGCGTCAGAGTCCGCGGAGCCGGCGCCCGGACGCGGCGTCGTTCCACGACGTGGACGAGCCCTCGACCTCGGCGGCGTGGAGGCCCTCGTGGCCGTCGGCGAGCGCGCAGCGCCAGCGGTCGAAGACGCTCATGCAGAGGTCGCGGACCACTGGGTCGGACGGCGGACCGCCGACGTCGTGGGGACGGTGGGGTGTGCCGGGTTCGGGTGCGGGTTCGTGGTGCATGTCGACAGGAGGACGTCCCGAGCGCGCGTTCTGTCACGAAATGACCGATCCGCGGCGTGTCCGGACGGGGCACGGCAGCGTCCGGCGTCCCCGCGGGCGCGGGGTGTTGGCTCGGGGTGTGCCCGAGGACGACCCCCTGCTCCACGCATCGGACGCGACCCTCGTGTCGCGCGCCGGTGACGGGGACGTCCTGGCGTTCGAGGTCCTCGCCCGGCGCCACGGTCCGGTGATGCGCGTGTACGCGGAGCAGGTCCTCGCGTCGAACGTCGAGTCGGACGACGTCGTGCAGGAGTCCTTCCTGACCGGGTGGCGGAAGCTCGGGGAGCTCGAGCAGCCCGCGCGGTTCCGGCCGTGGATGATGCAGATCGTCACGCGCAAGGCCCTCGACCGGCTGCGGCGACGGCGGCACCACGAGGAGCTCGACGACGACGTCGCCGAACCGACCCACGTCGCCCGGGACCCGGAGCGCATCGTCGAGACGCGACTGCAGCTCGACGCCGTCTGGGCCGCGCTCGACCGGCTGCCCGTCGACCAGCGTCGGTGCTGGCTGCTCCGGGAGACCGCCGGCTACAGCTACCAGCAGATCGCCGACGAACTCGAACTGCCCGTGACCACCGTCCGCGGGTTGCTCGCCCGAGCGCGACGGTTCCTCTCCGCGGAGATGGAGGGATGGCGATGAACCAGGACGACCTGCCCGTGCCCGACGACGACCTGCCCCTGCCGGACGACGACCTGTCCGTGCCGGACGACGACCTGTCCGTGCCGGACGACGACCTCGACGGCCACTCCATGGAGGAGCTCGCCGAGTACCTCGACCGCGGACGGAACCCGATCGACCCGTCGATCGAGGGTTCCGCCGCGTGCCGCCTCGCGCTCTCGAACATGCAGCGGCTCCGCGAGCTCTCGCTCGACGCCCTGCAGCACCGCGCCGACGGCGAGTCCGACCGCGAGACCGGCTGGGTCGACCGGCTGCTCGAGGCGATCCGCGCCGAGGTCCGCTCCGGCCGGGACGTCCCGGTCTCCCACCCCGACCCGCGACTGCGCCTGTCGATGACCGAGGCCGCCGTGCAGGGCATCGTGCGGCGGGCCGGCGACACCATGGGCGGGGTCGTGATGGGACGCTGCACCCTGACCGGCGACCTCGACGTCCCCGGCGCCCCGATCACCGTCTCCGTCACCGCCGGACTCGTCTACGGACACCCCGCCGAGGAGACCGCCGAGCGACTCCGGCTCGCCGTCACGCGCGCACTCGAGCGGCACACCGAGCTCACCGTCGCGTCGATCGACGTCCGGTTCGACGACGTCTTCCTGCCGTGAGGAGCAGCACCGTGGACGACGAAGCACTCTCCCGCGACCTGACCGCCGCCGTCCGGGCCGTCCCCGGCGTCGTCGGGGTGCACGCGCCCCGGTCGGCGGTGCACGCCGCCGCCGAGGCCGTCGCGGTCGCGCTCTCGCTGCGGGAGCCCGACGTGCTCGTCGACGTCGACCGGCTCGACACCACGCTCCGGCTCACCACGCACATCGCGGTGGACGACCGGCGGCCGGCGCCCGACACGCTCCGGGAGGTCGGGGAGCGGTTGCGCGAGGTCGTCGACGGGGTGCCGGGGCCGCCGGCGGTCCTGATCACGGTGACGATCCGCGTGGTGGAGGACAGCGGTACGGTCGTCGGGTGACGACTCCCCGCGGTCGTGTGCGTGCCGCCGTGACGGCGGTCGGCAGACGATGGCTGCCTCGTCCACGAGGATCTGCCGGGTCACTCGCCGACTTCGATGGTTCCCTTGCGGAGGAGGAAACAACCGTAGGGGCCGGGGTCGGATGTCCGGATCACTGCGTACGCTCCGCGCGCTGCTTCGTAGAAGTCGAACCGTGCAAGCGCTTCCACGGTGACGGGTCCGCCTGCGGCCAGATCAGCGACACGTTGCATCACCTGGTGCGCATCGACGAGCCGATCCGGTGCACCGACGACCTGCATCCGCCGGATCGGCGCATCGACGAAGGTGTCCAGTGGGAGCAGGGAGAGGATCGCGGTCGTCGCCCGCTCGATACCGCATCCCGTCATGTGTACGACGCTGCCGTGGACGGTGTGTGCGGCGATGGACGCTGCTGGGTGGTTGACGTCGCAGATCAGCACCTCGTCGCCGTGCCCCATCGCCATCAAGACGCTCAGCACCTCGGCGTTCAGGACCGGATCGATGCCTCGCAACATCGGTCACTCCTTCGCAGCGGCACGGTTGTTGAGCTGGTCGAACGCCACCGCGACGAGGATGAGCGCGCCGATCGCGATCTGCAGGGAGAACGAGTTCACGGCGAGGAGGTTGCCACCGTTGTTGAGCACGCCGATCAGCAGCGCCCCGCACGCAGCACCGATCGCGCTCCCACGTGCCCCGGACAAGCTGGCTCCGCCGATGACGCACGCGGCGATCGCCTGCAGCTCGAAACCCGTGCCCGCCGTCGGCACTCCGGCACCGAGACGCGAGGTGAGCAGGATGCCCCCGACGGCGGACAGCAGGCCCGCGATGACGTAGACGCAGACCGTCACGAGTCTGACGGGAACGCCGGCGAGACGTGCAGCTTCCGCGTTCGACCCGACGGCGTAGACGTAGCGCCCGAACACCGTTCGCCTGAGCACGAACGCGGCGGCCGCGGCGATCAGGACGAAGAGGATGAGCAGGTTCGGGACACCGAAGACCGTGCCGTTGGCGAGCTGTTGGAAGCTGTCGGGCAGGCCCTGGACGGTGTTGGCGTCGGTGATCACGAGGACGATACCGCGGGCGATGCCGAGCATGCCGAGGGTTGCGATGAACGGGGGCAGCTTGAAGCGTGTGACGACGAACCCGGTGAAGAGGCCGAGGACGGCGCCGATGAGGAGTCCGAGCGCGATCGCGGGGACGACCGGGACGCCGTCGACGATCAGCTGTGCGGTGACCGCCCCGGACAGGCCGAGGATCGATCCCGTCGACAGATCGATCCCGCCGGTGAGGATCACGAGGAGCTGCCCGATCGCGATGATGCCGTAGATCGAGACCTGTCGAGCGAGGTTCGCCAGGTTGTTGGCGGTGAGGAAGTCGTCGCTGAGGAGGGTCAGCGCGCCGAAGACGACGAGCAGGACGACGAGGACTCCGCTCTCGCGGCCGGCGATGCTCCCGAGCGTGGCGACCCTCGGCTTCGGGCTGATCCTCGCGGTGAGGGGGGCGCCACTGTCCCGGACCGTGCGGATGGTGGTGGTCTCGATGGCTTCGCGCCAGAGGAGTTTCGGCATGAGGTCTTCCCTAGGGGTTCTGTCCGACGGCGGTGTCGGATCGATCGTTGCGGAGGGACGGCGTTGCGCCACTGGCGAGCTGGAGGACGTCTTCCTCGGATGCCCCGCGGGGCAGTTCACCGGCGATGGCGTCCTCGCGGAGCACGACGACGCGGTCGGCGAGACCGAGGAGCTCGGGGAGGTAGGAGGAGACCACCACGACCGCGAGCCCCTGGCGGGCGAGGCCGTTGATCACGTCGTACAGCTCACCCTTCGCGCCGATGTCGATGCCCTTCGTGGGTTCGTCGAACATGATCACCTTGGGTTTGGTGAGCAACCACCGGGCGAGGAGGACTTTCTGCTGGTTGCCGCCGGAGAGGGACGAAACGGGCTGGTCGTACGAGCCGGCCCGGATCCGGAGGCTGTCGAGCAGCGCATCAGCCTCACTGATCTGAGACTTCCGCGGCAGGAGCCCCTTCCGCGAACCGGTTCGCAGGCTCGCGATCGTCACGTTCTCCCTGATGGAGAGTTCGGGGAGGAGCCCGAGGACCTTCCGGTCCTCGGTGAGCAGCGCGACACCGGCGTTCATCATGCTCCTGGGGCCGTCCGGCCTGACGACCCGCCCGTCGATCCGGATCTCGCCTGCTGCGATCGAGTCCGACCCGAAGATGCTCAGGAGCAGCTCGCTGCGCCCTGACCCGAGCAGGCCGCCGATACCGAGGATCTCACCGCCGCGCGCGACGAGGTCGATCGGCGGGCTGTCCGGTGTGCGTCGGAGGCCGGTGACCGTGAGGCGCTCGGAGTGTTCCTCGCGGACCTCGTCCGGGTAGAGCGCGGTGACGTCCCTGCCCACCATCGCGGTGATGAGGGTGTCCTCGGTGTAGTCGGAGAGAGGCCCGCTCTGGGAGAGTTCACCGTCGCGAAGGACGGTGACCCAGTCGCCGATGGCGAACATCTCCTCGAGCCGGTGCGTGATGTACAGGATCGCGACGCCGGCTGCCTTGAAGCGTCGAATCTGCTCGAGGAGGCGATCCGACTCCGCTTCGGTCAACGCGGTCGTGGGCTCGTCGAAGACGATGACCTTGACCTGGTCGGCGGTCGCGACCTTGGCGACCTCGACCAGCTGTTTCGTCGCCGCTGGCAGGTGCTCCACCGTCGCCGACGGATCGACCTCGGTGAGCCCGAGGTCGTCGAGCGCGACCCGGCATCGGTCGTGGAGCTCGCCGGTGCGGATGAGGCCTGACCTGGAGGGGAGTCTGCCCATGAACACGTTCTCGGCGACCGAGAGGTGCGGCAGCAGGCTGAGCTCCTGGTACACCGCTTGCACTCCTGCAGCTCGCAACGCTGACGGTGTCGCGGTGGTCACGGGGTCGGAGTCGATCCGGAATTCTCCCGAGTCACGATGCAAGGCTCCCGTGAGGATCTTGATCAGGGTGGACTTCCCGGCACCGTTCTCGCCTGCCAGGCAGTGCACCTGGCCGGCGACCAGCTTCAGGGACACCCCGCTGAGGGCCTGGACCGTTCCGAACGCCTTGGAGACGTCGACGAGGTGCAGGACCGCGGCTCCGTCGGGCTCGACGATCGTCACTTGTCGACCTTGGCGGTCTGCGGCTTCAGCAGGGTCTTGATCGCGGCGTCGTTCATGTTGTCGCGGTCGACGACGGCGACTCCGGGATCGAGGACCGCCGGCGGGATGCGCCCCTGGGAGGCCATGGCTGCCTCGACGACGCCCTGGTAGCCGAGGAACCAGGGGTTCTGCACCACGAGGGCGTCGATCGTCCCCGCCTTGAGCGCGGCGTTCTCGGCGGGGTCGGAGTCGAAGGCGACCACCGGGATGGTGTCCGCTGCCTTGTTGTCCTTGATCGCCGTGGCCGCTCCGACTCCGGAGCTGTTGTTGTCCGCGAAGACACCCACCAGGTCCGAGTGGGCCGAGATGGCGTCGTTCACCTGCGACGCGGCTGTGCTGATGTCGTTGTTGTTGTAGTTCTGCAGGCTCGCGTCGATCTTCGGGCAGTCCTTCGACAGACCGGACCGGAATCCTGCGTCGCGCTGCTGGTTCGCCTCGATGCCAGCGATCGGCGCTTCGACGAGGACCCTGCCGGTGGTCGTCCCCTGGGCGGTCAGGAGCTTGCACATCTTCTCGCCAGCGGAGGTGCCGGCGAGTTCGTTGTTGGTTCCGATGTGGCCGTCGACGTCGGCGGTGACGCGGGTGTCGGCGGTGATCACCTTGATCCCGGACTTCCGGGCCGCGTTGACGGACGCGTTCAGCGCCTCGCTCGAGCTCGGTGCGACGACGATCGCGTCCGCTCCGCGAGCCACGGAGTTCTCGACGAGCTGCACCTGGCCGGCGATGTCCGTCTCCGACGTCGGACCGAAGGTGCTGACGTCGACGCCGTAGTCCTTGGCTGCTGCTTCCGCACCGGCGAGGAGTGTCTGCCAGTACTCGGAGTCGGTTGCACGGATGATCACGTCGACCTTCACACCGGCGGCCGCACCTGCGGATCCGGAACTGCGCGCGTCGGCGTTCGAGACGGTGGCTCGTCCGCCGACGACACCGCCGACCACTGCGACGAGTGCGATCGCCACGACGAGGGAGAGGGAGAACACGGTTCTGGTTCGCGCCATTGCGTTGACCTTCTGGGATGCGCCGCACACGCTGGTGCCGCGGGGTGGATGAGGAGAGGAGGTTCAGCTGTTGACCGGGACGGGTTCGTCACGGCTGGTTGGTGCAACGTCGGGGGACGCTTTCTCCGCGGGGGTCTTGAGGAAGGGGGTGAGGATCGCGCTGAGGAGGTAGAAGCCGGCGTAGATGCCGAGGACGCCGCCCGCGCCCAACCACCCGAAGAAGAGTCCCGCGAGGGCCGGTGCGACGAACGCGGAGAGTCCGGCTCCGAGGTTGAGCACGGACATCGCTGCGCCCTTGTTGTCCGGCGCGAGCAGCGGGAAGAGCGCGGACAGCGGCACGAAGCCGGCCATCGTCACGCCGCACAGGCAGAGCACGATCGTCATCAGCGCCACGTCGTGGCCGATGAGGTGGGGCGCGAGGAACACCGCGACGAGCACGACGGAGTAGGCCACGCCGCCGACCCAGCCGATCGTGCGTCGCCAGCCGATCTTGTCGCCGACGTAGCCGAAGAACAGGTTGGCGAAGATGGCGACGGTGAACACGAGGGACCACATCTGCAGCCACTCTGTGGTCGTGTAGCCGAAGGACGCGAGGTAGATCGGCATGAACACCGGCAGGCCGTACTGCGCCAATCCGTTGATCGTCTTCACGAGGAGACCGATCGAGATCGTGGGTCGTCCGATCAGGGTGACAGCCTTCGACAGCTCGCGCGCACTGAACGGATGGATCTCCTCGGACGGGACGGTTGCTCGGTTGGCGATGGTGGCGACGAGTGCTCCGACGATGACGAAGGCCACACCGGTCCACAGCACCGCGATGTGCCCGAATGCAGGCAAGGCGAGTGATGAGTAGAACGGCCCGATCACGCTGAGGCCGAGCGAGAACATGAACCAGAACCAGCCGGCGGCGAGGCCACGGCGCTCCAGCGGGGCGCTGTAGTTGATCCAGGTGAGGAACGAGTACGCGAACAGCGGGTAACCCAGGCCCCGGATCGCGTAGAAGACGAGCATCACCGGCCAGTCGAGGCTGGTGACGCCGAACCCGATGAATCCGACGCTGCCGATGAGGAACGCGGCGAGGGCGAGGAGCATGACCTTGCGTGGCCCCATGGTCTGCACGAGGACGCCGGAGAACCAGGCCGCGATCGCGACCGTTACTCCGTAGACCGTGATCAGGGCGGCGGTGTCGGAGACGGTGACGCCGCGGGAGACGAGCCACGGCGAGATCCACCCTTGTTCGACGCCGTCACCCACCATGAAGAGGACGAGTCCGATGTAGCCCCAGACGAGGTTTCGGGGCAGTCCTATGCGGTCGAGGACGCGGTTCACTACGAGCCTTTCTGTTCACACCATCGGGAGGAGAGGCGAGGCCGGCCGGCGCAGGAATGTGCGCCGGCCGGGTTCACGGTCAGACGGCGAGTTCGCCCTGGTACTTCGACGACCCGATGCCGAGGAGTTCGTTGCGCAGTCGCTGCGCTGCGATGCCGTCCTGCGAACGGATGACCTCGGTGATGCGGTCGACACCGACAGCCTTGACCTTCTCGAAGAAGAGCTCGACGGTGGCGCGGTTGGTCTCGGCCTCGTCCTGCGCGTCCTCGCGGATCGGGAAGGTGTCGAAGTAGATGACTCCGTCCCACTCGTGGCGGAGGAGGAAGTAGATCATCTCCATGGTCTCGAACGGGTGGATGGATCCGATCATGAGGCCGTCGTCGTGGGCGTTGTTGCCGTCGTTGAGGTGGATCCCGAAGAGCTTGCCCTGCTCGAGGAGCAGCGACGCCCCGAACGCAGGCTGGTCTCCGGCCATCAGCATGTGTGCGAAGTCGAGGGTCGCTCCGAGGTTCGGGCGGTCGATGCGGGTGATGACGTCGAGCGTCTGTCCGAAGCTGTTGATCATCGAGTGCACGCGCTCCTCGTACGGCTTGTACTCGATGCTGATCCGGAAGTCCGGGCGGTGGTCGGCCAGTTCCTGGAAGGCGGACACGATGCGCTGCAGGTCGGCCGCGTAGTCCTTCTGGAACGTGAAGTCGTAGCCGTCGAATCCGAGCCAGACGGTGAGCAGGTCGCTGCCGCAGGTCGCGGCGGCATCGATCGCGTCCTTCGCCAGGTCGATCGCGGCTCGGCGGACCGTCTCGTCCGGGTTGCTGAACTCGCCGGCGACGAACTGCTTGCGGAAGCGCGTGGCGTTGCCGTTGAGCGTCAAGCCGAGTTCGTCCAGGAGCGCCTTCATGGCCTCCGGTTCGACGCTCTCGAAGTGCTCGGGGTAGTTGAGGTCGACGTAGTCGACGCCCTCGGTCGCAGCGATGCGGCGGAGAGCAGCGGGGACGTCGCCGCCGCTGACGAAGGAGTTGAGGCGCGTTGCGAACTTCATGTCGGCGAAGCTAGCCCGGCCTGACAAGTTTGGTCAAGTTTTTTCTTTTTGCGTCGCCGTCTTTGACAACGAGCGTCAGATCTTCCTAGGCTCAGCCCGTGTCGGCAACGCGGTGAGAGATCCGCTTGCCGCACGGCTGCTCCGCGCTGGAGCATGAGCGAGCACAACGAGGTGGAGGTCCCCATGGCAGGCACGGACGTCTTGGTCGTCGGGAGCGTCAACTACGACTACATCGTCACGCAGGACCGTCTCCCCCGCCGCGGCGAGACCTTCGCTGCGGCCGAGGCGAAGGGTGCGTTCGGCGGGAAGGGCGCGAACCAAGCGGTTCAGGCTGCGCGACTCGGAGCGACGGTCCGCTTCATCGGCGCCTGCGGTGCCGATGGTCTGGGCCGGCTGTGCCTCGACAACCTGCGGAGCCATGGCATCGACTGCCACATGCGACCGACCGACGAGTCCAGCGGGTTGGGCATCGTCCACGTCGTGGGTGAGGGCGATGTGTACGCCACCATCGTCGAAGGTGCCAACGGGGCGATCGACCCGGGCTGGATCGATGAGAACCAGCAGCTGTTCCGGGAAGCCGGCGTCGTCGTGATCCAGAACGAGATCCCTGCCGAGGCGAACGAACGGACCGTCGAACTGGCGGCAGCCGCCGCGGTACCGGTCGTGTTCAACGCCGCTCCTGCTCGCCCCGTCGCGGAGCGTGTGACGCGCCGGTGCACATGGTTCGTGGTGAACGAGGAGGAGGCGAGCGCGTACATCGGCCGCGACCTCGGCGACGTCCACGACGACGCGGCCATGCAGCGCGCGGTGGTCGACCTGCAACGCTTCTGCCAGGGGGTGGTCCTGACGCTCGGGAGCCGCGGGTGCTACGTCGCCGACAGCACCACTGTCCAGTTCGTCGAGGCCGTCCCCGCTCACGCCGTAGACTCGACCGGCGCCGGTGACTCGTTCATCGGGGCGTTCGCCAATGCCCTCGTCAACGGGTCCGACCCCTTCGCTGCTGCAGTCGATGCGACGCGTGTGGCGTCGATCACCGTCGAGGGCGTCGGCGCGCAGTCCAGCATGCCGACCCGCGAGGTGCTCACCAGTGAAGTCCTTTGAGCGACACCAGCTGATCCTCGAGCAGGCCGCCGCCGGCGACCCGGTGACGATCGAGGCGTTGATCGACGTGACGGGCGCGTCACCGTCGACGGTGCGCCGGGACATCAAGGCCCTCGAGGACACGGGCAGGATCGTGAGCCTGCGCGGCGGTGCCATCCGGCTCGAAGACGCTGCGAGCGAGGTGCCGATCGCGACGAAGTCCCTCATCAACCGGGCCCAGAAGACCGCGATCGCCGAAGCGGCCGCCGCGCTCGTCGCCGACGGTGACACGGTCTACGTGGACTCAGGAACGACTGCGACCGAACTCATGCGAGCGCTCCGTGGTTCGCGTGTGCACGTGATCACCTCGAACACGCACGCGCTGAACCTGCCGCTGCCTCCGAGTGTCACCGTCACCGCACTCGGCGGGGACGTGCTGCCCGTGATCGGCTCCGTGGCAGGTCCGATCACTGATCGCGAACTCGCCGACCTGTACTTCGACAAGGCGTTCATCGGCGTGACCGGCATCGATGCCGCCGCCGGGGTGACCACGTTCGACATCCGCGAGGCGAACAAGAAGCGGATCGTGCAGGCACACAGCAAGCACACCTACGTGCTCGCCGACAGCAGCAAGTTCAACCAGGTGTCGCTCTGCCATGCCTTCACGCTCGCCGATTGCACCGTGATCACAGACTCGGACGACGAGGTCCTCCAGCACGCCGGCGCGGCAGTGATCGCGTTGACGAGCAGCACGACCTCTTGACCCCCCGACACGGCGCGTGCGCGGACGACGCGGCGATGGAACCGTCCTTCGCACTCCTCCAGAAGAACGTCCTGAACCGGCGACGACGGGCCACCCAGGAGGAACTCCGGCCCCGACGGTCGCACTCGCGGCCTCGACGAACGAGTCAACCGAACCTGCAGCAGTCCCGCCTACTGACGGGACTGCTGTGAGTTGATCGAGCTGAGCCCGAGGACGACGGTCCTGATCCCGAAGCGGAAGTCGTCCACCGAACTCAGATCCCGCAGCATCACCAGATGGCCGTCCCGGGCCCCGAGTCTGTCGTACCAGAGCCGCTGCTGCTCGAGTGAAACATGCCCGAGCACGAAGTGCAGCACCACCGCTGCAGCTCGCCGTGTGTCGTCCGCAGTGAACGGGCCGGCCTCCAGTGCTGCGGTCAGGCGAACCAGCGCGCGGTCAGAGCCGAGCCCGAGAGCCATCGTGCTGACCACGATCTCAGCGCTGTCCCGGTGCTCCAGGAGCGCATCCCGGATCGCCGCAGCCTCGCCCCGCACCCGCTCTTGCCACGGCTCGGCTGCGCTCCCCGGTCCGTGACCAGCGAGGATCCGATCGGCGACCTCGGCAAGCAGTGCCTGCTTGTTCGGGAAGTGCCAGTAGATCGCGCTCGCTTGCACCCCCAGCAGCGCCGCGAGCCGGCGCATCGTGAAGTCAGGCAGACCGTCATCGTCGATGAGCCGCAGCGCTGTCGCGGCGACATCACCACGCGACAACCCACGACTTGGCACGTCGACGATTGTAGGACGACACCATCCCCCCGACGTCGCGCCCGCTGCTACCGTCGCTGAACACCGTTCAATGAACACCGTTCAGGAGAGCCCCATGACCACAGTCCCTTCATCCAGCCGCCGGAACTACCTTGCCGATGTCCGACCGCACTCCAAGCTCGTCGACGCCGCCCTCGTCCTCTCGGGGACCGCGCTCATCGTCCTCGCCGCACTGGTCACGATCCCGTTGCCCTTCACCCCGGTGCCGGTCACGATGTCCACCCTCGCCGTCATGGCCGTGGGCGCGGTCCTTGGATCCGGGCGCGGCGCGATCAGCGCTGCGCTCTACCTCGTCATCGGAGCGGCCGGCGCCCCGGTGTTCGCGTCCGGGCACTCCGGTGTCGCCCTGCCGACGTTCGGCTACATCGTCGGATTCGTCGTCGCCGCTGCGGTCGTCGGGCAGCTCGCCCGACGCAGGGCCGACCGCCACGTCCTCACCACGGTGCTGCTCGGCGCGTTCGGCACCATCGTGATCTACGCGTTCGGCGTTCCGTGGCTCGCCATCAGCCTCGGTGTCAGCGTCCAGCAGGCGATCCTCCTCGGCGTCGTGCCGTTCCTGATCGGCGACGCATTGAAGATCATCGTGCTCGCTGGCCTGCTCCCGACGCTGTGGCGCGCGGTCCAGGCGTTCCCCGTCGATGCCGGCGGTGATCGGTGATCGACATCCGCCTGCTGGTCGACGATGTCCTCGATGATCGCCCCATCGGTACTGAGGAGGCCCTCCAGGTCCTCACCACGCCGGACGACCAGGTGCTCGAACTCGTCACGGCGGTGTCGCGGATCCGGCGCCGCTTCTTCGGCAACCGGGTGAAACTGAACTACCTGGTCAACCTCAAGTCCGGCATGTGCCCGGAGAACTGCAACTACTGCTCACAGGCCCTCGGATCCAGCGCGCCCATCCTCAAGTACTCCTGGCTCGATCGGGACGAAGCAGTGACCCAAGCACTCACCGGCATCGGCGGCGGAGCGGCACGCGTGTGTCTGGTCGCCAGCGGCCGCGGCCCGTCGAACCGTGACGTCGAGCGGGTCGCCGACATCGCCGCTGACGTCAAGGAACGTGAGCCAGGCGTCGAGGTGTGCGCCTGCCTCGGGCTCCTGCGCGAGGGACAGGCTGATCGACTGGCGGCTGCCGGCATCGACGCGTACAACCACAACCTCAACACCGCCGAGTCCTTCCATGACCAGATCGTCCAGACCCACACCTACGACGACCGCGTCGACACAGTGCAGAGGACGAAGGCTGCCGGGCTGTCACCGTGCAGCGGCCTCATCGTCGGACTCGGCGAATCCGACGCGCAGGTCGTCGAAGCCCTCACAGCACTCCGCGACCTCGGCGCCGACTCGGTCCCCATCAACTTCCTCGTCCCCTTCGACGGGACACCGATGGCAGGCAAGTGGGATCTCACGCCCCTGCAGTGCCTCCGGATCGTCGCCCTCGCACGGCTGCTGTGCCCGACCGCGGAGATCCGCCTCGCCGGCGGTCGCGAGACCCACCTCGGATCGCTCCAAGGTCTCGCGCTGCACCTGGCGAACTCGATCTTCCTCGGCGACTACCTCACAGCCGAGGGCCAAGCGGCAGCAGCCGACCACGCGCTCATCAGGGACAACGGCTTCGTTGCAGAAGGGACCCACGACCGATCGCCGGGCGGGGAAGCGCCCCGCCCACCCGCCGCACGCAATCGCGGCGCGGGCACCGAGGTGCGCGCGAACGCTTGACGCTCGAACAGAGATCGTTTCAGGTACGCGCGTCGCCTCGATCACGACGTTGTCCACGGTCGGTCCACCGCACTTCTGCGGCTGCGTCGGAATGAAGGCGCCCGGTACCGACCCACATCGTGCAGCGCCGACCACGCAACCGACGTCTGCCAGCCCTCGTACCCGGATCTCGAGGATGCGCAGGTGTTCGAGGCGACGACGACGGAGCGGACCGGTAGCGGTGGATGCGCGGCCCGAGGACGGTCGAGATGACCGGTACAACGGCGGCCCTCTTCGCGAACAACCTTCGCATCATCGAACGGCTCACGGCGCGCCTCGCTCTGTGCACCCTGAGCCGTCCGAGCCGGTCAAGCACCACGTTTTCGGAGCCCGGGAACGAGATCCGCACCATCGTCGCGCGCGACCGACGCAACCCGTCCGACCGACTCGCGAAGGCAGAGCGACTCGGACTCGCCGCAGGTCGTGACGAGGGGAGGCCT
The DNA here is from genome assembly GCF_013347165.1 of Curtobacterium sp. Csp2. Classification (NCBI taxonomy): domain Bacteria; kingdom Bacillati; phylum Actinomycetota; class Actinomycetes; order Micrococcales; family Microbacteriaceae; genus Curtobacterium; species Curtobacterium sp. Csp2. The sequence goes on from NZ_CP054593.1 coordinate 3,189,837, forward strand.
CTTGGCTTGATGGAGCTGTCTCGCGCAACCACCGCCAAGAGGCCTCTCCGCCCCACGCTGACGTCCGGTTGACCCCGCTCGGACAGGATTTGCTCATCGCCCGCGCCGTCGACGATCGCCGTCCCGTTGCGCACGTCGAGAGAGAACTCGGCGTCTCCCGCCAGTGCCCACGCGCTCCGCCTCCAGGATTCGAACCCGGACCTAACGGCACCAAAGGCCGTCGTGCTGCCGTTACACCAAGGCGGAACACACCCGTCCGGGTGCATCGACCATCCTCCCACGACGCGGACGCTGGCCGCGCGCCGCCGGTTCGGCCAAGATGGAGGGATGCCGCAGCAGGACGAGGTCGACCGGATCGTCGCGGCGTGGGGTGGCGAACGCCCCGACCTGGACTTCGGCCCGCTCGAGGTGCTGTCCCGTGTGGACCGGCTCGCCCGGCACCTCGACCGTGCGCGCCGGGCTGCGTTCGACGCGAGCGACGTCGAGCCGTGGGAGTTCGACGTCCTGTCGGCGCTGCGCCGTGCGGGGGAACCGTACGAGCTCAGCCCGAAGTCGCTGCTGCAGCAGACCCTGGTGTCGAGCGGCACGATGACGAACCGCGTGGACCGGCTCGCCGCGCGCGGGCTCGTGAGCCGCCGCACCGACCCGAAGGACGGCCGGGGCATCCTCGTGTCGCTGACGAGCCGGGGACGCGCCGCGGTCGACGCCGCGATCGCGGACCTGCTGCGGGCCGAGCGGGACATCCTGACCGGGGTGTCCGACGACGAGCAGGCGCAGCTCGCCGCGCTGCTCCGCCGGCTCATCCTGGGCCTCGGCGACTAGCGACGGACGGTCGCGGTCGCACCGCACCAGACGAACGCGCCGGACCCCACGCACGCGCCGAGCGCGGCCGGACTACCGTGCCGCCCATGCACGCGATCACCCTCGCCGTCGCCGACGTCGCCCGCTCCGCCGCGTTCTACCGCACCCTCCTCGGGATCGAGGGCAGCGGCGTCATCGGGACGGAGTACCCGGCCACCGACACCACCGCGGGCGGCACGACGGCGATGTTCACGCTCGACGACGGGCTGATCGTGAGCGTCTACGGCCGCGAGGACATGCAGAAGGACTCCGGCGTCGACCTGGCCGCCGGACCGAGCACGACGATCGGGCACTTCACCGACTCGCAGGCCGAGGCGCAGGCGTTCCTCGACCGGGCCCGTTCCGCCGGGGCGACGATGCTCGCGCCGCCGTACACACGCCCGTGGGGGATGTGGTCCGGGTTCTTCCAGGACCCGGACGGCCACCTCTGGGAGGTCGTGTCGAACCCGGGTGGCGGGGACCCCGCGTCGGTGGAGCAGGAACCGTCGAGTCGCTCGTGACGACCCGACGTCTTCTGCTCCATCGACGGTCGACCCGGCAGCGCCGACCGGCCCCCGGCACCCCTAGACCCCGAGCGCCTCGGCGACCTCGAGCCAGCGCTCCTCCAGCTGCTCAACCTCGGCCTCGAGGGCGCCGAGCTGCGTCTGCAGCGCCCCGAGTCCCGCGTAGTCGGACTGGTCGTGTGCCGCGAACGCGTCGAGCAGCTTCTGCCGGTCCTGCCCTGCCTTCGCGATCTTGCGGTCGAGAGCCGACATCTCCTTCTCGGCAGCGCGCCGGTCCGCTCCGGACAGGCCGGGCGCAGCAGGGGCACCGGACGCGACCGTCCCGGGACCGGACCCGCCCGCCGGGGCCGTGTCGGGCCTCCCGGCTGATGCGGCGGCAGCCGCCGACGCCGTCTGCGGGACCGAACCCGACGCACGCAACCGCATGTACTCGTCGACGCCGCCCGGCAGGTGCCGGAGGTGCCCGCCGAGCACCGCGTACTGCTGGTCGGTGACGCGCTCGAGCAGGTACCGGTCGTGCGACACGACGAGCAGGGTGCCCGGCCAGGTGTCGAGCAGGTCCTCCATCGCGGCGAGCATGTCGGTGTCGAGGTCGTTCGTGGGCTCGTCGAGGATGAGCACGTTCGGCTCGTCGAGCAGGATGAGCATGAGCTGTAGCCGCCGCTTCTGCCCGCCACTGAGATCGCGAACCGGCGTGGAGAGCTGCTCCGACGTGAAGCCGAGGCGCTCGAGCAGCTGCGACGGCGTCATCTCCTTGCCGTCCGCGACGTAGCTCGTCTTCTTGCGGGCGACGACCTCGCGCACCCGGTCATCGGCGAACTGCGCGAGGTCCGCGAGCTGCTGGTCGAGCACCGCGACCTGCACGGTCTTGCCTGTCTTCACCCGGCCGACGGTGGGCTGGAGCGCGCCCGACACCAGGTTCAGCAGCGTGGACTTGCCCGCGCCGTTCGGCCCGAGGATGCCGGTCCGCTCCCCCGGCGCGATCCGCCACTCGACGTCGCGCAGGATCACGTCGTCGCCGAACGAGACGCCGACGTCGAGCAGGTCGACGACGTCCTTGCCGAGCCGCGCGGTCGCCGTCTGCGCCAGGGCGACGGTGTCGCGGATGGGCGGGACGTCGTCGATGAGCGCATTCGCCGCGTCGATGCGGAACTTCGGCTTGCTCGTGCGGGCCGGGGCCCCGCGGCGGAGCCAGGCGAGCTCCTTCCGCGCCAGGTTCTGCCGGCGCTGCTCGGAAGCGGCGGCCTGCCGGTCGCGCTCGACGCGCTGCAGGATGTACGCCGCGTAACCGCCCTCGAAGGGCTCGACGACGCCGTCGTGCACCTCCCACGTGTCCGTGGACACGGCGTCGAGGAACCACCGGTCGTGCGTCACGACCACGAGCCCGCCCTGGTTCGACGACCAGCGCCGGTTGATGTGGTCGGCGAGCCACTGGATGCCCTCGACGTCGAGGTGGTTCGTCGGCTCGTCGAGGAACAGCACGTCCCAGTCGCCCACCAGGAGCTTCGCGAGGGCGATCCGTCGACGCTGGCCTCCGGAGAGGTCGTCGACGACGGCCTCCCACGGGATGTCCGACACGAGACCGCCGATGACGTCGCGGATCTTCGGGTCGCCCGCCCACTCGTGCTCCGCGAGGTCACCGACCACGGTCGCGCCGACCGTGGCTCCGGCCGGGAGCACGTCGCGCTGGTCGAGGTAGCCGATCGTCAGCCCGCGGCGGTGCGTGACGCGGCCGGCGTCGGGCTCCAGACGCTGGGCGAGCAGCGCGAGCAGCGTCGACTTGCCGTCGCCGTTCCGGCCGACGACGCCGATGCGGTCGCCCTCGTCGAGGCCGAGGGTGACGCTGTCGAAGACGACACGGGTGGGGAACTCGAGATGCACGTTCTCGGCGCCGAGGAGATGAGCCACCCGACAAGGGTAGGTGGCGCGGGTGACGAGTCGAACCAGGGATGCGACGTCGAACCAACCGCGGTGGCTGGTTCGACGTCGGGAACGTGGTTCGACACATGGCTGCGCGCGGGCGTGCGCGCGCGCAGCCGCGGGGCGCTGTCGCGCCGTCGGCCTGGAGGCGCGGGTCAGCTCCCCGGGGTCGGCTCGCCCTCGCCGGCTGCCTCCTTGGCACGGCGCAGTCGCGCCTGGGCCTCCCAGTACTCGATCTCCCGCTCGAGCGCGGCGAGCTCCTGCTCCGTGCCGGTCACGCGCGCATCCCCGTGGGCGGCGCGGGCGTGCCCGAGGCTCGCGTACTGGTCCTCGTGACGGTTCGGCTCGAGGTACCGGCCGTGGTTCCGGTCGTTCGCGCTCCAGTCGTGGCCGACGGCGAACCACACGATGCTGCCGACGACGGGCAGGAAGACGCAGATCAGGATCCACGCGAACTTCGGCAGACCGCGGACCTGGTCCTCGCCCCGCGTGATGATGTCGATCAGGGCGAACACGAGCAGGACGACTCCGGCTCCGTACAGCAGCACGCTCATGTCTCGGGAGTCTATGGACCAGCCGAGTGCCCGACCACGCCCAGGACGGGTGCCGCGATCACGATCCTGCGTCGGTCTCCTGCGGGGCCGTACAGGTCAGAGTGCGGCCACCCACTCGTCGCTGCCGTCGGTGAACCGCTGGTGCTTCCAGATCGGCGTCCGCTCCTTGACCAGGTCGACGAGGGCGCCGCACGCGGTGAAGGCCACCCCGCGGTGCGGCGAGGCCACGGCGGCGGCGAGCGCCACGTCCCCGATGCCCAGGGCGCCGACACGGTGCAGCACGGCGATGCGGACCTCGGGGTGCTCGTCGGCGATGGTGCGGGCGACCTCGGCGATGACCTCGGCCGCGCTCGGGTGGCGCTCGTAGTCGAGCGCGGTGACGCCCTTGCCGCCGTCGTGGTCGCGGACGATGCCGGCGAAGGTCACGACGGCACCGTCCCGGTCGGTCGCGACGGCCGCGGAGACCTCGTCCACGGTGATGACCCGGTCGACGACGTCGGCGAGGACGACGCGGTCGGCGGAGGTCCCGGCGCCCCGGTCGGCGGCCTGCCCGCCGGGCTGCTCGGCGCTCACGACGCGCTCCGTCGTGCGTGTCCTTCGCCGTGCAGCTGGGCGAGCACGTGGTCGAGCACCCCGTCGAGGACCGCGAGTCCGTCGGCGACCCCGCCGCGCGATCCGGGCAGCGTGACGACCAGGGAACGGCCACCGGCGATCCCAGCGACACCCCGGGTCAGGAGCGCCGTCGGACCGGCGCCGGCGAGCCCGCGGCGACGGATCTCCTCGGTGATGCCGGGCAGCTCGAGGTCGACGAGGGGCGCCACGGCCTCGGGCGTGCGGTCGGTCGGTGTGACGCCCGTGCCGCCGGTCGTGACGACGAGCCGGGCATCGGCGAGCAGCTCCGCGGACACCGTCTCGGCGATCGGGCCGCCGTCCGGCACGATCGTCGGCTCGGCCACGGTGAAGCCGCGCTCGCGCAGCCAGCCCGCGATGACCGGTCCGGTGTGGTCGAGGGCGGGGTCCGTCGCGGCGGACGTCGAGACGACGACCACGCCGGCGCGCCCCCTGGTCGGTTCGGTGGTCATCGGTTGCTCCAGTCGCCGGAGCGTCCGCCGTGCTTCTCCAGCACCCGCACCTCCGTGATCACGGCCGCGCGGTCGACGGCCTTCACCATGTCGTACACGGTCAGCGCAGCGACGCTCGCCCCCGTCAGCGCCTCCATCTCGACGCCGGTGCGCGAGGTCGTGCGCACGGACACCTCGATCCGGACGCGGTCCCCGTCGCCCGTGATGTCGACCTGCACCCCGGCGATCGGCAGGGGGTGGCAGAGGGGCACGAGGTCCGAGGTCTTCTTGACGGCCATGATCGCGGCGATCCGGGCGGTGCCGATGACCTCGCCCTTCGGCAGCGACCCGTCGAGGATCCGGTCGACGACGTCCGCGCGCGTCACGAGGGTCGCGGTCGCCGTCGCCGAGCGGTCGGTGACGTCCTTCTCGGAGACGTCGACCATGTGCGCGGAGCCGTCGGCCCGGACGTGGGAGAGGTCGGGCTGGTCGGGCGCAGTGGTCATCGCAGGCTCCAGACGGTCAGGGGGTCGCCCGGTGCGACGGTGTCGGTGCCGACCGGGACGTGGACGAGGTGGGTGGCCGCCGCGAGGTGCCCGAGCAGGTGCGAGCTCGGCCCGCCGACGAACCAGACCCGGCCGTCCTGCACCCGGCCGCGACGGACCTGGTGCTTCGTCGGGGGCGAGGTCGTGCCCTCGGCAGCGGGGAGCTCGGCGGCGGCACGGTCGGGCGCGCCGACGAGTGGGGCGAGCACCGGGCGGACGAACAGCTCGAACGACACGAGCGCGGACACCGGGTTGCCCGGGAACGCCACGACCGGGACCGGACGTCCGCCGAGCGCGACGGTGCCGAGCGCCTGGGGCCCGCCGGGCTGCACCGCGACCGGGGTGACGGCGAGGCCGAGCGGCTCGAGGGCCTGCCGGACGACCTCGTACGCACCCGCGCTGATCCCGCCGGTGGTGAGCACGAGGTCAGCGCCGTCCACCCCGGGGTCGCCGACCGCCTCGCCGAGGGCGTCGACGAAGCGGTCCGGGTCGTCGCGCAGGCGGACGGTGCGGGACCGGGCGCCGACCTCGGCCAGGGCGGCCTGCAGCGCGACACCGTTCGCGTCCCCGATCGTCGCTGCGGCGTCGGCACCAGCGGCGGCACCGGGGTCCGTCGTGTCGTCCCGCAGCTCGCTGCCCGTCGACACGACGAGCACGCGCAGCGGCCGCACGACGTCCACGGCGTCGATGCCCGCCGCGGCGAGCGCCCCGAGGAGCGCCGGCGTCACCGGGGCGCCCGCGGGTGCGAGCTCGGCACCGGCTGCGACGTCGCTCCCGACGGTCCGGACGAACGTGCCCACCGTGGTGTCGACCGGGACCGTGAGCACGTCGAGCGCCATGGCCGCCGGGAAGGCCCCCGGCGGGACGGACTCGACCGGGACGACCGCGTCCGCGCCGTCCGGGATGCTCGCCCCGGTCATCACCGGCGCGGCGGTACCGGGGTCGAGCGGCGCGGGGACGATGCCTGCCGGGATCGGGTCGACGACGCGTACCACCGCACCGGCGTCGGCGGCCCGGACCGCGAAGCCGTCCATCTGGCTGTTGTCGAAGGTCGGTAGCGGCACCGGTGCGTGCACGGCCGCGGCGAGCACGCGGTACCCGCGCCCGGCGTCCGACGCGGTGGCGAGCGCCGCCAGCGACCGCCGCTCCGACCCGAGGCCGCCGAGGACCGGCGCGAGCAGCGTCGCGACCGCCTGGCGGTGCTGACCGATCGATCGCACGCGTGCCTCCGAACTCGTGTGGGCCCGAGCACTCGGCTGCTGCCGGTGGGCCGTCGATAGCGTATCCAGGGCGCACCGCGCGCCGAGGACATCGCCAGGACCTGTGGAGGACGACGTGAGCACGACCGCACCTGTGGACGGAACGACCGCACGCATCGGGGTGATCGGCGGCTCCGGCCTGTACCGGCTCTTCGAGGGGGGCACGGCCGACGAGCTCGTCGTCGAGACCCCGTTCGGCGCGACCTCCAGCCCGATCACCGTCGGCACGATGTCGGGCAAGCGCGTGGCGTTCCTCACCCGGCACGGCCGCGAGCACTCGGTCGCCCCGCACCTGATCAACCACCGCGCGAACCTGTGGGCGCTGCGCTCGCTCGGCGTCCGCGCGATCGTGTCCTCGAGCGCGGTCGGCGGCCTGCACCCGGACTACGCGCCCGGCACCTTCGTCGTGACGGACCAGCTCATCGACCGCACCTGGGGCCGCGCCGACACCTTCTTCGAGGACCAGGTGCAGCACCTGTCCTTCGCCGACCCCTTCGACCCCGTGCTCCGGCGCGCGGCGATCGACGCGGTGTCCGCCCTCGACGTGCCCTTCCGGCCGACCGGCACCTGCGTCGTGATCCAGGGGCCGCGCTTCTCGACCCGCGCGGAGTCCGTCTGGCTGCGCGAGGCCGGCGGCCACACGATCAACATGACCATGACGCCCGAGGTCCCGCTCGCCGCCGAGCTCGGCATCGGCACCGTGAACCTGTCGTTCGTCACCGACGCCGACGCCGGCCTGGCCCCGGCAGCGGACGAGACGGCCGGCCGACCCGCCGCGGACACGGAGGCCCCCGTCACGCACGCCGCCGTGATGGAGCGCCTGGCCCGGGCGAACGAGGTGATCGTCCGCGCCATCGGCGACATCGTCGGCGCGCTGCCGGACGACTACACCCCGCGCGAGCTCGTCCCCGCCGCCGCCAGCGCCAGCGTCGTGACCCTCGGGAGCGAGCGGTGACCCGCCTGCTCGTCACCGGCGGCGCGGGCTTCATCGGCTCCGCGATCGTCCGCCGCGCCCTCGCCGAGGGGTACGAGGTCCGCGTGCTCGACTCCCTCCGTGACGACGTGCACGGCGACCCCGCCGAGGTCGTCCGCGCCCACGAACAGCAGGGCACCGCGTTCGTGCACGGCGACGTCCGCGACCGGGCCGCCCTGGAGGCCGCGCTCGACGGCGTCGACGTCGTCTGCCACCAGGCCGCCAAGGTGGGGCTCGGCGTCGACTTCCAGGACGCCCCCGACTACGTGTCCTCGAACGACGCCGGGACCGCGCACGTCCTGGCCGGCATGGACCGCCGCGGCATCGGGCGACTCGTCGTCGCGAGCTCGATGGTCGTCTACGGCGAGGGCGCCTACGAGACCGCCGACGGCGAGCCGACCCGCCCGCCGGCCCGACGCCGCGAGGACCTGGACGCCGGACGGTTCGACCCGATCGGCCCCGACGGACGGCCGCTCGTCCCCGGCCTGATCGACGAGTCGGCGGCGCTCGACCCGCGGAACGTCTACGCGCAGACCAAGGTCGCGCAGGAGCACCTGGCCTCGAGCTGGGCCCGCGCGACCGGCGGGACCGCGATCGCCCTGCGGTACCACAACGTCTACGGCCCCGGCATGCCCTCGAACACCCCGTACGCCGGCGTCGCGTCCCTTTTCCGGTCGGCGCTCGCCCGGGGCGAGGCACCTCGCGTCTTCGAGGACGGCCGCCAGCGACGGGACTTCGTGCACGTGGACGACGTCGCCGGGGCGAACGCGGCCTCGATCGCGGCGACCGCCGACCTGCCCGCCGAGACGTTCCGCGCGTACAACGTCGGCTCCGGGGTCGTGCACACGATCGGCGACATGGCGTCCGCGATCGCCGGACCGGACGGGCCGCAGCCCGTCGTCACGGGCGAGTACCGGCTCGGTGACGTCCGGCACGTGACGGCGTCCTCGGAGCGCATCCGCGCCGAGCTCGGCTGGCACGCGCAGGTCGACTTCGAGCAGGGCATGCGCGACTTCGCGACCGCCCCGCTCCGCGCCGCCGTCCGCTGACCCGCACCGGGCCGCGCCCGACCGCGGCCTGCCCATCCCGGGCACCCGCCCGGCGCGACGCGCGCGCCGGGCGGGTGCCGTGCCTCCCGTCCGTCCCCCGAACGCGTGCCGCGACAGCCGCAACACGCGCACCGCCACGCCCGGGGGACACGGATCCTGTACCCCGCGACGTTGCATCGTGTTACGTCGAGGGCATGCACCCCGAGCCGACCGACGCCCCCGCGACCGGGTCGCGGAGTCGCTCGGTCGGCGCCTGTGGGAAGTCCCGGTCGGCTTCAAGTGGTTCGTCCCGGGTCTGATCGACGGCTCGGTGGCGTTCGGTGGCGAAGAATCTGCCGGGGCGTCGTTCCTTCGCAAGGACGGCACCGCGTGGACGACCGACAAGGACGGCATCATCCTGGCGCTGCTCGCCTCGGAGATCATCGCCGTGACGGGCAAGACGCCCTCGCAGCTCTACACGGAGCTGACCGAGCGGTTCGGGGCGCCCGTGTACCAGCGCGTCGACGCCGCAGCCAGCAAGGAGCAGAAGGCCCGCCTGTCGAAGCTCGACGGGGACGCCATCACGGCCGACACCCTGGCGGGCGACCCGATCACCGCGAAGCTGTCGAAGGCCCCGGGCAACGACGCGGCGGTCGGCGGCGTGAAGGTGGTCACCGACCGGGCGTGGTTCGCCGCGCGCCCGTCAGGCACCGAGGACGTCTACAAGATCTACGCCGAGAGCTTCGTCGGGCAGGAGCACCTGGAGCAGGTGCAGCGCGAGGCCAAGGAGATCGTGGACGCTGCGCTCGGGGCGTAGTCCCAGCCCGCTGGTCCCCCGGGAGGCGTCGTCGGATCCGTCCGACGGCGCCTCCTCCACATCCCGCAACCACCCTGCCGATGTCCACAGGAACGCCGTCGGTGGGAACAACTGGGTTGCGTCGGTTGTATTTTTGCAGCGAGCGCAACCTTCGATCACCGGGACGGTCGCGCACGCACCAGCACGGGAGACCCGAAGCACATGACCCAGACAGCGACCGCACCTGCGGCTCCCACGACGTCCTCGAACGCCGTGATGAACCACCGGCAGATCCTGCTCGTCATCTACGGACTGATGGCCGGCATGTTCCTCGGTGCCCTCGACCAGACCATCGTCGGCACGGCCATCCGCACGATCGGCGACGACCTGCACGGGCTCGACCAGCAGGCGTGGGTCACGACGGGGTACCTCATCGCCTCGACCGTGACGACCCCGATCTACGGCAAGCTCTCCGACATCTTCGGCCGCCGACCGCTGTTCCTCACCGCGATCGGCATCTTCATCATCGGCTCGCTCGCCGCGTCGTTCTCGACCTCGATGCTCATGCTCGCCGGGTTCCGCGCACTGCAGGGCCTGGGTGCCGGTGGCCTGATGTCGCTGCCCCTCGCGATCATGGGCGACATGCTCGCCCCGCGCGAGCGTGCGAAGTACCAGGGCTACTTCCTGGCGGTGTTCGGGATCTCGTCCGTCATCGGCCCGCTCGTGGGCGGTCTGTTCGCCGGGGCCTCGCAGATCCTGTTCATCAACGGCTGGCGCTGGGTCTTCCTGATCAACGTGCCCGTGGGGATCGTCGCGCTCGTCATGGTGCTGACGTTCCTGCACCTGCCGAAGTTCGGCGACCGCGGCAAGCCCCGCATCGACTGGTGGGGCGCGATGCTCGTCATCGTCACCCTCGTCCCGCTGCTGCTCATCGCCGAGCAGGGCCGCGAGTGGGGCTGGGGCTCCCCCGGCGCCATCGCCTGCTACGCCATCGGCGCGCTCGGGCTCATCGCTTTCGTGATCGTCGAGCGCTCGATGGGCGACGACGCGATCCTGCCCCTCAAGCTCTTCGGCTCGCGGGTGTTCTCGATGGCGGCGGTGCTGAGCGTGCTGGTCGGCTTCGGCATGTTCGGCGCGATGCTGACCATCCCGCTGTACCTGCAGATCGTGAAGGGCGTGACCCCGACGGAGTCCGGCTTCGCCATGCTCCCGATGGTCCTCGGCCTGATGATCGCGTCGATCGCCTCCGGCCAGATCATCTCGCGCACCGGCAAGTACCAGGTGTTCCCGGTCACCGGCACGGCGTTCACCGCGATCGGCTTCACGGTCCTGACCTTCCTGACCGCAGACCGTCCGCTCTGGTTCCTCATGCTCGGCATGTTCGGCATCGGGCTGGGCCTCGGGCAGCTCATGCAGACGCTGACCCTGGCGGCTCAGAACTCGGTGAGCCCCCGGGACATCGGTGTCGCGACGAGCGCGGCGACGTTCTTCCGGCAGATCGGCGGCACCATGGGCACCGCGGTGCTCCTGTCCGTCCTGTTCACGCTGATGCCGACGAACATCACCGGCGCGATGCAGAACGAGTCGACGCTCAAGCCGGCCCTGACCGCCGCCCTCACGCCGTCCGTGGCGAACGCCTCCGAGAACAAGGGCGTGATGGACCAGATCTGGTCGAAGATCGTCCGCCCGGTCCAGCAGAACGTCCAGAGCGGGCTCGACAAGGGGGCCGCCGCGGCCAAGCAGGCAGCGGACCAGGCGGTCACGCAGAAGGTCACCGCGGCCGTCCAGCAGCAGGTCGCCGCCGGCGCCGTGCCCGCATCGGCCGCCGACAGCGTCATCGCCCAGCAGGTCGCGGCCGCGAAGCCGCAGGCCGAGCAGCAGGCGCTCGAGACGGTCGCGTCCAAGGCGAACGCCGAGGTCGTCGACGGCACGGTCCAGGTCGACTACAGCAACGCCGACCAGCGCAGCGCCGTGGTGGACGAGGTCGCCCCGAAGCTCGTCGACCAGCTGAAGAAGGGCGACACGGCGGCGAGCTCGGGAGCCGGATCGGCCACGAGCGACACCTCGTTCCTGAACGGCGCCGACCCGCGGCTCACCCGTCCGTTCCTCGTCGGGTTCAGCAGCTCGGCCGTCGTCGTCTACTGGGTCGGCCTCGCGGTCATCCTGCTCGCGTTCGTCCTGACCTGGTTCTTCCGCGTCCCGCCGCTCCGCAAGGTGTCCGCCCTGCAGGAGCAGGCGAACGCCGCCAAGGGCGCCGCCGGCGGGAACGGCACCGACCAGCTGTCCGCCGACGCCCAGCGCGCGGCCGCGAACACGGGCTCGCTCGTGTCCCCGGACACCGGTTCGATGCGGACCGTGCCCGTGTCGCCGGACGTCGCGGCGGCCCCGCAGCCCCGGAGCGCCACCTCGGCCGTCGGAGCGGGCGCGACCGGCGGGACGGCCACCGCGGTCGCGGACCGGGCGACCGACACGCGTGCACCGCTGCCGGACGCGACGACGCACGGTGCGCACGCCGCGGCGGCCCCGGTCGACGAGCCGGCCGCCACCACGGGGACCATCCGCACCCACCCGGCCCACGCGGCGGCCGGGACCGACGAGGCGGACGCGAGCCGCGCCTCCCGTCCGACCGCCCCGGCGGAACCGCAGACGGGACCGCACCCGACCCACGGACGCCACTCGGCGTAGCGGTCCAGGGGACGGCACGAGGGGCGGGTGCGACGCGACGGCGTCGGACCCGCCCCTCGGTCGTCAGCCCTCGGTGCCCTGCTGCTCCACCGACGCACCGGGCAGTCGCCGGCGCATGACGTCGACCGCGACCGGGTTGTGGTCGACCAGGACGAAGCGCCGACCGAGCGCGTGGGCGACGGCGCCGAGCGTGCCGCTGCCGGCGAAGGAGTCGAGGACCCAGTCACCCTCTCGTGAGGACGCCTGCACCATCCGGCGGAGCACCCCCTCGGGCTTCTGCGTCGGGTAGCCGGTCTTCTCGCTCCCGGTCGGCGACACGATCGTGTGCCACCAGACGTCCGTCGGGAGCTTCCCGCGCTCGCGCTTCTCGGGGGTGACGAGTCCCGGCGCCATGTACGGCTCGCGGTCGACGGCCTCGGAGTCGAACCAGTACCGCTCGGGGTCCTTCACGTAGACCAGGATCGTGTCGTGCTTGGTCGGCCAGCGCGACCGGGACTTCGCGCCGAAGTCGTACGCCCAGATGATCTCGTTGAGGAACGCCTCGCGGCCGAACAGCGCGTCGAGCAGGACCTTGGCGTAGTGGGCCTCGCGGTAGTCGAGGTGCAGGTAGAGGGTGCCGTCGTCCGCGAGCAGGCGCCAGGCCTCGAGCAGCCGCGGCTCGAGGAACGACCAGTAGTCCTCGAACCGGTCGTCGAAGCGCATCAGGTCGCCGCGGACCCGCTCGTACGTGCGACCCCGGAAGCCCGTGATCGTGGACGGTGATCCGGTGTCCCGCTGCACGGCGGTCACGGCGTGCCGACGCTGCTTCCGGCCGGTGTTGAACGGCGGGTCGAGGTAGACGACCGTGAACGCCCCGTCGGGCAGGGTCGGCGTGACGTCGAGGTTCTCGCCGAGCACGACCAGGTCGGGGCTGCGGTCGTCGATGGTGCGCACCGGACCATCCTCCCCGACCCGAGGCGGGCGCCGATGCCGTGGGTCGGCGCTCGGCGGCGGCGCCGAGCGTCGGTGCCCGCGCCGGTCAGGAGTTCGCGGCGTACCCCGGCTGGTCGGAGGCCGTCCGGCACGTCACCGCGCCGGCGTGCACGTCGGCTGCGTGCTCCGTCCCCCCGACGAACACGTCGGTGACCTTCCCGGCGTGCAGCGGGGTGACGACGGCGACGTCGTGCGGCTTCGTCAGGGACCCGACCGCGGCGTCGACGGTGAACTGCACGGCTGCGGCGGCGCAGTCCGCGGAGGGCGTGACGGCGAACGCCACGCAGTCCTCCTCGTCGCACCCGGCGGGCACGTCGGCGTCGGCCACCGTCGTGTCCTCGTGCTGGGTCGCCGTCACGCGGTCGCCGTCGGTCTCGTCGCCGGTCGCACAGGTCACGTCGCCGATGTCCGAGGCTTCTTCGTCGTAGTTCTCGACCAGGACCAGCGGGACGCCCTTCGTCAGGGTGACCGTGCGCTCCTCGATGCGGCTCGGCTGGTCGTCATCCGCCGAGGCGAAGAACCCGACCGTGACGATCGCCGTGCAGCTGTGGTCGCTCGTGATCTCCCACGGGTCGCAGGTGGTGGTGCCCGGGGTCATGTCGCAGGTGGCCTCCCACTCGTCGTCGGCGGCCAGCCAGTACGTCTTGATGCTGCCGTCGTCGGACGCCCAGCCGGGCTGCGGGGCATCGTCCCCGCCCGACGGGTCGTCCGCGGACGGGCCGCTGCCGTCCGTGCTGGACGCGGCGGACAGCTCCTGCCCGACGGAGTCGACGGCGGGGACCGCGGCGACGACGGCACCGCCGAGCAGCACGAGCGCCGCGACGCCCGCGGTGACACCGGCGAGCACGTGCTGCGCCCGCGGGATCGCCCGGGAGGGTGTGCCCTCGTGGAAGGGACGAGCAGACGGAACGGTCCAGGCGTCCGCGTCCCAGGCAGCGAGCGCCTCGTCCGGCGCCACGTCGGGGTGGGCCTGCGCGACCCGCGGCGGCAGCTCCCCGGCGCGGCGGGCGGCTGACCATGCACGGACCTCGGCCACGGCCTCGCTGATGCGGTCGCCGTACCGGACGACACCGACCACCCACAGGGCGGCACCGGCAACCAGGGTCGGGAGTGCGAAGACCGCGGGCAGGCCGAGCGCCCAGAGGACGACGGCGACGACGAACGACGCGACGGTCACCGCGGCGCCCACGGACAGCAGCACCAGCGCGGACCGGGGCACGCGACGGCGCAGCGCCCGGGTCGGCACCCAGAACGTCCAGCGCGCCGGGGCCGGGGGCACGTCCGCGGCGGGGCTCCACCCGGCGGTGGGTTCGGCGCCCTGGAAGAGCTCGACCCACTCGGGCGAGGGCGTGGGCCACCCGGGCGGGGTCCGGAAGCGCAGGGGCGGTGTCTGGTCGTGCACGAGGTGACAGTAGTGCGTTCCGGGAGCGGTCACAGCCCCGCGTTCGGGGATCGGCGGGAGCACTGCGCGGGACCGCAGCCGGAACGTCGTCAGGGCGGGGGCGTAGCGTCGCCCGCATGGCATCACCCGAGGTCCGGAACGACACCGACGCGCAGCAGTACTCCCTGGTCGAGGACGGCGAGGTGATCGGGTTCGCCGCGTACGAGGTGGACGGCGACGAGATCCGCTTCACCCACACCGAGGTCGACCCGGCACACCGCGGCGGCGGTCACGCGTCGATCCTCGTCCAGCACGCGTTGGACGACGTGCGCGAGGGCACGCGGCGGGTCGTCCCGCTGTGCAGCTACGTCAAGGCCTGGATCGAGCGGCACCCCGACTACCAGGAGCTGACGACCCGCTAGTCGGGATCAGTAGCTGCGGTCGAGCGTGCCGGGACGGGCCTCGTGCCGACCGGTGTGCCCGACCGTGGGCACCTTGATGAGCACGCTGCCGCTGAGCAGGTCGTGGTCGTCGTCGGCCGGCGTCGGGGCTTCCCGGGGCAGGCGTGACTGCCGTTCGTACTCGGCCTGGGACTCGTGCCGTGTCGGCGCGAAGACCTCGTCCATCATCGAGATGACGCCGCCGGATCCGCCCGAGCGAGTGGCCTTGTTCGACAGGTCGATCCACCCCAGGCGATCGGCGATCCACATCACGACGACCGCTGCGGCCACCGCCCCCATGAGGATCAACCAGTTCACGTGCCCGACGGTACGTCAGCCGGGCGGGTGACACCTCCGCCGCGCGGATGATCCTCGCGATCCGACCGGATGTGGCCCGGATCGGAGGACGTTCACGAAGCGGGCGCGACGGTCGGCGGAACCACTGGTTCTCCCGAGCCGGCCGCGAAGGAACGCGTCGACGCTCGCGGCATGGAGTCGAAGCAACAGCTGTGGGTGGCGATCGGGCTCGGTGCCGCACTCGTCCTCGGGGCGGTGCCGCCGTCGTGGTCCTGACCGCTCCCCCGGCGTCCGCGCACGCCGGGGCCCTCCTGACCGGGACCGTCCGGCAGGGATCGGTGTCGGCCGGGGTGAGCACCACGGGCAACGTCGCCCCGGTGTCGGAGACCGCCGTCGGGTTCGCCGTGCGCGGGACGATCGCGACGCTCGACGTGCAGGACGGGCAGACCGTCCAGGCAGGGCAGACGATCGCGACCATCGGCACGGCTGCCCTGTCCGGACAGTTGACCGACGCGCAGGCGGCGCTGTCGAGCGACGAGACCGCCCTGTCCGACGCGCAGACGGCGCTGACGGCGGCGGAGTCGACGCCGAGCACGACCGCCGAGTCGGTGACGACCAGGAGCGGGACCTCGGGTGCCGCGTCGGGGTCGGGCGCCGCGTCGGCGTCGAGCGCCTCGTCGGCGTCGGGCGTCGACCAGGCGCAGACGCAGGTCCTGGCGGACCAGGCGAAGGTCACCTCCGACCAGACGGCCGTCACGGACGCCCAGACCGCGGTCGGCGAGGCGACCCTGACGGCACCGGTCTCCGGCGCGGTCGTCGCGGTCTCCGGCGCGGTCGGGCAGACCGTGTCCGGCACCGGCTCGCAGACCGTGTCCCCGAGCGCCACGGGGTCGACGTCGACGAGCGGCGGATCGGGGTCGGGCGGCTCCGGGTCCGGTGGATCGGGTTCCGGCGGGACGAACGGCTCGTCGGGCACCGCGTCGTCGACCGGCTCCGGCGGGGTCGTGACGATCGCGGACACGTCGCACGACGTCGTCACCACGGACGTCCCCGAGTCCGAGGTCGGCGCGCTGAAGACCGGGCAGACGGCATCGGTGACGTACCCGGCGGCGAGCGGCGTCACGAGCACCGCCACCGTCACGGCGATCGCCCCGGTCGGGACCTCGTCCGCCGGTGTCGTGGTCTTCCCGGTCACCGTGACGCTCGCCGCCCTGCCGTCCGGCGTCCGGTACGGCGACACCGCCGACGTCACGGTCACCACGCAGTCGTCCCCGGCGAGCGCGCTGTCCGTCCCGGCGGCGGCGATCCACACGTCCGGGAGCGGGTCGTACGTCGACGTCGTCACCGGGGGCACGACGAAGCGGGTCCCCGTGACGACGGGCGTCGTCGGCACCGCCGGGACGCAGGTGAGCGGGTCCGGGCTGCGCGCCGGCGAGACGATCTCGCTCGGCACCGCAGCGGCGACCACCGGGACCGGCACGGGAGCCAGCGGGACCGGGTTCGGCGGGTCGGGCTTCGGCAGCGCCGGTCTCGGCGGCGGCACGGGCTTCGGCGGCACCCGCGGCGGCGGCGGCGGCGGGGCCGGCGGTGTCGCCGTACCGGACGCCGGACG
>NZ_CP054593.1:3206733-3212826 GCF_013347165.1 Curtobacterium sp. Csp2
CGTGGGCTCGGAGATGTGTATAAGAGACAGGGCGCAGCACGTGCTCGCCGGTGTCACCGCGGGCGTCGCGGCGCTCGCATGGCATCACCCGAGGTCCGGAACGACACCGACGCGCAGCAGTACTCCCTGGTCGAGGACGGCGAGGTGATCGGGTTCGCCGCGTACGAGGTGGACGGCGACGAGATCCGCTTCACCCACACCGAGGTCGACCCGGCACACCGCGGCGGCGGTCACGCGTCGATCCTCGTCCAGCACGCGTTGGACGACGTGCGCGAGGGCACGCGGCGGGTCGTCCCGCTGTGCAGCTACGTCAAGGCCTGGATCGAGCGGCACCCCGACTACCAGGAGCTGACGACCCGCTAGTCGGGATCAGTAGCTGCGGTCGAGCGTGCCGGGACGGGCCTCGTGCCGACCGGTGTGCCCGACCGTGGGCACCTTGATGAGCACGCTGCCGCTGAGCAGGTCGTGGTCGTCGTCGGCCGGCGTCGGGGCTTCCCGGGGCAGGCGTGACTGCCGTTCGTACTCGGCCTGGGACTCGTGCCGTGTCGGCGCGAAGACCTCGTCCATCATCGAGATGACGCCGCCGGATCCGCCCGAGCGAGTGGCCTTGTTCGACAGGTCGATCCACCCCAGGCGATCGGCGATCCACATCACGACGACCGCTGCGGCCACCGCCCCCATGAGGATCAACCAGTTCACGTGCCCGACGGTACGTCAGCCGGGCGGGTGACACCTCCGCCGCGCGGATGATCCTCGCGATCCGACCGGATGTGGCCCGGATCGGAGGACGTTCACGAAGCGGGCGCGACGGTCGGCGGAACCACTGGTTCTCCCGAGCCGGCCGCGAAGGAACGCGTCGACGCTCGCGGCATGGAGTCGAAGCAACAGCTGTGGGTGGCGATCGGGCTCGGTGCCGCACTCGTCCTCGGGGCGGTGCCGCCGTCGTGGTCCTGACCGCTCCCCCGGCGTCCGCGCACGCCGGGGCCCTCCTGACCGGGACCGTCCGGCAGGGATCGGTGTCGGCCGGGGTGAGCACCACGGGCAACGTCGCCCCGGTGTCGGAGACCGCCGTCGGGTTCGCCGTGCGCGGGACGATCGCGACGCTCGACGTGCAGGACGGGCAGACCGTCCAGGCAGGGCAGACGATCGCGACCATCGGCACGGCTGCCCTGTCCGGACAGTTGACCGACGCGCAGGCGGCGCTGTCGAGCGACGAGACCGCCCTGTCCGACGCGCAGACGGCGCTGACGGCGGCGGAGTCGACGCCGAGCACGACCGCCGAGTCGGTGACGACCAGGAGCGGGACCTCGGGTGCCGCGTCGGGGTCGGGCGCCGCGTCGGCGTCGAGCGCCTCGTCGGCGTCGGGCGTCGACCAGGCGCAGACGCAGGTCCTGGCGGACCAGGCGAAGGTCACCTCCGACCAGACGGCCGTCACGGACGCCCAGACCGCGGTCGGCGAGGCGACCCTGACGGCACCGGTCTCCGGCGCGGTCGTCGCGGTCTCCGGCGCGGTCGGGCAGACCGTGTCCGGCACCGGCTCGCAGACCGTGTCCCCGAGCGCCACGGGGTCGACGTCGACGAGCGGCGGATCGGGGTCGGGCGGCTCCGGGTCCGGTGGATCGGGTTCCGGCGGGACGAACGGCTCGTCGGGCACCGCGTCGTCGACCGGCTCCGGCGGGGTCGTGACGATCGCGGACACGTCGCACGACGTCGTCACCACGGACGTCCCCGAGTCCGAGGTCGGCGCGCTGAAGACCGGGCAGACGGCATCGGTGACGTACCCGGCGGCGAGCGGCGTCACGAGCACCGCCACCGTCACGGCGATCGCCCCGGTCGGGACCTCGTCCGCCGGTGTCGTGGTCTTCCCGGTCACCGTGACGCTCGCCGCCCTGCCGTCCGGCGTCCGGTACGGCGACACCGCCGACGTCACGGTCACCACGCAGTCGTCCCCGGCGAGCGCGCTGTCCGTCCCGGCGGCGGCGATCCACACGTCCGGGAGCGGGTCGTACGTCGACGTCGTCACCGGGGGCACGACGAAGCGGGTCCCCGTGACGACGGGCGTCGTCGGCACCGCCGGGACGCAGGTGAGCGGGTCCGGGCTGCGCGCCGGCGAGACGATCTCGCTCGGCACCGCAGCGGCGACCACCGGGACCGGCACGGGAGCCAGCGGGACCGGGTTCGGCGGGTCGGGCTTCGGCAGCGCCGGTCTCGGCGGCGGCACGGGCTTCGGCGGCACCCGCGGCGGCGGCGGCGGCGGGGCCGGCGGGGGCAGCCGGGCCGGCGCAGGGGGCACGGGCAACGGCGGCGGCACGGGCGGCACCTCGGGCGGCGGACGATGACCCCGACCGCGACGGCTCCCCGGGGACCGGCGATCGAGCTGCTCGACGTGCACCAGGTCTACGGCACCGGCGACGGCGCCGTGCACGCCCTGCGCGGCATCGACCTGGTCGTCGAGCGGGGCGAGTACGTCGCCGTGGTGGGTCCGTCCGGGTCCGGCAAGTCGACGCTGATGAACATCCTCGGCTGCCTCGACGTCCCGACGCACGGCGTGCACCGGCTCGGCGGAACCGACGTCCGGCTCCTCGCCGAGGACGACCTGGCCCGGGTCCGGAACCGTGACCTCGGCTTCGTCTTCCAGTCCTTCAACCTGGTCCAGCGGATGACGGCGCTCGCGAACGTGGCGCTGCCCCTGGCGTACGGCGGTGTCGGCCGGGTGGAACGCACCCGCCGTGCCCGGACCGCCCTCGAGCGTGTCGGACTCGCGGACCGGGCGGACCACGCGCCGGTCGAGCTCTCGGGTGGGCAGCAGCAGCGCGTCGCGATCGCCCGGGCCCTCGTCACCGAGCCCACGCTGATCCTCGCGGACGAACCGACCGGCAACCTCGACTCCCGCGCCACGGCGGACGTCCTCGACCTGCTCGACTCGCTGGCCGACGAGCACCGCACGATCGTGGTCATCACGCACGAGGACGAGGTGTCGGCGCGGGCCCACCGGGTGCTCACCATCGCCGACGGTCGGATCGTGGCGGACGAGCGGACCGGGAACGCGCGGCGGATCCAGGCCGGCGTGCGGATCGGAGGCGCACGGTGACGCCCGGCGACGTCCTGCTGAGCGCGCTCCGCGGGGTCACGGCGAACAAGCTCCGGTCCGTGCTGACGCTCCTCGGCGTGCTCATCGGCGTCGCGGCGGTCATCCTGCTCCTCGCGGTCGGCAACGGGTCGGCGCAGCAGGTGGCGGCCTCGATCGACTCCCTCGGCACGAACACCCTGACCGTCCGCCCGAACACGGCCCAGGCCACCGCGACCGGCACCGCGACCCGGCCCCTGACGGTCACCGTCACCCAGCAGCTCGGCGACGCCGGTCTCGGACACGTCGCCACGGTGGTCCCGGAGGTCAACGCCTCCGGCACCGCGGTGGCCGGGACCGTCTCGGAGCCCGACACCCAGGTGATCGGCACCACGCCGTCGTACTTCACGGCGAGCACGGCGAAGGTCGCCGCCGGCCGGGCCTTCCCGTCCGGCGACGCACGGGACGCGGTGGTCGGGACGACGATCGCCCAGGAGCTGTTCCCCGGTCGGTCGCCGATCGGGCAGAGCGTGTCCGTGGACGGCGTGCCGTTCACCGTCACGGGCGAGCTGGGCGAGCAGACGAGCGTCGGGTTCCAGGACCCGAACGCCGAGATCGTCGCTCCGCTCGCGGCGGTGCAGGCCGACCTGACCGGCCACGGCGCCGTGTCGGACGTCCTCGTCGCCGCGACGTCGCCGAGCACGGTGACGCAGGCCGAGGACGAGGTCACCATCGAGCTCGACCAGCTGCTCGGCGCGACGGCCGTCGACCAGCCGTTCACGGTGAACAGCGCCTCGACCGTGCTGCAGACCCGGCAGCAGAGTGCCCAGGCCTTCACGGTGCTGCTCGCCGCCGTCGCCGCGATCAGCCTGCTCGTGGGCGGCATCGGCGTCACGAACGTGATGCTCGTGACCGTCACCGAACGCACCCGCGAGATCGGCATCCGCAAGGCCGTCGGCGCGACCCGGCGGGCGATCCTGGCGCAGTTCCTCGCCGAGGCGGCGATCCTCACCCTCGCGGGCGGTGTCCTCGGCGTCGTCGTCGCGATCGTGGGGGCGCAGTTCCCGATCGACGGCACCACCCCGGTCCTCGTCTGGTCGAGCATCCCGCTGGCGCTCGGCGTCTCCGTCGCCATCGGCGTGTTCTTCGGGGTCTACCCGGCCGCCAGAGCCGCCCGCATGCGCCCGATCCAGGCGCTCCGCACCATCTGAGCCCGCACCAGCACCAGCACCAGCACCAGCACCGACCCGCACCCCGATCGAGAACGGATCCACCCGTCATGTCCAGCACGACCCCCGCACCCGCACCCGCCGGCCAGCCCGGACCCGCCGTCCCTCCGCCACCGTCGGCGGCCCCGCGATCCCCGCTCCGGTGGATCGTCCCCACCCTGGCGCTCCTCGTCGCCCTCGTCGCCGGACTCGTCGGCGGCATCGCGATCGGCAAGCAGACGGCCTCGGCCGCAGGCACCGGCACCGGCACCGGCCAGTTCGGCCGAGCAGGCATCGGCCAAGGCCAGGGCCTGGGCCTGGGCCTGGGCCAAGCGGGCCAAGGCCGAACCGGCCAGGGCGGGACCGCCGGCGCCGGCTTCGTCGCCGGGACCATCACGTCGGTCGACGGGTCGACCCTCACGATCACGACCCAGCAGGGCACGAAGGAGACCGTCACGGTCCCCTCGTCCGCGACGGTCACGACGACCCAGAGCAGCTCGGTCTCGGCCCTCAAGGCCGGCGAGCGCGTCACGGCCGTCGGGACCCCGGGCTCCTCGTCGGGATCACTGACCGCGTCCCGCGTCTCCGAGGGGCAGGCCTTCGGCACCCGCGGCGGACGCCCCGGGATCACCGGCGGCACCGGCGGCACCGGCGGCACCGGCGGCACCGGGCAGTGAACCAGGCCGAACGCGGCCGACCCTGCCCGCCTGGCACCGGCCCGCCGACACGGGACCGTCGGCCCCGGCCCGGCCCGCCGACCCACGCGCGCTCAGGGCACGCGCTCGAGCCACTCTCGCGTGTCGAACTTCGTGCGCACGAGCTCCTGCGCCCGGGCCCGCTCGGCCTCGGTCACGTGTCCCTCGTGCGCCCCGTACAGCTTCGTGAAGGTGCCGATCAACCGGTCGATGATCTCGGCGCGCGTCAGCCCGGTCTGCGAGCGAAGCGGGTCGACCCGCTTCGCCGCCGAGGTCGTGCCCTTGTCGCTCATCTTCTCGCGCCCGATCCGCAGGACCTCGACCATCTTCTGGCCGTCCATGTCGTAGCTCATCGTGGCGTGGTGGAGCAGCGCACCGGTGCCGAGGCGCTTCTGCGCCGCCCCGCCGATCTTGCCCTTCGTCGAGGTGATGTCGTTGAGCGGCTGGTAGTACGCCTCGATGCCGAGCGACTTCAGCGCTTCGATCACCCACTCGTCCAGGTAGGCGTACGAATCCGCGAAGGTCATGCCCTGCACCAGGTCGGTCGGGACGTAGAGCGAGTACGAGATGATCGCGCCGGCGTCCATGAACATCGCCCCGCCGCCGGAGATCCGTCGGACGACCTGCACGCCGTACTTCTCGGCGCCGGCGGGGTCGACCTCGTTCTTGAGGGACTGGAACGACCCGATCACGACCGCGGGCTGGTCCCACTCCCAGATGCGCAGGGTCGGGCCGCGGCGTCCGGCGCCGACCTCCTCGGTCAGGACCTGGTCGAGCGCGAGGTGCTCGTTCGGGCTGATCGGTCCCTCGTGGACGATCTCCCAGTCGACCCGGTGTAGCCCCAGTCGTCCGGCACGAGCGCGTCGGACGGCCACACCCACGGACTCGGGCGTGAAGCCGAGCAGGACGGCGTCCTCGGGCAGCGCGCCGCGGACCGCGGCGGCGATGCCGGCCGCGTCGGTGGTCGCGGGCAGACCGGTGACGGCCTGGTCGATCAGCGGGAGGGCGTCGTCGGGTTCGAGGAAGAAGTCGCCCGCCAGGCGGAACTCCTGGATGCTCCCGTCGACGACCTCGAGGTCGACGACGACCAGCTTGCCTGTCTCTTATACACATCTCCGAGCCC
>NZ_CP054593.1:3212836-3225205 GCF_013347165.1 Curtobacterium sp. Csp2
GGATGACCGCCGCGACGCCGATGAGCACGCCGAGGAGCGTCAGCACGGACCGGAGCTTGTTCGCCGTGACCCCGCGGAGCGCGCTCAGCAGGACGTCGCCGGGCGTCACCGTGCGCCTCCGATCCGCACGCCGGCCTGGATCCGCCGCGCGTTCCCGGTCCGCTCGTCCGCCACGATCCGACCGTCGGCGATGGTGAGCACCCGGTGGGCCCGCGCCGACACCTCGTCCTCGTGCGNGATGACCCCGACCGCGACGGCTCCCCGGGGACCGGCGATCGAGCTGCTCGACGTGCACCAGGTCTACGGCACCGGCGACGGCGCCGTGCACGCCCTGCGCGGCATCGACCTGGTCGTCGAGCGGGGCGAGTACGTCGCCGTGGTGGGTCCGTCCGGGTCCGGCAAGTCGACGCTGATGAACATCCTCGGCTGCCTCGACGTCCCGACGCACGGCGTGCACCGGCTCGGCGGAACCGACGTCCGGCTCCTCGCCGAGGACGACCTGGCCCGGGTCCGGAACCGTGACCTCGGCTTCGTCTTCCAGTCCTTCAACCTGGTCCAGCGGATGACGGCGCTCGCGAACGTGGCGCTGCCCCTGGCGTACGGCGGTGTCGGCCGGGTGGAACGCACCCGCCGTGCCCGGACCGCCCTCGAGCGTGTCGGACTCGCGGACCGGGCGGACCACGCGCCGGTCGAGCTCTCGGGTGGGCAGCAGCAGCGCGTCGCGATCGCCCGGGCCCTCGTCACCGAGCCCACGCTGATCCTCGCGGACGAACCGACCGGCAACCTCGACTCCCGCGCCACGGCGGACGTCCTCGACCTGCTCGACTCGCTGGCCGACGAGCACCGCACGATCGTGGTCATCACGCACGAGGACGAGGTGTCGGCGCGGGCCCACCGGGTGCTCACCATCGCCGACGGTCGGATCGTGGCGGACGAGCGGACCGGGAACGCGCGGCGGATCCAGGCCGGCGTGCGGATCGGAGGCGCACGGTGACGCCCGGCGACGTCCTGCTGAGCGCGCTCCGCGGGGTCACGGCGAACAAGCTCCGGTCCGTGCTGACGCTCCTCGGCGTGCTCATCGGCGTCGCGGCGGTCATCCTGCTCCTCGCGGTCGGCAACGGGTCGGCGCAGCAGGTGGCGGCCTCGATCGACTCCCTCGGCACGAACACCCTGACCGTCCGCCCGAACACGGCCCAGGCCACCGCGACCGGCACCGCGACCCGGCCCCTGACGGTCACCGTCACCCAGCAGCTCGGCGACGCCGGTCTCGGACACGTCGCCACGGTGGTCCCGGAGGTCAACGCCTCCGGCACCGCGGTGGCCGGGACCGTCTCGGAGCCCGACACCCAGGTGATCGGCACCACGCCGTCGTACTTCACGGCGAGCACGGCGAAGGTCGCCGCCGGCCGGGCCTTCCCGTCCGGCGACGCACGGGACGCGGTGGTCGGGACGACGATCGCCCAGGAGCTGTTCCCCGGTCGGTCGCCGATCGGGCAGAGCGTGTCCGTGGACGGCGTGCCGTTCACCGTCACGGGCGAGCTGGGCGAGCAGACGAGCGTCGGGTTCCAGGACCCGAACGCCGAGATCGTCGCTCCGCTCGCGGCGGTGCAGGCCGACCTGACCGGCCACGGCGCCGTGTCGGACGTCCTCGTCGCCGCGACGTCGCCGAGCACGGTGACGCAGGCCGAGGACGAGGTCACCATCGAGCTCGACCAGCTGCTCGGCGCGACGGCCGTCGACCAGCCGTTCACGGTGAACAGCGCCTCGACCGTGCTGCAGACCCGGCAGCAGAGTGCCCAGGCCTTCACGGTGCTGCTCGCCGCCGTCGCCGCGATCAGCCTGCTCGTGGGCGGCATCGGCGTCACGAACGTGATGCTCGTGACCGTCACCGAACGCACCCGCGAGATCGGCATCCGCAAGGCCGTCGGCGCGACCCGGCGGGCGATCCTGGCGCAGTTCCTCGCCGAGGCGGCGATCCTCACCCTCGCGGGCGGTGTCCTCGGCGTCGTCGTCGCGATCGTGGGGGCGCAGTTCCCGATCGACGGCACCACCCCGGTCCTCGTCTGGTCGAGCATCCCGCTGGCGCTCGGCGTCTCCGTCGCCATCGGCGTGTTCTTCGGGGTCTACCCGGCCGCCAGAGCCGCCCGCATGCGCCCGATCCAGGCGCTCCGCACCATCTGAGCCCGCACCAGCACCAGCACCAGCACCAGCACCGACCCGCACCCCGATCGAGAACGGATCCACCCGTCATGTCCAGCACGACCCCCGCACCCGCACCCGCCGGCCAGCCCGGACCCGCCGTCCCTCCGCCACCGTCGGCGGCCCCGCGATCCCCGCTCCGGTGGATCGTCCCCACCCTGGCGCTCCTCGTCGCCCTCGTCGCCGGACTCGTCGGCGGCATCGCGATCGGCAAGCAGACGGCCTCGGCCGCAGGCACCGGCACCGGCACCGGCCAGTTCGGCCGAGCAGGCATCGGCCAAGGCCAGGGCCTGGGCCTGGGCCTGGGCCAAGCGGGCCAAGGCCGAACCGGCCAGGGCGGGACCGCCGGCGCCGGCTTCGTCGCCGGGACCATCACGTCGGTCGACGGGTCGACCCTCACGATCACGACCCAGCAGGGCACGAAGGAGACCGTCACGGTCCCCTCGTCCGCGACGGTCACGACGACCCAGAGCAGCTCGGTCTCGGCCCTCAAGGCCGGCGAGCGCGTCACGGCCGTCGGGACCCCGGGCTCCTCGTCGGGATCACTGACCGCGTCCCGCGTCTCCGAGGGGCAGGCCTTCGGCACCCGCGGCGGACGCCCCGGGATCACCGGCGGCACCGGCGGCACCGGCGGCACCGGCGGCACCGGGCAGTGAACCAGGCCGAACGCGGCCGACCCTGCCCGCCTGGCACCGGCCCGCCGACACGGGACCGTCGGCCCCGGCCCGGCCCGCCGACCCACGCGCGCTCAGGGCACGCGCTCGAGCCACTCTCGCGTGTCGAACTTCGTGCGCACGAGCTCCTGCGCCCGGGCCCGCTCGGCCTCGGTCACGTGTCCCTCGTGCGCCCCGTACAGCTTCGTGAAGGTGCCGATCAACCGGTCGATGATCTCGGCGCGCGTCAGCCCGGTCTGCGAGCGAAGCGGGTCGACCCGCTTCGCCGCCGAGGTCGTGCCCTTGTCGCTCATCTTCTCGCGCCCGATCCGCAGGACCTCGACCATCTTCTGGCCGTCCATGTCGTAGCTCATCGTGGCGTGGTGGAGCAGCGCACCGGTGCCGAGGCGCTTCTGCGCCGCCCCGCCGATCTTGCCCTTCGTCGAGGTGATGTCGTTGAGCGGCTGGTAGTACGCCTCGATGCCGAGCGACTTCAGCGCTTCGATCACCCACTCGTCCAGGTAGGCGTACGAATCCGCGAAGGTCATGCCCTGCACCAGGTCGGTCGGGACGTAGAGCGAGTACGAGATGATCGCGCCGGCGTCCATGAACATCGCCCCGCCGCCGGAGATCCGTCGGACGACCTGCACGCCGTACTTCTCGGCGCCGGCGGGGTCGACCTCGTTCTTGAGGGACTGGAACGACCCGATCACGACCGCGGGCTGGTCCCACTCCCAGATGCGCAGGGTCGGGCCGCGGCGTCCGGCGCCGACCTCCTCGGTCAGGACCTGGTCGAGCGCGAGGTGCTCGTTCGGGCTGATCGGTCCCTCGTGGACGATCTCCCAGTCGTACTCCTGCCACGTCGAGGCCCGTGAGAGCGCGCGTCGGACGGCCACACCCACGGACTCGGGCGTGAAGCCGAGCAGGACGGCGTCCTCGGGCAGCGCGCCGCGGACCGCGGCGGCGATGCCGGCCGCGTCGGTGGTCGCGGGCAGACCGGTGACGGCCTGGTCGATCAGCGGGAGGGCGTCGTCGGGTTCGAGGAAGAAGTCGCCCGCCAGGCGGAACTCCTGGATGCTCCCGTCGACGACCTCGAGGTCGACGACGACCAGCTTGCCTCCGGGGACCTTGTACTCACCGTGCACGGGTCGAGCCTACGCCCGCCACGAGTCGGACTGGAGGATCGTGGCGGGCCCCGCCACGATCCTCCAATCCGTCATCGGCGTCGCGTCAGCGACCCACGTGCCGGTCGAGCCACGCGACCAGGTCGGCGACCACCTCGTCCCGGTTCGTCTCGTTGTAGACCTCGTGCCGCGCCCCCTCGTAGACGTGCACCTGCACGTCCGACAGCCCGCCGCGGCGGCGGTACGCCTGCGCGAGCCGCTCGACGGAGCGGGGGCCGCCGAGCGTGTCCTCGGACCCGACCTGCAGCAGCATCGGCAGGTCGTGCGGGATGCGGCGCCGCGGGACCCCGAGCAGCCGGAGGGTGTCCCGGAGGCCGAAGAGCTTCAGCACGTCCGCCTCGACCGCGAGCGGGTCCGCCGCGATCGCCTCGATGATCGCCCGGTCGCGGCTGATCCACTCGTAGCGCGTCGGGCCGGAGCCCGCGTGCCGGGCGTTCAGGTCGCCGCTGTTCATCCAGCCGGGCAGGCGGTACGCCGTGGCGGAGAGCACCACCCCGTCGTACGCGGCGGACGAGGTGTTCACGATCCGCTGCGCCATGAGGGAGCCCCACGAGTGCCCGAGCAGCACGAGCGGCAGACCAGGGTCCTGCTCGCGCGCGACCGCGGTCATCTGCTCGACCGCGGCGATCGCGGCCCGCAGCCCACCGGGTCCGAGCCGGCCGAGCTGTGCGTGGTCGCCGTCCCACTGCCCCAGGCCCGTGCGGCCGTGCCCGCGGTGATCGTTCGCGTGCACGGTCCACCCGGCGCGGACGAGGTCCTGCGCGAGCGCCTCGTACCGGAGCGAGTGCTCGCCGACGCCGTGCGCGATCTGCACGATGCCCCGCGGCCGTCCCGCACGCCACGTGGAGTAGACGATCTCGACGCCGTGCGCGTCGGTGAACGAGGCGTCGCCCCGGGCTGCGGAGAAGGTCGGCACGGGTGCATCCTCGCAGACAGCGCGCACCCCGAGCGTGTTCACCCGGCGTTCACGCAGCGGGTCCCCGGCGGGCCTACCGTCACCGCCATGGACGTCCTCGTCACCGTCGTGCTGGTGATCGTGGTGGCCCTCGTGTTCGACTTCACGAACGGCTTCCACGACACCGCGAACGCCATGGCCACCTCGGTCGCCACCGGAGCCCTGAAGCCCCGGACCGCCGTGCTCATCTCCGCCGTCCTGAACGTGGTCGGCGCCTTCCTGTCCACCGAGGTCGCGAAGACGGTCTCGCAGGGCATCATCCGCGAGGGCCAGGACGGCATCCAGATCAGCCCGACCATGATCTTCGCGGGACTCGTCGGCGCGGTGCTCTGGAACCTCGCCACCTGGTACTTCGGGCTACCGTCGTCGTCGACACACGCCCTGTTCGGCGGGCTCATCGGCGCGTCGATCATCGGCGCCGGGCTGCACGCGGTCGACTGGGCCACCGTCGTGTCGAAGGTCGTGCTGCCGGCGCTCCTGTCGCCCGTGATCGCGGGGGCGATCGCCCTCGTCGCGACGTACCTGGCGTACACGCTCACGAGGAACGCGACCACGCACGGCGCCGCCACGGGCTTCCGGCACGGGCAGACGATCTCGGCGTCGCTGGTGTCGCTCGCGCACGGCACGAACGACGCGCAGAAGACGATGGGCGTCATCACGCTGACCCTGGTCGCCGCGAACTACCAGCCGTCCGGCACCGGTCCGGCGCTCTGGGTGATCCTGGCGTGCGGGTTGGCGATCGGCCTCGGCACCTACACGGGCGGCTGGCGGATCATGCGCACGGTCGGCAAGAAGATCTCCGACGTGCAGTCACCGCAGGGCTTCGCGGCCGAGACGAGCTCCGCGGCGACGATCCTGGTGTCGTCGCACCTCGGGTTCGCGCTCTCGACGACGCACGTCACGAGCGGCTCGGTCATCGGCTCCGGCCTCGGCAAGAAGCTCGCCGACGTGCACTGGTCGGTGGTCGGCCGGATCGTCGTGGCGTGGGTGATCACGCTCCCCGCCGCCGCGGTCGTCGGTGCCCTGGCGACCCTGGTGGCCTCGACGAGCACGATCGGCCTGGTGGTCGTCGCGGTGCTCGCCCTGGTCGGGGGCCTCGGCTTCTTCTTCCTCGCGCGGCGGAAGCCGATCACGAAGGACACCGTGAACGACGAGCAGCCGACGGAACCCGCTTCCGCCTCGGTGTCGGCCTAGGGAGCGACCGTGTCCATCGACCTCAGCAGCATCGGAATCGTCGCCGGCGTCGGGTTCGTCGCCGCGGTCGGCATCGTGCTCGTCTACACGCTCGGCCTGCGACTGCTCGGGACCGGGCAGCCCGTCGACGCCGCCGGCGAGCGCACCGAGTACCGCGACGAGACCCCGCGGTCCGGGCACACACCACCGGCCGCCCTCGCCGGCGCCGTGGTCTGCTTCGCGGTGTGCACCGCTGCCGTCCTCTACGGGATCTGGCTGACCATCCCGCAGTTCCACTGAGTCCGCTGAGTCCACTGGGGCGGGGCGGCTGGGAGGATCGTCCGGTGACCTCCCACCGCCTCGATGCCTCGCTCGACACCGCCGTCGACGTCCTGACCGCCGAGCGCGCCCCCGTGCTCCGCGTCGCGGACGGCGACACCGTGACCGTCCGGACGCTGAGCGCCGCCGGCTGGACGGAGCGACTCCCGTCGCCCGGCGCCGACGCACCGACCCTGCTCGACGGACGCCGCGGGCACTGCCTGGTCGGCCCGATCGCGGTGACGGGCGCCCGCCCCGGACAGGTCCTGGCCGTGCGGTTCGACGCGCTCGTGCCGGACGACTGGGGCTACACCGGGTCCGGTGGGGTCGACACGGAACTGAACCGGGCGCTCGGGCTCGCGGACCCGGCGTCCCGCGGTCCCCTGCTCTGGGACGTCGACGCCGCCGCGGGCACCGCACGCAACCAGCTGGGGCTCGGCGTCCGCACGGCGCCGTTCCTCGGCGTCGTGGGGCTCCCGCCGGAAGCGACCGGGGAGCACTCCACGATCCCGCCGCGGCCCCTCGGCGGCGGCAACGTCGACTGCCGCGAGCTCGTCGCCGGGTCGACGCTGTTCCTGCCGGTCACCGTGCCGGACGCGATGCTGTCCGTCGGCGACGGCCATGCCGCGCAGGGCGACGGCGAGGTGTCCGGCACCGCGGTCGAGTGCGGGATGACGACCACGATGACGCTGTCGCTCGTCGACGAGGTCCCGGTCGCCGGCATCCACGCGGACACCCCCGCTGGACGGATCACCTTCGGGTTCGACGCGGACCTGAACGCCGCGACGACGACGGCGCTCGACGGGATGGTCGACTGGATCGCCGGGCTGTACGACATCTCCCGCGCCCAGGCGCTCGCGATGGCGAGCGTCGCCGTGAGCCTGCGGGTGACCCAGGTCGCGAACCGCACCTGGGGTGTGCACGCCCTGCTCCCCCACGACGCGATCACCGGTCCGGACGCTCGCTGACGGCGCGCCCGACAAGCGCTGACGGCGCGTCCGTCACCACACGGTCGGACGGGAGGCGCGGGTCAGGTCGGCGGACCCGCTCACCCGACCCGTGCCTCCAGTCCGGCGATTCGAGCCCATCGCACCTGTCATGGGAGACCGATCCGCGCGTTGGGTGGCAGAAGTTCCGACGTCCGATGCGCGACTCGTCCTCCGATGGGCGGAACGGCACCCNACGCGCGGATCGACCTCAGGGCAACCAGTTCGTTCGCTGAACTAATGAGGTAGGCTAACGGCCGTGCCCGATTCCTCCCTCGCCACCGACCTCCGCATCGCCGTGAACCGGCTGTCGCGGACGCTCCGCGCGCAGAAGGCCGACGCGAGCATGCCGGACGCGCACTTCTCCGCACTCGCCCGGCTGCACCGCGAGGGCGCGATGACCCTCGCCGAGCTGAGCCGCCAGGACGGGGTGACACCCCCGTCGATGACGAAGTCCGTCGCTGCGCTCGTCGAACGGGGCCTCGTGTCGAAGTGCGGCCACGGCGACGACCGCCGCAAGGTGCTGCTCTCGGCCACCGCGGCTGGGTCCGCCTTCGTGGAGGAGACCCGGCGCCGCCGCGACGACTGGCTCACTCCGAGGCTCGGCGCCCTCACCCCCGACGAACGCCGCACCCTGGCCGCCGCCACCGACGTCATGAGGAGGCTGGCCCAGCAGTGACCGCCATGTTCCGTTCCCTGTCCGCCCGCAACTACCGCATCTGGTTCGCCGGCGCGCTCGTGTCCAACGTCGGCACGTGGATGCAGCGCACCGCGCAGGACTGGATCGTGCTCACCGAACTCTCCGACAACGACGCCGTCGCGGTCGGCATCACGATGGCCCTGCAGTTCGGTCCGCAGCTGCTCCTCCTGCCGTTCACCGGACTCGTGGCCGACCGTTTCGACCGGCGGAAGATGCTCATGCTCACCCAGGGCCTGATGGGGGCACTCGGCCTGGGACTCGGCGTCATGGTCCTCACCCACACCGCCACGCTCTGGTCGCTGTACGGCTTCGCGCTCGCGCTCGGCATCGTCGCCGCGTTCGACACCCCGATCCGACAGGCCTTCGTGTCCGACGTGGTGCAGGGCGAGCACGTGGCGAACGCCGTCGCGCTGAACTCCGCCTCGTTCAACGCCGCACGGCTGATCGGCCCCGCGGTCGCGGGCGTGCTCATCGCCGCGATCGGCTCGGGATGGGTGTTCGTCATCAACGCCGGCTCGTTCCTGGCGGTCCTCGTCGCGCTGCGCTTCGTCGACCCCGCACAGCTCGCCGACCGACCTCGTGCAGGGCGCGGCAAGGGCCAGATCGTGGCGGGCTTCCGGTACGTCCGGACCCGGCCGGACATCATCGTCGTGCTCTGCATGATCTTCGTCGTCGGTACGTTCGGCGTGAACTTCCCGATCTTCACCTCGACGATGGCGCGCGTCGAGTTCGGCAAGGGCGCCGGTGAGTTCGGCCTGCTCAACTCGGTGATGGCGATCGGCTCGGTCGCCGGTGCGCTCCTGTCCGCCCGGCGGGACCGCCCGAGGATGCGCACGCTCGTGATCGCCTCGGCCGGGTTCGGGCTCGCGTGCACCGCGGCCGCCCTCGCTCCGACCTACTGGTCGTTCGCCGTCGTGCTGGTGTTCGTCGGCCTCGCCTCGCTGACGTTCATGACGACCGCGAACGCCCTCGTCCAGACCACCACGAAGCCGGCGATGCGCGGCCGCGTGATGGCGCTCTACATGGCGATCTTTGCGGGCGGCACCCCCATCGGCGCACCGATCGTCGGCGCCGTGGCGGACGCATGGGGACCGCGGTGGGCGATCGTCGTCGGTGCCGCGTCCGGGTTCGTCGCGCTGGCGATCGCCCTCGTGTGGCTCGTCCGGTGGGAACGCTTCCGGGTCCGGTACGACGCCGACAACCGCCTGCACCTCGCTATCACGCACGCGATCCCCGTGGTCGGGATGCGCGCGTCCCGCGCCGCGATCCGGCGCGACCTGGAGCGCGACGAGGCGGTCGCGGACCGCTCGAGCGCCGTCTGACCCGTGGGCTGGTGCGGGGCCCGAGTCCGAGCGGGCAGGACGCGCCGGCCGTCGTCCGCCGAGCGGGCGGAACCGGTCGCTCAAGGGCGCCGAGCGTGACAGAAGTGGCCCGCTCGCGGTGCGGTGACGGAGCAGCGGGAGAGGGCGGACGGGAGGCGCGTGGTGGGCCCGCACCGTGCCTCCAGGCCGCCGCCACCCGGCCCCACCCCAGCCGGTCGCGCAGCGAGCGGGCAGGAAACGCCGCCCGTCGTCCGCCGAGCGGGCGGAACCGGTCGCCTTCGGGCGCCGAGCGTGACAGAAGTGGCCCGCTCGCGGAGCGACGGGTGAGCGGCGCGGCGGTCAGCGCGCCGCGACGGCGGCCGCGAACACGCGCTCGTCGAGGGCCGCTACCACGGCGTCGACCGCCGCGGCGAGACGCGCCGTCACCGTGCGCGGCCACGCGTCGGGCTGCTCGGGGTCGGGGTGCTCGAGCGCGGCGCGAGCCCGGCGGAAGGCCTCGACCTCGTCCGCGACGTAGGCGGGCGCGACGTCGGCCAGGCAGTCGTCCGCCCGCTGCGCGAGGAACGCGAGCGACCGCGGACTGTGTCCGTCCCGGAGCAGGAAGCCCGCGACGCTCGCCGGATCCGTCGCACGGTGGTCACGGCCGCGACGGAAGGCCTCGACCGCGCCGCAGGCCCGCAGCGCGGTCGCCCAGGAGTGCGGCGCAGCGGTGTCGACGAGGTCCGAGGCGAGGAGCCGCGCGGTGGCCCCGCAGCGCAGGAGCGACCGGCCGAGCGTGAAGAACTCCCACACCTCGTCACGGCTCGCGTCGCCCTCGACGACCCCGACGGCCAGGGCGCTCCGCTCTCGGACCCACGCCAGGAACTCGTGCGCTCGTTCGACCGACACCTTCCGCGGCATCCGGGACCGGGTGACGTCGAGGCAGTCCCAGAGCTCCGTGGGGACGACCTCGCGGGCCCGGCGGGCGTCGTCCCGGGCCACCGCGACCGCGGACGCGACGGAGGCCGGCTCGTGACGGTCGAGCGCGAGCGACTCGATCGTCGCGGCCCGTCCGGACCGTCCCGGGCCCTGGGCGCCGAGCACCGCGCGCAGCGCCGACGCGACCGCCGGGTCCTCCCCCGCGGCGACGACGTCCGGGCGGACGACGTACACCTCGAGCATCCGGGCGACGACGTCGGCACGCTCGACCGCGGTCCCGACACGGAACACGCTCCCCGCGAGTCGGCTCAGCACGTCGGCTCCTGCATGGGGTGAACCTACTGAGGGGTCGTTGCGCTGGTGTTACGGGCGCGGGTCACCGGTGTTGCACCGGTCGCGGAGCGCGCAGAGCGGCCACCGGGTCGCTGGGAAGTGCATCGGTTCCCGCGCACTCGCTAGACAATCTAACTAGAGCGTCTAGCATTGTCCTCATGACGACCGAGGTGACGGACACCACCACGGGCTTCTGGTATGGCAAGGGTTCCAGGGTCGACGCGGTGGACGTACTCAATGCGCTCCGCAGGTACCGGAGCGCCGAGAGCGCTGCCCAGCGACGGGCACGCGAGGCGCTCGGCATCGGCGAGAACGCCCTGCTCGCGCTGCGCATCCTGCTCGACGCCGAGACCACCGGCCGCGCGGTGAACTCGAAGGAGCTGGCCGACCGACTCGAGATCACGCCGGCGTCGACGTCGGCGCTCGTCGACCGACTCGTCCGCAGCGGACACGTCGAGCGGCACGCCGACCCGCACGACCGCCGCGGGGTCATCCTCACCGCATCCGGCGGCTCGATGCGGCAGGTGCTGCAGGTCATCGACGAGCTCGACACCCGCACGCTCGAGGTCGCCGAGCACCTGCCCCAGTCGGAGATGGGCGTCGTGGTCGCGTTCCTCGAGGAGATGGCCCGTGTCGTCGACCAGGACGATGACGAGGACGAGCGGTCCGCGTAGCCTGACGGCATGCGTGCGACCGACGACCCCACGGCGGTGCCGGCGCACGACCCCGAGGACGACATGCCCCTCGCGGAGCTCGACGCCCGTGCCCGCGCGGACGCCGCCCTCCGGCGCATCCAGGCCGGGGCCGACCCGGCGCGCGAGGCCTTCGACCTCGCGAACACGATGAACGACGAGGCCGTGGGTCGGCTCACCGGCGCGCTGCGGCGCTGGCTCCGCCGGCCCTGACGGGCTGGCGCCGGCCACGGCGACCCGACCTGGTGGCGCCAGCCCTGACCCTGACCTGCGTCAGAACGCGGTGCCGACCGCCGCGATGTCGTCGCCGCCGTGCCCGTCCGCGCTCGCCTGCGCGTAGACCCGGTCGATGCCGTCGAGCAGCTCCGTCGAGACCCCGGCGTCCCGCGCGGCGTCACGGATGAGCCCGATGTCCTTGCGGATCCCGTCGAGCGCGAACTGCGGCGCGAACTCCCCCGACAGCATGGCCTCGCCCTTCGTGTGCGCGTAGGGCGAGTCGCTCGCGGTGCCCTCGATCGCGTCGAGGAACAGGTGCGGGTCGAGTCCGAGCGCGCGGGCGATGGCGAGGGACTGGCCGGTCGCCGCCGTGATCGCGGCGACCCAGGCGTTCGCGGCGAGCTTGAGCGCGGTGCCGTCGCCGACCCGCTCGCCGGCCCGGACGGTCTTCGCGCCGATCGCGTCGAGCACCGGGTCGATCCGGTCGACCGTCGCCGAGGGGCCCGCGGCGAGCATGGTGAGCTTGCCCTGCTCCGCCGGGCCCTTCGTCCCGAGCATCATCGCCTCGACGAGGGTGATGCCGTACTTGCCGGCGAGCTGCACGACGGTCTCGGTACCCGCGACCCCGATGGTCGAGGCCTGCACCCACACAGCGTCGGTCGGAGCATCCCCGGCTGCGGCCTCGAGCACGTCGACCGGATCGACCCGGTGCTCGACGCG
>NZ_CP054593.1:3225215-3242578 GCF_013347165.1 Curtobacterium sp. Csp2
GAGGTCGTGAGGCGGGAGTGGTTTTTTTTTCCAAGCGGAAGAGGGCATCCGGTATGCTAGGGGGTCTCGTGGGCTCGGGGATGTGTATAAGAGCCGGGGAGGGGGCCACATGTGGCCCCCTCGGCGCCGCCGCCCGGGCGCGCCCGCTACGGGTGCAGCACCGCCGCGACCACGACGAGCACCGGCACCGCACCGATCGTCGAGACGAGCACGACGTCCCGCGCGACCGGGACCGCCGCCTGGTACCGCTGCGCGTAGTTGAAGACGTTCTGCGCCGCCGGCAGGGCCCCGAGCGTCGTGAGCACGAACACGTCCTGCTCGTCGAGCCGGAACACGAACCGGGCGACCACGAACGCCACGAGCGGCATCACCACGAGCTTCAGCCCGGCGGCCACGAGCACGTCCGCCCGGACCCGCCGTCCCTCCGCCACCGTCGGCGGCCCCGCGATCCCCGCTCCGGTGGATCGTCCCCACCCTGGCGCTCCTCGTCGCCCTCGTCGCCGGACTCGTCGGCGGCATCGCGATCGGCAAGCAGACGGCCTCGGCCGCAGGCACCGGCACCGGCACCGGCCAGTTCGGCCGAGCAGGCATCGGCCAAGGCCAGGGCCTGGGCCTGGGCCTGGGCCAAGCGGGCCAAGGCCGAACCGGCCAGGGCGGGACCGCCGGCGCCGGCTTCGTCGCCGGGACCATCACGTCGGTCGACGGGTCGACCCTCACGATCACGACCCAGCAGGGCACGAAGGAGACCGTCACGGTCCCCTCGTCCGCGACGGTCACGACGACCCAGAGCAGCTCGGTCTCGGCCCTCAAGGCCGGCGAGCGCGTCACGGCCGTCGGGACCCCGGGCTCCTCGTCGGGATCACTGACCGCGTCCCGCGTCTCCGAGGGGCAGGCCTTCGGCACCCGCGGCGGACGCCCCGGGATCACCGGCGGCACCGGCGGCACCGGCGGCACCGGCGGCACCGGGCAGTGAACCAGGCCGAACGCGGCCGACCCTGCCCGCCTGGCACCGGCCCGCCGACACGGGACCGTCGGCCCCGGCCCGGCCCGCCGACCCACGCGCGCTCAGGGCACGCGCTCGAGCCACTCTCGCGTGTCGAACTTCGTGCGCACGAGCTCCTGCGCCCGGGCCCGCTCGGCCTCGGTCACGTGTCCCTCGTGCGCCCCGTACAGCTTCGTGAAGGTGCCGATCAACCGGTCGATGATCTCGGCGCGCGTCAGCCCGGTCTGCGAGCGAAGCGGGTCGACCCGCTTCGCCGCCGAGGTCGTGCCCTTGTCGCTCATCTTCTCGCGCCCGATCCGCAGGACCTCGACCATCTTCTGGCCGTCCATGTCGTAGCTCATCGTGGCGTGGTGGAGCAGCGCACCGGTGCCGAGGCGCTTCTGCGCCGCCCCGCCGATCTTGCCCTTCGTCGAGGTGATGTCGTTGAGCGGCTGGTAGTACGCCTCGATGCCGAGCGACTTCAGCGCTTCGATCACCCACTCGTCCAGGTAGGCGTACG
Organism: Curtobacterium sp. Csp2; assembly: GCF_013347165.1. Classification (NCBI taxonomy): domain Bacteria; kingdom Bacillati; phylum Actinomycetota; class Actinomycetes; order Micrococcales; family Microbacteriaceae; genus Curtobacterium; species Curtobacterium sp. Csp2. The sequence goes on from NZ_CP054593.1 coordinate 3,226,718, forward strand.
AATCCGCGAAGGTCATGCCCTGCACCAGGTCGGTCGGGACGTAGAGCGAGTACGAGATGATCGCGCCGGCGTCCATGAACATCGCCCCGCCGCCGGAGATCCGTCGGACGACCTGCACGCCGTACTTCTCGGCGCCGGCGGGGTCGACCTCGTTCTTGAGGGACTGGAACGACCCGATCACGACCGCGGGCTGGTCCCACTCCCAGATGCGCAGGGTCGGGCCGCGGCGTCCGGCGCCGACCTCCTCGGTCAGGACCTGGTCGAGCGCGAGGTGCTCGTTCGGGCTGATCGGTCCCTCGTGGACGATCTCCCAGTCGTACTCCTGCCACGTCGAGGCCCGTGAGAGCGCGCGTCGGACGGCCACACCCACGGACTCGGGCGTGAAGCCGAGCAGGACGGCGTCCTCGGGCAGCGCGCCGCGGACCGCGGCGGCGATGCCGGCCGCGTCGGTGGTCGCGGGCAGACCGGTGACGGCCTGGTCGATCAGCGGGAGGGCGTCGTCGGGTTCGAGGAAGAAGTCGCCCGCCAGGCGGAACTCCTGGATGCTCCCGTCGACGACCTCGAGGTCGACGACGACCAGCTTGCCTCCGGGGACCTTGTACTCACCGTGCACGGGTCGAGCCTACGCCCGCCACGAGTCGGACTGGAGGATCGTGGCGGGCCCCGCCACGATCCTCCAATCCGTCATCGGCGTCGCGTCAGCGACCCACGTGCCGGTCGAGCCACGCGACCAGGTCGGCGACCACCTCGTCCCGGTTCGTCTCGTTGTAGACCTCGTGCCGCGCCCCCTCGTAGACGTGCACCTGCACGTCCGACAGCCCGCCGCGGCGGCGGTACGCCTGCGCGAGCCGCTCGACGGAGCGGGGGCCGCCGAGCGTGTCCTCGGACCCGACCTGCAGCAGCATCGGCAGGTCGTGCGGGATGCGGCGCCGCGGGACCCCGAGCAGCCGGAGGGTGTCCCGGAGGCCGAAGAGCTTCAGCACGTCCGCCTCGACCGCGAGCGGGTCCGCCGCGATCGCCTCGATGATCGCCCGGTCGCGGCTGATCCACTCGTAGCGCGTCGGGCCGGAGCCCGCGTGCCGGGCGTTCAGGTCGCCGCTGTTCATCCAGCCGGGCAGGCGGTACGCCGTGGCGGAGAGCACCACCCCGTCGTACGCGGCGGACGAGGTGTTCACGATCCGCTGCGCCATGAGGGAGCCCCACGAGTGCCCGAGCAGCACGAGCGGCAGACCAGGGTCCTGCTCGCGCGCGACCGCGGTCATCTGCTCGACCGCGGCGATCGCGGCCCGCAGCCCACCGGGTCCGAGCCGGCCGAGCTGTGCGTGGTCGCCGTCCCACTGCCCCAGGCCCGTGCGGCCGTGCCCGCGGTGATCGTTCGCGTGCACGGTCCACCCGGCGCGGACGAGGTCCTGCGCGAGCGCCTCGTACCGGAGCGAGTGCTCGCCGACGCCGTGCGCGATCTGCACGATGCCCCGCGGCCGTCCCGCACGCCACGTGGAGTAGACGATCTCGACGCCGTGCGCGTCGGTGAACGAGGCGTCGCCCCGGGCTGCGGAGAAGGTCGGCACGGGTGCATCCTCGCAGACAGCGCGCACCCCGAGCGTGTTCACCCGGCGTTCACGCAGCGGGTCCCCGGCGGGCCTACCGTCACCGCCATGGACGTCCTCGTCACCGTCGTGCTGGTGATCGTGGTGGCCCTCGTGTTCGACTTCACGAACGGCTTCCACGACACCGCGAACGCCATGGCCACCTCGGTCGCCACCGGAGCCCTGAAGCCCCGGACCGCCGTGCTCATCTCCGCCGTCCTGAACGTGGTCGGCGCCTTCCTGTCCACCGAGGTCGCGAAGACGGTCTCGCAGGGCATCATCCGCGAGGGCCAGGACGGCATCCAGATCAGCCCGACCATGATCTTCGCGGGACTCGTCGGCGCGGTGCTCTGGAACCTCGCCACCTGGTACTTCGGGCTACCGTCGTCGTCGACACACGCCCTGTTCGGCGGGCTCATCGGCGCGTCGATCATCGGCGCCGGGCTGCACGCGGTCGACTGGGCCACCGTCGTGTCGAAGGTCGTGCTGCCGGCGCTCCTGTCGCCCGTGATCGCGGGGGCGATCGCCCTCGTCGCGACGTACCTGGCGTACACGCTCACGAGGAACGCGACCACGCACGGCGCCGCCACGGGCTTCCGGCACGGGCAGACGATCTCGGCGTCGCTGGTGTCGCTCGCGCACGGCACGAACGACGCGCAGAAGACGATGGGCGTCATCACGCTGACCCTGGTCGCCGCGAACTACCAGCCGTCCGGCACCGGTCCGGCGCTCTGGGTGATCCTGGCGTGCGGGTTGGCGATCGGCCTCGGCACCTACACGGGCGGCTGGCGGATCATGCGCACGGTCGGCAAGAAGATCTCCGACGTGCAGTCACCGCAGGGCTTCGCGGCCGAGACGAGCTCCGCGGCGACGATCCTGGTGTCGTCGCACCTCGGGTTCGCGCTCTCGACGACGCACGTCACGAGCGGCTCGGTCATCGGCTCCGGCCTCGGCAAGAAGCTCGCCGACGTGCACTGGTCGGTGGTCGGCCGGATCGTCGTGGCGTGGGTGATCACGCTCCCCGCCGCCGCGGTCGTCGGTGCCCTGGCGACCCTGGTGGCCTCGACGAGCACGATCGGCCTGGTGGTCGTCGCGGTGCTCGCCCTGGTCGGGGGCCTCGGCTTCTTCTTCCTCGCGCGGCGGAAGCCGATCACGAAGGACACCGTGAACGACGAGCAGCCGACGGAACCCGCTTCCGCCTCGGTGTCGGCCTAGGGAGCGACCGTGTCCATCGACCTCAGCAGCATCGGAATCGTCGCCGGCGTCGGGTTCGTCGCCGCGGTCGGCATCGTGCTCGTCTACACGCTCGGCCTGCGACTGCTCGGGACCGGGCAGCCCGTCGACGCCGCCGGCGAGCGCACCGAGTACCGCGACGAGACCCCGCGGTCCGGGCACACACCACCGGCCGCCCTCGCCGGCGCCGTGGTCTGCTTCGCGGTGTGCACCGCTGCCGTCCTCTACGGGATCTGGCTGACCATCCCGCAGTTCCACTGAGTCCGCTGAGTCCACTGGGGCGGGGCGGCTGGGAGGATCGTCCGGTGACCTCCCACCGCCTCGATGCCTCGCTCGACACCGCCGTCGACGTCCTGACCGCCGAGCGCGCCCCCGTGCTCCGCGTCGCGGACGGCGACACCGTGACCGTCCGGACGCTGAGCGCCGCCGGCTGGACGGAGCGACTCCCGTCGCCCGGCGCCGACGCACCGACCCTGCTCGACGGACGCCGCGGGCACTGCCTGGTCGGCCCGATCGCGGTGACGGGCGCCCGCCCCGGACAGGTCCTGGCCGTGCGGTTCGACGCGCTCGTGCCGGACGACTGGGGCTACACCGGGTCCGGTGGGGTCGACACGGAACTGAACCGGGCGCTCGGGCTCGCGGACCCGGCGTCCCGCGGTCCCCTGCTCTGGGACGTCGACGCCGCCGCGGGCACCGCACGCAACCAGCTGGGGCTCGGCGTCCGCACGGCGCCGTTCCTCGGCGTCGTGGGGCTCCCGCCGGAAGCGACCGGGGAGCACTCCACGATCCCGCCGCGGCCCCTCGGCGGCGGCAACGTCGACTGCCGCGAGCTCGTCGCCGGGTCGACGCTGTTCCTGCCGGTCACCGTGCCGGACGCGATGCTGTCCGTCGGCGACGGCCATGCCGCGCAGGGCGACGGCGAGGTGTCCGGCACCGCGGTCGAGTGCGGGATGACGACCACGATGACGCTGTCGCTCGTCGACGAGGTCCCGGTCGCCGGCATCCACGCGGACACCCCCGCTGGACGGATCACCTTCGGGTTCGACGCGGACCTGAACGCCGCGACGACGACGGCGCTCGACGGGATGGTCGACTGGATCGCCGGGCTGTACGACATCTCCCGCGCCCAGGCGCTCGCGATGGCGAGCGTCGCCGTGAGCCTGCGGGTGACCCAGGTCGCGAACCGCACCTGGGGTGTGCACGCCCTGCTCCCCCACGACGCGATCACCGGTCCGGACGCTCGCTGACGGCGCGCCCGACAAGCGCTGACGGCGCGTCCGTCACCACACGGTCGGACGGGAGGCGCGGGTCAGGTCGGCGGACCCGCTCACCCGACCCGTGCCTCCAGTCCGGCGATTCGAGCCCATCGCACCTGTCATGGGAGACCGATCCGCGCGTTGGGTGGCAGAAGTTCCGACGTCCGATGCGCGACTCGTCCTCCGATGGGCGGAACGGCACCCCACGCGCGGATCGACCTCAGGGCAACCAGTTCGTTCGCTGAACTAATGAGGTAGGCTAACGGCCGTGCCCGATTCCTCCCTCGCCACCGACCTCCGCATCGCCGTGAACCGGCTGTCGCGGACGCTCCGCGCGCAGAAGGCCGACGCGAGCATGCCGGACGCGCACTTCTCCGCACTCGCCCGGCTGCACCGCGAGGGCGCGATGACCCTCGCCGAGCTGAGCCGCCAGGACGGGGTGACACCCCCGTCGATGACGAAGTCCGTCGCTGCGCTCGTCGAACGGGGCCTCGTGTCGAAGTGCGGCCACGGCGACGACCGCCGCAAGGTGCTGCTCTCGGCCACCGCGGCTGGGTCCGCCTTCGTGGAGGAGACCCGGCGCCGCCGCGACGACTGGCTCACTCCGAGGCTCGGCGCCCTCACCCCCGACGAACGCCGCACCCTGGCCGCCGCCACCGACGTCATGAGGAGGCTGGCCCAGCAGTGACCGCCATGTTCCGTTCCCTGTCCGCCCGCAACTACCGCATCTGGTTCGCCGGCGCGCTCGTGTCCAACGTCGGCACGTGGATGCAGCGCACCGCGCAGGACTGGATCGTGCTCACCGAACTCTCCGACAACGACGCCGTCGCGGTCGGCATCACGATGGCCCTGCAGTTCGGTCCGCAGCTGCTCCTCCTGCCGTTCACCGGACTCGTGGCCGACCGTTTCGACCGGCGGAAGATGCTCATGCTCACCCAGGGCCTGATGGGGGCACTCGGCCTGGGACTCGGCGTCATGGTCCTCACCCACACCGCCACGCTCTGGTCGCTGTACGGCTTCGCGCTCGCGCTCGGCATCGTCGCCGCGTTCGACACCCCGATCCGACAGGCCTTCGTGTCCGACGTGGTGCAGGGCGAGCACGTGGCGAACGCCGTCGCGCTGAACTCCGCCTCGTTCAACGCCGCACGGCTGATCGGCCCCGCGGTCGCGGGCGTGCTCATCGCCGCGATCGGCTCGGGATGGGTGTTCGTCATCAACGCCGGCTCGTTCCTGGCGGTCCTCGTCGCGCTGCGCTTCGTCGACCCCGCACAGCTCGCCGACCGACCTCGTGCAGGGCGCGGCAAGGGCCAGATCGTGGCGGGCTTCCGGTACGTCCGGACCCGGCCGGACATCATCGTCGTGCTCTGCATGATCTTCGTCGTCGGTACGTTCGGCGTGAACTTCCCGATCTTCACCTCGACGATGGCGCGCGTCGAGTTCGGCAAGGGCGCCGGTGAGTTCGGCCTGCTCAACTCGGTGATGGCGATCGGCTCGGTCGCCGGTGCGCTCCTGTCCGCCCGGCGGGACCGCCCGAGGATGCGCACGCTCGTGATCGCCTCGGCCGGGTTCGGGCTCGCGTGCACCGCGGCCGCCCTCGCTCCGACCTACTGGTCGTTCGCCGTCGTGCTGGTGTTCGTCGGCCTCGCCTCGCTGACGTTCATGACGACCGCGAACGCCCTCGTCCAGACCACCACGAAGCCGGCGATGCGCGGCCGCGTGATGGCGCTCTACATGGCGATCTTTGCGGGCGGCACCCCCATCGGCGCACCGATCGTCGGCGCCGTGGCGGACGCATGGGGACCGCGGTGGGCGATCGTCGTCGGTGCCGCGTCCGGGTTCGTCGCGCTGGCGATCGCCCTCGTGTGGCTCGTCCGGTGGGAACGCTTCCGGGTCCGGTACGACGCCGACAACCGCCTGCACCTCGCTATCACGCACGCGATCCCCGTGGTCGGGATGCGCGCGTCCCGCGCCGCGATCCGGCGCGACCTGGAGCGCGACGAGGCGGTCGCGGACCGCTCGAGCGCCGTCTGACCCGTGGGCTGGTGCGGGGCCCGAGTCCGAGCGGGCAGGACGCGCCGGCCGTCGTCCGCCGAGCGGGCGGAACCGGTCGCTCAAGGGCGCCGAGCGTGACAGAAGTGGCCCGCTCGCGGTGCGGTGACGGAGCAGCGGGAGAGGGCGGACGGGAGGCGCGTGGTGGGCCCGCACCGTGCCTCCAGGCCGCCGCCACCCGGCCCCACCCCAGCCGGTCGCGCAGCGAGCGGGCAGGAAACGCCGCCCGTCGTCCGCCGAGCGGGCGGAACCGGTCGCCTTCGGGCGCCGAGCGTGACAGAAGTGGCCCGCTCGCGGAGCGACGGGTGAGCGGCGCGGCGGTCAGCGCGCCGCGACGGCGGCCGCGAACACGCGCTCGTCGAGGGCCGCTACCACGGCGTCGACCGCCGCGGCGAGACGCGCCGTCACCGTGCGCGGCCACGCGTCGGGCTGCTCGGGGTCGGGGTGCTCGAGCGCGGCGCGAGCCCGGCGGAAGGCCTCGACCTCGTCCGCGACGTAGGCGGGCGCGACGTCGGCCAGGCAGTCGTCCGCCCGCTGCGCGAGGAACGCGAGCGACCGCGGACTGTGTCCGTCCCGGAGCAGGAAGCCCGCGACGCTCGCCGGATCCGTCGCACGGTGGTCACGGCCGCGACGGAAGGCCTCGACCGCGCCGCAGGCCCGCAGCGCGGTCGCCCAGGAGTGCGGCGCAGCGGTGTCGACGAGGTCCGAGGCGAGGAGCCGCGCGGTGGCCCCGCAGCGCAGGAGCGACCGGCCGAGCGTGAAGAACTCCCACACCTCGTCACGGCTCGCGTCGCCCTCGACGACCCCGACGGCCAGGGCGCTCCGCTCTCGGACCCACGCCAGGAACTCGTGCGCTCGTTCGACCGACACCTTCCGCGGCATCCGGGACCGGGTGACGTCGAGGCAGTCCCAGAGCTCCGTGGGGACGACCTCGCGGGCCCGGCGGGCGTCGTCCCGGGCCACCGCGACCGCGGACGCGACGGAGGCCGGCTCGTGACGGTCGAGCGCGAGCGACTCGATCGTCGCGGCCCGTCCGGACCGTCCCGGGCCCTGGGCGCCGAGCACCGCGCGCAGCGCCGACGCGACCGCCGGGTCCTCCCCCGCGGCGACGACGTCCGGGCGGACGACGTACACCTCGAGCATCCGGGCGACGACGTCGGCACGCTCGACCGCGGTCCCGACACGGAACACGCTCCCCGCGAGTCGGCTCAGCACGTCGGCTCCTGCATGGGGTGAACCTACTGAGGGGTCGTTGCGCTGGTGTTACGGGCGCGGGTCACCGGTGTTGCACCGGTCGCGGAGCGCGCAGAGCGGCCACCGGGTCGCTGGGAAGTGCATCGGTTCCCGCGCACTCGCTAGACAATCTAACTAGAGCGTCTAGCATTGTCCTCATGACGACCGAGGTGACGGACACCACCACGGGCTTCTGGTATGGCAAGGGTTCCAGGGTCGACGCGGTGGACGTACTCAATGCGCTCCGCAGGTACCGGAGCGCCGAGAGCGCTGCCCAGCGACGGGCACGCGAGGCGCTCGGCATCGGCGAGAACGCCCTGCTCGCGCTGCGCATCCTGCTCGACGCCGAGACCACCGGCCGCGCGGTGAACTCGAAGGAGCTGGCCGACCGACTCGAGATCACGCCGGCGTCGACGTCGGCGCTCGTCGACCGACTCGTCCGCAGCGGACACGTCGAGCGGCACGCCGACCCGCACGACCGCCGCGGGGTCATCCTCACCGCATCCGGCGGCTCGATGCGGCAGGTGCTGCAGGTCATCGACGAGCTCGACACCCGCACGCTCGAGGTCGCCGAGCACCTGCCCCAGTCGGAGATGGGCGTCGTGGTCGCGTTCCTCGAGGAGATGGCCCGTGTCGTCGACCAGGACGATGACGAGGACGAGCGGTCCGCGTAGCCTGACGGCATGCGTGCGACCGACGACCCCACGGCGGTGCCGGCGCACGACCCCGAGGACGACATGCCCCTCGCGGAGCTCGACGCCCGTGCCCGCGCGGACGCCGCCCTCCGGCGCATCCAGGCCGGGGCCGACCCGGCGCGCGAGGCCTTCGACCTCGCGAACACGATGAACGACGAGGCCGTGGGTCGGCTCACCGGCGCGCTGCGGCGCTGGCTCCGCCGGCCCTGACGGGCTGGCGCCGGCCACGGCGACCCGACCTGGTGGCGCCAGCCCTGACCCTGACCTGCGTCAGAACGCGGTGCCGACCGCCGCGATGTCGTCGCCGCCGTGCCCGTCCGCGCTCGCCTGCGCGTAGACCCGGTCGATGCCGTCGAGCAGCTCCGTCGAGACCCCGGCGTCCCGCGCGGCGTCACGGATGAGCCCGATGTCCTTGCGGATCCCGTCGAGCGCGAACTGCGGCGCGAACTCCCCCGACAGCATGGCCTCGCCCTTCGTGTGCGCGTAGGGCGAGTCGCTCGCGGTGCCCTCGATCGCGTCGAGGAACAGGTGCGGGTCGAGTCCGAGCGCGCGGGCGATGGCGAGGGACTGGCCGGTCGCCGCCGTGATCGCGGCGACCCAGGCGTTCGCGGCGAGCTTGAGCGCGGTGCCGTCGCCGACCCGCTCGCCGGCCCGGACGGTCTTCGCGCCGATCGCGTCGAGCACCGGGTCGATCCGGTCGACCGTCGCCGAGGGGCCCGCGGCGAGCATGGTGAGCTTGCCCTGCTCCGCCGGGCCCTTCGTCCCGAGCATCATCGCCTCGACGAGGGTGATGCCGTACTTGCCGGCGAGCTGCACGACGGTCTCGGTACCCGCGACCCCGATGGTCGAGGCCTGCACCCACACAGCGTCGGTCGGAGCATCCCCGGCTGCGGCCTCGAGCACGTCGACCACCGCGTCGGTGTCGAACAGCGTCAGGAGGACGACCTCGGCCTCCGCCAGCGCGGCGGACGCGTCGCGCTCGACCGTGGCGCCGTCGTCGGCGAGCGGTGCGGCACGGTCGGCGTTGCGGTTCCAGACCGTGACGTCGTGTCCCTCGCGGAGCAGCGACCGCGCGACCCCTGCCCCCATCGTCCCTGTGCCCAACACCGTCACGCGCACGTGCGTCTCCGTCCTCGGACGACGCCGTGCCGTCCTCCGTCCGACGCTACGCCCCGGGTGCGGGCGGGTCCCGGTCAGTCCGTACAGCCCACGGCCGCGGGCGCGGGCGCCGGGCAGCCCGGGTCAGAGCACCCCGCGGGCAGCGAGCCACGGTGCGGGGTCGACCGGGACACCGCCGAGGATGACCTCGAAGTGCAGGTGCGCTCCGGTCGAGATGCCGGTGCTGCCGACGGCGCCGACCGGTTCGCCGACCGCGACCCGGCGCCCGACCACCACGTCGATGCGGGACAGGTGCGCGTACCGCGTCTCGGTGCCGTCCGGGTGACGGAGCAGCACCTGGTTGCCGTACCCGCCGAGGACCCCGGCCGACGCCACCGTGCCGGACATCACCGCGAGGGCCGGCGTCCCGGCGCGGGCGGCGAAGTCGAGTCCGTGGTGGTCCGTCGAGCACGCGCTGCACCCGTCGACGTGGCGACCGCCGAAGCCCCCGGCGGTGGGGACCGTGCCGTCGACCGGTCGGACCACCGTGACGTCGGAGCTGATGCGCGGCCCACGCCGGAAGTCGTCGCGGATCGAGAAGCCGTCGCGCTGCACGTCGGGGTCCGATCCGGCTGCGACGGCGTACCACTGGGCGGTGCCGTGGGGTCTGGCGGCCGCCGGAGGGGTCGGGTCCACCGCCTGCGCCGGGGTGGACACCGAGACGACGAGACAGGCGGACAGGGCGGCGGCCGTCACGGACAACCGGGGCACGGTGGACGTCGGGCGGACGACGACGCCGAGCAGTGCCCGCGCCGGATCAGCAGCGGGGCGTCGGACCCGTGGGGCACGGCGCCTGGTGACGGACCGCTCGCGGGCGAGCGCGGCACGCCGACTCGACGAGGACGAAGCCGAGGACGAGGAGAACGGACGAGCCGCCTGCGGGAGTGGCACCGGGACGGCGGCAGGGGGGACCGCCGCCCCGGTGGTCGAGGGGCGTCGCGGGGACGCCCGGAGGGAGACCGGGGCGGCAGCAGGGGGGACTGCCGCGCCGGTGGTCGTGGGGCCGGGACGCACCGACCGGGATCGTCGGGCGCCGGCGGCGTGCCGTGCGGCGGCTCGCGGGCGGAGGACGGGGTCCGGTGCGGTCATCGCGCAGCCAGGGTCAGGCGCGGACGACGCCGTCGCGGGTGATCCGGTCGAGCTCACCGACGACGGCGTCGACGACCGCACGGGTGATCGCGTCGGCGACGGCCTCGACGAGGGCGAGCTGCTCGGACGACACCGCGTGCTCGGCGACGAGCGCGCTACCGAGTCGAGCGGGGATCTCGTCGATCGCGGCCACGAGCGCGGCCGGCACGAGCGCCGACGCCTGCGGCGGGACGGGCGCCGACAGCGGGGACGACGGGACGGGCGCGGTCGCGAGCGGGGCGGACGCACGAGCCGCGGGGGCGGGTGCTGCAGGCGCGGGAGCTGCCGCGGCGCGGACCACGGGTGCGGAGACTGCGGGTGCGGACGTCCGACGGGAGACGGCGTCGAAGAGCGGGGTGGAGGACATGCTGCGTGCCTTCTGGTCAGGGTCGGCGCGGCCCGTTCCTGTCGGGCCGCTCGGTCACGTGCCGCTCGGGCACGGACCGATTGAACCACTGATATTCCAGATGTGCAATAGGCGTTCTGGGTCAGTCCGGCTCGACGGCCTGCGTCGGGTCGTCCCGGCGCAGCACCTGCTTGACCCGCTCGACGATCGTGGCGGGCGGGTTGTTGTACGCGTTCGCCGGCTCCTGGCCGCTCAGGGCCTGGATCGCCGCCATCACCGCATCCGTGGCGTGCCGTCGCGCCCGACCGGACGAAGCGTCGCCGAACGAGGACAGGTCCATCGGCTCACCGAACTCGATGGTCACCTTCGCGAGCTTCGGGATGCGCGAGCCCACGGGCTGCACGTGCTCGGTCCCCGTCAGGGCGACGGGCACCACAGGGGCACCGCTCGTCAACGCGAGCCAGGCCACGCCCGTGCGGCCCTTGTAGAGCCGCCCGTCGAGGGACCGGGTGCCCTCGGGGTAGATCGCGAAGGCCTCGCCCGCCTCGAGCCGTTCGAGCCCGAGGTCGAGGGCGTGCTGCGCCGCGGCACCCGCCCCGCGCTCGACGCCGATCGCTCCGATGCCGCCGAAGAACGCCCGGGACACCGCGCCGCGCAGACCCGTCCCGGTGAAGTACTCCTGCTTGGCGAGGAACGACACCTTCCGCGGCGCCATGAGCGTGATCGCCGGGGAGTCGATGAACGAGCGGTGGTTGCTCGCGAGGATCACCGGTCCGTGCTTCGGGACGTGCTTCCGGCCGATGATCCGCGGACGCCAGAGCATCCGCGCGAGGGGCGTCACCACGGCACGGCTCATGGACGTGGCGAGCTTGGTCGAACCGGGCACCGGACCTCCTCGTTGGCGAGTACCCGAGTGTAGTGAGCACCCGCGGAACCGCATGCCGCCGACGGAATGTGTCCCGACCGGTGCGGCCGGGCCCCGGTCCCGCCGCTCAGTCCGCGTGCGCCGCGACCACCTCGAGCACCGCACGACCGTACCGCTCGAGCTTCGCCGTGCCGACCCCGGAGATCTCGGCGAGCTCGTCCTGGTCGGCGGGCTTCACCGCCGCGATGCCGCGGAGCGTCGCGTCGTTGAACACCACGTAGGCGGGGACTCCCTGTTCGCGGGCCTGCCCGGCGCGCCAGGCACGCAGGGCCTCGAACAGTCCGACGGCCTCCCGCGGCATGTCCGACACGACCGTGCGGCGGGTGCGGGACGACCGCGTGGACTTCACGGGGTCGCGGCGCATCAGGACCTGCACGCGGCCGCTCAGGACGTCCGCACTGGTCGGGCTGAGCACCACGGTGCCGAACCCGTCACCGGAGACCGCGGCGTAGCCCTGCGCCAGGAGCTGCCGGGCGACGGCGCGCCACTCCCCCTCGCTCAGGTCGCTGCCGATGCCGAACGTGGCGAGCTGGTCGTGCCGGAGCTCCTGCACGCGCGGTGACTGCTTGCCGACGAGGATGTCGACGAGGTGCGCCACGCCGTACCGCTGCCCGCGCTCCCGGTCGAGACGGACGACCGTCGACAGCAGCTTCTGCGCGGGGACGGTGCCGTCCCAGGGCTCCGGCGGTGCGATGCACGTGTCGCAGTTGCCGCACGGCGTCGACTCCTGCCCGAAGTACGCGAGCAGCCGCACCCGGCGGCACTCGATCGTCTCGCACAGGGCGAGCATCGCGTCGAGGTGCGCGCTGAGCTGCCGGCGGTGTGCAGCATCGCCCTCGGACTGGTCGATCATCCGCCGCTGCTGCACGACGTCGTTCAGCCCGTACGCGAGCCACGCGGTCGAGGGCAGCCCGTCCCGCCCGGCACGACCGGTCTCCTGGTAGTAGCCCTCGACCGACTTCGGCAGGTCCAGGTGCGCCACGAACCGCACGTCGGGCTTGTCGATGCCCATGCCGAACGCGATCGTCGCGACCATGACGACGCCGTCCTCGCGCAGGAACGTCGACTGGTTGCGCTCGCGGACCTTCGCGTCGAGGCCCGCGTGGTACGGCAGCGCCGGGATGCCCTGCTCGGCGAGGGCCGCGGCGGTGCGCTCGACCGAGTTCCGGGACAGGCAGTACACGATGCCCGCGTCGCCGCTGTGCTCGGTGCGGATGAAGGTCAGGAGCTGCTGGAGCGCCCCGGTCTTCGGCTCGATCCGGTACTGGATGTTCGGTCGGTCGAAGTCGGCCACGAAGTGCGCGGCGTCGTCGAGGCCGAGGCGGGCGGAGATCTCGCGGTGGGTCTGCGGGGTGGCGGTGGCGGTCAGGGCGATCCGCGGCACCGTCGGCCAGCGCTCGTGCAGGACGCTCAGCTCGAGGTAGTCCGGCCGGAAGTCGTGCCCCCACTGGGCGACGCAGTGCGCCTCGTCGATCGCGAACAGTGCGATCCGCGCGCGGTCGAGCAGGGAGCGGGTGGACTCGAGCCGCAGCCGCTCGGGCGCGAGGTAGAGCATGTCGACCTGCCCGGACACCGCCGCGCGCTCGACCCGGGCGCGCTCGTCGGGTCCCTGCGTCGAGTTGAGGAACGCCGCCTGCACGCCGTTCGCCGCGAGGGCGTCGACCTGGTCCTGCATGAGGGCGATGAGCGGCGAGACGACGACCCCGATCCCGTCGCGCACGAGCGCGGGCACCTGGTAGCAGAGCGACTTGCCGCCGCCGGTCGGCATCAGGACGAGCGCGTCGCCGCCGCCCACCACCTGGTCGATGATGGCGGCCTGCTCGCCCCGGAAGGCGTCGTACCCCCAGACCCGGTGCAGGACGTCCAACGCGGGCGTGGAACTCATGCCAGGAGCCTACGGCCGACGGGCGACACCCACCGCACTGTCCACAGCGCCACCCGTGCGGTCGCCGGGCCCGGCCGCGTCGTCGACGCGGGCCGGTGCGCCCGCCCACCCCGTGCCTCCTGGCCGGAACCAGCGCGACCCACCTGCGAAGGCCGGCGGCGTCCCCCGGAACCGGGGCGCCTCGTGACCGGCGAACCGCCGGTCCAGCTTCCGCCACCGCGCGAGCACCTCGACCATCCCCCAGTACAGGAGCGAGGTGCCGAGCGTCACGAGCCATCCGCCCACGGTGCCCTGCGCGTCCTGCGACGTCAGGTCGATCCGCGACCAGCCGGGCGCCTGCAGCACGAAGATCATGATGTTGTTGAAGGCGTGCTGGAGCACCGTCGCCTCCATGCCGCCGGTGCGCAGCACGATGATCGCGGCGACGAGGCCGAACGAGCCGACGTCGAGGATGCCCCAGACGTTGTAGCCGTTCGGGATGTGCAGCAGCGCGAACACGACGGTCGAGACGCCGACCGCCACCACCGTGCCGACGACGCGGACCGGGATCCACGAGCCGATCGTCTGCATGAGGAAGCCGCGGAAGACGTACTCCTCGGCCGCGCCCTGGAACGGGACGAGCAGCACGACCAGGACGATCGTCAGCGTGAGCGTGCTGACCGAGACGGTCGACTGCCCGATCGCAGCGTGGTCCCAGCCGAACCCGCCGTCGAACGTGAACATGCCGATGGTCTGGACCGAGAACATGATCACCGCGATGACGAGCGTCGGCAGGAGGCACCACGCGGTCCAGCGCCAGCGCACCCGGAAGCGCGTCGACGACAGGACGTTCGCCGGCCCGAGCTTCGCGAGCTTGACCGCGAGCAGGATGCCGGGGAGCAGCACGACGAGGGACACCAGCGACAGCGACAGGATCAGCGGATCGGTCGGGTCGAGCGCACCGCTGGCCAGGTCCTGCTGGAAGCGCATCAGCCCCTCGGGACCCTGTGACGCCCCGATCGGGACGAAGTAGGCGACCGCCAGGACCACCTGCGTCGCGACGTACCACCCGGCCAGGACCGCCAGCGCGACGAGCGGGCGCCACCACCGCCAACGGGCGTCGACGCGGGGCAGGCGGTGGTACGGAACGCTCACGCTGCGCAGGCTACCGGGCCGGGCAGGATGGGAGCCGTGCTCACCGTGCTGCTCGGCCTGACCGGTGCTGTCGTCTACGGCGCCGCCGACTTCCTGGGCGGCGTCGCGGCCCGGCGGCTGCGCGCCGTCACGGTCGCCGCGGCCGCCGCGGCGGTCGGGCTGGTGCCGCTCACGTTCGGCATCCCGTTCGTCGGCGCGGATCCGTCCGGTCCGGCCGTCGGGTGGGGGCTCGTCGCGGGGCTCTCCGGCGGGGTCGGGGTGCTGCTGCTCTACCGCGCGCTCGCGATCGGCCCGATGAGCGTCCTGTCGCCGCTGACCGCCGTCTTCGCGGCCGTCGTGCCCGTGGTCGTCGCGCTGGTCCGGGGCACGTCGCTGTCGCCGACGGCGTGGGTCGCGCTCGTGGTGGCGGTCGTCGCGGTCGTGCTCGTCGCGGCGGTGCGGGACACCTCCGGCGCGCGGGTCACCCCGGCCGGGCTGGTCACGGCAGCCGTCGCGGGGTGCGGGTTCGGTGGGATCGTGCTCGCCTACGACGCGGCGCCGGACGGGTCGGGGGTCGCGCCGCTGCTCGTGGCGCGCGGGGTGCAGACGGTGCTGCTCGGGGCGGCTGCGGTGGTGGTCGCGGTGCGGTCCGGTGCGTCGGGTCCGGCGGGTGCGGCGCTCGCTGTCGGTGCGTCGCGTCCGGTGGGTGCTGCTGCACGGACTGGAGGCACGGTGCGCGTGGGCAGGTCGGCACGCGCGGGTGCGTGGTCGCGTCGCGTCGTGGCGACGGTCGTCGCCTGCGGGGTGCTCGACGCGTTGGCGAACGTGTGCATCCAGGCGGCGCTCCGCGCCGGGGACGACCCGTCGACGCTACCCGTGGTGAGCGTGCTCAACGCGCTCTACCCGATCGGCACAGTGGCGCTCGCGGGTGTGGTGCTGCGGGAGCGCCTCACGCCCGTGCAGTGGAGCGGGATCGGGCTCGCGTTCGCGGCGGCCGTCGGGCTCGCGCTCGCGTGAGGCGGGCGCCGTCGCGCTCGGGCTCGCGCTCGCGCTCGCGTGCGGCGGGTCAGTCGTCCGCGACGAGGCGCTTGCCGAGCGACACCGCGTGGTCCTCGGCGTACCCGAGCGAGGCGTAGAACCCGAGCACCCGCTCGTTGCCGGCCCGCACCTGGACGTTGACCTTCGGGCATCCGCGCGCGAGCAGCAGCCGTTCGAACTCGGCCATGAAGGCGCGGCCGAGCCCGGTGCCCTGGT
>NZ_CP054593.1:3242588-3318559 GCF_013347165.1 Curtobacterium sp. Csp2
CGCGTTCGCGGCGGCCGTCGGGCTCGCGCTCGCGTGAGGCGGGCGCCGTCGCGCTCGGGCTCGCGCTCGCGCTCGCGTGCGGCGGGTCAGTCGTCCGCGACGAGGCGCTTGCCGAGCGACACCGCGTGGTCCTCGGCGTACCCGAGCGAGGCGTAGAACCCGAGCACCCGCTCGTTGCCGGCCCGCACCTGGACGTTGACCTTCGGGCATCCGCGCGCGAGCAGCAGCCGTTCGAACTCGGCCATGAAGGCGCGGCCGAGCCCGGTGCCCTGGTGATCGGGATGGACGGCGAGGTAGTTCACCCAGCCGCGGTGGCCGTCGTAGCCGGCCATGCCGGCGCCGACCAGGGCACCGGGCTCGGCCGCGCCTTCATGGCCGAGTTCGAACGGCTGCTGCTCGCGCGCGGATGCCCGAAGGTCAACGTCCAGGTGCGGGCCGGCAACGAGCGGGTGCTCGGGTTCTACGCCTCGCTCGGGTACGCCGAGGACCACGCGGTGTCGCTCGGCAAGCGCCTCGTCGCGGACGACTGACCCGCCGCACGCGAGCGCGAGCGCGAGCCCGAGCGCGACGGCGCCCGCCTCACGCGAGCGCGAGCCCGACGGCCGCCGCGAACGCGAGCCCGATCCCGCTCCACTGCACGGGCGTGAGGCGCTCCCGCAGCACCACACCCGCGAGCGCCACTGTGCCGATCGGGTAGAGCGCGTTGAGCACGCTCACCACGGGTAGCGTCGACGGGTCGTCCCCGGCGCGGAGCGCCGCCTGGATGCACACGTTCGCCAACGCGTCGAGCACCCCGCAGGCGACGACCGTCGCCACGACGCGACGCGACCACGCACCCGCGCGTGCCGACCTGCCCACGCGCACCGTGCCTCCAGTCCGTGCAGCAGCACCCACCGGACGCGACGCACCGACAGCGAGCGCCGCACCCGCCGGACCCGACGCACCGGACCGCACCGCGACCACCACCGCAGCCGCCCCGAGCAGCACCGTCTGCACCCCGCGCGCCACGAGCAGCGGCGCGACCCCCGACCCGTCCGGCGCCGCGTCGTAGGCGAGCACGATCCCACCGAACCCGCACCCCGCGACGGCTGCCGTGACCAGCCCGGCCGGGGTGACCCGCGCGCCGGAGGTGTCCCGCACCGCCGCGACGAGCACGACCGCGACGACCGCCACCACGAGCGCGACCCACGCCGTCGGCGACAGCGACGTGCCCCGGACCAGCGCGACGACCACGGGCACGACGGCCGCGAAGACGGCGGTCAGCGGCGACAGGACGCTCATCGGGCCGATCGCGAGCGCGCGGTAGAGCAGCAGCACCCCGACCCCGCCGGAGAGCCCCGCGACGAGCCCCCACCCGACGGCCGGACCGGACGGATCCGCGCCGACGAACGGGATGCCGAACGTGAGCGGCACCAGCCCGACCGCCGCGGCGGCCGCGGCGACCGTGACGGCGCGCAGCCGCCGGGCCGCGACGCCGCCCAGGAAGTCGGCGGCGCCGTAGACGACAGCACCGGTCAGGCCGAGCAGCACGGTGAGCACGGCTCCCATCCTGCCCGGCCCGGTAGCCTGCGCAGCGTGAGCGTTCCGTACCACCGCCTGCCCCGCGTCGACGCCCGTTGGCGGTGGTGGCGCCCGCTCGTCGCGCTGGCGGTCCTGGCCGGGTGGTACGTCGCGACGCAGGTGGTCCTGGCGGTCGCCTACTTCGTCCCGATCGGGGCGTCACAGGGTCCCGAGGGGCTGATGCGCTTCCAGCAGGACCTGGCCAGCGGTGCGCTCGACCCGACCGATCCGCTGATCCTGTCGCTGTCGCTGGTGTCCCTCGTCGTGCTGCTCCCCGGCATCCTGCTCGCGGTCAAGCTCGCGAAGCTCGGGCCGGCGAACGTCCTGTCGTCGACGCGCTTCCGGGTGCGCTGGCGCTGGACCGCGTGGTGCCTCCTGCCGACGCTCGTCATCGCGGTGATCATGTTCTCGGTCCAGACCATCGGCATGTTCACGTTCGACGGCGGGTTCGGCTGGGACCACGCTGCGATCGGGCAGTCGACCGTCTCGGTCAGCACGCTCACGCTGACGATCGTCCTGGTCGTGCTGCTCGTCCCGTTCCAGGGCGCGGCCGAGGAGTACGTCTTCCGCGGCTTCCTCATGCAGACGATCGGCTCGTGGATCCCGGTCCGCGTCGTCGGCACGGTGGTGGCGGTCGGCGTCTCGACCGTCGTGTTCGCGCTGCTGCACATCCCGAACGGCTACAACGTCTGGGGCATCCTCGACGTCGGCTCGTTCGGCCTCGTCGCCGCGATCATCGTGCTGCGCACCGGCGGCATGGAGGCGACGGTGCTCCAGCACGCCTTCAACAACATCATGATCTTCGTGCTGCAGGCGCCCGGCTGGTCGCGGATCGACCTGACGTCGCAGGACGCGCAGGGCACCGTGGGCGGATGGCTCGTGACGCTCGGCACCTCGCTCCTGTACTGGGGGATGGTCGAGGTGCTCGCGCGGTGGCGGAAGCTGGACCGGCGGTTCGCCGGTCACGAGGCGCCCCGGTTCCGGGGGACGCCGCCGGCCTTCGCAGGTGGGTCGCGCTGGTTCCGGCCAGGAGGCACGGGGTGGGCGGGCGCACCGGCCCGCGTCGACGACGCGGCCGGGCCCGGCGACCGCACGGGTGGCGCTGTGGACAGTGCGGTGGGTGTCGCCCGTCGGCCGTAGGCTCCTGGCATGAGTTCCACGCCCGCGTTGGACGTCCTGCACCGGGTCTGGGGGTACGACGCCTTCCGGGGCGAGCAGGCCGCCATCATCGACCAGGTGGTGGGCGGCGGCGACGCGCTCGTCCTGATGCCGACCGGCGGCGGCAAGTCGCTCTGCTACCAGGTGCCCGCGCTCGTGCGCGACGGGATCGGGGTCGTCGTCTCGCCGCTCATCGCCCTCATGCAGGACCAGGTCGACGCCCTCGCGGCGAACGGCGTGCAGGCGGCGTTCCTCAACTCGACGCAGGGACCCGACGAGCGCGCCCGGGTCGAGCGCGCGGCGGTGTCCGGGCAGGTCGACATGCTCTACCTCGCGCCCGAGCGGCTGCGGCTCGAGTCCACCCGCTCCCTGCTCGACCGCGCGCGGATCGCACTGTTCGCGATCGACGAGGCGCACTGCGTCGCCCAGTGGGGGCACGACTTCCGGCCGGACTACCTCGAGCTGAGCGTCCTGCACGAGCGCTGGCCGACGGTGCCGCGGATCGCCCTGACCGCCACCGCCACCCCGCAGACCCACCGCGAGATCTCCGCCCGCCTCGGCCTCGACGACGCCGCGCACTTCGTGGCCGACTTCGACCGACCGAACATCCAGTACCGGATCGAGCCGAAGACCGGGGCGCTCCAGCAGCTCCTGACCTTCATCCGCACCGAGCACAGCGGCGACGCGGGCATCGTGTACTGCCTGTCCCGGAACTCGGTCGAGCGCACCGCCGCGGCCCTCGCCGAGCAGGGCATCCCGGCGGGGTCGGGGTGCTGCTGCTCTACCGCGCGCTCGCGATCGGCCCGATGAGCGTCCTGTCGCCGCTGACCGCCGTCTTCGCGGCCGTCGTGCCCGTGGTCGTCGCGCTGGTCCGGGGCACGTCGCTGTCGCCGACGGCGTGGGTCGCGCTCGTGGTGGCGGTCGTCGCGGTCGTGCTCGTCGCGGCGGTGCGGGACACCTCCGGCGCGCGGGTCACCCCGGCCGGGCTGGTCACGGCAGCCGTCGCGGGGTGCGGGTTCGGTGGGATCGTGCTCGCCTACGACGCGGCGCCGGACGGGTCGGGGGTCGCGCCGCTGCTCGTGGCGCGCGGGGTGCAGACGGTGCTGCTCGGGGCGGCTGCGGTGGTGGTCGCGGTGCGGTCCGGTGCGTCGGGTCCGGCGGGTGCGGCGCTCGCTGTCGGTGCGTCGCGTCCGGTGGGTGCTGCTGCACGGACTGGAGGCACGGTGCGCGTGGGCAGGTCGGCACGCGCGGGTGCGTGGTCGCGTCGCGTCGTGGCGACGGTCGTCGCCTGCGGGGTGCTCGACGCGTTGGCGAACGTGTGCATCCAGGCGGCGCTCCGCGCCGGGGACGACCCGTCGACGCTACCCGTGGTGAGCGTGCTCAACGCGCTCTACCCGATCGGCACAGTGGCGCTCGCGGGTGTGGTGCTGCGGGAGCGCCTCACGCCCGTGCAGTGGAGCGGGATCGGGCTCGCGTTCGCGGCGGCCGTCGGGCTCGCGCTCGCGTGAGGCGGGCGCCGTCGCGCTCGGGCTCGCGCTCGCGCTCGCGTGCGGCGGGTCAGTCGTCCGCGACGAGGCGCTTGCCGAGCGACACCGCGTGGTCCTCGGCGTACCCGAGCGAGGCGTAGAACCCGAGCACCCGCTCGTTGCCGGCCCGCACCTGGACGTTGACCTTCGGGCATCCGCGCGCGAGCAGCAGCCGTTCGAACTCGGCCATGAAGGCGCGGCCGAGCCCGGTGCCCTGGTGATCGGGATGGACGGCGAGGTAGTTCACCCAGCCGCGGTGGCCGTCGTAGCCGGCCATGCCGGCGCCGACCAGGGCGGCCGGGGCGGCGGTCGCGCTGGCGTCCGTCGCGGTGGCGTCCGTGGACTCGGCGACCAGGAAGAGCTCGGGCTGCTCGGCGGTCTTGCGGGCGATGTCGCGGTACGGGTCGTTCCACGGGCGGAGGAGTCCGCACGCTTCCCACAGGGCGACGACGGCGGCGGTGTCGTCCTCAGCGAAGGTTCGGAAGCGGTACGACATGTCCACAGGCTAGCGCGGCCCCCACCGGACGGACGCTCACGTCTGCTATACCTGTTCGACCACCGCACCTCGGACCAGGAGCCCCGTGACCGCACACGACACCATGCCGTCGGGGCTGTCTCCGTCCGGTGACGAGATCCCGGAGCGCCCCCGCCGGCGCCGTCCGAAGCAGACGGTCGGTGGCGCGCTCGTGTCCCTGCTCGCCGAGCTGCTCATCATCGCGGGCGCCGGCACCGGGCTCTACGTGCTCTGGACCGCGTGGTGGACCGACGTGGTCGCGGTGAACGAGCAGACCGCCCTCGTGCAGGACCTCGAGCAGACCGCGGTGCCCAAGACCGCGGGGACCGAGCACCGCGAGGCCGCTCCCGTCCTGGCCGAGCCCCCGGGACTGTCGTCGGTGTTCGGCACGATGCAGATCCCCCGGTTCGGCGCCGACTACAACCGCCCGATCGGTGAGGGCACGGACCGTGAGAAGGTCCTCAACACGATCGGCCTCGGCCACTACCAGGACACCGCGATGCCGGGCGCCGAGGGCAACTTCGCGGTCGCCGGGCACCGCGTCACCTACGGCAAGCCGCTCAACCAGATCGCGGACCTGAAGAACGGCGACTCGATCGTCGTGCGCGTGACCGACAAGGCGAAGGACTTCGACGTCTGGTACGTCTACAAGGTCACCGACTCGCAGATCGTCACGCCCGACAAGATCGAGACGATCGCCCCCGTGCCGAACCAGCCCGGCGTGCAGCCCACCGCCGAGGACCGCTGGCTCACGCTCACCGCGTGCCACCCGATGTGGTCGGCCAAGGAGCGGTACGTCACGCACGCCAAGCTCGACTACTGGATGCCCGCTTCGGAGGGCACCCCGAAGGAACTCTCGGAGACGCCGAATTGATCTTCCCGTTCGTCTGGCGCATCCTGCCGGGCCCCGTCGTCCTGAAGGTGCTCGAGCTGCTCGTGCTCATCGCCGCGGTCGTGTGGGTGCTCTTCACCTTCGTCTACCCGTGGATCGCGTCGGACATCCTGCCGCCGCCCGACGGCACGGTGGACGTGTCGCCGTCGCCCTGACGCTCCGCTGACGGTCCGCTGACGGTCCGCTGACGACCGCTCGCCGTCCGGGACGGACCGCGCCGGGCCAGGTCGGGCTGGGATGGGCCGAGCCGGGCGTCAGACGGTGACGGTGACGCGGGAACCGCCGCCGGGGGTCCGCCGGACCGCGATGCGCTCGGGGATGCGCTGCTTGAGCTCCTCGACGTGGCTCACGATGCCGACCTGCCGCCCGCCGGCCGTGAGCCGGGCGAGCTGCCCGATCACGTCGTCGAGCGTCTCCGGGTCGAGCGTCCCGAAGCCCTCGTCGACGAAGAGCGTCCCGAGCGCGACGCCGCCGGCCTCGGCCTGCACGACGTCGGCGAGCCCGAGCGCCAGGCAGAGCGACACCGTGAAGGTCTCGCCGCCGGACAGGCTGCCGGGAGCCCGGAGCGTGTCGGTCGTGTGGTCGTGCACGGCGAGGGCGAGTCCGGTCTTGCGCGCGCGTGAACCGGTCTCGCGCTCCTCGGAGGTCTCGAGGGTGAACCGGCCGCCGAGCATGCTCCGCAGGCGGTCGTTCGCCGCGGCCACGACGTCCTCGAACCGCCGCATGAGCACGTACGTGCCGAGTGTGATGCCGCTCGGGTTGACCGAGGTGGACCCGGCGGCGACGTCGGCCAGCCGCACGACCGCGCGGCTCCGGGCGGACGTGGACTCCCGTGCGCAGACGGCGCGTGCGACGTCCTCGCCGCACCGGGCTGCGGCCGCGAGCCGGTCGGCCGCCGAGACCGCGACCCGGGTGGCCGCGTCAGCGCGCTCGACCGCGGTGTCACGCGCGGCGACCGCTGCCGTCAGGTCGAGGGGTTCGTCGGCGGTCCGGGCGGCCTCGAGGACGGCCGGCTCGGCGAGGCCAGCGTCGACGACGGCCCGCTCCCGGTCCGCCGTGGCCACGACGGCACGGAGGCGCTCGCCGTCGGCCGCGGGGACGATTGCCGTGCGGGCCCGCTCGACGGTGTCGAAGCCCTGCTCGGCGCAGACTGCGGTGACCTCCGACTGCCGCTCGGCGACGGACGCGGCAGCCGTGGCGACGCGCGCGTCCGCGGCGAGCACGGCGTCGAGCTCCGCGACACGGTCGTCCAGGGCACGCACCGCGTCGGCGAGCGAGGACCCGGTGCCTGAGGCCGTTTCGGTGGCCTCCGTGTCGGTGCTCGCGCTCGTGCCGGCGTCGAGCGCCACGGTGGCGCGACGGACGGCCGCGTCGACGGCGGCGGTGTCCTGGGCGAGCCGCTCCGACTCGGCCGCGGTGGAGGACACCAGGACGGCGTGCTCGGACGCGACCGTGGTGCGCTCCTGCTCGAGCGCACGGGTCTGCTCGTCGTGGGCGGTACGCCGGCGCTCGAGGTCGAGCACCTGGACGGCAGCGTCGTGCGCTGCCCGGACCCGCTCGGCTGCGGCGGTCGCACGGGTCTCGAGGGTGTCGGCGTCGAGGTCGCCGAGCACCGTCCGGAGCCGCTCGTGTTCCTGCTGCGCGAGCGCGAGGTCGGTCGCCGCGGCGGCGAGGGCGGCCTCGGCAGCGCGGGCGGCGGACGCGGCGGACTCGACCGCGTCCGCGGAGGGGTGGTCGTCCTGCGGCACCGCGACGCTCGGGTGCTCGACCGCACCGCACACCGGGCAGGCGTCGCCCGGCTGCAGGGCGGCGCCGAGTTCCCCGGCCAGGCCGGCGATCCGTCGAGCGCGCAGGTCGGTCTCCGTGGCGAGGGCGGCCGACGCTGCGGCTCCGGCGTCCGCGACCGCTCGCTCGGCCTGCTCCTGGGCTCGGGCTGCGGTGACGCGGGTGGACAGGTCGGCCCGGAGCTGGGCGACCCGTTCGACCTCGACCCGGGCGGGCTCGGCGTCGGCGGCGAGGGCGGTGGCGGTCCGTGCGGACTCGACGATCGTCGCGCGCTCGGCCGGGCGGCGCTCGAGCGCGTCGACGAGCGCCGCCGACCGGGCCGCGAGGTCCTCGGTCCGGACGGCCGCGTCCGCAGCGGTCCGACGGCGGACAGGGAACGTGCGCTCGACCGCGACGAGGTGTCGGACGTCCGACAGACAGTCGGCGAGGGCGGTCCGGATGCCGACCACGTCGATGTCCGCGTCGAGTCCGGCACCCTGCCGTCGGGCCGTCGCCGCATCCGTCGCCTGAGCGGCACGCGCACGCGCCGCGTCGAGGGCGTCGGCGCTCGTCGCGACGCGAGCGGCGCGTTCGCCGAGTGCCAGACGGTCGCGCGCGGCGGTGACCTCGTCCGCCGCCGCGTCGAGCGCCCGACGACGATCGAGCAGTGCGGCACGACGTTCGCGGGCGGTGACGCGCTCGCGGATCGACCGCTCGTGCTCGCGGGCCCGCTCGGCGTCGGACACCGCGGCCCGGCGGTGCTCGTCGGTCTCGGCGGCGACGCTGCGGAGACCGGCGACCACATCGTCGACGGCGCGCTCGTCCGGGT
Organism: Curtobacterium sp. Csp2; assembly: GCF_013347165.1. Lineage (NCBI taxonomy): Bacteria > Bacillati > Actinomycetota > Actinomycetes > Micrococcales > Microbacteriaceae > Curtobacterium > Curtobacterium sp. Csp2. The sequence continues at coordinate 3,250,832 of NZ_CP054593.1, forward strand.
CGTCGACCCCGGCGGCCTGCGCGAACCGGGACAGTGCGTCGCGGACGCGGGACTCGGCGCCCTCGACCTCGGCGAGGACCGCGCGACGACGGGCCGCGAGCTCGTCGGCCGTGCGGTCGTAGACCTGCGTGCCGAACAGGGACTGCAGGAGCTTCCGGCGTTCCTCGCCCGGAGAGCGCAGGAACCGCGCGAACTCGCCCTGGGGCAGCACGACGGTCTGCAGGAACTGGGCGCGGTCGAGTCCGACGATCCGCGTGACCTCGAGCCCGATCTCCGGGATCCGCGACGACACCGGCTCGCCAGCGGGGTCGGCGGGGTGCGCCAGACGGAAGAGCTGCGCGGACGCCTGCTGCCGGACCGTGCCGGTGCCGCGCTGCTTCGGTCGGTCGTACTGCGGAGTGCGCCGGACCCGGAACAGCCCGGCACCCGTCTCGAAGACCAGCTCGACGAAGGGCTCGGTCGCGGGGTCGGCGTGCTGGCTGTGCAGGCGGTCGGACGTCGAGGACTCCCCCGCGAGCCCGCCGTACAGGGCGAACACGACGGCATCGATGATCGTCGACTTGCCGGACCCCGTCGGCCCCTCGAGCAGGAACACCCCCGAGGCGGCGAGGGCGGCGAAGTCGATGACGACGGTGTCCGGGTACGGCCCGATCGCGCGGAGCTCGAGGCGGTGCAGGTACATCAGCGCGTCCCGTCGGCGTCGAGGGTGTGCAGCGCGGCCTCGTACGCCTCGGTCAGGACAGCCAGATCGTCGTCGTCCGGCGCCGCACCCGTCGCGAAGGTCACGAAGTCCGCCGCGACCTCGACCGGGTCGGACGTGGCGCTCACCGCGCGGGCGGCGGCGCGCTCAGGGCGTTCCGCGGGCTCGTGCGTGACGGCCAGGGCGAACGGGAAGTGGTCGCGGACGCGGGCGTACATCCGCTCGGGGTGCACGGTGTCGGTGACCGCGACCCGGACCCACGCGTCGGCGTCGGCGTGGTGCGCACCGGACTCGATCGCGTCGATCGTGGCGCGGACGTCCACCAGGCGGCGCGGCACCGGGGCCGGCAGGAGCTCGACCGCGACGCCGCCGTCCGCCGCGAGGTCGACGAGGGTCACGCTCTTGCGCTGGTGCCGCTCGCCGAACGAGAACGCGAGCGGGGAGCCCGCGTACCGGATCCGGTCGCCGTCGCCCACCCGCTGCGGCCCGTGCAGGTGGCCGAGCGCGACGTAGTCGATGCCGTCGAACACCGCGGCCGACACCTGGTCGACCCCGCCGACGCGGATGTCCTGCTCGCTGTCGCTCGGCGCGGCACCGCTGACGAAGGCGTGCGCGACGACGACGCTGCGGTGCCCGGGACGCGCGCCGAGGTCGGCGCGGATGCGGTCCACCGCGGCCCCGACGACGGCCTGGTGCGACCGGGCGAGGGACTCGTCGGGGAGCGTCGCGAGGGCGTACCGCGTCAGGTCGGGGTGCAGGTAGGGGATGCCGTAGACCGCGACCGGGCCGTGGTCGTCGGCGAGGAGCACCGGGTCGGCCAGCCGCGCGGGCTCGGCGACGATGCGGACGCGGTCGTGCATGACCCCGGCGCCGAAGCCGAGCCGTGCCGCGGAGTCGTGGTTGCCCGGCGTCAGGACGACGGTCGCCGTCTGCGCCAGGCGCTCGAGGGTGCGGGAGAGCAGTCGGACGGCGTCGACGGGCGGGATCGCGCGGTCGTAGACGTCACCGGCGATGACGACGAGGTCGACGGCGCGGTCCCGCACGGTGTCGACGAGGAAGTCGGCGAACGCCGCCTGGTGCTCGAGCAGGTCGGCTCCGAGCAGCGTGCGGCCGAGGTGCCAGTCGCCGGTGTGGAGGATCCGCATGCCGTCACGGTAGCGGCGGCCGGGGACATCGCCGGGCACCCCGCGGGGTGCTGTGGAGAGCCGGTCAGCTGCACGAGAACGAGTCGACCTCGACGAGGGGTGGCAGTCCGACTCGGATGACCGAGAGCACCTGGACGTTGCTCCGCTGCGTCCAGCCGTTCTCCGTACGTACGGTGACTTCGTACCGTGCGCCGAGCTTGAGCAGTCCGGCGCCTTGGATGACCGCCGAAGTGCTGGACGGGGTCACAGGGACGACGAGTTGGTCGCCGACGTAGACCCCGACGGTCTCCCCGGGCGGCGGAGCGACGCCGCCCCAAGTCCATCCGATCGTCGCCGAGCCGCCGCCGGTGCAACTCGTGATGGTCGCCGTGCGGACGCTCGCGGCGGTGAACGACGAGGTCGGGGTCCTGGTCGTCGTGCTCCACGACACGGCCTCTGCCCGCAGCGGGTGGAACGTCCCCGTCCCGATGATGACCCCGAGGACGACGATGAGTCCGACGACGGATCGGGGCCGCCGCGGACCCCGCGCGGACCGCCGCCCGTGGACGCGGGGAACATCGGACGGAAGATGCGGGGCGGAGGTGCCACGGGCCTCCCGTCCGGTCCGACGCAACCCCGCGTCCACCGTGCACAGCGCGAGCAGGCCCGCCAGTGCGGCGGCCGCCGCGGCGACCGCGCCCCACCGGCCCTCGTGCGCCCACAGGACGGGCGTGCCGATGAACGGGACGCGCAGGTAGCCGACCCCGTGCACCGCCGAGCGGTCGAGCGGTGTCGAGTCGGCGGCGGGGTTGGCGTCGCCCTTCGTCACGATCGTGCCGTCGGCGCCCGTCTCGACGTACCGGTGCAGCCGCAGGTGCCCGGCCTGGTCCGGGTCGTCGGCGAGCAGGACCCGGCCGGGGACGACCTCGGGCGCGGGGACCGGCCGGGAGACGACCACGTCCCCCGGCACCAGCCGCGGTGCCATCGACGCGGTCACGACCGTGGTGGGCTGCCAGCCGACCACGGCCGGGACGGCGGCCCAGAGCGCCAGGCCGAGCACGGTCGCGACGATCCCGCGTGCGAGGGTGCCGACCACGACGCGCCCCCAGTCGAGCGCGTCGAGCACGGTGTCCGGACGGGCGTGGCGGTGCTGACCGCCGACGCCGGTGGTGTCCATCACGGTGCCCGTCGCGGATCAGGTGTTCTGGGCCTCCCAGGTGAAGCCGAGCGAGGCCGAACCGCCCTGGGCGGTGTTCGGGGTGTCCGGCGACACCGTGTAGGTGAACTTGAAGACCCGGGTCTCGGGCGCGGTCCCGGTGGGCGTCCACGACCCCTTGCCGGTGGCGAAGGTCGTGGTGTTCGTACCGAGCGTCGAGAGGGTCGTCGCGGGGATCACGGAGGCGCCGGTCGCCAGGGCGGTGAAGCCGTCGCACGACCCGAAGCCGCCTCCGGTCCCCTGGTCGACGGTCATCGTGATGTTCGCCGCCAGGTCCTTCTGCGACGTCAGGGACGACGTGTAGAGCTTCACCGCGGACGGCAGGGATCCGCTGGACGTGACGGCGATGCACTTGGAGCCGGTCGACCCGGGCTTGAGGTTCGTGACCGTGAAGAGCGCGGTGTTGCTGTCGTCGTCGGACAGGGCGACGCTGCCGGCCGTCCAGTTGCTCGTCGGGTTGGACGTGACGTCGGAGAAGGCGGAGTACGAGGCCGTCGAGACGACGACCCCCGAGGCGACGAGTGCGGCCGGGACGGCGATCCAGGCTGCGAGCCGGGCAGCACGAGGAGACACACGGGACATGGTTGTCCTCCGAGAGGGGTTCTGATCGGTTTCGGTTCCGGACCCGCGGTGGTTGGTCGCGCTGCGGAACCTGGTGGTTGGGCAACACCGTACGTGCTCCCTGAGCGTTCCACAAGACTCTTCGCGCATCACTTGCTCAATCATTCACATACTTGTTGAATGAGGTACATCCTCCCGAGACGAGTCCCATGACGAACACCCTCACCGCCCCCGCCACCGCGGACCGCACCGCGTCGACCGACGACCTGGACCGCGTGCTCCGCGCCTTCCGCACGCTGCAGACCCAGCACGCGCGGGTCCTGGCGCACCAGAGCGCGCTGCGCGGGCTGCACGCGACCGACCTGCGGTTCCTGGTGTTCGTCGCCGGTGCAGATGCGGGCGTCACGCCGAAGCACGCGGGCGAGCACCTCGAGCTCACCACGGGGGCGATGACCTCGTTGATCGACCGGCTCGAGCGGCGCGGGCACATCGAACGGCGGCCCAACCCGGGCGACCGGCGGAGCATCCTCGTGCACCTGACCCCCTCCGGGGCGGCGATCGCCGGCGAGGTCGCGGCGGTCTACCGGGAGGCCTTCCGCTCGGGCGTCGACCCCGCGGACCTCGCCCGTGTGGCGGTCGCGCTCGAGGCCGTCGGAAGCGCCCTCGACCCCCGCGACCGCTGACGGCGGGCGAGCCCGTCCGGGCCGCGGGGCGGCCGCGTAGCGTCGGCGGCATGACACCGTCCGAACTCCTCACCGAAGCGTTCTCCCGCGTCCCCGAGACCGTCGCCCGGGCCCTCGACGGCCTGTCCGAGGACCAGCTCGCGACACGGCCCGCAGCCGGCGCGAACACACTCGCCTGGCTCGCGTGGCACACCGCACGCGGACAGGACGCGCAGATCGCGGACCTGGCCGGCAGCGAGCAGGTCTGGACCGCGGACGGCTGGGTCGAGCGCTTCGGCCTGCCCTTCCCCGCCGAGGCCCTCGGCTACGGCATGTCCCGGGACGACGTCGGCCGCGTCCGGGCCTCGGCCGAGCTGCTGAACGGGTACCTGCGTGCCGTGCACGAGCGCACGGTCGCCTACCTGGCGACGCTCGGCCCGGAGGACCTCGACCCCGTGGTGGACGACGCGTGGGACCCGCCCGTCACGCGCGGCGCACGGCTGGTCAGCATCCTCGACGACTGCGTCCAGCACGCGGGGCAGGCCGGGTACGTGCGCGGCCTGCTGTTCTTCTCGCGCTGACCCGCCGCGCCCCGCACCGCACCCCGCAAAACGCAACGTCGGCGGTTCCTCGCAGCGGTATGACGCTGCGCAGATCCGCTGACGTTGCGTTTCGCGGAAGGTGCGGGAAGACGGACGGGAGGCACGGTGCCACCTGGCACCGTGCCTCCCGTCCGGTCTCCGGTCGCGTCGCGATCCCGCCAGCGCGAGACGTCGCCTGGACTGCGAGACGCCGCCGTCCGCGCGAGACGCCGCCGAATGTGGCGGCGTCTCGTGTCGAAGGCGGCGTCTCGTGTCGAAGGCGGCGTCTCGTGGAGACGCCCCCGTCTCGCGCGCAGCGAGACGGGGGCGTCCCGGCGTCGCGATCAGCGAGCGGCGAGCTCCGCGACGATCCCGTCGCCCGGGCCGGCCTCGACGAGGTCCGCCTCGATCTCCGCGTTCTCGAGGATGCCCTCGATCTTGCGGCGGCGGCCACGCGGGACGAGCGTCACGACGGTGCCCTCCTTGCCGGCACGACCCGTGCGGCCCGAGCGGTGCAGGTACGCCTTGTAGTCGTCCGGTGCGTCGGCCTGCACGACGAGCGAGACGTCGTCGACGTGGATGCCGCGCGCGGCGACGTCGGTCGCGACCAGCACGTTCACCCGGCCGCTCGTCAGGAGCTGCAGGTTGCGGGTCCGACGGGACTGGTTGAGGTCGCCGTGCAGCGAGGTCGCGCGGATGCCGGCGTCCTCGAACTGGTCGGCGAGCCGCTCGGCATAGGCGCGGGTGCGGGCGAAGACGATGGTCTTGCCGTCGCCCGCGACGAGCTCCTCGAGGACCTGGTCCTTCTGGCGCTGCTCGACCACGAGCACGCGGTGGTCGATCGTCGAGGACGCCTGGTCCTCGCCGGCGACCTCGTGGACGCTCGGCTCGTGCAGGAACTCCGACACGAGCGACGCGACCTGCGCGTCCAGCGTCGCGCTGAAGAGGAGCTTCTGCGCGCGGTCGCCGTGGGGAGTGACCTCGGCCGTGGCCGAGAGGATCTCGCGCACCGGCTCGAGGAACCCGAGGTCGCACATGTGGTCGGCCTCGTCGAGCACGGAGACGACGACCTCGCTGAGGTCGAGCTTCCCCTTGTTCATGAGGTCCTGGACGCGACCGGGCGTGCCGACGATGATGTCGACGCCGCGCTCGAGGGCGCCCTCCTGGCGGCCGTAGGGCACACCGCCGTAGATCTGCGTCGTGAAGAGGCCGACCGAACGGGCGATCGGCTGCACGGTGCGGTCGATCTGCAGGGCGAGCTCGCGGGTCGGGGCGAGGATGAGCGCGCGCGGGGCACGGCCCATCCGGCGCTTCGTGCCGCCGCCGTGCTCCATGAGCTTCTCGACCAGGGGCGCACCGAACGCGATGGTCTTGCCGGAGCCGGTGCGGCCACGGCCGAGCACGTCCTTGCCGGCGAGGACGTCGGGGATGGTCGCCGCCTGGATCGGGAACGGGCTGGTGGCGCCCATCTCCGCGAGGGTGCGGGAGATGTTCCCGCCGATGCCGAGGTCGGCGAAGGTCACGCCCTCGACGTCGGCCGCGATCGTCGCCTCGGCCTGGAGCTTCTCGAGCTTGACGTCGTCCGCGGGGACGTACCCGGTGCGGGGCTCGTCGCGGGCGTCGCGGCGCTGGGGGCGCTCGTCGCGGGCGTCGCGGCGCTGGGGGCGCTCGTCGCGGTCGGAGCGGCGGGGGGCGCGGTCGTCACGGTCGTTGCGACGCTGCGGGCGCTCGTCCCGGTCGAAGCGACGCGGGGCACGGTCGTCCCGGTCGTCGCGACGGGGAGCGCGGTCGTCGCGGTCGAAGCGACGCGGGGCACGGTCGTCACGGTCGAACGAGCGCCGCTGCGGGCGCTCGTCACGGTCGAAGCGACGCGGGGCGCGGTCGTCCCGGTCGAACGAGCGCCGCTGCGGGCGCTCGTCACGGTCGAAGCGGCGCGGGGCGCGGTCGTCCCGGTCGAAGCGACGCGGGACCCGGTCGTCCCGGTCATCACGACGGGGAGCGCGGGCGTCACGGTCGAAGCGACGAGGAGCACGGTCATCCCGGTCGAAGCGACGAGGAGCACGGTCGTCACGGTCGTACCCGCGCGCACCGCGGTCGTTGCGGTCGAAGCCACGCGCGCCACGGTCGTCGCGACGCTGGCCGCCGTCGCGAGGCTCCCAGTTCGGACGCGCCGGACGCTCGCCCTGCGCCGAACGGCCGCGGCGCTCCTCGGCGTCCCAACGCTGCTTCTGTCGGGGCTGCGACGGGTCGGCGGCACGGAAGCCGCGGTGCTTGCTGCTGCGCGCGGCGGGGGTGCCGTTCGGGTGGCGGACTCGGTCGTCGGCACGCTGACGCGCGCCCTTGTCGTACGGGGCCATGGCTACTTTCCGGGGTGCGGACGTCCGCGTGCCCGGCAGCGACATCGGCGCGGAGCTTCGAGCGGAGAGGGGGTTCTTCCCGTCGCGGTTCGACGTGAATCCAGCCCTCGAGCAACACACACCCAAGCAGAATCCGTGATCACAGTGTCACGGTGTCGAAGGCCGACCGCGAGAGTCTACGCGAGATCCGCCGCCACGGCCAGCCCCCGGGTCAGGAGTCCGCGAGCCGACGCCGCTGCTCCGCCACGTCGAAGTCCGCCGGCGGCCAGGTGAGCTGCATGTCCTCGAGCGCGCGGAGCAGGAGCTGCTGCACCGCGAACCGGGCGTACCACTTGCGGTTCGCGGGGACGACGTACCACGGTGCCCGCGCCGTCGACGTGCGCTCGAGGGCGATCTGGTACGCCTGCTGGTAGTCGTCCCAGAGCAGGCGCTCGTCGATGTCGCCCGGGTTGAACTTCCAGTGCTTGTCCGGGCGGTCCAGCCGGTCACCGAGGCGCTCGCGCTGCTCGTCCTTCGAGATGTGCAGCATCACCTTGACGATCGTGGTGCCCTGCGCGACCAGGTCGTCCTCGAAGTCGACGATCGCGCCGTAGCGACGCTCGATCTCCTCCGGCGGGGCGAACGACCGCACGCGCTGGATCAGGACGTCCTCGTAGTGCGACCGGTCGAAGACGCCGAGCTGCCCGGCGCGCGGCAGCTCGCGTTCGATCCGCCACAGGAAGTCGTGCTCGCGCTCCTCGGCCGTCGGAGCCTTGAACCCGGCGTAGTGCACGCCGTTCGGGTCGACCGCACCGACGACGTGGGAGACGATGCCGCCCTTGCCCGCGGTGTCCATCGCTTGCAGGACGAGGAGCACGCGGCGCACGTCGCCGGCGGTGCTCGCCGCGTGCAGGCGCTCCTGCAGGGCGGCGAGGCGTGTGGCCCCCGCGGCGAGGGACTCGAGCCCGTCGATCTTGCGGCCGGCGAACCCCGGCGTCGAGTCCGGGTCGACGCGGTCCAGGCGGAAGCCCTCCTCGACGCGCAGCAGGGGCTCGGGGTCGGTGTTCCAGGCCTTGCGACGGCTCACGGGGTCCTCCAGCTCACGGGGTCGCCCCCATCCTGGCACCCGCTCGTGGTCCGCGTGGTGGTGGGGAAGACGCGGTGCCGGGTTAGCGTGGACGCGATGAGGTCCAGCCGTCGAACGATGCTCGCGCTCCTCGCCGCGGGCGTGGCGATCGGGGTGCTCGGAGCACTCGGCTCGTGCAGCGCGGACCCGGCCACGGACAGCAACGCGACCGTGACGACGGACCCCGTGATCTACCCGCTGTCGCTCCGCTACCCGGGCATCGACGTCGTGACGGACGTCCCCTACGGTGCGGACGCCCTGCAGCGGCTCGACGTGTGCCTACCGCCGGACAGTGCCCCGGACACGAAGACGACCCCCACAGCGGCGCCGACCCCGTCACCACGGCCGTCGGCGGCGACCGACGACGCAGCCGACCGCCGCGGTGGACGGCCCGCCGTGATGATGGTGCACGGCGGCAGCTGGTCCCACGGCGACAAGGCCACCGCGGCGTACCGGGCCGTGTGCGAGTACCTCGCCTCCGAGGGCTTCGTCACGGTGAACGTCGACTACCGCCTGGCGCCGACCGATCCATTCCCCGCGGGTCTCGACGACGTCCGACGGGCACTGGACTGGGTGTTCCGCCCGTCGACCCTCGCCACGTACGACATCGACGCCGCCCGCGTCGGGGTGTTCGGCGGCAGTGCCGGCGGGAACCTCGTCGCGCTGCTCGCCGTCACCGACCACGAGTCCGCCGCGTACGCCGCAGGTGATCGGATCCGCGCGGTCGTCGATCTGAGCGGCCCGACCGACCTGACCGAGCGGTCCACCCGCGCGGACGGCGTCTCGGCGTCGTTCCAGCGGAAGCAGCTCCTCTACCTCGGCTGCCGGACGTACACCGCATGCCCCGCTGCCGAGCGCGCGTCGCCGACGTTCCACGTCACCCGGGACACGGCACCGTTCTTCGTCGGACACTCCACCGACGAGTTCATCCCGCTCTGGGAGGCGCAGGAGTTCGTGGCGGCGCTCCGTGCCCACGACGTCCCGGTGACGTTCGTCGCGGTGGAGGGGTCGGCGCACTCGATCGCACAGCTCGACCGGGCGATGAGCGAGCGGGTCGTCGCGTTCCTGCACGCACGGCTCGGCTGACGGCGAGGCGCGTGCCCCGTGCGGGTGCCACCCGGAGGCGGGCGTGCGCGAGGGTCCCTCGCACCCCCAGACTCCTGGGGTGACCGACACGCCGACCCGCCCCGCGCGCGCCACCTCCGAGTGGCCGCGCCGCACCGCCGCACAGACCGGGACCGAGCTCCTGCTCGGCCTGTCCTTCACGGCCACGGTGGCGACGAGCGGCTACGCGGCGGCGACCGGCCACCTCGCCGTGGTCGCCCAGGGCACGGCCGTCGTGTTCCTCGTGACGCTCACGTGCGTGCTCGTCTCCTGGTTCCGGGGCAGCGAGACCCGCTGACCGAGTCCGCGACCGGGACCGGGAGCGCGACCGGGACCGGGAGCGCGACCGCGACCGCGACCGCGATCAGCGAGGGTCGCTGACCCCGTCCGGAGCCGGTTCCCCGGCACCTCCCGACCTCGCCGCCCGCCGGTCCGCCCGCCGCTCCCGCGCACCCTCGACGACGGAGTACAGCGCCGGCAGCACCACGAGGGTGAGCAGCGTCGAGGACACCAGGCCACCGATCACCACGAGCGCGAGCGGCTGCGAGATGAAGCCCGACTTGCCCGTGAGCCCCATCGCCATCGGCAGCAGCGCGAAGATCGTCGCGAGCGCGGTCATCAGGATCGGCCGGAGTCGCCGCGTCGCGCCCTCGACCAGGGCCTCGCGCACCCGGAGCCCGCGGCGCCGGTACTGGTTCACGAGGTCGATGAGCACGATCGCGTTCGTCACGACGATGCCGACGAGCATGAGCAGACCGATGATCGACGCGACGCCGAGCGGGATGCCCGTCGCGATCTGGAGCAGCACGGCGCCGGTCGCGGCGAACGGCACCGAGAACAGGAGCAGCACCGGCTGGAGCAGGCTCCGGAACGTCGCGACCATGATCACGTAGACGATGAGCACCGCGACGAGGATCGCGAGGAACAGCTGGCTGAACGCGGACGACTGGCTCGACGCGACGCCGCCGATCGAGGCCGACGCCCCCTTCGGCAGGTCGAGCTGGTCGACCGCCTTCGTGACGTTCTGCACGGCAGCACCGAGGTTCGATGCGTCCGGCGTCACCGTGATGGTGGCGGTGCGGACGGCGTTCGACGTCGTGATCGTCGTCGGGCCGTCGGACTGCTCGACCGTGGCGAGGTCGGACAGCGGCACCTCGCCGGTCGCCGTGGGGATCGACAGGTTCTTCAGCGCGTCGAGCGTGGCCGGCGGGTTCGCGTCGGCGATGTACACGTCGAGCGTCGCGTCGTCGATCTCGACGCTCCCGGTGTCCCGCGGTGACACGGCCGCGGCGACGAGCCCGCCGACCTGGGTCTCGGTCAGCCCGCGCTCGGCGGCCGCCTGCCGGTCGACCTTCACGGCCAGGTACGGCTCGGCCGCGGACAGGTTGCTCGTCGCCCCCGTCGTCCCGTCGACCGCCCGCATCTCCTCGAGGACCTGCTGCGCAGCGGTCTGCAGCTCGGTCTGGGTCGGGGCGGTGACGTCCACCTCGATGTCGCTCGACCCGCCGAACCCGCTGCTCGAGGTCAGCGACACCTCGCCGGCGCCGTCGATCCGGTCGATGCGCTTCCGCGCCTCGGACTGGATGGTCGTCTGGTCGCGCTGCGCGTCGGTCGTCACGTTGTACTGCACCGAGGCCGACGCCCCGCCGCCGAACGCCGCCTGGATCGACTGGCCGCTCGAGCCGATCGTCGTCTGGACGGTCTGCACGCCGGGGACGTCGCGGAGTGCCCGCTCGACCTTCTCGGCTTCGTCCGACTGCACGGCGAGGCTCGTCCCCGGCTTGAGGTCCTGCGTCACGGTGAACGTGTTCTGGCCGGAGTCGCCGAGGTAGTTCGTCTTCACGAACGGCACCGCCGCGGCCGTCCCGCCGAGCACGAGGACGGCGAGCACCAGCACGATCGCGGGCCGCCCGATCGCCCAGCGCAGCACCGGCTGGTAGCCACGCCGGAGCCGGTCGGGAGCGGCGGCGTCGTGCAGGTCCGCGCCGGACGACAGCGCCCCGGTCGACGACGCGGCCGACGCAGGAGACGCCGACGAGTCAGGAGACGCCGACGCACCGGCGTGCTTGTGCCCCTTCGGCGGGCGCAGGAACCAGTACGCGAGCACCGGCACGATCGTCAGCGACACGAGCAGCGACGCGACGAGCGCCATCGTCACGGTGAGCGCGAACGGCCGGAACAGCTCGCCCACGAGCTCGGCGACGAACGCCACGGGCAGGAACACCGCGACGGTGGTGAGCGTGGACGCGGTCACCGCCCCCGCCACCTCGCGCACGGCGTCGAGCACCGCGCGCCCCCGGTCGACGCCGGGTTGCAGGTGCCGCTTGATGTTCTCGATCACCACGATCGAGTCGTCCACCACGCGACCGATCGCGATGGTCAGTGCCGCGAGGGTGATGATGTTCAGCGTGTAGCCGGCCGCGCGCATGCCGATCGCCGCGAGCAGCACCGACGTCGGGATCGAGATCGCGGTGACGATCGTCGACCGCAGCGACAGCAGGAACACGAGGATCACGACGACGGCGAAGCCGAGGCCGAGCAGGCCCTCCTCGGCCAGCGAGTCGATGGACTGCTGGATGTACGGCGCCTGGTCGAACACGACGGTGAACTGCGGGCTCCCCGTCACCTTCGCCTCGATCCCGGGCAGCGCGGCCTTCACCGTCTCCGAGACGTCGACGGTGTTCGCCTCCTGCGTCTTCGTGATCGCGATGGTCAGCGCGGTCTTGCCGTCCACCCGGCTGATCGAGGTCCGCGGCGACTCCGCGATCTGCACGGTCGCCACGTCGCCGAGACGGGTCGGACTGGAGGCACTGCTCGCGCCCGCCCCGCCGGTCGCGGTGGTCCCGGTGCCGGTCTGGCCGGCGGCGGATCCCCCGGCGGTGCCGTCACCGGACGTCTGCGTCCCACCGGCCGCACCACCGGACGCGGCACCGCCCGAGGCGGCGGAGCCGCCGGCCGCGCCCGACGCGGAGCCACCGGCGGACGACGAGGACGACGTGGAAGAAGAGGAGGAGGACGACGCCGTGAGCGGCAGGTCCTCGATGTCGGCGAGCGAGGCGATGCGCTGCCCGGTCTGCACCGAGAGCGTCGCGCCGTCCTGCGTGATCGTGCCGCCCGGGATCAGCGTGCCGTTGTCGCTCAGCGCGTCCGAGATCGACTGGCTCGTCAGGCCCTTCGCCGCCAGCTCGGACTCGTTCGGCGTGATGACCACGCGGCGCCCCGGGTTGCCGAACACGCTCGCCTGCCGCACGCCGTCGAGCTTCTCGAGGTCGGGCACCGCGGTCGCGTTCAGCCGGTCGACCAGCTGCTCCTGGTTGCCGGAGGCCGTGACGGCGAGCTGCAGCACGGGCAGGTCGTCGAACGACCCGGTGACGATCTGCGTCTGCACGGTGTCCGGCAGCGACAGTGCGTTCACGGCGGTCTGGATCTTGTCCTCGGCGCTCGCCAGGTTCGAGCCGTAGTCGAACGACGCCGACACCACGCTCTGCCCGGTCGACGACGTCGAGGTCGTCGACTCCAGGTTCGGCACGACCTGGATCGCCTGCTCGATCTTCGTCGACACGTCGTTCGACACGACCTCCGGCGTGGCACCGGGGTAGGCGCTGACGATGGCGACCTGCGGGAACTCGACGCTCGGGATGAGCTCCTGCTTCAGGCTCGTGAGCGAGATGCCGCCGAACACGGCGACGACGATGGTGACGAGGGCGATGAGCGCGCGGTTCCGGATGCTGAAGACCGAGAGGAGGTGCACCCGGTGATCCTCCCAGTTCCACCTGCGAACCAGACCCCCCACGGCTGACCTGTGGGGAACTGCCTCACCCGCCGATGAGCAGCAGTGCCCCGAGCACCCCGACGGCACCGACGAATCCGGTCGCGAGCGCCGTGACGCGGCCGACCGGGCTCCCCGCCCGCACGACCGCCACGACCAGCACCACCACCCCGACGGCGAGCTGCACGGCCCAGGCGGGCGTCGTCTCGGGCGTCGCCACGCGCAGGAACGCCCGCACCGACTCCCCCACGAGCACCGCCGCCACGACCCCGAGTGCCCCGGCCGCCAGCACCGCGCCCCGGGTGCCGCGCCGGAGTCCGACCCGCAGCGCCACCGCGACCGCCCCGGCCAGCAGCCCCGCGGGGACCCCGAGCAGGACCCACGGGTTCGTGATCGACAGGACGTCGGGGTACCCGCGCAGCACCGTGGCCGCCCAGTAGCCGACGTGCATGAGCTCGAGGAGCACGACGCCGAGCAGCATCGCGAGCGGCAGGGCCACCCGGCCGGCCCGGACACCGGCGACCGCGCACAGCAGCACCGCGACGACGAACCACGGCCCGGCCGAGTTCGACACGGTCGCGAGCGCGGGGACCGCCTGCCCGAACGAGGTCAGCACCCCGGCCAGCAGGGCGCCGGTCAGAGCGATCGACACCCGCGCGACCGGCGGGACCGGACGGGCCGGAACGGCGTGGACGGGGGCAGGGTCAGGGGCGGAGACGAGGGCGTCGGTCGGGCGGGTCGGCTGCATGTCATCAGCCTCCGGCGCGGCCGCCGGCACCGCGTCCGCCGTCGGGGCGACGATGCGCCGGGCGGGTCAGCCCAGCGGATGACGTGCGCTCACACCACCGCGGCGAGCGACCCGCGGGTCCCGACCCCGTCGCCGCCGATCCGCGCCCAGGCCCGCTCGAGCACGTCGACCATGCGCTCCCGGTCCGCCGGCGCGGTCGTGAACGGCACCCGCAGGAACCGCTCGAACCCGCCGTCGGGACCGAACACCCCGCCCGAGGCGAGCACCACGCCCTCGGCCCGCGCGGCGAGCACGAGCGCGCTCGACACCGGCCGCCCGAGGCCCACCCACGTCGTCAACCCGCCCGCCGGCGACGGGACGTCCCACTCCGGGAGCCGCGTGCGCAACGCGCCCACGACGTCGTCGCGACCGGCGCGCAGGAAGGTGCGTCGCGCCTCCAGGACGGCCGCCGTCCGCGGGACGAGCTCCCGCGCGACCAACTGGTCGAGCACGGGCGTGCCGAGGTCGCCCGACGGGCGGGCGAGCAGCATCCGCTGCAGCAGGTCCGGCTCGGCGCGCACCCACCCGATGCGCAGCCCACCCCAGAACACCTTCGCCGCCGAGCCGATCATCACGACGGTGGAGGACGGCACGGCGGACGCGGCCAGCGGCGGCTCCGGCGAGCCGTCGATCCGGAGCTCGCCCATGGTCTCGTCCGCCACCACGACGGTGCCGGTCGCCGCCGCGACAGCGAGCAGGCGCTCCCGGGTCGCGGCGGGCATCGTCGCGCCGGTCGGGTTGTGCAGCTCGGGCATCACGTACGCGACCGCGGGCGCCGTCCGGCGGAGCGTCATCTCGAGCGCCGACGCGTCCCACCCGGTGTGCGCGTCGACCGGGACGCCGACGAGCCGGCCGCCGGCCTCGCGGAAGGCCTCGTGCGCGTGCGGGTAGGTCGGCGACTCGACCAGGACGGCGTCGCCGCGGCGCACGAGCACCCGGGCGAGCAGCGCGATCGCGTGCTGCGCGCCGATGGTCACGACGATCTGCGACGGGTCGGTCGGCAGCCCGCGCTCCGTGTAGCGCTCGGCGATCGCGGCCCGCAGCCCGGGGTCCCCGACCGTGTCGTACCCGATGCCGGCGAGCGCCGCGGGGACGTGCCGGACCGCGCGTTCGACGGCCTCGGCGACCTCGGGGGCGGCGTGCAGGGCGGCCTTCCGCAGGTCGAGCAGCCCGCCGTCGACGACCCCGCCGAGCCGCTCCGGGTCCGGGCGCCCGGCGAGCTCCCGCGGTAGGTGCACGACGCTGCCGGAGCCCCGCAGCGACACGAGGAACCCGTCGGACCGGAGTCGGGCGTAGGCGTTCGCGACCGTGGTCCGCGAGACGCCGAGTGCCTCGGCCAACCCGCGCTCGGCCGGAAGCCGGACGCCCAGGGGCACGCGTCCGTCGATGACGAGCACGCGCAGGGCGTCGGACAGCGCCTCGTACGCGGGGGCGTCGGTCCCGTCCCGCCAGTCGGTGAGCAGGAGGGCGGCCGATCGCGCGCTCAGGAGAACCGGGGTCACGGGTCCACCGTAGCCAGATTGGCTCTCGACCAACAGGCCAATCCAGCGCGAGCATCGACCCGTGCCCCGCTCCGTCAGCCTCTCGCTCCGCTCCGTCCAGCTCCTCGTCGGCCTGTTCCTCTACGGCGCCTCGACCGCACTGCAGGTCCGCGCCGTGGTCGGCGTCGGCTCGTGGACGGTGCTCACGCAGGGCCTGGAGAACGTGCTGCCCTGGTCGTTCGGCGTCATCACCGTGGTGTCGAGCGTCGTCATCCTGCTGCTGTGGATCCCGCTCCGCCAGAAGCCCGGCATCGGCACGCTGTGCAACGTCCTGGCGATCGGCCCGTCCGCCGACCTGGTGCTCTGGCTCGTGCCGGAGCCGGACGGACTCGTCCCCCGTGTGCTGCTGTTCGCGGCGGGCCTCGCGCTCCTCGCGGTCGCGACGGCCTGCTACATCGGCGCCGGGCTCGGGACCGGCGCCCGCGACGGGCTGATGGTCGGCGTGCACGAGCGCTTCGGCTGGCCGCTCTGGCTCGCCCGCACCGTCATCGAGGTCACCGTCGTCCTGGTCGGCTGGCTGCTCGGCGGTGACGTGGGGGTCGGCACGGTGGTCGCCGCGTTCGCGATCGGGCCGATGGTGCAGCCCCTCATGCCGCTCTTCCGCCGCCTGCCGTGGTCCCCCACCCGCACGGGCGACGCGGAGCCCGTCCACACCCCTGGTGGCGACGAGACCGGAGCGGCTAGGGTCGCGCCATGCGACTCGGAGTGTCCTCCTACAGCTACGCCCGCTCCCTCCAGCGCGGTGCGCTGACGATCTTCGACGTGGTCGACCGCGTCGCCGCGGCCGGGGGCGAGCACCTCGAGGTCGCGGCGGGTGGCTTCGGCGACGACCTGCCCCGGCAGCCCGAGCTGGTGGAGCAACTGCGCGGCCACGCCGCGGCGCGCGGCGTCGGGCTCGCGAACTACGTCATCGGCGCGGACTTCTCCGACCCGGCGACCGTCGACGCCGAGGTCGCGCGGGTCCACGAGCACCTCGACGTCGCGCACCGGCTCGGTGTCACCCGGTTCCGGCACGACGTCGTGCCGTGGGCCTGGCGGGACGCCGACCACGCCGAGTTCGAACGGGTGCTCGCGCAGGTCGTGCCGGTCTGCCGCGCGGTCGCCGAGCACGCCGCCACGCTCGGGATCACGACGATGGTCGAGAACCACGGCTTCGCCTTCAACGACAGCGAGCGGATCCTGCGGCTCGTCCACGAGGTCGACCACCCCGCCTTCCGCACCCTGCTCGACGTCGGCAACTTCGTCTGCCTGGACGACGACCCGCTCCGTGCGGTGCAGCGGACCCTGCCGGTCGCGGCCGTGGTGCACCTGAAGGACTTCCTGGTGCGCGAGACCCCGCCGGCCGCGGACGGCTGGCTCACGACCCTGGCGGGCCGTGCGGTGCTCGGCACGGTCGTCGGGCACGGCGACCTGCCCCTGGGCCGGATCGTCGAGCGGATCGTCGCGAGCGGGTTCGACGGCCCCCTCTCGATCGAGTTCGAGGGGCTCGAGGACGACGTCGACGCGGTCGAGCGCGGACTCGCGAACGCCCGCGGCCTGTGGGCTGCGGCCGGCGGCTCCTGAGACGGTGCCGTGACGGACGGGAGGCGCGGTGCCAGCCGGCACCGCGCCTCCCGTCCGCCGTCCTGGTGCGTTCAGACGGACCGCACCCGCACCGTCTCGCCGCTCGCGGCGGACTCCTGCGCCGCCAGCACGACCGCCAGCGTGCGGAGGCCGACCGCGGCGTCGGGCTGCGGCTGCTCGCCGCTCCGGACCGCGGTGACGAACGTCTCGAGCATCGCCTGGTCGAAGTCCGGCCCGTACGGCAGCACCACCGACCGACCGGTCGCGGCGTCGAGCCCCCGCACACTCGGGCGGAAGAAGTCGACGTCCACGGATCCCTCCGACCCGACCACGGTGAGCGCGAGCCCACCCCACGTCGGCGAGGTGTCCGGGCGGCTCCACGAGCAGTCGATCGCCGCGATCGTGCCGTCCGCGTAGGTGATCGTCACGAGCCCCGCGGTCTCGGCCTGCGCGCGGGCGGCGTGCAGCACCCGGTTCGTGACGGCCGTCACCGTCACCGCCGGCGTGCCGTCGAGGAGCTCGTCGAGCAGGTCCGCGATGTGCACCACGTGGTCGACGATCGCGCCGCCGCCGGACAGCTCGGGCTCGGTGAACCACGAGCGGGTGAGCGGGAGCATGCCGTTGTTCGCACCGCGGACCGAGAAGACCTCGCCGAGCCGACCGGCCCGCTTCGTCGCCGCGAGCCGGGCGAAGGTCCCGGCGAACCGCACCGGGAACGCCACCATGAGCAGCACGCCCGCGGCATCGGCGGCGGCCCGCATCGCCAGGCCGTCCTCCCACGTCGTCGCGAGCGGCTTCTCGCACAGCACGTGGGCACCCGCGGCGGCGGCCTGCTCGACGAGCGCGCGGTGCCGGGCGTTCTCGCTCGTCACCACGACGGCGTCGACGCCCTGGGCGAGGAGCTCCTCGACCGAGTCGACGTACGCGACCCCGAGGGCGTCGGCGAGCTCCCGACCGCGTAGGTCGGTCAGCTCCGTGCCCGTGGAGGTGCCGTCCGGGTCGGTGCCGACGACCTCGACGTCGGGCATCGCCTGCAGCGCCGTCAGGTACGACAGCGCGTGCGTGTGCGCGAAGGACAGGACGCCGATGCGCAGGGTGGTCATGCCGTCGCCCCCTCGTGCGTCCCGGCGGCCGGGGCGGGTACGAGGTCGACGGGCTGCCCGGTCTCGACCGACCGGAGCGCCGCGTTGACGATCCGGACCGCGGTCGCGCCGTCCTCGGCGGAGACGCGCGGGACGGGGCCGCCCCGGAACGCGCCGAGGTACTCGCGGATCTCGAGGAAGTAGGGGTCCTCGGTCGGGTCGAGCTCCGGCAGTTCGCCGCCGACGGCCGCCTCGTCGAGGAGCTCGGCCGTGTAGTTCCGCTCCGCGCGGGAGTCGTGCGACAGGGTGCCGAGCGTGCCGGTGGCCGAGAACTCGGTGACGAACGGCAGGTGTGCCGGCCCCCAGATGCCCGCGACGTGGCTGATCGCACCGGACGCGTGGGCGAGCAGCACGTGCGCCGCCTCGACCGGGTGGTCGATGGTGCCCTTCCGGACGTGCACCGCGCTGACCCGGACGACGTCGCCGGCGATCCACCGGGCGATGTCCAGGTCGTGGATCATCTGGTCCATGATGATGCCGCCGGACAGCTCCGGGTCGGCGAACCAGGCGGAGCGCGTCGGGAAGCCGCCGGAGCGGACGAAGCGCAGCACCGCGAGCTCGCCGAGCTGTCCGGCCTCGACCGCGGCCTTGAGGCGGACGTACTCGGGGAAGTACCGGACGACGTGAGCCGGGTAGAGCTGCCGGCCGGCCTCGTGGGCGCGTCGGACGAGGTCGTCGGCGTCCGCGTCGGTGCGGGCGAGCGGCTTCTCGCTGATGACGTCCTTGCCGGCGGCGAGCGCTGCCCGCACGACCTCGGCGTGCGCGTACGTGGGGACGACGACGTCCACCACGTCCACGCGGGCGAGGAGCTCGTCGAGCGAGCCCACCACCTCGCCGCCGTGCGCGGCCACGAGCTCCTCGGCGCCGACCTCGGAGTAGACGACGACGTCGCCGAGGCGGAGCAGGTTCGGCAGGTGTGCGTGGGCGATCACCCCCGCGCCGACGAGGCCGATCCGGAGTCGCTGTTCGGTCATGGGGTCCTCCTGGTTCCGTGTGGTGCTGGGTCCGCGGCGGGCGCGGGCGCGCTGGTCGCGGGCGCGCTGGACGTGGGCGCGCTGGTCGTGCCCGTCGCGCTGGTCGTGCTGGTCGTGCTGGTCGCGGCGGCGGTGCGGGCGAGGAGCGCGGCACCCGCCAGGCCGGCACCGGCCCCCGCGAGCGACTGCTCGATGCGGGGCGACGGCCGCCAGCCGAGTCGGGCGTCGACGGCCGTGCGGAGCGGGGCGAGCAGACGCTCCCCGGACTCGCCGAGCCCGCCGCCGACGACGACGACCGCGGGGTCGAGCACGGCGGACAGGATCGCGACCCCGGCGGCGAGCGCGTCGACCGCGTCCGCCCACACCGCGGCCGCGACCGGGTCGGTGTCGACCGCCGCGACGATCTCGTCGGTGGCCCCGTCGATGGTGCCGCCGGCCGCACGGTAGCGCCGGCGGATGTTCCGGGCCGAGGCGTACGCCTCGACGCACCCGCGCTGCCCGCACGTGCAGGGCTCCCCGCCGGGCCGGATGCAGACGTGCCCGACCTCGCCGGCACCCCCGGCGGCGCCGACCACCAGGCGGCCGTCGACGACCAGGCTCGCGGAGATGCCCGTGCCGATCGGGATGAAGACCATCTCGCCGACGTCCCGACCGGCGGCGGTGCGGGCGGCGATCTCGGCCGTGGCCGCGGCACGCGCGTCGTGCGCCACCGCGACGGGGACGCCGTAGCGCTCGCGCAGCAGGTCGGCGATCGGCAGGTCGTGCCAGTCGAGGTTGACCGCCACGACGACCGTGCCGGCCGCGGAGTCGACGACCCCGGGGGTGCACAGGCCGATGGCGGCGAGCGGGTGTCCGGCGCCCGTGGCGGCGGCCGCGAGCCGGTCGACCACGGCGACGACCGCGGCGAGCGCCGGTCCGCCGGCGGCCGGGTCCCCGACCGCAGTGCCCCCGGTGGACGGCCCACCGACGGTCGGCGTGCCGGCCGTCGGCGTGCCGGAGACCGTCCCGTCCGCGGGTCCCACGGTCCCGAAGGTCGGGACGACGGCCCGGTCGAGCACGACGTCGCCGATGCGCAGCATGCCCTTGACCGTCGTGCCGCCGACGTCGACCGCCACGACCGCGCCGGACTGCTCGAGGTCGCGGACCGCGGTGCTCATGCGGTCCGCTCCGCCGCGGTCCGGACCATCTCGTCGATACGGGTGGGGGCGAGGACCTCGTCCACGGCGAGCACCGTCGCACCGCGGATCCCGGCGTCGCGGGGCTCGCGGCTCGCACGGACGTCGAGCGCGTCGGCGACCATCGGCAGGCACGAGCGGTAGAGCTCGCCGCGGATGGTGGCGACGAGCACCGAGGACGCCGACATCGCGCCCGCGAGCACGACCTCGCTCGGGTTGCAGAAGTTCACGATCCCGGACAGGACCCGGCCGATGTGCTCCCCGGCGCGGCGCAGCTCGTCGAGGACCACAGGGTCGCCCTGCGCGGCGAGGGCGAGGACGTCGCCCGTGCTGCCGACCTCGCGCCCCGTGGCCCGGAGCCGTGCGACGACGGCGCCACCCGACGCCACCGACTCCAGGCAGTCCGGCACGCCGCACGTGCAGCCGATCGCGGCCTCGCCGTCGACGGGGGTGTGGCTGATCTCGCCCGCGGCACCGCTCACGCCGCGGTGCAGCCGACCGTCGAGCAGGACGCCGGCGCCGATGCGCGTGCCGAGCTTCACCGCGACGAGCGTGCCCGACCGGTCCGGCTCGGGGTGCTCGGCGAGGGCGATGAGGTTCGCGTCGTTCTCGACGAGGACGGGGACGTCGGTGTACTCCGCGAAGAGCTCGGGCAGCACCGCCCCGTGCCAGGACGGCTCGAACGACGGGGTCGCGATGCTGCCGCCCGGGTAGGACACCGGCGCGGGGATGCTGATCGCGGCGCCGCGGAACCGGTCCATGTCCAGGCCGCTGTCCCGCGCGAGCTCGACGAACCGCTGCCAGAGCGCCGCGACGGACGCCCGGGGCCCGGCGGCGACCGGGACGGTGCCGGCGCCGTGCTCGAGGGCGTCGGTGTCCGCCAGGACGGTCCCGGCCAGGTCGGTGAGGACGATGCGCACGTGGTGCGCGCCGAGGTCGGCCGCGGCGACGAACCCGGCGTCCGCGACGAGTTCGAGCCGTCGGGCCCGGCGTCCGCCGCGGGACCCCTCGGCACCGCTCTCGCGGACGAGCCCGAGGGACGTCAGCGCGTCGACCCGGGCGGACGCCGTGGACGGCGCGAGTCCGGTGCTCCGGGCGATGCTCGAGCGCGAGGTCGTGTCGGAGACGCGGATGAGTCGGAGGACGTCCCCGACGGACCCCGGGCTCCGCGCCATGTCCTGGAAGTGCTGCTCGTGCATGTCGTCACTGTAGCGGCTGATCGATCGATGATCGAACGAAGTCGGTGCAAAATCGACTATTTACTTTTGGTGATCGAACGGTAATCTGCTCGAAACAGCCGTTTCTTAGCGTTCAACGACGAGCCAAGAGGAGGTCCGCATGACGAGTGCGGTTCAGAACCCGACCAGGGTGACCGTTCCCGGTCGACGGTCGTCCACCGCGGACGCCAGCCGGATGGAACGACGGGAAGGCCGGGCGGGCTACGTGCTGATCGCCCCCACGACGGTGCTGCTGGCGCTGTTCTACCTGTACCCACTGGCGCAGACGGTCTTCTACTCGTTCACGAACTGGAACCCCGCGTCGGGCGAGACGAACGGCTTCGTCGGGCTGTCGAACTTCACCGGTCTGTTCCGCGACGGCGAGTTCCTGCGCGCCGCCGGCAACACCGCGCTCTACGTGGTCGTCGTCGTCCCCGTCACGATGGCGCTCGGCCTGTTCTTCGCGGCACTGCTCGCCCAGCCGTTCCGCGGCCGTGGCGTCTACCGCGCCCTGCTCTTCGTGCCGTACATCGCCCCGATCGTCGGCAGCGCCCTGATCTTCAGCTTCATCCTGTCGCCGCTCGGCGGCCTGGTGAACGGCGTCGTGACGGCCCTCGGCGCTCCCCCGATCGGCTTCCTGACCTCGGAGCCCTGGGCGCTCGTCTCGGTGATCGTGTTCTCGATCTGGCAGGGCGTCGGCTACACGATGATCATCTACTCGGCCGCGCTCACGAACATCCCGGCGTCCTACATGGAGGCCGCGACGCTCGACGGCGCCGGACCGATCCGCCGCTTCTTCCGGATCTCGCTCCCCCTGGTCGCGCCGACCACGGGCTTCCTCGCCATCACCGGCGTGATCGGCGCCCTGCAGGTGTTCACGCAGGTCTACGTCCTGACCCAGGGCGGCCCGATCAACTCGAGCGAGACGATCCTCTACTACATCTACAACCAGGGCTTCGTGTTCTTCCACGGCGGCTCGGCCAGCGCCGCCGCCGTGATCCTGCTCATCGTCGGCATCCTCGTCGCGGTCGTCCAGCTGCGGGTCATCAACCGCCGCGACCCCATCGAGCTGAACTAGGACCGCACCGTGACCCAGATCGCATCCCGCGCCCTCCCGTCGGACGCGCACCGCGCCTCCCGTCCGCACCGCAGCCGGCCCTTCGGCGTGCTGTTCCGCAAGCACTCGCCGGCCGTCCTGCGCCACGTCATCCTGATCGTCGCCGTCGTCCTGTTCTTCGGCCCGTTCCTCTGGATGCTGCTCACGAGCTTCAAGTCCTCGGAGGAGGCGCTGGCCTTCCCGCCGACGTTCCTGCCGAAGCAGTGGGAGCTGTCGAACTACACCGACATCTTCACCGTCGCGCCGTTCGGCCTGTACTTCTTCAACTCGACCGTCGTGGCGATCGCGACGACCGCCGGGCAGATCGTGACGAGCCTGGCGGCCGGGTTCGCGTTCTCACGGCTGAAGTTCAAGGGCAAGAACATCGTGTTCGTCGTCCTGCTCGCCGCGCTCCTCGTGCCGTTCGAGGTCGTGTTCACGCCGCTGATCACCCTGCTGTCCTCGCTGCACTGGCTGAACAGCTACCAGGGGCTCATCGTCCCGAACATCCCGTCGATCCTCGGCACGTTCCTGTTCCGGCAGTTCTTCACCTCGTTCCCGAGCGAGATCGAGGACGCCAGCCGGGTGGACGGCGCCGGCGTCTGGCGGCGGATGTGGTCCGTCGTGACCCCGATGGCGACGCCGATGATCGGCTCCTTCGCCGTGCTGTCCTTCGTCTACAACTGGAACAACTTCTTCTTCCAGTTCCTCGTGGCGTCCCGCACCGAGTTCTTCACGGTGTCCGTCGGCCTCACGCAGCTGCAGTCCGCGAACGCGAGCCAGAGCTTCAACCTGCTCATGGCCGGTTCGACGCTGGCGATCCTGCCGGTGTTCATCGTCTTCATCATCTTCCAGAAGCAGATCGTGTCGGCGATGGCCGGCGGGCTCCGCTGATCCCGACCACCCTTCCCCGCTCCACCCCCTCAGCACCACTCCCTGCACCACTCCTCGCACCACCCAGAAGTCCGAGAAAGGACGATCTCATGCGCAAGCGACTGCTCGGTGTCACGGCCCTCGCCGTCGGCGCCGCTCTGGCCCTGTCCGGGTGTTCCGGTGGGTCCGTCACCGGCAACTCCGGCGGCAGCGGCGGCAAGACGACGATCACCGTGTGGCACAACTACACGGGGCCGCAGGCCACCGAGGTGAAGAAGCTCATCGACGAGTACAACGCCTCGCAGGACAAGATCGAGGTCCAGCCCCAGTACGCCGCCTCGTCCGACCAGTTCGACGCGAAGCTCATCAACGCGTTGAAGAACGACACCGGCCCCGACATGGTCCTCGGCGACAGCACGCCGCAGCAGACCGGTGAGGTCATCCAGACCGGCAAGGTCCTGCCGCTCGAGGACTACCTGTCCAGCGGCGACATCACGAAGGACAGCTTCACCGAGGGCATGCTCTCGACGGGCGAGTTCGACGGCAAGCAGTACACGCTGCCGACCGACATCGGCGACTACGCCGTCGTCTACAACAAGGAGATGTTCAAGGAGGCCGGGATCACCGACACCCCGACCACCTGGGCCGAGCTCGCCGACGACGCGAAGAAGCTCACGAAGGGCACGACCCAGTACGGCGCGTACCTGCCGATCGGCACCGGCGAGTGGCCGGTCTTCACCTGGCAGTCGATGCTGTGGGGTGCCGGCGGTGACTTCCTCAACGAGGACAACACCAAGGTCGAGTTCAACAGCGACGCGGGCGTGAAGGCCCTCACCGCCTGGACCGACATGCTCAAGGACGGCACCGCGTACCCGCAGTCGCTCCTCACCACCTCGACGAACGGCGCCGTCCCGGCCCTGACGTCGAAGAAGGCGGCGATGGCGATCACCGGCGCGTACGACCTGTCCACGATCGACAGCACGCTCGGCAAGGACAACGTCGGCGTCTTCGCCCTCCCGGGCATCGAGAAGCCGGCGATGAACCTCGGCACGAACAACTCGTACCTGATCAAGACGACCAAGGCGAAGCAGGACGCGTCCTGGAAGTTCATGCAGTGGTGGCTCAGCCCCGAGACCGAGGCGAAGTGGGACATCGCGACCGGCCTGCTCCCCGCGAACAAGGCCACGTCGGACAACGAGACCTGGAAGAAGTACCTCGACGACAACCCGCGCCTCAAGGCCTTCGCCGACGAGCTCGAGTACGCCAAGGCCCGTCCGTCCATCACGGCCTACGGCGAGGTGAGCGCGGCGCTGTCCACGCAGCTGCAGTCCGCGATGCTGCTGAAGACCAGCCCGAAGGACGCGCTCGACGCCGCGGCCGAGAAAGCACAGGCGGCGCTCGACTCCGCGTCGAAGTAACCGCCCCGCCGGACCACGACGGCCCCGCGCCCACCAGGGTGCGGGGCCGTCGTGCGTCCCGACACTCGAAAGAGCAAGGGACCGGTGACAATCGCAGGCTCGCGATGTATCGTGACTTCCACCAACGCGATACATCGCGAGTTTCAGGAGGCAACATGGCCCAGGAGAAGTGGCTCGTCGAGGAGCCGAAGGTGATCGACACCGGGATCGTCCGCGCACTGCGCGTCGGGCTCGCCGGTGGACAGGTCGACGTCGTCGCACACGACGAGCCGACCGCCCGCATCGAGGTGCACAGCGTCTCGGGCAAGCCCCTCAAGATCGAGCTCGACGGCGACACCCTGACCGTCGACCACCCGCAGATCGGCTGGGACGACCCGCTCGGCTTCCTCAAGTCCTTCCGCGGCCGTGCCGCCGCCGACGTCAGCGTGCTCGTCCCCCGCGACGCGCGCGTCACGATCGGCGTCGTCTCCGCCGGCGCCCTGCTGTCCGGCACGAACCGCGGCGCCTCGGTCAACACGGTGTCCGGCGACGTCGTCGTCGACGGCCTCACGGGCGACCTCGCCGTGCACGCGGTGTCCGGCACCACCACCGTCCGCGAGCTCGACGGCGCCCTGACGGTCCGCACGGTCTCGGGCGACGTCGTCGCGACCGGCGCCATCCCGCGCTTCACCGCCGACGGGGTCAACGCCGACGTGGTCCTCGACCTGCAGGGCACGCCCGACACCGCCCGCGTCAACACGGTCTCCGGGTCGGTGAGCGTCCGGCTCGAGGACGGCGTCCCCTACCGCTGCACCGTGAGCACCGCGTCCGGCAAGCTCCAGTTCGACGACTCCGAGATCCGCGGTGTGCGCGGCTCCTACGTCAAGCAGGGCGGCGAGCTCTCCGGACAGTGGCTCGACCTCAAGGTGAACTCGGTGTCCGGCGACATCGCGGTGCTCCACGCCCCGGCCGCGCCCGCCGCCCAGGCACCCACCGCCACCACGACCGTGACCGACGAGAGCGAGGCGCCCGCATGAGCCCGGTCTTCGCCCACGGCCACCTGCGGCTGTACCTGCTCGTCCTGCTGGCCGACCACCCGATGCACGGGTACGAGGTCATCCAGGCCCTCGGCGACCGCTTCGGCGGCACCTACGTCCCGAGTGCCGGCACGGTGTACCCGCGCCTGGCGAAGCTCGAGGCCGAGGGGCTCGTCACCAAGACCGTCGACGGCCGCAAGACCGTCTACGCGATCACCGAGGCCGGTCGCGCCGAGCTCGACGCCCGCGCCGACGAGATCGCCGCGGTCGAGAACGGCGTCGCCGACTCCGTGAAGTCCCTCGCCGACGGCGTCCGCGCCTCGGTGGGCGAGGCCATGCGGTCCCTCCGCGCCGACCTCGCCGCGAGCGCACAGGCGCCCCGCGGACAGACCGCGGACGAGCCCCAGGACGTGCCGTCCGAGGGGGCGCGTGCACTCCGCGAGGTCGAGATGGTCCTGTCGTCGTTCCGGCAGCAGGTCCGCGCCGACCTGCGTCGCCAGGCGACGCGCGGCTCCCTGTCGGACGACACCGTGACGCGCCTGCGCGACGGCCTCGAGGCCCTGCGCCGCTCGCTCTGACCGCGCGTGACGACGGACCGGGCCGGTCGGGCGGGCGCACCACGCGCCTCCCGTCCGGCCCGTCCGCAACCACCCGCCGGACCCGGACCTGCGGACACCGGCGGCGGTCGGTCGTAGCATCGGTCCTCGACATGACGATCTCCGACCTGCGCACCTTCGCGACGTTCGACGGCCACGGCGGCAAGGTGTCGAAGCGCGTCGAGGTGCTCGACCACGAACCCTCCCCCGCCGGCCCGTACGCCGGGCTCGTCGCGGTGCGCGGCGAGCACCCCCTCGGCGCGGTCGACGAGCGCCCGGCCGACGACGGCGCCGACCTCGCCCGCGGGGTCGCGAGCATCGGCTGGGTCGACCCCGCCACGCTCCGCGACTGGTACCGCCCGGACCGCGTCGTCGTGTCACGGCTCGAGGCGCGCCGCTCCGGGCTCGAGCCCGGCCTGTACGCCGATTCGCGCGGACGCGGTCGCGTCCGGATCGACGGCCTGGAGGCACTGCTCGCCCCCGACGGTCGGCCCGCCTTCCGCGCACTGGCCGGCCCGGCGGACGCGCCGGTCGTCGACGTCCGGCTCCCCACGGACCAGGCGGTCCGCCTGGTCGCGGTCCGCGAGGTCGACGAGGGGCTCGAGGTCGTCACGACGCCGGTCTCGCCGTTCCTGTCACCAGGGCAGCACCGGGCGTACGACGACGACGTGGTCGGACTCCCGCCGCGCCCGTCCTCGGGGACCGTCGAGGTCCGGGCCGCCGTGCTGCTGGACGGGTCCCTCCACCAGGTGGTGCGCATCGACGAGCGCGCCGCGACGATCTGGCTGCGGCAGGGCGATGCCGAGGTCCCGGTCGCGTCGAGCGCCGTGGGCGCCGACCTGGTGCGGTACACGGTCGTCCCCGCCTGAGCGCGCTGCCGGGTCCCGCCTGTCCCGCTCGCGCTGTCGGGGGACGACGTGCTGCGTTGGCCAGGCGGTCCCGCGCGTACCGTCGGCGCCATGACCGACGCAGCAGACCAGACCCCCGACGACGCCCACACCGGCGAGACGCTGGGCGGCGAGCGACCCGACCCCTCGACGACCGCGAGCAAGGACCCCGAGGACTGGGTGACCGGCGACGAGCCGATGACCGGTCCACAGCGCAGCTACCTGGACACCCTCGCGCGCGAGGCCGGCGAGGAACTGCCCGCCGACCTCACCAAGGCCGAGGCGTCCGAGCACATCGACCGCCTGCAGCAGCAGACCGGGCGCGGCGCCGACTCCTGACGCTCGCGACCCAGCTCCCGACCCCACTCCCGACCTGAGAGCGTGTCCGCGGTTCGGCGGACCGTTGTCTGGGGGACCCCTGGCGAAGTCCGGGAAGTCCCCCGGACGAGGGAGATCGATGACACGTCACTGGATACCGTCGTCGCCATGCGAACGACATCGACCTCCATCGGCCTGACCGTGCTCCGCATCGTCCTCGGCGTGGTGTTCATCGCCCACGGTGCCCAGAAGTTCGCCCAGGGCATCCCGAACGTGACCCAGGGTTTCGCCGGCATGGGCGTCCCGCTCGCCGAGGTCGCGGCCCCCGTGGTCGCCGGCCTCGAGCTGGTCGGCGGCGTGCTCCTCGTCGCCGGCGTCGCCACCCGGGTCGTGGGGTTCCTGCTCGCGGTCGACATGGTCGTGGCCGGCCTGCTCGCCCACGCCACGGCCGGCTTCTTCGCGCAGGACGGCGGGTTCGAGTACGTGCTCGTCCTGGCCGTCGCCTCCCTCGCCGTCGCACTGACCGGCCCCGGTCGGTTCTCCGTCGACGCCCTCGTCCTGCGTTCCTCGCGCCGGAAGCGGGGCGTCGCGGAGCCCCTGCCGGCCTGACGCCGGAGCCGCGGTCCGGGGGACGCCGTGCGGGGTGTCGGGATCGGGGTACATGGTAGAGTGATCGGCAGATTTCAAACCACGAACCGTCTGGTTCCCCGGGTGGCATCCCCCACCCGCCAGGACCGGACCAGAGCCGAACACGAGGGGGTCACGCATGGGGCGCGGCCGTCAGAAGGCAAAGCACACCAAGGTCGCCCGGGAGCTGAAGTACTTCAGCCCGGAGACGAACTACGGTGCACTCGAACGCGAGCTCTCCGCCGGGCAACACTCGGACGAGAACTCCTACGTCGACCGCTGGGCAGACCAGTACGGCGACGAGGAGGACGACGAGCTCGAGACCCAGCAGGACCAGAACAAGTCCGCCTGACCTCACCGTCGACGCCGCGCACCCTCCGGGGTCGCGCGGCGTTTCCGCGTGCGCGGGTGCCGGCTCCGGGCCCACCCCGTCCCGCGCGCCGGGGCCCTCGCGAACGTGCCAGATCTGTCACGCTCGACGCACCGACGCGACACGTCTTGCCCGCCCGGCGACACGCGCCCGGCGTTTCGTGCACACTCGACGCGCTCCGAAGCCCAGGGATCTCAGCGCTCCGGCCCGGCGTCCCGGTCGAAGGCGCTCGGCGAGCGAGCCAGATCTGGCACGCTCGGGCCGTCCCGTCGACGCCTCCTGCACGCTCGGCGTCACTCACGCGGCGTGTCCTGCACGCTCGGCGTCACTCACGCGGCGTGTCCTGCACGCTCGGCGTCACTCACGCGGCGTGTCCTGCACGCTCGGCGTCACTCACGCGGCGTGTCCTGCACGCTCGGCGTCACGCACGCGGCGTGTCCTGCACGCTCGGCGTCACGCACGCGGCGTGTCCTGCGGGCTCACACGCCTCCGGCGCCCGGACGCCGGCCCGGGCTTCCCTGCACCAGGTCGCACTCCCCGCTCGGCGCCGCGCGCGCCCTCAGCCCGCGTAGCTCCCGACGAGCCGGACGGCGCCGCCGTCGACGCCCTTCGCGCCCTGCTCGAAGCCGTCCAGGTCGCGCGCCGAGGTCGAGATCGCCCCGACGGTCCACGCCGGCAGCCCAGCGGCACCGAGCGCCGCGACGACCGAATCGGCAGCCGACGCCGCGACGACCGCGAACATCCCGATGCCGAGGTTCCACGTGCCCTCGGTGTCCTCGACCGGGGTGCCGGCCATGTCCGCGAGCACCCGGAACACCGACGGGGGCGTCCAGGTGGCCCGGTCGACCTCGACCCAGGTGCCGACCGGCAGCACGCGCGCCAGGTTCGCGGCGATGCCACCGCCGGTCACGTGCGACAAGGAGTGCACGGCGCCGGGCTGGGCCTCGAGCAGGTCGAGCAGCGGTGCGGTGTACAGGCGGGTGGGCTCGAGCAGCGCTTCGCCGACGGACACCCCGGCGCCGAACTCCGGCAGCTGGTCGGTGTAGCCGACACCCTTCGTCGACAGGATGTGCCGGACGAGCGAGTAGCCGTTCGAGTGCAGGCCGGAGGACTCGATCGCGACGACGACGTCCCCGTCCTCGACCAGGTGTGCGCCGAGCTGGCGGTCGGCCTCGACGACGCCCGTCGCGGCACCGGCGACGTCGTAGTCGTCCGGGCCGAGCAGCCCCGGGTGCTCCGCGGTCTCGCCACCGACCAGCGCGGTGCCGGTCGCCGAGCAGCCGCGGGCGATGCCGGCGACGATGTCCGCGATGCGGTTCGGGACGACCCGGCCGCAGGCGATGTAGTCCGTCATGAACAGCGGCTTCGCCCCGACCACCACGATGTCGTCGACGACCATGCCGACGAGGTCCTGGCCGATGGTGTCGTGCTTGTCGATCGCCTGCGCGATGGCGACCTTCGTGCCGACCCCGTCGGTCGAGGTCGCGAGCAGCGGGCGTTCGAAGTCCTTCAGGAACGAGACGTCGTACAGACCCGCGAACCCGCCCACTCCGCCCAGCACCGAGGCGTTGTGCGTCGCCGAGACGGCGGACTTCATGAGCTCGACGGCCAGGTCACCGGCGGCGGTGTCGACGCCGGCGGCTGCGTACGGGTTCGGCATGCGTTGTCCTCCGCGGGGCATGGCAGACTTGTTCGGTACCACCCGATCCTACGGTCTGGAGCACTCCGCGAATGTGCGGCATCGTCGGCCTCGTTGCGCAGGGGCCCGTCAACCAATCCATCTACGACGCCCTGCTGCTCCTGCAGCACCGGGGCCAGGACTCGACGGGCATCGCCACGGTCGAGGGTCACGTGCACCACATGCACAAGACGCGCGGCCACGTCCGCGAGGGCTTCCGCACCCGTGACATGCGGGCGCTGCTCGGCACGATGGGCCTCGGCCACGTGCGCTACGCCACGAAGGGCGCCGCGAGCAACGAGGAAGAAGCCCAGCCCTTCTACGTGAACGCCCCGTACGGCATCGTCCTGGTGCACAACGGCAACCTCACGAACACGCGGGAACTCACCCGCGAGCTGTTCGACATCGACCGCCGGCACCTCAACACGAGCTCCGACACCGAGCTCCTGGTGAACGTCCTGGCGCACGAGCTGCAGGGCCAGGTCCGCGGCAGCGAACTCGACCCCGGCCAGGTGTTCGACGCCGTCGAGCGCGTGCACGAGCGCGTCGAGGGCTCCTACGCCACGATCGCGACCATCGCCGGGCACGGCCTGCTCGCGTTCCGCGACCCGTACGGCATCCGGCCGCTCATCCTGGGCCACAAGTTCGACGAGGCCGGCCAGCCGGAGTGGGTCGTCGCGAGCGAGTCGCTCGTGCTCGAGTCCGGCGGCTACGAGATCGTCCGCGACATCGCCCCGGGCGAAGCGGTCTTCATCGAGATGAACGGCCAGATGCACGCGCGCCAGTGCGCGAAGGACCCCCGCCTGGTGCCGTGCTCGTTCGAGTACGTCTACCTGGCCCGTCCCGACTCGGTGATGAACGGCATCTCGGTCTACGACGCCCGACTGCGGCTCGGCAACCGGCTCGCGGACACCATCGCGCAGTACGCGCCGACCGGCGACATCGACGTCGTGATGCCGATCCCGGACTCGTCGCGTCCGGCCGCGATGCAGGTCGCGCAGAAGCTCGGCATCGACTACCGCGAGGGCTTCTTCAAGAACCGCTACGTCGGCCGCACGTTCATCATGCCCGGGCAGGCGGAGCGCAAGCGCTCGGTCCGGCAGAAGCTCAACGCGATGTCGTCGGAGTTCAAGGGCAAGAACATCCTGATCGTCGACGACTCGATCGTGCGCGGCACGACGAGCCGCGAGATCGTCGAGATGGCGCGGGCCGCCGGTGCGAACGAGGTCACCTTCACGAGCGCCGCTCCCCCGGTCCGGTTCCCGCACGTCTACGGCATCAACATGCCGACCCGTGCGGAGCTCATCGCACACGACCGGAAGATCCCGGAGATCAACCGCGTGCTCGGCAGCGACCACCTCATCTACCAGGAGGTCGCCGACATGCGTGACGCGATCATCGAGGGCTCGGAGGTCACCGACCTCGAGATGAGCTGCTTCACCGGCGAGTACGTGACCGGCTCGGTCACGCCCGAGTACCTCGCCTGGGTCGAGGCGAACCAGCTCAGCTAGGTCCGGTCGCGACGCGACCAGGAGACGGACGGGAGGCACGGTGCCAGCTGGCACCGTGCCTCCCGTCCGTCATCCGGTCACCACCGTCGGTGGCGCCGTCCGCCTGTCCGTCTCCTGTCCCTCAGGGACGGTCGCCGTCCGGGTGCTCGATCTCGCCGTCGACCGTGTCCGGGACGGGCTCGACCTCGACGCGCTCCGCCGTGAGGCGGGCGGCCCGCTTCGCGAGGACGCGGTCGAGCACGACGGCGACGACCGCGCCGACGGCGGCACCGATGGTGACCCCCCAGAGCGAGAAGTAGCCGACCAGGGTGCCGAAGCTGGCGTCCTGCTGGTCGCCGCGGTCGATGTCCATGGTGACCGACACGACGACGAGGGTCGCGAGGAAGCCGAGGACCGCACCGCCCAGGATGAACACGCCGAACTTCGGTGCCCGGCGGATGGTGACCTCGTCCGGGGTGGAGACGGCGTTCGGGGCCGGCGCCGCGGGCTCGGGCGTGCGGTCGGCGGGACCGTCGTCGGGTCGGGGTTCGGGTCGGGCGGAGTCGCTCACCCCTCCATTGTCCCCCACTGTGGGAGGTGGTCCGGTCTGTCCTGTCCCCCGCGGCCGGGGCAAGATGGTCCAGACGAGGAGCGGGAGGTGGTGGGGTGCGAGACCGACCCGTCGACGACCGTCGTCGCCCACGGACCCCGGCGAGGGTGCCGTGGCCGATCGTGCCGCGGCGCGAGGAGGACCGCGCGGTCGCCGTCGTCGCCGAGCACCGCTGGAGCGTCGCGATCGTCGGCGCCCCCGGCCTCGGCAAGACCTCGACGGCGGCGCGCGTGACGGACCGGGTCGCCCGACGCGACGCGACCGGCCGGACCCTCGTCGTCCCGATCACGGCCGTCGCCGCCGGACGCTCGATGCCGTTCGGCGCCGTCGCGGACCGCTTCGGGGAGCTCCCGGCCGCCCTGGCCGAGCTCGTCGACGACGCGGTCGCCGCTCAGCGCCTGCGCGAGACGACCGACCTCGCCGACCGGGACGTGCTGCTCCGCGTCGACGACGCCGACCACCTCGACGCGATCTCCGCCCGGTACGTCGCGTGGCTCGTCCGCGACCAGGGCGCGCGGCTCGTGCTGACCTGCCGGGACTTCACCGCGCTGCCCGACCCGCTGCGCGCACTGTGGCAGGACGACCTGCTCGAACGGATCGACCTGGCACCGCTCGACCTGCGCGAGACCGGCGAGGTCGTGGCCGCGGCGCTGGGCGCCCAGCTCGAGACGGCGTCCACCGAGCGCGTGCACCGGGCGACCGCGGGCAACCCGCTGTACCTGCGCGAGGTCGTCCGTGCCGCGCTGACGTCCGGCGCGCTCGAGCAGACCACGTCCGGCTGGTACTGGCGCGGGCGGGTGACGGCGTCGAACAGCCTGGCCGACATGTACCGCTCGGAGCTCGGTGCCCTGCCGGAGGACCTGCGGGACGTCGTCGACATCGTGGCGCTCGCCGACCCGATCCCCCTCGAGCGACTCCTCCGGCTGGTGTCGGGCGGGGACGTCGACCGGGTGGTCGCCCTCGGCCTCGTGACGATCGACACGGCGGACGACTGCGCCCGGGTCGTCCGTCCGTCGCACCCCCTCGTCGGCGAGGTCGTCCGGGCCCTCGTGCCGGTCGCCCGGCGTGCGGCCCTGTTCGCGCGCGCCAACGCCTTCCGGACCGACAGCCCCGAGGGCGCCCCGCCCGCCGCTCGACTCCGTGCCGCGCTCTGGGCGCTCGACTGCGGCGTGCTGCCGCCCGTCGGGCAGCTGCTCGACGCGACCCAGGTCGCCGTCCGGCTGCAGGAGCACGAGAGCGCGATCGCCCTGGCGTCCGCCGCACTCCGCACCGCCCTGACCGCGCGCGAGCGGGTGACCGCGCACTGCCTGCGGTCGATCGCGCACTCCTACAGCAGCGGGCGCGAGGCCGGCCGCGTCGACGCCGAGGCCGCCTGGTCCCTCGCGCGCTCCCGTCCGGCCGAGGTCGGCGACGCGATGGTCGTCGAGGCCTGCGAGACGCTCGCGAACATCCGGCAGTTCCACGACGACGACGTGGACGCCGCGGTGGCCCTGGCCGAGGCGGCGGCCGGCCTCGTCGGTCCGGAGACGGCCGAACGCCTGCGGATCCTGCGCCTGGCGCACCTCGGGTGGGGCGGCCGGTTCGAAGAGGTCCGCGCCGAGGTCGAGCGCTCCGGGGTCCTGCAGCAGCCCACGGTGTCCGTCGCGTTCCTCGCGCTCGCCCCGTGCGCCGTGATGGCCCTCGCCACCGCCGGACGGCTCGACGACGCCGCCGGGCTGGCACGACGGGCGCTGGCGACCGCGGTCGAGCACGTCGAGGAGGCCCCGTGGGCCGTCGGCGAGGTGATCTCCGTGACGCACCAGCTCCAGGTCTGGCGCGGGGACGTCGCCACGATGCTCACCGAGATCCCGGTCCGCCGGGCGAGCCCGTTCCTGAAGTACGACTTCACCCTGGAGCTGATCGGCGTCGGCAACCAGGCGATCGGCCAGCGGCGCTGGGACGACGCGATCGCGGCGCTCTCGGCCGCGTGCGAGCGGTACGACGTGGCCGACCACGGCGGGTTCGCGGCCTACCCGTGGGCCCGGCTCGCGATGGCGAACGCCTACGCCGGGCACGCCGAGCAGGCCGCTGCCGCACTCGACCGGGCACGGAGCACCCCGCTGCGGGCGATGCGGATCACCGGCGAGCAGGTGGCGATGTCGATCGCGTGGACCGAGGCCGTGCTCGGCAACCCGGCCGGGCTCCGGCACGCGGACGAGATCACCGCGCGGGCGACGGCGAGCGGCGCGTGGCTGCACGTGATGTACGCCGAGACGCTGCACTTCGCCGACGACGTCATGCGCGGGCACGACGCCACGGTCTCCCGGGAGCGGATGCGGACCGCCGCGGCCCGGGTGGACGGACCGCTCGCGAACGCGGTCGTCGAGTACGCCGACGCCCTGCGCGCCGAGGACCGGTCGCGGATCGCGGAGGCGGCGGCGGTCCTCGCGACGCACGGCATGGCGGTCACGGCCGGCCGACTGAAACCCCCGCTGACCCACCGGGAGTACGAGGTCGCGGAACTCGCGGCACGCGGGCTGAGCAACCGGCGGATCGCGGAGTCGCTCGGCCTGTCCGTCCGGACGATCGACGCCCACCTGTCGCGGGTGTTCGCGAAGTGGGACCTGCACGCGCGGTCGGAGCTCGCGGAGATGATCGGGCCGCGCTGACGGTCGGCGCTGACGGTTCTCGTGTCGCCCCGTCACGAAATCGTCGACAACGAAACCCAGGGTTCGTTGTGGATTGCAGCACGACTCGCCGCGATGGTTGACAACGCAACCCGCAAGTCGCGTACCTTGGAGTCCGTCGCCGGGTTCGGACCCGTTCGGGTCGGGTCCGAATCCCGGCGACTTCCACGCTACGGGGATGGCCCCGCGGGGCACATCGGTAGGACCTACCTAATCCTGTGAGCCTCGTCGAACAACTCGCCGGTCGAGCCAGCTGCTCCCGGTCGTGTCGTTTCCGGCGGTGTCGATCCGGGCGGTGTCGATCCGGGCGGTGTCGTCGTTCAGGCGCTGGTGCGGACCGGCAGGAACGACGTGATGTCGGCGCGCGAGCCCGAGGCGCTCACCCGCGCGGTGGCGACGGCCTCGCTCCACCGCAGGGACCCGGTCGCCAGTGCGATCCAGGTCGCAGCGTCCGTCTCCACCACGTTCGGCGGGGTCCCTCGGGTGTGCCGTGGACCGGGCACCGCCTGGACGGCCGCGAAGGGCGGGACGCGGACCTCGACGCTGTTGCCCGGCACGTCGTCGGCGAGTCGCTGCAGGGTCCAGCGGACCGCGGTCGCGACGTCCGTCCGGACCGTGGAGCCCCCGAGCACCGCGGTGAGCGCAGCACGGCCGACGGCGTCCTCGATCCTCTTCGGCGGCATGTCCACAGGCTAGCCGTCGCATCGCGGGCGGCGTGTCGCGCTCGGTAGGGTGATCGGGTGCGAATCCTCGTCCTCGGTTCCGGTGCCCGCGAGCACGCGATCATCACGGCCCTCCTCGCTGAACGCGCAGGGCACGTCATCACGGTGGCCCCCGGCAACGCCGGCATCGCGGCCGACGTCGAGACGGTGTCGCTCGACCCCACGAACGGCGCGCTCGTCGCCGAGTACGCGATCGAGAACGGCGTCGAGCTCGTCGTCGTCGGACCGGAGGCACCGCTGATCGCCGGTGTCGCCGACCCGCTCCGGACCCGGGGCATCCCGGTGTTCGGCCCGAGCAAGGCCGCCGCGCAGCTCGAGGGCTCCAAGGCGTTCGCGAAGCGGATCATGGCCGAGGCCGGGGTGCCGACCGGACGCCCGGTGTCCGCCGGCAGCGTCGAGCAGGCCGTGGCCGCGTTCGACGAGCTCGGCGCACCGTACGTCGTCAAGGCCGACGGGCTGGCTGCCGGCAAGGGCGTCCTGGTGACCGAGGACCGTCAGGCGGCGATCGACCACGCCACGTACTGGCTGCAGCACGGCCCGGTGGTGGTCGAGGAGTTCCTCGACGGCGAAGAGGTCTCGCTGTTCTTCCTGAGCGACGGGCACGACGTCCGCCCGCTCAGCCCCGCGCAGGACTACAAGCGCCTGGGCGACGGCGACGCCGGTCCGAACACCGGCGGCATGGGCGCATACTCCCCGCTGCCCTGGCTCGACGAGCGCTGGGCCTCGGAGCAGGCCTTCGTCGACGAGGTCACCGACCTGGTGGCGCTGCCCACGGTCCGCCGGCTCGAGCACGAGGGCACGCCGTTCGTCGGGCTGCTCTACTGCGGGCTGATCGTCACCGAGCAGGGCGTCCGGGTCATCGAGTTCAACGCACGGTTCGGCGACCCGGAGACCCAGGTCGTGCTCCCCCGCCTCGCCACGCCGCTGAGCGGACTGATGGCCGCCGCAGCGACCGGACAGCTGGCGTCGGCGCCGCGTCCGGAGTTCCGGCCGGAGGTCGCCGTGACGGTCGTCCTCGCGAGCGAGGGCTACCCGGAGAACCCCCGCACCGGCCGCGTGGTCACGGGCATCGACGCCGCGAACGCCCGGGACGGCGTCTCCGTCGCCCACGCCGCGACCGCCGTGCTCGACGACGAGCTCGTCGCCACCGGCGGCCGGGTGCTCAGCGTCGTCGCGGTCGGCACCGACTTCGCCCAGGCGCGGGAGCGCGCCTACGCCGGCCTCGGCGACATCGCGCTCGAGGGCGCGCAGTACCGCACCGACATCGCCGCGAAGGTCGCCCGGTGACCGCCGCGCCCGTCCTGCCCGGCTGGCGGCACGTCTCGTCCGGCA
Organism: Curtobacterium sp. Csp2; assembly: GCF_013347165.1. Taxonomy (NCBI): domain Bacteria; kingdom Bacillati; phylum Actinomycetota; class Actinomycetes; order Micrococcales; family Microbacteriaceae; genus Curtobacterium; species Curtobacterium sp. Csp2. The sequence goes on from NZ_CP054593.1 coordinate 3,288,109, forward strand.
AGGTCCGCGAGCTCTACGTCCCCGAGGGCACGGCCGACGTCGCCGACGCCACCGAGCTGCTGCTCGTCGCGTCCGACCGCGTCAGCGCGTACGACTTCGCGCTCGAGCCGCCGATCCCGGGCAAGGGCGAACTGCTGACGCGGCTGTCCCGACACTGGTTCGACCGGCTCGCCGACGTCCCGAACCACCTGATCCCGGACGGCTCCGGCGGGACGCCCGTCCCCGAGTCCGTCGCCGAGCGGTCGATGCACGTGCTCCCGCTCGACATGTTCCCGGTCGAGTGCGTCGTGCGCGGGTACCTCGTCGGCAGCGGCTGGGCCGAGTACCGGGAGTCGGGCAGCGTCTGCGGCGTGCCGCTCCCCGACGGCCTGTCCGAGGGCGACCGCCTACCCGAGCCGATCTACACGCCGGCGTTCAAGGCACCGCAGGGCGAGCACGACGAGAACATCTCGTACGAGCAGACCGTCGAGCTCGTCGGAGCCGAGGACGCGGCGACCCTGCGCGACCTGTCGCTGCGCGTCTACGGTGCCGCGGCGGCGATCGCGCTCGAGCACGACCCGGGCGACGACCTGACCGTGGTGGTGCTGGCGCGCGACTGAGGCACGGTGCGGGTGCCGCGGCGGCCGCGCGGCCCGAGTCTCGCGCTGGGCGACACGACTCGGGGTCGTGTGCCCGAGACTCGTCGCTCACGCCGAGTCTCGGGCCAGCCAGCCAGCCGCCCGGACAGCCGGACGCCCGCGCGTCAGGCGCCGAGGCGCTCGATGAGCTCCCGGTAGCGCGCGGCCGTCCGCTCGACGATCGCGTCGGGCAGCACCGGTGGCGTGCCCTGGCGGTCCCAGTGCGCGCTGAGCCAGTCGCGGACGATCTGCTTGTCGAACGAGTCCGTGCGGTTGCCCGAGCGGGCGTCCCAGTAGCGGCTCGAGTCGCTCGTGAGGACCTCGTCCGCGACTGGCTCAGCGCGCACTGGGACCGCCAGGGCACGCCACCGGTGCTGCCCGACGCGATCGTCGAGCGGACGGCCGCGCGCTACCGGGAGCTCATCGAGCGCCTCGGCGCCTGACGCGCGGGCGTCCGGCTGTCCGGGCGGCTGGCTGGCTGGCCCGAGACTCGGCGTGAGCGACGAGTCTCGGGCACACGACCCCGAGTCGTGTCGCCCAGCGCGAGACTCGGGCCGCGCGGCCGCCGCGGCACCCGCACCGTGCCTCAGTCGCGCGCCAGCACCACCACGGTCAGGTCGTCGCCCGGGTCGTGCTCGAGCGCCCGTGCCCGGACGCGCGCGAGGAACGCCTCGACGTCCGGCTCCTCGCGCCAGAGCGCACCGAGCCGGGACAGCGAAGCGAGCGTCGAGTCCCAGAGCTCGAGCGCGCCGTCGCTCACGATGATCAGGACGTCACCGGGCGAGAGGTCGACCGACCCCGGCGTCCGGCCGAGTCCCGCCGGGTGCAGCCCGATCGGCAGGTCGCTCGACAGCAGGGTCCGCTCGGCGCCGTCGGCGCGCATCTGCAGCACGAGGCCGTGTCCGGCGTCCACGAAGTCCAACCGCCCGGTCGCCGGGGTGAGCCGCCCGTGGAACATCGTCGAGAACGACGACGCCCGGCCGAGCTCGGGAGCGACCTGGTCGTCGAGCGCGGCGACGACGTCCCGGGGGTGGGCGTCCGGACGGGCGAGCAGCGCGCCGCGGATCGTCGCCGCGAGGAGGCCGGCCGACATCCCCTTGCCCATCACGTCGGCGACGGTGAGGTGCAGGTCCGTCCCCGTCAGGTGCCAGTCGTGCAGGTCGCCCGAGACGACGCCGTGCGGGACGCTCATCCCGCCGATCCGGTAGCCCGGGACGGTCACGGGCGTCGGCTGCAGCCCGGCCAGCACGTCGCGGAGCCGGTCCTCGTCGGCGCCCGCGGCGAGTTCGCGCTCCGCCCACACCCCGAGTTCCTCGAGCAGCGCGAGGTCGTCGGGGTCGAGCGTGCGGGGCGTCGGGTCGATCAGGCAGAGCGTGCCGACCTTGACGGCGTCGTCACCGACGCGCAGCGGGACCCCGGCGTAGAACCGCACGTTCGGGTCGTCGACCACCATCGGCATGTCCGAGTAGCGGGCGTCGGTCCGGGCGTCCGGCACCACGACGGGCCCGGACTCCGCCAGGGTCCGACCGCAGAAGGTGTCCTGCAGCGGGATCGTCGGGCCGAACACGGTGTCGCTCGCCTGCGACTTGATCGTGACGACGTCCGTGCCCGCGAGATTGAGGAAGGACCCGGTGACCCCGAACGCGTCCCGGGCGATACGGGTGATGCGCTCGAAGCGCTCCTCGGGCCCGCCGTCGACGACGTCGAGCGCGGCGATGAGGGCGGCGCGACGGAGGGCTGCTGGTGATGATCCGACGGAGGTTGGTGAGGTCCCCTGGTGCATGCCTCCCACGGTATCCCTCCGGGCCGCCCTCGCCGCGTCCCCAGAACGGAGGACCCCTCAGACCCGCGGCCCGAGGGCCGGACCGTGGAAGACGGCCGGACCCGGAAGACCGAAGCCGCCGACCCCTGACAGATGTCACGCCGAAGTCGTGACGACCGGCACCCGGGCGCCGCCCCGCCGGGCGGGATCGTGGAGCCATGAACGAGACACCGGTCATCCAGCTCCGCGGGCTCCGCAAGCGCTTCGGCGCCGTCACCGCGGTCGACGGCGTCGACCTGACGATCCGTCCGGGCGAGGTCGTCGCCCTCCTCGGTCCGAACGGCGCCGGCAAGACCACCACGGTCGACCTGCTGCTCGGCCTGGCGACCCCCACCGAGGGCGACGCACGTCTGTTCGGCACCGACCCCCGGTCCGCGATCGTCGACGGCCGTGTCGGCGCGATGCTGCAGGGCGGGGCGCTCCTGCCCGAGGTGACGGTCCGCGAGGCGGTCGCCCTGGTCGCCGCGGCGCACCGCCGCCCGATGCCCGTCGCCGAGGCCCTGCGCCGGGCACGCTGCGAGGACATCGCGACCCGTCGGGTCTCGAAGCTGTCCGGCGGGCAGCTCCAGCGCGCACGCTTCGCGGTCGCCGTCGTGTCCGACCCGGACCTGCTGGTGCTCGACGAGCCGACCGCGGCGATGGACGTCGAGGCCCGGCACGTGTTCTGGTCGTCGATGCGGGAGTTCACGGACGCCGGCCGCACGGTCGTCTTCGCGACGCACTACCTGGACGAGGCGGACACCTTCGCGGACCGCATCGTCATCCTCCGCGACGGCCGGGTCGTCGCCGACGGCACCCCCGCGGCCGTCAAGGCCACCGCGGCGACGCGCACCGTCCGCTTCGCGGGCGTCGCCGAGGACCGGCACGTCGCGTTGCGCGGTCTGCCGGGCGTCGTCGGCCTGGAGGCGCGGCACGACGCCGTCACGCTGCGCACCGACCGCAGTGACGACACGCTCCGTGCCCTGCTCGCCGCGTTCCCGGAGGCGCACGACCTGCAGGTGGTCGCCTCGACCATGGACGACGCCTTCCTCGCCATCACCACCGACCGCTCCGCCGCCACCACCACGAGCACCACCGAGACCGAAGGGGTCCTCGCATGACCGCCACCACCGCCGCCCCGGCCGCAGCCACCGCCACGTCCACCGCCCCGTCGACGGCCGGCTCGGCCCGCACCACCGCCGGTCGGCTCCCGATCCGGTACGTCCTGCTCGAGACGCGCCGGCAGCTCCGCAACGTCAAGGCGATGGTCTTCACGTTCGCGATCCCGGTCGTCATGCTCCTGGTCTTCGGTGCCGCGTACGGCGGCCAGGTCGACCCCGTGACGCACCTGCCGTTCCTGGTCGTCACCACGCTGCAGATGACGGCGTACGGCGCGATGATGGCCGCGCTCAGCCAGGCGTTCTCGCTCGTGACCGAACGCTCGATCGGCTGGAACCGCCAGCTCCGCGTGACGCCGCTGTCCGGGTGGGCGTTCCTCGTCTCGAAGCTCGTCGCGGCGATGGCCTTCTCGGCCGTCTCGGTCGTGATCACCTTCGCGATCGCGATCCTCGGGATGCACGCGTCGCTCGGCGCCGGGCACTGGGCCGCCGCCGGGCTCGGCATCTGGGCCGGGGTCGTGCCGTTCGCGCTCATCGCGATCCTGGTCGGGCAGTTCGCGAAGCCCGCGTACGCCCAGCCGCTGTTCATGGTCGTCTTCATGGGCCTGTCGATCCTCGGCGGACTGTGGGTCCCGCTGTCGGTGATGCCCGCCTGGATGGGGTCGATCGCGCACCTGCTGCCGTCGTACTGGCTCAACCGGATCGGCCAGATGGGTGCCGGGGCGACCGGTTCCGCGGGGATGACCGAGCCGGCCCTGGTGCTCGTCGGGTGGACGGTCGTCCTCGCCGCGGTCATCGTGTGGCGCTACCGCCGCGACGCGGCGCGCCGGTGACCGGTCCCGACGGTCGTACGCTGACCGACGTGACGGACCTGTCGGAGGTGTCGGGGGTGGACAGCACCAGCCCGACCGAGGCGCGGGGCGCGGACGACGCGCCCCGCGCCTCCCGGCCGTCCGCCCGTGCCTTCCCGTGGGCCGCCGCTCCGGGCGCCGACGACGCCGAGGTCCGCGTCGCCCGCCGCCGCTGGTACGGCGGCGCCGCCTTCGGCCTGCTCTGGCAGGCCCTGCTGCTCGTCGCGGTGTGGACCGACGGCCGCACGGTCGACGAGCACGTCTCCGCGACCCTCGCGCTCGCGGTGCTGTACGTGGGGTACCTGTTCGCCCCGGAGGCCATGTGGCGGCACGGACTCCGCCGGCGCGTGGTCGTCCTGGCCGTGCTCGCCGCCTACGCGGGACTCCTGCTCGTGCCCGTCGGCCCGGCCGCGGTGTGGTCCTGGCTGCTCGTCGTCGCCCTGTCCGGGTTCGTGGCGGTGCGGCTCTGGGTCGCCCTCGCCGTCCTCGGGGTCGTCGTCGCCGCCGAGCTCGTCGTCGCCGCGGTCGTCGGGTGGGACACGGCGTCGAGCACGGGCGTCCTGTTCGCCCCGATCGTGGCGGTGTCGATCGGCGCCTCGATGGTGTTCTTCGGTCGCCAGCGCGAGGCCGAGGACCAGCTCGGGGTCGCGCAGGACGAACTCACCCGGCTCGCGGTCGTCGAGGAGCGCGCACGGTTCTCCCGCGACCTGCACGACGTGCTCGGGCACTCGCTGACGGTCGTCACGATGAAGTCCGAGCTCGCGGCGCGGTTGATCGACGTCGACCCGGCCCGCGCGAAGACCGAGATGCAGGACGTCGAGCGGCTGTCGCGCGAGGCGCTGCAGGGACTCCGGCAGGCGGTCAGCGGGTACCGCCAGGCCGACCTGGACGCCGAGCTCGTCTCCGCGCGCTCGGCGCTGGACGCAGCCGGGGTCGTCGCGGAGCTGCCCACGACCGGCGACGCGGCGGCCGGGGACGTCCGGAGCCTGTTCGCGTGGGTGCTCCGCGAGGGCGTGACGAACGTCGTGCGCCACGCGGCGGCCAGCCGGGCCCGGGTGACGCTGACCCGGACCACCCTGACGATCGAGGACGACGGCACCGGAGCGGTCGACACCCCGGCGCCCGCCGGACCGCTCGACGTCGGCGGCAACGGCCTGCGCGGACTGCACGAGCGGGCGGACGCGGTGGGGGCCACGGTGACGACGGGCACGAGCGACCTGGGCGGCTTCCTGCTGCGGGTCGAGAGGAGACCACGGTGACCGACCCCATCCGCGTCCTGCTCGCCGACGACCAGGCGCTCGTCCGCGGGGCCCTGGCGTCGCTGCTGTCGCTCGAGCGGGACATCGACGTCGTGGCGCAGGTCGCCCGTGGGGACGAGGTGCTCGAGGCCGCCCGGACCTCGCGGGCCGCCGTGGCCCTGCTCGACGTCGAGATGCCCGGCGCCGACGGCCTGACCGCCGCCGCGACCCTGGCCCGCGAGCTCCCGGCGTGCCGGTCCCTCATCGTGACGACGTTCGGCCGCCCGGGATACCTGCGGCGAGCGCTCGAGGCGGGCGCCGCGGGCTTCGTCGTGAAGGACACCCCCGCCGAGCAGCTGGCCGACGCCGTCCGCCGGGTCGCCGGGGGTTTCCGCGTGGTGGACCCGGTGCTCGCCGCCGAGTCCCTGGCCGCCGGCCCGTCGCCGCTCACCCCGCGGGAGACCGACGTGCTCGTCGCGTTCCGCACGGCGTCGACCGTCGCGGGGATCGCCGCGGTGCTGCACCTGTCCGAGGGGACGGTACGGAACCACCTGTCCGCGGCGATCGGCAAGACGGCGGCCCGGAACGCGACCGAGGCGCTGCGGGTCGCCGCCGACAACGGCTGGCTGATCGGCACGTAACCTGGACCGGTGCTCCGACGCCCCCTGCTCGCCCTCGCCGTGGTCGCCCTCGGCGCGCTGTCCCTGACCGGGTGCGGTGCGCACGACTCGACCGGGCAGATCGCCGTGACCGTCTCGGGGAACGCGGCCGAGCACCCCTACGAGGTGCGGGTCTACGCGGCGACCGGCAAGCTCTCCGAGCACCAGCGGGTGTTCCCGGGCGGCACCGCCGACTTCGCGGGGGTCCCGCTCGGCAGGGTGACGGTCCGGGCGACGGACCTGTGCTCGGCGAAGGCCACCGTCACCGACGACCACGTCGCGACGGTGACGCTCGCCACCACGGGCTGCTGACGACCCGGCACCGGGGCGCCGACGACCCGGTCAGTGCGTGAGCAGCACCTTGACGAGCCCGATCGCGAACGCCACGGCCGCGAGCACGATCCCGCCCCAGAGTCCGAGGAACGACGGGCGCCGCCCGCTGAACCGCTGCAGGAACACCCCGACCAGGCCGATGCGCACGACCAGGATGACGATCGCGGCCGTCTGCGCCCACGGCGCCGGCAGCCACCCGGCCCACGCCACCGCGTAGAGCACGGCCGGGATCAGCCCGGAGGTCGCGATCGGGTTCGCGTCGCGCAGGATCGCCCCGACGGTCTCGCGGTGCTCCTCGTCGTCGCCGGTGTCCCCGATCGCGTGCGCGACGACGTGGGACAGCACGTGCGCCAGGTACGTCAGCACCGCCGTCGCGAGGACCGTCAGCACGGCTGCCCCGTGCTCGATCTGCTCCGGGGAGACCGCGATCGCGACGGCCAGGACGGTGATGTTGCCGTAGATGTACGACGACATCCGGTCGCGCAGGCGCTCCAGGGGGAACGTGGACGGGTCGGGACGCTGGCGACGGGGTCGGGATCGGCGGGGCACGGACCCATCCTGGCCCCCCGGCGGTGCCGCGGGCGCTCGCGGTCGGACGACAGCGGTGCCAGGCTGGGCGGGTCGGCGCACCGCGGCGTCGACGGACAGGAGGCACGACACATGTCCCAGCGCCCACTCACCCCGCGCCCCCTCGCCCTGGTGACCGGGGTCGGCCGCCGCGCCGGAATCGGCGCGGCGATCGCCACCCGGCTCGCCGCCGACGGCTGGGACCTCGCCCTCTCCTGGTGGAGTCCGTACGACGCCCGCGTGCACGGCGGGGCCGACCCCGACGGGGTGGACGCGGTCGTCGCGGAAGCCGAGCGCGCGGGGGCACGCGTGACGCGCCTCCCGGTCGACCTGGCCGACCCGGAGCAGGCGGCCGCACTCGTCGGCCGCGTCGAGGCGGAGGCGGGCGCCCCCGTGACGGCCGTCGTCATGTCGCACTGCGAGTGCACGGAGTCCGACTACGCGACCACCACGCTCGAGTCCTTCGACCGGCACCTGGCGGTGAACGTCCGGGCGCCGTTCCTGATCGTGCAGGCGTACGCAAGGCGGCTCCGCGAGGGCGTCCCCGCCCCCGAGGACCGCCGCCGGGTCGTGGCCCTGACGAGTGACCACGTCGGGTTCAACCTGCCGTACGGCACGAGCAAGGGCGCACTCGACCGGCTGATGGTCGGCGCCGCCCAGGAGCTCGGCGACGTGCACGTCAGCGCGAACGCGGTGAACCCCGGACCGAACGACACCGGGTGGTTCACCGACGAGGTCCGCGAGGCCGTGGTCGCCCAGACCCCGCTCGGACGCCCGTCGACGCCCGCGGACACCGCGGCGCTGATCGGGTTCCTGCTCGGTCCGGACGGCGGCTGGGTGAACGGGCAGCTGCTCAAGACGGACGGCGGGTTCAGCGCCCGGTAGCCACCTCGACCGATTTGGTTGACGCGTCAACCAAATCGGCGCACACTGGGTGCATGCACACGCAGGACCTCCTCGCCGCGGACACCGGGATGGGCGCCGTCACGCTCCGGGTCGCCGACCTCGACACGATGGTCGCGTACTACCGCGACGGCGTCGGACTCACCGTCCTGACGCAGGACGGCGGCGTCGCGGTGCTCGGCCGCGGCACGACCCCGATCGTGGTGCTCGAGCACGCGCCGGCGATGCGGCACGCCGCCCCGCACGAGGCCGGGCTGTTCCACACCGCGATCCTGTTCGACACGCAGGCCGACCTGGCGGCAGCGCTCTACTCGGTCGCGACGAAGTACCCGCGGACGTTCACGGGCAGCGCCGACCACCTGGTGAGCAACGCGTTCTACTTCCAGGACCCCGAGGGCAACGGCGTCGAGCTGTACTGGGACCGCGACCGCACGGAGTGGTCGTGGACGCACGGCATGGTCGACATGGACACGATCTGGGTCGACCCGAACGCGTTCGTGCAGCAACACCTGACGCCCTCGGCGCTCGAGTCCGCAGCATCCCGCCCCGGACGCGTGGGGCACGTGCACCTGTCCGTCGGGGACGTGGCCACCGCGAAGGCGTTCTACGTCGACCGGCTGGGCTTCGCGACGACCGCGGCGATGGGCGACCAGGCGCTGTTCGTCAGCGCGGGCGGCTACCACCACCACATGGCGATGAACACGTGGAACTCCCGCGGCGCCGGACGCCGACAGCTCGGGCTCGGGCTGGGACTCGTCCGGATCGAGGTCCCCGGGGCCGACGACCTGGGCGCGCTCGTGTCCCGGATGCACGACACCGGGGTGCAGACCGCCGACGACGGCCGGACGGTCGCGTTCGAGGACCCGTGGGCGAACCGCATCGAGGTGACGGCGCCCGGTCGGGGCTGAGCGGCGCGCCGGGCCGGGCGGCGCACTTCACGCGCTCAGCGACACTTCACGCTTCCGTGTGCCCGTGAAGTGTCGCTGAGCACGTGAGTGCACCGGGTTCCGTTGCCGCGCGCGACCAGCCAGGCGGGCCGCAGCCGCACCCGGCAGGATGGGCCCGTGAGCGAAGACATCCGGTGGGAGGTGGTCGAGGAGAGCGCGCTGTCGCTCCCCGACCACGAGGCGATCGCGGCGATGCTCGGGCAGGCCTTCCCGAGCTGGTCGCACTGGTACGTGGGCGGCCGTGACTACGCCGGCATGCAGCCCGAACGCCGGGTGATCGCCCGGGACGCCGACGGTGTGGTGCTCGCCCACGTCGGGATCCGCCGCATGTTCATCACCGTGGGCGGGCAGGACGTCCTGGTCGGCGACACCGGCATCGTCGCCGTCGCGCCCCGACTCCAGGGCACCGGCATCGGCCGCGAGCTGCTCGACCGCACGCACGCGGTGCTCGAGGGACTCCGCGTCCCGTACGGCTTCCTCGGCGCCGGCGAGGACCGCATCCCCTTCTACGCACACATGGGCTGGCGCGAGATCGCGGGTGCGGTCGGGACGTTCTCGGCCTTCACGGCCGACGGGGCCGGCGTCACCGAGACGGAGCAGGGCGGCTGGATGGTCCGGCCCGTGACCGCGGCGCTCGAGGACTGGCCGACCGGAGAGATCCTGCTGAACGGGCAGCAGGTCTAGACCGGCCCGGTCCGGGACTGGTCAATCAACGGACTGGAGGCGCGGTGCCAGCTGGCACCGCGCCTCCAGTCCGTTCTGTCGTTACGCCTCGACCGCGACCTTCGCCGGGTCCTCGTTCGATCCCGGCGCGCTCGGCGCGACGGCGGCGCGCACGCGCGCCCCGAGGTCGGCGTCGACGCTCGTCCAGTAGGCGAACACCCGCTCGCGCAGGTCGTCGCGCGTCACCTTCGAGACGTGCCCGGCGATGTTGCCGACCAGGCGCTCACGGGCGGCGTCGTCGAGGACCTCGCGGTAGAGCGTGCCCGCCTGACCGAAGTCGTCGTCCTCGGGGTGGAGGGTCGCGGCGGAGCGCTGCAGCGCACCGTCGGACTCCCAGCCGGGGACGTCGTCGGTCGCGGACGGGTCGGCGTGCGCCCCGCCGAGCGAGTTCGGCGCGTAGACCGGCACCTCGGACTTCTGGAAGTCGAAGCGCATGGCGCCGTCCTTCGAGTACGAGTGCACCTCGTTCTTCGGGGCGTTCACCGGCAGCTGGGCGTGGTTCGTGCCGACGCGGTAGCGGTGCGCGTCCGCGTAGCTGAAGATGCGCGCGAGGAGCATCTTGTCCGGGCTCGCCGCGATGCCCGGGACGAAGTTCGACGGCGCGAAGGTCGCCTGCTCGATCTGCGCGAAGTAGTTCTCCGGGTTGCGGTTGAGCTCCATCGTGCCGACCTCGATGAGCGGGTAGTCCGCGTGCGGCCACACCTTCGTCAGGTCGAACGGGTTGAAGCGGTAGCTCTCGGCGTCCGCGTACGGCATGACCTGCACCTTGAGCGTCCACTTCGGGAAGTCACGGCGCTCGATGGCCTCGTGCAGGTCGCGGATGTGGAAGTCCGCGTCCTCGCCGGCGATGCGGTCGGCGTCCTCCTGCGTCAGGGTCTTGTGGCCCTGCTGCGTCTCGAAGTGGTACTTCACCCAGAAGCGCTCGCCCTCGGCGTTGATCCACTGGTAGGTGTGCGAGCCGAAGCCGTCCATGTTGCGCCAGCTCGCCGGCAGACCGCGGTCGCCCATCAGCCACGTGACCTGGTGCGCCGACTCCGGGGAGAGCGTCCAGAAGTCCCACTGCATGTCGTGGTCGCGCAGGTGCGAGCCCGGCAGGCGCTTCTGCGAGCGGATGAAGTCCGGGAACTTGATGCCGTCGCGCAGGAAGAACACGGGCGTGTTGTTGCCGACGAGGTCGTAGTTGCCCTCGGTCGTGTAGAACTTCAGCGCGAAGCCGCGGGGGTCGCGCCAGGTGTCCGGGGAGCCCTGCTCGCCGGCGACGGACGAGAAGCGGGCGAGCATCTCGGTGGTCTGGCCCGGCTGCAGGAACGCGGCGCGGGTGTAGCGGCTGACGTCGTGCGTGACGGTGAAGGTACCGAAGGCGCCGCCGCCCTTGGCGTGGACGACCCGCTCCGGGATGCGCTCGCGGTTGAACTGGGCGAGCTTCTCGACCAGGTAGTGGTCGTGCAGGGCGATGGGGCCGTCGGCGCCGACCCCCATCGAGTGCTGGTCGCTCGAGACCGGGGCCCCGCTGTTGGTGGTGGTCGTGGGGGTGCCGGCCGGCTGGCCGGTCGTGTTCTGGTCGGACACGGTTCCTCCTCGGAACGTTGGTTCGGTCAGGGATGCTCGGGTTGCTCGTGGACCACGGGGGTGGCGGTGCCGTCGACGGCTGCGGACTGCTCGGCTGCGGCGCAGCGCTCGCAGATGCCCCAGTAGGTGACCTCGGCCGTCGTGACGGCGAAGCCGTGCGTCTCGGACGGGGTCAGGCAGGGTGCGTGACCGACCGCGCAGTCGACGTCCTGCACCGCACCGCACATCGTGCAGACGACGTGGTGGTGGTTGTCGCCCGTCCGCCGCTCGTACCGCGCCGGACTGCCGGCCGGCTCGATCCGCCGCACGAGTCCGGCGCCGGTGAGGGCCCCCAGCACGCCGTACACCGCCTGGTGGCTCGTCGTCGGGAGCTCGGCGGCGAGCGCCGTGAGGACGTCGTCGGCGGTGGCGTGCGGCATCGTGCCGAGGGAACGCAGGACGGCCAGGCGCGGGTTCGTCACCCGCAGGCCCGCGGTGCGCAGGAGTTCCGCGTCGGTGTCCATCCCGCCCCTCATCGGTCACTGTCTTGCATCGGTCAAGACAACCGTAGCGGTCCACCGTCCCGTGCCGCGAGCACCGGCCGGGTCCGCGCGTGTCGTCACGATCGGGTCGCGATCAGCTGGGACGCGGCTGGACCGGGCGGGAGCGCCGGTACGGTCCCTCCATGGGGGCAACAGCGGGAACACTCGTCCGGCAGGCGATCGCGCAGCGGGACCTGGTCGTCGACCTCGTCCGGACCGCGTGCGTGGTCCTCGTCGTGGTGGTCCACATCACGATGGTCGGCGTCGCGGTCGGCCCCGACGGCATCGCGGTGACGAGCCCGTTGCAGGAGGCGCCGTGGTACGTCGCCGCCACGTGGGTCGGGCAGGTGATGCCGCTGTTCTTCGTCGTCGGCGGGTTCGCCAGCGCGGTGGGGTGGCGGAGCACCGTGGCGCGGGGCGGTGGGGCGCGGGACTTCGTCGCGACCCGGCTCGTGCGACTGTTCCGCCCGGCGATCCCGCTGTTCCTCGTGCTCGCGGTCGCCCTCGGCACCGCGACCGCCCTCGGCACGCCGCCGGAGCTCCTCGGCGAGATCGCGTTCGGCATCGGCTCCCCGCTCTGGTTCCTCGCCGCGTACGGCATCACCCAGTGCTGCGTCCCGCTCCTGGCGCGGCTGCACGCCCGGGCTCCGTGGCGGACCCTCGGTGCACTGCTCGTGCTCGCCGCGGCGGTCGACGCGGTCCGGTTCGCCACCGGCCTCGCGGAGGTCGGGCTGCTCAACCTCGGTCCGGTGTGGCTCTTCGCGCAGCAGCTCGGCTTCCTGTGGGCGGACGGCTGGTTCGCCCGGCGCTCCCGGCTCGTGCTCGTCGGAGCCGCGGTCGCCGGGTACGCGGCGCTCGTCCCCCTCACCTCGGTCGGGCTCTGGGCGCCGGACATGCTGCAGGACCTCAACCCGCCGATGCTCCCGCTGGCGTTCCTCGCGGTCGCGCAGGCGTGCCTCGTGCAGCTCCTCCACGGTCCGCTCTCGCGGCTCATGCGGACCCGGGGCGCCCAGGCCGCCGTGTTCGTGGTCGGCCGGGACGGCATGGTGGTCTACCTCTGGCACCTGCCGCTGTTCATCGCCCTGAACGGCATCGCCCTGCTCCTCGGTGCGCCGTTCCCCGAGCCCGGCTCCGCGGTGTGGTGGGCGACCCGGCCGGTGGCGCTCGTGGTGGTGCTCGCCGTCGCGATCGGGATCGCCCGTGGGCTCCGGTGGTTCGACCGGCCGCTCCCCCGCCTGGTGCCCGGCACGGACCGTCCGGGATGGCCGGTCCTGGCCGTCGCGGCGATCTGCACGATCGGACCGGCCTTCGCGGTGATGCAGCTGCACCTGTCGCTCGGGACCGCCGTGGTCGGCGCGGTGCTCGTACCGCTCGGCGTCGTGCTGCTCGGTCGGACCGTGCGGCTGAACTGATCCTCACCGCGCCGGGGCCCGTGCGCGGGCACACCGAGGCGTCGGCGGCAGAGGATGGCGGGGCACCGACCACGTCATGTCCGCTCACGGAGGTTCCCCACGCCGCAGCCCGCCGAGTTCTGGAGCACGTGGCAGTTCGATCCCCTCGCCGCCGTGCTGCTCGCCGTCGCCGCCGTCGCGTACGGGTGGTGGATCGTCGGAGCACGCCGTCGGGGCGCACGCTGGTCCGGCTGGCGGACGCTGTCGTTCCTGCTCGCGCTCGTGCTGTTCGGGCTGCTGCAGTTCGGCGTGGTCGGGCGGTACGACCAGCTGCTCCGATGGGCCTTCACCCTCCGGCTCGCCCTGCTCTTCTTCGCGGTCCCGACGTTCGCCGCCCTCGCCGCACCGGTGTCGCTGCTGCGGCTCGGCGGCCCGGAACGCCTGGCACGGCTCGCCGACCGCGCGATGGGGTCCCGCCCGATCCGGGTCCTCGGCAACGCGATCGTCGCCCCGGTCGTCGGACTCGTGCTGTTCGCGGTGCTGCTGACCCCGCTCGCGGCGACCATACGGGAGTCCTCGGCGTGGGCGGTCGCGATCACCGTCCTCGTGCCCGTGCTCGGCTTCGGGTTGCTCGCGCCGCTGTCCGAGCCGGGCGTGCTGCGGAGCTCGACGTTCGTCACGGTCGAGTTCCTGCTCGCCTTCGTGGAGCTCCTGCTCGACGCGGTCCCCGGCATCGTGATGCGCGTGACGAACCACGTGCTCGACGGTTCCCTCGTGCACGTCGTCGGGCAGCCGTGGTTCCCGAACCCCCTCGAGGACCAGCACCTCGCCGGCGACCTGCTGTGGTTCATCGCCGAGGTGGCTGACGTCCCCGTCCTCATCATGCTGTTCATCCGGTGGCAGCGGACCGACCGCCGCGAAGCCCGGTCCGTCGACGCGCTCTCCGACGAGGAGATGGAGGCGCTCACCCGCGAGCACCTGCAGCGGCGCGGCTGAGCCCGGTGCGGTGGTGGCGCTGGCGAGTGGGAGCCGCCCCCACGCAGGACCGGCCCCGCACCGCCCCGTGATCAGGGGCGGCGCGGGGCCGGGCTGGGCCGCGCAGGGATCGGCGCAGCGCGGGTCAGGCGTCCGCGTGACGACCGTGGTGGTCGGTGGCCGCCAGCTCCTCCTCCGCGGTGGCCGGCGCCGGAGCCGCAGCGTGCGCCCCCGCACCGACCTTCTCGGCCTCGGGCTGCGTCGGCACCGCCCCGGTCTGCTGCCACTGCACGGTCTGCTTCGGCTTCGCCAGGAACAGGGCCGCGACGATCGCCACGACGAGCACCAGGGCCGGCAGCACGAGCGACTGCCCCATCGCGGTGGCGAACGGCTGCTGCAGGAACGCCGGCAGCGCACCGACCTGCTGCTCGGCGCCGCCGCCCGACGTCGAGCCGGCACCGGACGGGAAGTTCGCCGTGATCCGGGCCTCGATCAGCGCCGCGATCCCTGCGGAGCCGAGCACCGCACCGATCTGCCGGGTGGTGTTGTAGACGCCCGACCCGGCACCCGCGAGCGCCGGCGGCAGGTTCCGCGTCGCGGAGACCGAGAGCGGCCCCCACATGCACGCGTTCGCGAGCCCGAGCAGCGCACTCGGCAGCAGCGTCCAGCCCCAGTCGGCACCGGACCACAGGAGCGACCCGAACCAGAAGAGGGCGCCGGAGAAGCAGGCGAGACCGAACGCCCCGACCCACCGCGGGTTCCACTTGTTCAGGTTCTTGCCGACGAGCGGCGCGAGCCCGGCGGAGATGACGGCCTGCGGCACGAGGAGCAGCGCGGCCTGGGTCGGGGTGAAGCGGAGCTCGTCCTGCGCCCACAGCATGATCGGGAGCGCGAACGACGAGATCGCGACGCCCACCGCGGTGATCGCGATGTTCGCGAGCGTGAAGTTGCGGTCCTTGAACAGCCCGAGGGGCAGCAGCGGCTCGCCCTTCTGCGTGCCCTGCCACACGACGAACGCGGCGAGGACGACGATCCCGGTGATGATGAGCGACCAGACGGAGATCGGCCCGGTGATGGTGCCCCAGTCGTAGGTCTCGCCCTCCTGGATGCCGAAGACGAGCAGGAACATGCCGACGGCGGACAGCACGATGCCGAGGTAGTCGAAGCGGTGCCCGCGACGCTCGAAGGTCGGGACGAACCGCTGCGCGAGCACGAACGCGACGATGCCGACGGGGACGTTCACGAAGAAGATCCACTCCCAGCCGAAGCCGTCGACGAGCAGGCCGCCGACGATCGGGCCGACGAGCGAGGCGACACCGGCGACGGCGCCCCACAGGCCCATCGCCGCACCGCGGTTCTGCGGCGGGAAGATGCGGGTGATGACGGCCATCGTCTGCGGGGTCATCATGGCGGCGCCGAGGCCCTGCACGACGCGGGCGATGATGAGCACCTCGATCGAGCCGGCCAGGCCGCACCACAGGCTGGCGAGCGTGAAGACGACGAGCCCGACCTGGTACAGCACCTTCGGGCCGAAGCGGTCGCCGAGCCGGCCCGTGATGAGCAGCGGCACCGCGTACGCGAGCAGGTAGGCGCTGGTCACCCAGATCACGGCGTTGATGTCCGCGTGGAGCGCCGAGGCGATGGTGGGGGTCGCGACCGACACGATGGTCGAGTCGACGAGGATCATGAAGAACCCGACGACGAGGGCCCAGAGCGCGGGCCAGGGCTTCTTCTCGTGCATCGTCGGGGCGCCAGTGGTGGTGGCGGAGGTCATCGAGTGTGTTCCTTGCTGCTGGTGGTGGTGTCGGGGAGGACCGGATCGGTCCAGGGGACGGCGCCGTTCCGGAGGCGTTCCGTCGTGGCGCGGAGCCACTCGATCTGGGCGGTCAGCATGGCACGGACGTACGACACGTCCAGCCAGTACCGCTCGGGCAGGTCCTTGCCGCGGACGACGTCGAGGATCTCGTCGGCCTCGTCCCGCTGCCGCTCGAGCGCGTGCACCCGCCGGTCGAGCGCGTCGACGGCCTCGGCGAGGGGCAGGTTCTCGACCTCGGCGAGCGCCAGGTGGAACACCGGGTACTCGTCGGCAGGGTCGGCGAGCATGCCGACCAGGCCGTCGTGCAGCACCGTCCACCCGCTCTCGGTGATCGCGTAGGTGGTGCGTTCCGGTCGGTTGCCCTCGCGGTCGGTGCCGACGACCTCGGCGAGGCCGAGCTCCACGAGGCGGCCGACCTGGTGGTAGAGGGTGCCCGGTCGGACCTTGACGTTCCGCCCGTCGCGCCGGTGGGTTGGGTGGGACGCGACCAGTCTACGGTCCGCGCGCGACGCGCCGGGACCGCACCGTGCCTCCTGTGTGGAACTGCGTGCGCGCGGTGCGCGCCTGTGGAGAACGCGCCCGTCTGGTTGCCGACGGCTGCTCCAAGGCGTATATTCCAGGTCGAATGATCGGGACGGAGCAATCCGTCATGTCGGACTGGAGGCACGGATGGCGTCGCTCACGCCGCTCGCGTTCGCCGCGCTCGGGCTCCTCGCAGAGGGCCCCACGCACCCGTACGAGATGTTCCAGACGATGACCCACCGGCGCGACGGGCGGAACGTCAAGGTCCGACCGGGCACCCTCTACCACCAGGTCGGCCGCCTCGTGGAGCTCGGCCTCGCCGAGGTCGTCGGCACCGACCGCGAGGGCAACCGACCGGAACGCACCACCTACGCGATCACCGAGAGCGGGTGGACGGTGCTGCACGACGGCCTGGTCGGCATGCTCGCCGACCCTGCCGACGAGTACCCGGTGTTCCACCTGGCGCTCGCCGAGGTCGAGAACCTGCCCCTCGCCGAGGCCGTCGACGCGCTCGACCGGCGGGTGCACGCGCTCGAGCGGCAGCGGGACGAGGCCGACGAGATCCTCGACGTCGTCCGCGGCAAGGACCTGCCCGAGCGGTACTGGCTGGACGTGTCGTACGTCCGTGCCATGCTGACCGCCCAGATCGAGTGGCTCCGCGCCACGACGGAACGCCTCCGGAACGGCGCCGTCCCCTGGACCGATCCGGTCCTCCCCGACACCACCCAAGCGCTGGAGTGAACACGTGCCAACCATCGTCGTCGAGGTCATGCCCAAGGCTGAGATCCTCGATCCCCAGGGCAAGGCGGTGGGCAACGCGCTCGCCCGTCTCGGCAAGGCCGACCTGACCGACGTCCGCATCGGCAAGCGCTTCGAGATCGCCGTCGACGGCCCCGTCGACGACGCGAAGCTGGCCGAGGTCCGCGAGATCGCGGCCGACGTCTTCTCGAACGCCGTGATCGAGGACGTCGTCTCGGTCACCGTCGCCGAGCAGGCGTGAGCCGCATGCGGATCGGCGTCATCACCTTCCCCGGCTCGCTCGACGACCGCGACGCCCAGCGCGCGGTCCGGCTGGCCGGCGGCGAACCCGTCGCGCTCTGGCACGGCGACCACGACCTGCAGGGGGTCGAGGCGATCATCCTCCCCGGCGGGTTCTCGTACGGCGACTACCTGCGTGCCGGTGCGATCGCGGCGAAGGCCCCGATCATGGCCGAGGTCATCGACGCCGCCGGCAAGGGCATGCCCGTGCTCGGCATCTGCAACGGCTTCCAGATGTTGGCCGAGGCACGACTGGTGCCGGGCGCGCACACCCGCAACGCCCACCAGCAGTTCATCCGGCGCGACCAGAAGCTCCGCGTCGAGAACGCCGGCACCGCGTGGACCTCGGGCTTCGACGCCCAGCAGGAGATCACCATCCCGCTGAAGAACGCCGACGGCCGCTTCGTCGCGGACGCCGACGAGATCAAGCGCATCGAGGACAACGGTCAGGTCGTGTTCCGCTACGTCGGCGTGAACCCGAACGGGTCGATCGACGACATCGCGGGCGTCTCGAACGAGCGCGGCAACGTCGTCGGGCTGATGCCCCACCCCGAGCACGCGACGGAGCCCGGGTTCGGCCCGGACACCCCCGCGGCGATGGCCTCCGGCACGGACGGCCTCACCTTCTTCACCTCCGTGATCGAGTCGACGCTGGTCAAGTGACCGCGGCCACGACTCCAGTGACAGGGAACGACAACACCGTGACGACCCACGTTCGCCCGAAGCCCGACACCGTCCAGGACGCCGCCGCAACGCCCGACAAGGAGCAGCCGTACGAGGCCCTCGGGCTCAAGGCCGACGAGTACGCGAAGATCCGCGAGATCCTGGGCCGCCGCCCCACCTCGGGCGAGCTCGCGATGTACTCCGTGATGTGGTCGGAGCACTGCTCGTACAAGTCGAGCAAGAACTACCTGCGGCAGTTCGGCAAGAAGGTCACGCCGGAGATGACCAAGAACCTCATGGTCGGCATGGGCGAGAACGCCGGTGTCGTCGACGTGGGCAACGGCTGGGCGGTGACCTTCAAGGTCGAGTCGCACAACCACCCGTCCTACGTCGAGCCGTACCAGGGCGCCGCGACCGGTGTCGGTGGCATCGTCCGCGACATCATCTCGATGGGCGCGCGTCCGGTCGCCGTGATGGACCAGCTCCGCTTCGGCGCGATCGACCACGAGGACACCGCCCGCGTCGTGCACGGTGTCGTCGGCGGCATCTCGTTCTACGGCAACTGCCTCGGTCTGCCGAACATCGGCGGCGAGACCTACTTCGACCCGGTGTACCAGGGCAACCCGCTGGTGAACGCCCTCGCGGTCGGTGTCCTGCGGCACGAGGACCTGCACCTGGCGAACGCCTCCGGCGCGGGCAACAAGGTCGTGCTCTTCGGTGCCCGCACGGGTGGCGACGGCATCGGCGGCGCGTCGATCCTGGCGTCCGACACCTTCACCGAGGGCGGCCCGACCAAGCGTCCGGCGGTCCAGGTCGGCGACCCCTTCGCCGAGAAGGTGCTCATCGAGTGCTGCCTCGAGCTGTTCCAGAAGGAACTGGTCGAGGGCATCCAGGACCTGGGCGCCGCCGGGATCTCGTGCGCCACGTCGGAGCTCGCGAGCAACGGCGACGGTGGCATGCACATCTCGCTCGACGACGTGCTGCTCCGCGACCCCACGCT
Source organism: Curtobacterium sp. Csp2 (assembly GCF_013347165.1). Classification (NCBI taxonomy): domain Bacteria; kingdom Bacillati; phylum Actinomycetota; class Actinomycetes; order Micrococcales; family Microbacteriaceae; genus Curtobacterium; species Curtobacterium sp. Csp2. Next base: position 3,307,361 of record NZ_CP054593.1, read on the forward strand.
CACGGCAGAGGAGATCCTCATGTCGGAGAGCCAGGAGCGCATGATGGCCGTCGTCCGCCCCGAGAAGCTCGACGAGTTCCTCGCGGTCGTCGGCAAGTGGGAGGTCGAGACCAGCGTCCTGGGCGAGGTCACCGGCACCGGCCGCCTCGTCATCGACTGGCAGGGCCAGGAGATCGTCAACGTCGACCCGCGCACCGTGGCCGTCGACGGTCCCGTGTACGACCGCCCGGTGGCCTACCCGACGTGGATCGACGCCCTGCAGGCCGACACCGCGGCCTCGCTCGACCGTCCGACCGACGGCCCGGCGCTCAAGGCGCAGTTCCTGCAGCTGCTCGGTTCGCCGAACCTGGCGTCGAAGAACTGGGTCACCAACCAGTACGACACCTACGTGCTCGGCAACACCGCGCTGTCCTTCCCCGACGACGGCGGCATGATCCGCGTCGACGAGGAGACCGGACTCGGCGTCGCCATCGCGACCGACGCCAACGGCCGGTACTGCCAGCTCGACCCGAAGCAGGGCGCACGGCTGGCCCTGGCCGAGGCGTACCGGAACGTCGCCGTCACCGGTGCCGTCCCGGCCGCGGTCACCGACTGCCTGAACTTCGGCTCCCCCGAGAACCCCGAGGTCATGTGGCAGTTCTCCGAGGCGGTCGAGGGCCTGGCGGACGGCTGCATGGAGCTCGGCATCCCGGTCACCGGCGGCAACGTGTCGTTCTACAACCAGACCGGCACCACCCCGATCCACCCGACCCCCGTCGTCGGCGTGCTCGGCATCATCGACGACGTCGCGCTGCGGGTGCCCTCGGGCTGGCAGGACGACGGCCACAACATCTACCTGCTCGGTACGACGAGCCTGGAGCTCGACGGGTCGGCGTGGGCCGGCACGGTGCACGGGCACCTCGGCGGACGCCCGCCGGCGGTGGACCTCGAGCGCGAGAAGGCCCTGGCGGAGCTGCTGTACGCGGCCTCCGGCGAGCAGCTGCTGACCAGCGCCCACGATCTGGCGGACGGCGGCCTCGGCCAGGCCCTCGCCGAGTCGGTGCTGCGGTTCGGCCTCGGCGCCCGGGTGGTGCTCGACGAGCTCGAGGCCCGCGACGGCGTCGACACCGCGACCGCACTGTTCTCGGAGTCGACCGGCCGCGTCATCGTGACCGTCCGGCGCGAGGACGACGTGCGCTTCCAGGGCCTGTGCGAGGGCCGGGGCTTCCCGGTGCTGCGCATCGGCGTGACCGACGCCGCGTCGGGCACGCTCGAGGTCCAGGGCGCGTTCGAGTCGACCCTCGACGAGCTCCGCGGCACGCACGCCGCGACGCTGCCGGCGCGTTTCGGCGACGTCATCACCGAGGACGTGACCGAGGGCTACGTCGGCCGCGGCCCGCTCGACACCGACGGCGCGTTCTCGCCGCGGGCCGACAGCTGATGTCGATCCGGCGGACGGCGGCGGCGGTGGTCGCCCCCGGCCCGGTCACCCGGATCGCGCGGTGATCGTCACCCTGCCGTTCGCCGAGCTCGTCGACCGCTTCGGCCCCGTGCCGGACGGCGTCGAGCTCGACGTGTGGGACGTCGAGGGCCCGTACGGTCGCCCCGACGAGGTGGCCCTCACGCTGCTGCCGTTCTACTTCGGCGGACGGCACCGCTGGCAGTACGTGCACGAGCTGCCGAACCTGCGGCTGCTGCAGCTCCCGAGCGCCGGCTACGAGCACGCGGTGCCGCACGTCCCGGAGCACGCCGAGCTCGCGAACGGCCGCGGCATCCACGACGACGAGACCGCCGAACTCGCGGTCGGGCTCGCGCTGACCTCGCTGCGGGAGATCGCGGCGTTCCAGTCCGACCGTACCGCTGGGGTGTGGGATGCACGGCAGACCCGCTCCCTCGCGGACCGTCGCGTCACCGTGGTCGGCTACGGGGCGATCGGCGCCGCGATCGCGACCCGGTTCGAAGCGATGCGGTGCCCGGTGACCGTCGTCGCACGGACGGCTCGGGAGCAGGACGGTCGGCAGGTGCACGCCTTCGGCGACCTGCCGTCCCTCGCCGCCGACACGGACGTCCTCGTGCTCATCACCCCGCTGACCGACGAGACCGAACGGCTCGTCGACTCGGACCTGCTCGCCGCGCTGCCGGACGGTGCCCTCGTGGTGAACGTCGCCCGCGGCAAGGTCGTCGACACCGACGCCCTGGTGGCGGAACTCACCTCGGGCCGTCTGAGTGCGGCGCTCGACGTCACCGACCCCGAACCGCTGCCGGCCGGACACCCGCTGTGGACGACGCCGAACACCGTGCTCACGCCGCACGTCGGCGGCAACACCGACCTCAGCGTGCCGCGCACCCTCGAGCTGATGCGGCAGCAGGTCACCGCGCTGGCCGAGGGCAGCCCCTTCCGGAACGTCATCCCCCGCTGACCGGCGAGGCCGCCGTCGGGCCGGCGGGCGTCGCGAGACTCGTCCCCGCGGGCGGTTCCGTGGGTCGGCGACAGCGGAAGCGTCCGCCGAGCCGAGTCCCGGGCCGCGCCGCGCCGCGCCGCCGCTCAGTCGATCGGCAGCGCCATGCCCAGGCTCGGCGCCACGTCCTCGAACCCGAGCGACCGGTAGAGCCGCTGCCCGGGCGGATACCCGACGAGCGTGATGTACGCCCCTCGGGGCGCTCGCGCACGGACGTCCGCGACGAGCCACTCGACGACCGCACGTCCGAGCCCGCGGCGCTGGTGCGCCGGATCGGTGGCGATGTCCGCGATGTGGAAGTACCACCCGCCGTCCCCGATGGTGCGGCCCATCGCGACCGGCACACCCTCGTGGTCCACGACGTGGCACGCCGACCACGACCCGGCGATCGCCCCGGCACCCTGCTCGGGCTCCTTCGGCGACAGTCCCGAGTCCCGTCGGAGGCGCAGGTAGTCGTCGAGCGGGGGCGGACCCACGACGAGCCCGTACCCGTCTGCGAGGGGCCCGACGGCGAGCGCTCCCCCGGACACGGTCAGCCCTGCGCCGACGGTGCGATCGGCAGGACGCACGCCGGGCTACCGACGGCGATCTGCGCCACAGGTCCGCCGGGCACGCCGTCCTCGCCCACGGGCAGCACCGCCACGGCGTCCGACATCTGGTTCGCGACGAGCAGGAACCCGGGGACCTGCGCGAAGTGCCGCGGCCACACGCCACCCGAGGAGGCACTGCCGACCACGGCGAGCCCGTCCCCGTCGGTGTCCAGCACGACGATCAGGTCCCGGCCACGGACGGCGACGAGCACCCGCCCGGCGTCGTCGACCTCGATGTGGGACAGGAGCGACTCCCCCACCGGCCCTTCGAAGGTCGCGGCCGAGGCTACGGGCACGAGCGACCCGGAGTCGTCCCGGCGGAGTCGGTACACGCGCCCGTCGAGCTCGCCCGCGACGATCAGGTCGTCGCCGAGCCACACCATGTGCCGCGGCCCGACCCCGGGACCGAGGTGGTGCACGCGGACCAGGTCGATCGCGGGCTCGCCCGTCACGCGGAACTCGTGCAGCGCGTCACCGCCGAGGTCCGCCACCAGCACGGTGCCGTCGGGCGTCCCGATGGACTGGTGTGCGTGCGGCCCCTCCTGCCGGTCCTCGACGGGACCCTCGACGTCGGGCAGCACGCCGGTGACGATCGCGGACTCCGGCACGACGACGCGGTCGCCCAGCCCGTGCGGCTCGGCGGATCCGGGACCGACGGAGCTGCCGTCGAGCACCGCGGTGGCGTGCGCCTCCGCTGCCGCGAGCCCGATCGCCGTGACCGTCCCGGAGACGTAGTTCGTGACGACGAGCGCGCCGGACGGGTCGACCCGGACGTGACAGGGGGCGTCGCCGCCGGCGGTCGCGTCCCAGCGGTGCTCGAGTGCGCCGTCGGCGTAGCGGAAGGCCGAGACGCTGCCGTCGGCGGTCTCGGACACGGCGTAGACCCGGTCGCCGTCGACAGCGAGGAACGACGGGTCGTCCATCACGGCCGCGGTGTGGGCTGTGGTGCCGTGCACGATCGAGATGCCCGTCGCCGACCCGCCACCCGTCGCCGTGTACGACCCCACGAGCACGTGCAGGTCGTCGAGCACAGCCAGGTCGTCGAGCGCCCCGGACTCGCTCACTTCGCGCCGCCCGCGATGCGCTCGTGGTGGTGGATGACCTCGGCGACGATGAAGTTCAGGAACTTCTCCGCGAACGCCGGGTCGAGGTGCGACTCCGCCGCGAGCTGCCGGAGCCGGGCGACCTGGACCTGCTCACGGTTCGGGTCGGCGGCGGGCATGCCGGCCGAGGCCTTGAGGTACCCGACACGCTGCGTGTACTTGAACCGCTCCGCGAGCATGTGGATCACGGCGGCGTCGATGTTGTCGATGCTCTGCCGGATGCTCGTCAGCTCGGCGACTGCATCGTCGTGGACGGGCGTGGACTCGTCGGCATTCATGGCCCGAGCCTACCGGCGGTGCCCCGCTGCGAGGGCTGCGTGACGGGCGGACACGAGCACCTCCCCCGGGCTGCGAGAATGGAGGCCATGTCGGTCCTGCTCGTGATCTCGAGCGTGTGTGCGGTCCTCGCGGGCCTCGTCCACGTGTACATCTTCTTCCTCGAGTCCGTCGCCTGGACCAGCCCCCGCGTGCGCCGTGTCTTCGGCATCGCGAGCGAGACCGAGGCGCAGGCCACCCGCGCCCTCGCGTTCAACCAGGGCTTCTACAACCTGTTCCTCGCGATCGGTGCGATCGTCGGCGTCGCCCTGGTCGCGGTCGGCAACGGCGCCACCGGCTGGCCGCTCGTCGTGTTCTCGACCGTGAGCATGCTCGGCGCCGCCGTGGTCCTGGCGGGAACGGGGCGCCGGTACCTCAACTCGGCGTTCGTGCAGGGCTCGCTGCCGCTGATCGCCCTCATCTTCGCGTTCCTCGGCTCGACCTTCCCCGCGTCCTAGCCCGACGCGCGCCGAACACCGGCGTCGTTCCGTCCCATCGCGCGTGCGATGGGAGGACGGAACGCGCATCGGGTGCAGGAAGGAACGGCCTCCTTCGCGCGGATGGGCCTCCCACGCGCAGATCGTCCTGCCACGCGCGGATCGGCGAGCCAGGCACCCAGCACCCGGACGCGCCGGGCGCACCCCGAGACGGACGGGAGGCGCGGTGCCAGCTGGCACCGCGCCTCCCGTCCATCCTGGGGTCGGCTCAGCCGACCTTCTTCGCCATCTCGTCCGGCAGCCGCTCGAGCGCCCACTCGATCGCCGCGGTCGTCCCGAGCGAGAACGCCGACGAGACGTTCGCGTCGCTGACGACGATGGAGTGGCCCTCCTGCACGGACGGCACCTTCTGGAACAGCGGGTCGGCCTCGGCCTTGGACGCGTCGACGTAGATCGGCAGGATGAGCGTCAGGTCGGCGTTCAGCAGGTCGAGGTTCTCCTCCGACAGCTTGACCGAGAAGGCGTCCCCGGCCTGCTCGTCGATGGCCTTCGGGATCGTGAACCCGAGGTTCTTGAGGACCACCGACCGGCTGTCGCTCGAGGCGTAGGCGCCGAAGCCCTCGGACGTGTACGAGCCGACGACGGCGGTCTTGCCCTGGAACTCCGGGTGCGCCTTCTTCGCGGCGGCGTACGCGTCGTCGAGGCCGCTGAGCAGCTTCTTGCCCTCGGACTCCTTGCCGAGCGCCTTCGCGATCATGTCGACCTGCTGCTCGGTGGTCGTGAGGTAGTTCGCGCCGCCCTTGGGGATCGCCACGGTCGGGGCGATCGCGGAGAGCTTGCTGTAGCGGTCCTTGTCTCCAGAGCTCTTGGTGTCGAGGATCAGGTCCGGCTTGAGCTTCAGGATCTGCTCGTAGCTCGGCTCGAGCGTCTGGATGATCTCGGGCTTCTTCGTGTAGGCGTCCTTGAGCCACGGCCCGACGCCGTCCCCACCGAAGGCGAGCCAGTCGCTGGCGCCGACGGGCTGCACACCGAGCTCGAGCGCCGTCTCGGCGTCACCCCAGCCGAGGGCGACGACGCGCTTCGGCTGTGAGGGGATCTCGGTGGTGCCGAGCGCGGTGGTGATGGACACCGGGAAGGCGCCGGACAAACCGGACGCGTCGCCGGAGGCCGAGCCGGACGGCGAGCCGCCGCTGCAGCCGGCGAGGACGAGGGACGCGGCGACGACGGCGCCGGCAGCCGCGAGCACGCGCCGGACGCGACGCGCGGAGGGGGAGGTACGGATCACGTAGGTAAGGCTACCCTAAGCGCCGCTCGGGCGCCGCGCCGTGGATAGGCTCGCCTGCGTGGAGTACTCGGACCCCCACCGCACCCGCCTCGCCGTGCTCGGCTCCCCCATCGCGCACTCGCTCTCGCCCACCCTGCACGCAGCGGCCTACGACGCGCTCGGGGTCGGATGGACGTACGGGAGGCACGAGGTCGCGTCCGGCGGGCTCGACGCGTTCGTCGCGGGGCTGGGTCCGGAGTGGCGTGGGCTGAGCCTGACCATGCCGTTGAAGCGGGACGTCGTGCCGATGCTCGACCGGACGACCCCGCTCGTCGACGCACTCGGCGTCGCGAACACCGTCGCGTTCCGGCAGGAGGGCGATCGGGTCGTCCTGGCGGGCGCGAACACCGACGTCGAGGGGATCGTCCGGCCCGTCGAGGCCCTCGGGCACGTGCCCGGTCAGGCGAGCATCCTCGGCGGCGGTGCCACCGCGGCGAGCGCCCTCACCGCGGCCGTCCGGCTCGGTGCCGTCGACGTCCGGCTGTTCCTGCGGGACACCGCGAAGGCCGGTGCCCTCGTCGACCTGGCGGTGCGGCTGGGCGTCACGCTCGAGGTCCTGCCCGTGTCCGCGCTGCCCGGCACCCGGCACGGGTTCCTCGTGTCGACGCTCCCCGGGGGCGCGGCGGACTCGCTCGAGCTGCTGCCGTCGGGGCCGGACGCCGTGCTGTTCGACGTGGCCTACGAGCCGTGGCCGACCGTCGCCGCGAGCCGGTGGGCGGCCACGGGTGGGCGCGTGCTGAACGGGCTCGACATGCTCACGGAGCAGGCGATCGGGCAGATCCGGTTCTTCCTGACCGGGGACCAGGACGAGCTGCTGCCAGACGAGTCTGCCGTGCGCCGGGCGATGCGACGCTCCGTCGGGCTGCCGGACGCGATCGCGGGCTGAGCGCGCGAACTCTCCGCCGAGGGTTGCGTCGCATGTGGCATTCCGGCAGGCTGTGACCTGACCGCGGGGGCGGCCGGAGGGGGGACCATGACGACAGTGCAGTTCGACGACGCTGCTGCCGACGCGGTGATGCGAGCGGCCATCGCCGCGTCGGACACGTTGCGTGGTCAGGGCGGACCGCGCCGAGCCGCTGCAGAGTCAGCGCTCGACGACTTCGACGGCGCCTACGCCGACCGGTTCCGACAAGCGGTGCTCGACGAGGCACAGGACCGCCCGAAGCTCGCCAGCACGCTCGACGAGCTCGCGGGTCAGGTGCGGACCGTCGCGAGCCAGGCAGCCCGCGAGCGGGAACGCATCCGGGATCTGGCAGCGTGGGAGACGCGGGACGCGCAGCGACGGGCCTCCGCCGCCGAGGGCACGCTCGAGGCGGTCGGCGCGTGGGGCGCCGGGGTCTTCGATCCGAAGCCCGCGGACACCCCGGTGGTGCCGACACCGATCTCGGCGACGTTCAGCGCCAGGCGACGCACCCGGACCGGTGACGGAACGAGTACCGGTCGCAGTTCCGCTCGGCCTGCTGCACTGCGTTCCTTCGCACGGGTGAGCCGGAGCAGCGACACGGCTGCGGGCGATCGCCTCGAGACCCTCCGCACGGCCTGGGCCGCCTTCACCGCTTCGTGTGGGTGGGCTCGCGTCGACTCGGTCTCCTGCATCACGGGCTTCCGGGAGATCCTCGCCGAGAACGCCGAGGACGCTTCGTGGCTGGATCGGATCGCCGATGCGTTCGAACGAGCCGGCGGCAGCGGGTCGCTCGCGAACACCGCCCTCGACATCGCGGCGTCGGGCACGCTCCCGCCAGCGCTGCGGAAGGTGCTCGCCGCCGGTCTGACGCCGGAACAGGTAGTGGATCGCTGGAGCGCGCTCGGATGGTCGAACGGCACGGGGTCGAAGCGCGACCTCGCCGCGCTGCCACTCGCGGTGCAGGCGGCGATCGGCAACCTCGAAGGGGCCCCCCACTGGGCTCGGGATGCAGCGAACCGGACGGTGCTCGCCGCGCGACTCCGAGACGCGGAACGGACGCACGACCCCCAGTTTGCCGCCCTCAAGGACATCACGGCATCGCTCAGGACAGTCGACGGGGGTGCGCCACGGCAGCTCATCGCCCTGACGGCCGACGAGCCGCCGCTCGCCGCGGTGTCGATCGGCGACCTCGCGACCGCGGACTCGGTGACCTGGGCGGTGCCCGGCATGGGGAGCAGCACCGAGAAGATGACCAATTGGACCGACGCTGCGCAGAACGTCTTCGACGAGCAGCACACAGTCGACAAGGGCAAGACCCACGCGGTCGTGGCGTGGATGGGCTACAAGGCCCCGGCCGTCCCGGTCGCCGGGGGCACGGACTTCGGTGTCTTCGACACGAAGGCGGCAGCCGCAGGAGCCCCTGCGCTGGTGGCGTCGATCCAGGGGCTCGCCGCGGTCCGAGCGGATCGGCCTCCCCGCACAGCGGTGCTCGGGCACTCCTACGGGTCGACGACCGCCGCCATCGCCCTCAGCGAGGGGCAGACCCACGTCGACGCGTTCGTGACCGTCGGGTCGGCCGGCATCCCGGATGACATCGCGTCGGCGAGCGACATCGACGCCGACGCGATGTTCTCCGGTCAGGCCCGGAACGTGATCCCGTTCCTCGAAGGCGGGAAGGGCGACCAGTGGGCCCACGTCGGTCGAGAGTTCAGCAGCGATCACCACACGGACCCCACCCAACGCGGCTTCGGGAGTACGCCGTTCAACACGGACGGCTCGGACGACGGTCGGGCTGTTGGGGACCACGGGGTGCACACCGACGACCAGACCGGGTACCTGGACCCGGGCACGGAGTCCCTGCTGAACGTGGCGAGGGCAACAACAGATCACGGCGACGATCTGACCCCCTACGAACCGGCTGGTCCGACACTGTTCGAACAGGGCCTGGCGAACTCCCGGCCGGTACCGTGATCCGGATGAGGGGCGCATGAAGACGACCAGGTGGGCTGCGGCGGTCGTCGCCGTGGCCGTGATGGTGACCGTGACGAGTTGCAGTGGAGGACCGACTGTGCAGCCGAAGCAAGCCAAGCAGGACATCGAGGCCATCGTGCAGCGCTCCACGGATGGCGTCGGGAGCGCCTGGACGCCGCGGAGCGCCGCACGGCTCGGGACATGTCCATCCGGAGACGGCGTCACGTGGGTCTACATCATCGACGGCCAGGCGTCCGACGATCCGGCGAAGGACGTCGCGGCGATGCAGGACGAGTGGGACGGGCTCGGGATCACCACCGAGCGGTACCAATCCGGTTCCGCGGACCCGATCCTCGGCGTCCGAGGGCACGGGGGGCCGGTCACGAGCGTCGACTTCTACGCGGACAAGGCGGGGTACACGATCATGGGTCAGTCGCAGTGCGCAGCGGGAAACCTCACCGACCTCGACCCGAACGACTTCTGACCGAGCCTCGCCCTGATCAGCTCACGACGCCGTCGACGTAGTACCACTGACCCTGCTCGCGGACGAACTCGCTCGTCTCCTCGAGCGTCCCGCGGTCGTCGTCGGTGCGCCACCACGCGCGGAAGGTGACCTGACCTGCGGAGTCGAACGGGCCTCCAGACCGGGTCGCGACGATGTCCAACCGTGTCCAGCGCTGCGCCGGGTCGAGCATCAGCTCGTCCGGCCGGGTGGTCGGGTGCCAGCTGCGCAGCAGGTACTCCGGCAGGCCCAGGGCGAACGCGCTGAACCGGGAGCGCATGAGCCGCTCGGCGGTCGGGGCCGCGGCGCCGGCGTGCAGGGGGCCGCAGCACTCGCCGTAGGGGTTGCCGCTCAGGCAGGGGCAGCGCTGGTCGTCGGGGAGCACCCCGGCACGGTAGCAGCGACGCGCTCGCACTGACCTGCTCGCGCACCACCCACTCGTAGTACCCGAGCGCGGGGACGATGCACCGGTTCGTCGCGAACGCCCGCTTGAACATCCCGCTCGTCGCGACCGTCTCGATCCGGGCGTTGATCGGCTTCGGGCGCTGCTTCTGGAAGTCCTTCGCCCAGCTCGGCACGAAGCCCCAGCTGATCTGCGGGAGCTCGCGCTGCCCGTGCCGCTGCCGGACGGCGTACACGGGGTCCGTCGGGGCGACGTTCCAGCTCGGGGCGAGGCCGGCGTGCACCTCGCCTGTCTCCTGGTCGACGTGCTCGGTGCGCGCGGCGAGCTCACCGACGAGCTCGGGCAGCAGATCGGCCGTGGTGTCGGAGACGACGAACCTTCCACACATGCGCCCAGTGTGCCCGCCCGGACCGACACCCGGCCGGCGGTCACTCCCCGGGCAGGCCCAGCTTCGAGCCGCTCGGGTCCCGACGCCACTGCGGCCGCTGCTCCGGGGCCGCGGGCGGCGTCGCGAGGGCGTCCCGCCGTGCCCGTTCGGATCGTCCGATCCGGAGCACCATGTCGGGCAGTGTGAAGAGGTACACGAACGGCCACAGGACCGCGAACACCTGAGCGCGTCCTGTCGTGAGCACCACGGCTGCGCCGATCGCCACGGCGAGCAGCAGCGGGGCGAGCCGGGTCAGCCGGCGCACCAGGCCGCGCTGCAGCAGGGGCACGTCGTTCAGGATCGCCTCGCGGTGCTCCGGGTACACCGGGCGCCGGACGCGGTCCAGGTAGGGGCGGACCTCCCACCGGACCGCCAACGCAGTGTTCGGCCGGACCTGCCGTCCGTTGATCCGCAGCTCCGGGCCGACCTCGCGCGCCGTGGGGCAGCAGGCGTAGACGAGCAGGAACACGCTGGCCGTCACGGCCGCGACCACGAGCCCCGGCCGCAGGCTCCCCGTCCCGGCCCAACCGTTCACCAGGTGCAGGGCGACGAGCGCGCCGAGCACCACGGCAGCGACGGCACCGGCGATCCACAGGGCACGGCGGACCCGCGCGAGGTCGACGACCTGGCCGAGGAGCCCCCGCATCACCTGCCACCCGAGCCGCAACACTCCTCACTCTTACCCCCACGCCCTGCGTGCGCGGACGTGCTGCGCCCTCGGAACGCCCTCGCCTCACTCGTGCACCGCCTTCGATGGAGCAGAAGACGTCCTGTCTCTTATACAC
>NZ_CP054593.1:3318569-3360839 GCF_013347165.1 Curtobacterium sp. Csp2
GTGTATAAGAGACAGGACGTCTTCTGCTCCATCGAAGGCGGTGCACGAGTGAGGCGAGGGCGTTCCGAGGGCGCAGCACGTCCGCGCACGCAGGGCGTGGGGGTAAGAGTGAGGAGTGTTGCGGCTCGGGTGGCAGGTGATGCGGGGGCTCCTCGGCCAGGTCGTCGACCTCGCGCGGGTCCGCCGTGCCCTGTGGATCGCCGGTGCCGTCGCTGCCGTGGTGCTCGGCGCGCTCGTCGCCCTGCACCTGGTGAACGGTTGGGCCGGGACGGGGAGCCTGCGGCCGGGGCTCGTGGTCGCGGCCGTGACGGCCAGCGTGTTCCTGCTCGTCTACGCCTGCTGCCCCACGGCGCGCGAGGTCGGCCCGGAGCTGCGGATCAACGGACGGCAGGTCCGGCCGAACACTGCGTTGGCGGTCCGGTGGGAGGTCCGCCCCTACCTGGACCGCGTCCGGCGCCCGGTGTACCCGGAGCACCGCGAGGCGATCCTGAACGACGTGCCCCTGCTGCAGCGCGGCCTGGTGCGCCGGCTGACCCGGCTCGCCCCGCTGCTGCTCGCCGTGGCGATCGGCGCAGCCGTGGTGCTCACGACAGGACGCGCTCAGGTGTTCGCGGTCCTGTGGCCGTTCGTGTACCTCTTCACACTGCCCGACATGGTGCTCCGGATCGGACGATCCGAACGGGCACGGCGGGACGCCCTCGCGACGCCGCCCGCGGCCCCGGAGCAGCGGCCGCAGTGGCGTCGGGACCCGAGCGGCTCGAAGCTGGGCCTGCCCGGGGAGTGACCGCCGGCCGGGTGTCGGTCCGGGCGGGCACACTGGGCGCATGTGTGGAAGGTTCGTCGTCTCCGACACCACGGCCGATCTGCTGCCCGAGCTCGTCGGTGAGCTCGCCGCGCGCACCGAGCACGTCGACCAGGAGACAGGCGAGGTGCACGCCGGCCTCGCCCCGAGCTGGAACGTCGCCCCGACGGACCCCGTGTACGCCGTCCGGCAGCGGCACGGGCAGCGCGAGCTCCCGCAGATCAGCTGGGGCTTCGTGCCGAGCTGGGCGAAGGACTTCCAGAAGCAGCGCCCGAAGCCGATCAACGCCCGGATCGAGACGGTCGCGACGAGCGGGATGTTCAAGCGGGCGTTCGCGACGAACCGGTGCATCGTCCCCGCGCTCGGGTACTACGAGTGGGTGGTGCGCGAGGACGGCAAGGAGCCGCACTTCGTGCACGAGCCCGGCGGCGCCCTGGCGATGGCCGGGGTGGTCAGCGCCTGGCCGGACCCGACCAAGCCCGAGGACGACCCGGACAAGTGGCGGCTGTCCCTGGCGATCATCACCCGGGACGCGCACGTGGCCCCGGGCGAGGTCCACGACCGGATGCCGGCGTTCCTGACCCCGGACGGCTACGACGACTGGCTCGACGGCAGCCTGGGCACGGACGACCTGCTCGCACTGCTCGACCACGAGTCGCTCGCGGTCGCAGCGGGGCTCGAGCAGTACGAGGTCTCGCGGGCGGTCAACAGCGTGCGGAACGAGGGCCCGCAGCTCATCGACCCCGTGCGCCGAGCCGACCGAGCGGACGAACCGGTCCCCCTCTTTGGGGACAAGAAACCCCCCGTCTGAGTCGCAGCTGGGAACCGGTGTCCCCAATAACGTGATGAACGGCCGTGTACCCGACACGACCGCTCTTCCCGAAGGACACCCGTGCCCTCCTTGCACCGCGCTCGACCGCGCCGTCGAACCCTCCGGCTGGTCGCCGGATCCGTCGCAACGACACTCGTCGCAGGGAGCGCCGCGCTCCTGTTGCCGCACGCCGCGTTCGCGGCCCCGGCCTTCGACGCGTCGAAGCTCTACGCCGTCCAGAGCTCGTCGTCGAACGTCGTGACGATCGACCGGACGACCGGGACGGCGACGACCGTCCTGACCGCCCCGACCGGTCCGGCGAACAACGGCAGCTTCAACCAGCTCGGCATCTCCGCCGACGGCGACAAGCTCTACATGACCGACAGTGCGACGGTCCGCGAGTACACCGCGTCGACGAACACCTGGGAGTCGACGCAGCGTTCGACCGGCGCCGCGGTCGGAACCACCATGGGCGGTGTCAACCCGAAGACGCAGCAGTACTTCTTCGGTGGTCAGACCAACGGCAAGTTCCTCTTCGACTCGTACGACCCGGCGACCAACAAGATCTCCACCACCCCGGTCACCGTCTCCGCGGCGGGAGCACCCGGCGGCAGTGGCGACCTGGCGTTCGACCGGCAGGGCAACCTGTACTTCGTGTCCAGCTCGGGCGCGAACAACAACTCGAACACCGCACAGCTCTACCGCGTCAACGCATCCGACCTCGGCGGTGGCAACACGACGGCGACCGCGGTCGGTCCGCTGATCACCAACACCCCGATCCTCAACTCGCTGGCCTTCGGCGACGACGGCTACCTCTACATCGCGGGGAACGGCACGAACTCGTTCCTCAAGGTCAACCCGGTGAACGGCAAGACCGTCGACACCAAGACCGTCGGCGTCTCGATCACCGACATGGCGTCGAACGCGGTGCCGTCGACCGGCCAGTCGCAGGGCGGCTTCACCGACGGTCGCGCGAAGCCGAGCGACCAGCTCACGACGACCATCAGCGGCGGTGACATCCCGACCCCGGTGAGCGCGACAACGTCGACCGGCAAGGACACCGTCACGGTGGGCCCGATCATCCTGCTGCCCGGCCAGAGCTACACGGTCGACCAGACCCCCGGGAACACCACGACCGACCCGAACGCCTACGACACGACGTACAAGTGCATCAACCTGGTCGACGGCTCGGTCGTCAAGCAGGGCACGGGCACCTCGGCGACGTTCACCGTCCCCGCCGCCGGCGGCGACGTGCAGTGCGTCTTCTCGAACCCGCTCAAGCCGACCGTGACGAACACCTCGTCGACGGGCAACGCACCCGGCCAGCCGGTGACCGTCGACCCGCTCGTGGGCTCGCAGGGCTCCATCGACCCGACCACCGTCACCCTGACCCCGAACACGCCGGACTCGACCGTGTCGAACGGCGGCAAGCAGCTCACCGTCCCCGGTGAGGGCACCTGGACCGTCGACCCGCAGTCCGGCAAGGTCACCTTCACGCCGGAGAGCGGCTCGACGAAGAACCCGACCCCGGTCACGTACACGGTCGACGACACCCGCGGCAACCAGACCTCCGGCCAGATCGCCGTGACGTACAAGGGGAACGCGCAGCCCGACACCGCGAAGACCACCCAGGGCACGGCCGTCACGGTCGACGTCCTGGCGAACGACCAGGGCGGCACCGTCGCCTCGAGCGTCGTCTTCCCGACCTCCGGCCAGCCGAAGGGCGCGCAGGTCTCCACCGACGGCAAGCAGCTGACGGTCCCCGGCGAGGGCACGTACACGATCGACCCGAGCACCGGGAAGGTCACGTTCACCCCGGACCCCGCGTTCCGCGGCACCACCTCGCCCGTGTCGTACCAGGTCGCCGACGCCGACGGCGCGACGTCCACGGCGACGATCACGGTGCAGGTCGCTGCGGTCGGCCCGACGGCGAAGAACGAGACCGCCACGACCCAGCAGAACACCCCGACCACGGTCGACGTCGTCAGCGACGCCGCCCCGGGCGTGCAGGGCGGCACCCCCGTCGACCCGACGAAGGTCACCTTCCCGACCACGGGCCAGCCGGCCGGCGCCACCACGAGCACCGACGGCCGCCAGCTGACCGTCCCGGGCCAGGGCACGTACACCGCCGACCCGACCACCGGGAAGATCACGTTCACCCCGGCGCAGGGCTTCACCGGCACCACCACCCCCGTCTCCTACCAGGTCGGTGACACCGGCGGCGCGACCGGCACCGGCACGCTGACCGTCACCGTCACGGCCGTCACCCCGACCGCGAAGGACGACACGGTCACCCTCGCGCAGGGCGACACGGCCACGGTCAACGTCCTCGGCAACGACACCCCGGGCAACGCGGCGACCCCGCTCGACCCCACCAGCGTGACGTTCCCCGGCAACGGCACGAAGCAGCTCACCGTCCCGGGCGAGGGCTCGTACGCGATCGACCCGAAGTCCGGGAAGGTCACCTTCACCCCCGAGCCGACCTTCCGCGGTACCGCGACGCCCGTGACCTACCAGGTCGCCGACGTCGATGGTCACACCGCGTCGGCGACGATCACCGCGACGGTCACCCCGGTCGGCCCCGCGGCGAAGGACGACACCGCGAAGACCGAGCAGAACGATCCGGTCGTCGTGGACGTCACCGCGAACGACCAGCCCGGTGTCGCGAACGGCACCCCGGTCGACCCGACCAGCGTGGTCTTCCCGACCTCCGGCCAGCCGAACGGTTCCACCGTGTCGACGGACGGCAAGCAGCTCACCGTCCCCGGCCAGGCGACGTACGTGATCGACCCGACCACCGGGAAGGTCATCGTCACCCCGGCGCAGGGCTTCACCGGCACCACCGCGCCGGTGACCTACCAGGTCGCCGACACCGGCAAGGCCACGGGCACCGCGACGATCAGCGTGACGGTCAGCGCCGTCAGCCCGACCGCGAAGGACGACACCGCGACGACCGACCAGGGCAGCGCGACCACCGTCGACGTCCTGGCGAACGACACCGCCGGCAACGCCCAGACCCCGCTCGACCCCACCACCGTGACGTTCCGCAGCACCAAGACGGGCACGACGAGCACGGACGGCAAGCAGCTGACCGTCCCCGGCGAGGGCACGTACACGATCGACCCGACCACCGGCAAGGTCACCTTCACGCCCGAGGCCACGTTCCGCGGCACCGCCACCCCGGTGACGTACCAGGTCGCGGACACCGACGGCACGACGGCCACGGCGACGATCACCGTGACGGCGAAGCCGGTCGGCCCGAAGGTCGCGAAGGACACCACCGCGACCACGTCGCAGAACACCCCGGCGACCTTCGACGTCGCCGGTGCCGCCAGCCCCGGCGTCAAGAGCGGCACGCCCGTCGACCCGACGAGCGTCGTCTTCCCGAAGGACGGGCAGCCGACCGGCGCCACGGTGTCGGACGACGGCAAGCAGCTCACCGTCTCCGGTGAGGGCACCTACACGGTCGACCCGAAGACGGGCGTGGTCACGTTCACACCGGCGCCCGGGTTCTCCGGCACCACCACCCCGGTGACCTACCAGGTGAGCGACACCGGCGGGCAGACGTCGACCGGTCAGCTGACCACCACGGTCACCGCGGTCTCGCCGACCGCCGAGCCGGACACCGCCACGCTCGCACAGGGCGACTCCGCGACGATCGACGTGCTCGGCAACGACCACGGCGGCAACGCGGCGACCCCGCTCGACCCGGAGAGCGTCGTCTTCCCGGCTGCAGGCCAGCCCGCGGGCGCCGTCGGCACCGAGAGCGCGAAGCAGCTCGTGGTCCCCGGCCAGGGCACGTACGTGATCGACCCGGAGTCGGGCACGGTGACCTTCACGCCCGAGCCGACGTTCCGCGGCACCGCGACGCCGGTGACCTACCAGGTCGCCGACGTCGACAGGCACACCGCCACGGCGACGATCACCGCCACGGTCACCCCGGTCGGCCCGGCGGCGAAGGACGACAGCGCGACGACCGAGCAGAACACCCCGGTCTCGATCACGGTCCTGAGCAACGACGGCCCCGGCGTCGAGGACGGCACGCCGCTCGATCCCGCCAGCGTGGTGTTCCCGGCGACGGGCCAGCCGGACGGCGCCGCGGTCAGCACGGACGGCAAGCAGCTGACCGTCGCCGGCCAGGGCACCTACACCGTCGACCCGGCGACCGGGAAGGTGACGTTCGCCCCGGCGCAGGGCTTCGGTGGCGCTGCCGCGCCGGTGACCTACCGGGTCGCCGACACGGGCGGGGTGTCCGCTGCTGCGACGATCACCGTCACGGTCACCTCGGTCGCGCCCGCCGCGCACGACGACTGGGCGAGCACCGCGATGGACACCCCGGTGACGATGTCGGTCCTGAGCAACGACGACGCCGGGAACGCCGCGACGCCGATCGTCCGGACCACCGTCCGGCTGATCGACGGCTCCGGCGCCTCGGTGTCCCGCATCGCGGTGCCCCGGAACGGTGTCTGGTCGGTGAACGACGCGGACGGGACCGTGACCTTCACGCCGGAACCGGGGTTCTCGGGTCCGACGCAGGGGAACTACCGGATCACGGACACCGACGGGCGCACGAGCGACGCCGTCATGACCGTGGTCGTCGGCACCCCGCCGACCGCGAAGGCGGACCACCGTGACGGCAAGCCCGGCACCGCGACCGTCGTCGACGTCCTCGGCAACGACGGCCCCGGCACCGCGCCGATCGACCCCGCATCGGTCCGTCTGGTCGACCCGAAGACGGGCAAGCTCGTCGACACCGTGACGATCGCCGGCGAGGGCACCTTCACGGTCCAGCCCTCGGGCACGGTCACCTTCACCCCGGTCGACGGCTACGCCGGGACCGCCACGATCCGGTACTCGGTCGCCGGCGAGGACGGCAGCCGCGCCACCGCGGCGGTCTCGGTCACGATCCCGGTCGTGCCCGGCATCACGCAGAACCCGGCGAAGGGCGGCGGCGTCATCGTCACCACCCCGAGCGGCGACCGTCTGGCCTTCACCGGCAGCGACGTGCTGTGGCCCGGCCTCGGCGCCTCGTTCGTCCTGATGGCGATCGGCCTCGGCCTGGTCCTGCTGCACCGCCGCCGCACGGCACAGGAGCGCTGACCGGAAACCAGCTGATCAAGAACGGCGAAGGGCCGGGACACCAGATGGTGTCCCGGCCCTTCGCCGTTGCGTGCGGATCGGCTCAGTCGAGCGTCCGCCGCACGTCCGGCAGCAGCTCGTGGAGCCGCTCCGCCAGACGGTCCTGGGCTTCGTGCAGGGACCGGAAGTCCCCGACGTACTGCCCGTAGGTGTCCGAAACGAAGAAGTGCGCGCCCTGCTGGTCGACCACTCCCCCGTAGTACCCGCCGTAGTTCGCCGCCCAGAGCCCCGTGTCGGCTTCGGACCAGACGACGTGCGCCCGGGCCGGTGCGTCGGGTGACACGACCCCGGCAGCGATGCCGGTGATGACCTCGATGGTCGCCGTGTCCACGGTCACCTCGGCCTGGTGGCTGCTGGTGACGCTCGTGCTCATGGTGGTGCTCCTCGTGATGGTGGTGCTGGTGGATCCGTGCAGTGTGGTGTTGTCGCGGGGCCCGTCCGACGACGGGCCGAGATGGTCGCCAGGCACTAGTCGATCGGCCGGATGACGGCCGGCAGCATGACGTGCAGCTGGTCGGCGAGCTTGGCCTGGGCGTCCTCGAGCGTGGCGAAGTCGCCGACGACCAGGCCGAAGGTGTCGGAGGCGACGTAACGGCCGTCGCGCTTGTCGACGGTGCCGCCGAAGTAGCCGCCGTAGTTGGCGATCCACTCGCCGTCGTCTTCCTGCGTCCAGGTGGTCTTCGCGCGGGCGGCACGACCGGCGTGCTCGGCTTCCGCTTCGAGGATCGCGATGACGTCGACGGTCTCGGTGTCGAGCGTGACCTCGGCTCGGCTGTCGGTGGTGACGGTGATGCTCATTTGTCGCTCTCCTTCGCGATCCGGGGTACATCTGCTGACATCAGAAACCTACGGGGCCGACCGTCGGCAGCGCCAGCGATGCCCGCCGATTCACGGGTCGCACCAATGCGATCGATCGGGTATCCCCGGAAATCCGGGGTTGGGGGACGCAAGAACGGGGTACAGGCCCGAAACGGGGTACTCGTTTCGCGGATGAACGACTTCCCGGGGGACGTCGCGGCCGTCGGACGGTCGCCAGCGGCCGGGAGGCGCGGCACAGTACGGTCGGTTCCCGTGACCACCGCGAGCAGGACGACCGCCGTCCGGATCGTGCTGTGGGCGGCGGTCGGACTGCTGGTCGCCCTCCTGCTCGTGCCGGGCACCGCGGACGGGCTGCGGTCCGCCCTGGGCCGCGCCCTCGCGGCGCTGCGCGCCCTCGGGCACGGCACCCTCGACGTCGACCCGGGCTTCGCGATGGCGATGGTCGTGACGGTGGTGACCGTCCCGGTGCCGGTGCTGCTCGCGGTGGTGGGGCGTGCCTCCAGGCCGGGTGGTGTGCGGCAGCGCGCGGACGTGAGCGGACTGCTCGTCCTGGTGCTCGCCGCGGCCGCGGCGGTGCACGCCGACGGACGGTGGGACCGCTTCCGGGACGTCGCGACCGCCGGACTGGTCGGGGTGCTGCTCGGCAGCCTGCTCGACGCGGCGGTGCACGCGCGGGAGCGGGCGGCGCACGCCTCGGTGCGGAGCAAGCGGGTGGCGTGGACGATCGCGGGGGCCTACGGGCTGCTGGTGGTGCTCGTGGCGACGTGGGGGACGCCGGTCGACGGCGGGATCCACCCGTGGCTCGTGCGGGCCCTCGCGGCCGGGCAGCGACTCGGGGCGCCGTCGTGGCTCGGGTACAGCGCGGTCGAGTTCACGGCGAACGTGGTGTTCTTCGCGCCGTTCGGGTTCCTGGCCGTGCTCCTGCTCGGCGCCCGGCGGTGGTGGGTGGGGATGCTCGGCGGCTTCCTGGTGAGCTGCGCGATCGAGACGACGCAGGCGCTGTTCCTGCCGGCGCGGTTCGCGTCGGTGGACGACGTGCTCGCGAACACCTCGGGGGCCGTGCTCGGGGTGCTGCTGGGGGTCGTGGTGCTGGGGCGGGTGCGGCAGGCCTGAGCGGTCGTTGTTGCATCGGGCATGCTGTCCGAGTTCGGCACTGACGACTGAAGAAGCACAGAGCGCGCCCCTGCCGGAAACAAACGTGACCTACCGTCAGCGCATGGCCCGACCCGAACGCCGCCCCTACCATCCGCCCTCGATGTTCCCGTGGTGGTTGTGGATCGCCGCGCCGCTGGCGGTGGTCGCCGTCGTGGCGATCGCGTTGCTCGTCGCCTGACGACCACCCGCCTGACGACCACTCGTCCCACGACGAGAAGAACCCCCGGCACCGAGGTGCCGGGGGGTTCTGTCAGTCGAGCGAGGCTCAGACGGTCTCGCGCTGGCGACGGACCGACTTGCGGACGACCAGCAGGCCACCACCGAGGACGATGGCGCCACCGGCAGCCCAGAGGCCGAGCGTGGAGATGGTGCCACCCGTGAAGGCGAGCTCACCGGGGGTGCCGGTGTTGCCGTTGGCGGCGACCGAGGTCGCGCCGGCCGGGGCGATCGTGAAGGTCGCGAAGCCGGTCACACCGGAGGTCGCGCCCGTCGCGGTCAGGTTGTACGTGCCCGAGCCACCGGCCGGGAACGTGACGCGCACGGTGAGCGAGCCGTCGGCGTTCGCGGTGTAGTCCTTCGAGACGGTCGTGGTCGGCAGGGCGCCGAGCGTGACCGCACCGGCACCGGTGACCTGCACGCGGACCGACTCGTTGTCCTGGAAGGCGCCCGGCGTGAAGGCGACCGTCGCCGTGCCCCCGGCGGTGTAGCTACCCGAGACCGACACGTCGGAGTCCGGCGTGTACCCAGCAGCGTTGGCCGCGGTCGGGATGGCGATGAAAGCTGCGCCCGCGAGGACGGCAGCGGCGATGAGCTTCTTCATAGAAGTGTTTCCCCTAGTGATCTGATCCATCAGACCCTGACACCCAGAGCCCGTGCACCGCGCGCGAACCACGTGGTGCACGCGGTTGCTATGGCGAAGTTCCCTCAATCTAGCGGGAATCCTCAGGTTGTTGCCACCGGATCCGAAAGTTTCGCGAAATGTAACGCGGCGAGACCTTGGGTGGACGAGTCACACCAAGGGCACCCACACCCTCACGACACAGTCCTCGGCACCCGAAACCCCAGGTCAACGTCGCATGGGGCATCAAGTCCGGCGCTTGCCTCCACCGGCTGAGCGCTGGGTGCGAACGCGGTCGTGGTGCTCAGGAAGCAGGTCGCACCCCCCGATCTGGGGTCGGCTCAGATCGCGTTTGGCGGATCAACACGCCGGAAGCTGCCGCCTCGGCGCCCGCAGCAGTCCTATGGTTCGCGCTAGCCCTGCGGGACCGGAGCGGCGCAGTCGAACCGCAGCGGCAGGGTCTTCGTCTGCTCGACACCCGGGGTGGACAGCACCTCCGTGCCGGCCTTCGCGTTCTTGGCCTGCCCGAGGAAGGCGACGCGGAACGTCGCACTCTCGCCCGGCGCCAGGACGGTCCGCAGCTGCGCAACCGGGTGGCCGTCGTCGGTCGCCGTCTGCACACCGACCGCCTTGCCGTCCTGCGAGGCGCCGAGGAAGATCGCGTTCTGCGGCGCGTAGACCGCGATGAGCGTCTTGATCTTGCCGGGCTCGGTGTCGAACGCGCCACCGCCGGTCACGTACTCCGGCAGGCTGGTGGCCGCGTCGGCTGGCGCGGTGTTCTTGATCGTGACCTCGACCGCGGAGGTCGGCAGGCCGTCCTTCCGGCAGACCGAGGATCCCACCGAGATCGTCTTCTGCAGGTAGTAGTCCATCTTCGAGCCGGTGCCGTCGTTCAGGTAGACGCCGAACTGCCGGGTCTCCTGGTCAGCGGTCGGCAGCGTGCCGGCGACGGCCGTGCCGTCGATGAGCTGTTCCTCGGACGAGTCGGCGCTCCAGAGGCGGAGCCGTCCCTCCCCCGCCGACTGCGTCAGCGCGGCGACGAACTGCTTTGCGTCGAACCCGCCGCTCGAGA
Source organism: Curtobacterium sp. Csp2 (assembly GCF_013347165.1). NCBI lineage: Bacteria > Bacillati > Actinomycetota > Actinomycetes > Micrococcales > Microbacteriaceae > Curtobacterium > Curtobacterium sp. Csp2. Next base: position 3,329,206 of record NZ_CP054593.1, read on the forward strand.
CCTTCTCGAAGACCGCGCTGGCTGCCGAGGCGAAGAACGCGTCCTGCACCTTCGGGTCGGAGTACTTCGCGTACGCCTCGCTCAGGAGCAGCTTGACGGCGTTGTCGGACGTGAGCGTGTCACCGGTCGCGAGCTGCACGGGGCCGGTGGCCTTGAGGAGGTAGCCGAGGGTCACGGGGTCGATGGCGATGACGCCGTTGACCTGCTGCCCGGTCTCGCGCTGCCACATCGCCTGGGCGAGCTTGCCGGAGACGTCGAAGCGCGGGGTGAGCGTGACGTCTTGCATGTACTGCCCGGTGATGTCGCCGTAGAGTCCCTTCGTGCCGTCGTCGAGCGGGAGCACCGACTCGGGGTAGGGCCCGAACGAGGAGCCCGAGCGCTGGTCCCCGAAGGCGACGGAGCCGTCGTTCACGTTGAGGAGCGCCACAGCGCCGGGGATCCCGCCACCGGCGCGCAGCTCGGCGTTGTTCTGGAAGAGCAGCAGGTACTGGCGGTCGCCGTCGGCGCCGAGCATCGCCGGGGCGAGCTGCACCACGCGGTTCGCGGTGTCGACCTGGCCGTGCACGGACGTCAGGGCGTTCCTGAGTTGGTTGACCGCGGACGTCACCGGCGACAGCGTGTTGGCGGTGTCGATCGCATCGGCGTCCTTGACGGCCTTGTCGATCGTCGCGGTCGCCTTGGCCACCGGTGCCTGCGCCTGCGCGAGGGGCTGCAGGTCGACCTTGCCGTTCTTCGGCGCGAACGAGTCGGTGCCGAGCTTGCCGACGACGCTCGCGACCGGGCTGACCGCACCCTGCGACACGTCGTCGACGACGCCGGCGATCTGACGGACCGCACGCAGATTGGTGCCGAAGAACGGGACGTGCTCCGAAGCGCGCCAGACCGGGTCGCCGGTCAACGAGCGGGCCGCGCCGGCTTCGTCCTCCAGGTGCGCGGCCGTCTTCTCCGCACTCGCGGTGTCGCCACCCGTCAGCTGTGTCCGGAGTGTCTGGACGTCGGCGACGGCGTTCTCCAGGTGGCCCTTCGCGAGCACACCGCGCACCCCCACCCAGGCGACGGCGAGGATGACGAGCAGGACGATGGCCAAGACGATCCACAGCACGATCCGGGCCCTGTTCCCCCGGCGTACAGCAGTGCGTCGCGACTCGGGCAGGTCGGACATGAGGACAATCTTACGGTCCCTCATGTCCGCCACCCGTCACTGACGGATCGAGTCGGCGTTCTCGTGGAACCAGTCGATCGTGCTGCGCAGACCGTCCTCGAGCCCGATCTGCGCGGTCCACCCTGCCTCGGCGAGCTTCGACACGTCGAGCAGCTTCTGCGGCGTGCCGTCGGGCTTCGACGTGTCCCACACGGTCTCGCCCTCGAACCCGACGACCTTCGCGATGGTCTCGGCGATCTCGCGGATCGTCACGTCCGATCCGGTGCCGACGTTGACCTGGTCGGGCCCGTCGTAGTGCTCGATCAGGTGGAACACCGCGGCGGCCATGTCGTCGACGTGCAGGAACTCGCGGCGCGGTGTCCCGGTGCCCCAGTTCTCGACGCAGTCCACGCCGTCCTGGACCGCTTCGTCGTAGCGACGGATCAGTGCGGGCAGGACGTGCGACCCCGTCGGCGAGAAGTTGTCGCCGGGCCCGTACAGGTTCGTCGGCATCGCCGAGATCCACGGCAGTCCGTGCTGTCGACGCACGGCCTGCACCTGCAGGATCCCCGCGATCTTCGCGATCGCGTACGCGTCGTTCGTCGGCTCCAGGTGCCCGGTCAGCAGGGCGTCCTCGTGGATCGGCTGCTCGGCGAGCTTCGGGTAGATGCACGACGACCCGAGGAACACCAGGCGCTCGACACGGTGCTCGACCGCAGCGTCCATGACGTTCACCTGGATCTGCAGGTTCTCGCTGAGGAAGTCGTGCGGGTAGGTGTTGTTCGCGAGGATCCCGCCGACCTTCGCGGCCGCGAGCACGACGTGCTTCGGGCGCTCCTGCGCGAAGAACTCGAAGACCGCGGCGCGGTCCTTGAGGTCCAGCTCGGCGGACGTCCGGCTCACGAGGTCGGTGAAGCCCTCGGCCTCGAACTTCCGCTGCACCGCGGAGCCCACGAGTCCACGGTGGCCGGCGATGTACACGCGGTCGGACCGATCGAGCGGCCCGGGGGTGAAGGAGGTCTCGGTCATCAGGACTCCCAGCTCGCGAGCTTCACGGTGTCGATCCACGGACGGCCCTCGTGGTCGAGCGCCTCGATGTCGGCGTCGACCATGATGCGGGCGAGTTCCGCCGTGTCGACCGTGGCCTTCCAGCCGAGCTTCTCCTTGGCCTTCGACGCGTCGCCGACCAGGGCGTCCACCTCGCTCGGGCGCAGGTAGCGCTCGTCGAACCGGACGTGGTCTTCCCAGTTCAGCCCGGCGTGCGAGAACGCCGTCGACAGGAAGTCCTTCACTGTGAAGTTGCCCCCGGTGGCGAGGACGAAGTCGTCCGGCTCGTCGACCTGCAGCATCCGCCACATGCCTTCGACGTACTCCGCGGCGTAGCCCCAGTCACGCACCGAGTCGAGGTTGCCGAGGTAGACATGGTCCTCGAGCCCCGCCTTGATCCGCGCCACCGCACGGGTGATCTTCCGGGTCACGAACGTCTCACCGCGGCGCGGGGACTCGTGGTTGAAGAGGATGCCGTTGACGGCGAACATGCCGTACGCCTCGCGGTAGTTCCGGGTCACCCAGTAGCTGTAGACCTTCGCGGCGCCGTACGGGGAGCGCGGCCAGAACGGCGTCTCCTCGTTCTGCGGGGGCGGCGTCGCGCCGAACATCTCGGACGACGATGCCTGGTAGAAGCGCGTGTGGATGCCGGACATCCGGACGGCCTCGAGCATGCGCATCGAGCCGACGCCCGTGACGTCACCGGTGTGTTCTGGCTCGTCGAACGAGACGCGCACATGCGACTGCGCGGCCAGGTTGTAGACCTCGTCCGGCTTCAGCTCGCCGAGCAGGCTGACGAGCCGCGCCCCGTCACCGAGGTCGCCGTAGTGCAGGAAGAGCTTGGCGTCCGGGTTGTGCGGGTCGACGTAGAGGTGGTCGATCCGCGAGGTGTTGAAGGTCGAGGCGCGGCGGATGACTCCGTGCACCTCGTACCCCTTCCGGAGCAGCAGCTCAGCCAGATACGACCCGTCCTGTCCGGTGATGCCCGTGATGAGTGCGCGCTTGGTCAATCGTTTCCCGATCCCGTGGAGGTAGCAGCCCGACGTCCCCGCGTCAGCCCCTGCAGAAGTTGAGCATAAGTGTTGAATGATGCCTGGCTGGACAGACGCTCCCGACGGAAGCGCTGACCGGCGAGGCCCATCTCCGCAGCCCGCTGCGGGTCGGTTGAGAGTCCCTCAGCCACCTCGAGCAGCGCTCGAGGGTCGCCAGCCGCAACGGGGACGCCACCGCCAGACAGGACCACCTCGCTTTCGGTAACGCTCCCCGGGTCCGTCGCTGCCACGACGGGAAGGCCGGTACTGAAGTAGGAGGTGAGCTTGCTCGGGACCGCCATCCCCGCGACACCTGGCTTCTCGTTGACGAGCAGCGCATCTGCGGCCGCGAGGGCGCGGCGGAACTCAGCGTCAGGGAGCGAACCGAGCATCTGCAATGAGGGGACATCCTCGGCGGCCCGCTGGAGTACGCGGCGCTGGTTCCCATCGCCGAGGAGCACGAAACGGACCTGACTGCCATTTGTTCCAGCGAGCTTTGCCGCCTCGACGACGTTCTCGAGCCCCTGCTTGACGCCCATGTTGCCGGCATGCAGAACGACGAATTCGTCGTCCGTCCAACCGAGTTCCGCTCGTGCGGCAGCCCGGTCGATCGGTTCACCGTCCTCCAGGTGCGACCAGTTACGCACGACTGTCACGGCACTCGGAGCGACCCCGAGCTGCTGGACAACCGTGTCACGGAATCGCTCGTGGATCACAACGACCGCGTCCGCTCTCCTGAGCAACCATCCCTCGAGCGCCGCGACCGCCCGCGCAAGTCGACCCGGTCGTTCACCGAGCTCCCGCAATCCGAGCGAGTACAGGTCCTGAACCCAGACGATCACGGGAGTCCGTCCGCCGAGCCGTGCACGGAGAAACGCGATCGCACTGGACAAGAGCGCGGGCGACACGAGCACGATGGCGTCCGGCCGGCCGAACCGTGCCAGCGACGAAGCGAGTCCGAACGATATCTCCGACGCTGCACGCGACGCCCCGCTCGGCTTCGAGGGAAGGCGGTGACGGAACCGCTCTACGACCACGCCAGCTCGCGACTCACGAGATCGACGGAGAGGCTCACCGTCAAACCGCCACTGCGGATAGTGGGGGTGCGCAGTCAAGGCGCGCACGCGGAAGCCGCGGCGCGCGAGCTCCTCGGCCAGACCTGCCGAGTACGGCGCGATCCCAGTGGTCTCGGGGGTGTAGTTCATGCCAATCAGCAGAACCGACAAGGGGGTCGTCACCGGCTGAACATAACAGGCGTTATGGGATCGCACTTCGACTGCGCGCGTAACCACCCGTGGACGGCAGGGGTGATTGGCTAGCGCCCTGACGTCCAATCCGACACAGCGGCCGACCGAGCACCCAAGGTGTCTCGCCCCCACACCCGCCCCACGATTGGTGGTTTCATGCAAGTGGTCATCCATTGGACAGCAAGTCTGCTGCCGAGTGCGCTTCGTTGACCCTAGGCTAGGGGGCAAGGCTGCGACCTGGGGATCGTGGACAGTCCAGCAGTTGCCATCTTTTCTCTCCTGCGCCTCGGAGCGCCAGTATCGAATGGAGTCGCATGGCGTCCGTCGCTGTCGTTCAGCCCTACATTCCAGAATATCGCATTCCGTTTTTCGAAGCGGTGGAGGCGCGATTACGCGGCCAAGGGCACACATTTGTCGTCCTCGCCGGAACCGCAGATGCAGATCAGGCCGTTCGGGGAGACACGGCCCGGTTGCCGGGAATCGAAGTGCCTCTCCAGACTCGTCGGCATGCCCTCGGGCCACTTCGTTGGCGCTCGACAGGTGCGCTCGGGCACCTTCGGCAGGTGGACGTCTGCGTGGTCGAACTCGCCGCCGGCTCGATCGATACCTTCAACGCCTTGACGAGAGCCCACATCCCGGTCGGCGTCTGGGGGCATGTCGACGACTACGTGTCGAAGGGCTCCTTCGCGGGACGCGCAATCAAGAAGTGGCAGGTGCGGCGAGCTCACGCTGTGCTGGCGTACACAGCGTCCGGGGCCGATACGGCACGTAGATGGGGCGCCCGGGCTGACGGAGTCTTCACGCTCAACAACACTGTCGATCTCTCGAGCCTTCAACGCGCAATCGACCAGCGGTCAGCGCTGCCGACTGTGGACGAAGCCGACCGCGCCCGTACTTTCTCTTACATCGGCGGTCTGGACGCATCGAAACGCATCGATCTCGTGGCGGACGCACTTGAAATACTTTGGAACAGCGGGTCGAGCGTCAGGCTGCTCGTAGCCGGAAGCGGCAAACAGAGAGATCTGCTCCACCCGGCCCAGGAGCGGGGACAGGTTGTCTTGATGGGCCGTGCCGATGACGCAATCAAGGCGGACATGGCAGCTCGAAGTGTAGCCTTGCTCAACCCGGGCCGGGTCGGCTTACTGGCCGTCGAGAGCCCTGTACTCGGGTTGCCAATCATCACGACGAACGGCGCCCGACATGCGCCAGAGTTCGAGTACCTGACACCGGGTGCGAACGCGGTGGTGACTCAGGCTAGCGGCCACGCTCTCGCGGACTCCCTTGCGCGAGGTGCCACCGATCCGTTGTACTTATCACAACTACAACAGCGCCTCCGTGAGATCGCCGGACAGCCCCCACTCTCGGCCATGGTGGACAGCTTCGTCAGCGGCATCGAGCACATGCTTCGTTCATCTGTGAGAAGAGACGGCTGACCTTTATGGAACCCAACGAAAGAGATTCGGGCGAACGACCGGCGATCCCGCTCGCAGAAGCACCTGGAGCGCGGTCATCATGGGGGCGCCCCCTAGTGATCGTCCTGCTATGGAACATATTCGAACTCGTTTTCGTGACGAACCCTTGGCAGATCAGTTCCTCATTGAGGATCCGCGCTCTACGTCTCTTTGGCGCCACAATAGGCACTGGGGTGATTTTTCGGCCACGCACGAGGGTCACGTTCCCGTGGAAGCTCACAGTTGGATCGGATTGTTGGATTGGTGATGGCGTTTGGTTCCACAACCAGGCCCCGATCACCGTTGAAGATAACGCAGTCATCTCCCAGGAGACCTTCCTGACCACTGGTAGCCACGCACACCGGAGAGACATGGCTCTCATTACGCGGCCAATATCGATCCGGTCGGGTGCATGGATCACCTCGCGGTGCATCGTCCTGGGGGGATCCGACGTCGGACGGTCAGCACTTGTTCGCCCTTTGTCGGTGGTCAAGGGGAATCTCCGCCCTGGCACCATCTACGGCGGCAATCCTCTCGTCGAAATCGGGCCGAGATTTCCGGATGAGAGCAAGGACGAGGCGTGAGTGGAGGGACAGGACCGACCCGCGTGCTGCACGTTGTCGGCCTTTTGACAGCAGACGGTCGCTATGGAGGACCTCAGCGAGTTGCCCTCGATCTGGCGGCGGAACAGCGCGAGCAAGGGCTCGACGTCTTCGTCGTTTCGGGCAGCGCCCACGACTCACCTTACCGCTCGACGGAGAGTGTACGAACCTTCCGGTCATTTCGGCTTTTGCCACAACTCGGGTACGCAGGCCTCGTTTCCCCGGGCATGGTGTTCTGGCTCTTCCGCCACTTCCGCCGATTCGACGTCATCCACGTTCACTTGGCCCGTGACCTCACCACGCTTCCGATAGCCGCAGTTGCGCGCGCCTTCAAGCGCAATTATGTTCTGCAAACGCACGGAATGATTGACAAGGCAAGTAATATCGCAGCAAAGATCCTCGACTTCGTCGCCGTACGCGGAGTCGCAGCGAAAGCGAACAGGATATTTGCTCTGACGCCGTCCGAGGCTGAAGACATCAAGCGACTCGCCCCCCATTCTGCAGTCGCACTCCTCGACAATGGGATACGTATTTCCGAACCGCATCATCTACCGAGGACGAACGTCACCTTCCTTGCGCGCTTGCACCCTCGGAAAGGCGGCAAGCTTTTCGCCGAAGCCGTGAATCTCATCAGCAAGGACTTTCCTGACGTCAGCTTCATTCTCGCTGGGCCCGATGAAGGCGACCTCCAGAACATCCTCGCGACAGCGCGCAAAGATGGCTCGCCTAAGCTCAAGATCATCGGCCCCGTAGACCCCACTGACGTCCCACTCTTGATGGCCAGCTCACTCATTTACGTTCTGCCGGCACCAGGCGAGCCTTTCGGCATGACTGTTCTAGAAGCCATGGTGGAGGAAACTGCGGTAGTAATCAACAGAACAGCTGAGCTCGCCGACCGACTGCACGCCGATGGATGCGTTGCCACCTTCGACGGGTCAGCAACAGACCTCGCCACAGTGATTGTCGAACTCCTGACAGATCGCCGCGGAACAGAACGCCTAGGTCGCCTCGGACGACAAGTCGCTCAGCGCAAGTTCAGCCTCTCGTTCGTAGCGGAACAGGTCTCTTCAGCCTATCCGTGAGTCTTCGCCGTAAATCCGCAAACGCATGCCAGCCGCGCTCAAGGCGAAACCGATGAGAGCGGGCCAGAACGTGTATCGCTCAGTGAATCCGTTATTGAGCAAGCCGAGTACGGGGACGAGTGCGCCCGCGATCAAACAGCAAAGCACGGCACTGTCACCCAGGTTGTCCCGCATCGCCAGCAGGGGCTTGAACGCGAAAATACTGTAAACAACGAGGAACGTGGCACCGCCGGATACGAGCATCACCAGCGGCGCAAGTTCGCCAACCCAAATGCCAAAGCCAGCCCCGATGAGCGGGCTGGAAAGAAAGTCGGTCCAACCGTCCGAAAGAGCAGCAGCTCGACTGACGTCGCTGGCGCTGGCACCAGAGTCGACCGCAAATCGCGTCCCAGCAATCACACGAGGGCCGACAAACACGGCTGCTACGACTCCAGCGAGGACAATTGGTAGCGCCCATTTCAGCGCCCCAGACCTCGCAGCGACGGCAGCGGCGCACACCACCACCGCAAGAAACCCCACAAGTAGACCCGCGCGAGATCCGGTCTGCCAAAGCGCAAATCCCCAGAGCAGAAGCAGAAGCGGACGAATCAAGCTCGCGAACCTGTGCGATCGAACTGGACCGAGAAATAGAACCGGGATGGAGAGAACCAGCGACTGCGCCAGGGCGTTGGGGTGGCTTGTCAGTCCCGCGTACCGGAAAGCTCCGTTGAGCTGCAGCAAATCCAGCGTAGGAGCAACGATTCCCTGGCCCTGAGCAAGAGCCCAAACGGCACTCACTGCGATGCCCGCAACCCATGTCCAAAGTAGCCTGATCAGGCTACGCCTTCCAATGTACCCAGCAATACTAACCGCAGCGGCGACTCCGAATGTCGACAACGACACTCTGAGGAACATCTGCAACGGGCTGATGCCCAAAGTTTCGTCATCAGATCCATTGAGAGGTCGATCAAGCAGGATCACATCTCGGGCCATGAGCAAGAGCCCGAATACCAGCGGGCCAAACATCCAAAACTTCATTCGCAGGTGGCGAACGCCAATGAGGAGGACCGCAATCGCCGCCGCTATCACCAAGCAGATATCAGCAATCGTAGAGCCCCCGATTCGGATGGCGCTCCAGCTTGAGGTAAGGGCAGCCATACCCACTAGGTATGCAAGTAGCCGGTAACCGAGAGCGCTCTTTTCAACGGGCTCTGTCACGTTCGACTCGCTTGCTGGGGCGCCAAGTGTGGAATTCGCACCAAGCAAGCGCCTTTCAGAAGTCATAGAGAAGTGATCCTCCCGGGCGTCACCCTGCCTCTTGCTGCATCCAGCAAGGCCAACCTGTTACCGAGCAGACGCGCTCGTCTCCCGTCACGATTCCTGAGCGCACCCACTACGTTGGCGAGCAATGGCCGCAGGATCAGTCGCATCACGTCTCTGAGGACAATGCTCCGCTTCCTGTGCAAGTAGAGAACGTTAGCGACCTGCGAGTAGCCAAACCGGAGATGGCTTTGCCGCCCTCCGCTCTTCGAGCCCAAGTGCACGCCCTCCGCGCCGAGAACTCGTCGCAACTTCCCATGACGGGCCAAGCGGCGGGACAAGTCCAGGTCCTCAAGCCAGGAATAGAGCGGAAGCTCATCGTCGAAACGCTCCAGCTCGAGAAAGCGCCCTCGCACGGCAAAGTTGCAACCGTACAGATTCCCGACAGGCAATGATGAGTGGTCATCGGACGCTTCCGTGCCCGCGATCAATTTCTCGCCGGACTCAATATCGATTGCCCCTGAGGCGGCGCCGTCATAAAGCAGCGTTCCTGTTACACCGACCACCGCCCCGTCTTTTTCCAGGAGCGCCTCGCAGCGCTCGAAGTAGGTGCGGTGTACGAGCATGTCGTCATCGAAGAAGTACACAACATCGACTGGCGGAAGAGCCTCGAGGGCGCGGTTCCGCTGGCTCGCAGCGCCGGCCGCCCCGAAGATGAAGTGGACGTTCTGCTCGAGGGTCGCAACGTCGGCAGCTTCGACAGCCGATACCCACACCTCGTCCGGCCGGCCGCCCGCCCGCATGATGGCTCGGATGCTCGCTGCCAGCTCTTCTGGTCGGCCTTTTGTAGCGACAACTATCGCTCGCTTCACTGCCTTGCACCTCTCCAGACGATCAAAAGTTCGAGGACGACGGTCACGGCCAACCCGATAGCGACACCCAGGAGGGCGCCCACTGCGCCGGAGCTCATGACCAGGATCATCACCAAGATCAGCCCGACTATCGCTCCAGCGATCGTCGCAATCGGGAGACGCTTAAGCATGTCGAGGCGGGGAATCACCGCACGGCTCAAAAATTGCTCGAACAAGATGATACCGAAGGTGGATCCGAGCAAGATGACGGCGATTGCCCCGATCGCGATCTGCCCAGATGAGAGCCAACGGAGAATATCAGTACCGACGAACGAGAAGAGCACGGCCCCGGTCAAGGACAAGCTCGCCACGCCCAAGAACGATCTTCGCAGACGCGCCCCTCGCTGACCCTCAGAAGCCCGCGCAACGTATCCCTGGAGGATCTGGATGACGGGCGAAATTGAGGACGAGACCTGCTTCTGTAGCTTGTCTACCAGGGCGTACACCGGCAACGCGGAAGGTGCGAAGGCGGCAACAATGGTGATGGGCAAGGTCGTGTAGAGCGTCGCGACTAGTGCAGACACCATGCCGGGCGTCTGGGTCCAGACTGAATGGACCAGTTGCTGCCGTGAGGTCCTGACCGTTTCATGATGCCCAGTCATTCGCAGCACATAGATCGTCGATGCAATCAGTCCAACGATGATGCCAGCCAACTGTGCGATAAAGATCGCGATCACTGACGACCCCTGCGCAGCCAGAGTAATTGCGCCGACAGTGCCAGCCACACGCGGAACAGTGTCGAGCAGGAGCGAGGCGAAGGGCTTCCCACGTCCGACGAAGAACCAAGTCGGCCCGCAGCCGACGAGCGCGACCGCAGTCACAGCAAGGGCGACTGTCCAGGACCAGGTACCTGTCACCGCGAAGGCAGCCAGCGCCGCGACTGGGCAAACCAGGACGGCCAGCGCGACGCGGATGATCAATGACTGGACATATTCGCTGCGTTGACCTGCAGCTGAAGCGTGGGCAACCCGGACCGGACCAGCGACTCCCCAACCGAAGCCGATGACCACTCCCGCTAGCGCACCTATCGACTGTGCCACAGCGACATGCGCCCACGTACGTGGCCCTAGTGCTCCGACAAGGGCCGGGATCAAAAGAACCCCAGCGAGTGCAAGGGCGAGGGTGTTGAGCACCCAACCCGCGGCGGCAGCCCTCCTCAGAGACCTCGCGCGCCGTTTGGGCAAGGGCATCGAACCATCCTCCTCGTGCCCTTCAAGGTCGCGCCGTTCAGTAAGCACCGCTGCTCCCGAAAACCGCCCGCGCGGTACGCCAGAGCAGGGCGACATCCCCAATGATCGACCAGTTCTCCACGTAGTACAGATCAAGCCGCACCGAGTCCTCCCACGACAGGTCCGACCGACCGCTGACCTGCCAGAGACCGGTCATGCCCGGCTTCACCAGGAACCGTCGGTGCACGTGGGAGTCGTAGCGCTCGACCTCGCGGGCGAGCGGCGGACGCGGACCCACGAGGGACATGTCGCCGACGAGGACGTTGAACAGCTGCGGCACCTCGTCCAGGCTGTACCGCCGCATGAAGGCACCGATGCGGGTGACCCGGGGGTCGTTCTTCATCTTGAACAGGACGGCGTTGCCCTCGGCCCGGTCGAGCGTGCTGAGCTCCTGCAGACGGGCCTCGGCGTCGACGACCATGGAGCGGAACTTGACCATCCGGAAGGTCGAGCCGTTCAGGCCGACGCGCTCCTGCCGGAAGAACACGGGTCCGGGCGACGACGTCTTGACGAGCAGCGCGAGGACGAGCAGCACCGGCGACAGGACGATCAGGAGCGCAGCTGATCCGACCAGGTCGAACGCGCGCTTGGTGTAAAGCTTGCGGCCGGAGTAGGTCGGAGTCTCGACGTGGATCAGCGGCAGACCCTGCACCGGTCGGGTGTGGATGCGCGGACCACCGATGTCGGTCAGGCTCGGCGCGACGACCAGGTGCTGCCGGCCGGGCTCGAGCGACCAGCTGAGCTGGCGGACGCGCTCGGGCGGCAGGTCGTCCGAGCTGGTGATGACGACGGTGTCAGCACCGGTCAGCTGGAGCGCAGACGCCACGTCGTCGATGCCGCCGAAGCTCTCGATCGTCGAGCCGTCCAGCACACCGCGGGTCCCGTTGGACACCGCGGCCCCGACGACCCGGTAACCGGCCTCAGGGGCCCGGGCGAGCTCGCGACCGATGTGGAGGACGCTCGCAGTCGACCCGACGAGCAGGACCCGGGCGGAGTACCCGCCGTGCTTGCGCTCGGCGACGAGCCACTGCCGCCACATCCAACGCGAGAGCAGCAGGACGAGGATCCCGACCGGGAACGCGATGAGCACGTAGCCCCGGGCCAGGTCGACGTGCAGCAGGAACGCCGCGATCGCGAGCAGTCCGAAGACGCGCACGCTCGAGTCCGCGACCAGGCGGTACTCGGCACTGCCCACCCCGATGAACCGGCTGCCCCGGGTGTCGTAGATCGCGAGCGCGACCATCCACACGACGATGACGACGAACGAGATGCCGGTGTAGCTCAGGCGCAGGTCCGCGGTGTTCGTGGCGAGGTTCGAGTCGAAGCCGAGCCATGCGATCTGCACGCCGAACACGACCCAGATCACCGCGAGCAGGTCAGTGACCAGCACGCGCCGCGAGTACGTGCGGCTCCACTCCTGCGTTCCCGCCGGAGCAGCTGCCGGCCGGACCCGCTCCGCCGTCACGGTGTGCCCCGGCTCACCACGTCTTGCCGCCGTCCGCGGACACCGCGACCGTGTCGCCCCCCCACATCCACACGGACTGCCCGGCCCGGTCGATCGCGATCGGCCCCGTGGTCGGCGCCGGGTTGCACCCCACCGGGGTGGTCGGCGTCGCCGGCGTCACGCCGATGGCGGTCATGGTCTCGACCTGCACGCCCTCGCACGCCGACGCCCCGACCCGCGCGAGCGTGTACGAGTTGCCGTCGACCGCGACGCCGCGGACGCCGCCGAGCGGCACGTCCACCCACGCGGCGGTCCCGGTGCGCCACTCGACCTGGCCGTCGCACACGACGATCGCGGTGCGGGTGCCCTGGAACGCGTCGAGCGGTTCCGGGCACGGGTTCGCGACGGTGGTGGTGCCGAGGCGCACGCCGTCCGGCGTGATGCCGGCGCCCGAGGCGCCGGCTACTGCCGCCTTCCAGGTCACGCCGTCGTCGACGGAGGTCCGCTCGGTCGCCTCGCAGCCGTCGCCGACGGCCTCCAGCAACGAGAGTCCGTCCGTGGTCGCGCGCATCCCCCACAGGGCGCGCACGTCGTCGCCCAGGGCGACGGGCGTCCAGGTGGTCCCACCGTCGACGGTGTGCTCCAGCACCACCTGCGCGACGGAACACGACGCACTGGAGGCACGCCATGCCTCCCGTCCGTCCACTGCGGACAGCAGACGGCGGGCCGGGCCCTGGGACGCACCCTGCGCGGACGCGTCCGGTGTCGGGGTGGCGGACGCCGACGGCGTCGGCGTCGCGTCCGAGGACGCGCCGAAGGTGGGGACGGGTCGGGGTGAGCCGACCGCCTCCGGGGCGGTCCGTCCCAGCGCCATCGCGACGAGCACGACGTCCACGACGACCAGGAGCACCACGACGGCGGCGACGCCGATCAGGGTGTTCCGTTTCAGATCACTGCCGAGGCCTCGGGCCCCCCGGCCTGCACGCATGTCGTCCCCCGGTCTCAGCGGTCGGCCCGGCGCAGCGTGCCGAGCTTCCCACGCGCCTTCTTCGGCGCCTTCGTTTCGGGCTGGGTGGGCTCTGCCTCGTCCAGTCCGTAGCCGTAGCCGTACCCGTAGCGGCCGTAGCCGTACGCACCCGGTCCGCGCACCGGCATCATCGTGATGACGAAGCCCGCGATGGGGGCGCCGACGTTCTCGAGCGACGCGACGGCGGCGGCGAGCTGGCCCTTGTGGGTCTTGCCGGAGGCGACGGCGAGGATCGCGCCGGACGCCTTCTTCGACAGGATCGCCGCGTCGGTGACGGGCAGCAGCGGCGGGGCGTCGAACAGCACGTAGTCGAACTGCCCCTCGAGCGTCGTGATGAGGTCCTGCATGGCCTTCGAGCCGAGCAGCTCCGACGGGTTCGGCGGGATCTGGCCGGCGGGCAGCACGACCAGGTTGCCGCGGCCCCAGGGCTGGGCGACGTCCTCGAGCGAGGCGCGGCCGATCAGCACGTCGGTCAGCCCGGCGGAGCCGTCGACCTCCATGTACTCGCCGACGCGCGGGCGGCGCAGGTCGGCGTCGATCAGGATCACGCGGAAGCCGGCGCTGTCGAGCGCGATCGCCAGGTTCGCGACCGTGGTGCTCTTGCCCTCGGACTGCATCGACGACGTCATCACGAAGGTGCGTGCGCCGGTGCCCAGGTCGAGGAACTGCAGGTTCGTGCGGAGCGTGCGGAAGGACTCGGCGCGCGGGCTGCGCGGGTCGACCTGCACGATGAGCGGACGCTCGGAGGCCTTGCCGTCGAACGCGATGCCGCCGACGACAGGCTTGGCGCTGATCTTCTCGACGTCGGTCTCGGTGCGGACGCGGTTGTCGAGCGTCTCGCGCAGCACGGCGATGCCGACGCCGAGCGCCAGGCCGACGAGCAGCCCGAGGGCGATGTTCACGGGAACGTTCGGGCTGACCGGGCTGAGCGGCACGTCGGCCTGCTTCACGCGGGTGAGCTTGACGGTGCTCGTGCCGTTCGCGTCGGTGGCCTCGATGTCCTGCACGACGTTGGTCAGGCTCGACGACACCGCGTTCGCGATCTCGGTGGCCTGCACCGGGTTCGTGTCGTTCACGGTGATGGAGATGAGCGTGGTGCTCGTCGGCGCCGTCGCCGAGACCATCGTCGCGAGCTGGTCGGCGTTCATGTCGAGCTTGAGCGACGAGATCACCGGCAGGAGCACGATGGGCGTCTGCACCAGGTTCGAGTACGTCAGCACGCGCTGCTGCGTGAAGGTGTTGCCCTGCGCCAGGTCACTCGCGCTGCCCGACGTCTCCGTCGACACGAACACCTGGGCAGAGGCGGAGTACACCGGCTTCTTCAGCAGGGAGAAGCCGGCCGCGGCCGCCACCCCCACCAGGGCGAGCACCACGATGAGCACCCACCCCTTGCGGAGCACAGTGATGTAGTCGCGCAGTTCCACGCGGCCGTCCTTCCCCGATCCTCGCCGTCCCTGTGGTCCCGACACAGGCCTGCGGAGGTTTTCCCAGCAGACGGCATTCAAATAGTGCCACATGGATGAGGCCCACTCGGCTGTTCTCCCCGATCCGCGTCGAGGGTCCTCTACGCTCGCCCCATGACGACCCAGCCGGAAGCGGCCGCCCACGAGCCATCGACCGCCCGGCAGCGAGACCTCGTCGCCCTGCTGATCGCCCTCGTCGTGGCGGTCGTGCTCGCCCGGATCGTCAGCACCCTGACGCTCCGGGGGGCGATCCCGACGCCGGTGCTGCAGGTGCTCGTCGGCGACCTGTCGGTGTGGGTGCCGCTCGCGCTCGGTGCCGTGTGGGTGCTCGCGCGGACGGGCCGGGGCACGCTCTCCCGGTTCCGGATCGAGCTCGGCGACCTGGTCTTCGCGCTCGGCATCGTGATCCTGGCGCGGGTGCTCGACGTGGTCCTGGCGATCTCGTTCACCGGGACGACCGGGCTGACCCCGGCGCCGTCGCTCGGGGCGCCCGACGTGGGGTTCCTGGTCGTGTCGGCGATCGGCATCGTGCTCGTGAGCCCCGTGCTCGAGGAGCTGTTCTTCCGCGGCCTGTTCCAGCGCATCCTGGCCGACGAGCTGACCCCGCGGACGCAGTGGCTCGCGGTGGTGCTGACGGCGTTCCTGTTCGCCCTGTCGCACCTGTTCCTGGGCTCGGCGACGACGACGCTCGGCGGGTTCCAGGTGTTCGTGACGACGTTCGTGCTCGGGCTGCTGACCGGGACGCTCGTCGCGATGACGAACCGGATCGGCGCCGCGGTCGTGGCGCACGTGCTGTTCAACGCGGTGGCGGTCGTCGCGACCTGGCCGCGGTAGCGGGCCGGGCGCGCGCGGCCGGGCCGGCCGGCGCCGGCGCGCTGGCCGAGGCTCGGCCTGGCGGACAAGACTCGGGCGCGAGCACGCGAGTCTTGTCCGCCAGCGCGAGACTCGGCACCGCACCGCACCGCACCGCGCCGGGCCGGCTGGGCCGCGCCCGCGCCGCGCGGCTCAGCGCAGGGCGCGCAACGCGTCCGCGATCGGCGCGAGCGCCGCGTCGATCTCGTCGGCGACCCGCACGTGCGTCTCGTCCGAGCGCCGGTAGGGGTCGTCGACGTCGTCGTCCGCGGGGTCGGCCGGCGGCGGCACGGTCCCCCGCAGCCGAGCGACGCGCTCGACCAGGTCCTGCGCCGTCTCGATCCCGGACAGGTCCTCTGGTTCGAGCCCGTCGAGCACCCGCGCGAACTGCTTGATCGTGAACGCCCGCTTCGCCGCCCGGGGCGCGAGCGACACCACGGCTGCGCGGTGCGACCGCTCGGCCGTCAGAACGAGGTCGGCCGACGCCGCGATCTGCTCCGTCAGGTAGCGGGACCGGTGCGTCGACGGGTCACCGCCGAGCCGGGCGGACTGCGCGGCCGCAGGGCCGTCCATCGCGGCACCGTCGTCGGCGATCGTGCCCGCCGACTCGACCGTGAACGCGTGCGCGTCCGGGCCGAGCCGGGCGGTCAGGACCTGGGCGCCGAGCGGCGACCGGCAGATGTTGCCGCTGCAGACGAACAGGACCCGCATGCTCAGAGCGCCGCGCCGAGCAGGTCGTGGCGCACGACGATGGCGTCACGCCCCGGGCCGACACCGATCGCCGAGATCCGGGCGCCGGACATCGCCTCGACCGCCAGCACGTAGTCCTGGGCGTTCTGCGGCAGGTCCTCGAACGAGCGGGCACCCGTGATGTCCTCGGTCCAGCCGGGGAACTCCTCGTAGATGGGCTTCGCGTGGTGGAAGTCCGACTGGTTGACCGGGACCTCGTCCACGCGCTGGCCGTCGACCTCGTAGGCGACGCACACGGGGATGGTCTCGAGGCCCGTCAGGACGTCGAGCTTCGTCAGCACGAAGTCGGTCACGCCGTTGATGCGCGCCGTGTACCGGGCGATCGGGGCGTCGTACCAGCCGCAGCGACGCGGGCGACCGGTGGTGGTGCCGAACTCGAAGCCGTTCGCGCGCAGGAACTCCCCCGACTCGTCGAACAGCTCGGTCGGGAACGGACCGGCGCCGACGCGGGTCGTGTACGCCTTGACGATGCCGATGATCCGCTCGAGCTTGCCCGGGCCGATGCCGGAACCGGTCGCGGCACCGCCGGCGGTCGCGGACGACGAGGTCACGAACGGGTAGGTGCCGTGGTCGACGTCGAGCATCGTCGCCTGCCCGGCCTCGAACAGGACGGTGTCGCCCCGCTCGAGCGCGCGGTGGATCTCGAGCGCGGTGTCGGCGACCATCGGACGCAGGCGGTCCGCGAAGGACAGCAGCGACTCGACGACCTCGTCCGCGTCGATCGCGCGGCGGTTGAAGACCTTGACGAGCAGGTGGTTCTTCTGGTCGAGGGCCGCCTCGACCTTCTGCCGCAGGATGTTCTCGTCGAAGATGTCCTGGATGCGGATGCCGACGCGGTTGATCTTGTCGGCGTAGGTCGGGCCGATGCCGCGGCCGGTCGTGCCGATCTGGCGCTTGCCGAGGAACCGCTCGGTCACCTTGTCGATGGTGCGGTGGTAGTGCGTGATGACGTGGGCGTTCGCCGACACGAGCAGCTTCGACACGTCGACGCCGCGGGCGCGCAGGGCGTCGAGCTCCTGGAACAGCACCTCGAGGTCGACGACGACGCCGTTGCCGATGATCGGGGTGACGCCCGGCGTCAGGATGCCGGACGGCAGCAGGTGGAGCGCGTACTTCTCGCCGCCGACGACGACCGTGTGCCCGGCGTTGTTGCCGCCGTTGAACTTCACGACGTAGTCGATGCGGGAGCCGAGGAGGTCGGTGGCCTTCCCCTTGCCCTCGTCACCCCACTGGGCACCGATGATGACTGCTGCGGGCATGGAGGTTCTCCTCACGTTGGCGGAGGACCGCACCGGCGGGCTGGGCCGATGGTCCACCCGAGTCTATCGAACGGTCACCTGCCCGCTACCTCGCGCGGTCGGTCCGGGTCGCGTCGCGACGTGGTCGCGACCCACGGACGGACGGGAGGCACGGTGCCAGCTGGCACCGTGCCTCCCGTCCGGTCCGTGGTGACGCTGGATCCGAGGTGACGCTCCGCGATCAGGCGCGGAAGAAGTCCCGGTAGGACGGGTCGCCGACCGGCTGGGAGTGCCCCGGCTCGGCGAGGCGCTCGGCCACCATGGCCTGGATCGCGTCGGGCGGGGTGAGCCCACGGCGGCGCCACTCCATCGGGTTGGCCCGGAGCTGCATCAGGGTGCTCTGCGTTCGCATGGGACGACCTTCCCACCGATTGTCTAGTTTGTCTAACTACATGTCCTGTTGCCGCACTCGGGTTGCAGCGGACGCGCGGAACGCCCCGCCACCCGAGGGGTGACGGGGCGTTCCTGGTGGTGCGTCAGCGACGCGGAGCCACCTTGGCGGTCGACTTCGAGGTCGCCGAACCGTCCTGGTAGCCCTTCGCCTTCGCGGTGACCTGCACCTGGAAGCGGTGCCCCTGGTCGGTCGTGCCGAGCGAGTAGCGCTCGCCGGTCGCACCCTTCACGGCCACGCCGTCACGGAGCCACTGGTACGAGTACGTCACCTTCTTGCCGTCCCACGAGCCGTGCTGCGCGCGGAGCGTCTTGCCGACCTTCGGGTCGCCCGAGATCGTCACGGCGCTGCCCTTGCGGAGCGCGAGCGTCGGCGCGGTCTGCGCCGCCGCGAGCGTGTCCGCCTGGTCGCCCACCGCGTTGCCGAGGTGGAGCAGCAGGATGCGGGCGTTCGTGACGTCCGCGGGACGCGTGACCTGCAGCGAGCCCTGGTCCGCGAAGAGCACACCCGTGGTGGCGCCCTGCGCGAAGGTCAGCGTCGGCTTCGACGGGTCGTACGTGGCCGAGTCGGTCTCGTCGACGACGTAGGAGCCGCTCGTGGCGAGGGCCGGGGCGTACGCCGACTCGGTCAGGACCGAGTAGTCGAACGGACCGGTCGCGCCGATCGTCGAGGCCGACACCGTCAGGACCTTCACGGCGCTGTCGAACGTGTTCACGTCCTGCCCCGCCGTCCCGCCGCCCAGCGGCTGCGAGTCGACCGTCTTGCCCGTCGCGAGGTCGACCGTGGTGGCGAACGTGGCGTCGACCGTGGCCGACTTCGCGTCGTACACCAGGTAGTCCGGCTTCCCGTCGCGGTTCGTGTCGATCATGACCTCGACGTTGGTGACGGCGCCCGGGTTGGCGTCGGCACCGGCGGTCTGGACGCCGAACGCGAGCGTGTCGGACGCCTTGTCGTAGTTCGCGCCGTAGGAGCGGATGTCCGCGGCCTGGAGCGACTGCTTCGCCGAACCGGCCGGGAACGACTCCTGCGGGTCCGTCCCACCGAGCACGAACGGCGCGACGACCGAGTGGTACCCGGTCACGGCGTCGCCCTGGTCGACCGCGCGCCCGGTGAGCGCGAGGTCCGACGTGGTCTGCGCGCCCGAGAACGCGATGTCCTTGCCGTGCACCGCGCTGACCGGCTTCGGGGCCACGTAGGCACCGAGGCGGAGCGGGTTGAGCGACTTGTCGGTCGGCGTGAAGGCCACGACACCCGACGCCGCGGCGACGAACTCACGCTGGTAGCCGGACTGCACCGACTCCTGCGTGGGGTCGATGACGCGACGGAGCTTCGTCGGGTCGGCGATCGTGAACGTCAGCTTGACCGTCGCGGTGCCGTGGGCCGGAGCCGTGACCCGCTTCGTGCTCAGCGTGAACGCGACGCCCGGCTGGTCCACCTGCGGCTGGTACGCCACGTCGTAGGTGTGCGGACGGCCGTCGGTGTTCTGGATCTGCAGCGTGCGGGACTCGCTCGTGGCACCGCTGACCTCGATGACACCGTACGAGGCGGTGACGAGCTGGTCGTTCTCGATGCTCCGGACCGTGGTGCCGGCGGTGACCGCCTGCAGCGCGTCGACGCGGCCGGTGCCCTGGCGGAGCAGGGTGGCCGTGCGGTCGCCCTGGCGGACGTCGTGCGTCGCGGTGTTCATCACGGCGGCCTTGACCTGCGGGGCGGTCCAGGACGGGTGCGACTGGAACGTCAGCGCGACGATGCCGGCCACGTGCGGGGTCGCCATCGAGGTCCCGCTCATCGACATGCGGCCGTCACCGGTGCCGTTGGCCGCGGAGATCACGTTGACCCCGGGGCCGGCGACGTCGGGCTTGACGATGTCGTCGAACGACCCGTGGACGCCACGGCTGGTGAACGGTGCGAGCGTGTTCACGTTCGCCTGGTCGGTCGCCAGCTGGAAGCCCTTGAGCTCCTGCGCGAAGCGCACGTGCAGGGTCCCGGCCTGGGCAGCGGCCTGGAGGCTCGCCACGCTGTCCGACGTCAGCTCGGCTCCCGGGATGGTCGCGTTGCCCGCGATGCCCGAGTCGAAGCTCGTCACCGTGCCGGCCAGCAGGACGCCGACACCGCCGGCCGCCTGGACGTTGTTGAAGCGAACGCCCGAGCCGCACTCGAGTGCGCCGTCGGTCCACTTCAGCCAGACGACCTTGCCCTTCACCTTGGCGGCCTCGTCGGCGCTGAACGCCTGGCAGCCGTCGATGTTCGTGGACGGGACGACGACGTCGCCCTCGACCGGCAGGGTGCCCTGGTAGTTCTGCGAGTACTGCGCGCGGTAGGTGTTCGAGACGTCCGCGGGGGCGGTCGCCTGCACACCGTCGAAGAGCGACTGGCCGGTGGCGCTCGCGGCCACGGTCAGGGCGCCCTCGGCGTTCCCCGGCGAGCCACCGATGTCGGTGAAGTCGTCGGCGTTGCCCGAGGCGATGACCGGCAGGACACCGCGGGCGGTGAGCGCGTCGATCTTGGCGTTGTCGGGGTCGTCCGGCGCGCCGTAGTCGGAGCCGAGCGACAGGTTCAGGACGTTGATGTCCTTGCCCTCGGTCAGGGCCTTGCCGACCCAGTCGAGCGCGGCACCGGTCAGGTCGGTCGAACCGCCGTCGTCACCGAACACCTTGAGGGCGTACAGCCCGGCCTGGGGCGCGGTGCCCGGGCCGACCCACATGTCCTGCACGGTCTGGTTCGTGAGCTTCGAGTAGTCGCCGCGGAAGGTCTTCTTGTCCGCCGTCAGACCGAAGCCCGCCGCGGTGCCCGCCACGTGCGTGCCGTGGTCGCCGCCCTTGCCGTCGATCGGGTTCGCGTCCGGCTTCGGGGTCGGGTCGTACGCCGCGCTCGAGGTGTCCGCGTTGTAGGTCGGACCGGCGAAGTCGTAGCCGCCGAGGTACTTCGAGCCGTCGTACCAGCTCGGGTCGGGGGCGTTCGTGCTCGCGAGGGCGGTCTGGTACGCGGCCGTGGTGCCGGGGCCGCCGAAGTCCGCCTGCGTGTAGTCGAGACCGGTGTCGAGCACGGCGATGTTCACGCCCTTGCCCGTCTTCCCGGTCTGCTGCCACGCGTCGAGCGCCCGCGTGTAGACGTCGCTCGCCGCGTTCTTCGGGCTGACGCCGTCCGCGCCCGGCTTCACCAGGTCGGGGTCGACGCCGCTCGGGGCCTGCGACGCATCGCCCGGTGCCGGGTCGACGATCTTCTTCGGGGTGAGCGGGATGATGCTCTCGACGTCGGAGCGCTCGGCGATGCTGCGGAGCGCGTCGACGTCCGCGACGACCGCGACGCCGGGCACCGTGTACTCGGTCGAGTACAGCTCGGTGGCCTTGGCGTCCGACTGCTTGACGGCGGCGCTGACCGCGTCGACCGTCGACGCGATCGCCTGCACGCGCTGCTTCGCCTGCGTCGACTGGGTCTTCGACTTCGTCAGGTCGCCGCCCTTGGCCTTCGCGTCGACCGCGAGCGCACCCTCGCCGGTCGTCCGCACGAACGCGGCGATCGTCTTCGAGGGCTTCGCGTCGCGGAGTGGCTGCGCGAGCTTGAGGTCGGCCGACGACAGTCCGGTCGGGGCGGCGTTCGCGGCGCCGCCGACGGCGAGTCCGCCGCACGTCAGGGCCACGGCGGCGATGCCGGCGGTCAGCACGCGGGTGAGCCGGCGGTGCCGGGTGGGGGTGGTGGGGTCCGTCTGATCTGGTGTTGCACGGTTCGGTGTAGCTCTGGTCACAGGGCGCACTCCTCGGGTTCCGTCCGTGGTGGGAATTCCTGTGAAGTTATGCGGTCGTTCACAGGCACCGCAGTCGGCACTTCGGGGGACTGGCCCCCGTCCGGGGGTACACGATCTGTGAACTTGCACACTGCTGTGCACGATCGTACGATGGTCGCCGTGACCACCGCAGACCAGCCCGTGCGCGCCCCCCGGCGTGACGCGACCGAGAACCGCGCCGCCCTGATCGAGGCCGCGAAGACCGTCCTGCAGCAGGACCCGGACGCGTCGCTCGAGACCATCGCGAGTGCCGCCGGACTGTCCCGCCGTGCGGTCTACGGACACTTCCCGTCGCGGGACGACCTGGTCCGCGAGCTCGTCACCGCCGGGGCCGCCCGGATCGCCGCCGCCATGCCGACGACCTCGGACCTCGGGGTGCTGCCGCCGGCGTCGCGCCTCGCCGTGATCGCGGTCGCGCTCTGGTCCGAGGTGTCGCACGTCCGCTCGATGGCCCGGATCGCCGTGCGCTCGCCGTTCGCCGAGTCCGTGGCCGAGGTCTTCGCGCCCCTGCGGGCCCAGGTGCGCGAGGCGTGCACGCTCGGGATCGCCGAGGGCTCGATGCGCGACGACGTCGACCCCGCCACGCTCGCCCGGCTGGTCGAGGGCGCGTGCATCACCGTCCTCGACGAGGCCACCCGTTCGGGCACCACCGACGAGGCCGGCCGGCGCATGGTCGTGCTGTCGGCCCTCGGCACCGCCGGGATCGACTGGCGGACGGCACTGCTGTCCGAGCCGGTCGCCCCCGTGTCCCCCACCACCACGACCACCACCCCGGAGGCCCGCGCATGACGACGCTCGAACTCGACCACGTCGGCATCGGCGAGGAGCCCGGCGCGGCGCTGCCCGTCGTGTCCGCCGTCGCCGGCCCCGGGCGCCCCGGGGTCGTCGCCGTCGAGACCGAACAGGCACCCGTGCTCGCGTCGCTGGTCGCCGGCGGCCGGATGCAGCCCGAGACCGGACGGGTGCTGCTCGACGGACGACCGGACGCGGGGGCGGTGCGCACGGCGTTCGCGCTCGTGGACACCCCCGGGGTCGCCGAGCCGTTCCCGGTGCTCACGCTGACCCAGGTCGTGCGCGAGGAGCTCGCGTTCGCCGGGCAGCGGCCCTCCCGCCGGCACGTCGACACCGTGCTCGACGAGCTCGGGATGCGGGAGTACGCCGACACCGCCGTGCAGCGGGTCCCGACGGGCGTGCGGGTGCGGCTGCTGGTCGAGCTCGCGCTGCTGCGGGACGGGGTGACGGGCATCGTGCTCACCACCCCCGAGCGGCACGGGGGCGCCGTGGCGGAGTGGTTCGCGGTGGTGCGCGACGTCGCCCGCCGCGGCGTGACCGTCGTCGTCGTGACCTCCAAGGCGGCCGCGGCGACCGTCGAGCAGCTGCTCGACACCATCGGGACGGACACCGTGTCCGACCCGCACCAGACCGAGGGTCCCGACGACGTGACCGTGACCGACGGAGGCCCCACGAGCCTCCCGGCCGACACCGACCACCTGCCCACGGAGGCGACAGCGTGACCATCCCCTCGCTCATCCGCGCCGAACTCGCGCGGCTCACCGCGACCCCGCTCGCGCGACTGGCGTTCATCGCCCTGATGATCGTGCCGCTGCTCTACGGCGGCGCGTACCTCTGGGCCAACCGCGACCCGTACGCCAAGCTCGACCAGGTCCCGGCCGCGATCGTCGACCAGGACGCCGGCGCGACCCTGGACGGCGAGCGCGTCGACTACGGCAAGGACGTCACGAAGCAGGCACTGGACGGCGCCGACTTCAAGTGGACCGAGACCTCCGCGGCCGACGCACGCTCCGGCGTGCGGAACGGTACCTACGACTTCGTCGTGACCATCCCGCACGACTTCTCGGAGTCGCTCGTGTCGGCGCAGGGCGACGATCCGAAGCGCGCCGAACTCGTCATGACGACGGCGGACACGAACTCCTACCTGGCGTCCACCATCGCGGAGCAGGCCGGCAAGACCATGCGCACCGCCGTGGCGGAGCGGGTCGGGAAGCAGGCGGCGAAGACCCTGCTCGTCGGGCTCGCGGACGTGCGGGACAGCCTCGGCGACGCCGTCGACGGGGCGGGGCAGCTCGCGTCGGGGGCCACCTCGGCCGCCGACGGTGCCCGGCAGCTCGCGTCCGGGACGGACCAGCTGTCGGCAGGGGCGTCGCAGCTCGCGTCGGGGACGGCCGAGCTGCCGTCGCAGACGCGGCAGCTCGCGGACGGGGCCGGTCAGGTCGCGTCCGGGGCGTCGTCGCTGGCGTCGGGGCTCGCCGACGCGCAGCGGCAGACGGCGGACCTGCCGGCGCAGACGCAGCAGCTCGCCGGCGGTGCGAAGCAGGTGTCGGACAACCTGACGGCGTTGACCGCCGAGACCGACCCGGCGCTCCAGGCGCTGCAGACCGCGTCGCCGGATACCGTCACGGCGGCGATCACCCAGGCCGCCGCCGACCGCGGGGTCACCCTGACGCCGGAGCAGCAGGCCGTGGTCGCCGCGACCGTGCAGGCCCAGCTGCAGGACGAGAAGACGCAGCAGCAGCTCGCCGACGCGAAGGCCGCGCTGCAGGGGCTCGACCAGCTCCGCGACGGGTCGCAGCAGGTGACGGACGGGGCCGCGCAGCTCGCCGCCGCCGCACCGACGCTGTCGAACGGGATCGCGTCCGCCGCGTCCGGGGCGTCGCAGCTGTCGACCGGCGCGTCGCAGGTCTCGGCCGGTACGTCGAAGCTCGCCGACGCCGCGCCCACGCTGTCCTCGGGTGCGTCGTCGCTCGCCTCCGGTGCCGCGTCGGCCGCGTCCGGTGCGTCGTCGCTGTCGTCCGGGGTGGACCAGCTCGAGAGCGGCTCGAAGGAGCTCGCGTCGAAGCTCGACCAGGGGCGCACGAAGATCCCGGCGTCCACGGCGTCCCAGCGGAACGCGCAGGCATCGGTCATCTCGGACCCCGTGAAGGTCGGTGACGACAACGTGGCCGCCGCGTCGAACTACGGGGCCGGCCTCGCGCCGTTCTTCATCTCGCTCGCGGCCTGGATCGGCATGTACGCGCTGTTCCTGATCCTCAAGCCGATCTCGAAGCGGGCGATCACGGCGGTGCGGAAGCCCCTGTCGGTGGTGCTCGGCGGCTGGCTGACGCCGGCGCTCCTCGGGGTGGTGCAGATGGCGGCGCTGTTCCTGATCGTGCGGTTCGCGCTCGACCTCGACGTGGTGCACGCCGGGTCGACGGTGGGCGTGATGGTCCTGGCCTCGGCGACGTTCGCGGCGATCATCATGGCGCTCAACGTGCTGCTCGGCTCGGTCGGTCAGTTCCTCGGGCTCGTGCTCATGCTCGTGCAGCTCGTGACCGCCGGTGGGACCTTCCCGTGGCAGACGCTGCCGGGGCCGTTGGCGGCGCTGCACTTCGCGCTGCCGATGACCTACTCGGTCGACGCCCTGCGGCAGACGATGTACGGCGGGTCGATGGGCGCGGTGTGGTCCGACGTCGGGGTGCTCGCGTGCTGGCTGCTCGGCGCACTGCTGGTGTCCCTCGTGGTGACGGCCCGGCAGACCCGCACGCGGACGCTGCGCGACCTGCGGCCGAGCCTGATCGGGTAGCGCGGGCCGGCCGGGCCGGCGGCGGGCGCCGGGCGCCGGGCGCCGGGCGCTCCGCACAACGAGAAGCACGCCGCACCGCGGAAGTCCGTGGCGCGGCGTGCTTCTCGTTGTGCGGGAGCACACCGAACCACCCCGACCCCGGGCCGGTCGCCGCCGCGCGACCGCCGCCCCGCCCATGTCCTGACAACCGCGGAACGGCGCCCGGTACGATCGAGGGACACCACAGGAGGTCGACGGGGATCATGGGACACGGCACGCCCGCCAGCGCAGACGGCACGCCAGCGACGACGGAGCACAAGCCCGCCACCATCTACGACGTGGCCGCCCGTGCCGGGGTGTCGAAGTCCCTCGTCTCGCTCGTGCTGCAGCGTTCGCCCCGGGTCAGCGACCAGCGCCGGCAGGCGGTGCTCACGGCCATCCAGGAGCTCGACTACCGCCCCTCGACCGCCGCGGTCTCGCTCGCCGGCACCCGGAGCCGCACGATCGGCGTCGTGCTCGACGACTTCCGGAACCAGTGGTTCGTCGACCTGCTGACCGGCCTGCGCGAGTCGCTCCAGGACCAGGGACACCGCCTGGTCGTCGCGGACCGGTTCCTCAACACGGGCCTGGACGCCTCGCCGGTCGAGGGCTTCCTGTCCATGCGCGTCGAGGGCATCGTCATCGCCGGCGAGCCCGACACCGACCTCGCGATCCCGGCGAGCATGCCCGTCGTGGTCGCCGGCGGTCGCGCGACCCTCCCCCGCGCCGACACCGTCGCGAACGACGACCGCGCCGGTGGCCGGATGGCGGCGGAGCACCTGCTGTCGCTCGGGCACACGCGCATCGGCTTCGTGGGTGCGAGCTCCGCCGCCTCCGCCGAGCGGCTCGCCGGCCTGCAGGAACGGGTCGACACCGCCCGAGCCGATGGCCCGCCCGACGCCGAAGTCGTCTCGAGCGTCATGCGCGGCGAACCGACCGAGACCGCCGGCGCCGAGGCCGTCGGGCACCTGCTCGACGAACACCCCGACGTCACGGCCGTGTTCGCCGCGAACGACGTCATGGCGCTCGGCGCGCTGTCCGCCCTGGCCGACCGGGGCCTGCGCGTCCCCGATGACGTGTCCGTGATGGGCTACGACGACACCCCGCTCGCCGCGACCGCCTACGTGGCGCTGACGAGCATCGACGACCGGAGCGTGGAGATCGGCCGCGGCGCCGGGGAGCGGCTGCTCGCCCGCATCGCCGACCCGACCGCGCCGGCGCAGGAGACCCTCGTCGAGCCCCGCCTGGTCGCCCGCCGCACGACCGCCCCGCGCTGACCGCGCGCCGCCAGCCCGTCCGCCCGGTCAGGCGCCGGGCAGTTCCGCGTGCTGCACGACCCACGCGTGCATGACGATCGCGGCCGCCGCCGAGGCGTTGATGCTCCGCGTCGACCCGAACTGCGTGATCTCGAGGTGCGCGTCCGCCCCCGTGACGGCCGCCTCGGTGAGCCCCGGTCCCTCCTGCCCGAACAGGAACACGCACCGCTCCGGGATCGCCGCCGTCTCGATGCGCTCGGCCCCCGGGGTGTTGTCGATCGCCACGACGGGTCGGCCCTCGTCGCGCATCGCCGCGAGGAACGCCTCGACGTCGGGGTGGTACCGCACGTGCTGGTACCGGTCGGTCACCATCGCCCCGCGCTTGTTCCACCGCCGCCGTCCGACGATGTGCACGGTCCCGGCGAGGAACGCGTTCGCGCTCCGCACGATCGACCCGATGTTCAGGTCGTGCTGCCAGTTCTCGATCGCGACGTCGAACCCGTGCCGACGGGTGTCGAGCTCCGCGACGATCGCGTCCATCGACCAGTAGCGGAACCGGTCGACGACGTTGCGGGTGTCCCCGGCGGCGAGGAGCTCCGGGTCCAGCCGCGGGTCGTCCGGCCACGGCTCCGGGTGCGGTCCGACGCCGTTGGTGGTCGCCTCGTGCGTCGGCGGCAGCTGCGGCGCGTGGTCGCCCCGGTGCGCCGGTCCCGTCGACGGGACCACGGGGTCGGACGGGAGGCGCTCGGTCACGCGACCAGCGTACGGTGCGTGCCCCGCGCCTCCCGTCCGGCGACCGTCGTCACCGCCGGCCGGACGCGGTCAGTACCCCGTCGGGTACTCGACCGTCGGTGCGGACGCGGCGACCGCGACCAGCCCGATGACGAGGACCACGTACAGCAGGGTGATCACACCGCCGACGATGACGGCCGCGAGCGCGAGGCCGCGGCCGCCCTCGCCCCGCTTCCGGGTCTGCGACATCGCGACGAAGCCGAGGACGAACCCGACGATCGGCGCGACGAACGCCGCCACGAGGGCGATGATCGCGAGGGTGTTGGTGCGTGGCGGAGCAGCGGGCGCTGCTGCGTACGGCTGGTACTGGGACTGGGTCTGGGCGTTCTGTTCTGACACGGCCAACGAGCGTAGGGCGACTCGGATTTCGTTGCGAAGTGCCAACCTACGTCGTGCCCGGACGCAGGAACTCCTCCGGGTTCTGCCCCTTGCCGGTCGCGGCGAAGATGCGCTTCCGGTCGCCGGGCCGGGCGGGGTCGTACAGCACCGTGACCACGTGGCCGAGCACCGGACCCTCGCCGTGCGCGAAGCCCTCGGTCCGCTCCACCCAGCGCCGGACGCCCTGCAGGTCGACGAACGTGAACGTCCACCGCAGCAGGGTGCGGGACGCGTCCGGGGTGGTCGCGCCGCTGACGGCGGTGACCTCGCCCGTGGTCCGCCGGCCCTGCTGCAGCACGTCGGTCAGGCGTGCGCGGCGGCTCCCCCGGCCCAGGCGCGTGACGCCGCCGGCGGTGCAGGCGAGCACCGCGAGGAGCGTGACGAGGGCCGGCACCCACCAGACGGTCGCGTACCAGACCCAGTCACCGGCGCTCCAGGCCTCGTCGTGGCCGAACGTCGGGTCGACGGCGGTTCCGACCCGGTCCGGGGCGGGCCACTGCGTCTGCGTCGTCCACCACAGGAACGCCGCTGCCCCGACGAGCCAGAGCGGCAGCACGCCGATGCCCGCGACGTCGGTGGTGCGACCGGACCAGCGGTGGTTCCAGCGGGTGTAGACCGCGGCGGCGGCGAGCGTGCCGACGACCGCGACGGGGGCGGCCCACGGGACGGTGTCGGGGTCGGGGCTGTCCGAGAACACGCTGTTCAGGTTCATCATCCGGAACACCAGGACGAACTGCCCGATCGCGGCGCCGCCGACCGCGCCCGCGGCTGTGACGAGCAGGCCGCCGAGGACCGTCATCGCGAGGGCGAGGGGCGTGCGGCGGTGGCGGGCCTCACGTTCGCGGCGGGCCTGCTGCGGGTCGACCGTGCTCACCGGTCGGCGTCGGCGCTCGTGGAGCGGACGCGTGCCTCGATCCCGCTCAGCAGGATCTCGAGTCCCAGGTCGAACCGCTCGTCGTAGGAGTGCTCGCCGAGGATCTCACCGACGAGCCGGTGCCGCTCCGGGCGTCCGGCGTCGGAGTCGCCCCGGCCGACCTGCACCCCGGCGTGCCCGACCACGAAGTCGTACACGACGAAGAACGCGTACATGGCGTCCCGCTCGCTCAGCCCGGCCTGCCGGAGGGCGCCGACGACCTTCGCCACGACGGCGTCGGACTCGGTCGAGGCGAGCGGGGCGCGCTGGCTGTGCGACTCGAGCACGAGTGGGTGCGTGTGCATGAGCTGCCGGAAGGTCCGGGCGAACACGCACACCACCTGGCGCCAGTCGTCCGGCCAGACGAAGGTCGCGGTGAACTCGTCGACGGTGCGGCGGACGAGCTCGGCGTGCAGGTCGTCCAGGCCGCCGATGGTCCGGTGCACCGTCATCGGGGCGACGCCGAGGCGGGCACCGAGGGCGCGGAAGGACAGGCGCTCGAGGCCCTCCTCGTTCGCGATGGCCGTCGCGGCGTCGACCACCTGGTCGCGGCTCAGGACGTTCGGCCGGCCGCGGCGGCGCGGGGCGGGCTCGTCGCCCGTCGACGTGTGTCCCTTGCTGGCCGCGGCGGGGCTGGCCGGGGCCTTGCCGGCCGTGGTGGAGCGGGGTGCGGCGCTGGGGGTGCCGGGGTCGACGAGCACGGAAGGGCCTCCTGATCCGGATCCGGTACGTGTACGGAAAAGCCTAGGGCAAAGCCGAACGCCGTTCGGTGTCCGGTCGGCCAGGACTCGGTGGCCGACCGGCTGGCGAGCGCTCCCGGTAGCCTGGGCGCATGGCGACCCGCGACGACGTCGAGTGCTGGCTGACCGACATGGACGGCGTGCTCGTCCACGAGAACCAGGCGCTCCCGGGTGCCCCCGAGCTCATCCAGCAGTGGCTCGACGAGGGCACCGAGTTCCTCGTCCTGACGAACAACTCGATCTTCACGCCGCGCGACCTCAGCGCCCGCCTGCGGAGCTCCGGCCTGCACGTGCCCGAGGAGCGGATCTGGACGAGCGCGCTGGCGACGGCCGACTTCTGCCGCTCCCAGATGCCCGGCGGCTCGGCGTTCGTGATCGGTGAGGCCGGCATGACGACCGCCCTGCACGAGGCCGGGTTCATCATGACCGAGACCGCCCCGGACTACGTGGTGGTCGGCGAGACGCGGAACTACTCGTTCGAGGCGATCACGAAGGCCGTCCGGCTCATCCGCGACGGTGCCCGGTTCATCGTGACGAACCCGGACGCGACCGGCCCGTCGGCCGAGGGGGTCCTGCCGGCCACGGGTGCGATCGCCGCGATGATCGAGAAGGCCACCGGGAAGCAGCCGTACGTCGTGGGCAAGCCGAACCCGATGATGTTCCGGTCGGCGATGAACCGGATCGGGGCGCACTCCGAGAACACGGGCATGATCGGAGACCGGATGGACACCGACGTGCAGGCCGGCATCGAGGCGGGGCTGCACACCGTGCTCGTCCTGACCGGCATCAGCGACCAGGCCGAGATCGACCGCTACCCGTTCCGCCCGAGCGAGGTCATCACGGGCGTGCACGAGCTCGTCCGTCCCGAGCCCATCGAGGTCGAGATGTAGCGAGGGCCCCGCTCGCACTCCCGCGCCCGGCCCGCTGGCCTTCCGCAAGACGCAACGTCGGCGGTTTCTCGCAGCGACATTCCGCTGCGAGGAACCGCCACAGTTGCGTTGGCGATCCCGGCCGACGCGCCCCGCCCGGCCCTCGCCTCACTCCACCGTGACGAGAGTGCCGAGCGGCAGGGCGTCCACCGCTGCCACCGCCTCGGCGGACAGCCGGACGCACCCGTGCGACACCGCACCCGAGGTCGTGGCGTTCCAGTGCAGCCCGATCAACCCGCCGTCGTGCCCGCCGTACGGCTCGTCGGCGGCGCTCGAGTGCAGCGAGGTGAGCTGGATCGGGTGGTCGCCGGTGCCCTGCGACGGGTCGACGTACCGCTGCTCCAGGTAGCCCGTGACCCCGGTCGGCGTCGGGGTGTCCGCCGTCCCGACGCCCGCGGCGAAGTGCTGCTGCACCGCACCGGTCGACGCCGAGACGATCGAGACGGACTGCTCCTTCGTCGAGATCACGACGCGCGAGGTCGGCGCCGGTGCCGCCGTCAGCATGGCCGCGGGCACCCACGCCGCGGTCTGCGCCGCGGCACCGCCGGCTCCGGCGGCCGAGGGCAGCTGCCGCCGCGCGGGCGTCAGCACGAGCTCCCACGGACCCTGCCGGCGCACACCGACGACCGTGGTCGGCTGCTGCAGGAAGTCGTCCTTCGCGAACCGCGCCACGGGGGCGGTCCGCGCGTCGCCGAACAGCGGGGCGTCGGCGGTCAGGTGGAACACGTCGACCGAGGTGGTCGTCCGGTCCCACGGGAGCAGTCCGCCGATCACGGCCGAGTACTGCGCCTCGGGCAGGGCGGCGAGCGCCGCGGCGTCGACGGACGGAACGCTCGGCACCGAGGACGCGGACGCCGTGGCCGCGCGGGTGGTGCCGGCCGCGGGGGCGGGTCCGCCACCCACCAGGAGTGGGAGGGCGATCGCGGCCGCCGCGACGGCGGCGGCGACGCCGCCGACGGTGGTCCAGAGGGTGGTGCGCTGCACGGGGTGTCTCCCGGTGGGACGGCGACCGTCGTCTCCGGCGTGCTGACCGCACCGC
>NZ_CP054593.1:3360849-3414412 GCF_013347165.1 Curtobacterium sp. Csp2
GTGTATAAGAGACAGGTGCCCGCCCGCACCGCGCCTCCCGTCCGTCGGGGGGTGTGCGTCAGCCGCTGACCACGGGCAGGTGCACGCCGACCGGGACGGTGCCGGCTGCGCCGGCCGTTCCCGAGCCGCCGGTCGTCCCCGAGCCGGCGGTCGAGCCGCCGGCGGCCGCGGTCACCGTGATGCCGAGCGGCGACACGAGCACCGAGGCGCCCGACGCGTCGACCAGGTCGAGCGTGTGCGATCCCGCTGCGGTCCCCGCGGGGATCGTCACGGAGCCGGTCGCGGTGCCGTCGGCGCCGACCGTGAGCGTGCCGACCGTCACCGGGTCGGAGTGCAGCACGACCTGCAGCGTGGCGCCGGCGGGCAGGCCGGTGCCGCGGAGGGCGATGGCGCTGCCGGCCTGGACGGTGGTGCCCTGCGGTGCGGTCAGCACGCCGGAGACGACGGTCGCCGTCCCACCGGTCGAGAGCACCTTCGCGCTGCCGTCGGCCTGGATCGCGACCGTGGCGCTCGTCGCCGCGGCGAGGTCGAGCCGCTCCCACGAGCCGTTCGCGGACCCCGTCTGGTCGAGCGGGTAGCCCGAGTCGATCTCGGTCTGCGCGAGCACCGCGGTGCGCTGCGCGTCGGTCAGGGTCGGGAACGCCGTGAGGAGCAGGTTCGACGCACCGGCCGGCACCGAGGGAGCCTGGCCTGCGACGCCCGTGCGGGCGAAGCCGTAGGTGAGGCGCTCGTGGTAGACCGACACGGCCGATGCACGGTCGGTGACGACCTGCGCGGTGCCACCGGGCATCGCCTGGCCGCCGTAGGGGTCGTCCGTGTAGGGCTTCTCGGCGGCGATGCAGGACGCGAGGGTCCCGCCGCACTGCGCCTCGAGGTACTGCACGAGCTCGGCACGGGCGGGCTCGAGGACCTGCGTGCGGTACTGCGTGTCCGACCAGCGGGTGGCGAGGGCGGCCTCGCCGTCGATGCGTCCGCCCATGATGTCGAGCGGGTAGTGCACGCCGAGGACGATGCGGTCGTTGCCGGCCTCCGAGGTGCGGGCGAGGATCTCCGGTGCGAGCTCGGGGACGAGCGTGGCGAGGGTGATGCCGGCCTGGTACGCCGTGGTGGTGTGCCCGGACGGGTACGAGCCGCCCGTGCAGATGCCCTTCTGGCCGTAGCCGGCGTCGAGCACGACGTCGTTCGGCGAGAACTCGTGCGTGGTGTCCGTCGTGGCGGGCACGCGCGTGATCGTGAGGTTGCCCTTCGCGTCCGCCCACGCCTTGCCGGTGCGGTTCGCGGCGAGCGACGACGCGTTCACGGTCGCCGGGTTGCAGTTCACCTGGTCGTCCCCGGCGGGCAGCGTCGCCGCGGGGTCGGACGGCAGGTAGGGCCGCGGGTAGCTGAAGTGCGCCTTGGCCGCTCCGGTGCCGACGTAGGCGCCGCTCGTGCCGTTCGAGGAGTTGATGAGGGCGTTCGTCAGCGGCAGCGAGCCGTCCAGGCGGCCCTTGACGAAGAGCTTGCCGAGCACGTCGCCGAGGCCCTGCGACACCGTGAACGACTGGTCGTACGCGGTGTTCGTCGCGTTGTTGTACTCGGCGTCCTGCAGCGCCGTGAACTGCTGCGCCTTCGTGGCGTGCTGGTTGATCCAGCTCGTCAGCTCGTCGTTCTTCGCGAGCGTCGCACCGTCGTCGACGGTGCCGTGCAGGTTGTTCGTCCCCGTCGAGGTCCAGTACTGGTCGTAGCCGTTGAGCAGGCTGATCAGGTTCGGCGGGGTGGAGTCGCTCGGGTACGTCGTCGCGGCCTGGGCGACGAGCGGTGACCCGATCACGAGGGCGGTCGCGACCGTCGCGACGGTCACCCCGCGGAGTGCGGTTCTGCGCATGTGTGGTGGTCGCCCGCGGGCGACGCCCCTTTCCTCGATGTACCGGTGTGGAAACACCGCGACGCTAAGGAGGGGTGGTTGCCGGTGGGGGAACGATCCCCCACCGGCGGGTGAACCGGACCGCAGGCTGTGGGCATTCGCAGCGCCGGGCGGCCGGCGCGCGGGCCGACCGGGCGGTCCGTCACGTGGCCCGTCGATCCGTCCGTCGGTGGATCAGACCCCGGCCTGGAGGCGCGGCTCGGCTCCCCACCCCGCGTCCACCCCGGCGGGTGGCACGTCCCGCCACCGGCGCCGCAGGCGGCGCGGCCGGTCGTCGCGCCACGCGACCAGCCCGCCGGCGACGAGCCCGAGGGCGAGCACGCCGAAGGACACGAGGCCGACGATCCCGACGGGCAGGAGTCGGCCGAGGTCCGTCGTGTCGACCGTGGCGGAGACCGCGATCGACCCGAAGTCCCAGAAGGCGTGGAGGAGCACGGGCAGGAGCAGGTTCCCCGTCAGCCGACGTGCCAGGTACAGCGTCGAGCCGAACGACGCCGCGAAGCCCACCTGCAGCAGGGTCGCGCCGACGGCTGCCCCGGCGAGGATGTTGAGCAGGTGCAGGAGCCCGAACAGCACGCACGAGGCGATCCACACACCGAACTCGGGCAGCCGGCGCCGGAGTCCGACGAGCAGGACCCCGCGGGTGAGCAGTTCCTCGAACACCCCGACGAACAGCACCCCGAGGGTGAGGAGCACGAAGTACCGGACCGGGAGCGCGGACCAGTCGACGAGCGGCAGCCGCGCGGCGCACACCACGGCGATCAGCACGATGGTCACCGAGGTCCACCGCAGCGGCGTCCGGTCGTGGTCGACAGCAGCGCCCGGCCACCAGCCGAGGGCGGTCACGTACACGCAGAGCACGAGCACCGCGATGCTCTCGGGCAGCACGAGGGCGTGCACGACGCTGTCGACCGTCTGGCCGAGCGTGGCGTAGTCGTCGCTCGGTCGGGACCGCCAGGCGCTGACCGCGGCGAACGCGACGAGCGGCAGCAGCCCGAGCAGGAGCGACGACGGGACCGGCCAGCGCGGACGGCGACGGCGCACGGGCTCGGTCGGGGTCACGTCCCGTTTGTACCATTGACGCATGCGGCTCCCCTCCCTCAGCACCATGGCCGAGGACTACGTGAAACTCGTGTGGAAGGCCGGGGAGCGCGGCGGGCAGGGGCTCGCGACCCGGGACATCGCCGCGTCGCTCGGGGTCTCGGCGTCCACGGTGTCGGGGAACCTCCGGAAGCTCGACCGCGACGGCCTGATCGAGCACACCCCGTACTACGGCGTCGTGCTCACGCCGCTCGGGCAGCAGGTCGCGGTGGCGATGGTCCGACGCCACCGGCTGATCGAGACGTTCCTGGTGCAGCGGCTCGGGTACTCGTGGGACGAGGTGCACACCGAGGCCGAGGCCCTGGAGCACGCGGTGTCGGAGACGTTCCTCGAGCGGGTCGACGCCGACCTCGGGCACCCGACGCACGACCCCCACGGCGACCCGATCCCCGCCGCGGACGGCACCGTCCCGGCGTCCCCGGGCACGCTGCTCGGGTCCGTGGAGCCCGGTTCGTGCGGGGTCGTCGACCGGGTGTCCGACGACGACCCGTCCCTGCTGCGGTACTTCGACGAGCTCGGGGTCGGGCTCGGGACGCACCTGCGCGTCGAGCGGGTCCGGGACTACGCGGGCGTGATCGCCGTCACCCGCCGGTCCCCCGACGGCGCGGAGTCCCTCGTCGACCTGCCGGCCGCCGCCGCGAGCGCCATCTGGCTGACGCCCGACCCGCACTGACCCGCGCGGGCGCCGCCCAGCCCCGCCGAGCGCCCCACATCTGTCACGCTCGGCGGCGCGACCCGACGGTTTTCGCACGCTCGACGGAACGCACGCGGCGTGTCCTGCCCGCTCGCGCGCCCGGGAAGCGCCGCACCCGCAGCCCCGAGCAACACCCGTCAGGCGCCGGCCGCAGCCCCCGCCCGCCGGAACGGCGCCGCGAGCGTCGGCAGGATCGACGACCGGTGCACCCAGAACACCACGACGGCCGCGACGAGGTGCACCACGCTCAACACCCACCGCCCGCTCGTGTCCGTGACGACGAACTGCACCGCGAACAGCGCCACGAGGGCGATCGCCGACCACCGGTGGAAGCGCAGCGCGATGATGATCGCGACCCCGAGCACGGTCTGCGACGCGGTGAGCATGAACTCCTCGACCTGCCGACCGTCGAGCGGCAGCCCACCCGTGGTCCCGCCGCCGAGCACGTGCGCGATCGGCAGCGACCCGACGAGCAGCGACCACTGGTTGACCTTCGACGCGATGAGCGTCCCGATCGCGGCGCCGCCCATGCCGCGCAGGGCGAAGAGCGCGGCGACGATGAACTCGGGCGCCTCGGTGGCGAGCGGCGCGAGCCACTGCACCAGGAAGTAGCTGTCGATGCCGAGCGCGCTGCCCGAGGCGACCAGGGCCTCGGCGAAGGGCTCCGCGGACGACAGGATGACCGCGGCGGCGACGACGAACAGCGCGACGATCGTCCAGCGACGGGCCCGCGTCGGCATCGAGGCGATGTTGCCGGCCATGCCGACCATCTCCTCGTCCTCGTCGTCCCCGTCGGACACCTTCGACGCGCGCCACAGGTAGGCGACGAACGCGGCGAGCAGCACGAACCCGAACCACATCGGGATGGAGCCCATCAGCGGGATGAGGAACGCGACGACCGCCAGGAGCGCCAGGAACCCGATGTCGAGCCGCGAGGACGTCTCGAGCTGCAGCACCTTCGTCGCCGAGGCGGGCAGCGACCCGGCCTTGACGTACCGACGGGCGACGAGCAGCGAGATGATCACGACGAGCGGCCAGCCGAACCCGAGCAGCAACCGGTTCGAGCCGGTCATGTTCGCGGCGGCGAACTGCTCGTAGGCGGGGTCGTACCCGGAGCGGAACGCGTAGTACAGGTCGACGGCGTACTCGGGCAGTACGGCGATGAGCGCCAGGATCGCGATGGCGAGCGCACCGGAGATGTCCTTCTGCGCGGCCTCGGCGGCCCAGGCGAGCAGGAACGAGGCGGCGACGACGGCCCCGCCGAAGACGAGCAGGTCGACGACGGCGTTCGGCGCGAAGCCGGTGATGCGGAAGACGACGGCGGGCAGGGCGAGCACGACGCAGATCGCGATGCGGCCCCAGGCGCTGCGGCCCATCCGGGGTGCATGCGTCCGCGCGGTGGCGGTGGGCGTGGAGGTGTCGATCACGGGGTGGTCCCTTGGTCGGGCCGCACCGGAGCACAGGGGTGGGAGCGCTTCGGCACGACAGAACGGCCGAAGGTCTCGCTCGCCCGCCGGGTGGGACCGGACGGGTGGTGCACCGGGCCGATCGTCGTGATGGCCAGTGTGTCGATGCACGCGCTGGGAGCTACTCCCCTTCGCCCATCACCCTGCACGCTCCGATCCGCACGTGCAAGCCGATCGGGCCTGTTCGGCGACCCGAATCCGGGAGTTCCCCGTCCCGCCCCGGAACCCCGGGAACGGCGGCGTCGGCAGGGAGTCACGACACGCGCGACCCGACACGGGGGACCCAGGGACGGACGGGAGGCCCGGGGCGGGCCCGCCACGTGCCTCCCGTCCGTCAGGTGGTCAGCCGGACGCGCGCTTGCCGCGTCCGAGCGCCATCTCGCGTCGTGCGCGCTCGACGGCGAGCGCCGACCCGGCGTCCGGGTCGGCGAGGAGGCGCTCGGTGTCCGCGACGTGCTCGCGGACGGCGTCACCGCGTCGCTCGGCGGCCTCGGTGAGGACGGGTCCGGCGACGTCCGCGCCGAGGGAGGCGAGCGCGCGGCTCAGCGCGAGCCGACGCTCGCGGTCGCCGGTGCCGAGCTCCCGGGCGAGCCGTCGCGCCAGGGCGGGGCGCTCGCGCTCCGGTGCGAGCAGGGCGGCAGCGCGCCAGGCGGTCCGGGCGACGCCGGGGTCCGGGTCGCCGAGGGCCTCGGCCACTGCGGGGTACACCGACGCGTCACGGATCTTCGACAGCGTGTGGATCGCCTGCGACCGGGCCTGCGCCTCGGGTCGGTGCAGCTGCTCGACGAGCCGCGGCACGGTCAGCTCGGCGGGCAGCCGGACGATCGACCACGTCAGCGCCTCGCGCACCTGCAGGTCCGGGTCGACCGCGCAGCGCTCGAGCAGCAGCTCGAGGTCGGCCGGGTCCGCCGCGGTCCCGAGGGCCATCACGGCGCGCAGGCGCACGGAGGAGCGGGGGTCGGTGAGGGCGTCGGCGGTGGTGGTCATCCCCTCATGGAACACCCTGCCACCGACGGAACAGCGCCCTGCCACCGACGGATCGGGAAGTCAGACGACGGGCATAGCGTGGGGCGGTCCGGGCACGCTCCGGACCCGTACGGGCGACCCGTACGACCGATCCGCACGACCAGGAAAGGACCTCCGCATGCCCCGCATCGGAACCAGCGACCTCCACGTGTTCCCCCTCGCCCTCGGCGGCAACGTCTTCGGCTGGACCGCCGACGAGCAGACCTCGCACCGGGTGCTCGACGCCTACACCGGTGCCGGCGGCGACTTCATCGACTCGGCGGACGTCTACTCCGCCTGGGGCGACGGCAACGAGGGCGGCGAGTCCGAGCGCGTCATCGGCTCGTGGCTCCGAGCCTCGGGCAAGCGCGACGACGTGGTGATCGCCACGAAGGTGTCGCAGCACCCGCAGTTCCCGGGGCTGTCGGCGTCGAACGTCGCCGCGGCCGCCCGCGCGAGCCTCGAGCGGCTCGGCACCGACCGGATCGACCTGTACTACGCGCACTTCGACGACCAGGACACCCCGCTCGAGGAGACCGTCCGCGCGTTCGACCAGCTCGTCCGCGAGGGCCTGGTGCGGTACACGGCGATCTCGAACTACTCCCGCGCACGTGCCGAGGAGTGGATCCGCATCGCGAAGGCCGAGGGCCTGGCGCTGCCGGTCGCGATCCAGCCGCACTACAACCTGGTCACCCGCGAGCCGTACGAGTCGGAGATCGCGCCGCTGGCCGCCGCCGAGGGCCTTGGAGTCGTGCCGTACTTCGCCCTGGCCGCCGGGTTCCTGACGGGCAAGTACCGGACGAA
Source organism: Curtobacterium sp. Csp2 (assembly GCF_013347165.1). NCBI lineage: Bacteria > Bacillati > Actinomycetota > Actinomycetes > Micrococcales > Microbacteriaceae > Curtobacterium > Curtobacterium sp. Csp2. Next base: position 3,367,823 of record NZ_CP054593.1, read on the forward strand.
GGACGACTTCGCCGGGAAGGACCGCGAGGGGCAGGTGTCCGGGTACTTCTCGGACCAGGGACTCGCGGTCGTCGACGCCCTCGACACGATCGCGCAGGCGCACGGCGTCGAGATCGCCTCGGTGGCGCTCGCGTGGCTGCAGGGCCGCCCGGACGTCGTCGCGCCGATCGCCAGCGCCCGGAACACCGAGCAGCTGCCGGCGCTCCTGGCGTCCGCCGAGCTCGAGCTCACGGCGGACGAGGTCCGGACGCTCGACGACGCCTCGGCAGCGGTCCCGACCGAGGCCTGACCCGCGGACGCGGGCGCGCGGCGCTGAGCCGCGAGCGCTGGCGCCGGACTACTTCCCGTCCGGCGCCAGCGACCCGGTCAGCATCTGCCCCTGCGCACGGGTCGCGAAGCACGAGATGAACGTGTTGCCCTGGTCCCAGGTGGCCTGGTCAGGGGCGTAGGAGCCCTGCACCTGCACGTCGCCGACCTTCGCGGCCGCCGCGGTGTCGATCGCCTCGGAGCTCTGGCAGGTCTTCGCCGCCTGCTCCGCGAGGGCCTCGGGTCCGGGCCACTGGCTCGCGGACACCTGCACCCGGGCGGTGAGCTGCGCGGTGTGCGGCGAGGAGCAGTCGACCACCGTGTAGCTCTGGTCCCACGCGTTCGTGAACGGGGACAGGCACTCCCCGCCCGCCAGGTCCGTCCACGGGTGCACACCGGGGGCGGCCTGCGTCGTGGCGAACTGCAGGGTCGCGGCCGGCTGCTGCTGGGTGGACCCCTGCGCCGTGCCGGACTCGGGGGTGGCTTCGGGCGTCGCGGGGGCCGAGGCGGCCGCGGTCGAGCTCGGTGCCGGCGTGGACTCCTCGATCGACCCGCCGAGGATCCAGCGGGTCAGGGCGAACACGGCGACGAGCAGCACGACGATGAGCACGACGGCCCCGCCGATGAGCAGCTGCTTCCCGCGCTTGCCCTCGTTCTTCAGGCGCGAGACGCCCTCGTCGAGCAGGACCGCGGCGCGGTTCGGCTGCGCGGGTTCGGCCGTGGGGCGCGGTGCCCCTGCCCGGTCGGCCGAGGGGACCGCGGGCATCATCCGCGTGCCGGTCTCGTGCGGGTCGTACCCGGTGGCGCCGAGCTGCCCGACGGCGGCGGTGCCGAACAGGTCCTTGATGGCGCTCGTGTCGCTGGTCTCGCGGCCGTCCCACTCGGACTGGTCGATCTCGTCGGCGTCCGCGACCCCGGCGCCGGCGGCCGTGGGGGTCCCGGTCCGGCGGGGGCCCGGCTCGACGTCGTCGTCGTGGTCGGCTCCGTGGCCGACGTCCTGCCGGTCGTCGAGCGGGAACGGCAGTCGGGTCGTCGCGGCCTCGGACGCCGGACGCGGCGCCGGCTCGACCAGGGGCGGGACGGGTGCGGCGGCCGCGTCGGGTGCGGCCCACCACGGGGTGGCCCCGGTCGGCGGCTCGGAGGGCTCAGCAGCGGGCGCCGGCTCAGCCGCAGGCGCGGACGCCGGCGCAGGCACTGAGGAAGCGGGCACTGAGGAAGCGGGCGCAGCGGCGGGCGCCGGCGCGATCGGCAGTACCGTCGTCCCGTCCGCCGGGGTGTCGACCTCGCCCGAGACGACGTCGTCGTCCGCCTCGTCCGCGAGCGACCACGACCCGGCGCCGAACGCCGTCGTGTCGAACGAGTCGGTCGTCAGGGTCGTCGGGACCTCGCCGGTCTCGTCGTCCCGGATCGCCCAGTCGAACGGGCGCTCGGTCGCCCCGCGGTCGTCGTCCCCGACGCCCTGCAGCCGCAGGAGCTCGGTGAAGCTCGGCGGCTCCCCGGTCGAGGGCGCCGGCGTCGGCGGGAGCACCCCGTGCACGCCGAGCGGCTGCGCGACCGGGCCGGTGGGCGTCACCGGCGGCGGAGGCGTCTGCGCACCGGTCGCCCGACCGAGCCAGTCGACGTCGCTGCGCCCCTGGCCGAACGGGTCGGTGCGACGGCGTTCCTCGTCGACGGCACGGTTCTCGGCCGCGCGCTCGTCCCGGTGCGTGAGCGCCGTCGGAAGCGTGATGGAGGAGGGGTGCTGCGTCGTGCTCCTCGGCGGCACCGGGGCGGCCGGCGGGATGCGCTCCCCGAGCGTCTCCCGCTCGTGCTCGGCGCTCGCCTGCGGGTTGACCGAGGGTGCCTGCAGCTCGTCGTCCATCCGGATGGCCTGCGTGGCCCCGGCGTCCACCGGATCGGGCGCAGGCGTCACGGCCGGCGCAGCGGGCGTCACCGCCGGCGCAGCGGGCGTCACCGCCGGCGGCACCGGACGCTCGGCCAGCGGCGCGGGACGGCCGTCGACCGGCTCAGCCGACCCGGCAGGCTCGGCTGCCGAGGCAGGCGCGGTCGGCACGTCCGACGTGAACGGCTCCGGCAGCGGCGCACCCGTCTCCCGGGCGGCCCGCTCCGCCTCGCGGCGCTCGCGCCGCGAGGGCCACTCGTCCGCCGACCGTGGCGCACCGAAGATGTCCGCGGCGCTGCGGAGCCCGCGGAACGGAGCGTCCGAGGCGGACGCGCGCTGAGCCTCCAGGCCGTCGTCCCCGTCTGCCGGGCCGGCGGTGTCCTCGGGCTCGCGCGCGTCGTCCGGACGCTCCCCGCTCACGCGCTCAGCCCCAGGTCGGCCAGCCCGATCGCAGCGAAGTAGGGGTACCCGGCCGCCTCGATGCGCTCCTTCGCGCCGGTGTCGCGGTCGACGACGACGGCGACGGCCGCGACGATCGCGCCCTCGCGCTCGAGCGCCTCCGCTGCCTTGAGCGGCGACCCGCCGGTCGTGGAGGTGTCCTCGAGCACGACGACGCGCTTGCCGCGGACGTCGGGGCCCTCGACCTGCTTGCCGCGACCGTGGTCCTTCGGCTCCTTGCGCACGACGAACGCGTCGTAGGTCAGGCCGCGCGCGGCCGACTGGTGCAGCACGGCGCTCGCGATGGGGTCCGCACCCATGGTCAGGCCACCGACCGCGTCGACGTCCGGGACCTGCTGCAGCAGGTCCGTCATGACCTGTCCGATCAGGGGTGCGACGCGGTGGTCGAGACTCACCTTGCGCAGGTCGATGTAGTACGAGGCCTGCTTCCCGCTGGTCAGCGTGAAGTCGCCGTGGAACACGGCCTCGTCCGAGATGTGCTGGATCAGCTGTTCGCGCGCGTCGGTCACAGCGCACCAGGGTAGTCGGTCACCCCGGGATCGCACCCGTCGGCCGTTCCCCGCCACCCGCAGGCGGCGCTCCGGACGGCTCGGTACGCTCCGCCTCATGTCCCACGACGCACCGGAGCCGCGCGCCTCGGTCGCGTCCGGACCCGGTCCGGCGGCCCACCGCAGGTGGGTGGCGACGGTCGGCCGGGAGGCGCTGGGCGCGGTCGTCGCGCTGGCCCTGTCCGTCATCGCGTTGCGTCACGTCGTCGCGACCGAGCGGGTCGCCCTGCTCTGGTACGACGCGGACTCCGTGCTGCTGCCGCTCGTGGAGCGCTCGATCCGTTCCGGGCAGCCGTTCGAGTGGGCGATGTCCCCGGCGCTGTTCTTCTTCCCGGAGCTGCCGGTCTACCTGCTCTGCTCGCTCGTGACGGCGACGGCGCAGCAGGCCCTGGCGCTCAACGGGGTCCTGGTGCTGCTCGCCGTGTACGCCCTGGTGCGGGCGGCTGCGAACGAGCTCATGCCGTCCGCCCGGCGCTCGGCGCGGATCTCGACCGCGGCGGTGGCGCTCGGGTTCGTCACGCTGCTGGTGCTCACCGAGTCGTCGGCGACCGCCACGTCGCTCGAGCTCGCGTCGCTGCTCCTCACGACGACCTACTACTACGGCGCCCTGCTCGCGATGCTCGGCACCGCGGTGCTCGTGCTCCGCGCCGTCCGGACCGGTCGGGCGTCCGTGACCGTGCTCGTGGTCCTCGCGCTCGTCGCGGCGTGCACGACGGCGTCGAACCCGCTGTACGTGCCGTGGTCCGCGGCGCCGGTCGTGGTCACGCTCGTGCTGCTCGCCGCCGCACGACGGCTGCCGTGGCGCCCGGTCGCCCGGTTGTCCGGGGCGCTCGTCGCGGGGTCGGTGGTCGGGTACCTGCTGCGGATCCCGCTCCGGCCCTTCGTCTCCCTGGACCCGTCGACGTACGTGCACCCAGAGCACGCGGGCGAGACGCTGTCGTTCTTCGCCGCACTCACCGACGACCGAGCGGGGTCGGCCGCCGGGGACGCGGGTCTGTTGCTCCTGTTCGCGGGCGTCCTGCTCGCCGCCGGTGGGACGGTCTGGGCCTGGCGGGTCCGGACGTCGCGCACCGTGCTCGTCGCGACCGCGCTGCCGCTCGTCACGGTCGTGGCGGTGTCGGTCGGGGTCGTCGTCGCCGGGTCGGACACCCCGCGGTACCTCGAGCCGATCGTCACGGCCCCGCTCCTCGCGCTCGTGGCGGTCGCCGAGCTCACCCGCACCGCCGTCCGGACGACCCGCGTGCACCGGCCCCGCCGCGGGCTCCGGCTGACCCTGGCGGTCGCGGCCGCCGCGGTGCTCCTCGCCGGGGTCGCGACCGCGCCCGGCACCCTCTCGGCCGTCGCGCACGCCCGGTACGGCTCGGTCGCGTGCCTGGACCGGTGGGCGGACGGTCGGCAGGTCACCGGCGTCGGGCAGTTCTGGACCGTCCGACCGCTCGCCGCCTACGCCGCGTCCGACGTGCAGCTCCTGCAGGTGCGGGACACGTTCGACGCCTACCCGTGGCTCGTCGACCTCGGGGCTTACCGGGACGCCCGGCCGACGTTCGTCGTGATCGGGGCGAACGACGTCTGGACCACCGCGGTCGAGGACTCGCTCGGCTCCCCCGCGTCGATCACCCACTGCACCGGGTACGACGTGTACGACTACGCCGGGACCGCCGGCGCGGCGGTGCTGCGGCGGGACGTGGTGGGGAGCGCCGACGTGATCCGGCGCGAGCGGGGGTTCTGAGCCGTCTCTGCGTCAGGCGGCTGGCGTCCGTGCGTCGGCCGGCGTCGGGCGGCGCGTGCCGTGCGTCGTGTGACGGTCGTCCATCGGAGTTGTCCACAGCGGCGCGCCGTCGGACCGAGATGCCTGAACGGATGTATAGGCTCGACTCCGTGACTCGTCCCACCAACGGCCGCATCCCCCGCACGTCCTTCCGGTTCCGCCTCGCCGCGACCGGACTGGCGCTCGCCGGCCTGCTCGGGACGGTCCTGCTGGACGCGCCGAGTGCGAGCGCCGCGAAGTACCCCTCGTGGGACGACGTGATGGCCGCCCGCGGGCAGGAGTCCGCGAAGCAGGAGCAGATCACCGCGATCCGGAGCATCATCGACGGCCTCGCGACCCAGGTGAAGGAAGCCGAGGCCGAGGCACAGCGGCTCGGCGACGAGTTCTACGCCGCACAGAGCGACGCGCAGGACGCCGCCGAGAAGGAACAGAAGCTCCGCGCCGACGCCGAGGAGCACGCGAAGGTTGCCGAGCAGAGCGCCGCCCAGGCCGGGCAGCTCGCCGCGCAGATGGCCCGCCACGGTGGCGCCGACGTCACCGCCTCCGTACTGTCCGGCGGCGAGTCCGCGCGCGACCTCCTCTACGACCTCGGTGCGCTGAGCAAGCTCTCCGAGCAGTCCGAACGGGTCGAGGCCGCAGCGACCGCGGACGCCGCCGTCGCCCGCTCCCTCACCGCGCAGGCCGACCGGGCCTCGGCGGAGCTCGACCGGCTCGCCGCCGCCGCGCAGGAGCGGATGGACGCCGCCCAGGCCGCGGCCGACAAGGTCCAGTCGGCGTACACCGAGCAGCAGGACAACAAGGCCCGGCTCGACGCCCAGCTCGCGACGCTGACCTCGGGTCGCGTCCGGACCGAGGCCGAGTTCGCCAAGGGCGAGGCCGAGCGCAAGGCCGCGATCGAGAAGGCCGCGCGCGAGGCAGCAGCGGCCCGCGCGCGCGAAGCAGCGGCCGCGGCTGCTGCGGCGAACAGCGGCGGCGGCGGTGCGCCCGCGCCGGGCGGGGGCGGCGGCGGCAGTGTGGGCTCCGGCTCCGGCACCGGTTGGGTCCGTCCCGCCGGCGGCTACGTCATCAGCCCCTACGGCTACCGCGTGCACCCGATCACCGGACGGGTCACCAAGCACGACGGGCTCGACCTGACGAGCGGCTGCTCGACGGCGATCGTCGCGGCGTCGGCCGGCACCGTCGACTACGTCGGCTGGTACGGCGGCTACGGCAACTACGTCCGGATCGACCACGGCGGCGGCGTGAAGACCGCCTACGGGCACATCGTCAACGGCGGCTTCCGGGTCTCGCAGGGCCAGCAGGTGTCGGCCGGGCAGCTCATCGCCCTCGTCGGCTCGACCGGCAACTCGACCGGGTGCCACCTGCACTACGAGGTCCACATCAACGGCGCCACGACCGACCCCGCGCCGTTCATGGCCGCACGGGGCGTCGGCTTCTAGCCAGCGGTTCGCCGGCCTCGGGCACGCGGTCGATCGGCCCGCGCTCCGTCGGCACAGGTAGGTTCGATCCCATGCGCGTCGCGACCTGGAACGTCAACTCCGTCCGCACCCGAGTGGGGCGGATCGTCGACTGGCTGGTCCGCGAGGACGTCGACGTCCTCGGCATGCAGGAGATCAAGTGCAAGCCCGAGCAGTTCCCGGTGGAGGCGTTCGAGGCCGCCGGCTACCAGGTCGAGGCACACGGGCTGAACCAGTGGAACGGCGTCGCGTTCGCCAGCCGGCTGCCGATGGAGGACGTCACCCGTGACTTCCCCGGCCAGCCCGGGTTCCTGAAGGGTCACGAGGGCCCGGACCTGCCCGTCGAGGCCCGCGCGATGGGCGTCACGGTCGACGGCGTCCGCCTGTGGAGCCTCTACGTCCCGAACGGCCGCGAGCTCGGCGACCCGCACTACACGTACAAGCTCGACTGGCTCGCGCAGCTCGCCGACCGGACGTCCGAGTGGCTCGAGGCCGAGCCGGAGACGCCCCTCGCGCTCATGGGCGACTGGAACGTGGCGCCGCTCGACCGGGACGTCTGGGACGTGGCCGTGTTCGAGGGTGCGACGCACGTCAGCGAGCCGGAGCGTGCGGCGTTCCGCGCGTTCGAGTCCCGCGGCCTGCAGGACGTCGTCCGGCCGATCGTCCCCGAGGGCTACACCTACTGGGACTACAAGTCGCTCCGGTTCCCCCGCAACGAGGGCATGCGCATCGACTTCGTGCTCGGGTCCCAGGCCTTCGCGGACGTCACGGTCGGCGCGACCATCCACCGCGACGAGCGGAAGGGCGACGCCCCGAGCGACCACGTCCCCGTGTCGGTCGACCTGGACCTGGAGACCTCGCTCGACGACGACCGCCCGATGATCTTCTGACGCAGGTCCCTCCCACCCACCTGCTCCCACTGCGAGCGGGCAGGACACGCCGCCCGCGTCGCGCCCCGCGGGCGCAACACGCCGCCACGGGCCGCCGAGCGGCCCACATGTGGCCCACTCGCGACCCCGCGACCCCGCGGCCCCGCGACGGACGGGAGGCACGGTGCCAGCCCGCCCCGCGCCTCCAGTCCGACAGTCCCCACCCGCCACCGCGAGCGGGCAGGACACGCCGCCCGCGTCGCGCCCCGCGGGCGCAACACGCCGCCACGGGCCGCTGAGCGGCCACATGTGGCCCACTCGGCGCCGCCGCCCGGGCGCGCCCGCTACGGGTGCAGCACCGCCGCGACCACGACGAGCACCGGCACCGCACCGATCGTCGAGACGAGCACGACGTCCCGCGCGACCGGGACCGCCGCCTGGTACCGCTGCGCGTAGTTGAAGACGTTCTGCGCCGCCGGCAGGGCCCCGAGCGTCGTGAGCACGAACACGTCCTGCTCGTCGAGCCGGAACACGAACCGGGCGACCACGAACGCCACGAGCGGCATCACCACGAGCTTCAGCCCGGCGGCCACGAGCACGTCCGCCCGGATCGCGGGGTCCCGCAGCGGGGTCGCCCCGTGCAGGCTCATGCCGAAGGACAGGAGCACCACGGGCACCGCGGCGGCCCCGACGAGGGCGAACGGCTCGAGGACCGGCGTCGGGATCTCGATCCGGAGCGCGGAGCACACCAGACCGAGCAGCGACGCGATGATGATCGGGTTGCGGAAGGGTCCGGCGACCCGGCTCCGCCAGGTGCCCCCGGTGGCCGTCGCCGCGTCGAGGACGGTGAGCGCCAGGGGTGCGAGCACGACGAGCTGCAGCAGGATCACCGGGACGACCGCGGTGGCCTGGCCCAGGACGTAGACGGCGACCGGCAGCCCGATGTTGTTCGCGTTCACGTAGCCGGAGGCCAGCGCCCCCACCGTCGTGGTCGCGACCGAGCGCCGCAGCACCAGGCGGAAGACCAGCACGGCGACGAGCGCCACGGTGACGGCGCTGATCAGCGAGACCCAGAGCATCGGCGACACCAGCGTCTCGATGTGGGCCGTCGCGATGGTGTGGAAGAGCAGGCAGGGCATCAGGACGAAGAAGGCGAGCCGGCTCATCACGAACTGGGCGTGCGGGCCGAGCAGCCCGGCGCGGCCGACGACGTACCCGGCGGCGATGATCGCGCCGATGATCGCGAACCCGGTCAAGACGCCACCCATCGCCTCCATCCTGTCAGCCCGGTCCCGGACGGACGACCATGTGACTGCTCACAGACGCGCTCGGACGGGAAATGCGCGACGCATCGGTACCGTTGCACGCACCATGACCTCGACGCCCGACACGCTCACCCGTTCGACCGACTCCAGCCAGCCGCTCGTGCCGCTCCTCGAGGAGCGTTGGAGCCCCCGCTCCTACGACGAGACCGCCACCGTCACCGACGCGCAGCTCGACGCCCTGCTCGAGGCCGCCCGCTGGGCCCCGTCGGCGATGAACCACCAGCCGCGCCGCTTCGTTGCCGGCCGCCGTGGCACCGAGACGTTCCGGAAGATCAACGACAACCTGCTCGGCTTCAACGCCGCGTGGGCGTTCCGCGCGAGCGCCCTCGTCGTCGGTGTCCTCGAGACCGTGACCGAGGACGGCGACGAGCGTCCCTTCGCGCAGTACGACCTCGGCCAGTCGCTCGCCGCGCTCACGGTCCAGGCGCACGCCGAGGGCCTGCACGTGCACCAGATGGCCGGCATCGACGCCGAGGGCCTCCGCGCCGCGTTCGACCTGCCGGAGCGCTTCCTGCCGTACACCGTGACGGCGATCGGCACCGTGGCGGACCCCGCGCAGCTCGGCGACCAGGCCGCGGAGCGCGAGGTCGCGCCGCGCACGCGGCTCCCCCTCGACGAGGTCGTCCTCGTCAAGGAGTAGTCGACGAGCGTCGGACCAGTCCGCCCCCGTGGAGCGCTCCAGCGCCACGGGGGCGTACCATGTCCGGACATGGATCAGGACACGACACCGGACCCCACGCAGGACTCGACACCGGACCCCACGCAGGACTCGACACCGGACCCCACGCAGGACTCGACACCGGACCCCACGCAGGACTCGACACCGGACCCCACGCAGGACACGACACCGGACCCCGCGCAGGACACGACACCGGACCCTGGCCAGGACCCCGCCGAGCCGGCCCCGGAGATGAACTTCTACACCCGCAAGTGGGTCCGCCCCGAGGACCTCAACGCCAACGGCACCCTGTTCGGCGGCAGCCTGCTGCGCTGGATCGACGAAGAGGCCGCGGTGTACGCGATCATCCAGCTCGGCAACGGCAAGGTCGTCACGAAGTACATGTCGGAGATCGTCTTCGTGTCCTCGGCGAGGGAGGGCGACATCGTCGAGATCGGCCTCGTCGCGACCCGGTTCGGCCGCACCTCGCTCACGATGCGCGCCGAGGCCCGGAACCTCTTCACGCACCGAAGCATCTTGACCATCGACGAGGTCGTCTTCGTGAACCTCGGCGAGGACGGCAAGCCCGCCCCGCACGGGTACACCGACATCACCTACGCGCGCGACCGGGTGCCCGCGACGCACCGGGCCTGACGACCGCCCGCACCGGCGGAGCACGACGGATCTGGCAGGATCGAGGGCATGACCACGCCCCGCCTCGTCGCCTTCGACCTCGACGACACCCTCGCGCCGTCGAAGTCCCCGCTCGCCCCGCGCATGCTCGAGACCTTCGCGTCGCTGCTCGCCACGGTCCCGGTCGCGGTCATCTCCGGCGGCAACTTCCAGCAGTTCGAGCAGCAGCTCGTGACGCCCCTGAGCGCCCGCGACGGACTCGTCCTCGACGACCTGCACCTGCTCCCGACCTGCGGCACCGCCTACTACCGCTGGTCCGGGTCCGACTGGGCACTGCAGTACGCCGAGGACCTCACCGACGACGAGAAGTCCCGTGCCCTCGCCGCGGTCGAGACCCAGGCGAAGGCAGCCGGGCTCTGGGAGTCGGAGACCTGGGGTCCGATCCTCGAGGACCGCGGGTCGCAGATCACGTTCTCGGCCCTCGGCCAGTCGGCGCCGGTGGACGTGAAGAAGCGGTGGGACCCGACCGGCGAGAAGAAGGACCGCCTCCGCCGGCTCGTGCAGGCCGAGCTGCCCGACCTCGAGGTCCGCTCCGGCGGCTCGACGAGCGTGGACATCACCCGGAAGGGCATCGACAAGGCCTACGGCATGCGCCGCCTCGCCGAGCTCACCGGCATCGCCCTCGACGACGTGCTGTTCGTCGGGGACCGCCTCGACCCCGAGGGCAACGACTACCCGGTCAAGGCACTCGGCGTCCCCTGCCACGCGGTGGAGGGCTGGGAGGACACCGACGCGTTCGTGACGGAGCTGATCCCGACGCTGCGCTGAGCGTGCGCTGACGCGCACCGGACGGACGGGAGGCACGTGGCGGGCTCGCCACGTGCCTCCCGTCCGTCATCCGGTCACGTCCGCGACGCGACGTGATCAGGCCAGGCCCGACCCGGCCGGGTCGGCTCAGGGGATGCTGCGGACCGCCTCGACGAAGGAGCGGATCCGCGCGACGTCCTTGACACCGCGCTCCGACTCCACACCACTCGACACGTCCACGCCGTCGGGGTCCAGGGCCTCGACCGCGGCGACCACGTTCGCCGGGGTGAGCCCCCCGGCGAGGATCCACGCCTCGTCCACCTTCCCCGCGATCGTCGCGGGGTCGACGAGCCGCCCGCTGCCCGGCACGGCGGCGTCGAGCAGCAGCAGGTCGTGGTCGAAGGCCGCTCGCTGCTCGGGCGTCTCGCGCAGGAAGTCGTCGGCGGCGACGGCACGGATGGTGAAGAACCCGGCGTCCCGCGCACGCGCGAAGTCACTCGCCGACTCGCCCCCGTGCAGCTGGAGCGTGGTGAGCCCGACCTCGGACGCGATACCGACGATCTCGTCGATCTGCTGGTCACGGAACACCCCGACGGCGTCGATGCCCTCCGGCACCCGCTCGACGAGCTCCTTCGCGAGGTCCGCCGTCACGGTGCGGGGGCTGCCGGCGGCGAAGACGAACCCGACCGCGTCGGCACCCGCGTCCACGGCGGCGTCGACGGTCTCGGGCGTCGACAGACCGCAGATCTTGATCCAGCGCTGGTCGCTCATGGATCCATCCTGCCAGGGACCTGGCCCGTCGGAGGCCGGGTCAGTGCAGGGTGCCCGCGATGTACGCCGCGGTGCACGCGGCGAGCACCCCGAAGGCCGCGAACGACCCGACCAGGACGTTCCGGCGACGCCAGCGACGGACCGCCGCGAAGGTGCCGCGCCGTGCGTGCCGGTGGGCGGCGCGGTGCAGCTTGTGGTCGCGCTTGTGCTTCGTCCGCTCCGGGCCGAGGGGCACCGGGCCGGTGATCTGCGTCGACCCGCCACGGAGCGCGCTCGCGACGGCGACCGCGGTCGGTCGGCGGGCCGGGTCGCGGTGGGTCATCTTCGCGAGCAGGTCGTGCCAGTCCGGGCCGACCGAGTCCGGGACCTCGGGGTCGTGCCGCAGCCGGGCGAGGGCCGCCTCGATCAGGGTGCCCGAGTACTCCTGCTTGCCGGTCAGCGACTCGAGGAGCACCAGGCCGAGCGAGTACACGTCGGTCGCGAAGCCGATCGGCTCCCCGGCGACCTGCTCCGGGCTGAGGTACGCCGCGGTGCCGATGATCGTGCCGTCGTTCGTCAGGCGGGAGCCGTCGACGAAGTGCGCGACGCCGAAGTCGGTGAGCTTCACGGCGCGGGCGAAGCCGGAGGCGCCCTCGTCGTTGATGAGGATGTTCGCCGGCTTCACGTCGCGGTGCACGATGCCGCGCGAGTGCACGTACGCCAGGGCGTCGGCGAGCTGCGCCCCGAGGTCGGCGACCTCGTAGTTGTGCAGCGGGCCGCCCGCGAGCCGGCGGAGGAGCGTCGTGTCGGCGATGAGCTCCATCACGATGAAGCGGTGCGGGCCGTCCTCGAACTCGTGGGTGCCGGCGTCGTACAGCGGCACGAGGCCCGGGTGCGACAGCATGCTGAGCAGCCGGATCTCGCGCTCCTGGCGGACGCGGTCGGCCGTCGTCATCGAGTCCGGCGTCGCGAAGAGCTTCACCGCGACCGCACGGTACGTGTGCTCGTCGCGAGCTTCGTAGACCGACCCCATGCCGCCCGTGCCGATGAGCTTGACGAGCCGGTAGCGGCCCGCCAGGACCGTGTCGGCCCGTGCGCTGTCGACCAGGGTCATGGTGCACTTCGATCCATCGAGAGTCATCGGGTTCCGCGGCAGACGCCGGCAAGGTGACTCACCGTCAACGGTACGCGTCCCACCTCGGATCCGCGCGGGCGTTACGACATCGTGATGGGGGACAGATCCCCGTGGATCCGCGGAACTGCGGGGGTAGCGTCCGGGTTCCCGGAGAGCCCGGGACTACGCAAGGAGGACATCGTGGCGCTGTCGAAGGGCGACGAGGTGCACTGGAACACCTCGCAGGGCAAGACGACCGGCAAGCTGGTCGAGAAGAAGACGAAGGACTTCACGTTCGACGGGCAGGACTTCAAGCCGACGGACGACGACCCCTACTGGATCGTCGAGTCGGAGAAGTCCGGCAACAAGGCCGCGCACAAGGAGTCGGCCCTCACGAAGAAGTGACCGCTCAGTCGTTCGCGGGTGCCGCACGTCGGCGCCCGCGATCGGCGCGTTCCGCCCGGGCACGCCGGACCCGTCGCACCACGAACGTCACCACGACGACGGCGATCGCGACGTAGAGCACCCGGTCGATCCACTCGGTGTACTGCTCGACCTTGTCGTACTGGGTCCCGAACGCCGCTCCGAGCAGCACCAGGCCGCTGTTCCAGATGCCGCTCGCGATGATCGTGAACACCGAGAACGTGCCGAGGTGCATCCGGTCGGCGCCCGCCGGCAGCGAGATCAGGCTCCGCACGATCGGCACGAACCGGCCGAAGAACACCGCGCTCCTGCCGTGCCGGTGGAACCAGTCCGCGGCCTTGCGGAAGTCGTCCTCGTCGACGAGCGGCAGCTTCCCGAGCCAGCGCACGGTCCGCTCGAACCCGATCACCGCGCCGAGCCAGTAGAGCACGAGCGCGCCGAGGTACGACCCGAGCGTCGCGAGCAGCAGCACGAGCACGAGGTTCATCCGCCCGGCTCCCGCCAGGAACCCCGCGAGCGGCAGGATCACCTCGGACGGGATGGGCGGGAACACCGTCTCGACGAAGAGCATGATCGCGACGCCCCACTCGCCGAGCGCGTCGATGACCTGCAGCACGAAGCCGGACAGGCCACCGAGGTCCTCCGTGCCCGCCTCCTGACCCGCACTCCTGGTCGAGGCGGGCAGGGTCGGCGGCAGCGTGAGGGCGGTCGTCATGGGTCCACTGTGTCTGAGCGTCCTGCCAGGAGTCGGCACGCCACCTGTGCGCGAGCCGAGTGCGCGTGGTGCCGCCGCGCTCGGCGACGTGACGCCGAGGTGCCACGACTCGCCGCTGCGTGCGCGCCCGGGTGCGACGACAGCCGCTCCGGACCGCGAGATGCCGGAATTCCGGCACCTCGAGGCACAGGGCGGGCAGAGCGGGAACGGGGGTGCGGCAGACAGACGGGAGGCACGGTGCCGGCTGGCACCGTGCCTCCCGTCCGTCAGGGCGTTGCGTCAGACCGCGGCGGGTGCGCGCTGGCCGATCGTCTCGCCGGCCACCGCCGCCTGGTCGGCGGCCGCCGTCTCGGCGGCGGGTGCCTTGCGCACCCACTTCTTCAGGCCCACCAGGACCAGCGCGGACACGACCGTGCCGGCCACGATCGCGACGATGAACATCGCGACGTCCCCGATGGCGAAGAACACGAAGATGCCGCCGTGGGGTGCGCGGGAGGTCACCCCGGCCGCCATCGAGATCGCACCCGTGACCGCGGCACCGATCATCGACGCCGGGATGACGCGCAGCGGGTCGGCTGCGGCGAACGGGATCGCGCCCTCGGAGATGAACGACGCACCGAGCAGCCACGCGGCCTTGCCGTTCTCGCGCTCCGGCTTCGTGAAGCCCTTGCGGTACAGGACGGTCGACGCGAGCGCCAGGGCCAGCGGCGGGACCATGCCCGCGGCCATGACGGCGGCCATGATCTCGAACGGCACGACGTTCGTGGCGGTGCCGGCACCGAGCCCGGCGACGGCGAACGAGTACGCGACCTTGTTGACCGGGCCACCGAGGTCGAACGCCATCATCAGGCCGAGGATCACGCCGAGCAGGATCGCCGAGGCGCCGTTGAGCGAGTTGAGCCAGTTCGTCAGCTGCGTCATGAGCCAGGCGATCGGGCCGCCGAGCACGAGCAGCATCAGGCCGGAGGCGATGATCGACGCGAAGAGCGGGATGATCACGACGGGCATCAGGCCGCGGAGCCAGCGCCAGGTCGGGATGCGCCCGATCCAGTACGCGGCGGCACCGGCGATGAGACCACCCACGAGCCCGCCGAGGAAGCCGGCGTTCATGAAGACGGCGATCGACCCGGCGACGAAGCCCGGCGCGATGCCGGGGCGGTCGGCGATCGCGTAGGCGATGTACCCGGCGAGTGCGGCGACGAGGAACCCGAGGGACACCCCGCCGATCTGGAACGCGGCTGCGCCGAGGTAGTAGCCGAGGCCCTCCGGCGGCAGGTTGAGCAGCGTGTAGTTCGTCAGCGTGTACACCGCGTTGTTCTGCCCGGAGTTCCCGTGCGGCAGCGCGATGGCGTAGCCGGCGAGCAGGAAGCCGAGCGCGATGAGCAGACCGCCGCCCGCGACGAACGGGATCATGTAGCTGACGCCGGTGAGCAGCCAGCGCTTGAGCGCCTGCCCGAAGTGCTCGTCGGCCTTGTTCGACTCGGCGGTCGTCGCAGCCCCGCCCTGCACGCGTGCGGCATGCGGGTCGTCGGCGGCGCGGAGGGCCTCGGCGATCATCTTGTCCGGCTCGTCGACACCGCGCTTGACCGGTCCGGACACCAGCGGCTTGCCGGCGAAGCGGTTGCGGTCGCGGACGTCCACGTCGACCGCGAACACGACGGCGTCGGCGCGGGCGATCAGGGCTGGGTCGAGCGGCTCGACCTGCGAGGAGCCCTGCGTCTCGACGTGCATCTCGGCACCGGCGCGCTCGGCGGCGGCGACCAGGGCGTCGGCGGCCATGTACGTGTGCGCGATGCCGGTCGGGCAGGCGGTGACGCCGACGATGACCTTACGGGCACCCGAGCCGGTGGTGGTCGGGGCCGGGGCGGCGGCAGCGGGCGCCGGGGCGCCGACGCCGACCTCGGCGACCTCGCCGCCGACCTCGCGCTGCACCAGGTCCACGACGTCCTGCGGTGTCGCGGCCGCACGGAGCGCCGCGGTGAAGTCGTCGCGGATGAGCGCACGCGCCAGGGTCGACAGGACCGTCAGGTGGTCCTTGTCCGCACCCTCGGGCACCGCGATCATGAAGACGATGTCCGCGTCGCCGTCGGGCGCACCGAACGGCACCTTCCGCGCCAGGCGGGAGAACGCGAGCGTCGGGCTCGAGACCGAGGCGGACCGGGCGTGCGGGATCGCGATACCGCCGGGCACGCCGGTGCCGACGCTCGCCTCGCGCTTGATCGCGTCCTCGGCGAGGGCGTTGCCGTCGGCGGCACGGCCGGTGGCGGCGACGCGGTCGGCGAGCACGCGGATGACGTCGGAGGACGTTCCGCCGAGGTCCTCGTCGAGGCCGACGAGCTCCGCGCTGATGAGGCGCTGCGTCGTGTCTGCGGACATGGGGTTGCTCCTTTGCAGTGGCGCCGAGGCGCGGGCATTGCTGTTCGGGGGTGGTGCTGCCAAGTGGTGGTGCGGTGGGGGTCGATCAGGCGATCGGTGCCGGGACCTGCGCCGGGTGCAGGGTCCGGACGGTCACGCTGCCGGGGTCGGTGTGGTCGAGGGCGGGCACGTCGCTGCCGGGGAGCGCCGCGGCGGCCGCTCCGGTGGCGACGGCCTGGGCGAGCCGCTCAGCGGGGCTGGCACCGGCGACCTCGGCGAGCAGGTAGCCGGCGAGCGAGGAGTCCCCCGCGCCGACCGTCGAGCGCGCGACGATGCGCGGTGCGGCGGCGGCGAAGGCGCCCTCGTCCGAGACGAGCACGGCTCCGGCGCTGCCGAGTGTGAGCAGGACGGCGTCGACGTGCTTGTCGCGCAGGCGCTGGGCGGCCACCGCGGCGGCGTCCGGGTCCTGCTCGTACGCGTCCGGGTCCCCGCCGACGACCTCGGCGAGCTCCTCGGCGTTCGGCTTCACCAGGTCGATGCGCTCACCGGACTGCAGCAGCGCGGTGAACGGCAGACCGGACGAGTCGACGGCGATCCGGACGGTGTCCCCGTGGCGCTCGCGCACGGCGCGGACGAGCACGGCGAGCGCGTCGTCGGGCAGTCCGGGCGGCAGGGAGCCGGCGAACACGACCCAGCGGGCGGCGGGCCCGGTCGCGGTCGGCCCGGCGGCGTCGGCCACGAGCGCGGCGAGGTCGTCCAGGCGGCCGGCGAGCGAGGGGCCGGGCTCGTTGAGCTTCGTCGTCGTGCCGGTCGGCTCGGTCACGGTGACGTTCGAGCGGAGCGGGGCGCCGATCGGGAGCGCCGCGGTCGGGATGCCCCGCGTCGCGAGGCCGAGCAGGACGGGGTCGAGCTCGTCGCCGGGCAGGACCGCGAGGGTGTCCCCACCGCTGGCGACGACGACCCGCGAGACGTTGACGCCCTTGCCGCCGGGCTCGGCGGTCGTGTGCACGGCGCGTTGGACGGCCCCGCGCTGCAGCTCGCCGGCGAGCTCGATGGTCCGGTCGAGGGACGGGTTGGGCGTCACGGTGACGATGCGGGTGCTGGGGGTGCCGTTCATGCGACCACGACCTCCACGTCGGCGTCGGCGAGCGCACCGGCGAGGTCCGCCGGGGGCTCCTGGTCGGTGACGAGCGTGTCGATCTCGTCGAGGCGGGCGAAGCGCATGAGCGCCTCGACCCCGTGCTTGGCGGCGTCGGCGAGGACGACGCTCCGGCGGGCGGCGAGCACGTAGGCGCCCTTGACGCCGGCCTCGTACTCGTCGGGCGTGCTCAGACCGAAGCCGGCGGACAGGCCGTTCGTGCCGACGAAGGCGACGTCGGGGCGGAGGCCGGCGATCTGCTCGACGGTCGCGGTGCCGACGGCGGCGCTCGTGACCCCGCGGACCCGGCCGCCGAGCAGGTGCAGCTCGACGTGGGGGCTGTGCTGCAGGACGGCGGCGATCGGGACGGAGTTCGTGACGACCGTCAGCGTGGCACCGGGGGTCGCGGGCTCCCACCGGGCGAGCTCCGTGGCGACCGCGGCGCAGGTCGTGCCGGCGTCCAGGACGATCGACCCGGTGAAGGTCGGCGGGACCAGGCGCATCGCGGCCCGGGCGATCGCGGTCTTGGCCGTGCCGTGCTGGCCTTCGCGCTCGGCGACGGAGAGCTCGACCACGCTGGACCGGCCGACGGGGACGGCCCCGCCGTGGACGCGACGCAGCAGTCCGGCGGTCTCGAGGGCGTCGAGGTCGCGGCGGACGGTCTCGGTGGTGACGTCGAAGTGCTCGGCGAGGTCGGCGACGGACACCCGCCCGGCCGACTGCAGCGCGGCGGCGATGGCGTCCTGCCGCTCCGTTGCGTACATGCCCGAACTCCTTCGTTCCCGTTGGTTTCAGGAACTGTACGTCCGGAAGTCACACGATCGCAACTGTTTCATCCCAGAACCAACACGAACGAAGGTCCGGGGAGCGTGATCAGGCGTCGAAGGGCACCCGGTCGCTCGAGCCCACGCCGGCTCGCTGCCGGTAGGACAGGTGCCCACCGAGGTAGCCGCCGACACCGACGATCATCAGGCCGACGAACCCGAGTGCCTTGCCCGCCGCGGTGTTGCCCTTCCGGCGCTGCCACCACGACAGTCCGAAGAACGTGATGCCGACCCAGTTCACCGCCTGGTGCACCCAGCCGGTCCGCCGCTGCTCGAGCGACAGCTCCGCCCAGTCGACGTACCCGGCGACCGAGGCGCTGCTCGCCGACACGAGTCCGACCCCCGTGAGGGTCTGTGCGGCACGGGCGTTCCCCTTCCCGCCGATCGTGTCGAGCACCGCCGCGGAGATCCACGCCCCGAGCGGCACCTGCACCATGAGCGGGTGCAGGGGGTGCCCGATCGGCACGCCGTGCAGCAGCCGACGGAGCGCCGCCGGCTTCGCGACGGCGCGCACGGCGCGGGTGTCCAGGTCGACGGCCTCGTCGAGCACGCTCGCGCGCTCGATGGCGTCCGTGATGCGTCGCAGGATCGGCAGCTCAGGCATGCCCTGGACGCTAGGCCTGGAGGCCCGGTGCCGGTTCCAGGAACCGGCACCGGGCCTCCAGGCGGTCGCGTCCGGCGGACGAGGCGACCAGTCAGACGGCCGCGAGCGCGGACGTCGGCGGGATGCGCGCGGCGCGCGCCGCCGGGTAGAGCCCGGACACCCCGCCGATCAGGACGGTCGCGCCGAGGCCGCCGCCCACCGCCCAGAGCGGGATCGCCACCGGCCAGCCCTGCCCGACGGCGAAGGCCACGGTCACACCGACACCGATCACCACGCCGGCCACGCCACCGAGGAACGACAGCAGGAGCGACTCGACCAGGAACTGGTCCCGGATGTTCCGCCGCCGCGCCCCGAGCGCCCGACGGACGCCCACCTCGGCACGGCGCTCGAGCACCGTGATCACCATCGTGTTCGCGACGCCGATGCCACCGACGAGCAGCGCGACCCCGCCGATGCCCACCAGGAGCCCGGTGAACGAGTCGTCGGTGGCGTTCTTCGCGGCGAGCGCGTCGGACGGCCGGGTGACCCCGACGTCCTGCGGGGCGAGCGGGCTGATCGACCGCGCCACGACGTCCCGCACGGCGGCCACCTGCTCGGGGTCGGTCCGGAGGAACACCGACGTCGGGTGGCCGTCGAAGCCGAGCTGGCCCGCGAGCGACCGCGGCACGAACACCTGGCCGTCCAGGCTGTCCTCGAGCTCGACCGAGGCGAGGATCCCGACCACCTGGACCCACTGCCCGCCGATCCACACCCGGGTGTCCGGGCGGAGGTCGTCGATGCCGAGCGCCCGGGCCGCGTAGTCGCCGAGGACGACCTGGGGTGGGGCGTCGGCGGCGGTGTCGAGCCAGCGCCCCTGGGCGACCGAACCGCCGAGCGTCGCGGGCACGTCGCCCCACGCGGCGAGGACGCCGATGCCCTTCGACTCGTTCGCCGGGATGTACGGGTTGCGGTAGACCCGGCCCTCCGTCACCGTTCCGACACCGGCGACCTGCTCGACACCGTCCTGCCGGGCCACGGAGTCCACCGCGGTCTCCGGGAGCGGCGGGGTCTCGCTGAAGCCCTGGGCCTCCGTCGCCGTGAGGACGTTCGTGCCGAGCCGGTCGAGCACCTGGTCGAGCGCGGCCTTGCTCGAGGACGAGATCCCGACGACCGCGATCATCGCCGCGATGCCGATCGCGATTCCGAGCGCCGACAGGACCACCCGGGTCGGACGCGTGCGGAGGCCGAACACCCCGAGGCGCAGCAGGTCCCGGGGGCCGACGGCGTTCCGGGCGCTCATGCGACACCGCCCGGACCGCCGTGGATCGCGGCGGCGAGTTCCGCGGCGTCGGACGACGAGTCGGACTGCACGAGCCCGTCCCGCATCCGGATCTGCCGGGGCAGCGAGGCCGCGAGGTCGAGGTCGTGCGTGATGACGAGGACCGTCGTGCCGCCCGCGTTGAGCTCCCGCAGGAGTTCGAGGATCGCGGTGCCGGAGGCCGTGTCGAGCGCCCCGGTGGGTTCGTCCGCGAGCAGGATCGTGGGCTCGCCGACGATCGCCCGAGCGATGGCCACGCGCTGCTTCTCGCCGCCGGACAGCTGGTTCGGCCGGTGGTCGACCCGGTGCCCGAGCCCGACCCGCTCGAGCGCACCGACGGCCCGGGCCTGCCGCTCCGCGCGACAGGTCCCGGCGTACAGCAGCCCGTCGGCGACGTTCTCGGCCGCGGTGGCACCGGACTGCAGGTGGAAGTGCTGGAACACGAAGCCGACGTGGTCCGCGCGCAGCCGGGACAGGGCGTCGTCGGACATCGTGCCGACGTCGTTCCCGGCGATCGTCACCGTGCCCGACGTCGGCCGGTCGAGCGTGCCGACGATGTTGAGCATCGTCGACTTGCCCGAGCCCGATGGTCCGACCACGGCGACGAGCTCCCCCGCCGCGACGTCGACGGACACCCCGCCGAGGGCACGGACGTCCCCGTAGACCTTCGTGACGTCCTGCAGCCGGAGGACGCTGTCGGCCGCCGCTCCACCGCTCGACACACCGCGGTCCGGGGCGACTGGTCGGCGCCGGAGGCCGATCACGAGGGCACCACCACGCGGTCGCCCTCGCGGACGTCGCCCGTGATCGCGGCCCGCCCCTCGGCGACGAACCCGACCTCGACCGGCACGCGCTCCGTCGTGTCGCCGCGGACGACGTCGACGGCGAAGCCGGACCCGGATCCCGCCGCGAGCGCGGACACCGGCACGGACAGGACGCCCTGCTCGGTGCGGCCGGCGGCGATCACCTGCGCGGACCCGCTCTCCGGGACCGTCCGGTCGCCGGCGTCGAACGAGATCGTCGCGTCGACGACCTGCGAGCCGTCCTTCGACTCCCCCGGCGCGGCGTCGACGACCCTGCCGGGCAGGGCGTCCCCGGCGCCGTTGATGCGCACGGACACGTCGGTTCCGACCGTCAGGCGCTCAGCGTCGCGGGACGGCACGGTAACCGTGACGACCCGCTGCGTGCTCGTCACCTGCAGGACCGGACCGTTCGCGGGCTGCCCGAGCTGCCCGGCGACCGAGTCGACGCGCACGTCCCCGTCGACGAACGCGACCTGCTGTGCGTCGATCCGACCGGTGACCTCCAGCCCGCGGTCCTCCTGCCACTCCCGGACGGCGCGCTGGGTGCGCGGGCCGAACGTGTCGTCCTGCGCGACGTCGTAGCCGAGGGCCGCCAGGTTCTGGTTGAGCTGCGTGACGTCCTGCCCCTCGTCGCCGCGCTCGAGCGCGCGCCACAGCGGGACCGTGCCGTGCATCGACCGGACGGGCTGCTCGTCGACGGCGTACAGCGGCTGGTCCCGGCCGATCGTCGCACCGGGCTCGGGCAGCCAGGTGAGCGTGCCCTGCGCGGCACCGACGAGCGGCTTCGACGCGCCGTAGCCGAGTGAGCCGGAGAAGGTCTTCGAGTCGACGAGGTCGCCGTTCGTGACCGGTGCCGTGCTGCGGTCCGCCGGACGTTCCTCGGCCGCGGACGAGCGGTCGGGCGTCCCGACGAGCGCCCACGTCCCGGCACCCGCAGCGAGCACCGCGACGAGGACCCCCACCGTCACGAGCGTCCGGCGTCGGTGGCTCGTGCGCGATCGCCCGGTCATCGGTCGAGGGTCTGGGTGTCGGGGGCGAACTCGGCGAGGCACTTCGCACTGACCTCCTCGAACTCGGGTTCCGCTGCTCGGGGGTAGCCCTGGAAGTCCAGGACACCGGCCGGCTGTTCCGGCAGGTCGTCGAACCCGTTCTCGCGGATGCAGTCGGCCACCTGGACGTACTGCCGCTCCCACTCCTGCTTCTGGGAGGCGTCGGCGCGCTCGACACCGGCCTGCTCGCTGCAGGCGGCGGCACGCTCCCCGAACGCGTCGGCGTCCGCGTCGGCCGGCGCCTGGTAGGTCCCGCTCCGGAGCTCCGCGTCGGTCGGGTCCTCGACGGAGAAGCCGGCGTCGCGCATGCAGTCGCCCCACTGCGCGCCGAGGCCACCGGCAGCGCCGGTGCTCGTCGGGGCAGAGGATGCATCCGAGCAGGCGGTCAGGGCGAACGGGGCGCCGAGGACGAGGGCGAGCACCGCAGCGGCGCGGACTGAGCGAGGAGTGATCGTGCTGTTCATGCGACCAGCACATCGCACACCGTGTTTCGCCAGCGGATCGTCCCGGGTTACACCGACGAAACGCGGATGCGCACGCGCAGCCCGCCGCCCTCCCGCGCTGCCACGTCCAGTGTCCAGCCGTGCGCGTGGACCACCGCGGCCACGATCGACAGGCCGAGACCGCTGTGGCGCCGGCTCCCCTGCTCGCCACCGCGACGGAACGGTTCGAGCAGTCCCGTGACGGTTTCGGGATCGACCGGTGCGCCGGTGTTCTCCACGACGATGCCGTCGGCCGTCAGGCGCACCCACACCGTGCCGCCCGGGACGTTGTACTCGACGGCGTTGTCGACCAGGTTCAGCAGGAGCTGTCGCACGAGCGTGGGTTCGCCGACCACGGTCCCGACCGACACGGCGTCGACGGTGGGCCGCAGGGCGATGCCCGCCGTGTCCGCGGTCGCGCCGAGCTGGGTCGCGACGTCGTCGAGGAGTGCCGCGAGGTCGAGTGCCTCGACGCCGTCGAGCCCACGGTCGGCCTCCGCGAGCACGAGCAACGACTCGACCAGGTGCTCCGTCCGTCGGTTCTGCTCGAGCAGCTCGGCGCGGGCGGCGGCGACGTTCCGCGGACCGGCGTCGTCGGGCAGCCCGATCTGCAGCGCTGCACGCTGGACGGCAAGGGGCGTGCGGAGCTCGTGCGCTGCCTGCGCCACGAACCGGCGCTGCCCCTCGAAGGACGTCTCGAGCCGGTCGAGCAGCCGGTCGATCGTCCGGGACAGCCGTCGGAGTTCGTCGTCCGGGCCGCCGAGGGCGATCCGCTCGTGCAGGGTCGAAGCCGAGATCCGGTCGGCGGTCGCCCTCATGCGGTCGACCGGCCGGAGCATCCGACGACTCACCACCCACCCGACGGCACCGGCGAGCACACCGACCCCGACGACGGCGACCGCCGACCACTGCCACTGCTGCTGGGCGACCACCGAGACGATGCTCACCGAGCTCCCCGCGTCGGGCGTCGAGTCGGGATCCGGCTGGATCGAGGGGCGCGGAGCGGACGGCCACGGCGTCGACGTTGCGTCCGCGTCCAGCTGCACCTGGCCGCCGATCGACCACTGCGACGCGAGGTTCACGAACACGAGCGCCGCGACGGTCAGCGCCATCGCCGCCGCCGCGAACGCCAGGGCCGTCCGGGCGCCGATGCTCCAGACGCGCGTCACAGCGCGTAGCCCTGCCCCGGTACGGTCCGGATCGGGTCCGGTACGCCGAGCTTCTTGCGGAGCTTCGACATCGTCACCCGGACCGCTGCCGTGAACGGGTCGATGTTCATGTCCCAGACCTTCTCGAGCAGCTCCTCGGCCGGGACGACCCGACCGTCGGCACGCAGGAGCACCTCGAGGACGCCGAGCTCCTTGCTCGTCAGGTCGAGCGGCCGCCCGTCCCGGGTCGCCACGCGTCGGTTCGAGTCCACGACGAGCCCGGCCCGCTCGAGCACAGGCGCGACCGGGGCGACGGTTCGTCGTCCGAGCGCACGGACCCGGGCGACGAGCTCGGGGTACTCGAAGGGCTTCGCGAGGTAGTCGTCCGCGCCGAGCTCGAGTCCGTGCACGCGGTCGGACAGCGTCGTCGCCGCCGTCAGCATGAGGATCCGGGTGAGCGTGCCCCGCTCGGCGTGCCGACGGGCGACCTCGTCCCCGTGCATGCCCGGCAGGTCGCGGTCGAGCACCACGACGTCGTAGTCGTTCACCGCGAGCAGTTCGTCGGCGTCGTCGCCGCGGTGGGCGACGTCGACGGCCATGTCCTGTCGGGCGAGGCCCCGGGCGATCAGGTCGGCCAGGGAGGTCTCATCGTCCACCACGAGTACGCGCATGCCTGACATTTCACATGCGAGACCTCTGAAGACGCTGGGCTGGGGGTGACTCGACGGCGGTGTGGACGGTCCGTGGTTCCATGCACCCACCGTCGCGCCTCCGGCGTTTCGTCACCGTGACGGCCTGGAGGCGCGGTGCCGGTCCACGGGACCCGCTCCGCGCCTCCAGGCCGGCCACGCGCGCACCGCGCGCTACTCCTCGACGACCTCCGCCAGCTGGAAGGGCTCGACCACCAGCTCGTCGCCGCCCGCGGCGACGTCGACACGGACGGTGTCGCCGTCACGCACGTCACCGGACAGGATGGCGCGCGCCAGCCGGTCGTCGATCTGCCGCTGCATGAGGCGGCGGAGCGGCCGCGCACCGTAGACCGGGTCGTACCCGCGGTCGGCGAGCCAGCTGCGCGCTGCCGGGGTGACGGCGAGCTCGAGCCGGCGGTCGGACAGCCGCCGGGCGAGCCGGTCGACGTACAGCGACACGATCTGGCCGAGGTCATCGCTCGTGAGCGCCTGGAACACGACGATGTCGTCGAGCCGGTTCACGAACTCGGGGCGGAACGCCTGTTGCACGAGCTCGCGGACGGCCTCCTCGCGCTGCTCGTCCGACAGGGACAGGTCGGTCATGAACTGCGAACCGAGGTTGGACGTCAGGATGAGGATCGTGTTCCGGAAGTCGACCGTCCGGCCCTGCCCGTCGGTCAGCCGCCCGTCGTCGAGCACCTGGAGCAGGACGTCGAAGACCTCCGGGTGCGCCTTCTCGACCTCGTCGAGCAGCACGACCGAGTACGGCCGACGACGGACGGTCTCGGTGAGCTGTCCGCCGGCCTCGTAGCCGACGTACCCGGGCGGGGCGCCGATGAGCCGCGCGACCGAGTGCTTCTCGCCGTACTCGCTCATGTCGATCCGGACGAGGGCCTTCTCGTCGTCGAAGAGGAACTCGGCGAGCGCCTTCGCGAGCTCGGTCTTGCCGACACCGGTGGGGCCGAGGAACAGGAACGAGCCCGTCGGACGGTCCGGGTCGGAGATGCCCGCGCGGGTGCGCCGGACGGCCTCGGACACGGTGCCGACCGCGCTCCGCTGCCCGATGATCCGGCGGCCGAGCTCGGTCTCCAGGTGCAGCAGCTTCTCGGTCTCGCCCTGCAGCAGCCGTCCCATCGGGATGCCCGTCCACTGCGCGATGACGGCGGCGATGTCCTCGTCGGTGACGCTGTCGTTGACCATCCGCTCGGCACTCTCGGCCTGCTCGGCGGCGGCGAGCTCGGCCTCGATGCGCGGCTTCTCGCCGTACTCGAGCCGGGACACCGTCTCGTAGTCGGCCTCGCGCTGCGCCCGCTGGCTACGCATGTTCAGCTCGTCGAGCTGCTGCTTCAGCTCACCGATCCGGTTCAGGCTCGCCCGCTCGGACTGCCAGCGCTGCTCGAGCTCGTCGAGCAGCGTCTGCCGTCCGGCGAGCTCGGCGCGCAGCGTCTCGAGGCGCGCCTTCGAGGCGTCGTCCTTCTCCTGCTTCAGCGCGAACTCCTCGACGCGCAGTCGGTCGACGGTGCGCTTGAGCTCGTCGATCTCGACCGGGCTCGAGTCGATCTCCATGCGGAGTCGGCTCGCTGCCTCGTCGATCAGGTCGATGGCCTTGTCGGGCAGCTGTCGGCCGGAGATGTACCGGTTCGACAGGCTCGCCGCGGCCACGAGCGCGGAGTCGTTGATCGTCACCTTGTGGTGCGCCTCGTACCGCTCCTTGAGCCCGCGGAGGATCGCGACGGTGTCCTCGACCGTGGGCTCCCCCACGAAGACCTGCTGGAAGCGGCGCTCGAGCGCGGCGTCCTTCTCGATGTACTCGCGGTACTCGTCGAGCGTCGTCGCGCCGATGAGCCGGAGCTCACCGCGCGCGAGCATCGGCTTGAGCATGTTCGACGCCGCGACCGATCCCTCACCGCCGCCGGCGCCCATCAGGGTGTGCAGCTCGTCGATGAAGGTGATGACCTGCCCGTCGGACTCGTCGATCTCCTTGAGGACGGCCTTGAGCCGCTCCTCGAACTCACCCCGGTACTTGGCGCCGGCGATGAGCGCGGACATGTCGAGCGAGACGAGGCGCTTGTCCTTGAGCGAGTCGGCGACGTCACCGGCGACGATGCGCTGCGCGAGCCCCTCGACGACGGCGGTCTTGCCGACACCGGGCTCGCCGATGAGCACCGGGTTGTTCTTCGTGCGGCGGGTGAGCACCTGGGACACCCGGCGGATCTCGGCGTCCCGTCCGATGACCGGGTCGAGCTTGCCGCTGCGGGCGATCGCGGTGAGGTCGACGCCGTACTGCTCGAGGGCGGTCTTCTGCCGTTCCTGCGAGTCGGGAGCGCCCTGGAGGTTCGCCATGCGGTCCGTCCTTTCCGTGCCGTGGAGATGTACTTGAGCCTACTCGACTCAACTCAGGTGCGCGCGGGATCATTCCGGATCCCGATCGCGCTGACGACGGCGCCGGCGGCGAGCAGGCACGCCACCACGACCGCGGCGCGGTGGAAGCCGGCGGTGCTCATCCCACCGCCGAGGACGACCCCGGCGAGCGCCACCATCACCAGGCTGGCGATCCGCGCGAGGGCGTTGTTCACGGCCGACCCGACACCGGCCTCGGACTCCGGGACCGACCCGAGCACGGCGCTGGTCAGGGGCGTCACCATCGTGGCGATCCCGACCCCCACGAGCACCAGGCCCGGGAGTACCGACCACCAGTACGCCCGCGGGTCCTGACCGGCGGCGAGCATGACGAGCGCCCCGACGGCGGCGACCGCGGGCCCGGCCGCCATGAACCACCGCGGGCCGTAGCGTCCGGCCAGGGCTCCGACGGTGGAGGACAGCAGCAGGAGCAGCAGGGTCGGGGGCAGCGTGGCGAGGCCGGCGAGCCAGGCCGGGAAGCCCCAGACCTCCTGGACGAAGAGCGTCACGACGAAGCCGACCATGCCGAGTGCGCCGTAGACGGACAGCGTCGCGGCGTTGCCGACCGAGAAGTTCCGCGCGCGGAAGAGCTCGAGCGGCACGAGCGGCACCCGACCGGATCGGGTGACGTGACGCTCCCACGGGACGAAGGCCAGCAGGGACGCGGCGCCGACGACGAGCGCCACGACGACCACGGGGTCTGTCCAGCCGAGGCGCTCCTGCTCGATGAGCCCGAGCACCACCCCGCCGACGCCGAGCACCGCGAGCACCGCGCCGGTCACGTCGATCCGTGGCCGGTGGGCCGGGTGGACGTCGCCGGTGATCCGGGTCACGAGCACGATCGTGACGACGATCGGCACCGCGGTGAGCACGAAGATCCAGCGCCAGCCGATGCCGTCCACGATGAGCCCGCCGACCAGCGGACCGAGGATCATCGCCGCGCTCGACCAGCCCGTCCACGTCCCGATCGCCTTCGTCTGCGCCGGCCCCCGGAACGCCGCGACGATGAGTGCGAGCGAGCTCGGGGTGACGAGGGCACCGCCGACGCCCTGCAACGCGCGGGCGACGATGAGGACGGCGCCGGTCGGGGCGGCGGCGCAGACCACCGAGGCGACCCCGAACACGACGAGGCCCCACGTGACGATCCGGACCCGACCGAACACGTCGGAGAGCGATCCCGCGACGAGGATCAGCGACCCGAGCGTCACCAGGTAGGCGTCGACGACCCACTGCTGCACGACGAGGCCGCCGCCGAGGTCCTGGCGGATCGCGGGGAGCGCCACGTTCACGACGCTCGTGTCGAGACCCACCACGAACGAGGCGAGGATCGCGACGACGAGCACGGTGCGACGGTCGTCCCGCAGGGGTGCCGTGGCGGCCGGGGCGCTCATCGGCCCATCATCCTCCGCGGGCGGCGCGGGCGCCGGGAACGCCGAAGCCCCCACGACCGGTGGTCGCGAGGGCTGCCGACAGGACGGGGCTTGGGTCCTGGATCCGTGGGGGAACCGGCGGTGCGTTACTGCCGGCTGTCCGAGTTCGGCTGCACCGAGGGGCCGGGGTTGACGACCGGCTGCGCGGGAGCGGCCGACTGCGCCGTACCCGTGGTGGTGTCCGGCGCGACGGTGGTGACCGTCGTGTCGTCCTTGCCCTTCTTGTCGTCCCCCATCTCCTTCTTGAAGATGTTGATCGACTGACCGAGGCCCTTGGCGAGTGCCGGGAGCTTGGTCGCACCGAACAGCAGGATGATGATGCCGAGGATGATCAGCAGGTGCACCCCGCCGAGGCCTTGCAACATGGTGACTCCTTGGATCGAGTTCTGGTCGCCGCTGGTTCCGAGTCGCCGTCGACACGTCGGGCGGAAGTCCGTGGTGCCACCATGCTAACCCGCACACCTCCGGAAGCACAGGCGAGCGCCCGAACCGTCACCGTTCGCACAGGCAGGCCCCGCACGGCAGCACCCCCGGAGGCCGTTGCTCTCCGGGGGTGCGCACTTCCGATCGCGGGTCAAGGCACGACGGTGAAGTACAGAGTATCAGTGACCGAGATGGTCGTCGAGTGTGCTCAGGACGAAGGGCTCGCCGAGCCGCCGGACGTCGGCGTCCGTCAGCCCGCGGAGCCGGAAGTCCACCCGCTCCCCCGGCAGCAGCGTCATGAACCCGCGGTCGACGGTGCCGGTCGGGGCGAGCCGGTCGGGCTGGACGAGCAGGTCCCGCACGAGCGAGTCCGCCTCGACGACCAGGTCGTGGCCGTCCCCGTCCGCCGCGGGCGCCACCGTGGTCCGGTACCGCGCCGGCTCCCAGCGCACGTCCTTGTCCGGGGCGGCCGTCCAGACCGCGCGCCGCCAGTCCATGTCCGCCACGACGAGCTCGCGCGTCGGGTCGTCGAGGACACCCACCGACTCGGGCAGTGCGACGACCGCGACCCCGGCCTCGGACAGGCGGACCGGGAGCGTCACCTCGGCGAGGATCGTGCCCGCGACCGTCACCCGGCGGACACGCACGACGCTGTCCCGGCCGGCGCGTGCCGACCGCACGGCGACCTCGACGGGCGACTGCCCGAAGGCGCCTGGTGACACCCCGAGGGACAGCGTGTCGGACAGGGTGACCAACTCGGCCGTCCCGCCGGCGGAGGCCGACGGGACGTCGTGCGCCGCGCCTCCAGGCTGGTCGTCAGCAGCCGGGAGTGACGCATCCGCCGGAGCGGACCCGTCGTCCGGACCAGACCCGTCGACCGCACCGGACCCGTCAGCCGCTTCGGCACCAGCCGGACCCGACGCACGGGTCACCGGACGGATCGTCAGCAGGACGTCGTCGTACAGGCGGCGGAGCTCGTGCGCGAGCGGCTTCAGCCGCCCCGCCGAGTCGACCGCCGACCACGACGACACCGGCCACAGGTCGTTCAGCTGCCACAGCACGACACCCGTGTTGCGTGGCCAGTGGGTGCGCCAGTGCTCGACGCCCGTCGCGATCGCCCGCGCCTGCTGCAGTTGCGTCAGGTAGTGCCAGCGGTCGAACTCCGACGGGTCCACCGCGCCGAACCGCGGCGCGATCCCGCGGGCGAGCTTCGCCATCCCGTCGTCGGCCTTCTGGTGGTGCACGACGCCCGGCGCGTCGACGCGGAGCGGCTCGTCCGTGACGGCGTCCCGCAGGGTGCGCCACGCGGGCGGCGCCTGCCAGCCGAACTCCGACACGAAGCGCGGCACCGAGTCGCGGTAGTGCTCGTCGGACAGGCGGTTCCAGACGTCCCACGAGTGGTGCGTCTCGTGGTCGACGTCGTTCGCGAACAGGCTCTCGGAGCCGGACCACGGCGACGCGACCGTGTAGAAGCGCGAGGGGTCGACCGCGTCGACGATCGTCGGCAGCAGGTCGAGGTAGTAGTCGAGCCCCCAGCCGCGGTCGCCGAGGACCTCGCCCCAGCCGTCGACGTCGTGCAGCCAGATGTTCTCGTTGTTGCCGTTCCAGAGCACGAGCGAGGGGTGGCCCGAGAGCCGGGCGACGTTGTCCCGCGCCTCGGCGACGACCTCGCTGCGGATCGGCTCGATCTCCGGGTAGGCCGCGCAGGCGAACGCGAAGTCCTGCCACACGAGCAGCCCGAGCTCGTCGCACACGTCGTAGAACTCGTCGGACTCGTAGACCCCGCCGCCCCAGACGCGCACGAGGTTCACGCCGAGGTCAGCCGCGACCCGCAGCCGGTCGAGCACCCGGCCACGGTCGACCCGCGAGACGATGACGTCGTCCGGGATCCAGTTCACCCCGCGGACGTCGACGACGGCGCCGTTCACGACCACGTCGAAGGGCTTGCCGACGGCGTCGTCGGTGGTGTCGATCCGTGCCGAGCGGAAGCCGGTCTTCGCGGTCCGGCGGTCCAGGACCTCGCCGTCGACCGTCTGCAGCTCGACCGTGACGTCGTACCGAGGCTGGGCGCCGTACCCCCTCGGCCACCAGCGGAGCGCGTCCGGCACCCGGACGGTGACCACGGTCTCGTCGTCCTTCGGCGTGAGCTGCGCACGGGACCGCTGCCGGGTCGTGCCGCCGTCGACCGTCGGTCCGGCGACCGTGACGACGAGCACCAGGTCGTCGTCCTCGCCGTCCTGGTCGAGGTCGTTCATCCCGGAACGCTCGACCCGGATGTGGGCGTCGAGGACACCCTCGCCCGCCTCGACGTCGACGAGGGGTTGGACCTCGGCGAGCCGGGCCGTCGACCACCGCTCGATCGCGACCGGACGCCACGGGCCGCTCGTCACGGCGGTGAGTCCCCAGTCCCAGCCGAAGTTCGACGCCTGCTTGCGGACGTACGGGAACGGCTCGTCGTAGGGGCCGGGCATCGCGCCGGCGCGCGCGGCGACCCGACCGGCCTCGCGGTAGGGCGACTCGAACAGCAGCTCGAGCTCGCGCTGCCCCGCCGGACCGGGCACGTCGTTCAGGTCGAAGCGGTAGCGGCGGTGCATGTTCCGCGTGGTCCCGAGGACCACGCCGTCCAGGGCCAGCTCGGCGACGGTGTCCAGGCCGTCGCACACCAGGTCGACGCGCTCGAACCCGCGTGGGTCGACGTCGACGGGCCGCCGGTACGCCCAGTCCGCGCGGCCGACCCAGGCTGTCGCGTCCTCGTTGCGGTCGAACGTCGGGTCGGCGATCACGCCCTCGCGCTCGAGGTCGGTGTGCACCTGCCCGGGGACGGTCGCGGAGAGCGCGCGACCGACGAGGTCGGCGGGTGCCCCGCTCGGCACCTGGTCCCCCGCGATCGCCACGGTCCAGTCGTCACGGAGTTCCTCGCGCTCGAGGGTCATGCGGGTCCTTCGTCGGGTCGTCACGGGCGGCGGTCGGGCCGGGCGGTCGGCAGCGTCGAGGTCACCACCGGCGACGTGCACCGAGCACCGAGCACCGGCGACCGACGTGCAGCCCACGCCGTCGCTGATGGTAGTACGTCAGGCCGCCACGACATCGAGACAGGCCCCTCGTCGCGAGTCCCGCGCACTCGGGATGACTTCAGAAGAAATGCAATATGTTGCAGCCTCGCGACCGGCACCGTGCCGTTCGCTCGAACATGAGGAGTCCCATGCGCACCCGCACCCGCATCACCACCGCCCTCGGAGCCACCGCCGTGGCTGCGGCGCTGTCCCTCGGCGCCGCCCTCCCCGCGAACGCCGCGACCGCCGCCGCGGCCCCGGCAACCCCCGCTGCCGTGTCGTCGGCACAGTCGGTCGCCGCACCGGTCGTGCTCGGCGACGTCGAGGAGGGGCGCGACACCTTCCTGATCGGCTCCGGCGCGCCGGGCGCCCAGGTCACCGTGACCACGCTGCTCTACGGCACGGAGGAGCGGAGCTGGACGACGACGGTCGACCGCGACGGCTACTGGGAGCTGTCCATCGGTCGGTTCACCACGTACCTCCGCACCTTCGAGGTCCAGCAGCAGCTCGACGGCACCCTGTCGCCGATCACGACCTACCGCGGCTGACCCGCTCACGACGGCCGTCCTGCCCGCGAACGGCAGGACGGCCCGTCCGGCCCGCGGCGGACCGACCGGCCCACGGCGTGCCAGTCTGGTGCCGTGATCACCGTCGAGCTCGCTCGGTCCCTCCGCGACGCCGGACTCCGCTGGCACCCGGCCACCGGCGACCGCTTCGTCATCGACAAGCCCGGCGTCGACGACGACGTCTACACGGTGTCCGAGATGACCGTCGAACGGCACGACTACCCGAGCGGCACCGTGCTCGGCTTCAACGGCACGACCGAGTGGGCGCTCGACTCGGTCGAGGCGTCCGAGTCGCTCTGGCTACCGCGCGAGGACCAGCTGCGCGAGCTGCTCGGCCCGGCCTTCGTCTCGCTGACGGCGGGGTTCACGGTGACGGCGACGATCGACGGTACGGCTCGGGAGTTCCCCGCTCCCGACGCGGCACAGGCGTACGCCGACGCGCTCCTCGCCTACATCACGGCGTCACTCGCGTAGCGGGGTCGTCTCCGTCGCGGGGTCGCTCGGGGAGCCCCGGTCGGGGGACGCGCCCGGCTGGACGTTCCCGGGAAGCACGCTGGGGGCGGTTTGGTTGCATGACGTCATGACCGTTCCGAACATCACGCTCAACGACGGCAAGACCATCCCGCAGCTCGGCTTCGGGGTGTACCAGATCGAGCCGGAGAACACGAAGGAAGCCACCCTCACCGCCCTCGAGGTCGGCTACCGCCACATCGACACCGCCGAGATGTACGGCAACGAGAAGGAGGTCGGTGAGGCCATCACCGAGTCCGGCATCGACCGCTCGGAGATCTTCGTCACCTCGAAGCTCAACAACGGGTTCCACGACCCGGAGGCGGCGCTCGAGAACGGCAAGAAGTCGGCCGACCTGCTCGGCGGCTACACCGACCTGTTCCTCATCCACTGGCCGCTGCCGACCGTCTCGGACTTCGTGCCGACCTGGCAGGCCATGGAGGAGCTCTACCGCGGCGGCACCGCCCGCTCGATCGGTGTCTCGAACTTCCAGACCCACCACCTCAACCGACTCGCCTCCGAGACCACGATCACCCCGGCCGTGAACCAGATCGAGGTGCACCCGTACCTCGTGCAGGAGGAGCTCCGCGCCTACGGCCGCGAGCACGGCATCGCGACCGAGGCCTGGTCCCCGATCGCGCAGGGCCTCGTGCTCGACGACGAGACCATCACCCGGATCGCCGGCAACACCGGCAAGACCCCGGCACAGGTCGTCCTCCGCTGGCACATCCAGCGCGGTGACATCGTCTTCCCGAAGTCGGTCACCCGCTCGCGCGTCGAGGAGAACTTCGCGATCTTCGACTTCGAGCTGTCCGACGACGACATGACGGCGATCACCTCGCTCGACAAGGGACACCGCACCGGTCCCGACCCGGACACGTTCGACTACGTCCCGGCCTGACGGCCGCAGGTCGCCCGAGGCGACCCACACGACGACGGGGGGCCCGTGGCGCACGCAGCCACGGGCCTCCCGTCGTGCGTCAGGACCGCCGTGAGGCGGTGACCGTGAACTTGGCGGTCCGCACGACCTGCCGCGTCGGCCCGACCAGACGCTCCAGGAGCGGCCGGTAGCGCAGGTGCGAGTTCCAGACGCACCACAGTTCACCGCCGGACTGGAGGATCGTGGCCGCGTTCCGGAACATCGCCTCGGCCGCGTCGGTGCTCACCGTGGTGCCCTCGTGGAAGGGCGGGTTGCAGAGGACGAGCTGCGCCGAGCCCTCGTCGAGCTCGTCGCCCGCGTCCGACCGCACGACCGCGACCCGGTCGGCCACACCGTTCGCCGCCGCCGTGGCCCGCGTCGACGCGACCGCGATCGACGAGACGTCCGTCGCGACCACGCGGACCCGCGGCCGGCGCCGCGCCATCGCGGTCGCGATGACGCCGTTGCCGCAGCCCAGGTCGGCGACCGTCCGCGCCGTCGGGACCGCCTGGTCGGCGACGTCGAGCAGCACCCGGGTGCCCTGGTCGAGCGACGTGCCCGCGAAGACCCCGCCGTGTGCGACGAGCGTCATGCCGAGCTCGTCGACGTGCACCGCGCGCGGCCACGGGTTCGTCGCGTCCGCCCGCACCGCGGCGGCGCGCAGGGGGTCCTGCGCGACGAGGAGCCGCGACTTCCCCCGTCCGCGTGAGGCGGTGACCTCGCCGAAGTACCGGCGGAGCACGTCGTTCTGGGACAGCGTCATGTGCTTGGTGACCCCGCCGCACAGCAGCACCACGTCCGGGGCCGCCCACCGCGCGACGGCGCGGGCGAGTTCGTCCAGGCGGTCGTTCGACTTCGAGAGCCGGAGCAGCACGAGCCGGACGTCACGGAAGGCCTGTTCGGCGGTCTCGGCGTGCCGGAAGCCGCGAAGGCCGAAGGTGCCGGCGGCGGCCTGGAGCGCACGGACCCCGACGAGGGAGTCCTGCACCACCCGGACGTCCGAGGCGCCGTGCACCGTGATCAGCCCGAGCGTGAGCACCCCGGCCCGGTCGTCGACGACGGCGACCTCGCCGGGCTGCCGGAGCGCGTCACCGTGCACGTGCGGTGCCTCGTCGAGCAGGAACCGGTCGGTGCCGTCGATCGTCACCAGGTCCGGTCCCCCGTCGTCGGGGTCCCGCCGGAACTGGTCGGCGAAGTCAGACACGCGCATCCGGTCAGCGTACTGAGCGGTCCCTGCGCCCGGCGCTCCGACCCGTCCGTATATCAGATGTTCATCGGCGCCCGATGTCCCCTATCGTCGAGCCATCGCGGCGATCGGTCCGCGTCTGGTCACGGAACGGGAGGGGCGGGATGTTCGTCCAGGAACAGGCCTTCGGCGCCCGACCCCTGCTCCGGGACCTCGCCCGCGAGCGGCTGCGCGACGAGATCATGGCCGGCGTGCTCGCCCCGGGCACCCTGCTCGACGACGGCGACCTCGCCCGGCGCCTCCGCTGCTCGCGGACGCCCGTCCGCGAGGCGTTGTCGGACCTCGAACTCGCCGGTCTCGTCGAACGCCGGGCCAACCGGTACACCCGCGTCGCCCTGCCCCGCGCCGCCGACATCGTCCCGACGCTGCAGGCGCTCGGTCTGCTCTACGGCGGTCTGGTCCGCGTCTCGGTGCCGCGGCTCGAGGACACCGCACGGACCGCGCTCGGACGACGGATCGGGGCGCTGCTCGACACGGTCCGGCTCGGGGACTGGGACGCCGTGACGGACACGGCAGCGCCCGTCTACCGGAGCTTCATCGAGTCGTGCGACAACCCGGTGCTCTGCTCGGCGCTCCGCGGGTCGATCGACGCCCTGACCTTCCGTCTGCGGCACGAGGACCTGCCGACCGCACTGCCGTGGGACCGGATCGCGAACGGGGTCGTCGCGCTGCGGCTCGCGGTCGAGGGCAACGACGGTCGGCTGGCGGAGCGGGCGCTCTGGTCGATGCACCTGCTGCCGGATCCCGACCGGCCCGCCTGACCTGGGATCCCGGGTCCCAGCGCGCTCAGCGACGCGGCCGTTCTTCGTGGCACGACTGCGGCCGGGGCCGGACCACCACGTGTGTGGCAGCCCGGCCCCGGCCCCTGTCGAGGTGCGTCAGTGCGACGGCACGAGCGAGACCGTCGACCCCACCGGAGGAGACGTGTGATGTTCTGGATGCAGTGATGTGTCAGCCGCGCGGTGGTCGCCAGAGCACCACCTGCGTGTTCCGCTGCGGCCGCATCCCGGCACGCAGCGACACCGCCGCGCCCGTGGTCGTCGCGGCGAACACCCGCGCGCCCGGCCGGTTTATGAGCTGGTCCGCCAGCGCGGTCTCGAGCTCGCTCACCCGCGCGCGGAGCGCCCGGTTCTCGTTCTCCAGCTCGAGCACGCGACGGATGCCCTCGAGCGAGACCCCCTCGGACCCCAGGCGCGCGATCTCCCGCAGCTGCACGACGTCGCGCATCGAGTACCGACGCGAGCCCCCGCGGGTCCGCCCGGGGACGACCAGGCCGAGCCGGTCGTACTGCCGCAGGGTCTGCGGGTGCATCTCGGCGAGCTCCGCCGCCATGGCGATCGCGAAGACGGGCGAGTTCTCGTCCATGTCGGTCACGGCCTGTTCCCTTCCGTCGTCCGCGTGGTCTGGAAACCAGTCTGGAGGCCCGGTGACGGTTCCTGACGGAGCCGCACCGAGCCTCCAGTCCGGTTCGTTGCTGTGGTCGCGCAGCGTCAGCTGCGCGCCTTGGCGAGGAGGTCCTCGCGGGGATCCTCGTCCGGCAGTGCCGCGCGGAGGGCCTCGACGGCCTCGCGCTGCTTGTCCGACAGGTGTGACGGCACCGCGACCTGCACGGTCGCGAGCAGGTCACCGGTCCCACTCTTCGTCGCGACGCCGCGTCCCTTGACGCGCAGGACGCGACCGGAGGGCGTGCCCGGAGCGACCTTCAGCTTGACGGGGTCGCCGCCGAGCGTCGGGACCTGGATCGTCGCGCCGAGCGCCGCCTCGACGAACGTCACGGGGACGTCCACCCGCAGGTTGAGCCCGTCGCGCTCGAACACCGGGTGCTTCCGGACGGTGACGCTGACGACCAGGTCGCCTGCCTCGCCCCCGTCCGGACTCGGCTCGCCGCGGCCGCGCAGACGGATCTTCTGCCCGTCGGCGACACCCGCGGGGATGCGGACGTTCACCGGCCGGCCGTTGCCCTGCGAGAGCTTGACGGTGTCGCCGGCGATCGCGGTCGTGAAGTCGAGCGTCGTCGACGCGGTGACGTCACGGCCCTTGGTCGGACCACCGAAGCCGCGGAAACCGCCGGACGACTGCCCGAAGCCCCCGCCGCCACCGAACATCCCGCCGAGGATGTCCTCGAAGCCACCGCCGCCGCCCTGGCCGAAGCGGACGCGTTGCCCGCCGGCCTGCTGTCCGCCGAACATCCCGCCGAAGACGTCCTCGAACCCGCCCTGGGCGCCCGGGCCGCCCGCCGTGAAGCGGGCGCCCGAGCCCATGGCGCGGACCTGGTCGTACTCGGCGCGCTGCTCCTTGTCGGAGAGCACCGAGTAGGCCTCGCTGATCTCCTTGAAGCGGGACTCGGCCGCGGCGTCCCCCGGGTTGGAGTCCGGGTGGTACTGCCGGGCGAGCTTCCGGTAGGTCTTCTTCAGCTCAGCGTCGCTCGCCGTCTTGTCGACGCCGAGGACCTTGTAGAAGTCCTTGTCGAACCAGTCCTGACTGGCCATCGAGCCCTACCTTCCGTTCCTGGTCGTGACGAGCCGGCTCAGGCCGGGACCGCGACGGCGACCTTGGCCGCACGCAGGACACGGTCGCCGAGCTTGTAGCCCGGCTCCACGACGTCCGCGACGGTCTGGTCGGTCGCCCCCGGCGTGGGCAGCTGCACGATCGCCTCGTGCACGTTCGGGTCGAAGGTCTCGCCCTTCTCGCCGATCTGCACGAGCTTGAACTTCTCGAAACCGCCGCGGATCTTCTGCCCGATGACCTGCATCGGCCCGTCCGCCAGGTCCCCGTGCGCCTCGGCACGGGTCAGGTCGTCCAGGGCCGGGAGCAGGGCGCGGACGACCTCGGCGATGACGGCGTCGCGGTTCGCCTCGCGGTCACGCTCGACGCGCTTCCGGAAGTTCACCAGCTCGGCCTGCGCACGGAGCATGTCGGCGCGCATGTCGGCGACGAGGTCGCGGTCCTCCTGCGCCAGCTTGTCCTCTGCGATGCCGCGCGCGGCGTCGTCCAGGAGTGCCTGGTCCTCCGGGGAGAGGTCCGACTGGGGGCCGCCGGCGGCGGGGGCGTCCGTGGGAACTTCCACGTCCGGCCCCTCCGCCTCGATGAGGTCCTCGGGCTCCTGCGCGTTGGTGGCGTCGCCCTCGACCTGGGGCTCGGCGTCCTCGGGCACGTTGTCCTTGGGATCCGTCATCGTTACTTCTTGTCCTTGTCGTCCTCGTCGTCCACGACCTCGGCGTCGACGATGTCCTCGTCGTCCTGCTGCGCCTGGCCGTCGGCGGTCGGCTGCTCGCCACCGGCCGCGGCACCCGCGTCCTGCTGCGAGTAGATGGCCTGGCCGAGCTTGCCCTGCGACTCGTTGAGCTTGTCGTAGGCGGTCTTGACCGCGTCGTCGTCCTCACCCGCGAGGGCGGACTTCAGCGCGTCGACGTCGCCCTGCACCTCGGACTTGACGTCCGCGGGCAGCTTGTCGTCGTTCTCCTTGATGAGCTTCTCGATCGAGTAGACGAGCTGCTCGGCCTGGTTGCGGCGCTCGTTCGCCTCGCGACGGGCCTTGTCCTCGGCCGCGTGCTCCTCGGCCTCGCGGACCATGCGCTCGATGTCCTCCTTCGGCAGCGACGAGCCGCCGGAGATGACCATCGACTGCTCCTTGCCGGTGCCCTTGTCCTTCGCGGACACGTGCACGATGCCGTTGGCGTCGATGTCGAACGTGACCTCGACCTGCGGGACGCCACGGGGAGCCGGCGCGATGCCGGTGAGTTCGAACGTGCCGAGCGGCTTGTTGTCGCGGGTGAACTCGCGCTCGCCCTGGAAGACCTGGATCGCGACCGACGGCTGGTTGTCGTCGGCGGTCGTGAAGGTCTCGCTCCGCTTGGTCGGGATCGCGGTGTTGCGGTCGATGAGCTTCGTCATCAGGCCACCCTTGGTCTCGATGCCGAGCGACAGCGGCGTGACGTCGATGAGCAGGACGTCCTTGCGCTCACCCTTCAGGACACCGGCCTGCAGCGCGGCACCGACGGCCACGACCTCGTCCGGGTTGACGCCCTGGTTCGGGGACTTGCCGCCCGTGAGCGACTTGACGACCTCGGCCACGGCGGGCATGCGGGTCGAACCACCGACGAGCACCACGTGCGCGATGTCGTTGACGCTGACACCCGCCTCCTTGATGACGTCGTTGAAGGGCTTCTTCGTGCGATCGAGCAGGTCGGAGGTCATCTGCTCGAACTGCGCGCGCGAGATGGTCTCGTCGAGGTTGAGCGGGCCGTCGGCGGTCAGCGTCAGGTACGGCAGCTGGATGCTGGCGCTCAGCTGGCTCGACAGCTCCTTCTTCGCCTGCTCGGCGGCCTCCTTGAGACGCTGCTTCGCGATCTTGTCCGTGGACAGGTCGACGCCGTGCTCGTCCTTGAACTTCTTGACGAGGTGGTCGACGATCCGCTGGTCCCAGTCGTCGCCACCGAGGCGGTTGTCACCCGAGGTCGCGCGGACCTGGATCGTGGAGAAGTCGTCGTCCTTGCCCACCTCGAGCAGCGAGACGTCGAACGTGCCGCCACCGAGGTCGAAGACCAGGATGAGCTCGTCTTCCTTGCCCTTGTCGAGGCCGTAGGCGAGCGCAGCGGCGGTCGGCTCGTTGATGATGCGGAGGACGTTGAGTCCGGCGATCTCACCGGCGTCCTTCGTGGCCTGGCGCTCGGCGTCGTTGAAGTACGCCGGGACGGTGATGACCGCGTCGGTGACGTCCTCGCCGAGGTACTGCTCGGCGTCACGCTTGAGCTTGCCGAGGGTACGGGCCGAGATCTCCTGCGGCGTGTACTGCTTGCCGTCGATCTCGACCTTCCAGTCGGTACCGATGTGGCGCTTGACACTCGCGATGGTGCGGTCGACGTTCGTGACGGCCTGGCGCTTGGCGGTCTCGCCGACCAGGACCTCGCCGTCCTTGGTGAACGCGACGATCGACGGCGTGGTGCGGAGGCCCTCGGCGTTCGCGATGACGGTGGGCTCACCACCCTCGAGCACGCTGACGACCGAGTTGGTGGTTCCGAGGTCGATGCCTACTGCACGTCCCATGTTGTGGTGCTCCTTCTGTCGGGTGCGTGGTTGCGGAAGTCTGCGGACTTGCGTCCGATGGACTCAACCTTACTCCTGACTGGAGGCACGTCAACTGTGAACAACGAAAGTTGCGTCGACCCGGCGCAACTCACAGGAGATGGCGAGGTTCAGGTGCGCCTCGCGTGTGTGATATTTTGAATGGCACATCTGCCGTGCCGATCCATGGTGCGGCCCGACCGAAAGACCCCTCACACACATGAAGTCATTCCTTCGAGCTGCGGCCGCGACCGGCGTCGCCGCAGCCACCCTGGCCGCCGGCATCAGCTTCGGTCCGGCAGCGACGGCCGATCCGGCAGCAGTTGCCGCTGAAGCCTCCTCCGGCATGCCGGTACAGTTCGCATCCAACGAGCCGGGCTCCTACCTCGGCACGCCGTACTACGGCTACGTGGGCAGCTTCGGCACCGGTCTCAAAGCCTCGACTGCAGGAGATGCAATCAAGAACGCTGCGATCCTGCGGGCGGTGCCCACCGGGCAGACGACTGCGAACGGCTTCCCGACCTACTTCATCAAGGCTCCCAACGGCAACTGCGTCGCTCACGAGCACCGCGCTGACGACGGAGGCTCCTGGGACATCATCAAGGGGCTGAGCTGCGGGACCGTCAGGGAGAACGGTCGCTGGTTCCTCGAGCCGAGCAAGGGACTGCGACTGGAAGACGGGTACACCGTCTCGACGGGCTTCACCTCGCGCGGTTCCGGAGGGATGGCGGCGATCCGCGGGTACGCCACGAAAGCGCGCTGGGCGCTCTTCCCGGAGACGCTCGGAGTGTGGGCAAAGGCGGTCTCGGTCGACATCGAGGCCGGGACCGCGCAGCTGGCCGACGGTGTTGCGCCCCCGGCGGCCTCGTCGGTCGAGGTGTCCTACGAGGACAAGACGGGGAAGACCGTCCGGTTCGACGAGGACGTCATCGACGGCACGTGGTCGGCCTCCCTCCGGAACTTGAAGCTCGGCGTCACCACGGTGCACCTCACGGCGTTCGATGGCGCCGAGGTGGTCGCCGAGGCCGACGTCGAGGTCGACCTGCCGGTCACCCCGCTCACCGCCGAGGCCACGTTCGGCGATGAGCTCGACGAGGTCGCGACGATCTCCGGTACCGCGACCGCGGAGACCGAGGTCAAGCTCTTCCACGGCGAGAAGCAGATCGCGTCGACGACATCGCTGAAGGACGGCAGCTACTCGATCCCGGTCAACGCACCGAACATGGCGGGGGCGTTCGATCTGACCGTCACGCAGACGATCCGAGGGGAGGACGCGACGCCGAAGGAGCTGTCGATCGACTACGGCGCCGGCGTGTCGATCACCTCGCCGGCCCAGGGCGTCGAGCTCCAGCCGGGCGACCAGCTCGCCATCACGGGCGCGGCGCAGAAGTCGTCGAAGATCCGAGTCTACGAGAAGGGCAAGCCGGAAGCCATCCTCGCCGAGACCACCGCAGGCAAGACGACGGACACCTACCGCGTCGTCCTGCGCGACCTGGAGGACCGCGAGTACCAGCTCGTCGTCGACTCCCTGTCGAAGGGCTACAACCACACCACCGCGGAACTCTCGGTGAACCCGGGCAAGAGCGTCGAACTGGACCCGGCGACCGTGACCACCGAGTCCTTCACCCCCGGCAAGACGAACACGTTCGAAGGCACCGCGACGAAGGACGCGACGCTGCGGGTCGTGAACCGTTGGGGCACCGACCTGCTCGGCAAGGACGTCACGGTCAAGACAGACGGCACGTGGTCCTTCGACCGGGCCGTGTCCGCCTCGTCGACCAAGTTCGAGTTCAGGCTCGTGCAGACCAAGGGCAACCTCAGCACCACCAGCGAAGTCTTCACGATCGCCGCCGACACGGCGAACTCCCTGGTCGACCCGACGGTGACCGCACCCACCGCCGTCGTCCTCGGTGAGAACAACACCTTCACCGGCACCGCCACGGCGGACGCGAGCCTGAAGATCGTCAACGCCTCCGGCACCGACCTGCTCGGCCACCCCGTCACCGTCACTGGCTCCGGCGACTGGACCTTCGACCGCGTCGTGTCCCGCTCCGCGAAGAACTTCACGTTCTACATCGAGCAGACCAAGAACGGCACCTCCAAGAAGACCGGCCCCTACGTCATCAACCCCGCCGATCCGGCAGCCAGCCTGGTCGACCCGACGGTGACCGCACCCACCGCCGTCGCTCTCGGCGTGAACAACACCTTCACCGGCACCGCCACCGAGGACGCCAGCCTGAAGATCGTCAACGCCTCCGGCACCGACCTGCTCGGCCACCCCGTCACCGTCACCGGCTCCGGCGACTGGACCTTCGACCGCGTCGTGTCGTGGAACGCGAAGAACTTCACGT
The DNA here is from genome assembly GCF_013347165.1 of Curtobacterium sp. Csp2. Taxonomy (NCBI): domain Bacteria; kingdom Bacillati; phylum Actinomycetota; class Actinomycetes; order Micrococcales; family Microbacteriaceae; genus Curtobacterium; species Curtobacterium sp. Csp2. The sequence continues at coordinate 3,409,888 of NZ_CP054593.1, forward strand.
TCTACATCGAGCAGACCAAGAACGGCACCACCAAGAAGACCGGCCCCTACGTCATCAACCCCGTGACCAACTGACACCCGGATCGCACACGAGAGTGCCCCTTCCATTCGGAAGGGGCACTCTCGTTGTATATCACCGTTGGAACACCACATGTCGGTCATTAGCGTAGGTGGCACCTATCAGAACGGAGTCCCCCATGCGATCCGCCCTCTCGGTCGTTGCGATCATCGCAGCGGCCACCCTGAGCGTGGGCACGGTGCCCGCGCACGCCGATCCCGCACCACACGCCGTCGATCTCGACCTCGGCCCCGCTGTGCTCCAACGAGGGGAGACCGGCGCGGTCGACATCGGGTTCACCGAACTCGGCGGGCGACCCGGCAGCGTCGAAGGTGAGGTCACGGTCACCGTTCCCACCGGGACGACGATCCCTGCGACGGGCAACGACGCCGTCGGGCAGTACCGCAACAACGGATGGCCCACATGGCTCACGACGAACTCGGTGCGTCTGACCGACGCGCGCCTCGATGCTTCCCGGACGCACGCGACGTACCGCTTGCAGGCACCGGCCGCCTTCGACACGAACGTCCAGCTGCGGTTCGCGATCCCGGTCGAGGTCGCGCGGACTGCGCCACCCAGCGGACGTCTCTCGTACACGGCGGTCGGGACACGTGCAGGGGGCCCCACCGGCTCGTGGAGCGTGGACGGATCGACCTCGACCACCATTGCCGCAGGGCTGACGGGAGCGGACGGTCCGGCGACGGCCCTCACGCGCGGCTCGTCCACTCCCGTCCCGGTCACGGCGACCACCACGACGCCGTTCGGTGCCGTGGACGGGACCGTCGAGGTCGCCGCGCCCGCCGGCACCGTCTTCGCCCCGGGCCAGTCCACCGTCTCCGGGTGGTACGAAGAAGCAGGGAGACTCCGTCACGAGGACGGCGTGCAGCTGACCGGGGGCGTGATGCTCGAGGGTGGCAAGCGGTACCGCTGGACGTGGCACAGCGGAAGTGCCTGGTCGGTCGGCCGCGACACCCGGCTCGGGTGGGACATCGCCGTGCAGACTCCTCCCGACGCTCCGGCCGGAGCGGGACGGCTCACGGCGACGATCAGCGGCTCCGCGGCGCAAGGCCCCTTCTCGACCGAAGCGCGCACTCCGACGACCATCCCCGTCAACGATCAGGTCCTGGTCGGAGCCGACGCTCCCCCGGTCACCCTCGAAGTCGGCGCATCGACACCGGTCGAGAGCCGCCTGAGGACCACCGTCGCCACCTCGAGCCCGCTGGCCGGATCGATCGTCCGGTTCGCCGCTCCGGCCGGCACCACCCTCGCGGACGACACCGCGATCCGCGGCGGGTACCGGCTGCCGGGCGCCGGAGCGTGGACCGCGTTCGACCGCGATCAATTCGTCGACGGGGAACTGACCGACGACCGGAAGACCCTCACCTACCGGTGGGCCAGCACGGGATGGACCCTCCCGGCAGGGACACTCCTGCGGTTCACTGTCCCCGTCCGGACGCCTGAGGGCGCTGCGCCCGGTGACGGTGCACTCACGATGTCGGCCGTCGGCAGCACACCGGCCGGCTCCTTCGCAGCGTCAGCGACCACGTCGGTGACGTTCCCGGCGGCACCCGTGCTCGCTCCGGTCCACGTGCAGAACGAGCGCGTCGTCACCGGTTGGGACAACGTGCTGCGTGGTGATGCCGAGCCGGAAGCGACCCTGCGCATCACCGACCGGTTCGGTGCGGAGCTCGCCTCGGCCAGAGTCGATCCGAACGGCTCCTGGTCCGCGGTGGTTCCGGTCGCCGTGAACGCTTCCGAACTCCGCCTCGGGTTCGAGCAGACCCTCGGGAGCACCACCGAGCCTGGCGGAGCGGTCACACTGCCGGTGGTTGCTCCGCCGAGCGTGTCCTCGACGACCACGAGAATGGTGCCCGGCCTGCTCAATCACTTCGAAGGGACGGGTCCGGCACGCGCTCGGTACCGCGTGGTGAATCGATGGGGTACCGACCTCGTGCCGGGCGAATCGGACATCGCGGCGACCGGGTCGTGGCAGTTCGACCGGACGGTCTCGAACGGGGCGACCTCGTTCGCCTTCCGCCTCCAGGTGGCGATCGACGGCTGGGAGGCTCGCACGCCGGAGTTCACGGCTGCCGCCGCCGCTCTGGTACCCGCGACCGTCAGCACGACGACGGTCGTCCCGGGCACGGAGAACCGCTTCGAGGGGACCGGCACCGCGGGTGCCACGTACCGGGTGGTGAACGACTGGGGGACGGAACTCGTGCCGGGCGAGCGGGAGATCGGCACTGACCGCCGGTGGGAGTTCCGCCGCGTGGTCGACCACCGGGCACGCGATTTTCGGTTCCGCATCGAGCAACGGCGCGGTGGCCAGGTCCTGCTCTCCGACCGCTTCGTGATCCCCGCGGCGGATCGGCAGCGCACGGACGGGTGAACGTGCGACGACGGGTGCGGCCCCGACTTCGAGGCCGCACCCGTCGACGCATCGATGCACGAACGTCGTGGCTACGCCGGTGGCCCGCCGCCGGCACCGCGGTCGAACCAGCGCCAGCCGTGCCGGGGCATCACTGCGATCAGGAGGGTCGCCACGAGGAGCCCGTGCGACAGCATGGAGGTCAGGATCGACGTGTTCGACAAGGTGACGGCGCTCATCACGACGAGCACGCCGACGACCGGCACCGGGATCCCCACGCTCCATCGGTCGAGACACCGGAGCCACACGGCCAGCACTGCCGCGATGACGAAGAGCCCGACGGCGCCGAGGTTCGCGTAGCCGTCAGCGAACAGGTTCGCGTTGGCGTTCACCTGCGACCCGGGGAGCATGTACTGCCCGATCGTCTTCGTCGGTGTGGTGTCGTACGGCGACGTCACCCACAGGCGGGTGAAGGACGTCGCCCAGAGCGCCACCGGGTGGTCCGAGAAGTAGTCCGCGTAGACCGAGGTCAGCAGCCCGGGGGTCACGATGAACCGCCTCGAGAACAAGGACGTCCACGTGATGCCGCCGTGCAGCAGGTCGGCGCCGGCGCTGAGGAGCATGAGGAGCACCGGGCCCAGCAGGAGCGGTGTCCCGGACCGTGGTCGCCGACGACGGAGCACCAGTGCGATCGCGACCATCGCGGGGATCGAGAAGAGCACGGTCTTGAACCCGGTCGTGGAGTAGATGACGAACTGCCCGAGCGCGGCCAGGACGACGAGCGGCCAGACGCGGCGAGAGAACGCACGGATCATGACGTACACGTTGACGACGTAGGCCTGCCCGCTCAGCAGGTAGCCGAGCGGGCCGCCGGCGGAGAGGTCGTCCGCGTACGCCGCTCGGACGTCGTACACGTCGTCGAGGGACACGAAGTGGAAGCTGAAGCCGGTGGTCGTCGCCATGACACCGTAGGTCGCCGCCGAGTACACCGCGCAGAGCACCCACGCGAGCGCGTTCCGGTCGACGACCCGGGAGCCGATCCGGACGGTGTCGGGCGCGGTCCGTCGATCGGCTGCGGACAGGTCACCACGGGCGCTCGCGGCGCAGGCGCGGTCCCTACCCCACCGGACCGCCACGACGGCCGCCGCGAACGCGGTCGCGAGCAGGAACGAGAAGCGTGCCGCTGCTGCCGGCGTGAGGTACCCGGTGTAGCCGGCCATCAGGATCGCCGGAGCGAGGCAGACACCGAAGAGCATCCACAGCACGACGTCGGAGGCGCGGGTGATCCGCGCCGGGAGCACCAGTGCGACCCCCACCGCGATGAGCGTGGCGAGCACCCGGTCCTGCCATGGCTGCAACACCACCGTGTACCCGGCGTAGGCGAAGGGGCCGGAGATCAGCCCCGCGTAGACCGCGTGCAGGCTCGCCGCGTAGACGACGACGACAGCGGCGAGGATCGTCGGTCGCCCGAGGACCCGGGCCGACCGGAGCCCGGGCAGGTGCGTGGCGGTGCCCGTGCCGGCGCTCAGGACCGTCATCGGACCGGGTCTCCGATGAGCGTCCGGTACATCTCCACCAGGGCTCGTTCTTCGCGGTCCCACCGGAACGTCTCCCGCGCCGCCGCAGCTGCGGCGGCTCCGTGGCGGGCGAGCAGTCCGGGGTCTCCGGCGTAGTCGGCGATCGCACGCGCGACCGCTGCCGGATCGGTGGGGTCCACGAAGGTGACGCAGTCGTACCCGCGCAGCATGCGCCTCCAGAGCGGGAAGTCCGACGCCACGATGGCCAGCCCGGCCGCCATGTTCTCGAACAGCTTGGTCGGGAGGCAGTCGAGGTGGGCGGGCGTCGGCAAGAGCGTGACGACACCGATGCTCGACGCCGCGAGGAGATCGCGCGCCGCTCCGGGGGAAACCTGACCGTGGAGTTCGACCCGACCGCGCTCGACCCCCTGGTCGAAGCCGTCGACGAGAGCTGCCGGACGGATCGGTCCGGCCAGACGGAGTCGCCACCCCTCCGGGAAGGACGAGTGCAGGACGGCATCCGCGAGGACCTCCGCGCCGCGCGCGACGTCGAGTGCGCCGACGAAGGCGACGGCGGGCTCGC
>NZ_CP054593.1:3414422-3500498 GCF_013347165.1 Curtobacterium sp. Csp2
GGCTCCGGCGACTGGACCTTCGACCGCGTCGTGTCGTGGAACGCGAAGAACTTCACGTTCTACATCGAGCAGACCAAGAACGGCACCACCAAGAAGACCGGCCCCTACGTCATCAACCCCGCCGATCCGGCAGCCAGCCTGGTCGACCCGACGGTGACCGCACCCACCGCCGTCGCTCTCGGCGTGAACAACACCTTCACCGGCACCGCCACGGCGGACGCGAGCCTGAAGATCGTCAACGCCTCCGGCACCGACCTGCTCGGCCACCCCGTCACCGTCACCGGCTCCGGCGACTGGACCTTCGACCGCGTCGTGTCGTGGAACGCAAAGAACTTCACGTTCTACATCGAGCAGACCAAGAACGGCACCACCAAGAAGACCGGCCCCTACGTCATCAACCCCGTGACCAACTGACACCCGGATCGCACACGAGAGTGCCCCTTCCATTCGGAAGGGGCACTCTCGTTGTATATCACCGTTGGAACACCACATGTCGGTCATTAGCGTAGGTGGCACCTATCAGAACGGAGTCCCCCATGCGATCCGCCCTCTCGGTCGTTGCGATCATCGCAGCGGCCACCCTGAGCGTGGGCACGGTGCCCGCGCACGCCGATCCCGCACCACACGCCGTCGATCTCGACCTCGGCCCCGCTGTGCTCCAACGAGGGGAGACCGGCGCGGTCGACATCGGGTTCACCGAACTCGGCGGGCGACCCGGCAGCGTCGAAGGTGAGGTCACGGTCACCGTTCCCACCGGGACGACGATCCCTGCGACGGGCAACGACGCCGTCGGGCAGTACCGCAACAACGGATGGCCCACATGGCTCACGACGAACTCGGTGCGTCTGACCGACGCGCGCCTCGATGCTTCCCGGACGCACGCGACGTACCGCTTGCAGGCACCGGCCGCCTTCGACACGAACGTCCAGCTGCGGTTCGCGATCCCGGTCGAGGTCGCGCGGACTGCGCCACCCAGCGGACGTCTCTCGTACACGGCGGTCGGGACACGTGCAGGGGGCCCCACCGGCTCGTGGAGCGTGGACGGATCGACCTCGACCACCATTGCCGCAGGGCTGACGGGAGCGGACGGTCCGGCGACGGCCCTCACGCGCGGCTCGTCCACTCCCGTCCCGGTCACGGCGACCACCACGACGCCGTTCGGTGCCGTGGACGGGACCGTCGAGGTCGCCGCGCCCGCCGGCACCGTCTTCGCCCCGGGCCAGTCCACCGTCTCCGGGTGGTACGAAGAAGCAGGGAGACTCCGTCACGAGGACGGCGTGCAGCTGACCGGGGGCGTGATGCTCGAGGGTGGCAAGCGGTACCGCTGGACGTGGCACAGCGGAAGTGCCTGGTCGGTCGGCCGCGACACCCGGCTCGGGTGGGACATCGCCGTGCAGACTCCTCCCGACGCTCCGGCCGGAGCGGGACGGCTCACGGCGACGATCAGCGGCTCCGCGGCGCAAGGCCCCTTCTCGACCGAAGCGCGCACTCCGACGACCATCCCCGTCAACGATCAGGTCCTGGTCGGAGCCGACGCTCCCCCGGTCACCCTCGAAGTCGGCGCATCGACACCGGTCGAGAGCCGCCTGAGGACCACCGTCGCCACCTCGAGCCCGCTGGCCGGATCGATCGTCCGGTTCGCCGCTCCGGCCGGCACCACCCTCGCGGACGACACCGCGATCCGCGGCGGGTACCGGCTGCCGGGCGCCGGAGCGTGGACCGCGTTCGACCGCGATCAATTCGTCGACGGGGAACTGACCGACGACCGGAAGACCCTCACCTACCGGTGGGCCAGCACGGGATGGACCCTCCCGGCAGGGACACTCCTGCGGTTCACTGTCCCCGTCCGGACGCCTGAGGGCGCTGCGCCCGGTGACGGTGCACTCACGATGTCGGCCGTCGGCAGCACACCGGCCGGCTCCTTCGCAGCGTCAGCGACCACGTCGGTGACGTTCCCGGCGGCACCCGTGCTCGCTCCGGTCCACGTGCAGAACGAGCGCGTCGTCACCGGTTGGGACAACGTGCTGCGTGGTGATGCCGAGCCGGAAGCGACCCTGCGCATCACCGACCGGTTCGGTGCGGAGCTCGCCTCGGCCAGAGTCGATCCGAACGGCTCCTGGTCCGCGGTGGTTCCGGTCGCCGTGAACGCTTCCGAACTCCGCCTCGGGTTCGAGCAGACCCTCGGGAGCACCACCGAGCCTGGCGGAGCGGTCACACTGCCGGTGGTTGCTCCGCCGAGCGTGTCCTCGACGACCACGAGAATGGTGCCCGGCCTGCTCAATCACTTCGAAGGGACGGGTCCGGCACGCGCTCGGTACCGCGTGGTGAATCGATGGGGTACCGACCTCGTGCCGGGCGAATCGGACATCGCGGCGACCGGGTCGTGGCAGTTCGACCGGACGGTCTCGAACGGGGCGACCTCGTTCGCCTTCCGCCTCCAGGTGGCGATCGACGGCTGGGAGGCTCGCACGCCGGAGTTCACGGCTGCCGCCGCCGCTCTGGTACCCGCGACCGTCAGCACGACGACGGTCGTCCCGGGCACGGAGAACCGCTTCGAGGGGACCGGCACCGCGGGTGCCACGTACCGGGTGGTGAACGACTGGGGGACGGAACTCGTGCCGGGCGAGCGGGAGATCGGCACTGACCGCCGGTGGGAGTTCCGCCGCGTGGTCGACCACCGGGCACGCGATTTTCGGTTCCGCATCGAGCAACGGCGCGGTGGCCAGGTCCTGCTCTCCGACCGCTTCGTGATCCCCGCGGCGGATCGGCAGCGCACGGACGGGTGAACGTGCGACGACGGGTGCGGCCCCGACTTCGAGGCCGCACCCGTCGACGCATCGATGCACGAACGTCGTGGCTACGCCGGTGGCCCGCCGCCGGCACCGCGGTCGAACCAGCGCCAGCCGTGCCGGGGCATCACTGCGATCAGGAGGGTCGCCACGAGGAGCCCGTGCGACAGCATGGAGGTCAGGATCGACGTGTTCGACAAGGTGACGGCGCTCATCACGACGAGCACGCCGACGACCGGCACCGGGATCCCCACGCTCCATCGGTCGAGACACCGGAGCCACACGGCCAGCACTGCCGCGATGACGAAGAGCCCGACGGCGCCGAGGTTCGCGTAGCCGTCAGCGAACAGGTTCGCGTTGGCGTTCACCTGCGACCCGGGGAGCATGTACTGCCCGATCGTCTTCGTCGGTGTGGTGTCGTACGGCGACGTCCCCCACAGGCGGGTGAAGGACGTCGCCCAGAGCGCCACCGGGTGGTCCGAGAAGTAGTCCGCGTAGACCGAGGTCAGCAGCCCGGGGGTCACGATGAACCGCCTCGAGAACAAGGACGTCCACGTGATGCCGCCGTGCAGCAGGTCGGCGCCGGCGCTGAGGAGCATGAGGAGCACCGGGCCCAGCAGGAGCGGTGTCCCGGACCGTGGTCGCCGACGACGGAGCACCAGTGCGATCGCGACCATCGCGGGGATCGAGAAGAGCACGGTCTTGAACCCGGTCGTGGAGTAGATGACGAACTGCCCGAGCGCGGCCAGGACGACGAGCGGCCAGACGCGGCGAGAGAACGCACGGATCATGACGTACACGTTGACGACGTAGGCCTGCCCGCTCAGCAGGTAGCCGAGCGGGCCGCCGGCGGAGAGGTCGTCCGCGTACGCCGCTCGGACGTCGTACACGTCGTCGAGGGACACGAAGTGGAAGCTGAAGCCGGTGGTCGTCGCCATGACACCGTAGGTCGCCGCCGAGTACACCGCGCAGAGCACCCACGCGAGCGCGTTCCGGTCGACGACCCGGGAGCCGATCCGGACGGTGTCGGGCGCGGTCCGTCGATCGGCTGCGGACAGGTCACCACGGGCGCTCGCGGCGCAGGCGCGGTCCCTACCCCACCGGACCGCCACGACGGCCGCCGCGAACGCGGTCGCGAGCAGGAACGAGAAGCGTGCCGCTGCTGCCGGCGTGAGGTACCCGGTGTAGCCGGCCATCAGGATCGCCGGAGCGAGGCAGACACCGAAGAGCATCCACAGCACGACGTCGGAGGCGCGGGTGATCCGCGCCGGGAGCACCAGTGCGACCCCCACCGCGATGAGCGTGGCGAGCACCCGGTCCTGCCATGGCTGCAACACCACCGTGTACCCGGCGTAGGCGAAGGGGCCGGAGATCAGCCCCGCGTAGACCGCGTGCAGGCTCGCCGCGTAGACGACGACGACAGCGGCGAGGATCGTCGGTCGCCCGAGGACCCGGGCCGACCGGAGCCCGGGCAGGTGCGTGGCGGTGCCCGTGCCGGCGCTCAGGACCGTCATCGGACCGGGTCTCCGATGAGCGTCCGGTACATCTCCACCAGGGCTCGTTCTTCGCGGTCCCACCGGAACGTCTCCCGCGCCGCCGCAGCTGCGGCGGCTCCGTGGCGGGCGAGCAGTCCGGGGTCTCCGGCGTAGTCGGCGATCGCACGCGCGACCGCTGCCGGATCGGTGGGGTCCACGAAGGTGACGCAGTCGTACCCGCGCAGCATGCGCCTCCAGAGCGGGAAGTCCGACGCCACGATGGCCAGCCCGGCCGCCATGTTCTCGAACAGCTTGGTCGGGAGGCAGTCGAGGTGGGCGGGCGTCGGCAAGAGCGTGACGACACCGATGCTCGACGCCGCGAGGAGATCGCGCGCCGCTCCGGGGGAAACCTGACCGTGGAGTTCGACCCGACCGCGCTCGACCCCCTGGTCGAAGCCGTCGACGAGAGCTGCCGGACGGATCGGTCCGGCCAGACGGAGTCGCCACCCCTCCGGGAAGGACGAGTGCAGGACGGCATCCGCGAGGACCTCCGCGCCGCGCGCGACGTCGAGTGCGCCGACGAAGGCGACGGCGGGCTCGCGATCGTGTGCCTGCTCGTCGTCGTCGCGCAGCCGGGGGAAGTTGCGCACGAGGACGGTCTTCCGCTCGTCGAACCGGTCGCCGATCGTCTCGGTCGCGGCGACGACACGATCCGCCGTCCCGGCGACGCGGACGACCACGGACGCGAGCACCCGTGCGAGTGCGGTCCCGATGCGACCGAGGTAGGCCTTCGTGCGCACCTGGTTCGGCAGGTCCTCGTGCGCGTCGAACACCACGCGTCGGCCGAGCAGGCGGAGGACGGGGATGCCCCAAACGAGTTCGGGGTCGTGGAGGTGCAACACGGTCGCGCCACTGCGCCACCCGATCCAGAGCGCCTGCGCGGAGCTCATCACCACGCGCTGCAGGCGTCGTCGACGAGGAACGGTCCGGAGCTGCACCCCGGTCTCGGGCACGTCGAGGTCGCTCTCGACGGCGACGAGCAGGACCCGCCAGCCGGCAGCAGCGAGCCCGGCCGCCTCGCGCAGGTGCACGCGGTTGTCCGTCCACGGGTGCGCACTCGAGATGTGCGCGATGTCCACGCGGCTCATCGGACAGCCCCTGCGACCTCGAGCACCTCGTCGGCGACCAGGCGCGCGCTGTGTCCGTCACCGTAGGGCGTCGCGCCCGTGATCGGTGTCGTGAGGTCGTCGAAGGCCGCCCCGATCGTCGTCGGGTCGTCACCGACGAGCGTGTTCCACCCGAGGTCGACCGTCTCGACCCACTCGGTCTCGCTCCGGACGGTCACGGTCGGGCGCTGGAGCAGGAACGCCTCCTTCTGCAGCCCGCCGCTGTCGGTGACGACGCCGACGCTGTCGCGCACGGTCCGGACGAGCTCGGGGTAGCTCACGGGGTCGGCAACGACGACGCCGGGTCGGTCGAGCAGCAACCGGTGTCGCGCAGCGCTGGCGCGCAGCCGCGGGTGCGCGAGCAGCAGCACGCGACGGCCCACCGACGCCAGTCCCTCGAGGACGGCCGTCAACCGCTCGGGGTCGTCGGTGTTGGTCGGACGGTGGAAGGTCGCGACGACGTACGGGTCGGTCCCGATCTCGGCCGGGAGGCGCGGTGCGGTCCCGGCGACCGCGTCACGGACCGCGAAGAGCACGTCCGTCATCACGTCGCCGACGAGTCGGCTCCGCTCGCCGAGGCCCTCGCGTTCGAGGTGCGCCATGGCGGCCGCGGTGGGCGCGAGACACCGGTCGACCGTGTGGTCGGTGGCGACCCGGTTGATCTCCTCCGGCATCGTCCGTGCGAACGACCGCAGTCCGGCTTCGAGGTGGACCGTCGGGATGTGGAGCTTCACGGCGGCCAGCGCACCCGCGAGCGTGGAGTTCGTGTCGCCGTAGACGAGCACCGCGTCGGGTCGCTCGGCGGAGCAGACCGCCTCGATGCGTTCGAGCATCCGCCCGGTCTGCGCCCCGTGGGTCGCAGACCCCACCTCGAGCTGGTGAGACGGCTGCGGGATCGCGAGGTCGTCGAAGAACACGTCCGACATCGCCGGGTCGTAGTGCTGGCCGGTGTGCACGATGACGTGCTCGCACCTGCCGGCGAGCGCCCGAGCGACCGGGGCGAGCTTGACGAACTGTGGACGTGCGCCGACGACGCTCAAGATCTTCACGGTCGGGTCTCCTTCTGCAGCGATGTGGGCGGGACGGGGTTCAGGGGAGCGAGCTCGTCGAGCACCTCGGCGAGCCGCTCCGTGAGCACCGAGTAGGTGAACGCGGCATCGACTCGGTCGTGGGCGCGCTCGGCCAGGGCGACTCGGTCCTCGGGGCGCATGCGCACGACCGAGGCGATGCCCTCGGCAAGCGCCGCGGGGTCGTCGGCATCCACGACGACCCCGGTCCGGTCGTCGAACACGGGTACGGGCCCGGCGGCTCCGATCACCACGGGACGTCCGACCCGGGCGTACTCGAACAACTTGTTGAACGCGACGCCCCAGCGGTACAGCGGTAGATCCCGCATGTTCGCCACGAGGCAATCGGAAGCACGGCCGATGGCACGGGCTTCCTCCTGTGGCACACGCCCGGTGAACTCGATGCGGGACGCCGCCGGGCCGGCTGCTGCGCGACGCCGGAGGCCGTCGAGCGCGGGACCGTCACCGACCACCTGGAGTCGGACACGGACGGCGAGGCTCGTGATCGCCGGCTGCGACATCGCGTCGACGACGGCTTCGAGGGCGTTGGCCCGGCCGACACTGCCGAGGTAGGTGACGACGAACTCGTCCGGACGGTGTCCGACCGGACCGATCTCCTCGCGGTGTGCATCGCTCGTGCCGTTCGAGATCCACGTGCAGGGCAGGATGGCGCCGAGGCGCGCGTAGTACTCGCCGGCACCAGCGAGCGGGGACACCAGGGCGTCCGCTCGACGGAGCAGCGCGCGCTCGACGACGCGCAGCGCCCGCACCGACAGCGATCGCTCGGACTTCCCGCCGAGGGCGACGAGCGTCTCGGGCCACAGGTCGCGCGGTTCGAACACGAACCGCGCGCCGGACCGTCGTGCCAGGAACGCGGCGGCCAGGGCAGCGAACGGGTGGAACGAGCTCCCGACGACGACGTCCGGACGTGGCAGGTCCCGCAGCATGCCCGGCACGAGCACCAGGGCGCTGAACACCGCCATGTCGAGCACACGGCCGCCGGGACCGCGGTACTGACGGCCCCGCACCCGGACGACCTCGTGGGTGCCTGCGTCACGACGCTCGCGAACGGTCAGGCCGCGCAGGGTCTGGCGTCCGGACGGGTGCACGGTGCTCGATCCCACGAGGACGGCGTGCCACCCGTAGGTGCCCAGGAGACGCGCGAACTGCTCGTGGCGAGAGGTCCTGCCGTCCCGCTCCGACTCGGCGACGTAATGGTTCACGATCCACACGACGCGGCCGCTCACCGAGTGCTCGTCTCTGGTCGGAGTTCGTGCATGGTGGCGCAGTCCACGGCACGGACACCGTGGGCTGTCGTGACCACGACGGCCGTGCGGACCAGGATGCGGAGGTCGAGGAGCAGGGACCACTGGTCGACGTACTCGACGTCCAACCGGAAGCGTTCCTCCCAGCCCAGGGCGTTGCGTCCGCTCACCTGCGCCAGGCCGGTCAGGCCCGGACGCATCTCGTGTCGTCGTCGCTCGGCGGGGGTGAACCGCTCACGGTAGGTGGTCGGCAGCGGGCGCGGACCCACGAGGCTCATCTCGCCGCGCAGCACGTTCACGAGACCGGGCAGCTCGTCGAGGCTCGACGCCCTGAGGAAGCGGCCGAGGCGGGTGAGTCGATCGGCGTCCGTCACGAGACCGCGAGCCGGGTCGGCGTGATGCATCGTGCGCAGTTTGACCATGGTGAACGGTTCGCCGTGCTGCCCGAGGCGTTCCTGGCGGAACAGGACGGGCCTCCCGAGGCGCACGGCCACGAGCAACATCGCGACGCCCAGCGGGACCACCGCGGCCAGCAACAGCGCCGATCCGACGAGGACGTCGACGAACCGCTTCACCGTGGCCGACGGGGTGCCGTCGACCAGTCCGGGCACGGTCATGCTGTCGACCCCCGCTTCCGCATCCGCTGCGCGCTGCCCCGCACGACGGGCTGCGCGCTGTAGGCGTACTCGGTGTACCGGTCCTTCCCGGCCCGGCTGCGGGTCATGGTGACCACGGCACCCTGCACCGTGGACCCCACGGTCCGCAGCGCCTCGATCGACGCAGAGACGTCGGCGCGGCGGACTCGACCGGAGGCGACGACGAGGAGCACGTTCTGGACGGACGCGGAGACGAGAGCCGCGTCGCTCACCGAACCGAGCGGCGGGGTGTCGACCATGACGTAGTCGAAGTCCTCGGAGACCGCCTCGATGAGCGCGCCGAAGGCGGGAGAACCGAGGAGTTCGCTCGGATTCGGCGGGATCGTCCCGGCCGGGAGCAGCTGCAGTCCCGCGGTCCCCCACGGCTGGAGCACGTCCTCGAGCTCAGCTCGGCCGATGAGCAGGTCGGACAGCCCGACGCTGCCCTCGACACCCATGACGTTCGCCAGGTTCGGTCGGCGGAGGTCCGCGTCGATGACGACCGTGCGCAGTCCGCCCTCCGCGAGCGCCACCGCCAGGTTGGCGATCGTCGTCGTCTTGCCCTCCGAGGGACGAGAGCTCGTGACGGCGACCGTCCGTGCGCCCTCCGGACGGGACGCGAGGAACTGCACGTTCGTCCGCAGGCTCCGGAACGCCTCCGCTCGGACGCTCGCCCGCTCGTCGCGCAGGATGAGGGGCCGCTTGGTCGCCTCCTGGTCGAACCCGATGTCCCCGAGCACCGCGAGGTCCCACGTGGACTGGATCTCATCGCGGCCACGGACCTTCGTGTCGAGGGACCACCAGAGGAAGGCGGCGAGCACGCCCACGGCGCCACCGGCCAGCGCGCCGAGCGCAGCGTTCGCGGTGGTGCGCGGTTCCGTCGGCGTTGTCGGCACCGTGGGCGGCGACGTCTCGGTCACCGTCACCCCGGTACCCGCGCCGGCGTTCCCGTCGGCGTTCGCGTTGGCGTCGAGGCGCTGTTGGACGACCTCCGTGAAGCTGCGCGCCACGGCCTCGGCGAGCGCGGCAGCTCGTTGCGGGTCCGGCGACGTGACGGAGACCTCCATCACGACGCTGCCGGTCGGCGAGGTGGCCGAGACCGCCCGGGCGAGCGCGTCGGCAGATGTCGACATGCCGAGCTCCTCGATCACTGGTTCGAGGACGATCGGTTGCGAGACGAGGTCGAGGTACGAGCGGATGCGCTGCTGCGCTGCGTTCGATCCCTGTGCCAGTTCGAGTGCCGACGACTCGGCGTCGCCTCCGACGGACACCCAGAGCTTGGTGGTCGCCCGGTACTGGGGCGTGACGGTGGCGGAGAGGGCCATCGCCGCCGCGCAGCCCAGCAGGATGCCGGCGACGACGATGTACCAGCGGGAGAGGAGCGCTTTGAGGAGCGGGGTCACCGGTGTGTTCCTTTCGAGACGGGGTGGGGATGGACGGCGGTCGGTGGACGGGGCGGCGGACGGTCCGCCGCCCCGAGCAGGTCACCGCGCGGAGAGGGTGTTCCCCTCGCCTTCATCGCTCACCTCGGGGGCCGCGCCGGTGTAGGTCACGGTGTTGCCCGATCCGAGGACGGCGATCTTCTGGACACCGGGCTCGCCGATCGTGATGGTCGCGTTGCTCGCTTCGACCGTGAGCACCTTCACCGCGCCGAGCTCGTAGGACTGGTCGGAGGTGATGATGTTGACGCCGTCGCAATCGACGACGCGTACCGGCTTCTCGGAGCGGTCGACGGACACCTGGGCGGCTCCGTCGAGGCACTCGTTGTACGTGACCTTCGTCGGCTCGGCCGCCGAGGCCTTCGGCTTCGAGGACGCCGACTCGGTCGGGCTCGGGGACTGGCCGCCGGAGCAGGACGAGAGCAGGATCGCGACGAGGACGGCCCCGGTTGCCGCGGTGGCGGTTCGGAAGGCAGGTCGGAGGGACATGGGGTTCCTTTCAGGATGGGGTGGAGCGGATGGGTTCACCGGGCTGCGACGTGGTGCCGAGCCGCGGTGGCGACGAGCACCCACAGCACCGCGTAAGCGGTTGCCGCGAGCGCGACGTACGTCATGAGGAGGACGGGGGTGCTCGCCCCGGCGACGACCGCCACGAGGAGACCACCCGTCACGAGGAGCGTCCGTCCGACGTCCCAGCCCAGCTGCGTGGCTTGGCGTTCGAGCAGCGGGAGGACCTGGGACACGGGTGACGTGACGAGTTGGAGGGCGTGGACGACGACGAGGACGCGAGCGAACTCGCCGGCGGCTCGCCAGCTCTCGCCGAAGACGAGCGCGAACAGCTCGGGGCCGGCGACCACCACGACCACGGCAGCGCAGGACGCCGGGACGAGGAGCCGCCCGGAGGTCCGCACGACCAGGGGCAGCAGATCACGGTCTGCTGCCCGGAGGCGTTCCGCGAACAGTCCCGCGAAGGACTGCGCGACCGCCTCGGCGAGGACGCCGACCGGTGTCGCCAGCACCCGGACGCTGAGTCCGACGAGACCAGCGACCAGCACCCCCTGACTCGCCGCGATGACGAGCCACGGGAGCTGCTGTCCCGCGACGTTCATCAGTGCCGAGCCGGGCGTGTACCAGACGAACCGACGGTAGCGGCGCAGGGTGGCGCGGACCACGCGGAGCGGTACCGGGCCGTGACCGTCGCGCCGACGTGGCCCGGCGCCGACACCCAGGCTCGCCACCAGCCGACCCACCGTGGGCGCGAGGACGAGTCCGAGCGCACCCGTGGGCGCGAGGACGACTCCGCTCACGACCTGGACGATGCCCTGCACGGCGTTCCGCTGCGCGATGCGACCGTGCGCTCGGTGCCTGATCAGGAGCGCAGCGACGACTCGCTGGCCGCCGATCGCTGCCGCGCCGCACGGGATCGTCCACCACAGGTCGAACAGGCCCGGTGCTGAGAACCGTTCAGCGAGTGCACCTCGTCCGAGGTACGCGACGATCGCGACGACGATCGACCAGGCCACGAGCGACGCAACAGCCGATCGTGCGAGCGCACGGGCGCCGGTGTGGCTCCGCGGCAGGGGTACCGCCCGCTCCAGACCGAGTGTGACGACTGCTCCGACCATCGCCGACGTACTCGTCACCACCGCCAGCGTCCCGAAGCCCGAAGGCGTGTACAGCCGGGTCAGCAGGGGCGAGGCGAGGAGGACCACCCCCTGGCCGATCACACTGCCGGTCAAAATCTTGCCCACCCCGGAACGCCAGGGTCGCCATGAGCCGGCGACGCGGCGCGCCACGTCAGCTACCGGGCGGCGGCGCACCGATGACACGGAAGGCGCACTGCCACGATGCCGCGTCGAGCACTCGACGCCCGTCGACCACGGCTCGGACACCCGGGACGTCGTGGGACGTCCAGCGCCGGTATTCGGCGTGGTCGCTCTGGACGATCACCCCGTCGGCGTGCTCGCCACGGCGCGCGGGACGGAGACCGAGCTCCTCGAGCTCCTGGGCCGTGTAGAGCGGGTCGTGCACCGACACCTCGGCGCCGTGGGCGACGAGCGCCTCGACGGTCGGGAACACGCCGGAGAATGCGGTCTCCTTCACGCCACCTCGGTAGGCAGCCCCGAGGACCAGCACACGTCGAGCGCGGAGGTCGCCGAGCTCGGCGCGGAGGAGTTCGACCGCGTGCGCAGGCATGGTCTCGTTGCGTGCCCGTGCGGCGCGGACGATCGTCGCGTCGGGGTCGTTCCACAGGTACAGCCGCGGGTAGACCGGGATGCAGTGCCCTCCGACGGCGATGCCCGGGGTGTGCAGGTGGCTGTACGGCTGGGAGTTGCACGCCTGGATGACCTGCTCGACGTCCACCCCCGCCCGCTCGGCGAACCGGGCGAACTCGTTGGCGAGTCCGATGTTCACGTCGCGGTAGGTGGTCTCGGCCAGCTTCGCCATCTCGGCGGCCTCGGCCGAACCGATGTCCCAGACGCCGTTCGGGCGCGGCAGGTCGTCTCGGTCGTCGAACTGGAGGACGGACTCGTAGAAGGTGACGGCACGCGCAGCACCCCGCTCCGACAGCCCGCCGACGAGCTTCGGGTAGCGCCGGAGGTCCGAGAAGACGCGCCCGGTCAGCACCCGTTCGGGAGAGAACACGACGTCGAAGTCGCGTCCCTCGACGAGCCCGGAACGCTCCTCGAGCCGCGGTGCCCACCGACTGCGGGTCGTCCCCACGGGCAGCGTGGTCTCGTAGGCGACGAGGGTGTCGGGGGTGAGGTGGTCGCCGAGGGCATCCGTTGCAGCGTCCATCCAGTCGAAGGCCGGCGTTCCGCCGCCGTCGACGAAGAGCGGTACGACGACGACCACCGCGTCTCGGTCGGGCACTCCTCGGGCGTAGTCCGTCGTCGCGCGCAACCGTCCGGCGGCCATGACGTCGGACAGCGCGAGCTCGAGGCCTGCTTCGCCCGGGAAGGGCACGGTGGCCGCGTTGACCGACTGGACGACACGGTCATCGACGTCGATCCCGATCACGTCGTGGCCGCTCGTCGCGTACTGGACGGCGAGCGGGAGACCGATCTTCCCCAGGCCGATGACGCCGATCTTCATGCTGGTGTCCCTTCAGGGTGCTCGCTCGGGGCGAGTGGGTGGACGATGCTGAGCGTGCGTGCCGACTCGATCGCTGCCTCGGCGACGCGGAGGGTCTGGAGACCGTCGCAGAGGGGGACGATGCGGCTGCGGTCGCCGAGCACGGCGTCGCGGAACGCCTCGTGTTCTGCGACGAGGGGTTCCCGCTTGGCGAACGCGAAACGGGTCACGGGCCCCTCCGACACGCCCCGGAACGCCGAGACCGCGTCCCACTCGGTGGCGACCGTGCCGTTCTCGTGGAACCACAGGTCCCCGGTGAGGGTGTCGGCGACGAACGATCCACCCTCGCCGGTCACGATCGTCACGCGTTCCTTGAACGGCGACAGCCAGTTGACGAGATGGTTCGTGACGGTGCCGTCGGCGAGTGTCCCGGAGAACGCGACGAGGTCCTCGTGCTCGCGCCCGCTCTTGTGGGCGGCCTGCGCGAAGAGCCGGACGAACGGACTGCCGAGCAGCCACGAGGTCAGGTCGATGTCGTGTGTCGCGAGGTCCTTCACCACGCCGACGTCCGCGATCCGGGCGGGGAAGGGGCCCTGCCGTCGGGTGACGACCTGGTACACCTCGCCGAGCTCGCCGGCGTCGAGTCGACGCCGGAGCTCCTGGAGGGCGCTGTTGTACCGCTCGATGTGTCCGACGGCGCCGACGAGGCCGGCCTCGTCGAACCGAGACACCATCCGAGTGGCTCCTGCGACGTCGGAAGCCACGGGCTTCTCGACGAGACAGTGGACACCTGCTTCGGCGAGTTCGAGGGCGATGGCTTCGTGGGCTGAAGTCGGGACCGCCACGACTGCCGCGTCGATCCCGAGTCGGAGCACGTCCGAGGCCGACGGCATCACCGGAACACCGTCGGCGACGCCGTGGCGATCGCCGAGGGCGTCGGCGACCGCCACCAGTTCGACCCCGGGCAGGGAACGCAGGACGCGCGTGTGGTGGCGCCCCATCATCCCGAGCCCGATCACGGCCGTGCGCACGGCGCCCATCAGGCACCCGCCCGGGACAGTGCTTCGACGCCCTGGACGACGCGGTCCAACTGTCGCTTGGTCAGGGTCGGGTACACCGGCAGCGCGAGTACCTCACGAGCGGCACGTTCTGTCTCCGGTAGATCGAGATCGAGAGCGAAGGACGGGAGCCGGTGCGCCGGCGTGGGGTAGTAGACGCCGGATCCGACGCCGTACTCGAGTTCCAGGGCACGGGCGAAGCCGTCACGGTCCTCCGGCACCCGCACCACGTACTGGTGGAAGACGTGCTCGGCGCCGGGCGCCGTCAGCGGCGTCCCGACCGTCGTGATCTCGCGTGAGAGGTACGCGGCGTTCGCCTGCCGCTGCGCGGTCCATCCGAGCACCTTCAGGAGCTGCACGCGCCCGATGGCAGCGTGGAGCTCGCTCATGCGCACGTTGAACCCGACCACCTCGTTCTCGTAGCGGCGTTCCATGCCCTGGTTGCGGTACAGCCGGAGGAGGCGGTCGACGTTCGCGTCGGCGACGGTGATCATGCCCCCCTCCCCCGCGGTCATGTTCTTGGTGGGGTAGAAGGAGAACGCGCCGGCGACCCCGAAGGTGCCCACGGCACGGCCGCACCACCGCGCTCCGTGCGCCTGCGCAGCGTCCTCGACGACGGCGAGTCCGTGCGATGCCGCCAGCGCGCCGAGCGCCGTCATGTCGGCGGGGTGACCGTACAGGTGCACCGGCATGATCGCGGTGGTCTGCGGCGTGATGGCTGCACGGGCGGCCGCCGACGACATGCAGTACGTCTCGGGGTCGATGTCGACGAACACCGGCGTCGCGCCGGCCAGGGCGACGGCGTTCGCAGTCGCGGCGAAGGTGAACGACGGGACGATGACCTCGTCGTCCCGTCCCACGCCTGCGGCCAGCAGGGCGAGGTGCAGCGCGGACGTCCCCGAGTTGACGGCGACGGCGTCGCGCCCGTCGACCAGGGTCGCACCGAACTCGCGCTCGAACGCCGCGACCTCGGCGCCCTGAGCGAGCATCCCACTCGCGAGCACTGCGTCGACGGCGCGTCGCTCGTCAGTCCCGATGAGCGGCTTGGCAGCGGGGATGAAGTCCGACTCGGCTCCGACCGAGGCCATGAGGTCGGTCATGCGGAGACCTCCTGGAGGACGTCACCGTCGAGCCGGTGCTCAGCACCCGTCACCGGGCACGTGAGGAGTCCCGAGGAGTCGGGGACGAGACGACGGCCGGCTCGCCCCACCCAACCGATCCTGCGCGCCGGCACCCCGACCACGAGGGCGAAGTCGGGCACGTCACTCGTCACGACGGCGCCTGCAGCGATCATCGACCAGGCACCGATCGACGCGGGCGCGACGCACACCGCCCCTGCTCCGATCGACGCGCCGTCACCGACCGTCACACCCACGCTCTCCCAGTCGTCGACAGTCTGCACCGAGCCGTCCGGCCGGACCGCCCGTGGCGTCCGGTCGTTGGTGAACACGACACCCGGCCCGACGAAGACGCCGTCCCCGATCGCCGCGGGTTCGTAGAGGAGCGCGCCGTTCTGGATCTTGCACCGCGAGCCGACCCGGACGCCACGCGCCAGGGTCACGCCACGTCCGACGACGGTCTCCGCCCCGATCGTGACGTCCGGTTCGACGTGCGTGTCATCCCAGACACGGGTTCCCGAGCCGAGCTGCGCGGACGAGGCGACGACTGCGCCGCGAGCGACGAACGGCGGCGCCGATGCAGCGGTCAGGTCGGATCCTTCGGGCATGGGTTCTCCTTCGGTGAGCAGGTCGAGTTTCGACTCGGACGAGCGTACAACATATCACCCGTTATTCCAAAACACTCGATGTGTTGTCATGTGATATCCTCATCGCGTGACCCGATCGATCCTCCTCTCCCCGCCCGATGTCGGCCCCAGCGAAGCCGCGGCCGTCACCAGGGCAGTGGAGAGCGGGTGGGTCGCGCCGGTCGGTCCGGAACTGACGGCCTTCGAACGCGAAGCCGCTGCACGCGTCGGTCGGGCACACGCCGTCGCCGTCTCCTCCGGCACGGCAGCGCTCCACCTCTCGCTGCTCGCAGCCGGAGTGGGTCCTGGCGACGTGGTGCCGACATCGACGATGACCTTCGCCGCCACCGCGAACGCGATCCGGTACACGGGCGCCCGACCCGTGTTCGTCGACTCGACGGACCTCGACGGCAACATCGACGTCGCCCTCCTGGGTTCGGTCCTGCGACGGCTGCGCGACGACGGGCACCGGATCGGCGCGGTCGTCCCGGTCGACCTCCTCGGCCACGTCGTCGACTACACCGCGATCGGTGCGCTGTGCGACGAGTTCACGGTGCCGCTGATCGCTGATGCCGCCGAGTCCTTCGGATCCCGCCATCGCGGTCGGCCGGTCGGTGCCTTCGGCTTCACGTCGTGCGTGTCGTTCAACGGGAACAAGATCATGACGACCTCCGGTGGCGGCATGGTCTTCACGGACTCCCCCGACGTCGCCGAGCGGCTGCGTCACCTGGCCACGCAGGCCCGTCAGCCCGTCGCGCACTACGAACACAAGGAAGTCGGCTACAACTACCGGCTGAGCAACGTGTTGGCCGCACTCGGTCGCGCCCAGCTCCAGCGCCTCGACGCGATGATCGAGCGTCGACGAGTCGTTCGGGCTGCCTACCGTGACGTCTTCGACAGTGTCCCGGGCGCGCGCGTGCTCGGCCGTGCACCACAGGACCAGCAGGAGAACTGTTGGCTCACGGCCGTGGTCGTGGACCCGCACCGTGCGGGATGGAGCGCGCCGGACCTCGCACAGGCGCTGGCGGCGGCGGACATCGAGAGCAGGCCGCTCTGGAAGCCGATGCACCTGCAACCCGCGCACGCAGGTTCGGACGCGGCCGTCACCGGTGTCGCGGAGGCCCTGTTCACCCGGGGCCTCACCCTGCCGAGCGGATCATCGCTCCGGGACGATGACCTCGACCGTGTCCTCGCAGTGATCCGGAGCGTCGCAGGATGACCGGCAAGGGCGCGATCACCATCATCGGCGGCGGCGGCTTCGGTCGCGAGACCGCAGACGTCGTGCGTGCTGCCGGCCTCGAGGTCCTCGGGGTCGTCGACGATGCACCGTCACCGTCAGCCCTGCAGGTGCTCGACCGGATGGGGATCCTGCACCTCGGGGACTTGACGACATGGCTGATCGACGCCGAGGACGCCCACTACGTGATCGCGATCAACGACCCCGCCGTCCGCGCCTCGATCGACCAGCGCGCGACCGTGGCCGGGGCCGTCGCAGCGACGGTCGTCCATCCGTCGGCCTCCGTCGGCTCGCTCGTCGAACTCGGACCCGGTGCCGTCGTCTGCGCCTCCGCCGTCATCGGGTCGCACGTGCGCGCCGGGCGACACCTGCACTGCAACCCCGGCGCCGTGGTCGGACACGACGTCTCCCTCGGCGACCACGTCTCCCTCAATCCTCGGGCGACTGTGTCCGGCACGGTGTCGATCGGAGCTCGGACGGTGGTCGGCGCGGGCGCCGTCGTCCTCCAGGACCGCACCATCGGGGCAGACGCCGTGGTCGCGGCGAGTGCGTGCGTCACCCGGGACGTCACGGGCCGCACCACCGTGGTGGGCGTTCCCGCCCGACCCCGCTAGCCCGTCACCCATCCTCGTCCGCCTCAGCACCTGGAGCACCGTGAACCACTCCTTCAGACCGACCGATCCGTCCCGGCGGAAGCGCCTCGCGCTCGACGACATCGACATCGCGCGCCTGATCGGCCATGCCTCAGCCCCGAGCGACCTCGAACTCGCCGCGGACTTCCTCCACGGGCGCCGGGTCCTCGTCACGGGCGCCGGCGGATCGATCGGCAGTGAGCTCTGCCGACAGATCCGCCGGTTCGAGCCGGCCGAGGTGATCATGCTCGACCGCGACGAATCCGCGCTCCAGGCCGTCCAGGTCTCGATCGCCGGGCACGGGTTGCTCGACACACGCGACGTCGTGCTCGCTGACATCCGGGACCGCGCAGCCATCGCCGCCATCATGACCGAGCGGCGGCCGGAGGTCGTCTTCCACGCGGCCGCGCTGAAGCACCTGCCGATGCTCGAGCAGTACCCCGACGAAGCATGGAAGACGAACGTCGTGGGAACGCGCAACGTGCTCGAGGCGGCGGCCGCCGCACAGGTCCAGACGTTCGTGAACATCTCGACCGACAAGGCGGCGAACCCCACGAGTGTCCTCGGACGGACGAAGCGGCTGGGCGAGCGGTTGACCGCCTGGGCTGCGTCGACCACGGGCAACGACTACGTCTCGGTCCGCTTCGGCAACGTCCTGGGCAGTCGCGGTTCGATGCTCCCGCTCTTCGTCGAGCTCATCCAGTGCGGTCTCCCGGTCACGGTCACGCACCCGGACGCGACGCGGTACTTCATGTCGATCCCGGAGGCGTGCCACCTCGTCATCCAGGCGGGCGCGACTGCCGGCCCGGGAGAGGTCCTGGTCCTGGACATGGGCGAACCGGTCCGGATCCTCGACGTCGCGGAGAGCCTGATCACCGAGCTCGATGCGGACGCGGACATCGTGTTCTCGGGGCTCCGTCCCGGGGAGAAGCTCCACGAGGAGCTGATCGGGGAAGGTGAGTCCGACGAGCGCCCGGTCCACCCGAAGATCTCCCATGCGTCAGTGCCACCGCTGTGCCCGACGGCCCTCGACGAAGAGCGGTGGACGATCGACCGCGCCCCCGGCACCCGCGTCCCTGCCTGAGCGACCGGCGCGCTGCGCCCAGGCCCGACCGGGCGGCGCGTTCGCGGGCACGGACGCATCCGTCAGCCGTCGCTGCACCGATCGATCGTGCCGCCACCGCCGACCGGCCGCGCCGCACCGGACCAGTCGTTCGCGAGGGCGGTGACGGTGCTCCCGGTGCCGCACACGAGGCCGACGGAACACAGCGTTCCGTCGGTTGCAGGACGCACCCGCGTGGCCAGCACCTGCGCAGACGTCCCGGCAGACGGAGCCTCGATCGCGACCGTCATCTGGGCGGGCTCTGACCGTCCGAGTCCGTACACCGAGTTCCGCGTCACGATGGCGGCGTCGTTGGAGTGGTAGAGGGAGATCGCAGCTCGCTCACACCTGTCCAGGTGGTTGTCGCTGAGCGTGAGCCCCCGGGTGAAGTAGGCGAGGATCCCCGCTTCGCGGGGTCCTCCGCCATGGCCGACCACCACGTTGCCCGTCACGACGGCATCGGTGCGGTCCAGGTCGTCACCCAGCCGACTTCCGGCTCCGCGGACGACGATCCCCGAGCCGGGAGGCAGGACCTCGTTGCGTTCGATCCGGTTGCGCGCGATCACGGCGCGGTGGCTCCCGATCCGGTAGGACCGGTCGCCCGGGTCCTTGGACGGCACGACGGCGATCCCCACACGACAGTCCCGGACGGTGTTGTCGCAGATCGTGACGTCGTCGCCCGAGTGCGTGTCGATGCCTTCCCATCGACGGACACCGGAGATCCGGTTCCGTTCGACCCGGACACGCGCACTCCGAGGTGCGGCCGAGAGATCGCGTCGGTCGTCCCTCGACACGATCACACCGTAGGAGTTGACGTACCCGTCCGGCTGGTGGACGTCACGTACCTCGTTGTCGACGACCTGCCCGTCGGTGCTCGACAGCAACATGATCCCCGCGTAGCCCAGATCGGTGACGGTGTTCCGCGCGACGACGAAGTCCCGGACGTGCTCGAACTGCAGCGCGTCGTACGAGAAGTCGCGCACCACGCAGTCCACGACGTGCACGTCCTCGAGCGGCTCCTCAGCGGTTCCGCGAACGTGCACACCTCGTCCGAGACCCGACGCCGCCGCGCCCGCACCGACGAGGCGTGCGCCGATGACCGCGACCGATCCGGTGAGCACCTCGATCGCGGTGACGTCGCGCGTCATGGTGATGGACGACCCCGACTCGAAGACCATCGTCAGCGGACGGTCCACCACCAACGGCGTCGAGCGCGACCACACGCCGCGGAGACGGAGGGTGGAACCCGGAGGAGCAGCCTGGACAGCACGCTCGAGATCGTCGTTGCTCACCGCTGGACCAGCGCCGTCGGGGCCGGACCGGTCAGGTTCGGTGCGACGCGCCGCTTCCAGCGCATGGTCGACCGCGAGGGTCGCGCATGCTCCGGCCGAACGGCGCAACAGGGACCGGCGAGAGAACCGCATGCGGTCACCCTCTCGCGGCAGCTCCGCCACATCCGAACATTCCGCATGTCGGAGGGCTGCCGCAGATCGAGCAGGAACGACACTCCTCCTGCTCGGCCCGCTACCCTCGGACCCGTGCGATGGAGTCGAGTGGGCTGGCCCGGGGTCGGGTACGTGTCCCTCGAGGACGTCGAGGGCTACGCCGAGCACCTCGCCCGCCTGGTCACCGACGCCCCGCCCTCCGTCGCCGCACTCGCCTCGGTCACCTGGAACGAGTCCCGGATCGCCGAGTGGCAGGTCACCGAGACCCCGGGTGGCGACACCGCGGGCATCGACGAGGCGCCGACGAGCACGGTGCGCGCAGCCGTCGTGGTCCGGACCGACGAGGTGCTCGACACCCCGGACGGCCTGTGGCGCCGGTGGAACCACGCCCGTGTGACCCTCGAGTTCCACCGCGCCGTGCTCGAGCCGGCGGACACGACGGCGCTGGCGGTCCTCGCGGGCGACGTGCAGGTGTCCCGCGGCGAGATCGCCCACGTCGACGCCGACGTCTGGGAGCTGCGGCTGCTGCTCTCCCCCACCGGTGAGCTCGCGGTGCACTTCCGCGACGTGGTGGTCGAGGTCCGGCCGGTCCCGGAGTCCGTGTGGGCCGCGCTCGGGGAGCGTCCGGCGCACGGCTGGTACGGCCCGGTCCCCGACGGCTGGGTCGAGTGGGCAGCCCCCGCCGTGCGGGCTGCCGCGCACGGTGACGTGGGCGGCCTGTCGCTCGAGCTCGACGGCTTCGGCGCGGACCCGACCGGCATCGACGAGGTCGACACCCGCTGGGGCTTCGCCCCGCTGCACGCCGCGGCCTGGTTCGACCGTCGCGGGACGACGGAGGCGCTCCTCGAACGCGGCGCGGACGTCAGCATGCCGGACGCGGAGGGCCGGACGGCTCTGGACATCGCGCGCGAGCGCGGCTCGCGGAAGGCCGAGGAGGCGCTGCTCGCCTGGTTCGACCGGCCCGCGCCGGACGCGACCAGCTGACGGACTGGCGCGCCCCGCTCAGCGGCAACGCGAAGCGTTGCGCGGGGCGCGCCGACCGAGCCTGCGAGGGAGGGGTGCCAGCTGGCACCGCGCCTCCAGTCCGTCACGGGGTCGCGTCAGCGACGCGTCTCGAGCGCGTTCGCCTGCGCGACCTTCCCGTACCAGCGCGCCGAGTCCTTCGGCGTCCGCGCGAACGTCTCCCGGTCCCACGCCACGAGCCCGAAGGTCGGCCGGTAGCCGGAGGCCCACTCGTAGTTGTCGAGCAGGGACCAGTGCTGGTAGCCGAGCACCTGGATACCGTCCTCGATGCAGCGGTGGATGCCCTCGAGGGCGCCCTGCGTGTAGGCGACTCGGCGGGAGTCGTCGGCCGTGGCGATCCCGTTCTCGGTGATCATCAGCGGGACGTGACCGGAGAGCTCCCACGCGCTGCGGAGTCCGTCGGCGGATGCCTCGGGGTAGAACTCCCACCCGGTCAGGGTCGTCTCGACGTCGTCCGCGACGGGCACCGGGCCCGAGGCACCGATGAAGGTGCGGGTGTAGGCCTGCACACCGAGGAAGTCGTCGCCGGCGGCCTGCTCGAGGTACCAGTCGTCGCGCGGGTACCCGTACTCGCGGAGCATCTCCTCGGACCCGGGCTCGCCGTTCGCGCGGAACGCCTGCGTGGCGATGGTCCAGCCGGACTGGATGCCGGGGACCTGTGACAGGACCTCGCGGGAGCGCCGGTGGGACGCGAGCAGCTGGTCCGCCACGTGCAGGTCGGGGTTCGGCAGGCCGTACGCGACGAGGTTCGCGGCGTCCTCACCCCCGGCGAGCATCGCGGCGATGTTCGGCTCGTTGATCGTGCAGACGTAGCGGACACCGTCCTGCACGACGGGCAGCGCAGCCTCGGTGTAGCGGGCGAACAGGTCGGCCGCGTCGTCCGCGCGCCAGAAGCCGTCGCGCTCGAACCAGCGCGGGACGGTGAAGTGCATGAGCGTGACGATCGGCTCGATGCCGGCCTCGTGGCAGGCCTCGACCATCCGGCGGTAGTGGTCGACCTCGGCGCGGGAGACGAACCCGCGCTCGGGCTCGATGCGCGCCCACTCGATGCTGAACCGGTAGGAGTTCAGGCCGAGGTCGGCGGCGATGCGGATGTCCTCGCGGTACCGGTGGTAGCTGTCCGCCGCGTCGCCGGAGGGCTCGACGATGGTGGTGTCCGGTTCGTGCTCGTGCACCCACCAGTTGCTGTTGACGTTGTTGCCCTCGATCTGGTGGGCGGCGGTGGCGGCACCCCAGAGGAAGCCGTCGGGGAACTGCAGCGTGGTGATGATGGGTCCTTTCAGTGCGCCGGCGTCAGTGCGCCGACAGGAAGTCGTCGAACAGCGCGATGGTCGCGCCGGGGTTCTCGACGTGGGGGCCGTGGTAGCTCGTGGGGACGACCTCGTACCGGGCGCCGGTGTCCTCCGCCATCTGCCGCTGCCACGGGATCGGCCAGGCACCGTCCCACTCGCCGTGCGCCACGAGGACCGGCAGCCCGGTCGCGCGGAGCTCGGCGGAGGAGTCGGTGTGGTCCTCGAGGATGTGCCCGCCGGCGACGACGCTCAGGGGGCTCGTCGCGTCGAAGCGGTCGCGGACCATCCGGACGTCGTCGGGGAGCTCCTCGTCCGGCCGCCCGGCCCACAGCGGGTTCGTCGAGTCGAACAGTTGGCGGAGGTTCCCGCCGGTGTCGTGCAGGATCGTGAGCTCGGTGACCTTGCGGTAGGGCCAGCCGTACGGCCCGGAGCAGAACTGCACGACGCTCCGGAACGACCGCGGGGACGCGATGGCCGCGGCGCGGGCGATCACACCCCCGAGCGAGTGGCCGATCAGGTGCACGGGGGCACCGTCGTCGAGCAGGGCGGCGACCCGGACGGCGTCGGCTGCTTCTTCGGCGAGCGTGTACTCCGACGGGTCCGTCGGTGCCGCGGAGTCGGCCTGGCCGCGGCGGCTGATCGCGACCGCGGTCCAGCCGGCCTCGCGCAGGAGCGGCATGAAGGTGCGCCAGTCCTCCTTCGAGCCGGTGTACCCGGGGACGACGAGCACGACGCCCTTCGACGGCCCGTCCGGGACCACGCGGTAGGCGGTCAGCCGCCCGACGGGCAGGTCGATGCCGACGGTGTCGACCCCCTCGGGGGTGGGCAGGTGGCCGAACGGCGCGACGACGGGGAACTCGTGGAGGGTGCTCATGCGAGCAGTGTCCGCCGTGGGTTCGGCACGGCGTCCAGCAGTGCCACCGTGTAGTCGTCCTGGGGGTGCTGCAGCACCTCGGCCGTACGACCCCGCTCGACCACGGCGCCGTCGTGCAGCACCATGATGTCGTCGGTGATGAGCCGCGCGCTGAGCAGGTCGTGCGTGATGTAGAGCAGCGAGACGCCCCACTGCTCCCGCAGGTCCTCGAGCAGCGCGAGCACCCCGGCGCGCAGCGTCACGTCGAGCATCGAGACGGGCTCGTCGGCGATGATCACCTGCGGGTCGCTCGCGAGCGCCCGGGCGATGACCACGCGCTGCCGCTGCCCGCCGGAGAGCTGGTGCGGGAGCTTCTGCGCGAACTGCTCGACGGGCGTCAGGCCCACGGTCTCGAGGATCTCGAGCATCCGTCGGCGGGCATCGCGCCCGCGGAGCCCGGTGTAGTTCGCGATGGGTCGGGACAGGATGTACTCCACCGTGTGCAGCGGGTTGAGCGCTGCGTAGGGGTCCTGGAACACCATCTGCACCTCGGAGCGCAGGTCCTTCAGGCCCCTTCTTCCCAGACGAGCCACGTCGGTGTCGCCGAACCTGACCGTGCCCGAGCTCGGCTGCTCGACGCCCGTGAGCATCTTCGCGATCGTCGACTTGCCCGAGCCGGACTGGCCGACGAGCGCGAGCGACTGCCCGGGCTCGAGCGTGAACGACACGTCGCGGACGGCCTGCACGGGCTGCTCGCCGCGGCGGGGCGCCGGGTACGTCTTCACGAGGTGGTCGACGACGATCGGGTTGCGGGCGGCGCTGCGTTCGCGGGACCCGACGGTGCTGAACGACGAGGTCGTCTGTTGCCGCGTCGCCCCCTCGGACGAACGCAGCGACCGGTCCGGGAAGCCCGGCAGCGAGACCACCGCGGCGCGCGGGTCCGCGTAGTGCGACAGCAGCATCTTCGTGTAGTCGTCCTGCGGGTCGCGGAGGACCTCGAGCGAGCGGCCGTCCTCGACGATCCGCCCCTCGTGCATGACGAGCACGCGCTCGGTCGCCTCGAGCACGATGCCGAGGTCGTGGCTGATGAGGATCGCCGTGAACCCCTCGGAGCGCTGCAGTTCGATGATCGTGTCCATCACCGCGTGCTGCACGAGGACGTCGAGGGCCGTGGTCGGCTCGTCGAACACCATGAGCTGCGGTTCGAGCGAGAGCGCGAGGGCGATCGAGACGCGCTGGCGCATGCCGCCGGAGAGCTCCCCCGGGTACCGCGCGAGCATCGTCTCGGGCAGCTTCACCTTGCCGACGAGCTCCCGCATCCGGGCGTCCCAGCGCTCACGCGGCACGTGCCCGTGGGCCGTGAAGACGTCGACGAAGTGGTTGCGGACGGTCCGCACCGGGTTGAGCGCGTTCATGCCGGACTGCAGCACCATCGCGAAGCCGCCCTGCCGCTGCTGACGCAGCGCCTCGTCGTCGAGGTCGCGGATGTCGCTCCCGGCGAAGACGATGCTGCCGCCGTTGGTCCGCGCCGGCGGCTTCTGCAGCCGGGTGAGCGCGTAGCCGAGGGTCGACTTGCCCGAGCCGGACTCGCCGACGAGGCCGACGAACTCGCCCTTGCGCAGGCTGAACGACACGTGGTCGACGGCCTGGACGGCCGTCTGGCCGGCCGACTCGTAGACGACCGACAGGTCGCGGACGTCGAGCAGGACGTCCTGCGTGGCGTGCGTGGCGTCGGACGGGAGGCGCGTGGCGGCGCCGCCACGGGCCTCCAGGCCGTCGCTGGTCACGTCGGGTGTCTGGCCGCTCATGCTGCTGCCTCCTTCTTGCGGCGCGCGCCCTCGCGCAGTCGCGGGTTGGACACGGCGTCGACGCCGAAGTTGATGAGGGTGAGGCTCATCGCCAGGAGGGCGATGCAGAGGCCGGGGGCGAACAGCAGGACCCACTGGCCGGTGAGCAGTGCGTTCGAGTTCTGCGCCCAGTAGAGGATCGTGCCCCAGCTGACGATCGACGAGTCGCCGAGCCCCAGGAACTCGAGGCCCGCCTCGGCGAGGATCGCGCTCGTCGCCGCGCCGAAGAAGCTACCGACGATGAGGCTCGTCATGTTCGGCAGGATCTCGCGGAAGACGATGCGGGTGGCGCCGTCACCGGAGAACTGCGCGGCCGTGACGAAGTCGCGGCTGCGCAGCGACTGCGTCTGGGAGCGGAGCACGCGCGCGCCCCAGGCCCAACCGGTCACGACGATCACGGCGATGATGACCGCGATGCCGCCGTTCTGCAGGTAGGCCGCGATGACGATCATGAGCGGCAGACCCGGGATGACGAGGAACAGGTTCACGATGAACCCGATGACCTCGGCGACCCAGCCGCGGATGTAGCCCCAGCTCAGACCGATCGCGACGGCGACGAGCGTGGACAGGAAGCCCGCGACCGCGCCGACGAGCACCGAGACCCGGGCGCCGTAGATGAGTTGGGAGAGGACGTCCTCGCCGGCGGCGGTGGTGCCCATCCAGTGCGCCCAGGTGGCGTCGGCGTTGCGGGCGAAGCCGTTCTGGCTGGCGCCGTGCGGGGCGAGGAGCGGGGCGGCGATCGCCACGAGGACGAAGAAGGCGAGGATGCAGATGCCGACGCGGGCCTTGGTGTTGCTCCAGACGACGCCGAACTGGCGTGCGGCGGCGCGGAGCTTGGAGGGGGCCTGCTGGTCGTGCTGCTGGTCCGGGCCTTGCTGCTGGGTCCGTACTGCGACGGTTGCGTTGGGTGTGCGCGTGTTGGTCATCGGCGCGTCCTCGGGTGGTGGTTGTGGGCAGAGCACGCCGCCCATCGCGAGTTGGTCGTCATCGGCGCGTCCTCGGGTCCAGGACGCCGTAGAGGACGTCCACGATGAAGTTGGCGATGAGCACCGACACGGTGATCATCAGGAAGAGGGCCTGCATGAGCGGGTAGTCCTGCCCGATCACGGCGTTGAAGAGCAGGTAGCCGATGCCCGGGTAGCCGAACACCTGCTCGACCAGGACCGAGCCGCCGACGACGCCGCCGAGGGCCAGGCCGAAGCCGGTCAGGTTCGGCAGGATCGCGTTGCGCGCGGCGTACCGGACGGCGACCGTGCGGCCGCGGAGGCCGTTCGCCTCGGCGAAGGTGACGTAGTCGTCGCCGAGGGTGTTGATCATGGCGTTCCGCATGCCGATGATCCAGCCGCCCAGGCTCGTCACGAGGATCGTGACCGCCGGCAGGATCGCGTGCTGGAGCACGTCGCCGATGTACTCGCCGTTCCAGCCGGGGACGCTCGTCGCCGAGGACGCCCCGGTGGTCGGGAACCAGTGCAGGACGTAGCCGAGGAAGAACAGCAGCAGGAGCGCCGTCCAGAAGTACGGGAACGTCGACATGAACGAGCCGGACAGGGTCGGGAGCGAGTCGAGCCAGGTGCCGCGCTTCCAGGCCGCGGCGACGCCGATGAGCGTGCCGATCACGAACGCGAGGACCGTGACCGTGCCGACGAGCACGAGCGTGTACGGCAGGGCGCGGCCGACCAGGTCGCCGACGGGCTGCGGGTAGAACGTGTAGCTCGTGCCGAAGTCGAGAGTGACGACCTGGTGCAGGTAGCTGACGTACTGGTCCCACAGGTTGCCGGAGGGGACGCCGAGCTGCGCCTCGATGGCCTTCTTGGTGGCGTCCGTCACGGGGCCGTTCTGGCTGAGCTTCGCCAGGGCGGCGTCGGACGGGCTGCCGGGCATGAGGCGCGGGAGCACGAAGTTCAGCGTGACCGCGGCCCAGAGGGTCAGGACGAAGAGGACGAGTTTCTGCAGGATGTACTTCACTTGGCCTGCTCCTCCATGATCTTCCGGCCCGCTTCACTGTCTCTGAGTCGCAGCTTCGTGAAGATGAGCAGCGGCGCCGAGTCGTAGTTCTGCGGTGCCATGTACGGGTCCTCCGCGCTCGGCCAGCCGACGAACTTGCCGGTGTTGAACAGGCCCCAGAGCCCGCCGTAGTACATGCCGATGACGGGCAGGTCGTCGTAAACGATGCGCTGCAGCTGGTTCAGGATGCGCTGCTGCTCGGCCTTGTCCGTCGTCGCCTTGTACGCGTCGAGGAGCTGCTGCGTGTCGGTGTTCCGGTACCGCTCGAAGTTGTTCACGGTCGACTTGCCGACCGGCTGGTAGAAGTCGCTCGACAGCAGCGAGTTGTAGGCCTGGAAGACATCCCCGTTCCCCATGCCGCCCATCGCCATGTCGAACTGGCCGTTGTTGATGTTCTGCTGGTACCCCGCGGGCTGCGGCGCCTGGATGTCGACCTTGATGCCGATCTTCCCGAGGTCGCGCTGGACCTGCTGCGCGGCGCGGAGCCAGTCCGAGTAGCCGTTCGCGGTCATGAGCTTGATCTCGAGCTGCTTGCCGTCCTTGACGAGCTTGCCGCCCTGCTGGGTGTACCCGGACTTGGCGAACTCGGCGAGGGACCGCTCGGTGTCCTGCGTGATCATGCCCTTGTCCGGGATCGACGGGTCGAGGTACTGCTCCTGGTTCGGCAGGATGAGGCCGGTCTGCCCCGCGGCGCTGAGGTTGCCCTCGGACGCGGTCTCGGCGATGTCGTCGCGGTTCAGCGCGTACGAGATGCCCTTGCGGACGTTGACGTCGCTGTACGGCGCCTTCGTGAGGTTCGGGATGAGTCCGATCACACCGCCGGCCGGGAACCACCACTTGTTGTCGGGGGACGCCGCACCCCACGTGCCCTTGACGTCGGAGATGAACGAGTACGCCCAGTCGTAGCCGCGCGTGACGGTGTCGAGCTGCGTGTTCGTCGCCGGCAGGATCAGGTGCTTGATCGCGATCTTGTCCGCCTGCCAGTACCGCGGGTTCTTGTCCATCGAGTACTGCTGGTCGGAGTAGTTGCCGAGGACGAACGGGCCGGTGCCGACCGGGTCCGGGTCACGCCAGGTCGTGGGGTCCTTGATCTTCCCGTAGTGGTGCTCGGGGAGGATGTAGGTCGCGCCGATGATGTTGAGGCTCGGCACGTCGTCGCTCTTCAGGTGGAAGACGACGTGGTCGCCGTCCCGCTCGATGCGGTCGATGTGCTGCCAGGCGCCCTTGATGTCCATCGCGGGGAACTTCTGGAGCAGGTCGAACGTGAAGACGACGTCCTCCGCACTGAACGGCCTGCCGTCGGACCACTCGACGCCCTTCCGGATCGTCATGTCGATGGTCTTCGCGTCGGGCTGGCTCCACGAGCTCGCCAGCCACGGGGTGCCCTTGCCGTCGAGGGGGTTGATCTCGATGAGGGGCTCGTACATCCACTTGCTCGCGGTGCGGGCGTTCGAGATGTACGGGTTGAAGTTGCGGTCGAACAGCGGGTTGCCGCGGTCCGCGTTGATGAGCATCGTGTCCTTGCCGATGCTCGGGTCCGGTTGGGAGCGGACCTGGATGCTGCAGCCGGTGGCGGCGAGGGCCACGACGGCGATGCCGGCGAGCGCGGCGGCGAGGCGGCCGCGGCGGCGGCGCGGGCGCTCGGGGGCGCGCGTGCGCTGGGCCAGGCGCTGGGCCGTGCGCTGTGGGGGAAGCGTCATTGCTCGGTCGACCTCCGTGTCGAGTGGGTACCCGGACAATGTATGCGCTTACATCGCACGATGCAACCGGTCGTGTTGTTTCCCGGGGTGGCACGTCGACGAGCGTGCAGTGGCGAGCGTGCACGACGTGCCACTCACGTCCGCGGCGGGGGCACAGATCGTCGGCGGGCAGGGTCGAGCGGGCCACATGTGGCGCGCTCGTCACGCCACCCCGACTCGTCGGCCGTCGGCCCGTCGAGCGTGCATGACATGCCGCTCACGTCCGCGGCGGGGGCACAGATCGTCGGCGGGCAGGGTCGAGCGGGCCACATGTGGCGCGCTCGTCACGCCACCCCGACTCGTCGGCCGTCGGCCCGTCGAGCGTGCATGACATGCCGCTCACGTCCGCGGCGGGGGCACAGATCGTCGGCGGGCGAGGTCGAGCGGGCCAGATGTGGCGCGTTCGCCGCCCGACTCGCGCATCAGCGCCCCGCCGAGGTGCCACGACTCGCCGCCTGCTGCTCGTCGGAGTGCCGCTCGATGCCGCCAGGAGGGTCGAGCGTCCAGGTATTTCGGCACCTCGGGGGCTGGGGCCGGGCGTGCTGAGGGCGCTGGGGCCCGGCCCCGCCGCTACAGCGCCGGCGGGCAGCTCTCGCGCAGCAACACCTCGACCGGCAGGCGCACCGCCCGCGGCGGCCCCTCCCGCCGCTCGAGCCGGTCGACGATCGCCCGGACCGCGGCACGCCCGAGCTCCCCCATCGGCTGGTGCACGGTCGTCAGTCGCGGGCTCGAGAACCGCCCGGCGTCGATGCCGTCGAACCCGGTCACGACCAGGTCGTCCGGCACCCGGAGCCCGCGAGCCCCCGCCGCGTCGAGCACCCCGAGCGCGGACTGGTCGTTCGAGCAGACGATCGCCCGCGGGACCTCGGCGCCGTCGAGCAGCCCTGCCGCGAGCTCCCGCGCGCGGGCACGGCCGAAGTCACCGTGGACGACCCGCACGGACCCGGCCGGCACGTCGTGGTCGTCGAGCGCCTGCTGGAACCCCGCCGAGCGCTCCATGTCGTCCGGGGAGTCGATCGGCCCTGCCAGGTACACGAGCGACCGGATCCCGAGCCGACCGATCACGTGCGACGCGAGCGTCCGCATCCCCGCCGCGTTGTCCACGCTCACCGAGTCGAACCCGTGCGACCGTCGGTCGTCGGCGAGCACCACCACCGGGACACGGCGGGCGACGTGCTCGAGCAGGTCGTCCGGCACGGTCTGGGCCAGGACCGCGAGCCCGTCGACCCGGCCGGCGACGTCGTTGACGAGCACGTCCCGGGAGGACCCGCGCCCCGCCGCCACCATGAGTGCCAGGCCGCGTTGCCACGCCTCGGTCTCGGCGCCGCGGAGGACCTCGTCGAAGTACAGGTTCGACGAGAACGGCTGCGTCACGTGCCGTCGGTCGTCGACCACCCGGACGCCACCGTCGGTGACGAGGTCGGGGCGCTCGTCCGGCACGACGTCGAACCCGGGCAGCAGGAGTCCGACCACGCCGGTCCGGCGTCCGGCCAGTGCGCGCGCGGTGCCCGAGGGCACGTAGCCGAGGCTCCGGATCGCCGCCTGCACCCTGTGGCGGGTTCCCTCGCGGACCGCGTCGGGCGTGCGGAGCACGCGCGAGACCGTCGCGATGGAGACGCCGGCCTCTGACGCGACGTCGTAGACCGTGGGGGGTGCGGTGCGCTGCGGACCCACGCCGTGCCTCCCGTCCGGTGTCCGTGTCGATGCCGCGCTCGGCGCAGCCGGACCATCCTAGGCACGGCGCACGACGCGACTTCTCCACAGGTTGCCGGAATCGCTTGCGCTCCGCGGACAGGCGGCGGCACACTGATCCGACCTCAGTACGTCCCGTGAGGAAGCGCATCCGCAGGCCGGGGGCCTGCACCACCCGATGCCCACGCACACAGGTCCACGCAACCAGGAGGAGACCCCATGTCACAGTCGACACGGTCCGGCAGCAAGCACGCCATCCGACTCACCACCGACGAGGCCGAGGTGCGCGACGCGCTGCTCGACCACACCGAGCACGGCGCCTCGTCGGTCACCGATCCGCTCGAGGGGTCGGAGGACGCCGCGCGTCCCTGACGCGGGGCCCGGCGGGCTCGGGGCACCGACCCGGGACGCACCCTGTGGCGACACCCGGACAGGAGGCACGGTGCGGGTCGTCCGCGGCCGTCACCTCCGCCGGGTGGTCACGCCGGTTGGTCAGCCTGGACGTCGGCGTGCTGGTGCTCGGTCTCGTCGAGGACGGCCGCCGAGCCGACGATCGTCACGCCCGCACCGCGGAGCCGACGACGCTCCTGCGCGATCCAGCTGAGCAGCCGGTCGTTCGTCCCCGCGACGTGCGCGGCGAGCAGGTCGGCCGCGCGGTCGGCGTCGCCGTCCCGGACCGCGTCGAGGATGGCGCTGTGCTCCGCCCACGCGGCGTCGCGCGCCTCGGCGGTGCGCACCTCGATCCACCGCGTGCGTTCGAGCCGGGTGAGCGCGTCGGCCACGGCGTCGGTGATGAACCGGTTGCCACCGAGCGCCGCGAGGTCCAGGTGGAAGGTCGATCCCATCCGGATGCCCGCCTCGCGGTCGGGGGTGCCCCGGAGGTCGTCCAGGTGCGCGCGGACCTCGTCGAGCTGTTCGGCGGAGGCCCGGTCGACGGCGAGCCGAGCAGCAGCGGGCTCGAGGACCCCGCGCAGTTCGGCGAGCGACGCGATCTCGTCGAGGTCGATGGGCGTGACCGTCCACGAGCGCCCCTCGTGCAGGATGAGGCCCTCGCGCTCGAGGCGGGACAGCGCCGCGCGCACGGGCGTCCGCGAGGCGTGGAAGCGACTCTCGAGTCCGCGCTCCGAGATGCGCTCGCCGGGCGCGATGTCGAGGGTCAGGATCGCCTCGCGCAGGTTGTCGTAGAGCTGGCTCGTCTGCGACACCGGGGCGGCGTCGGTCGTCGCGTCGTCGGTCGTCGTTGCGGTCACGGCGAACCAGCCTAGTGCGGATCGGCCCCGGTTGGTATACCGTGATGGTATACCAATTGGTACCGATCCGGAACGACAGGCTGCACCGATGACCACACCCCGCCGCGCGTGGATGATGCTCGCCCTCGGCGTCGCCGCCCAGGCCGCCGGCACCCTGGTGGTCTCCGCGCCGGCCCTGCTCATCCCGCACCTGGTCGCGCAGGGCATGCCGCTCGCGTCGGCCGGGCTGTTCGCCGCAGCACCGACGATCGGCCTCGTCCTGACGCTCATCGCCTGGGGTGCGGTGACCGACCGGGTCGGCGAGCGCGTGGTGATCGCGGGCGGGCTGGCACTCACCACGGCGACGGTCGCCGGAGCGTGGCTGTCCGCGGGGAACCCGGTGCTGCTCGGTGTGGCGTTCCTGGCGGCGGGCATGACGAGTGCGTCGACCAACGCCGCGAGCGGGCGGGTCGTGGTCGGGTGGTTCCCGAAGGAGCGGCGCGGCCTCGCGATGGGCATCCGGCAGATGTCGCAGCCGCTCGGCGTGACGCTCGCGGCGGTCACGGTCCCGCAGCTCGCCGAGGGGTCCGGCATCCGCGCCGCCCTGGTGCTGCCGTTCGTGCTGTGCGCCGTGCTCACCGTGCTGTGTGCCGTCGGCATCGTCGACCCGCCGCGACCGGCCCGGACAGCCCGGGCCCGGACGACCCCGGCGTCGGCCGCGACGGCTGCGGCTGCGCCCGTGAACCCGTACCGGTCGTCCGGGTTCCTGTGGCGGGTGCACGCGGTTTCGGTGCTGCTCGTGGTGCCGCAGTTCACGCTGTCGACCTACGGACTGGTGTGGCTCGTCGGGCTCGGCTGGTCGACCCCCGCGGCAGGCCTGCTCGTCGGGGCGTCCCAGTTCGTCGGCGCGGTCGGGCGGATCCTCGTCGGGGCGTGGAGCGACCGCGCCGGGTCCCGGGTCGGGCCGCTGCGCGTGGTGGCGGTGTCTGCCGCGGCGGTGATGGGCGTGATGGCGCTCGTCGACGTGTCGCACTGGGCGGCTGCGGCGGTGTTCCTGCTCGTCGCGACGAGCGTCACGGTCGCGGACAACGGGCTGGCGTACACGTCGGTCGCCGAGGCCGCGGGACCGTCCTGGTCGGGTCGGGCGCTCGGCACGCAGAACACCGGGCAGTTCCTCGCGGCGAGCGCCGTGGGCCCCGGGATCGGCGCGCTCGTCGGGACGCTCGGCTTCGCGGCATCGTTCGGGCTGGTGGCGGTGCTGCCCCTGCTGGCGCTGCCGCTCGTGCCGCGGACGGACCGCTCGCACGACTGAGGTCGGCGAGCGTTCCGTCCCATCGCACCCGACGTGGGAAGACGAACCGCTCGTGGGAGGGCGGAACTCCCGGCACCCCACGAGCGGATCGGCACCCGACGCGCGGATCGGCACCTCACGAGCGATTCAGCGCCGCGCGCGCGGAACGGGCTCAGGCGGGCACGGCGGGCCCCACCGGCCAGCGCAGGAGCGCCGCGGCCGCGGCACCGCCGGGCAGCGAGGCGGCGTTCACGAGCACGAGCTCGGCGTCCGTGAGCACCGCGGCCCGGACGAGCGCGCACACGGCGGGCACCGGACCGACCACGGGCGTCCCGGCGGCCTGCTCCGGCGCGGTCGCGACCCACGGCGCCCCGGCGAGCGCCAGGAGCGTCCGGTCCCCGATCGCGACGGCGTCGAGCGCGACGACCGCCCCCTGCGCCTGCTGCAGCGCGGAGACCACGGACCCGACACCGGTCACGGCGAGGTTGTCGCCCCGGCCGACGTGGGTGCGGAGCAGGTCCTCGAGGTCGTGCCGCCGGGTGGCGATGACACGGGCGAGGGCGATCTCGACGTGCTCGACGAACGCCTGCTTCGACGCGTCGTCAGAGCGCGGGTCGACGGGCACGGTCGTGACGAGCGCACGGGCCTCGGCGGAGAGCGCCTTGACGAGCAGCTCACGGGCGGTGACGTCCCCGGCGACGACGACGAGCCCGGGGCGCAGGCGGCGGACGGCTTCGTCCACGGCCCCGGCGACCTCGGTCGAGGTCTGCTTCCAGATCTCCTCGGTGTGCGCCTGCCAGTGCGGCTGCTTCCAGCCGGTGCCGGCCTTCGCGTAGTGCAGCGTGTCGGTGCGTCCCTGCACCTGCTGCTCGGACGCCGCGTCCGGCGCGTGGCCGAGGCGGTAGGCGCGGAACGTCCCGCCCTCGCGTCCGACGTGGACGACCAGGAACGGCAGGTCGACCGGGCGGTGGGCGACGAGGGGCACGAGGTCCGGCACGGCCCCGACGCCGATCGCCTCG
The DNA here is from genome assembly GCF_013347165.1 of Curtobacterium sp. Csp2. NCBI lineage: Bacteria > Bacillati > Actinomycetota > Actinomycetes > Micrococcales > Microbacteriaceae > Curtobacterium > Curtobacterium sp. Csp2. The sequence continues at coordinate 3,448,541 of NZ_CP054593.1, forward strand.
GCGCCGTGCAGGTGGCCGGGGAGCACCTCGCTGAGCACGAGCTCGCCGTCGTGGACGAGCACGTACCGGGTGACCGGGGACGGCACTCCCGGCTCCTGCTCGAACTCGGCGGCGATCGTGTCGACCACCTCGGCGCTCGCGCCCTGGGCGCGGAGGGACTCCTCGACGGCGCGGAGCTTCAGCGCTGCCTGCCGTCGCGGGTCCTCGACGTTGCCGGACACGTCCGCGTAGGCCCACGCCCACGTGCCCCCGCCCTCCAGCCGGTCCCCCAGGATCCCGTGCAGTTCGCTCGTCGCGTTCGTGGACGTCATGACAGCTCCTCTCGGCGGTGCGCCGGGGCGTCACGAACCCCGACGTGTCGTGTGCGCCCCACCATCCCCCTGTCCACCCGGACGCGCCCACGGCTCCGAGCCGACACCCAGCCGACACCTGTCGTTCCGGCGCACTACCGGCCCGGGTCACGACCAGCCGTGAATGCTTCGTGAAAGCACAGTGACGCTCGGTTCCGTGCTCTACTGGCGGAGGACCCGATCCGCCGACGAACCGGAGACCAGGCAATGACGCCATCACCATCTGGACGACAGCTGTCGAGACGAAACCTGCTGAGCCTCGGGCTCGGGACAGCCGCGGCGGGACTGCTCGCCGGCTGCGCGGTCCCGGGCTCGACGAACGTGAACAAGGCGGCGGTGATCCCCGCGGCCGGCGGTGACACCGTGCAGATCACGTACTGGGCGTGGTTGAAGGACCTGCAGAAGGTCTGCGACGTCTGGAACGCGAAGAACCCCCGCATCCAGGTCACCGCGAACTGGATCCCGGGCGGCAACAGCGGCGGGTACCAGAAGATGTACTCCGCGCTCGCAGCCGGCGGCGGTCCGGACATCGGGCAGGTCGAGCTCCGGCAGATCCCCGAGTTCATGCTCGCGAACGGCCTGGTCGACCTCGCACGCTACGGCGCGAAGCAGTACCAGTCGAAGTACGACGAGGCCGCGTGGGCGCAGGTCGAGTTCGTCGACGGCGTCTACGGCATCCCGCAGGACACCGGCCCGATGGGCTTCTACTACCAGACCGCGATCCTGGAGCAGGCCGGTGGCGAACCCCCGGCGACGTGGGACGAGTGGAAGGTGCTCGCCGACAAGGTCCGGAAGACCGGCAAGCAGAACTACCTCGAGGTCTTCCCGGTCGCCGACGCCTCGCCCTTCGCGGCGTACGCGCAGCAGGCCGGCGCCCGCTGGTTCAGGACCGACGGCGACGAGTGGGTGGTCGACATGACCGACGACGCCACGCTGCGGGTCGCGGAGTTCTTCGACGGCTGCATCGACGACGGGCTCGTCGACACGTCCGCGGGCGCGTACTCCCCCGGCTGGTACGCGGCGTGCGCGAACGGCCGGATCGCCGCCGTGACGAGTGCGAGCTGGGGCGACGCCCTCATCGAGTCCATCCAGGGCGGCGAGGGCAAGTGGAAGGTCGCGCCGATGCAGAAGTGGGACGCGTCCGGCTTCGGCTCGAGCGCGATCGGCGGCTCGAGCGCCGCGGTCCTCGCCAACGCGAAGCACCCGGCCGAGGCGCTCGAGTTCATCACGTGGATGACCACCTCGAAGGAGGGCATCGACGCGATGATCAAGTACTGCGGCATCGGGTGGTCGCCCGCCCGCGACTACATCGGGGCGCAGCGCGAGCAGCCGAGCGAGTGGTTCTCCGGGCAGAACTACAACGAGGAGGTCTTCGTCCCCGCGGCGAAGGAGCAGAACATCGAGTGGTCCTGGTCGCCCGTGACCCAGTCGGCGTTCACCAGCCTGCAGAACCAGTTCCGTCGCAAGCTCACCGGCGGCCTCAAGCTGACCGACGCCGTCGAGCTCGCCCAGCGGGAGATCGTCCAGTCCTTCAAGGACAAGGGCCTGAGCGTGAGGACCGCCCGATGACCGCCACGCAGCCGGGATCCGGCTACCGCACGAGCACGAAGGCCACGAGCGCGCAGAAGCGTGCCCCGTGGATCCTGCTCGCCCCGTTCCTCGCCCTGTTCCTGCTGACGTTCATCATCCCGATCATCAGCGCGCTGTTCCAGAGCTTCACGACCGTCGACCGCGAGGGCCTGTTCGGCGAGGACGGCGTCACCGGCCGCTTCGCCGGCTTCGACAACTACGCGATCGCGCTGCAGGACTCCGGGTTCGTCGCGTCGATCGGCCGCATGCTCCTGTTCGGCATCGTGCAGGTGCCGATCATGATCATCGCGTGCACGATCCTCGCGCTGCTCCTGGAGTCGGCGAGCGCCCGCTGGCCCGCCTTCTTCCGCGCGGTCTACTTCATGCCGTACGGCGTCCCCGGCGTCATCGCGACGATCCTGTGGTCGTTCCTGTACGTCCCGGGCCTGTCGCCGATCGTCGACCTGCTGCAGTCCGTCGGGCTGCAGCCGGACTTCCTCGGCGCGAACAGCGTGCTGTGGTCGATCGCGAACATCGTCACCTGGACGTACACCGGCTACAACATGCTCATCATCGTGGCGCAGCTCAAGTCGATCCCCGGCGAGGTCTACGAGGCCGCGAAGATGGACGGCGCGGGACCCTTCCAGGTCGCCTGGCGGATCCAGGTCCCGCTGATCGCCCCGGCGCTCGTCCTGACGACGGTCTTCTCGATCATCGGCACGCTGCAGCTCTTCGCGGAGCCGCAGATCCTGTCCACGGTCGCCCCGGCGATCGACACGGAGTACACGCCGAACTACGCCGCCTACACGAACGCCTTCGCGTTCAACGAGTACGGCGTCGCGAGCGCGCAGGCCGTGATCATCGCGTTGGCCGCGTTCGTCCTGTCGTTCGCGTTCCTGGCGCTGACGAACCGTCCGCCGAAGCACGAGCGCGACCAGCGGAAGCGGGCGAAGCGGGACGGCCTGGAGGCACGGCGTGCGCTCCAGACGCGCGTCACCACCGGCGACGGGTCGCGCACCGCGACCGGCGTCGCGAACCGCAGCACGACCACCGGAGCCGCCACGGGCCTCCCGGCTGACCGCAAGGGGGCGGAAGCATGACCAGTGAAGCCATCGAGGCGCCCGTGACCAAGCGGGCCGCCGAGCCGGTCGACACCACGTCGGTCACGGCGCACCAGCGTCGCAAGCTGGACCGGACCGGGAAGTCGCAGATCGTCGTGACGGGGATCCTCGTCGTCGTCGCGATCTACTTCCTGGTGCCGCTGTACTGGGTCGTCATCGCGGCGACCAAGACGACGGGCGCGCTGTTCGCGACGAACGGGTTCTGGTTCGGCGGCGAGTTCGCCCTGTTCAGCAACATCCAGCAGGTGTTCTCGTACGACGGCGGGATCTTCGTCCGCTGGATCGCGAACAGCGTCCTGTACTCGGGCGTGGGTGCGGTCCTCGCGACGTACTTCGCGGCCGCGGGTGGGTACGCGCTCGCGAAGTACGAGTTCCGCGGCCGGCAGCTCGTGTTCGGCACGATCCTCGGCGGGGTGCTCGTCCCGGGCACCGCGACCGCGCTGCCGCTGTTCCTGCTGTTCTCGACGATGGGCCTGACCGACACGTACTGGAGCGTGCTCATCCCGAGCCTCGTCTCGCCGTTCGGCCTGTTCCTGTGCCGGGTGTACGCGGCGGCGTCGGTGGACACGGCGCTCCTCGAGCAGGCGCGCATCGACGGGGCCGGCGAGCTGCGGATCTTCCACACGATCGTGCTGCGCCAGATGACGCCCGCGCTCGTGACGGTGTTCCTGTTCCAGGTCGTCGGCATCTGGAACAACTTCTTCCTGCCGCTCATCATGCTGGCGGACCAGAAGCTGTACCCGATCACGCTCGGGCTCAACAACTGGCGTGCGCAGGTCGATCGTCTGCCAGAGTTCTACCAGCTCACCACCGGCGGGGTGCTCGTCTCGGTCATCCCGCTCGTGATCGCGATCATCGTCCTGCAGCGCTTCTGGCGCGGGGGCCTCACGGAAGGATCGGTCAAGGGTTGACCAACGCTGCTCACTCGTCCTCCATCACCACCAGCATCACGCCCGACGCGCTCGACGCACTCGCCTCGACGGCACCGGGCTCGGACACCCGGCTCGCGCCGCGGGCCTGGTTGCACACCGACGCCCCGTCCCTGTCGCTCGACGGGGACTGGGACTTCCGGTGGTCGCCGGTCGCGGACGTCCCGCTCCCGGGGGTGGAGGACGGGTGGGGCAGCCTGCCCGTCCCGTCGCACTGGGTCCTGCACGGGCACGGCGCGCCGAGCTACACGAACCTGCAGTACCCGTTCCCGATCGACCCGCCGCACCCGCCGGAGGAGAACCCCACCGGCGACCACCGGCGCACGTTCTCGCTGCCGTCGTCGTTCGACGCGGCGGCCCGGGTGCTGCTCCGGTTCGACGGCGTCGAGTCGCACTTCCGGGTGTGGCTGAACGGCGAACTCGTCGGGTGGTCGACCGGGTCGCGACTGGCGACCGAGTTCGACGTGACCCCGCTGCTCCGCGCCGGTGACAACGAGCTGCTCGTCCGCGTGCACCAGTGGAGCGCCGCCTCGTACCTCGAGGACCAGGACCAGTGGTGGCTGCCCGGGATCTTCCGCTCCGTCACGCTGCTCGCCCGCCCGACCGCGCCCGTCGACGACGTGTTCGTGCGCGCCGGCTGGACCGCCACGCTCGGCGACGCCGCGACCGCGGGCACCGCCGCCTCGGGACGCCCGTCGACCGGGACGGGGACCATCTCGTTCCCGACGCTCGACGCCGCGTTCCCGGTGCGGTTCGCCGTGCCGTCGCTCGGCGTCGACGTCACCTGGCACGCCCCGGAGGACGTCGCACCGATCACGGTCGAGGGCGTCGAGCCGTGGAGCGCCGAGCTCCCCCGGCTGTACGACGCGACGGTGTCCACCGGGACGGCCGCCGGCGGACGTACGGGCGGCGAGACGGTCGCGCTCCGGCTGGGCTTCCGCACCGTGCAGATCGTCGGCGACCGCTTCCTGGTGAACGGCGAACGCGTGGTCTTCCACGGTGTGAACCGGCACGAGACCCACCCGGTCCGCGGTCGGGTCTTCGACGAGGAGCACGCCCGCGCCGACATGGCGCTCATGAAGCGGAACAACGTCAACGCGATCCGCACCTCGCACTACCCGCCGCACCCCCGCGTGCTCGACCTGGCCGACGAGCTCGGGTTCTGGGTCGTGCTGGAGTGCGACCTCGAGACGCACGGCTTCCTGTTCACCGACTGGGTCGGGAACCCCTCGGACGACCCGGCCTGGCGTGACGCGTTCCTGGACCGCATCGCCCGGACGGTCGAACGCGACAAGAACCACGCGTCGATCGTGATGTGGTCGCTCGGCAACGAGTCCGGCACCGGACGGAACCTCGCCGCGATGTCGCAGTGGGTGCACGACCGCGACGACGAGCGGCCGGTGCACTACGAGGGCGACTACACGGGTGAGTACACCGACGTCTACTCGCGGATGTACCCGACGCTGCAGGAGACCGAGTCGATCGGCGGTGGGACCCCGACGCCGCTCATGGAGTGCGGTCCCGCCGAGGCGGCACGGCAGCGCTCGAAGCCGTTCCTGCACTGCGAGTACGTGCACGCGATGGGGAACGGCCCCGGGCAGATCGCCGAGTACGAGGCCCTGGTCGACCGTTTCCCCCGGCTGCACGGCGGCTTCGTGTGGGAGTGGCGGGACCACGGGCTGCTCGCCCGGACCGCCGACGGCACGGACTACTACGCGTACGGCGGCGACTTCGGCGAGGTCGTGCACGACGGCAACTTCGTGATGGACGGCCTCGTGCTGCCCGACGACAGCCCCACCCCTGGACTGGCTGAGTTCGCCGCCGTGGTCGCCCCGATCCGGTTCTCGCTCGGCGAGCGGACCGTGCTGGTCGAGAACCGGTACCACTCGGCCTCGACCGCGGGACTGCGGTTCTGCTGGACGCTGAGCCGGAACGGTGTCGTCGAGGCCTCCGGACGCTTCGCCCCCGGCGTCGTCGCCGCGCGGGAGTCCGCCACGGTGCCGGTGCCGGACGAGGTGCTCGCCGCCGCGACGGCCGCACCGGCCGCGGGCGAGGAACTGTGGTTCGACGTCACCGCGGAGCTGGCGGGTCCGACCGCGTGGGCGGACACCGGCCACGTCGTGGCACGCGCCCAGCGGCTCGTCGCGAGCCGACCGGCGGACGTGCCACGGGCCTCCAGGACGGGGTGGGAGGGCGACCGTCTCGGCGAGGGGACGTTCAGCGCCCGAGGCGACCTGGTGTCCTGGAAGGGGCACGAGGTGGCGGGGCCGCGCCTGGAGCTGTGGCGCGCACCGACCGACAACGACTGCCTGTCGTCGCAGGGCGGGTACGAGACGGCCGACCCGGTGCTCACCGCTGGCGTCGGCGACCCCGATGCGCCGGCGTCCGCGGAGCGCTGGCGGGACCGCGGGCTCGACCGGCTGACGCACCGACTCGTCGAGGTGACCCGGACCGACCACGGCCTGGAGCAGCGCGTGCGCGTGGCGGCGGCGAACAGCGGCTGGGGCGTCGACGTCACGCACCGCTGGACCCTGACCGACGCGGGACTGCTGCTGCAGACGGACGCGGTGCCCTTCGGCGCCTGGGACGTCACGTGGCCCCGGATCGGCGTCCGGTTCGACCTGCCCGCCGGGCTGCTCGACGGGTCCGCCGACTGGTTCGGGACGGGGCCGCTGGAGTCCTACGCGGACTCCTCGCACGCCGCCCGTGTCGGACGGTTCAGCGCTCCCGTGCGCTCGCTCGGTATCGAGTACTCGATGCCGCAGGAGACGGGGCACCGGCCGGAGCTGCGTGCACTGTCGGTGGGGCCGTTCACGGTGACGACGGTCGGGGCGCACCTGGCGGGCTTCACGCTCTCGCCGTGGACCGCGCAGCAGGTCGGGAAGGCTATGCACCCGTACGAGCTGCCGACGCCGGAGCACACGTACCTGTACCTCGACGCGGCGCAGCACGGGCTGGGGTCGCGGGCGTGCGGGCTCGACGTGCTGCCGGAGCACCAGCTGTGGCCGCAGGCGTTCTCGTGGAGCGTGGTGCTCGGGTAGGGCGCCGGGCCGGGCCGGGCCGGCCGGGCCGGCCGGGTCGCAGGCGCACCCGCGTGGTGTGGTGTGCCTCCGCACAACGGAAAGCACTCCGTGCCACGCGATCGCGTGGTGCGGAGTGCTTTCCGTTGTGCGGAACGCGACGCGGACCTCCAGCGTCCGCCGCGGCGCGGGGCCCGCCCCCGCGCTACTCCCCGGCGGTGAGCGCGCGGAGCGCCTCCGGGTCGCTCTGGTCGAGGAAGTCCGTCAGCCGCTCGGGCTCGCCCGGCTCCTCGATCGCCTCCGCCGCGCGCCGCAGGGCGAACAGGGCCCGGAGCACACCGCGGTTCGGCTCGTGCGACCACGGCACGGGTCCGGCGCCGCGCCAGCCCGCCTTCCGCAGGGCGTCGAGGCCGCGGTGGTACCCGACGCGGGCGTAGGCGTAGGACTCCAGGGTCGCGCCGCGCTCCCAGGCCTCGTCGGCGAGGAGCGCCCACGCCAGGCTCGAGGACGGGTGCGACACGACGACGCTCGACACGGGGGCGTCGGCGGCGAGCGCGGCGGTCACCTCCGGCTCCTCGGGCAGCAGGGTCGCGGGGTTCGCGGTCGGGTTCGGCAGCAGGTTCTCCGGCATGCGTCCAGCCTGTCACCTCTTGCCTGTCACCTCTTGCCTGCGGCCGGGTCCGGCCGTACGGTGGGTGACACCTCGTCGTCACCACGGGGCTGCCGGGGCGGGAGACCGACCGGCGGCACGGGTGGCGGACACGGGGGTCCCCGACGGAAGAGCCGCCTTGCAGTCGATCACCGGTACCGCGCAGTCCTCGCGCTGACACCGTGATCGTCGCGCCCCGTCGGGCGTGTCCGCGCCGGATCCGTCCGGGTCGCCGCGGGTCCGGTGTCGTGCGCCCAGCTCACGATCTCGGAGGCACCCCCATGCCCGCAACACCCTCCGTCGTCCTGCACGACGTCACCTTCACCTGGCCCGACGGCACCGTCGCGCTCGAGCACCTGTCCACCGCCTTCGGGTCCGGCCGCACCGGCCTGGTCGGGAGGAACGGGGCCGGCAAGTCCACGCTGGTCCGGCTCGTCACGGGGCAGCTCCACCCCACGTCGGGCACCATCCGCACGTCGGGTCCCGTGGACCAGTTGCCGCAGCGGCTCGCAACGCGTCCCGAGGACACGGTCGCGGACCTGCTCGGCATCCGACCGGCGCTGACGGCGCTCCGCGCGATCCTCGACGGGGACGCGGCCCCGGAGCACTTCGACGCCGTCGGGGACGACTGGGACCTCGAGGAGCGGGCCGTCGCCGCCCTCGACGGGATCGGACTGGACGCGATCGGTCTCGCCGGGATCCGGACGGGTGCCGCCGTTCTGGACCGGCCGGTCGCGACGCTGTCCGGCGAGCAGGCCGTCCTGGCCGCGGTCGCCGGCATCCGGCTGCGCGGCCGACCGGTGGCGTTCCTCGACGAGCCGACGAACAACCTCGACCGCCGTGCCCGCGGCCTGCTGCTCGACCTGGTCGACGACTGGCGCGGGACCCTCGTGGTCGTCAGCCACGACCGCGAGCTCCTGGAGCACGTCGACGAGACCGTCGAGCTGCGGCAGGGCTCGGCGACCGTGTACGGCGGGACGTACGCGCAGTACGAGGCGCACGTCGCCGTGCAGCAGGCGGCGGTCGAGCGCGAGGTCCGGGTCGCCGAGCAGCGGCACCGCGCCGAACAGCGACAGCGCATCGAGGCCGAGACGAAGATCGCCCGCCGCGCCCGTTCGGGCCGGAAGGCCGCCGAGGGCATGCCGAAGATCTTCGCGAACGAGATGCGGAAGCGCGGCGAGCAGACCGCGGGGAAGCTCCGCACCGGGTACGCCGAGGACGAGGCGGCGGCCCTGTCGGCGAAGCACGAGGCCGAGTCCCGCCTGCGCGACGACGAGTCCCTGCACGTCACCCTGCCCGACCCGGACGTCCCGGCGTCGCGGCGCATCGCGACCGTGACGGTGCGGGGTCGGCAGACGATCGTGCAGGGGCCCGAGCGGGTCGCCGTGGTCGGGGACAACGGCGCCGGCAAGAGCACGCTCCTCGACCAGCTCGTCGGGGTGCCGGACGCGCGGGAGCACCCGCTGCCGGAGACATCGGCGGTGCCGCACGTCGACCGGGTGGCGTACCTGCCGCAGCGGAAGGACACGCTCGACGACACCGCGTCGGTGCTCGACAACGTCCGGCGGGACGCCCCGCACGTCCCGGTCGCCGAGGTCCGGAACCGCCTGGCCCGGTTCCTGGTCCGCGGCGACACTGTCGACCGCCCGGCCGGGGCCCTGTCCGGCGGGGAGCGCTTCCGGGTGGCCCTCGCCGCCCTCGTGCTCGCGGACCCGCCGCCCCAGGTGCTCGTGCTCGACGAGCCGACGAACGACCTCGACCTGACGAGCGTCGACCAGCTCGTGGACGCACTGCGGGCCTACCGGGGCGCCCTCGTGGTCGTGAGCCACGACGAGACGTTCCTGGAGCGGCTCGACCTGACGACGCGGATCGAGTTGCGGTAGGCCGCGGCGAGCGCGGGACGACCGCCCCGGGGCCGCCGGTGCGGTCGGCCCGGGGTGGTCAGCGCCGCCGGGTCGGCCGGATCGCGAGCGACTCGATCGTCCCGCGCTCCGGCAGGTCGACCACGGTGCGGACCGCGGCGGCGACGTCCTCCGGGGCGAGGTAGTACGCGGTGTCGTAGTCTTCGCCGAGCTTCTCGGTCAGCGCCCGCTGCATGTCGGAGTCCGTGCGACCGGGGTGCACGCTCGACACCCGCACGCCGTTCGCCCGTTCCTCTTCGCGCAGGGCGTCGGCGAACGCGCGCAGGGCGAACTTCGACGCCGCGTACACGCCCCCGCCCGGTCCGGCGACGAACCCGGAGCCGCTGTTCACCGGCACGACGATGCCCCGCGCCGCGCGGAGCGCCGGGAGCGCCACGCGGGTCAGCTCCGCGACCGCGAAGACGTTCGTGGCGAACACGGACTCCCAGACGTCGCGCGGGGTGTCCGCGATCCGGGTGCCCTGCTCGACCCCGGCGGAGTGCACGAGCACGTCGAGCCGCTCCGGCAGCGGGGGCAGGTCTCCGGCGCCGAGGTCCCCGACGAAGGGCGCCGCGCTCGGCAGCTCCGCGACCAGGGCGTCGACCGCGGCGGCGGTGCGGCCACCGACGAGGACGTGGTGCGTCCGCCCGAGGTCGATCGCGATCGCGCGGCCGATCCCCCGGGTCGCGCCCGTGACGAGGGCGACGGGACGGGTGGCGGCAGGTGCGGTGTCGGTCATGCCCACCACCCTACGGACGGTGCGCGGCGGACCCGCACCGTGCCTCCAGGCCGTGGGCCGGACGCGGTCAGTCCTTGGTGCGTCCCGCGCTCTCGCGGATCCGGATGCCCTCGAGCACGTCCTTCGCGTGCTGCTCGTCCTGCTTCTCGATCTGCCGGGTGTCCCGCTCCGGGAGCTGGATGTCCTCCTCCGCCCGGATGCCCGCCTGCAGCTGCCGCCCGCGCTCGAGCTCGGCGTCGAACTCCGCACCGAACAGCAGCGCGTTGTTCGTGATCCAGATCCACAGCAGGAAGACGATCACCCCACCGAGGGACCCGTACGTCGCGTTGTAGTTCGAGAAGTTGCCGACGTAGAAGCCGAACCCGACGCTCGCCACGATCCAGATGGTGATGGCGAGCATGGCCCCGCCGCTGACCCACTTGAACTTCGACTGGCGGATGTTCGGCGCCCAGTAGTACAGGACCGCGACGATCACGATCATGATCGCGAGCAGGATCGGCCACTGCACGATCGAGACCACGAGCGCGGCCGCGTCCCCGAGCCCGACGACGTCCCCGAACGTACGCGCCAGGGGTCCGGAGACGAGCACGAGCAGGCCGACGACGAGCAGCACGACCGTGAAGAGCGTCACCCCGAGCATGGTCGGGCGGAGCTTCCAGATCGGGCGGCCCTCGCGGACGTTGTAGATCCGGTTCATCGCGCGGCCGAACGCCCCGACGAACCCGGACGCCGACCAGAGCGCGCCGAGCACACCGACGATGAACGTGATCGGGGCCGCGGGCGAACGGACGAGCCCCTCGATCGGGCTCTGCAGCAGGTCGGCGACCTGTCCGCCGCCGACGTTCCGCACGACGTCGAGCAGGGTCTCGATCGTGTCCTTCGGGTTCGACACGAGGCCGAGGATGGACACGATGGCCAGCAGGCCCGGGAAGAGCGCGAGCACCGTGTAGTACGTCAGGCTCGCGGCCAGGTCGGTGCACTGGTCGCTCGAGAACTCCCGGAGGGTCTTCTTGAGCGTGTAGGTGAAGGACGGCTTCGTGAGGTCCGTCGGGCTGTCCGGCTTCCGGGGGTCGTCCGGCGCGGGCTTGCCGTCGTTCCTGCCGACCGGGTCGCGGTCGTCGTGGTGCTTGCTGCGCGCCATCGGCTCAGCCCTTCGTCTTCGCGAGGGCCTTCGCCGCCGCCTTCGACCGCTTCGCGGCCTGCTTCCGGTTCGCCGTCGCCCGACGCTGCACGGCCGAGATGCCGGCCCGCTGCTTCACGCGGTTCCGGTGCACCGGGTCGCGCTCGAGCGACTCCTCGGCCGCCTTCCGACGGGCCTTCCGTGCTTTGCGTCCGCCCTTCGCCTGGTCCGGGTCCGGTTCGCCACGTGCGCCGAACGGCAGCAGGGCGGTGAACGCCGTCGTCGCCGGCGGTCGGTCGAGGTGCCCGGCGTCGGTGCGGCCGATGCGCGCCCCGAGGACGATCGCCGCGATGCCGGTGACGGCCGTGATGCCCATCGCCACGAGCGGGGTGGGGTCTCGGTGCCACCGCTGGCGCGCCTTCGCGACGGCGAGCCGGGTGCGCGCGGGCACGTCCGAGCGCCGCCGGATCTCGGCGACGCTGTCGGTGAGCCGCTCACGCGTGCGCACGTTCGCGAGCTCCAGCTCGGGGAGACTGTCCTTGGCCATGCATCGTGCCTACCAGTGCGGGACCGGCGTGGTCTCAGCGGAGCCGCCCGACGCAGCCGGACAGCGGACGGGAGGCACGTGGCGGGCCCGCCACGTGCCTCCCGTCCGGTGCGGCGCGCGCTGGTGCGCCGAGCGGCGCGGGTCAGTCCGGAAGGACGACGTCCTCGGGGACACCGGAGACGGCCGAACGGCCGGCCGCCTCCATGACCGCGAGGCTCCGCAGGTTGTCGCGGCCGCTCGTCTCGGGAGCCGGACCGCCCTCGACCGACCGGGCGAAGGCCTGCAGCCCGCCCTGCCGGTCGGCGTGCTGCATGGTGGGCAGCTCGACGGACTCGGCCTCGGCGTCCTGGTCCTTCCGGAGCGTGACGCGGTCCCCGGCGACCTCGCTCGGCGAGCCGTCGCGGCTCGTGAACCAGAGCTCGCCGTCCTCGCCCTGGATGCTCCACTCGCCGGCCCAGGCGGTGCGCGGCGCCCGGCTCAGCCAGCTGCCGCGGTAGCTCACGACGAGGCCGCCCTCGAGCTCGATGAGCATCGAGGTGATCGCCTCGTCCTGGTACTTGCTGTACGACGGGTACGAGGCGCGGGCGTACACGCGGACGGCCTCGCGACCGGTGACCATCCGGAGCAGGTCGAAGTGGTGGATCGCCATGTCGTTGATCATCGGGTGCGGGAACCGGTAGTGCGGGTACGTCTCGACGGGCTCGTCGTTGTCCCACTGCCGGAAGTCGATGTCGATCGCCGAGAGCTCCCCGACGGCGTCCGCCTCGAGCAGCTCCTGCACGACGCGGGGCGCCGGGTACCAGCGGTAGTTCTGGCTGACCTGCAGCACGAGGCCGAGCTCCTCGGCCCGGCGGACGGCCTGCAGCGCCTCGTCCGTGGAGTTCGCGAACGGCTTCTCGACGAGCACGTGCTTGCCGGCCTCGAGCGCCTCGAGCGCGAGCGGCACGTGGGTGACGGCCGGGGCGGTGATGACGACGGCGTCGGCCTCGACCGCGGCGAGGGCCTCGGTGAGGGACGCGAACGCGCTGCGCTCCGGCATGCCGAGGTCGGTGCGGACGGCCTCGAGCGTGGCCGCACTCGGGTCGACGAGCCCGACCACCTCCACTTCGGTGACCTGCGGGATGGCGGTGCGGGCCCAGTTGCCGCCCCACCCTCCGAGACCGACGTGGATGATGCGGACCGTCATGCGTGCACTCCTTCGTGACCGGCGCCCCACGACTCCCGCGGCGCGTGCGTCCAGTCTGTCAGGGGCTGCGGCGCGGGCGCGCAGGCGGGCGGGATCGTCTGCGTCTCGTCGGTGGAGCAGAAGACGTCGGGTGCCCGAGGGCCGACCCGACGTCTTCTGCTCCATCGACGGACGGAACGACGCCGGTCAGTGCGTCCAGGCGTAGGCGATGAGCGCCATCGTGACGATGAACCCGGCGAGGTAGTTGATCCAGAGGAACCGCTTCCACCCCGCGTTCGCCGACTCGGCCCCGGCGTCCGTGACGTTCCACCACGGCAGGACGTTCAGCGCGTACGGCACGACGACGATCGCCGCGATCGGCCCCGGGAAGTCCGAGAACAGCAGCGCGACGCCCGCGACCAGGTACGCCACGAACGCCAGGCGCACGGTCGCCCGCGCCCCGATCACCGTCGCGACGGAGCCGATCCCGCCCGCCCGGTCCGCGAGCACGTCCTGCACCGCTCCGAACGCGTGCGAGGCCACGCCCCACAGGAAGAACGCGACGCACACCGCGACGAGCTGCCCGGTCCACACGGGACCCGCGAGCGCCAGGCCGTAGACCGCCGGCGACACGAAGTGCGTCGACGAGGTGAGCGAGTCGAGGAACGGCTTCTCCTTGAAGCGCAGCCCCGGCGCCGAGTAGGCGATCACCGCGAACACGCTGATCGCGAGCACCAGCCACGACCACGGGCCGTTGCCGGACAGCGCACCGAGCACGACGAGCGCCACCAGGAACGGGACGTTCGTCACGACCACGGCCCAGAGCGTCGTGCGGTGCACGCTCTTGTCGAGCAGGGCGCCCTCGACGCCGCCCTTCCGCGGGTTCCGCAGGTCGGACTCGTAGTCGAAGACGTCGTTGATCCCGTACATCGCCAGGTTGTAGGGCACGAGGAAGTACACGACGCCGACGAGGAACGCGACGAGCGAGAACCCGCCCCCGCCCTCGACGCCGACCCCGCTGCCGAGCAGGTAGGCCGCACCGAACGGGTAGGCGGTGTTCACCCAGCTGATCGGCCGCGACGACACGAACAGCGCGCGCAGGGTCGACGGCCTGGAGGCGGTGGTGGCGTTCACGGGGTCTCCTCCGGTACGGGGGTGGCCGGGTCGGGCGACGGGCGAGCGCCCGTCCGGTCGGGTGCGGAACGGTCGTGGGCCGAGCGGTCGGCGGCGGAGCGGTCAGCGCGGTCGAACAGGACCCACAGGCTCGGCAGCAGGACGACGGCCGCGATGGAGTACGCCAGGTCCTCGACCGGGATCACCCCGATCTTCAGCCCGCTGATCAGCGATGCGTCGTACGCGACGACGCCCGTCCCGACGATCACGTTGTTGAAGACGATCGTCATGACGAGCAGGGCGATGCCCGCGACGACCGAGGTGGCGACGGCGACCCGGCGGGAACCCCGAGCGGCGGGACCGCCGCGTGCCCGACGCCGCGCGACGACCCCCGCCACGACCGCGACGACGGCGACCACGGCGAAGAACGGCAGCGCGAGGAGCGCGTAGGTGGCGTTCACGACCGCGACCGTCCCGCGGCCAATGCCCGGCGTTCGAGCACGGGTCGGACGAACCCGACCAGGTCCATCGTCGTCCAGCAGAGCAGCACCAGGAAGAAGAGCTCCTCGAGCGGGACGTCCGGTGCGAGCAGGATGCCCGTCAGCAGGTCCTGCGGCCCGATGAAGAAGATGCCGAGGGCGACCCCGGCGACGTCCCACACCAGGAAGAACACGAGCCCGACGGCCATCACCGCCGCCGCGCGCCACGGTGCCCGCCAGAAGAACAGCCGGTAGCGGGCGTCGAGCACCGCGATGCCGGCGATCGACACGAGCAGTCCGGCGAGGTACAGCCCCGGCATCAGCCAGCGGTCCGCGACGCACCCACGGGCGACGGCAGCGGGGTCGGCAGCGGTTCGGTGCTCGTGTCGCCGTGGATGCGCTTGAGCAGGACCTCGGCGCTGATCAGGCACATCGGCAGCCCGATGCCCGGCGTGGTCGACGCTCCCGCGTAGTAGAGCCCCTGGACCTTGCCCGAGACGTTCTTCTCGCGGAAGAACGCGCTCTGCGCCAGCGTGTGCGCCGGACCGAGCATCGAGCCGCTCCAGGCGTTGTAGTCGTCGGCGAAGTCCTGCGGGCCGATCGTCCGGCGCACCCGGATCCGGTCCCGCAGGTCGGGGACGCCGGCGCGCTCGGCGATGACGTCGATCGCCCGGTCGGCGATCCGCTCGACCTCGGCGTCGCCGGCACCGTCGATCCCGCCCTTGCCGATCGACAGGTCGGCCGGCAGCGGCACCAGGACGAACAGGTTGCTCGTGCCCTCCGGCGCGACGGAGTCGTCGGTGAGCGAGGGCGCGCACACGTAGATCGACGCGGGGTCCGGCACGTGCCGGTCCTTGCCGAAGATCGCGCCGAAGTTCGCCTGCCAGTCCTCGGTGAACACGAGGGTGTGGTGCAGCAGCCCGGGGACGGGGCCGTCGACACCGAGGTACGCGAGCACGGCGCTCGGACCCGGGTCGCGCTTCCGCCAGTGCGCCTCGGGGTAGGTGCGGTGCTCGGGGCCCAGCAGGTGCAGCTCGGTGTGGTGCAGGTCCGAGGCGCTCACGACGAGGTCGGCCGGCACGGTGTGCCGGGCACCGGACGCGTCGCGGTGGACGACGCCCGTGACGTGGCCGTCCTCGACCAGGATCTGCTCGACCGGCGACTCGGTGGCGATGGTCACGCCCTCCCGCCGGGCCACGCGCTCGACGGCGGCGATGACCTCGGTGATGCCGCCCTTCGGGTAGAGCACTCCGTCGGCCAGGTCGAGGTGGCTCATCAGGTGGTACATGCTCGGCGCCGCGTACGGGCTCGTGCCGAGGAACACCGCCGGGTAGCCGAGGACCTGCCAGAGCCGGCGGTCCTGCACGGCCTTCGACGCGAAGGTCGAGAGCGGCTGGAGCAGCAGGCGCGCGAGCTTCGGCAGACGACGGAGCACGTCGGGCGCCGCGAGCTTCGTGAGGTCCTGGAAGGTCGTGTACAGGAATCGGCGGACGGCCATCGCGTACGTGTCGGCCGCCGAGTCGAGGTACTTCCTCATGCGGTCGCCCGCGCCGGGCTCGATCGACTCGAAGAGCGCGATGTTCGCTTCGCGGTCGGCGAGCAGGTCGATCGGCTCGTCGTGCCCCTCGGAGTACACGCGGTACCCAGGGTCGAGCTTGATCAGGTCCATCTCAGCGTCCGCGGAGGTGCCGAGCAGCCGGAAGAAGTGGTCGAACACCTCGGGCATGAGGTACCACGACGGCCCGGTGTCGAACCGGAAGCCGTCCCGCTCCCACGAGCCGGCGCGGCCGCCGAGCTGGTCGCGCTGCTCGAGCACCGTGACGGCGTAGCCGTCCCGTGCGAGCAGCGCGGCGGACGCGAGCCCGCTGATGCCACCGCCGACGACGACGACGCGACGGGCGGACACCGCGCGTCCCGGGGTGGTCGGGACCGCCTTCGGCCTGGAGGCGCGTGGCGGGGTCACCGCGGTCCTCCCGTCCGGTGGTGCGCGGCCCGGGACTCGAGCGGCGCGCGTCCGGCGAGCACCTGCGCGGCGAGCCGGGCCTTGACCGGGTTCGGAACGCGCACCCGGCTGGTGACCAGCCGGTCCGCCGGGGTCGCCGCGATGCGGTCGTTGAGCTCCTGGAACAGCGCGTGCGCGAGCCCGACGGCCTTGCGCGCGTCGGCGGGGAGCAGCGGCACCGTCAGCGCAGCACGGTCGAGGTCGGCCTGCACGTCGGCGACCAGGCGGCGCTTCGTCGCCTCGTCGAACGAGCGGATGTCGACGCCCGGGAAGTACGAGCGGCCGAGGACCTCGAAGTCGGCGTGCAGGTCGCGGAGGAAGTTGACCTTCTGGAACGCGGCGCCCAGGGCCCGCGCGCCGTCGACGAGCACGGTGTCGTCGAACGTCGGGCGGCCCGCGCGGTGCACGAAGGCCCGCAGGCACATGAGCCCGACGACCTCGGCGGAGCCGTAGACGTAGCGGTCGAAGGACTCCTGGTCGTGCTCGGTCTGCTCGAGGTCCATGCGCATCGACGCGAAGAACGGCTTCGTGAGCTCCGGGCCGAACCCGGTGACGCGGGCGGTGCGGGCGAAGGCGTGCACGACGGGGTTCACCGAGAAGCCGAGTGCCATCGCCCGCTCGGTGTCCGCCTCGAGCTCGTCGAGGACCGTCCGGGCGAGGTCGTGGTCGAGCCCGGCCTCGGTCGCGGGACCGTCGACGACCTCGTCGGCGACGCGGACCAGGGCGTAGACGTTCCGGATGTGCTCGCGGGTGTCCTTCGTGAGCAGTCGGCTGGCCAGCCCGAAGGACGTCGAGTAGCGCTCGATGACCACCCCGGACGCAGCCTCGGCCGTCGCGTCGTACAGGGGCAGACGCGGTGGTGCGGTCTGGGTCACCGCACGCGCTCCAGCAGTTCGGTCACGAGGCCCTCCAGTCGGTCGGCGAGGTCGTACGGCAGAGGCGCGAGCTCGGCTCGGGCGAGTGCGGCGTGCTCGGCGATCCGGGACTCGGCAGCCGAGCGGGCGCCGCAGGTCTCCAGGGTCGCACGGAGTTCGGCGGCACGCTCCTCGGTCAGGTCGGGGTCGCCGAGGTACGGCGCGATGTCGTCCCAGCAGTCCGTGGTGGCCGCGTGGGCGATGAGCATGGTGCGCTTGCCCTCGCGGAGGTCACCGAGGACGGACTTGCCGGTCGCGGCCTCGTCGCCGTACACCCCGAGCAGGTCGTCCACGATCTGGTAGGCGATCCCGATCTCGCGACCGAAGGCGCCGAGGGCATCGACCACGTCGTCGGACGCACCCGCGAGCACCGCACCGGACTGCAGCGGCGCCTCGAACGAGTAGACGCTGGTCTTCGCCCGCTCCATCGCGAGGACCTCGTCCACCGAGGGCATCACGCCGAGCGCCAGGTCGACGTCGGTCATCTCGCCCGCCGCACTGGCGAACACGGCGTCGTCGAGGATCTCGAGCAGGCGGGTCCGCCGCTCGCCGGTGACGCCGGACGCCTCGATGAACCGGGCCGCGGCGACCAGCGCCAGGTCGCCCGCGATGACGGCAGCGCTCACCCCGCGGTGCTCCGCGGTCGGCAGTGCGAGGCCGCCCGTCGTGCCGGTGTCACGGAAGGACCCGGCGACGTTCGGCTCACCGCGGCGGGACCAGTCGCGATCGATGACGTCGTCGTGCACGACCAGCGCGGTGTGCAGGAGCTCGTACGCGGCGGCGACGTTCGCGGCGGCGTGGTGGTCGGTGCCGCCGAGGAAGCCGTACGCGGTCAGGACCATGCGGGGACGGAAGCGCTTGCCGCCCATACTCGCCTTGCGCAGCACGCGCCAGAGTTCCTCCGACGGGCGGCCGAAGCGACGGGCCCGGGCCGAGGACACGGTGAAGAAGCGTTCGATGCAGTCGTCGACCAGCCCCAGGTCGATCTGCGCCACGGTGGCCGCTTCCTCGCTCATTGGCCTAACCTATCGGGGCAGATGAACACTTTCCCGGAAACCGTCGTCCTGCTGGCCGAGGACCGTACCCCGGTCGGCACAGCGGACAAGTTCGCGGTGCACACGACCGACACTCCCCTCCACCTGGCGTTCTCGTGCCACGTGCGGAACACCGACGGCGACGTCCTCGTCACCCGTCGTGCGCTCTCGAAGAAGACCTGGCCCGGGGTGTGGACCAACACGTTCTGCGGCCACCCCGGCCCGGACGAGGCGTTCGAGGACGCCGTCGCCCGTCGCGCCTCGCGCGAGCTGGGCATCACCGTCCGCGACGTCGAGCTCGTGCTGCCCGACTTCCGGTATCGCGCGGTGGATGCCTCGGGCATCGTCGAGAACGAGGTCTGCCCGGTGTTCCGCGCCGTGACCGACGACGTGCCGGCGCCTGCGGACGACGAGGTCGCCGAGTGGGCGTGGGTCTCCGAGGACGCGCTGCGGGAGTCCGTCGCGGGAGCGCCCTTCGCGTGGAGCCCGTGGCTCGGCTGGCAGCTGACGGAGCTCGAGCGGCAGGGGCTGCGCGTCACGCGCTGAGCGCTGGTGGTCGCGCCCGGACCGGGGTAGCGTTGTCCCTCGGCCACGACGGGTGGCCACGGTCCGTCCAGCACGGTCGGACCAGCACGACGAACCAGAAGGGCAGGTGAGGCGCGATGTCGGGTGACCATCCTCGATCGGGCCGGACGACCGCCCCGGTCGTCGCCCTGCCCGTTCGCTGACGCACGTCCCGCTCCGCCACGAGCTCCGGGCACGTGCACGCCCCGTCCCGGTCCGCCCGGGTCTCGCGCCGGCCTGCTCCCGACCACGAGGAGCACGACATGGCACTCATCGACAACGCCGTCTACGTCGCAGGACGTCGCGTCGGCAGTCCGTCGACCCTGTCGCCCGACGCCCGGGGTGACCTCGCCTGGATCGGACTGCTCCGTCCGGACGACGCCGAGCTCGCCGCCGTCGCGAGTGAGTTCGACCTGCACGAGAACGCCGTCGAGGACGCCAGGAAGGGCCATCAGCGCGCCAAGCTCGAGCGGTACGGCGACACGCTCTTCCTGGTGCTCCGCCCGGCCTGGCACCGCACCGACACGAACGAGGTCGAGTTCGGCGAGGTGCACCTGTTCGTCGGCGACCGCTTCGTGATCAGCGTCCGGCACGCGGCGAAGCCCGATCTGGCGGCCCTGCGATGCCGCGTCGAGGCGGACCCGGAGTTCCTGGCGAAGGGCTCCGAGGCCGTCACCGCGGCGGTGCTCGACGAGGTCGTCGACGGCTACGCCCCGGTGGTCGAGGTCCTGCAGGACCAGGTCGACGCCATCGAGGACCAGCTGTTCGCCGGTCAGGTCGACCCGGGTGTCTCGAAGCGGATCTACCAGCTGCTCAGCGAGGTCCTCGCCTTCCAGCGCGCCACGACCCCCGTGCCCGCGATGGTCCAGGGGCTCCTGCGCGGCGCCGACAAGTACGGCGTCGACGACGAGGTCCAGCACCGCCTGCGGAACGTGCTCGACCACGCGCTGCGCGTCACCGAGCGCGTGGACTCGTTCCGGGCGCTCCTCGAGAACGCCCTGACGCTGCACGCGACCCTCGTCAGCCAGGAGCAGAACGAGGCGATGCGCCGGATGACGAGTGCGAGCCTGGCGCAGGGCGAGGAGAGCCGGCAGCTCGCCCGCGCCGCGCACAAGCAGGGCGAGGAGGTCAAGAAGATCTCGTCGTGGGCGGCCATCCTGTTCGCCCCCGGTCTGATCGCCGGCGTCTACGGCATGAACTTCGATCACATGCCCGAGCTGCACTGGCGCTACGGCTACCCCGCCGCGATCGTCGCGATGCTCGCCCTCGCCGGGATCCTGTGGGTGGTGTTCCGGAAGCGGAACTGGCTCTGACCGGCACGTCACCGGGCTCGATCGAACGACTCGGCTGGCGCGCAGTCCCCGGACGTGCATAATGATCTGGCTCGGAATGTGAACGTGCACATCGAGGTGCCACGGCCCCGGGCGGGAGAGAGCAACGATGGCGTCACCGCGGACACAGCAACCGCGCTCGCCCAGCATCCGCGACGTCGCGCGGGTCGCCGGCGTCTCGCACCAGACCGTGTCGCGGGTGCTCAACAACTCCGACGCGATCCGTGCCGAGACCCGCGACAAGGTGCTCGCGGCCATGGAACAGCTGCAGTACCGGCCGAACCGGGCCGCGCGGGCGCTGGTGACGAGCCGGACGCACACGATCGGCGTCCTCACGGCGCAGCGGTCGCACTACGGCCCGGCGGCCACGATGCAGGCGATCGAGGACGCCGCCGTCACCCGCGGCTACTCGGTCACGACGTCGAACATCGCCGACGCGACGGACACCGCGGTGCGCGACGGCCTCGGGCACCTGCTCGACCAGGACGTCGAGGGGATCATCGTGATCGCGCCGCAGCAGCGCGTGTTCGACCTCATCGAGGAACTCGGGATGCGCACGCCCTACGTGGCCCTGCGCACGAGCGTCGGGGACGAGCCGACGACCCTGTTCGTGGACCAGATGGAGGGGGCCCGGCTCGCGACCGCGCACCTGCTCGACCTGGGTCACGAGTACGTCCGGCACATCGCGGGGCCGCGGGACTGGATCGAGGCCGAGGCCCGGATGCAGGGCTTCCTGCGCGAGATGAGCGACCGGGACATGCCCGTCGTGCCGCCGATCCTGGGCGACTGGACCGCCGACTTCGGCTACCACGCCGGTCGGGAGCTCCTGCGGTACCGGGACTGCACGGCGATCTTCTGCTCGAACGACGCGATGGCGCTCGGGGTCATGCACGCGGCGCGCTCCTACGGGCTCGACGTGCCGGGTGACCTGTCCGTGGTGGGCTACGACGACATCCCCGAGGCGAAGCACCTCTGGCCGCCGCTCACGACCGTGCAGGTGGACTTCCCCGAACTCGGCCGCCGTTGTGTGGAACTGCTGCTGCCGTCCGCGGAGCAGGCGCTCCGCCCGGTGGACCTGGTCCCCCAGCTGGTCGTGCGCGGCTCGACGGGCGCGCCCCGGCGTCGCTGACGCGACCCACGACCGGCCTGGAGGATCGTGGCGGGCCTGCCCCGCGCCTCCCGTCCGTCCCGCACCACGCACGCAACCGGCGGCCGACATACCCCACCTCGGGGGTGAGCCACGCCCTCGTTCCGCCAGATCACGCGGGCCGTTACACAAACGCGACCAATCCGAATTGACAGCCGCGTCGGGGCTGTGCGTAAATTACCTCCGTTCCGCCGATGTGAACGGTCACATGACCGTCACACGACAAGGACACCGGACGCGACAACGAGGTCCACACAGGACTCCTGTGCCCCCGTTGCCGCAGCTTCACCACCCGAAGGACTGCCGCACTGCAGCGGCAGAAGGAGATGCACCGTGGCGTCAACCCCACAGGGACCGGACCTGGCCACCAGGTCCGTCACCAGCGCCGAGACGATCCTCGAGATGCGTTCGATCACCAAGGAGTTCCCTGGTGTGAAGGCACTCTCGGACGTGTCGCTCAGCGTCCGCGCCGGCGAGATCCACGCGATCTGCGGCGAGAACGGCGCCGGCAAGTCCACGCTCATGAAGGTGCTGTCGGGCGTCTACCCGTACGGCACCTACAGCGGCGAGATCGTCTACGAGGGCGAAGAGGTCCGCTTCAAGGACATCAAGCAGTCCGAGCAGGCCGGCATCGTCATCATCCACCAGGAGCTCGCGCTCATCCCCGAGCTGTCGATCACCGAGAACCTGTTCCTCGGCAACGAGCCCGGCCGCTTCGGTGTCATCGACTGGACCAGCGCCCAGCTGCGTGCCCAGGACCTGCTCGCCCGCGTCGGCCTCGACGAGGACCCCGACACGCAGATCAAGAACCTCGGCGTCGGCAAGCAGCAGCTCGTCGAGATCGCGAAGGCCCTGCACAAGGACGTCAAGCTCCTCATCCTCGACGAGCCGACCGCCGCGCTCAACGAGAACGACTCGCAGCACCTGCTCGACCTGATCGTCGGCCTCAAGGGCAAGGGCATCGCGAGCATCATCATCAGCCACAAGCTCAACGAGATCGAGCAGATCGCCGACGAGATCACGATCATCCGTGACGGCAAGGCGATCGAGACCCTGAACGTGAAGGGCGACGGCGTCAACGAGGACCGCATCATCCGCGGGATGGTCGGTCGGTCTCTCGAGAGCCGCTTCCCGGACCGCACGCCGAAGATCGGCGAGGTGTTCTTCGAGGTCAAGAACTGGACCGTGCAGCACCCGCAGGACCCGTCGCGCCTGGTCGCCAAGGGCTCGAACTTCCACGTCCGCCGTGGCGAGATCGTCGGCTTCGCGGGCCTGATGGGCGCCGGTCGCACCGAGCTCGCGATGAGCATCTTCGGGCGCTCGTACGGCAACTTCATCGACGGTCAGATCATCAAGGACGGTCACGAGGTCAAGATCGCGAACGTCCAGCAGGCGATCGCGAACGGCCTCGGCTACGTCTCCGAGGACCGCAAGGCACTCGGGCTCAACCTGCTCGACACGGTCAAGCGCTCCACGGTCGCGGCCGACCTGCCGAAGATCTCGAAGGGCGGTGTCGTCGACTCGCTCAAGGAGTACGACGTCGCCGAGAAGTACCGCAAGATGCTCCGCACGAAGGTGCCCTCGGTCGAGGACAACGTCGGCAAGCTCTCCGGCGGGAACCAGCAGAAGGTCGTCCTGTCCAAGTGGATGTTCACCGACCCGGACCTGCTGATCCTCGACGAGCCCACCCGCGGCATCGACGTGGGCGCCAAGTTCGAGATCTACGGCATCATCCAGCAGCTCGCAGCACAGGGGAAGGGCATCATCCTCATCTCCTCCGAGCTCCCCGAACTCCTCGGCCTCTCCGACCGGATCTACACGATCTTCGAGGGCCAGATCACGGCTGACGTCCCCGCCGACCAGGCCGATCCAGAAACGCTCATGCGCAGCATGACCTCCGCGCGGAAGGGCGCCACCGTCTCATGAAGAACCTGAAACTGCTCTTCGGCAAGGGCAACAGCATCGGCCAGTACGGCATGATCATCGCCCTCATCGCGATCCTGATCATCTTCTCGATCTGGACCGACGGGCTGATCCTCGAGCCGACGAACATCATCAACGTGTTCCTGCAGTACTCCTACATCCTCATCCTCGCGCTGGGGATGGTCATGGTGATCATCGCCGGGCACATCGACCTGTCGGTCGGCTCGGTCGCCGCGTTCACGGGCATCATCGTGGCGCAGTCGATGTCGCAGTGGCACTTCCCGGCGTGGGCCGCGATCCTGCTCGGCCTCGCGGTCGGCGCGGCGGTCGGCGCCTGGCAGGGCTTCTGGGTGGCGTTCGTGAAGGTCCCGGCCTTCATCGTGACCCTGGCCGGTCAGCTCATCTTCCGCGGTGCGAACCAGATCATCGGCAACTCGACGTCGGTCCCGACGCCGAACACCTACAACACCATCGGCTCGGGCTTCCTGCCCGACTTCGGCCCGGACTTCGGGTTCTCGAACGGCACGGTCATCCTGGGCATCATCACCTGCCTGGTCCTCGTCTTCCTCGAGTTCCGTGGCCGCCAGCGTCGCAAGAAGATGCAGGCCGAGCTCGTCCCGCTGTGGGTGTCGGTCGTCCGCACGGGCATCCTGGTCGCCGTCACCCTCGTCGCCACGTACCTGTTCGGTCACGGCCCGGCGGGCACCTCGATCCCGATCGTCGCGATCATCCTCGGCGTCCTGACCATCGTCTACGGCTTCCTCACCAAGAACACGATCTTCGGTCGCCAGGTCTACGCCGTCGGTGGCAACGCGAACGCCGCGGTCCTGTCCGGCGTCAGCGCCCGCAAGGTCAACTTCTTCGTGATGATGAACATGTCGGTCCTGGCCGCCGTCGCCGGCATGGTGTTCGTCGGCTACTCCGGTGCCTCGGGCCCCGCTGACGGCACCGGCTGGGAGCTCGACGCGATCGCCGCCGTGTTCGTCGGTGGCGCCGCGGTCGCCGGTGGCATCGGCACGATCTCGGGTTCGATCATCGGTGGTCTGGTCATGGCCCTGCTGTCGAACGGTCTCTCCCTGGTGGGCCTCGAGTCCAACAAGGTGCAGATCATCCGCGGTCTCGTCCTCCTCGTCGCCGTCGCCTTCGACGTGTACTCGAAGTCGCAGGGTCGTCCGTCCCTGATCGGCGGGATGTTGAAGCAGTTCCAACGGAAGGACACCGAGCAGAACACGGTGGCCGCCCAGCAGCCGCGGTCCATCGAGGACCAGCCGGAGAAGGTCAACATCCAGTAACGCGTGGCGGGCGGCCGCTCCGGTGTCCGCCCGCTCGATCCCCTCACCAACACCGCTCCACTCCTCAACGAAGAGAAAGCAATCTCATGCGCAAGAAGCTCATCGCCGGCATCGGTCTGGCACTGGTCGCGGGCCTCGCCCTCAGTGGCTGCTCGGCCCGTGGCAACGACACCGGCTCCGGCTCGTCGACCTCCGGCGCCTCGAACGTCCAGATCAAGAAGGGCGACCTGATCGGTGTCGCCCTGCCCGCCAAGACCTCGCAGAACTGGGTCCTCGCAGGTGCAGCCTTCGAGAAGTCGATCACGGACGCCGGCTTCAAGGCCGACATCCAGTACGCAAAGGCAGACGGTCCCGTCCCGGACCAGCAGGGGCAGATCCAGGCGATGGTGACGAAGGGCGCAAAGGCCGTCATCATCGGCGCCGCTGACGGCTCGCAGCTCGGCACGCAGGTCGCCGCCGCCAAGAAGTCCGGGGCGCTGGTCATCGCCTGGGACCGCAACATCCTGAACACTGAGAACGTCGACTACTACGTCGCGTTCAACAACTTCAAGGTGGGTCAGCTGCAGGCGCAGGCCCTGCTCGACGGCATGAAGGCCAAGAAGCCGAACGGCCCGTACAACATCGAGCTCTTCTCCGGCTCGCCCGACGACGCCAACGCGAAGGTCTTCTTCAACGGTGCCATGGACGTGCTCCAGCCGAAGATCGACGACGGCACCGTCAAGGTCGTCTCGGGTCGCACCAGCTTCTCGGACACCAACACGCAGGGATGGCTCGCGCAGAACGCCCAGTCGCGCATGACCGACATCCTGACGAAGTCGTACACGAACACCGAGCTCGACGGCGTCCTGTCGCCGAACGACACCCTGGCCCGCGCGATCCTGACCGCCACCAAGGCCGCCGGCAAGCCGAACCCGATCGTCACCGGTCAGGACTCCGAGACCGCCTCGATCCCGCTCATCATGAAGGGCGAGCAGTACTCGACGATCTACAAGAACACCACGGAGGAGGCCCAGGCCGCCATCGACCTCGTCTCCGACGTCGCGAATGGCAAGACCCCGAAGACCACCGAGGACAAGAACAACAACAATGGTGTGAAGATCGTGCCGGCCGTCGAGCTGACCCCGGTCCTGGTCACCAAGGAGAACGCGGTCGAGGCCTACAAGGGCAACAGCACCCTCGAGGACCTCGCGAAGCAGGGCTGATCCCCTTCCGCAGCGGCACCACAGCAGCACCAGCACCGACGGCCCCGTCTCGCTCCGGCGAGACGGGGCCGTCCCGCGTCCGCAGGGTGCGGACGAGCCGGACGGGAGGCACGTGGCGGGCCCGCCACGTGCCTCCCGTCCGGCTCCCGGTCGCGTCGCGACCGGTCGCGCGTCAGCCGGTCGCGCGTCAGCCGGTCACTCGTCAGGCCGGACCGGACCGCAGTGCGTGTCGCGCATCCGCCGGACCGCCGCGCACAGCGACGGGACGTCCGTCCGGGCCGTGCCGAACACGACCGACGGCGTCGTGTCGAAGTACCGGCGGGTGAGCCGCTCCCCCAGCAGCGACACCCGCGACCACGGGATGCCCGGCTCGGACGCGGTCACCGCGACGGGGAGCGCGCGGACCGCCTCGCCGATCTCGACCAAGCGCATGCGCACGGCGTCGTAGACCAGGGTCTCGGGCAGTGCGTCGTCGGCGACGTACTCCTGGATGAGCCCGCACGCGTGCACCAGGTCGTCGAGCCGGTGCCGCAGGTCGCGGTTCACAGCGGCACCGCGTCGCGGCGGGCGTCCTCGCCCATCCCGGCCGCGTCGGTGACGTCCACGCGCACCCCGAGCAGTTGCTCCGCGGCGTCCTGGATGCGGAGCAGGCTGAAGAGTCCCGTGCCCGGTTCCAGGTCGACCATCAGGTCGACGTCGCTGCGCGGCCCGTCGTCCCCGCGGGCGACGCTGCCGAACAGCCGCGGGTTCGCGGCCCCGAAGGACTCGACGACCTCGACCAGCTCCTCGCGGAGCGCGGCGACCCGCTCACGCAGCGACGGCGGCTCGGGCACCGGACGCAGGTCGACCACCGTCTCGAACCCGGCGGCGCGGACGAGCCGCTGCAGGGCGGCCAGCGAGGGTTCACGCCGGCCGTTCTCGTACGTGCTGATCACGCTCTGCGTGACGCCCGCGCGGGTGGCGAGCTGCACCTGGGTGAGCCCGGCCCGCATCCGGGCCTCGCGGAGGATGTCGGACGCCGCCACCGGCGGCGCCGCGTCTGGGGGTGGAGCGACCATGCCGCCACGATACACAGCATGCAACATTTCCCGCGTGCCGATGTGCACGCGGGATCCGGGTCAGGCGTCGCGCTGCGAGACGTCCGCGCGGTGGAAGTTCAGCGCCGAGCGGGACGGCGTCGGGCCGCGCTGCCCCTGGTAGCGCGACTGGTACTCGGCGGAGCCGTAGGGCTTCTCGGCGGGGCTGGACAGCTGGAAGAAGCAGAGCTGGCCGATCTTCATGCCCGGCCAGAGCTTGATCGGCAGGGTCGCCACGTTCGACAGCTCGAGCGTCACGTGTCCGGAGAAGCCCGGGTCGATGAAGCCGGCGGTGGAGTGGGTGAGGAGTCCCAGGCGACCGAGCGAGCTCTTGCCCTCGAGCCGGGCCGCGATGTCGTCGGGGAGCGTGACGACCTCGAACGTCGAGCCGAGGACGAACTCCCCCGGGTGCAGCACGAACGCTTCGTCCGGGTCGGTCTCGACCAGGCGGGTGAGCTCGGGCTGGTCCTCGGCCGGGTCGATGTGCGGGTACTTGTGGTTGTCGAACAGCCGGAAGTACTTGTCGAGCCGGACGTCGATGCTCGACGGCTGGACGAGCGAGGCGTCGTACGGGTCGAGCCCGATCCGGCCCTCGGCGAGCTGGGCGGTGATGTCGCGGTCGGAGAGCAGCACGGTGGGAAGCCTAGCGGCAGGCGGTCCGCCGTCGGTATGCTGCTCGGCTGCCCTCCGGGCGGCGGACGACGGCCGTCCGACCGGCCGAGTGGGGGACCGACCATGAGCACGGACACCGTCGAGGAACTCGTCGTGCCGGCGACGATGGACGACGATCCCGAGCGGGTCCGCGCGTTCTGCGACTGGCTGGCGGTCTCCGACGCCGCCGAGGTCGCCGTGCACGGACTCACCGAGCTGTCGTGGAAGCCGGCCGAGTACCTGCCGATGTGCCACGAACCCGGGTCGCCGAGCCGCCTGTTCGTCGTGCGGGACCCGGACGGATCGGTCGTCGGCGCGGGGTCGTACGACACGAAGACCGAGCCCGGGACCACGAACTGCTGGCTCGCGGTCGGGGTCCGGCCGGACCGGCAGCGCCGCGGGATCGGAACGCTGCTCGCCGACCACCTGGAGGGGCTCTCCCGCGCCGAGGGCCGCACGCAGCGCAAGACCTACGCGGTCTCGCGGCAGGTCGGCCCCGCCACCGGCCCGGGGTTCGTCCCGGCGCCGACCGGCTCCGGCGCGGTCCCCGAGGACGAGGCCGGCGTACGCTTCCTGACCGGCCGCGGGTGGCACTTCGGGCAGGTGAACCGGATCAGCCGGCTCGGGCTGCCGGCCGACGCGTCGGTCGTCCGGGCCCTGCACGAACGCGCAGCAACGGCCGCCGGGCCGGAGTACCGCGTGCACACGTGGACCGACCGCACGCCGGACGCCTGGCTCGACGGGGTCGCGCTGCTGCACACCCGGATGAGCACCGACGCCCCGTCCGGTGACATGGCGGAGCCCGAGGACGTGTGGACCGCCGACCGGGTGCGGAAGTCCGAGGAGCAGCTCGCCGACGGTCCGCACGCCATGCTCACCGTGGCCGTCGAGCACGTGCCGAGCACCACCCTGGCCGGTTTCAGCCAGCTGAAGGTGCCGCACGACGCCTCCCGCCCCGTGATGCAGTGGGACACGCTCGTGCTGCGGGAGCACCGGGGGCACCGGCTCGGGTGGCTCCTCAAGGTGGTCGGGATCGAGACCGTCGAACGGGACTTCCCGGGGCGGCCGTCGATCATCACGTTCAACGCCGAGGAGAACCGGCCGATGCTCGACGTCAACGAGGCGGTCGGGTTCGTCGGGGGCGGCAGCGAGGGCATCTGGGAGCAGCGGGACTGACGGCGGGAGCCGGGTGTCAGGTGGGCGACCTACCATTGGACGGTCATGACCGTCACGTCAGCCGCCACGCAGCCCGGGGACACGGCACCGGACCCCGCCCCCGTCGCCAGCCGGAACTCCACCGTCGCGACGGTCCTCGTCATCGCGATCCCGCTCGCCGTCGCGTGCGCCGTGCTCGGCATGACCGTCACCGGTGCGTTCACCGCCGGGCAGCAGCTCGTCTCGGCGGGTGAGCTCGTCGAGTACGGCCTGCCGGTCGCCCGCGTGGTGCACGACACCACGGCCGCCCTGACGATCGGTCTGCTCGTCGTGGCGGCGTTCGCGCTCCCCGCCAAGAAGCAGGACCACGGCGCGATGTCGAGCGTGCAGCACCGCGCCGCGCGCTGGGCGGCGTCGGCCGGGGCCGTGTGGTTCCTCGCCGCCGTGGTCGGGATCGTGCTCACCGGTGCGAACACCCTCGGCGTGCCGCTCACCAGCCCGGTGTTCGCACGGAACTTCCTGCTGTTCGCGTTCCAGGTCGAGATCGGCCAGGCCCTCGTGGTGTCCGCCGTGGCCGTCCTGGCCGCCACGGTCGTCGCGGCGTTCGCGACCCGGGCCACGACGCTCGCCGTCGCCACGGTCCTCGAGCTCTTCGCGCTCCTGCCCCTCGCCCTGTCCGGTCACGCGGCCGGGTCGCTCGAGCACGCGAACGCCGTGAACTCGCTGGCGGTGCACCTGGTCGCCGTGTGCGTCTGGGCCGGCGGGCTCGTCGCCGTGGTCGTCCTGCGCTCCCGGACCAAGGGCGCCACCGGACGCGTCGTCGCCCGGTACTCCACGCTCGCGGGCTGGGCGTTCGCGGCCGTGGCGTTCTCGGGCATCGTGAACGCCTCGCTCCGGCTGACCGGCCCGCTCGACCTCGTCACGACGACGTACGGCTGGCTCATCACCGTGAAGGCCACCGTGCTCGTGCTGCTCGGACTCGCCGGGGTCGTGCAGCGTCGGAAGCTCGTGCCGGGGCTCCTCCGCGACCCCCTCGACCGTCGACTGTTCGTCCGCTTCGCCCTGGCCGAGATCGTCTTCATGGCGGTCGCCATCGGCGTCTCGGTCGCCGTCTCCCGCTCGCAGCCGCCGATCCCGCAGACGCCGGAGACCGGCGAGGACACCCGCTCCGGGCTCATCGGGTTCCCGTACCCGCCGGCGCAGACCCTGCACACGTACCTGACCCAGTGGCACATCGACTGGGTGTGGCTCGCGCTCGCCGTCGTCGGGGCCGGCTGGTACCTGCTCGCCGTCCGGAAGCTCAAGCAGCGCGGTGATTCCTGGCCCGTCGGCCGGACCATCGCGTGGCTGCTCGGCTGCGCGCTGTTCATCTGGACCACCTCGGCGGGCCCCGCGGTCTACGGGATGATCCACTTCTCGTCGCACATGGTCCAGCACATGCTGCTGATGATGTTCGTGCCGCTGCCGCTCGTGCTCGGCGGTCCGGTGCTGCTCGCCCTCCGCACGCTCCCGGTCCGGAACGACGGCTCCCGCGGCGCCCGCGAGTGGCTCATGCTCTTCACGCACTCGCGGTACATGCAGTTCCTCGCGAAGCCCGCCGTCGCCGGGGTGATCTTCGCCGGGTCCCTCGTGGTGTTCTACTTCACGCCGGCGTACCAGTACGCCATGCAGTCCCACGAGTGGCACGTCGCGATGGTCGTGCACTTCGTGTTCAGCGGCTACCTGTTCTTCTGGGTCTTCGTCGGCGTCGACCCGGGCCCGAAGCGTCCGGCCTACCCGATCCTCATCATCGCGCTGCTCGCGACGCTGGCCTTCCACGCGTTCTTCGGCGTCGCCGTGATGACCTCGCAGTCGGTGTTCGCGATCGACTGGTTCCACGCGCTCGGACAGACGAACGACGCCGCACTGCTCGCCGACCAGCACACCGGCGGCGGAATCGCCTGGGGCGCCTCCGAGCTGCCGATGGTGTTCGTCGCGCTGCTCGTCGTGCGGAACTGGGTGCGGACGGACAAGCGGGACGCCAAGCGCCTCGACCGCAAGGCCGACCGCGACGGTGACGCCGACCTCAAGGCGTACAACGAGCGGCTCGCCGCCATGCACGACCGCGACTGACCGACCCGGGACCATCCAGGCGGCAGACGCGCGGCGCTAATCGCCGTGGACGATGCAGAACGCGTCGAGGTCCATCGACGCCTCGAGTGCGGCCGCGACACCGGGCTCCCCCGCGGCGCCGATCGGCGTCACCGTGTCGACCCACCACAGCGGCGTCGACAGCGACGGGGCGTCCGGCAGGATCCGCCGCACCTCGTCCAGGGAGTCCACGCGCCGGACACCGAGCACCGTGATCACCGGCGTCGCCGCGTCCCGGCAGATTTGCAGCACGGGGCCGTCGTCGAGCGCCCGTACCCCCCACGTCTCGTCGTGCAGGAGCAGCGCCTCGGCCACGTCACGGGTCTCCACCGGCCCGCGGCAGAGGAGCGTCACGTCACGCGGCACCCTGACCGCCCCGCTGTCCACCGGTGCGCTGCGACCCGGCGTGCTCGCCGCGGTCGTGTCCGTCGAGGGCACCGTCGTCGTGCGCGGGGTCGAGGGGCGCCCCGCCGACGAGCTGCAGGAAGCGGTCCTCGTCGATCCGGTCCAGGAACGCCTCGAGCGCCTCCCACCCGTCGTCGAACCGCACGACCAGTCCCCCGCCGCCGAACACCGACGTCGTCGTGCGCGGGGGCGGCCAGACGGCGTCGCGGTCCAGGAACGCCGTGGCCTCGGCACCCACCACGACCGCGAGGGGCGACGGCTCGCCGTGCGAGACCGCCCGGACCAGGTGATCCGCGTCCCCGCGTCGCTGCATGACCACGCCGAACACGGGCTCGACCTCGTCCGCCACCCGGTGCACCGCGTCCAGGAGCTTCGACGCGAGCGCCGGGTCCGCGCCGTCCTCCGGGATCGTCAGCACCGCCGACATCGTCTCCACGACCACGCCGTCCACCAGGTGCGCGGTCATCGTCGCCGAGAACCCGTTGCCGACCGCGTACGACGTCGACACCCCGGGTGCCTCGTGCTTGGCGTACTGCGTCACGACCCAGCGGTCCCACGGCACCGTGAGCGGCTCGCTCGTGCCCCAGTGCGTCGGACAGGTGCCGACGGTGCCGCAGAGCGCCTCGATCGCGGTGCCGATGTCGACCGCGCGGTCCGCGTGGTGGCGGAGCGTCAGGTCGATGCTGATCTGCCGGACCGAGTCGGCGACCTCGGGATGTGCCGGCGACGGCGGGCCGACCAACTCGGGCCCGTGCTCGACGAAGTCCTCGACGCCGGAGGCGGCGACCCCCGTCCGCCCGTCCCGCAGCGATCCGTCGGCCTCGTCCACCGCCCACGCGGCGTGGTGCGCGCCCAGCGCGTGCCGCAGGGCGGGGGTGAGTGCTGCCTCCCGTCCGGTGCGGAGCACGACCGTGCGTCCGGACTCGGCGGCGCGGCGCAGGAGGGCGGCCAGCGACTCGGTCAACCAGACCACCGGCGAGGCGGACCGGACCACGATGGCGGGGCCGACCACGTCGTCGATGAGGGGATGCCTGACCATCCGGGTCCTCCTCGCGTCGGGGGCTCGATCCACCTGGACGGTACACACGGCGACGACACCTGTCCGTCAGGTGGGGCACCTCACAGGGGAGACCCAACGAACGGCCTGGAGGCACGGGGCGGGTCCGCCGCGCGACGCGCGGCCGGGTGCTCGGCTGGCATCCAGCGTGGAATCCGCTAGGCTTGCTTCGTCCCGCTCGGCGGGATGCGCGAGTGTAGTTCAATGGTAGAACTCCAGCTTCCCAAGCTGGTAGCGCGGGTTCGATTCCCGTCACTCGCTCTCTGTGGGATCTGGCGCTTCTCGGGCGTCTCCTGTCCTCTCTGCTTCTTCACTCCTCTGGGAGCGACGTCCGCGTGTCGGCTGTCGTCGGCCTGTTCTCGGCGTCGCCCCGGAGACGATCGGGCACCGGAGCGATCGCGCTCTCGGCGAGCGGCGACGCCTGTTCGGATGGCGTCCCTTCTTCGCGAGAGCTTGCGGACCACCTATGTGCGACAGCCGGTCCCGGATGCCTGGTGGCGGTAGCGGCACCGCGCCGCTGGGTGGACGGCCGCCTGTTGAGGATCGGCTATCGGGACGCCTCAATCGCGAGCTCGGCGACCTCGACCACAGCGTCGGAAGGCATATCCGGGTAGTAGTTCTCGCGCAGCTGCTGCGCGAAGAGCTGCATGTCAGTCTCAGGAGGCTGGTGGGCTTGTTCGGCAGTGAGGCTGTCGAGCCGGTATCGGTGCACGGCGATCACGGTGCCGGGGACCGGTCCTGCCGTCGGGTGTTCATCGAAGATGAACACGGCTGCTCCCACCGGTACGTCCTCGTTCCACCGGACGGTGGTGACCTTCTCGCCGGACATCACTGCCTTGTGGTGCTTGCGATGGAAGTGGATCGTGTTGGGTGCTGCGCTGACCATGCACCCACTCTGCCGTAGCGGCTGAGTGCGTCGATCGAGGTGCCGGTGATGATCTGCTGAGGAGGCCGCACACCCGATTCGGATGGCGACAGACCGTAGAAGATCCCACATGCCGCGAAGACCACCCCGAGGACGATGACGGTGACCGGGCGCTTGGCGTTGAAGAAGTTGATCGGGTGCTCCTTGCGGGTCAGCAGCCGTCAAGTGGGCCCGCGTTTCATGCTGCCTGCTCGCCGACACGACGGTCACGTGCTTCGCCGAGTAGCTGCGTCGTCAGACACACCCTGCCTTGGTGGACGATCGGCGACGGACACTCCTACGCTCGGGCCATGGGGATGGACAAGGATCAGCGGCTGGCCGTGATCGTCGGGAGCACGGTGGGGATCGTCATGGGTCTGGGGGTCGCCATCTCAGGAGCACTCGGCCTGTTCGGCACCTGATGGAGTTCCCTGCCAGTCCGATCGGCAGTGAAGTCATCGAGAACTAAACGATCAACCGGTTGGCCGACGCGGGCTACCGGAGCTGTGGCGGCGCGATCAGTTCGAGGAATCCGCCGAGCACACCCTCGAGGTAGATGATGCGTGTGCCGGCTCGTGCACCTTCGGTCATCCGGTGGGGCGCCCCGACCGGTCTCCAGCCGTATGCAGCGCAGAGCTCGAGCGCCCGGTCGATGTCCGCGACCGTGAGCGCGATGTGCACCGTGCCGAGCATTGCAGGTGAGCCGGCGGACTCGGGCGTCCGGGGTGGGTCGTACTGCAGCAGCTCGATCCGGTGGGGTCCCAGGGTCACCGTGGCGGCGCGGATCACCGCTTCCTGGACACCGGTGGTCGCCGCAGTGACGTCCGCGTCGAGCGTGAAGGTGCGCTCGAGCGTGAAGCCGAGACCTGCGCACCAGAGCTCCAACGCGTCATCGAGGTCGGCCACGGTGAGGCCAGAATGAGCAACGTCGGAGACGAGCGGTGATGCCATGACATCAGTATCCGGTCCGACAGGCCGGCCTGGAGGAGCAGGGCTTCGAGGGCCGATCGGCTACCGAGCCGATGCCGGACCGCGGTTGACTTGTCAGTCGACGCCCGTCACCGATGCCTCGCGCTCGCGGGCACCCCTCACCGACGGCCGCGCACCGATCGATCGCTCGATGAGGATGCAAGGGGACCGGGTGATCCTCGTCAAGCGTTTCCCTGGGCGACTGCGACGACGACGACACCGACCGGTGTTCAGCAGACACTGCGCAGGTCCTGCTGAGTCCTCATCAGACAGCCGCTGCGAGACCGACGACGTCGTCGCACTCGAGGATGAGCGTCGAGCCGTCCCGCATCCTGAGTTCCGCAGCAGTCCCGCCGCGCTGGAACACTGCCGGTGGCTTCCCCGGTGCGCGACGGACACCGACACCGCCGTACGTCACCGGGGCGATGACCGTCTCACTGACCGAGGTGATCTGCACGGTCGGAACCGCCTTCCGGAAGAAGGGCGTCAGCCACACCACGAGCCTGCCTTCCCGCACCGTGATCACGAGCGATTGGGTCGCCGCGGCCAGTCCGATCAGGGTGCCGATGCTCAGTACAGTGACCAGCATGCTCGCGTCGGCAACGGACCGGCCGGGCATCGACGGCACGGAGGCGGCGAGCGCAGCAGCACTCCCGACAGCGACGATGGTCCCGAGGAGCACGATCCAACTCGGCGCACGGTGGCGTTCACGGAACACGAGCGACCGTTCCTGCTCGGCGTCGTGAGCGGTGGATCTCTCGTTCTTTTCCGTCACGGGGAGGTCCGCCTGCTCGGCGCCGGGGGGAGTTCCAGACGTCCGGAGCTGTGCAGGACCAGGAGGAGCAAGCCGACCAGGAGCGGTACCGCGAGGAAGGTCACGGAGCCACTGTCACCGACGTAGCCGCGGAGCCTGTTGAAGCTGAGCGCCCCGACGTAGGGCGCCAGGCTCAGCACGATCGTGAAGGCAGCTCGCCAGTAGCGTGCGAGCGCCAGCCCGATCGCTGCGAGCTCGAGGACGCCGGTCGCGTACCAGGCGTAGAGGTTCCCGTTCCAGATCGATCGGCTGGAGAGCCACTCGCTGAGGTGGCTCGTCGAGACGTAGCTGAGCGCGCCGAGCAGGGCCCAGCCGACCGCCGCTGCGGCGGTGTGGTGCGACCGGTGTGGTCGTCCGAGGGCTGCGACGACGGCACACGTGCTGAGCAGGAACAGTGTCGCTCGGTCGACGCTCCACACGCCGGTCGGGGAGGCGAGGAAGTACGGCGACACAGTGGCGAGCAGCACCAGGATGAGCAGTGTTGCCCTCCCGACCGCCCACCGCCCGGCCAGAGCCGCGGAGAGCGCGACACCCCAGAGCGCGGCGTACACGAAGCCGGTGTCACGGAACGGTCCGATCTGGACCATCAGTCCCGGAGCCGGATTGCTGTGGATCCACGGCGACCAACTCGTGAAGACGAACTCGGCCAGCCCGAGGCCGGCCCCCATCGCGAGCGCGGCGGTGCTGGCGGCGTTCCGGACCTCCGGGAGGACGATGCGGTCGAGGCGCGCCTCGATGCCGTGACCCGCGATCGCCCACTGTTCCTGGCGGGTCGGATGCGTGCGGTCCTCTCCGTCCGCCACGTCGAGGAGGGTTCCCACGAAGGCTTCACCGTGGACGGCTCGCCACGAACGGGGGTACCACCCGAGGAGGCGACGGTACCGGCGCTCCAGCGCGCTGGTCATGCTCCGAACGCCCGACCGGGTGCGACGGACGGTCGGCGGAGTCCGGCTTCGAGTGCTCGTACCTTGAGGGCGAGCCGGTCGGTCTCGTCCTCCAGACGTCGCGTCCCTGCCGAGGTGAGCGCGTAGTAGCGCCGGAGACGCCCGCCGATGACCTCGTCTCCGGCTCCCTCCACGAGACCGTCCGACTCGAGTCGCTCCAGGGTCTTGTAGAGCGTCGTCACGGCGAGCGCGACGTTGCCGGCGGAGAGTTCGGCGACGGACTGGATGATCCCGTAGCCGTGCGCCCGCCCACGAGCGAGCGTGGTCAGGACCCAGAAGGCTGGCTCGCGGAGTTCAGGTGTGCTCACGCTGCGAGCATATTCCCATTGTGGGAGTAGTCCACGACGAGAATGATCACAGCGGTCCGGCAGAACGGTGAGGCAGCCCCGCAGCGGTACGATCTTCGCCCCTCCGGAATGAGATCGCAGTGCGCCACTTCTTCCTCATCGCGCTGCCGGACGCGGACATCGCGGAGCGTTGGCGGGCGGGTGAACGCTTCCGTTCAGACGACGGAGAAGCCGTCAGCTGGACCTGTTGGTGGCTGCCGCTCGAGGACGCTCACGTGCTTGCCGCCGGGCTCGGAGCGCAGGTGGGTGCAGCGACAGCGTCGCTCACTCCGACACGAGACGGTACGCGGCACCGTCCGGCGACCGGCTGAGCACCCCCGCATCGACCGCATCGCGGCGGACCAGTGCCACGTCCTCGGCGAACATCGCGAGTGCAGCGTTCAGCGCTTCCTCGGGCACGCTCCGCCGGGCGGGGAGCCGATCGAACACCGTCCGCACGATCGCGTTCGAGAGCTCCTGGCGCTTGCTCGCCTCCGTCGGTAGCGCGCTGATCCGTCCGACGTGCAGGACGGCACGGTCGGTCAGCAGGAGCTCGATCGCTTGCCTGGTCTCCGACAGCGCCCCCTCGTCGACGGTTCCGTCCGGACCGACCCAGTCGAAGCCGGACATCGGGATCGTCGGGTTCATCGTCGCTGCGACGACCTGCCGTGCACGCCGAAGCGCATGTTGGATGCCCAAATCGAGTCCTCCCTCGTCGGTCGCGTGCCATCGAGGATAGCGACGGACGCAGACCCCCCGGCCGACCCCGCCTTCCGGAGAACGAGACCGTGGCCCCACAAATGTAAGCGCTTCCCCACAGAAATCCCCCGCCACTACGGTTCTTGCCGACGGAGCGCGACCGGCGCACTCCCCGACGAGAGCAGGACCCATGGGACTGATGGACAAGTACAAGGCGCTCTTCACCGGCCCGGCGATCGACGTCGCGTCCGAGATCGGCCGGTTGCTCCCGGACGGCGACCGCGTGCTCGTCCACAGCCAGGTGGTCCCGAGCGGCTTCAAGCGGGGCGGTGGCGGCGTCGGCGTCGACGGCCGGCTCATGAACCTCGTCACCTCGGCGGTCGAGACGGCCGTCTCGCGGTCGCAGCACACCGGCGGCGAGGAGGGCTCCACCGCCCGCACCCTGCCGAACGAGGCCGGCCCCTACCTGATGGTCATCAGCGAGCAGTCCCTGTCGATGTGGGACCTCGGGATGACGGGCAATCAGCTCCCCGCGGAGCACCTCGTGACGATCCCGCGGGCGCAGGTCGCGTCGATCGTCGACACCGGGAAGACCGCGCAGGGCGGGGTTCCGGTCGCGCGCCTCACGTTCGCCGACGGGTCGTTCGCGGACCAGCGCCTCATCAGCAAGCCGGGTCCCGAGTTCTGGTCGGTCGCCGCCGCGATCTGAGCGCGCAGCGCTCCGCTCCAGAGCCGGCGACCCACCGGACAGGAGGCCCGTGGCGAGCCCGCCCCGTGCCTCCCGTCCGTCCCGTGGGCGCGTCCGGCAGACGGCCGTCCAGCTGGCGCACTCGCGTGCCGGCCGCGACGAACCCGGCCTAGCCTGCCGCTGTGGAACGGATGAGCAGGGTCCTGGGCAGCGCCGCCGCGGCGGCGCTCGTCGTGGTGGGCATCGCGTCGTGCACGTCCGCACCACCCGAGTCGGCGCCCTCCGCGGCCGCGGCGACGACCGGGAACCCGGCGCCCGGACTGCACACCGTGCGGCTGACCGTCGCGGACGGCGCGCACGCCGGGCGCGCTGCGGGGCGCTCCCTGCGCGTGCCCGACGGCTGGCGCGCCGAGGTCTGGGCGGACGCCCCCGGTGCGCGGATGGCCGCGTGGCTCCCCGACGGCAGCATGCTCCTGACCACCGGCTCCGAGGGGGAGCTGCTGCGCCTCGAGCCGCGCGGCGGGGACCGGGCGCCGACCGTGCACCGGCTCGCGACCGGACTGGACGACCCGCAGGGCGTCGCAGTGACGGAGCACGACGGCCGGACCGTCGTGGTGCTCGGCGAGGCGACCCGCATCGAGACCTGGCGGTACGACGACGGCGCGCTCGGCGACCACCGGGTCCTGGTCGACGGGCTGCCGACGGGCGGGCACGGCGGCAAGTTCGTCGCGGTGCGGGACGGTGTGGTGGCCTACGACATCGGCTCCGCGTCGAACAGCGACGGCGCCGACCGCCGCGACCACCCCGACCGCGCGGTGATCCGGCAGGTGCGGCTCGACGGGACCGGGGACACGCTGCTGGCCACCGGGGTCCGGAACGGCGAGGGGCTCGCGCACGCGCCGGACGGCACGCTCTTCGCCGCCGTGAACCAGGCCGACTAGCAGCCGTACCCGTTCCACGACGGCAGCGGGCACTACGGGCAGCGCGTGCAGGCGTACGTGAACGAGCACCCGGACGACCAGGTGACGCGGATCACGGCGGGGGCCGAGCTCGGGTGGCCGTTCTGCCAGCCGGACTCCCGCGGGAAGCCCGACCTGCTCGACATGGGGTACGTCGACGACCCCGCGAACAACGCCGACGGCAAGGCCCTCGACTGCGCCACCGTCACCCCGACGATGGTCGGGCTCCCCGCGCACAGCGCCCCGGTCGGGTTCGTGTTCACCCGCGGGAGCGCCCTGCCCGCGGCGTACGCGGACGGGGCACTCGTCACGACGCACGGGTCGTGGAACCGGAAGCCACCGCGGCCACCGTCGGTCTCGTACAGCGCCTGGGACGACACCGCGCACAGCCTCGGCCGGCCGCGCACGATCGTCGAGGGGTTCCAGGACGACGACGGGTCGCGGTGGGGCCGGTCGGTGGACGCCCTGCCCGGCCCGGACGGCAGCCTGTACGTCACGGACGACACCGCGGGGCTGGTCTACCGGCTGACGCCGGGGTCGTGAGCCGGGGCTCCCGTCGAGGCTGGCCGGGTCAGTGGATGCGGAGCTGCGCGACCATCGGGCACGCGAAGGGGTCGCGGGCGGTCAGACCGACGCGGTTGAGGTAGCGCACCACGATCCCGTACGAGCGCAGCAGCGTCGTCTCGGTGTAGGGCACGTCCAGAGTGTCGCAGTGGTCCCGCACGAGCAGCCGCGCCTGCCGGAGCGCCGGCCGGGGCATCGAGGGGAACAGGTGGTGCTCTACCTGGAAGTTCAGGCCGCCCATCAGGAACGACACCCACCAGCCGCCGCGGATGTTGCGGGAGGTGCGGACCTGGCGGGAGAAGAAGTCGACCTTGGCGTCGTGCGCGATCGTCGGCATGCCCTTGTGGTTCGGCGCGAACGAGGCGCCCATCATCACGCCGAACACGGCCAACTGCACGCCGAGGAACGCGCACGCCATCCCGAACGGCAGGAACCAGAACACCACCGTCAGGTAGACCGCGAACCGCGCCACGAGCAGCGTGCCCTCGAGCACGCGGCCCTTCGTGTCCGGACGACCACCGGCGCCACGGACGACGGAGGCCACCGCGTGCCGGTGCAGGTTCACGCCCTCGAGCGTCAGCAGCGGGAAGAACAGCCAGCCCTGGAAGCGCAGGAAGGTGCGCATGAACGGTCCCTTCGCCGCGGCGGCGTCCTCGGGCAGGAAGCGGATGCCGTCCGGCTCGATGTCCGGGTCCTTGCCGACGGTGTTCGGGTTGCCGTGGTGACGGGTGTGCTTGTTCATCCACCACGAGTAGCTCAAGCCCACCAGGAAGGTGCCGACCCAGCGGCCCGCGTGGTCGTTCCACTTCTGCGACGCGAACACCTGGCGGTGCGCGGCCTCGTGCGACAGGAAGGCGAACTGCGTGAACAGCACGCCGAGCACCCCCGCGACGATCAGCTGGAACCACGAGTCGCCGAGGAACGAGAACGCGACCCACGCGAGCACGAGGGTGGCGACGAGGCCGCCGAACAGCGACCAGTAGAAGCCGGTGCGGCGTCGCAGGAGACCGTGGTCCTTGACCTGCGCGAGCAGCGCCGAGTAGGTGGAGGTGCCGGTGCGGCCGCCGTTCCCGGGACGGGTGCGGGTGAAGCCGGGGGCGAGCGGGATCGTCGTCATCGGACCGATCTCTTCGTGGTGAGCGGTCCTTCGACCGGTCCGGGAGTACACGCGTTCGCGCTTCCCCGAACCGTAGGTCGCGCAGATGTGTGTTCGCCTACACCGTTCGGGCGCCCCTGTCCGGGAAGTCCTGGAGCCCGGTCACGGCGAGCAGGTCGAGCGCGGCTGCGTCCGGCGATCCGGGCACCGCGGTGAACACGACGATGCGCAGGTCGCTGTCCGGCACGGTGAGCACGTCGCAGTCCACGGTGATCGGGCCGACCGGGGTGTGCACCACCTTGCGGCTCGTCCGGTGTTGCGCGACCCGGCCGGTGTCCCAGCGGCGCTCGAACTCCGGCGAGGTCCGGCGCAGGGCCGCGACGAGGTCGGCGAGCCCGCGGTCGGCGGGGTAGCGGCCGAGGGCCTGCCGCAGGTCGGCGACGAGGTCGCTCGAGAACGCCTCGTCGTGCTCGGCGTCCCACTCCACGCCCTCGTGTCCCCGGGTGAAGTGCCGCCACACGAGGTTCTGCTCCGGACCGGTCCGCCGGGTCGGGTCGCCGTCGATCGCGGCCCAGAGCGGGTTCCACAGGATGATGTCGTGCGCCGCCGTGAAGACCGCGAGCGGCACGTCGCCGAGCCGGTCGACGATCCGCTGCACCCCGGGGGTGACGTGCCGCGGGACGACCCCGCGCGACGGTGTGGCGGCGCCCGCGACACGGTGCAGGTGGTCGCGCTCCTCGCGGCTCAGGCGGAGGGCGGTGGCCAGGGCACCGAGCAGCTGCGGCGACGGGTTCGTCGCACGGCCCTGCTCGAGGCGGACGACGTAGTCGACGCTCACCCCGGCGAGCG
Source organism: Curtobacterium sp. Csp2 (assembly GCF_013347165.1). Classification (NCBI taxonomy): domain Bacteria; kingdom Bacillati; phylum Actinomycetota; class Actinomycetes; order Micrococcales; family Microbacteriaceae; genus Curtobacterium; species Curtobacterium sp. Csp2. Next base: position 3,489,938 of record NZ_CP054593.1, read on the forward strand.
CCGCGAGCTCCTCGCGTCGGAGTCCCGGCGTCCGTCGGCCCGACCCGGCGGGGAGTCCGACCTCCTCCGGTCGGACCCGGTCCCGCCAGGCACGCAGCACGTTCGCGAACTCGTCCACGGGTCGATCATGCCGCCGATCCCGACCGTGGTCCTGGTACCGCTGGTCCCACCGTCGCGCAGGGCCTGGGACGCGCGAGGACCGAGGAGCAGGCTCGGGGCATGACCACGACACTGATCACCGGGGCGAACCGCAGCCTCGGTCTCGAGACCACCCGCCGCCTGCTCGAAGCCGGCCACACCGTGTACGCCGGGGTGCGCGACCCCGACCGGGCCGACGACGTCCGGGCGCTCGGCGCGCACGTCGTCCAGTTCGACGTGACGGACCAGGCGAGCGTCGACCGGGCACTCGCCGAGGTCCCCGAGCTCGATGTCCTCGTGAACAACGCCGGCGTGCTCGGTTCCGCGTCCGGGGTGGACGACCTGGACGCCGCCGCGATGGCCGAGGTGCTCGACACGAACGTCACCGGGGTCGTCCGGGTCACGCAGGCCGCGCTCCCGATGCTCCGGCGGTCGGACGCCCCGGTGATCGTCAACGTCGCGTCGGGCGTCGGGTTCACGCGGTGGCTGACGACCCCCGGGCACGACGAGTACCCGGTCGCGGCCGTGCCGTACGCGGCGTCGAAGGCGGCCCTGATCGCGCTCACGGTGCAGTACGCCAAGAACCTGCCGGAGTTCCGCGTGAACGCGAGCGACCCCGGGTACACGGCGACGGCGTTCAACGGGTTCGGCGGCCACCAGACCGTCACCGAGGGCACCGACGCGACGGTCGCGCTCGCGACGGTCGGTCCCGACGGCCCCACGGGCGAGTTCCACGACCGGAACGGCCGCATCGCCTACTGAGCACGGTTACCCTCGGCGCATGAGCAGCACGCCCGAGTCCGCGAGCACCGACCCCGTGAGCACCGCGACCCCGCACCCCACCACGCACGTCGTGATCGGCGGCGGGGTCGTCGGCGTCGCGACGGCGTGGGCGCTGACGGCCCGCGGCGAGCGCGTCCTGCTCGTCGAGCAGCACGCCCGCGGCCACGACCGGGGATCGTCGCACGGGGCGACCCGGATCTTCCGGCAGGGCTACACCGACCCGGAGTACGTCGCGCTGACGACCCGGGCGCTCGCGCTCTGGGACGCGCTGGAGCGGGAGTCGGGCGCGACGCTGCTCGACCGGACCGGTGCGGTCGACCACGGGCGTCCCGAGGTCGTCGACGCGATCGCCGCCGCGCTGGCGGACGGAGGCATCCCGCACGAGCGCCTCTCCCCCGCTGACGCCGCGGCACGCTGGCCGGGGATCGCGTTCGAGGGGCACGTCCTCGCCCACGCGACGGCGGGCCGGATCCGGTCGGCGGTCGCGATCGAGACCTTCCTGCGGCTCGCCGAGCGGACCGGCCTCGCCGAGTTCCGGTTCGGCACGCGGGTCACGCAGGTCGAGGACCACGGCGACGAGCTCACCCTGACCCTCGACGGCGGCGGACCGGGTTCCCACGCACCACGGACGATCCGCAGCCGGTCCGTGGTCGCGGCCACCGGGTCGTGGGCCCCCACGCTGGTCGGCACGGTGCTCGCCGGACGCGGGGCGCGCCTCCCGGCCGTCCGCGTCACCCAGGAGCAGCCCGCCCACTTCCCCAGCCAGCGGCCGGACGACGCCTGGCCGAGCTTCGTGCACTGGGCCGACGGCGACGACGTGTACGGCCTGCTCACCCCGGGCGAGGGCGTCAAGGTCGGGTTCCACGGGACGGGACCGGTCGTCGACCCGGACGACCGGGACTTCGCCCCTCGACCGGACGAGGCGGCACGCCTGCAGGCCTACGTGGCGCGGTACGTCCCCGGGGTCGACGCGAGCCGACCGACGTTCATCAGCTGCCTGTACGACACCACCCCCGACGAGGACTTCGTGATCGACCGACGCGGCCCGCTGACGGTCGCGACCGGGTTCTCCGGGCACGGGTTCAAGTTCGCGCCGCTGCTCGGCGAGCTGGTGGCGGACCTGGCGACCGGTGGGGCGCCGCACCCCCGCTTCGCGCTCGGATCCCGCTAGCGTGGTCGGGTGCGCGTCGTCATCGCTCCGGACTCCCTGAAGGGCACCGCGACCGCGGTCGACGTCGCGGGGGCGGTACGTGACGGCTGGCTGACCGAGCGTCCCGACGACGACCTGGTGCTCGTGCCGATGGCCGACGGGGGCGAGGGCACGCTCGACGCGTTCGCCGTCGCGTACCCGGACGCCGAACGGGTGCCGGTCCGGGTGACCGGGCCGGACGGCCAGCCGGTCGGCACCCACTGGCTGCAGCTGCCGGACGGTCGGGCGGTCGTCGAGCTCGCGGCGACGAGCGGACTGCCGCTCCTCGGCGGCGTGCTGCGGCCGGAGACGGCGACGAGCCGCGGCTTCGGCGAGGCGATCGCCGCGGCGCTGGACGCCGGTGCGACCGGGCTCGTGCTCGGGATCGGCGGGAGTGCCTCGACCGACGGCGGGCGACCGGTGCTCGAGGCGCTGGGGCTGGACGCGGGCGACGCGGGCGACGTGGGCGGCGCGGACGGCGCGGCGAGCGCCGCCGCCGGCGGTCTCCGGCCGCTGCCCCCTGGTGGGGTCGTCGTGCTCACCGACGTCGTGTCGCCGCTGCTCGGACCCACCGGCGCCGCCGCCGTCTTCGGCCCGCAGAAGGGCCTGCCCGCCGACCGGATCGGCGCGGTGGACGCCCGGCTGGCGGAGTGGGCCGCCCGGTTCCCCGCGGTCGACCCGACGACCCCCGGGGCCGGAGCGGCCGGCGGCGTGGGCTTCGGGCTGCTCGCCTGGGGTGCGACGCTCGTCCCCGGAGCCCGTGCGGTCGCGGACCTGCTCGGGTTGCCCGGACTGCTCGGCGGGGCCGACGTGGTGGTCACCGGCGAGGGCCGCTTCGACGAGCAGAGCGCGGCGGGCAAGGTGCCGTCGGTCGTGCTGGCGCTCCGGGACGCGCACGCTCCCGCCGCCACCGCGCTGCTCGTGGCCGGCGAGGTGGACGCTCCGCTCGACGCCTTCACGGCCGCGGCCTCGCTCGTGGTGCTCGCGACGCAGACGACCGGCGAGCCGGACGACGCCCTGCGGGACCCGCTGCGGTTCGCGACGGTGGCGGGGCAGCGGCTCGCGCGGCTCGTCGGCTGAGCGCGGAGCGAAGAGCGCCGCGCGCCAGGCGCAGAGCGCCCAGTGCAGGGCGCCGAGCGGCATGGGCACACGGCACCCGCACCTGAACCCGGCCCGGGGACACGCCCGCCCGCTCCTGAGAGGGGGACCCCATCGCAACCCCCCTGTCCCCAGGACGCGGGACCACACTGGTGGGCGGGCCGCACCCGGCCCGCGAAGCACCACCACGAGGAGACCAATGCGCACCGTCAACGCGTACGCGGCACCGTCGGCCACCGAGCCGCTCGTCAAGACCACCATCACCCGCCGTGACCTCGGCCCGAACGACGTCGAGATCGACATCGCCTACGCCGGCATCTGCCACTCGGACATCCACACCGTCCGCGGCGAGTGGGGTGAGATCCAGTACCCGCAGGTCGTCGGCCACGAGATCGTCGGCCACGTCTCCGCCGTCGGCAGCGACGTCACCAAGCACCGGGTCGGCGACCGTGTCGGGGTCGGCTGCATGGTGAACTCCTGCGGCGAGTGCGAGAACTGCGTCGCCGGCGAGGAGCAGTACTGCCTGAAGGGCAACATCCAGACCTACGCGGGCGTCGACCCCGCCGACGGATCGATCACCCAGGGCGGCTACTCCGAGGCCGTCGTCGTGAACGAGGACTTCGTCCTCCGCGTCCCGGAGTCGCTCGACATCGAGCGCGTCGCCCCGCTGCTGTGCGCGGGCATCACCCTGTACTCGCCGCTGCACCACTGGGGTGCCGGCCCCGGCAAGAAGGTCGCGATCGTCGGCCTCGGCGGTCTCGGCCACATGGGCGTGAAGATCGCGTCGGCCCTCGGCGCCGAGGTCACCGTCCTGTCGCAGACCACCTCGAAGCAGGAGGACTCGCTCCGCTTCGGCGCGGTCGCTCACTTCGCGACGAAGGACCCGAAGACGTTCGAGGAGCTCCGCGGCTCGTTCGACCTCATCATCAACACGGTCTCGGCGAAGATCCCGGTCGGCGCGTACCTGAGCCTGCTCAAGGTCGACGGCACGATGGTCAACGTCGGCGCCCCGTCCGAGCCGCTCGAGGTCCCCGCCTTCGCCCTGATCCCGCGTCGCCTCAGCTGGGCGGGCTCGGCCATCGGCGGCATCCGCGAGACCCAGGAGATGCTCGACTTCTGCGCCGAGCACGGCATCCTGCCGGAGACCGAGCTCATCTCGGCGGACCAGATCAACGAGGCCTACGAGCGCGTGCTCTCCTCGGACGTCCGGTACCGCTTCGTGATCGACACCGCGACGCTGGCCTAGTCAGCGGGACGGGTCGCGTCCGCGACGCGACCCGAAGGCGGACGGGAGGCGCGGTGCCCCGCGCCTCCCGTCCGTCATCCCGCCTGTCCGGCGCACGCGGCTTGTCCGCGGAACGCGACCGACGAGTCCGACCCACGCGACACGCTGCACGGTCCGGGCACGCGGGGGAGGCTGGGCCGATGACCTCCACGGCGAACGAGGGACCCCGGTCCCTGGTGTCGGTGTCCGGTACGGACACCGACGCGGCGATCGCCGACCTCGCGGGCATGTACGCCGGCAAGTCCTGGCACTCGTCGCACGTCGACGACGACTACTGGTACCGCTACGTCGCGATCGGCGACGACCGGATGAGCATCCGGCGCTCCCAGATGCACGGCTCCCTGCGCGGCGACGTCGCCGTCGAGGGGCAGGTCGTCGTGCAGTGGATCGACTCGGGGTCCGCGACCGTCGACGTGGGGCGCAACGCGGTCCGGATGCAGCTGGGTGTCCCGACGCTCTTCCCGATCGAGCAGCGCTTCGACATGGAGTACCGCGACTGGGACCAGCGGCTCGTGCACCTGGACCGCGACCTGGTGCTCGACGTCGCGTCGGAGCGGTACCTGGTCGACGGCACGCTCGCGTTCGACCGCTTCACCCCGCCGGACGCCGCCTCGGTGGACCGCTGGCGGACGGCCGTCGGCGGTTCGGTGCGGGCGCTGCGCGACGAGGGTGCCGAGTCGCTCGCCTGGCACGAGGCGCAGCGCGACGTCGTCCGCGCCCTGCTCGACCTGTACCGCTTCCACGGCGAGACGGCCCCGGTCGGCTGGGGCGAGCACCGGAACGTCCGTGTCCGCGCGGCCGTCGAGACGATCCACTCCCGCGCGCACGAGCCGCTCACGGTGTCGGACATCGCACGGGCGGCGGACCTGAGCGTCCGCGGGCTGCAGGAGTCCTTCCAGCGGGTGCTCGAGCGCACGCCGATGGAGTACCTGCGCGAGGTCCGGCTGCGCCGCGCCCACGACGACCTGCTGCGGTCCGAGCCGGGCACGGTGTCGGTCGCGGACGTCGCGGTGCAGTGGGGGTTCACGCACATGGGCCGGTTCTCGGGTGAGTACCTGCGGCGGTTCGGGGAGTACCCGAAGCAGACCCTGCGGCGCTGACGCGCTGGCTGCTGCGCTGCGGGCTGCCGGTGTTGCGCGGCGCTGCTGGTGCTGCGCGCACCGCGTGTCAGCTGATCTCGTCGCCGGAGGGCAGCGCGCCGCACCAGTCGACCGAGGCCGCGTCGATGCTCGCCTCGAGCGCCCCGGAGGACGCGTCGACGATGCTCACCAGGTCGCTCGTCGCCGACTTCGTCGCGACGGCGAGGAACTGCCCGTTCGGCGACGGGCAGACCGCGGTGATGCTCGCGTCCGCGGGCACGACGACGGGCAGCCGGGAGGCTCGGCTCGCGTCCACGCGCAGGATCCGCTGGGCGAGGGTCCCGTCCGGACGCACGTCGCCCACCACCCGCACGTAGGTGTCGTCGTCGAGCTGGGCGATCCGCCCGAGGTAGGCGGCGTCGGTGCTCCCCGGCGGGGCGGCCAGGGGCGTGCGCTTCCCGTCCGTGAGGTCGAGGCGGACGACCCCGGTGCCCGTCTCGACCACGGCCGTCGTCCCGGTGCCCACGAAGCCGTGCAGGTAGGTGGCGCTCCCGAGCCGCACGGGGTCGGTCTGCCCGCTGACGTCGACGAGCACGAGGTCGTCCGAACCGGTCCGGACGAGGGCCCGCTCGGTCCGCGGCACGTAGGCCCACTGCGCGACGGTCATCGGGACGGCGCCGGCGGTGGGCTTGCCGTCCGCGGCGACGGCGGTCGGCAGGTGCGTGCCGGTCATGTCCACGACGTACAGGCCGACGTCCCGGGACTGCCCGGTCGTGGTGTCCGCGTACTCGAACCCGAAGGACGCGCCGTCGTCGGCGACGTGCAGGGCGGTGACGCGGCCCTCGGCTGTGGGCAGCGTGAGGTGCTCGACGGGCGCGGAGGGGTCCTGCACGCCGCCCGCGAGCGAGACGATGTCGACGGCGGACCGGCCGTCGGTGCCGCTCACGACCACCAGGGAGCGGCCGAGCCGGGCGTACTCGGTGATGTCTGCGGCCTGGTAGACGGTCGTCGCACCGCCGGCGTCGAGGGACCGGCGGACGATGCGGTCCTTGTCGGCGCTCCCTGCGGTGCCGCTCGTCCCGCTCGTGCCGCTCGTCCCGCTCGTCCCGCTCGTGCGGCTCGTGGCCGGGACGAGCGCGAGCACGTCGGTGCTGCCCGTCCGGATCGTCGTCCGGAGCTCCGACGTCGCGGGCTGCCCGGGTGCCCGCACGCCGGTCACCGCGATCTCGTACGACCGGTCGTAGGCGAGCGGCCCGGCGAACTCGACGGCGATGGTGTTGCCGCTCGAGGTCACCGTGTGCGCGGCCGCCGGGGTCACCGTCACGTCTCCGGCGGACACGCGCTGCAGCGCCTGGTTCGCGGTCAGGATCACCCGTTGCGCCGGCCGGGACACCAGCCCGCTCGGGTCGTAGGTGACGTCGCGCAGCCGCGGGCCCTGCTGCGCGCCGATCACCGCGGCCACGGCGCCGACGAGCACGAAGACCGTCAGCGACGCGACGAGCCGGCGGCGGAACCGGTCCCGCGGCCGGCGGCGCAGCTGCGGGGGGCGGTCAGTACTCATACGGGTCCGACGGCTGGGCGATCCGGGTGACGCTCGCGGCCCGGATCACGATGCGTGCGTCGGCCGACGGGTCGGGGTTCGCCGCGAGCTTGCCCTCGACCCGGACCCACTGGTCGGCGTCCGGCACGGTGCCGTCGGTGACGACCCCGAGTCCGACGGGCTGGGCGTCGACGGCGCAGCAGCTGATCACGAAGCGCGTGAGGGTGAACGTGCCGTCGGCGCCGGGGACCACGAACCCGGTGAGCCGCACGGGCTTGCCGACGAGCGACGAGGTGTCCGTGGTCTGGCGGATCACCGCGGCCCAGTCCTTCACGCCGTACTGCGAGGTGTCGACGCCGGCGCTGCCGAGGAGCGCGACGTCCTGAGTCCCGGTGGCGTTCGAAAGCGTCGGGGTGTCCACGCTCCGCTGCTGCGCCGTCCGGGCCGACAGGGTCGCCGGCGGCAGCACGAGCATCGCGACCGTGACCCCGACGGTGACGAGCGCCGCCGCACCGCCGAGCACCCGGCCGAGGACCCGGCGGCGGGTCGGCGCGGTGGACGCGCCGTGGCCGCCGTGCCCGTCGTGGTGGTCGCCGTGGTCGTCGTCGGCCCCGTCGTCGTGCCGGTGCCCGTGGCCGCGCGCGACCACCACGAGTCCCGCGACCGCGGCCGGGACCGCCACCGCCGCGAGCACGATCGTGAAGACGTCGTACCGCGGGTTGATGTACAGGTCGAGGTGCCCGACGGCGGCGAGCCAGAGCGTGCACAGTGCGACCGCGAGCACCGATCCGAGCCCCAGGTACGCGGGACCCTTGTCAGACGAGGACATTCATCACCAACCCGACCGCTGCCGTGAACAGAGTGCAGACGACGGCGAGCAGCACCAGGAAGCGCGCCCGGAAGGTCGTCCGGAGCAGGGCGATCATCTTCACGTCGATGATCGGCCCGATGAGCAGGAACGCCGTGATCGACCCCGGCAGGAAGGTCGAGGCGAAGGACAGGGCGAAGAACGCGTCGACGTTCGAGCAGAGCGACACCGTCATGGCGAGGAGCATCATCGCCGCGACGGACAGCACCGGGTTCGCCCCGATCGCGACGAGGGTGGACCGGGGCACCGCGACCTGGATCGCCGCGGCGAGTCCGGCGCCGACGAACAGCGCCGGCATCATCGTCGCGGTCTCGCCGCCGAACTGCGCCGCGCTCTCCCGCCAGCGGTTCCGGGCCCGCGGTGCGCCGACGGCCGCGCGGCACCGGGCCTCGAACGCGGGCAGCAGCAGCTCGGCCGGGCGGCGGTGCGCGGCGACGATCCACCCGACCAGGTTCGCGAGCACGAACCCGCCGACGATGCGCACGACCAGGATCCAGCCGGACCACCCGAACGCCTGCGCGGTGCTGATGATGACGAGGGGGTTGAGGATCGGTGCCGCGACCAGGAACGTGACCGCCTCCGCCGGGGTGAAGCCGCGCAGCATGAGCCCGCGGGCCAGCGGGACGTTGCCGCACTCGCACACCGGGAAGAGCATGCCGATGAGCGAGATCACCGCGCGCCGGGGCAGCGGGCGCTCGGGCAGCAGCTTCTCGAGCACGCCGACGGGCACCCACACCTCGACGACGATCGACAGCACGATGCCGAGCACGACGAACGGCAGCGACTCGACCACGACGCTGATCGCCAGGGTCAGGAAGTCCTGCACGACGTCCGGCAGCCCGGTCGTCCCGACGCTCGGCGACACGACGCGCACGGCGAGCAGCACCACGACGGCACCGAGCACCAGGCCGGGGCCGGTGAGCGTGCGGGTCGGGGTGGGGCGAGTGGGGGCGCTCGTCACCGGGACAGGATAGGCGAGGAGCACGTCCGCTCCCGCCGAGCCGCGCGGTGCCGCGCGGTGCCGGGTCTCAGGCGGTGGGCAGGCCCGTCAGGTGCCGGTCGAGCAGCGCGATCGCCCACTCGCCGGACTCCCCCGGGGCCAGACGCGTGACGTGCACGGCCAGGCCGTCCACGAGGGCGTGCAGCCGACAGGCCTCGTCGACGCGGTCGTCCTCGGGCACCCCGACCAGCGCGACGATCCGGTCGCACCAGGCGCGCATCTCGGCGACCACCCGGTCGAGGGCCGGCCGGAGCGCGTCGTCCGTCAGCGCCGCGTTCCCGAGCGCCAGGTAGACGTCGAGCTCGACGATGCGTTCGTCGTCGAGCGGCAGGAGCTCGACCAGGATCCACCGCGCGGTCTCGTCGTCCGGCAGCCCGGCGGGGATCGCGTCGATGCGCTCCCGCGTGCGGTCGAACACGAGCGTGATGGCGTGCTCGCGCATCGCGGCCTGGGTCGGGAAGACGTACCGGACGGTGCTCGGCGGCAGCCCGGCCTCGGCCGCGACGCCCCGGACGCTCAACGCGCCGAGGCCGTCCCGGGCGAGCACGCGGCACGCGGCGTCGGACACGTCGACGCGGCGCTGCTCCAGGTCTTCGCGCGTGGTCATCCGTCCATACTCGCACGTTCGTGCGAGTCGTGCTACCGTCGATCCGGCAAGAGTCGCACACTCGTGCGACTCAGGACGGGAACGAGGAGAGGAGCGTCCCATGGCCTGGCTGGTCCTGGTGGCGTCCGGCGTGCTCGAGGCGGTGTGGGCCACCGCGCTGAGTGCGTCGAACGGGTTCAAGAAGGTGGTCCCGACGATCGTGTTCGTCGCCGGCATGACGCTGAGCATGGTCGGCCTGGCCTTCGCGATGACGGCGATCCCGGTCGGCACGGCGTACGCCGTCTGGGTCGGGATCGGCGCGCGCTGACCGTGGTCGTCGCGATCCTGCGCCGACAGGAGGCCGCGTCGCTGGCCCGGGTCGCCCTCGTGCTCGGTCTGGTCGCCTGCGTGGTCGGCCTCAAGGTGGTGAGCTGAGGTGGCGTGGCTCGTCCTGTTCGTCAGCGCCGCGCTCGAGACCGTCTGGGCGACCGCCCTCGGCGCGAGCGACGGCTTCAGCCAGCCGGGTCCGACGGCCGTCTTCGCCGTCACGATCGTCGTCAGCCTCGTGGCGTTCGGCTACGTGCTCCGGCACATCCCGATCAGCACCGCGTACGCCGTGTGGACGGGCACCGGCGCCGCGCTCACCGTGCTGTGGGGCATGGCCACCGGGGCGGAGCCCGTCACGGTCCTGCGCCTGCTGTTCATCGCCGGGATCGTCGTCATCGCGAAGGCCAGGCCGACCATGCTCAGCGTCATGCCGGCGACGAACACGATCGTCGGGACCACCTTCTTGAACCCGTTCGACGCACTCAGCGCGGTGGCCCACACCGCCTCGAGCACGCCGGACGCCACCAGGACCAGCCAGGCCATGGGACGCTCCTCTCCTCGTTCCCGTCCTGAGTCGCACGAGTGTGCGACTCTTGCCGGATCGACGGTAGCACGACTCGCACGAACGTGCGAGTATGGACGGATGACCACGCGCGAAGACCTGGAGC
>NZ_CP054593.1:3500508-3528665 GCF_013347165.1 Curtobacterium sp. Csp2
GGGTGTTCCCCTCGTTCACAGGCGCAGACCGGCGGACCAACGGTATCGTGACCGGCCCCGACCGTCCGAATCGCACGCGAGGAACCAGGCGCACAGGAGGCCGATCCGCGCATCGGAGGACCGGAGATCCGGCTTCCGATGCGCGGATCGGCATCCCAGGTCGGTCGCGATGGGACGGAACGTCACCGGCGCGACGGACTGGAGGCACGGTGCCAGCTGGCACCGTGCCTCCAGTCCGTCAGGGGTCACGTGAGCGGTCAGACGGACGCGCCCGTCCACGCGTCCTCGGCCGCGACGTGGTCGCTGCCGACGGTGCCGGCGGCGAGGGCCGCGGCCACGCGGTCCGCGTGCGACGGCGGGTCCGACGGCACGTGCGCCGGCCGGTCCGCGTCGTTGATGCGACGGAGCTCGGGGACGATGTCCTCGGCCAGGATGTCGATCTGCTCGAGCACCGTCTTGAGCGGCAGCCCCGCGTGGTCGATCAGGAACAGCTGGCGCTGGTAGTGCCCGACGTGGTCCTTCATCGTCGCGTACCGGTCGATGACCTGCTGCGGCGAGCCGACCGTCAGTGGGGTCTGGGCGGTGAAGTCCTCCATCGAGGGGCCGTGGCCGTAGACCGGGGCGTTGTCGAAGTACGGGCGGAACTCGTTCCACGCGTCCTGCGAGTTCTTCCGGGCGAAGAACTGCCCACCGAGACCGACGATCGCCTGGTCGGCGGCGCCGTGACCGTAGTGCTCGAAGCGCTGTCGGTACAGACCGACCATCTGCTCGGTGTGCTGGATCGGCCAGAAGATGTTGTTGTGCAGGAAGCCGTCACCGTAGTAGGCGGCCTGCTCGGCGATCTCGGGCGTGCGGATCGAGCCGTGCCAGACGAACGGCGGGACGCCGTCGAGCGGGCGCGGGGTCGACGTGAAGCCCTGGAGCGGGGTGCGGAACTTGCCCTGCCAGTCGACGACGTCGTTCTCCCAGAGCTGGCGGACGAGCGCGTAGTGCTCGATCGCCAGTTTCACGCCCTGGCGGATGTCCTGGCCGAACCAAGGGTACACCGGGCCGGTGTTGCCGCGGCCCATCATGAGGTCCATGCGGCCGTCGGAGATCACCTGGAGCATCGCGTACTCCTCGGCGATGCGAACCGGATCGTTCGTGGTGATCAGCGTCGTGCTGGTCGACAGGGTGATGTGCTTCGTCCGACCGGCGAGGTAGCCGAGCATCGTCGTCGGGCTCGAGGCGACGAACGGCGGGTTGTGGTGCTCACCCGTGGCGAAGACGTCCAGGCTCGCCTGGTCGGCGTGCTCGGCGATCGTCAGGATGTCCTTGACGCGCTGGGTGTCGTCCGGCGTCCGGCCGGTGGTGGGGTCCGTCGTCACGTCGCTGACGGTGAAGATGCCGAACTGCATGGTGCGCGCCTCCTGGCTTGCTCGCTCGCGCCGGTTCGTCCACCAGCGCCCGATCGATGCGTTTGCATCGACTTGGAGGGTACAACGTAGCGCAGGCGGCGGCATTCCCGCCAGTGCCGGGCTCGGGTGCGGTGCCCGCCCGACACCGGCTCTCGCCAGTCGCTGGCTCGTGATGGAGCAGACGATGTCGGGTCCTGCGCCGGTACCCGACGTCGTCTGCTCCATCGACAGGGGCGGCGCGTGTGGGCGGACGGGTCGGACGGGGTCGGACGGCCTCGGGTGCGGTGCTCGGGCGTCAGCGCTGGGCGGGCAGCGCGGCGGTGTCGGTCCGGTCCGCGTGGTGCTGACGATCCGCGAGCCAGACCACGGACACGACGGCGAGCACGCTCGCGCTCGACGCCATGCGCCCGGCGACCAGGATCGCACCGTGGTCGTGCGAGCCCCCGGCCAGGCCGACGACGAGCGCCACGACGCCGACCAGGAACGTGACGGCGGTGCCGATCAGCAGGATCGTGGTCACCACCCGCCGAGGTGCTCTGCTGCCGTCACGGTCACCGCGCTCACCGCGGTCCACCCGGGGTCCGACGGCCCGGACGACGCCCACCCAGAACAGGGCGATCGCGCAGGCGCCGACGATGTCGCTCACCCGGTGCCAGCCGTAGACCACCGTCTGGTTCGCGACGAACACCGCGTACGCGGTGCCGAGGAGGGTGACGACCCCGCGGAAGCGCCTCGGCGTCACCATGAGCACGGCGAACAGGGCGGCCAGCGCGATGGTGGCGTGACCGGAGGGGAACGAGTTGGGGGTCGTCGACTGGGCGATCTCCGGGCGCTCGGCGATACGCTTCACGAGCGTCGAGGTCGCTGCCGACGCGAGCACCACGACACCTGCTCCGAGCCCCACCGCGAGCCGGCGTCGGGCGAACGCCACGGCCGCGATGACGACGACCAGCAACAGGATGACCGGCACCGAGATGACGTTCAGCGCAGTGTCCGAACCGAACAGGTCGGACTCCCGGACCCCGCCCAGCGCGGCGTCCTCGACCCGCTGGCCGACGGACGTCAGCACGGCGGCCGCGTAGACGGAAGGAACGATCACGAACCCCAGAGCCGCAAGCAGCCCCCACCGGAGCCGTCGCGAGACGCTCGGTCCCCGCGACTCGGGTCCCGTGCGGTCGGGCGTTCGGGTCACCGGACTGGTCCTCCTCGGTGTGGCGGTCATCGGCCTCCTCGTGCGCCTGGTTCCTCGCGTGCGATTCGGACGGTCGGGGCCGGTCACGATACCGTTGGTCCGCCGGTCTGCGCCTGTGAACGAGGGGAACACCCCCTCCGAGAGCGACGGCCGCACCGCACGCGGCACACGGGCGGACGCACCGGCTCCGTACGCCGGCGGGTCCACCGCCACCACCCTGTACCAGGAGGAGACCGAAGTGGCCATCAAGGAACCGAGCATCACCGCCTCGCCGAACCGCGGCCTGGCCCTGACGGCAGGTGCCCTCCTCGCGCTCTGGGGCTTCCTGGGCTTCTTCCTCGCCGCCGACGGCGACCCCGGTTTCTTCAGCCGTCAGGGCGGGATGCTCTGGAACGCGTTCGGCGTGAACCCGGCGATGGCGCTGCTCTGGGTGCTCCTCGCCGTGGTGCTGCTCATCACGGGCCTCGGCACCACCATCGGGTCGCGCAACGGCAACCTGCTCGTCGGCATCGTGCTGGTCGTCATGGCGGTGTACGGCTTCGCGCTCGGCAACACCTCGGCCAACGTCTTCGCCCTGACCTTCGCGGACAACCTGTTCCACGCGATCGTCGGTGTGGTGCTGCTGCTGACGGCGTTCGGCGCCGACCGTGAGAACATCCGCGCCATCCGCGGTTCGCGTCGCATGGACGCCACGGTCTGATCGACCGCTCCCTCGACGCCCCGTCCACCCCGGTGGGCGGGGCGACGTCGTGTCCGAGGTTCGTGCCAGGTCGCGAGCGGGCAGGACACGCCGCGCGTCGCCCGCCGAGCGTGCACGATCCGTCGGCGGTGACGCTCGGTCGCGCCAGATCTGGGCCACTCGGCGGACGACGACCGTCGGGCTGCGGGCGCGTCGGACGAGCGGCGGACGCGGTGAGCGTCAGGCGTCGGCGTCGGGCTGGCGGACGGCCTCGAGCTCGGTCGCCACGATCCGGGGAGCCTCGGACATGAAGCGTCGGACGTCCAGGTCGACGATGATGTCCTGCGGCCGGAGCGGGCGCGTCAGGTACAGCCCCTCGAGCGAGGTCAGCCGGGACAGCGCGACGTAGGTCTGCCCGGCACTGAACACCCGGTTGCCGAGGTCCACCACGGCGCGGTCGTACGTCGAGCCCTGCGACTTGTGGATCGTCACCGCCCAGGCCAGGCGGAGCGGGAACTGCTGGAACTCCCCCACGGTGTCCTTCTTGAGCTCCTTCTTGTCCGGGTCGTAGGAGTACTTGAACTTCTCCCACACGGACGGCTGGACCTCGAACGACTCCCCGTCGACGTCGACCCACACGGTGTCGCGGATGGTCGTCACGACGCCGAGCGTGCCGTTCACCCAGCGCTGGTCGGGGTCGTTGCGCAGGAACATCACGTGCGCGCCGGGCTTGAGCTCGAGCGCTTCGTCGGCCGGGAAGTTCCGACCGCCGAAGTCGCCGCTGACGTCGGCCCTGGCGGTCTTGACCTTGCCGGGGAGCCGCTCGAGCGCCGCCTTGTTGATCCGGGCCACGGTGTCGTTGCGGGTCGCGAGCGTGATCGCGTCGTCGGGTGCCGGCCGTGCCCCCGCGGCGTTGAGCTGCCCGGCGACGTCGGCGGTCACCCGACCGTGCCGCACCGCGGTGAGCATGGCCGCGAAGGCATCGTCGCGCTGCCGGTGCACGGTGGCGAGCTCGACGATGTGCAGCTCGGCCTCGAGCCACACCTTCGCGTCGAAGAACCACATCGACCGGTAGTGGTCGGTGAAGTAGGCGCGCTCGTCCCCGTCACCCGGGACCGGCGGCAGCTGGTAGGGATCGCCGAACATCACGACCTGGACGCCGCCGAAGGCCTCGAACTGCCGTCCGCGGGCCTTGCGCAGCGAGCGGTCCATGGCGTCGAGGAGGTCGGCGTTCACCATCGAGACCTCGTCGATCACGAGCGTGTCGATGGTGTTGAGGAGCTTGCGGGTCTCGGGTCCCTGTCGGAGCTCGGCGTCGGCGATGAGTCCGATGGGCAGGCGGAAGAGCGAGTGGATCGTCTGCCCGCCGACGTTCAGTGCGGCGACCCCGGTCGGTGCGCAGATCACGACCTGCTTCTCGGTGTTCCACGACAGGTGGTTCAGGAGCGTGGACTTGCCCGTGCCGGCGCGACCGGTGATGAACACGTGGTCGCGCGTCGTCTCGATGTACTCGAAGACGGCCCGCTGTTCGGCGCTGAGTTCGACCGCCATCAGGCGTCCGCCGTCACCGGTTCGGTCGGCCGCGGATCCGTCACGGCGCCGCGGTCCCGACGGAGTCGGAGCACGACGACGACCACGACCGTGACGAGCAGGGCCACCCCGGCGACGACGAGGACCACCCCGCCGCGCGCCTGGTCGACGAGCGGGTCCGGACCCCACGTCCGCCCCATCGCCCCGAACCACGACGCCTGCACGAGCCCGAGCGGCCCCTGCAGCGCGACGCCGAGCGAGACCACACCGGCCGCGACGACCACGGCGCCGGCGATCCGGACCAGGGCGGCGGGGACCGAGGCCGAGCGGGCACCGGCGGCGACCGGCGTGAGCAGGGTGGGGACGGCGAGGAGCCCGACCAGGAGCAGGCCGGCGTCGACGAGTGTGCGTCCGGTCGGGTCGCTCACCGACCAGCGCAGGACCTGGGTGCCGTAGAGCGCCCACCACACCGCGGCGAGGAGCACGAACGCCGGGAACGGCTGCACGAGGTACCGCACGACGCCGTTGTCGACGAGGAGCCCTGTCCACTCACGGACCCCGGTGCTGTCGTCGTCGCGCGGGTGCACGGCGGCGCGGACGAGCCGGACCGGTGCCGCGGCCCAGAGGAGCGCGGGTACCACCAGGCCGAGGACGACGTGCGCGCCGACGTTCGCCGAGACCAGGAAGCGGTCGTAGGTGTGCAGCGCACCCGAGGTCGCGACGACCAGCGACACGAGCGCGATCCCCATCGCCACAGACCGCCCGACCGGCCAGCCCTGCCCCCGGCGACGGAGCCGGACCACGCCGGCGACGTACGCGGCGGCGACGAGCACCGCGGCCATGAGCCAGAACAGGTCGATGTTCCACGCCGTCAGCCAGCCCCAGGCACCCGGGTCACAA
The DNA here is from genome assembly GCF_013347165.1 of Curtobacterium sp. Csp2. NCBI lineage: Bacteria > Bacillati > Actinomycetota > Actinomycetes > Micrococcales > Microbacteriaceae > Curtobacterium > Curtobacterium sp. Csp2. Next base: position 3,506,207 of record NZ_CP054593.1, read on the forward strand.
GGCAGCGGGTCGTCGGTCAGGAGCTCCGCCGGCGACGGGTTCGTGGTCTTGCTCAGCGCGACCTGGTCGACCGGGGTGGCGGTGCGTCCGAGTGCGGCGGCGAACCCGCTCGCGACGCCCATCACCGCGAGCTCCACGAGCACGAGGGTCCAGAAGGGTCCGCGGCGACCGGGCTCGGCAGCGAGCGACCGGATCGTCCGACGGCGGTGCACGGCGCCGAGCACGCCGATCGCGAGGAGCGCCGCGGACTTCACGATCACGAGCACGCCGTACGGGCTGCCGAGGTTCGAGAAGGCGCCGACCCGGATCTGCGCCGAGGCGACGCCCGAGACGGCGACGAGGACGAAGCACCCCAGCGCGATGCTCGAGTAGCGTCCGACGACCAACGGCAGGCGATCGCCACCGAGGACTCCGCGGAGCAGCACGACCAGCACGAGTCCGCCGACCCAGAGCGCGGCGCCGACCAGGTGCAGCCCGAGTGCGGTGACCGCGGAGTCGTGGCTCGCGGTGCCGGCGGCGTGCCCCTGCTGCGCGATCGGGATCAGCCCGATCATCGCGATGCCGGCGGTCAGCGCGACCATGCCGCGTGCCCGGACGGCGAAGCACAGGACCGTGACGGCCGCGGCGACCAGGACGGTGACGAGCCAGGCGAGCCCGAGGTCGGTGCCGGTGAGGAAGACCCCCATCGACTGGCCGAACTGCTCGTCGAGGCTGATCCGGGAACCGGCGACGCTGAGGAACGTGAAGAAGGTGGCGACGGCGGCCGCGACGGTCCACACACCGGCCGCGCCCGCCGCGACGTCGATGGCTCGGTTCCACTCCGGGCGGCTGCGCGAGAGCCCCACCGTGGTGAGCGCGAGCCCGCCGATGGTGGCGGCCGCGGCCAGGTCGACGACGAGCCGCGCGATCGGCAGCCCGAAGCGCACGACCGCGCCGGGGTCGGCGATCAGGGCACGGTCCGCGCCTCCGCCGATGACGAGCGCGACGAGGAGCGACACGAACCCGACGAGCAGCAGCACGGCGGGGCCGGCGATGCGCGCGATCCGATCCACCCGACAAGCCTAGGCGCTGCCCGGAGCGACCACCCACCCGACGGGGCTGCCTGTGGGCGGTGGTCCGCGCCTCCAGGCCGGTGCAGGAGTGTCGCGGACCGCCGGCCGGTCCCGGGAACGGCAGAAGGGACGGCCGCAGCCGTCCCTTCCGTGTGGTGCAGTGGTCTTACTTGACGGCTGCCTTGAGCTTCGAGCCGGCGCTGACCTTGACCGAGTCGCTCGCGGCGATCTCGATGGCCTCACCCGTCTGCGGGTTGCGGCCGGTGCGGGCGGCGCGGTGGGTCTTCTCGAAGGCGATCCAGCCGGGGATGGTGACCTTGGTGCCGTCGGAGACCGACGACGAGACGACGCTGAACAGCGCGTCGACGACGCCGTTGACGGTGGCCTGGCTCTGGCCGGACTCCTGCGCGACGGCAGCGACGAGCTCGGTGCGGTTCAGTGACTTGTCAGCCATGGATGTCCTCCTCGGACTTCTTGCAGTGTCGGTGGGACGTGCGGGACGCCCGCCCGCCCGGAGCGGGTGCCCTGGACGTTCTGGACCGGCGGGCGGGACACCCGGCGGAACCGTCAGCGAACCTACCAGCCGGACGGGTCGTCGCGGACCGACTCGCCCGGATTTCCGGGGTTGTCGAGGGTCTGGTGAGGTCCGAGTGACGGATGTGACGGCCGTGTACCCCGGTACGGGTCCGCGGACGACGAACGCCCCGTCCCTCGGAGGGGACGGGGCGTTCGCTGGAGCCGGTGCTTACCAGGAGCTCTTCGTGATGCCGGGGAGCTCGCCACGGTGGGCCATGTCGCGGAAGCGGACACGGCTGATGCCGTACTCACCGAGGTGGCCACGGGGGCGGCCGTCGATGGCGTCGCGGTTGCGGTAGCGGACCGGCGACGCGTCGCGGGGGAGCTTCTGCAGGCCGACGCGAGCAGCCTCACGCGACTCGTCGGTGCCGTTCGGGTCCACGAGGGCCTTCTTCAGCTCGAGACGACGCTCGGCGTAGCGCGCGATGACCTCGGCGCGCTGGTTGTTCTTCGCGATCTTGCTCTTCTTCGCCATGCTTAGCGCTCCTCACGGAAGTCGACGTGCTTGCGGATCACCGGGTCGTACTTCTTGAGCACGAGGCGGTCCGGGTTGTTGCGACGGTTCTTCTTGGTCACGTAGGTGAACCCGGTGCCCGCCGTGGAGCGGAGCTTGATGATCGGACGAACGTCCTGACCCTTCTTGGCCATCAGATCTTCTCCCCTCGGGCGAGCAGGTCCTTGACGACGGACTCGATGCCGCGTGCGTCGATGACCTTGATGCCCTTCGCGCTGAGCGTGAGCGTGACGTTACGACGAAGCGAGGGCACGTAGTACGTCTTCTTCTGCACGTTCGGGTCGAAGCGACGCTTCGTCCGGCGGTGCGAGTGCGAGATGTTGTGTCCGAAGCCGGGGGTGGCTCCGGTCACCTGGCACACTGCTGCCATGGTTTCCTCCTGAGGTACCGAGCGACCGGACGGCCGCTCCCAAGTTCACTTGCCTGGCGCACACGCGGAACGTCCGGGGGCGATCCGAGGGGGTTGTGTGCGCCGCCCAGGCTCGCGGACCCTGTCGAAGGGCCGAGAGCACCGCGCGACCGCGGCGTTCGCGACGGTCGGAGGGCTTGGAACAACTGGGTCTGCCACGCGGACGCGGCGGACCAGGGGACAACGTTACGCGACGGCCGCGCGTGTCGTCGAGTGGGCGAACTTCGTCGTCGCCGCGCGCCGAGCGTGCCAGATGTGGCCCGCTCGCCCCGCTGCCCGCACCACCTCGCCCCGCTGCCCGCTCGACGAACGCCTGCCCGCTCGACGAACGCCTGCCCGCTCGACGAACGTCTGCCCGCTCGACGAACGCCGGCCAGCGCCGGCGCCGAAGATCGCCCTACGCCGCCGCCGTCGGCCGCGGCGCCAACGCCTGCACCAGGAGCTCCCCGAGCTCCGTCGGCGCCGTCATCATCGGCCAGTGCCCGGTCTCGAGCCCGACGATCGTCAGGTCCTCCACCGCCGAGAGCTCCGTCGTCCACGCGTGGTGCTCCGCGACCATCGCCGCGAGCTCCGTCGCCGGGACCTCGCACGACACCACGGTCGCCGGGATCGTGTGCCGCGCGGCGTCGGCGTAGTGGAACCGGTCCGAGGGCACCGCCGCGGGCTCGGGGATCGCCCGCTGCTCGAACGCCGCGCGGAGTTCCGGGGTCATCCCCCGCACGGTCGCCGGCTCCCAGACGTCCCACGACGGCAGCGGCACGACGCCGTCGACGACCGGGAGCTCGTCGTTGACGCACCCGCCCTCCGGTCCCGGGAACGTGTCGACGTAGAGCAGGTGCGCGACGAGCGCCGGTCGCTGGTCCGCGGCCATGAGCACCATCGGCCCGGCCCCGGAGTGCCCCGCGAGCGCGACGGGCTCCTCCGGCGTGGCCACGTCGTCGAGCACCGCCACGATCGCCGCGACCTGCTCGTCGAGCGTGTCGCCGTCGCGCGTGATCGCCTGGACCGAGTGCCCGGCACGCTGCAGGACCGGGGTCACCTCGTCCCACGCGCTCGCGTCGAGCCAGAACCCGGGCACCAGGATGACGTGCATGCGCCGGAGACTACGCGCCGGTCCGCGACGCCGTGCACACCGCGCACTCGCCGAAGATGTCGACGACGTGGCTGGCGTTCGTGAAGCCGTTCGCGGCCGCGACGTCCTGCGCCCACCGCTCGACCGGGTCGGCCTCGATCTCGACCGTGCGGCCGCAGTTCCGGCAGATCAGGTGGTGGTGGTGCGTGTCGGTGGTGCAGGCACGGTAGAGCGACTCGCCGTCCTGCTGCAGCGAGTCGGCGTCACCCTCGGTCGCCAGGTCAGCGAGCGCCCGGTAGACGGTGGCCAGACCGATCGTGGACCCGTCGTCCCGCAGGTGCTGGTGCAGCGCCTGCGCGCTGACGAACCCCTCGGTGCTCGACAGGGCGGTGCGCACCGCCTCGCGCTGCCAGGTGTTCCGCTTCGGCTTCTGCACGGCGTTCACGCGGTGACTCCTTCCCTGCGGCCCGCGTCGGTCGACACGTCGGCTCCGCCGGCCGGGAGGCGCGGCTCGCCCCCGGCGGTCTGCTCGCGGACCGCGACCCGGTCGCGTCCACGGCGGTCCCTCCTGGAGCCGACGATGCGGCAGACGACCCAGATGAGGAACGAGATGGTGGTGACGTACGGACTGATCGGCAGCCCGCCACCGAGGGCGAGCAGGATGCCGCCGACGACCGACACGACCGCGAACACCGTCGACAGGACGGGGACGACCACCGGGTGCGAGGTCAGTCGGAGCGCGGCGGCGGCCGGGGTCACGAGGAGCGACAGGACGAGCAGCGCGCCGACGATCTGCACGGACACCGCGGTCGCCAGGCCGAGCGCGAGCATGAACACGAGCGCGAGCGTCCGGACCGGGACCCCGGCGGCCGCGGCGACGTCCGGGTCGACCGAGGAGAACATCAGCGGGCGCCAGACGAGCAGCAGCGTCACGACGACGATCGCCGACACGACCACGAGCGAGGTGAGCTGGGGGTTGTCGACCGAGACGATCTGCCCGGTGAGCAGGCCGAACTTGTTCGCCGCGCGGCCCTTGTAGAGCGCGAGGCAGAGGATGCCGAGACCGAGGCCGAACGGCATCAGGACGGCGATGATCGAGTTGCGTTCGCGGGCCCGGGAGCCGAGCAGCCCGATGAGCAGCGCCGCGACGACCGACCCGACGAGCGAGCCGGTGACGACGTTCGCGCCGAACAGCAGCGCCGCGCTCGCCCCCGCGAAGGACAGCTCCGAGATGCCGTGCACCGCGAACGGCATGTTCCGGGCAACGACGAACGGGCCGATCAGGCCGCCGACGATGCCGAGCACCGCGCCGGCCCAGATCGAGTTCTGGACGAGCACGAGCAGCTCGCCGTAGTCCTGGAACGAGAAGACGGTCGACAGCACGTCCATCAGATCCGCCCTTCGTCCGGCACGGTCGCGTGCGGGTCGGGGTCGCAGTGGTGGTGCGCCCCGGTCTGGTCGTGGGGTTCGTTGCCGCCGACGATGACGATGCGTCCCATGGTCCGGACGACGTCCACGGGGGTGCCGTACAGGTCGCTCAGCACGTCGGCGCGCAGGACCTCGTCCGGAGTGCCGATCCGGAAGCGCCCGCCGGCGATGTAGAGGACGCGGTCGACCACGTCGAGGATCGGGTTCACGTCGTGCGTGACGAACAGCACCGCGGCGCCCTGCTGCTGCCGCTGCCGGTCGATCAGTTCGGTGACGCCGCGCTGGTGCCGCAGGTCGAGCGAGATGAGGGGTTCGTCGCACAGGAGCAGCGCGGGGTCGGCCGCGATCGCCTGCCCGACGCGGGTGCGCTGCTGCTCGCCGCCGGACAGCTCGGCGACGGGGGCGTCCGCGAACGCCGTCGCGCCGACCTCGTCGAGGATCCGGTCGATCCGCGCGCGCTCCGCACGACTGGCCGGCAGCACGCCCCAGCGCGAACCGGTCACGCCCTGCGCGACCATGTCCCGCGCGCGGAGCGGGGTACCGGACTCCATGAGCCGCTGCTGCGGGATGTACCCGATCCGCCGGTGGCCGCGTCGGACGGGCTGGCCGAGGAACGACATCGTGCCGCTGGTCAGGCGCTGCTGGCCGAGGACCGTGCGCAGGAGCGAGGTCTTGCCGGCGCCGTTCGGCCCGAGCACGGCGACGAACTCCCCGGGTGCGAGGTCGAGGTCGAGGTGCGACCACAGCGCACGGGACCCGTACGAGAGGGCCGCGTCACGGAGTTCGAGCACGGCGGAACCGCCACGGCCGGGGGCCGCAGCGGTTCGCGAGGGGGTCTGGACGGCGGTCACTTCGCGAGGGCCGCCGTGATCGCGTCGATGTTCGCCTGCTGCCACGAGACGTAATCCTTCCCCTTCGGGAGCGTCTCCGTGACACCGACCACCGGGATGTCGGCCTGGTCGGCTGCCTTCTTGACCTGCTCGGTCTCCGGGCTGGACGTCTGCTCGTTGTAGGCGAGGAGCCGCACGGTCTTGTCGCTGAACAGCTCGAGCGTGTCGTTGAGGGCGGCCGGCGGGACGTCGTCGCCCTCCTCGATCGCCTCCGAGAAGGCTTCGGGCGTGACGTTGTCGAGGCCCATCGCCTCGAACAGGTACCCCGGGACGGGCTCGGTGTAGGCGACCTTGTCCCCGTCGACCTTCTGCTTCTCGGCGGCGGTCTGCGACTCGAGGTCCTCGAGCTTCGTGGTGAGCGTCTTCGCGTTCGCCGCGAAGGTGTCGGCCTGCCCGGCGTCGAGCTTCGCCAGCCGCTGCTCGACCTCGGCCACGAGCTTCACCATGGTGGGGTAGCTGTAGAACACGTGCTCGTTGAACTCCTTGTCCCCGTCCTTCTCGACCCCGGACAGGTCGACCACGTTGATGGTGGGGGCCTTCGTGTTCGCGGACTTCGCGAGCGTGGTCATGAAGTCGTCGTAGCCGCCCCCGTTCTCGATGAGCAGGTCGGCCTTCGAGACCGCGAGCTGCGTCTTCGCGCTCGACTCGAACGAGTGCGGGTCCTGCGACGGGTCGTCGAGGATGCTCGTCACCTCGACGTCCTTCCCACCGATCGACTGCACGATCGAGCCGTAGACGTTCGTCGAGGCGACCACGCGGACCGTGCCGTCGCTCGACGCGCTGCCGGGGGACGAGGAGGTCGCGCAGCCGGTCAGGACGAGCGCGGCGGCGCCGGCGACGAGCGGCAGGGCGAGGAGGCGGCGGTTCTGCATGCTGACGACCGTAGGCCTAGTTGATAACGATTGTCAAAACCGATCTCATGCGAGCCTCCACAGACGGACGGGAGGCGCGGTGCCAGCTGGCACCGCGCCTCCCGTCCGTCACGTGGCGCGCGAGCGATCAGGCCTTGGTGGCCGCGTCGATGGTGTTCTCGGCGATGGTGTCGTCCTCGCGGCCGGGGGTCCGCAGGTTCCACTTCTTGATCACGAAGGAGAACAGGACGTAGTAGACGACCGCGTACGCCAGGCCGATCGGGATGAGCCAGATCGCCCCGTCCGCCTTGCCGAAGTTCAGCACGTAGTCGATCGCCCCCGCCGAGAACGAGAACCCGTCGTGGATGCCAAGGGCGTTCACGAGGGCGAGCGACGTCCCGGTGAGCACCGCGTGGATGACGTAGAGCGGGAACGCCACGAACATGAACGAGTACTCGAGCGGCTCGGTGATGCCCGTCACGAACGAGGTCAGCGCGGCGGACAGCATGATGCCGCCGACGAGCTTGCGGTTCTGCGGCTTGGCGTTCCGCCAGATCGCGAGCGCACCGGCCGGCAGCGCGAACATCATGATCGGGAAGAACCCGGTCTGGAAGATGCCGGCGGAGGGGTCGCCGGCGAGGAAGCGGGGGATGTCGCCGTGCACGATGTCGCCGGCCGCGTTCGTGAAGCTGCCGAGCTGGAACCACGGGAAGAAGTTGAGCAGCTGGTGCAGGCCGACCGGGATGAGCATGCGGTTCGCGAACCCGAAGATCCCGCCGCCGATCACGGCGTTGTCCGCCACGGCCTGGCCGGCGGCGGTGAGCGCGATGTCGAAGTAGCGGTAGACGAACGACATGAGGACCGCGATGACGAGGCCGGCGGCCGCCGTGAGGATCGGGACGAGCCGGCGGCCCGAGAAGAAGCCGAGGAAGTCGGGCATCTTCGTGCGGTGGAACCGCTGCCAGAGGTTCGCTGCGACGAGCCCCATCACGATGCCGCCGAGGACGCCGAAGTTGATCGTGGCCTGGTCGCCGTTCGCGTCCTTCACGCCCGCGAGGACGATCGGCGACATGACCTTCCACACCTCGTACATGACCATGTAGCCGACGACCGCGGCGAGCGCCGTGGTGCCGTCGGACTTCTTCGCCCAGCCGATTGCGATGCCGACCGCGAAGAGCAGCGGCAACCACGTGAAGATCGCCTGGCCGGCGGCGGAGATGACCCCCGCGCCGGTCTCGAAGCCGGGGATCGCGCCGAGGAGGTCCGGCTGGCCGATGCGGTTGAGGATGCCCGCGGCCGGCATGACCGCGATCGGCAGGAGCAGGCTCCGACCCAGGCGCTGGGCGTTCGCGAAGAGCTTCGACTGCTTCTTCGGGGTCTTCTTCTCCGGCACGTCCGTGGCAGCAGCGGTGCTCATCGGCGGTCCTCTCGTCGTTGGGTGGAGCTGTCGGGGAGTTGAGTCGGTCGGACCGCACCGGTACGCTCGGCGTGACGCCGTGCCGGTCCTGTCCGGTCATGACCAGTTCCCGAGTCTGAACCCGGACCGGACGCATGTCAACCTGTACGGAAACCCCAACGAGGAGGAAACGATGGCCGACATCAAGGCAGCCGACATCATCGCCGCGCTCGGCGGCGCCGACAACATCGACGAGGTCGAGGGCTGCATCACGCGCCTCCGCGTCGAGGTGGAGGACGGCGACCTCGTCGACAAGGCCGCCCTGCAGGCAGCGGGGGCGCAGGCCGTCGTCGGTGGCGGCACCGGCTGGCAGGTCATCGTCGGACCCATCGCGGACAACCTCGCGCAGGACATCCAGGACGAGCTGTGACGGCGGTCCGGACGCCCTTCGCGGGTCCGGTCGTCGCCCTGGCGGACGTGCCGGACCCGGTCTTCGCCGGGCAGCTCGTCGGAGCCGGGGTCGCGGTCGACCCCACCGGCGTCGAGGGCCCCGTCACCGCTGTGGCCCCGGTCGACGGCTCGATCGTCAAGCTGCACCCGCACGCGTTCGCCCTGCAGGGTGCGGCGGGGACCGACGTCCTCGTGCACGTCGGCATCGACACCGTGAAGCTCGGGGGCGAGGGCTTCGAGCTGCTCGCGGCCGAGGGCGACACCGTCCGCGCGGGCGACCCCGTCGTGCGGTTCACCCCGTCGGTGATCTCCGCCGCCGGCTACTCCCCCGTCTGCCCGGTGGTGGTGCTCGGCAGCGCGCCGGACTCCGTCGAGCAGTCCACCGTGGGCTCGGTGCTCACCGACGGCGCGACGCTCTTCACGGTCTGACACCGCGCGCAGCGCGGGATCGGCGGTGGAGGTCAGGCGGCCGGGCTGGTCGCCGTGACCTCCATCTGCACGCGGTAGCGGTCCGAGCGGTACCAGGAGCGACTGTGCTCCACGGGCCGGTCGCCGGAGTACGACACCCGGTCGAACTCCAGCACGGGCGCACCCGTCCTCGTCCCGAGCAGGGTCGCGACGTCGTCGGCGGCGGGCTTCGCCGCGACGGTCTGCTGCGCGCGGTCGATCGGGGTGTCGTACTCGGTCGCCGCGAGCGAGTACACGGATCCGGACAGGTCGTGCTCGAGCAGCCCGGGGAACGCGTCCGCCGAGAGCCACGCGTCGTCGATCGACACCGGTGCCCCGTCGGCCATCCGCAGGCGCTTGAGGTGGTACGCGGTCGCACCGTCCCCCAGGCGCAGCGCGGCCACGGTGTCGTCGGGGGGCACGGTCTCCTCGCGGACGAGCACGACGGTGGTCGGCACGTGCCCGAGCGCCCGCATCTCCTCGGTGAAGGACGCCAGGTGCAGCGTCGACTGCACGGGCCGGTGGGCGACGAAGGTCCCCTTGCCGCGCACGCGCTCCAGGTAGCCCTCGTTGACGAGCTGCCCGAGCGCCTCGCGCACCGTGATCCGCGAGACCCCGTACTCGGCGATGAGCTGCCGCTCCGACGGGATGGCCGCACCGGGGGCGAGCCGGGTCGTCGCGAGGTCGAGCAGGATCCGCCGCAGCTGCTGGTGCTTCGGTTCGGCACCCTCGGTGATGCGGCTCGTCATGCGGGTCCCTCTGCTCCGTCGCTCGGCGTGCTGGTCGTCCAGGTGGTCATGCGCGGACATGACCAGTGGGCCTCACAGTAGCGATTCGATCGGTGTTCGCCAACGTCGTGACAAGATGACGCCCGTGACCACGGTGGTGATCGTCGACGACGAGACGCTCGTCCGCTACGGCTTCGAGCTCATCCTCGGCGCCGCGGCGGACATCGAGGTGCTCGCCACGAGCGGGGACGTGGACGCGGTGGAGACCGTGCGGCGGCACCGACCCGACGTGGTCCTGCTCGACGTGCGGATGCCCCGGGTCAACGGGCTGCAGGTCCTCGCCCAGCTGCGCGAGCTGCCCGAACCGCCGGCCGTCGCGATGCTCACGACGTTCGACACCGACACGCAGGTCGTCGCCGAGGCGATGGACGCCGGTGCGGCCGGCTTCCTCCTCAAGGACACCGACCCCGAGTCGCTCGCCGAGTACGTCCGGGCGCTGGCCCGCGGGGGCATCGTGCTCGCCCCCGGCGTCGACCGCACCCGCCTGTTCGCGCTCCGCCGGAGCGCCGTCCCGCCGGAGCTGTCCGACCGTGAGCACGCCGTCGTGCGACTCGTCGCCGAGGGCGCGAGCAACCCCGAGATCGGCCAGCGCATCGGCGTCAGCACCGGCACCGTGAAGGAGGACGTGCGCGCCCTGCTCGCCGCCTTCGGCGTCACCACGCGCGTCCAGCTCGCGCTCCGCGCGGCCGAGGCCGGACTGCTGGATGGCTGAGACCGCCGGGCGGGTCCGGGCTGCGCTGTCGGGTCTGGACGGGAGGCTCGAGGGACTCGTCGACGCCGGCCTGCGCAGGGCGCGCACCCGGAAGGCGCCGTGGTGGGTGGTCGACGCCGTGTTCCTGGCGGCTGCGGTCGTCGACGCGGTGCTCGACCTGTCGGGAGCCACGACGACGGAGATCACGCTGTCCCTGGTCGCCGCCGGGGCGCTGGTGCTCCGCCGACGCTTCCCCGTGCTGACCTTCGCGCTCACGATGCCCGGGCTCTTCATCGGCTCCGGGGTCGTCGCGGCGAGCATCGCCCTCTTCACCCTCGGCGAGCGCACGAGTCGACGGTGGCTGATGCTCCTCGCCGCGGTCGTGCAGTTCGTCGGGTTCAGCGGCTTCGTCGTCGGTCCCCCGCAGCAGCTCGACGAGATCGTCGTGTCCACCGTCTACGCGCTCATCTTCGCCCTCGGACCGCTCGCGATCGGCATGCTCGTCCGCACCCGGGCGGTGCTCGTCGACCGCATCGCCGAACTCCGGGCGTCCCGCGCCGAGGAACGTCGTCGGGGCGCCGAGATCGCGCTGTCCCGCGAGCGGGCGCTCCTGGCCCGCGAGATGCACGACGTCGTCTCGCACCAGGTCACGCTCATAGCGGTGCAGGCCGGCGGGATGCAGATGGCCGGACGCGACGACCGGGAGCGCGAGTTCGCACGGACGATCCGGCAGCTCTGCGTCGTGACCCTGCAGGAGCTCCGCGAGATGGTGCAGGTGCTCCGCGCGTCCGGCGGTACCGACCGCGAGATGGCACCGCAGCCCCTGCTCGGCGACCTCGACCGGCTCATCGCGGCGAGCGGCCTGGAGACCTCGGTCGCGGTCGACCTGCCGGACACCCTGTCGCAGCCGGTGCAGCGCGCCGTCTACCGCTTCGTGCAGGAGGGCCTGACGAACGTCCGGAAGCACGCGCCGGGGGCGAGCGTCCGGATCAGCGGCCGGCTGCACCACGAGCAGGTGCTCGTCGACGTCGTGAACGGGCCGGCGCGTGCCGAGCGACTCGAGCTCCCCGGGTCCGGTCTCGGGCTCATCGGGCTGGGTGAACGCGCGTCGCTGCTCGGCGGTCGGCTCGAGTCCGGGCCGCAGCCGGGGGACGGCTTCGCGCTGCACCTGCGCCTGCCCGTCGAGCACGTCCCGCCGGAGGTCGCGGTCGGAGCACCACCGCGCGGGTGACCGGCGATGGCCGATCGGCCACCCGGGTTCACGCCACCGCCCGATGCCGGAGTGACGACACCTCGGCTGTGATGACACCGTGGCACCCAACACCCTCGTCGCAGCACTCCGCCGGCACCCGGTCTCGACCGCGGTCGCCGTGGCCTCCGTCGTCCTCGTCGTCACCGCACGCATCGCGCACGCCGAGCCGGACTTCCCGCACCACCCGCCCGTCGCCTGGGCCGCCCTCGTGGTCGTCGTGCTCGCCACCCTGCTCGCGGAGCGCACGCTCGGGTCGCTCCGCACGGTGGCCATCGGCGTGCTCGCTCCCCTGGCCGCCGCCGGGACGACCCTCCTCGCCGTCACGGTCGGTGCCGCCATGGGCGAGGCGCACGCCGAGACCGCGGCGGGCCAGCCGCTCTTCGCCCCCTCGATGGTCGCGACGGCCCTCGTCGGCGCCGCCTCCGCGACGATGCCCGTCGGCCGTCGTCGCCGGATCCGGGCCGTCCTCTGGACGGTCGTCCTGACGCTCGTGCTGTTCGCCGGGCACGGGTCTGACACCGCGCGTGCCCTGGCGACCCTGTTCGGGACCGCAGCCGGCGCGATCGTGGCGCGCCGTGCCTCCCGGCCGGCCCCGGAGCGCCCGCGGACCGCCGCCCGTCCCGCCGTCCAGCCCCGTTCGGTCGTCGTCGCGACGCTCGCGTCGCTCGGTGCCGGCACGCTCGTGACCCTCGTCGTGCCGCAGCCGGACGGCGTGCTCTCGCCGTTCGCGGACGCGATGAGCGACCGGGCGACCGTCCTGGTCGGCATCCTGCTCCTCGCCGCCGCCTGGCTCGTCCACCGCGGCCGTCGGACCGGTGTCGTCCTGGCCGCCGGGCTGCTCGTCGTGCTGACCGCCGTGCTCGCCGACGTGTTCCTCATCGAACCGATGAGCGAGGGCTTCGTGCAGTGGCGGGGCCTGACGATGGACGAGGTCGAGTGGCAGGTGACGCTGCTCGGCGCCTGGGCCGTGCCCGCCGCCGTGCTGCTGGCCGTCGTGCTCCTGCGCGGCCGACTCGTCCGGGCTCGCTTCGCCGCGGCGACCCTCGGCGACACGGGCTACCGGGAGATGCTCCGCGACGGGGACGCCGGTACCCTCGGCCACATGGGGACGTGGACCGGCAACGCCACCTGGACCCACCCCGACGGGCTGGGCGCGGTGGCCTACCGCGTGCACGGCGACGTCGCCCTGACGGTGTCCGACCCCGCCTGCGCCGCCCGTGACCGCGCCGAGGTCGTCACCGCCTTCGCCCGGGCCTGCGAGCGGAACGGGTGGACCCCCGCGTTCACGAGCGTCCACGAGTCCGTCCGCACGATCCTCGCCGCCGAGGGCTGGGCGTCGTTCCCGGTCGGTGTCGAGTCGGTGCTCGACGTGACGACGTTCGACCTGCGCGGCAAGAAGCGGCAGGACCTCCGGACGGCGTCGAACCGCGCCGACCGCGAGGGCCTGCGCGACGAGTGGACCACCCTGGCCGCGCTCGACCCGGCGATGCGCGCCCAGGTCGAGGCGATCTGCACCCGCTGGGCGGCCGACCGTCGGCTGCCGGAGATGGGCTTCACGCTCGGCGGCTTCCGCGAGCTCGACGACCCCGACGTGCGGCTCCTGCTCGCCGTCACCGCCGACGACCGCGTCACCGCCGTGACCAGCTGGCTGCCCGTGCACGAACACGGCACCCTGACCGGCTACACGCTCGACGTGATGCGCCGCGGCGAGGACGGGATGCCCGGCGTCATGGAGTTCCTCATCGCCCGCACGGCCCTGCGTGCCCGCGAGGCCGGTCTGACCACCATCAGCCTGTCCGGCACGCCGCTCGCGCCGCACACCGACGCCGGCTCCTGGGTCGCCCGCGGGTCCGCGCTGCTCGCCCGGGTGCTCGAGCCGGTGTACGGCTTCCGGTCCCTGCAGCGGTTCAAGGAGAAGTTCGGCGCCCGACACGAGCCGCTCTGGCTGGTCGTGCCGAGTGCGTTCCAGGCACCCCGGGTGGCCCGGGCCCTGACGAGCGCGTACGTGCCGGGACTCCGCCCGAAGCACCTGTGGGCCCTCCGGCAGGCGCACACCGCCACCGCCGAGCCCGTCGCGCCGGCACCCGTCGGCGCGGGCAGCCGGTGAGCCCGACCGAGTGGCTGCTCGCGACGCCGCTGCAGGCGCCGAACAAGCTCGTCCCGATCGACACGGCCTTCGTCGTCCTCGCCCTCGTGGTGCTGCTGCCGGCGGTCCGGCGGTGGCGTGACCGCGCGGCCTGGCGACGGGTGGCCTGGCGAGCAGGGATCGCCCTCGCCGGCGCCGGACTGGTGCTCGTGGCGTGCTGGTTCACGACCTCGGTCGTCGACCTGTTCGGCGTCGCGCTGAGCCCGGTCACGCAGATGTGGAGCGCCTTCGCCGGCGCCGCTCTCGCGCTGGCCGTCACCGGGATCGTGCACGGCGGCGGGTGGCGACGAGCCCTCGCGATCGTGCTCGTCCCCGCGGCGCTCGTCGTGCCCGCGCTCGGGATCAACGTCGAGTTCGCGAAGTACCCGACGCTCGGCACCGTCGTGCAGAGCGACCCGTACCCGACCTACCACGCGGGCGCACGGCCGACTGCACAGCCGACGCCCGGTGGCCCGACGGCCACTGCCTCCGCCACCCCGGCGATGCCCGCGTCCGGGCAGATCGTCTCCGCGGACATCCCGGGCACGCGCTCCGGCTTCCACCCCCGGCCGGCGGCGATGTACCTGCCGCCGGCGGCGCTCGTCCCGGACCCGCAGCCACTCCCGGTCGTGATCGCGTTCTCCGGGCAGCCGGGCGCCCCGAGCGACCTGTTCACCGCCGGACAGCTCGCCACGCCCCTCGACGAGTACGCCCGGGCCCACGGCGGTCGAGCGCCCATCGTCGTGTCGGTCGACCAGCTCTCCTCCCCGGGGCTCAACACGATGTGCGTCGACTCCCGGCTCGGGAACGTCGACACCTACGTCACGCAGGACGTCCCCGCGTGGATCCTCGCGAACACCCCGGCGACGACCGACCGAAAGGCCTGGGGGCTGACCGGGTTCTCGCAGGGGGCGACCTGCACCATGCAGTTCCTGTCCGGGCACCCGGGTGACTTCGGCGCTGCCCTCGCCGTCTCGAGCGAGCTGCAGCCGATCGACCAGAGCCCGCGGCACAGCGCCGACGAAGCCTTCGGCGGCTCGATCGCGCGGTGGCAGGCCGCGGCGCCGATCGCCCTGATGCGGAAGAACGGGCTCGCCGGGCACAGCGTGTGGCTCGTCGCGGGGGCGGTGGACGGGGAGTTCACGGCGAACGCGCGGCAGCTCGGCGCTGCTGCGACGGCAGCCGGGGCCCGGGTGTCGGTGTCGAGCGCGCCGGGGAGCGGGCACGACTGGAACACCGTGCAGTGGGCGTTCCGGACGGACGTGACGCCGTTCTGCGACGCGCTGTTCGCCGAGTAGCGAAGCCACCGACATACAACACGCCAGAAGGCTGGACATCAGTCCTGGTCCCCGCCATCGTGGTCATGCCCGTTCCGGGCACACCACGAAGGGGGAACGATGAACCGAACACACACGCACACGCTGGTCGGCCTCGCGCTGACCGTCGGCCTGGTGGCCGGCACCGCCGCGACGGCGACGGCCGCGCCGCTCGAGCGACTCGGGTCCGGTCCTGACGCCGGCGGTGTCGTCCTGCCCACCGCGGACACAACCACGGTCTCGAGGACGACGGGCGTCGGCGGGACTGCCCGCGGCGGCGACGGCGCGTTCTGGCAGTACGGCGTGAGCGGCGGCGACGTCTGGTCGAACTCCTTCCGCGAACGGAGCTGTCACGGCGCGACGGCGGTGGGGAAGAAGACCAAGCGCGTGACGAACGTGCCGGGCGGCCGGTACGCGTACGCAGCGACCCCGAAGGCCGGGAGCGGCAACCAGGCGTACTACCACAACTGCTGACACGCAGGCAGGGTGGGCACCCCGGCGGCGCCCGCCCTGTTCGGGGATCGAGGGGAACGCACGTGTCGCACCGGATACTGCTGCTCGCGTACGTCGTGCCGGCCGTCCTCGCGGTCGTGCTCGGCTTCGTCGGCCTGCTCCAGGTCGCGGAGTCCGGCGCGGTCGGCAGCACGGGGACGGTGACGGCCAGCGCAGGAGCCGCGACGGGATCCAACGAGCGCGTCGCCGCGGCACTCGAGCGGGTCGCCCGGACCGAACACGTGACCATCGTCCGCTTCGTCGCCGACCGTACCTCGCCCGTCGACCGTCGGGCGGCACTCACGACCGGGGCACCTGGGACGCGTGGCGCGACCTGGCTCCGCGCCGGCTACCCGGACTTCTCCCGCGGCATGTCCACGCGCGTCGAACCGATGGCGGCGCTGGTCGAGTTCGACCCCACCGGGAGCTACGAGCTCGACGGGACCGACCGCGCCCGGAGTGCGACGGTCGACGCGCTGCGCAGCGTCGGGTACGAGGCGTCGTCCGACGCGATCCCGCTCGCACGGCGGCTCGGCATGAGCGACCGGCTCGACGGGACGCTCGGGCTCGTGGGGCTCGTGGTCAACGGCGCGGTCGTCCTGTGCCTGGTCGGGACCGTGGGAGCCCCGCGGCGGTACGCGGTGCAGCAGGCGTTCGGCCGGAGCAGCGGCGCGGTGCTGCTCGGCGAATGCTCCGTCGTGCGAGCGCTGCTCCCCCTGATCGGGGTCGCTGTCCCGACGGGAGCCGCCGCGCTCTGGTGGTACAACCGCCTCGCGGACGTGGGCCCGTTCGTGCTGGCGGTCACGGCGATCGCCGCCGTGCTCCTCCTCCCCGTCATCGCGGCGCACGGCGTCGGCGTCCTGGCCGCGCTCCGCGTGCCGATGGCGGCGGGGGTCCGCGGTGCGCGCCCGACCGCCCCGCTCGTCGCACTCGCCCAGGTTGCGCGGTTCCCGGCGGTGCTCCTGCTCGTCGCCGCGGTGTTCGACCTCGTCGGCGCGACCGCGGTGGCGCGGTCGGGTTCGACGGACCGCGACCTCCGTGCCGCCGGTGCGAGCGTGCAGCTCTGGGTCACGCCGGACCCACGCCCGGTCGACACGCAGGAGTACTGGGACCGCATCGGGGACTTCGCGGCGTCCGCACTCGTGGACGGCGGCGCGATCCTCGCCGCGCCGGTCGAGGTGCCGGTCGGTGGCGCGCGCTCGACCGTCCCGGTGCTGTTCGTGGACGACGGGTACCTCCGCCTCAGGGACGTCCGTGCCTCCGACGGCTCGCGTGTGTCGCCCGGCAGCACCCGACCGTCGAAGTGGCTCCCGGACGGCACGGACCTCGACGGGGCCGAACTCGTCCGGGCGCTCCGCGACTGGGACCTGCGGAACGCCGCAGATCCGGGCGTGCACCTGTCAGCCGTCCGGCTGGCGGACGGTCCGCTGTACACCTACCCGGGCGACGCAACGAGCCCGACGTGGCTGGACGACGCCGCGCTGGTCGTCGTGCCCGACCCGGCCCGAGCCTTCACACCGGATCAGCTCGGGTCGTGGCTGTCGAGCGGCGACGTCGTCTTCCGCACCCGGGCAGACGCCGAGCGCAGCATCACCCGCGCGGGGATCGGACGCGAGTTCAGTGCCGTCGTGGACGTCGGGCAGGCCGCTGCCGAGGAGGCACGACACGCCCGCCTCGCCGTCGGCGTCGGGACGGCAGCGGTGGTGAGCGGCCTCGCCGTCGCGGTGTCGCTCCCGGTCCTCGCCACTGCGGCACACCGACGGCGTTCCGGCCGACGGCGCTTCGTGCTCGCCACGGCCGGGGTGTCCGGGCTCCGCGCGGACCTCGGGCTGTTCGCGGTCGAGTTCGTCCTCGTGGCCTGCGGAGTCGTCGCCGTCGTCGACACCTGGGTCGGCCGACGTCCGGACGGGAGCGGGTTGCACTCCGGGCTGGACCCGGTCGCCCGCGCGGCGGAGCCCGCGGCGCTGCTCGCTGCCGCGGTCGTCGTCACCCTGGCCGCCGTCGGAGCGGTCGTCGTCGGCTCAACGGCCCGGACCGTCGTCCGGGAGCGAGGAGCAGGAGCGCGATGATCGAGGTCCAGGACACGTCGAAGCGCCGCGGCGGTCGGCTGTTGTGGCACGGGTTGTCCTTCCGCGTCGACCCAGGGGAGGTCCTCGCCCTCCGCGGGACGAGCGGTTCGGGCAAGTCGACCCTGCTCGACTGCATCGGCCACCTCGACACGCTCGACGCTGGCCGCATCATCGTCGACGGTCGCACCGCCCGGGGGAATGCCAGGCGCGCACGCCACATCCGGCGGGACCTGCTCGGGTACCTGTTCCAGGACTTCGGGCTGGTTCCCGACCTGTCCGTGACGGCGAACATCGAGCTGGCGCTCCCCGGTCCACGGCACCGGGTCGGTACGGCGCCGTCGGTCACCGCCGCACTCCGGAGCGTCGGCCTGGACGGCCGCGGTCCGGACCGTGCTCACGAGCTGAGCGGCGGGGAACAACAGCGCGTCGCACTCGCGCGACTGCTCGTGAAGCAGCCCCGCATCGTGCTCGCCGACGAGCCGACGAGCGCGCTCGACGACACGAACGCCGAAGTCGTGCTCACGCACCTGGAGGCGATGGCTGCGGCCGGCGCTGCGATCGTGGTCGCCACCCACTCCGATGCGGTCAGCGGCTGGGCAGACAGGAGCCTGACCCTGACGACCGCGGGCTGACCCGACGCGCAGGGGACGGGCGACAGGTGCCGAACCCCGACGCACGCGTCAGGCGTTGCGCACGAGCCAGGCGAACTGGTCGTCCGTGAGTGCCCGGTCGGCCCACACCTGGCGCTCCACCCCGTCCGGCAGCGGCTCGGCCGAGCTGCCCTGCCACACGAGCGCGAGTCCCGCCGCCCGCAGCACCGCCGCGGACGCCGGGTTGTTCGTGAGGACCCGACCCGTCACCGGGACGTGGGCGTCGACCCGGGCCGCCGCGTCGAGGGCCGCTCGGGCGATCTCCTTCGCGTAGCCGTGCCCCCAGGACTCGGGCGCGAGCCGGTAGCCCAGGTTCCACACCTGGCCGGCGGTCATGTCGACGCCACCGACACCGACGAACGCGCCGTCGGTCGTCCGGACGGCCCACGAGCCGAGCCCGTGCCGCGCGCGACCACCGATCTTCCGCTGCACCATGTCGATCGTGGACGCGCGGGTCGTGTGCCGCGCCGTCGGCAGGTGGGTCCACGTGCGCGCGTCGGAGAACAGCGCGTGCACGTCGTCGATGTCCGCCGGGGTGAGCGGCGTCAGCACCAGGCGATCCGTCCGGATCTCCTGCGCCGGGGTCAGGAGCTGGTGGGCCATGCACCGATCATCGCCCGCGCCACCGACAACGCGGTGAACACCACGCGACGTCCGCGTGATCCGGCCCCGGCGTGCGGGAAGCCGCAGGCGCTCAGTCGAGCAGGAGCGCCGGCTCCTCGATGATCGACGCGATGTCGGCCACGAAGCGCGAGGCCACGTCGCCGTCCACCACGCGGTGGTCGAACGAGGCGCCGATCGTGGTCACCATCCGCGCGCGGACCTCGCCGTCGACGACCCACGGCTTCGGCTTGATCGTGCCCATCGCCACGATCGCGACCTCGCCCGGGTTGAGGATCGGCGTCCCGGTGTCCATGCCGAACACCCCGATGTTGGTGATCGTCACGGTGCCGTCGGCCATCTGCTTCGGCGTGGTCTTGCCGTCGCGGGCCGTCAGGGTCAGCTCCTCGAGCGCCTGGGCGAGCTCGAACAGGGACATGTCCTGCGCGTCCTTGATGTTCGGCACGATGAGCCCGCGCGGGGTCGCCGCGGCGATGCCGAGGTTCACGAAGTGGTGGACGATGATCTCCTGGTCGGTCCAGGTCGAGTTCACCGAACGGTTGCGGCGGACGGCCCAGATCACGGCCTTCGCGAAGACGAGGAGCGGCGAGACCTTCACGCCGGCGAACGTCGGCGACGCCTTCAGGCGCTTGACGAACTCCATGGTGCGGGTGGCGTCGACGTCGACGAACAGCGAGACGTGCGGCGCCGTGAACTTCGACGTCGTCATCGCGGTCGCGATCGCCTTGCGGACGCCCTTCACCGGGATCGTCTCGCGGCGGACGTCGCCCCACTCGGGCGTCTCGATGTTCCGGAAGACGCCGGCCTGTTTCGCGTGCCGGATGACGTCGTCGCGCGTGACCTCGCCGGCGAGCCCGGTGGGCACGACCTCGGTCAGCTCGACGTCGAGGTCCTTCGCGAGCTTGCGGATCGGCGGCTTCGCGAGGACGTTCACGGCGGCGAGGGCCTTGCGCGGGCGCGTGCCCTGGGCGGCGACGGCCTGCGCCGTCGAGTCCTCACCCGGGTCCGACGCGGCCTCGGCAGCCGCCTGCGCGTCCGCACTGGAGGCACGGCTCGCCTCGGCCGCGAGGGCTGCGGCCCGGCGGGCACCCGGCTTGCGACGCGACGGGGACGTGGTGGCCGAGCCGTAGCCGACGAGGACGGCCCCGGAGGACTCGTCGGAGCCGACGACCGTGGCGTGGTCGGCGACCTCGGGGGTCGCCGCGGCGTGGCGCGCCGCCGGCGCGGCCGCGGCGGGAGCAGATGCGGCCGGAGCCGCGGGCGGGGTCTGTGCAGCGGGAGCCTGTGCGGCGGGGGCCTGTGCGGCGGGCGCGGGCGCCGGGGTGGACGCGACCACGGGCGAGGTCGGGACGCTGTCGGCGACCGGCGCCGTGCCTCCCGGCTGGACACCGGTGGGTGCACCGGAGGCGACCGACGCGTCGGACTCGACCCGGATGATCGGCTTACCGACCTCGACCGTGTCACCCTCGGACACGAGCAGTCCGGTGACGGTGCCGGCGAACGGCGACGGGAGCTCGACGAGGGACTTCGCGGTCTCGATCTCGACGAGGACCTGGTCCACGGCGATCTCGTCCCCGATCGCCACGCGCCACTGCACGATCTCGGCCTCGGTCAGGCCTTCGCCCACGTCGGGCAGGGGGAATTCGGCGGTGGCCACTACGGCTCCTTCGACGGTCAGGACGGTTCTGGTCAGTACGCGAGTGCGCGGTCGACGGCTTCGAGGACCCGGTCGGCGTCGGGCAGGTGCAGGTGTTCGAGCTTCGAGACCGGGAACGGCACGTCGAAGCCGGACACCCGCAGCGGCGGCGCCTGCATCGTGTAGAAGCAGTGCTCGGCGACGGTCGCGGCGATCTCGCTGCCGACGCTGACGAAGCCGGACGCCTCTTGCGCGATGACGAGGCGGCCGGTCTTCCGCACCGAGGCGAAGAGCGGCTCCCAGTCGATCGGCGAGATCGAGCGGAGGTCGATGACCTCGCAGCTCGTGCCCTCGGACTCGGCGAGCTCGGCGGCCTGCATGAGCGTCGCCACCATCGCGCCGTGGCCGACGAGGGTGACCTCGCTGCCCGTGCGGGCGACGCGCGTCGTGTGCATCGGGACGTGGCCGCCGATCAGGTCGACCTCGCCCTTCGGCCAGTAGCGGGACTTCGGCTCGAGGAAGATCACCGGGTCCTTCGACGCGATGGCCTCCTGGATCATCCAGTACGCGTCGTTCGGCGTGCTCGGGCTCACCACGCGGAGGCCCGCGGTGTGCGCGAAGTACGCCTCCGGGGACTCCTGGTGGTGCTCCACGGCGCCGATGTGCCCGCCGTAGGGGATGCGGATGACGACCGGCAGCGACATGTGCGCCGGCAGTCGGTTCTGCATCTTCGCGAGCTGTGAGGTGATCTGGTCGAACCCCGGCCAGACGAAGCCGTCGAACTGGATCTCGACGACCGGGCGGTAGCCGCGCAGGGCGAGCCCGATCGCGGTGCCGATGATGCCGGACTCCGCGAGCGGGGTGTCCCGGACGCGCTCGGCGCCGAACCGCTCCTGCAGGCCCTCGGTGATGCGGAAGACGCCGCCGAGCTGGCCGATGTCCTCGCCCATCAGCAGGACCTTGTCGTCCGCCTGCATCGCCGCGGCGAGCCCGGCGTTGAGCGCCTTCGCCATCGGCAGGTTCGGGGTGGGGTCGCTCGGGACCTCGCCGGCGCCGGGGTGGGCGCGGAGCGTGTAGTCGAAGAGCTGCTCGGTGGTGCTCATCAGTGGGAGCCCCCTTCGTAACCGGCCTCGTAGCGTTCGAGCCAGGCCTGCTGGTCGGCGACCGTCGGATGCGGCTCGCGGTACACGTTCTGGAACATGACGTCGATCGACGGCGGGGCCAGGGCGACCGTGCGGCGTCGGACGTCGGCGGCGATGTCCTCGCCCTCCTCGTCGAACACGGCGAGCTGCGCGTCGGTGACGCCGAGGCTGCGGAGGTAGGCGGCCGACCGGCTGATCGGGTCGCGGCGGACCCACTCGGCCAGCTCGTCGTCCTCGCGGTAGCGGCTCGGGTCGTCGGAGCTCGTGTGCGCACCGATGCGGTACGTGTCGGCCTCGACGAAGGCGGGACCCTGCCCGCTGCGGGCGTGGTCGGTCGCGACGACGGACGCCGTGTACGAGGCGAGGACGTCGTTGCCGTCGACCCGGACGCTCGGGATGCCGAAGCCGCGGGGGCGGTCGACGAGCGGGCTCGGCGACTGCGTGGTCACCGGGACGGAGATCGCCCAGTGGTTGTTCTGCAGGAAGAAGACCACGGGGGCCTTCGTCGAGGCCGCGAAGACGTAGGCCTCGTTGACGTCGCCCTGGCTGGTCGCACCGTCGCCGAAGTAGACGATCGAGCACGAGTCGACAT
>NZ_CP054593.1:3528675-3528786 GCF_013347165.1 Curtobacterium sp. Csp2
GTGGGATGTTAGCGAAGGCGTGAGTAATTGTGGAGGATCGACGTGTATGGGTGTATTCTACTGTAGAGTAGTGCTGGGGTGCGTTGGTAGTTGTTTTTTTTTTTTTTTTAA
>NZ_CP054593.1:3528796-3601452 GCF_013347165.1 Curtobacterium sp. Csp2
GGGAGATGTGTATAAGAGACAGGTGCACGAGGACGTCGGTCCCCGCCGCACCCTGCAGGCAGCGGGGGCGCAGGCCGTCGTCGGTGGCGGCACCGGCTGGCAGGTCATCGTCGGACCCATCGCGGACAACCTCGCGCAGGACATCCAGGACGAGCTGTGACGGCGGTCCGGACGCCCTTCGCGGGTCCGGTCGTCGCCCTGGCGGACGTGCCGGACCCGGTCTTCGCCGGGCAGCTCGTCGGAGCCGGGGTCGCGGTCGACCCCACCGGCGTCGAGGGCCCCGTCACCGCTGTGGCCCCGGTCGACGGCTCGATCGTCAAGCTGCACCCGCACGCGTTCGCCCTGCAGGGTGCGGCGGGGACCGACGTCCTCGTGCACGTCGGCATCGACACCGTGAAGCTCGGGGGCGAGGGCTTCGAGCTGCTCGCGGCCGAGGGCGACACCGTCCGCGCGGGCGACCCCGTCGTGCGGTTCACCCCGTCGGTGATCTCCGCCGCCGGCTACTCCCCCGTCTGCCCGGTGGTGGTGCTCGGCAGCGCGCCGGACTCCGTCGAGCAGTCCACCGTGGGCTCGGTGCTCACCGACGGCGCGACGCTCTTCACGGTCTGACACCGCGCGCAGCGCGGGATCGGCGGTGGAGGTCAGGCGGCCGGGCTGGTCGCCGTGACCTCCATCTGCACGCGGTAGCGGTCCGAGCGGTACCAGGAGCGACTGTGCTCCACGGGCCGGTCGCCGGAGTACGACACCCGGTCGAACTCCAGCACGGGCGCACCCGTCCTCGTCCCGAGCAGGGTCGCGACGTCGTCGGCGGCGGGCTTCGCCGCGACGGTCTGCTGCGCGCGGTCGATCGGGGTGTCGTACTCGGTCGCCGCGAGCGAGTACACGGATCCGGACAGGTCGTGCTCGAGCAGCCCGGGGAACGCGTCCGCCGAGAGCCACGCGTCGTCGATCGACACCGGTGCCCCGTCGGCCATCCGCAGGCGCTTGAGGTGGTACGCGGTCGCACCGTCCCCCAGGCGCAGCGCGGCCACGGTGTCGTCGGGGGGCACGGTCTCCTCGCGGACGAGCACGACGGTGGTCGGCACGTGCCCGAGCGCCCGCATCTCCTCGGTGAAGGACGCCAGGTGCAGCGTCGACTGCACGGGCCGGTGGGCGACGAAGGTCCCCTTGCCGCGCACGCGCTCCAGGTAGCCCTCGTTGACGAGCTGCCCGAGCGCCTCGCGCACCGTGATCCGCGAGACCCCGTACTCGGCGATGAGCTGCCGCTCCGACGGGATGGCCGCACCGGGGGCGAGCCGGGTCGTCGCGAGGTCGAGCAGGATCCGCCGCAGCTGCTGGTGCTTCGGTTCGGCACCCTCGGTGATGCGGCTCGTCATGCGGGTCCCTCTGCTCCGTCGCTCGGCGTGCTGGTCGTCCAGGTGGTCATGCGCGGACATGACCAGTGGGCCTCACAGTAGCGATTCGATCGGTGTTCGCCAACGTCGTGACAAGATGACGCCCGTGACCACGGTGGTGATCGTCGACGACGAGACGCTCGTCCGCTACGGCTTCGAGCTCATCCTCGGCGCCGCGGCGGACATCGAGGTGCTCGCCACGAGCGGGGACGTGGACGCGGTGGAGACCGTGCGGCGGCACCGACCCGACGTGGTCCTGCTCGACGTGCGGATGCCCCGGGTCAACGGGCTGCAGGTCCTCGCCCAGCTGCGCGAGCTGCCCGAACCGCCGGCCGTCGCGATGCTCACGACGTTCGACACCGACACGCAGGTCGTCGCCGAGGCGATGGACGCCGGTGCGGCCGGCTTCCTCCTCAAGGACACCGACCCCGAGTCGCTCGCCGAGTACGTCCGGGCGCTGGCCCGCGGGGGCATCGTGCTCGCCCCCGGCGTCGACCGCACCCGCCTGTTCGCGCTCCGCCGGAGCGCCGTCCCGCCGGAGCTGTCCGACCGTGAGCACGCCGTCGTGCGGTCGACGCCGGGGGCGAGCACGATGCCCCCGCGGGCCAGCGCCCGGACGTACTCGGCGAGCGACTCGGGGTCGGTGTCCTTGAGGAGGAAGCCGGCCGCACCGGCGTCCATCGCCTCGGCGACGACCTGCGTGTCGGTGTCGAACGTCGTGAGCATCGCGACGGCCGGCGGTTCGGGCAGCTCGCGCAGCTGGGCGAGGACCTGCAGCCCGTTGACCCGGGGCATCCGCACGTCGAGCAGGACCACGTCGGGTCGGTGCCGCCGCACGGTCTCCACCGCGTCCACGTCCCCGCTCGTGGCGAGCACCTCGATGTCCGCCGCGGCGCCGAGGATGAGCTCGAAGCCGTAGCGGACGAGCGTCTCGTCGTCGACGATCACCACCGTGGTCACGGGCGTCATCTTGTCACGACGTTGGCGAACACCGATCGAATCGCTACTGTGAGGCCCACTGGTCATGTCCGCGCATGACCACCTGGACGACCAGCACGCCGAGCGACGGAGCAGAGGGACCCGCATGACGAGCCGCATCACCGAGGGTGCCGAACCGAAGCACCAGCAGCTGCGGCGGATCCTGCTCGACCTCGCGACGACCCGGCTCGCCCCCGGTGCGGCCATCCCGTCGGAGCGGCAGCTCATCGCCGAGTACGGGGTCTCGCGGATCACGGTGCGCGAGGCGCTCGGGCAGCTCGTCAACGAGGGCTACCTGGAGCGCGTGCGCGGCAAGGGGACCTTCGTCGCCCACCGGCCCGTGCAGTCGACGCTGCACCTGGCGTCCTTCACCGAGGAGATGCGGGCGCTCGGGCACGTGCCGACCACCGTCGTGCTCGTCCGCGAGGAGACCGTGCCCCCCGACGACACCGTGGCCGCGCTGCGCCTGGGGGACGGTGCGACCGCGTACCACCTCAAGCGCCTGCGGATGGCCGACGGGGCACCGGTGTCGATCGACGACGCGTGGCTCTCGGCGGACGCGTTCCCCGGGCTGCTCGAGCACGACCTGTCCGGATCCGTGTACTCGCTCGCGGCGACCGAGTACGACACCCCGATCGACCGCGCGCAGCAGACCGTCGCGGCGAAGCCCGCCGCCGACGACGTCGCGACCCTGCTCGGGACGAGGACGGGTGCGCCCGTGCTGGAGTTCGACCGGGTGTCGTACTCCGGCGACCGGCCCGTGGAGCACAGTCGCTCCTGGTACCGCTCGGACCGCTACCGCGTGCAGATGGAGGTCACGGCGACCAGCCCGGCCGCCTGACCTCCACCGCCGATCCCGCGCTGCGCGCGGTGTCAGACCGTGAAGAGCGTCGCGCCGTCGGTGAGCACCGAGCCCACGGTGGACTGCTCGACGGAGTCCGGCGCGCTGCCGAGCACCACCACCGGGCAGACGGGGGAGTAGCCGGCGGCGGAGATCACCGACGGGGTGAACCGCACGACGGGGTCGCCCGCGCGGACGGTGTCGCCCTCGGCCGCGAGCAGCTCGAAGCCCTCGCCCCCGAGCTTCACGGTGTCGATGCCGACGTGCACGAGGACGTCGGTCCCCGCCGCACCCTGCAGGGCGAACGCGTGCGGGTGCAGCTTGACGATCGAGCCGTCGACCGGGGCCACAGCGGTGACGGGGCCCTCGACGCCGGTGGGGTCGACCGCGACCCCGGCTCCGACGAGCTGCCCGGCGAAGACCGGGTCCGGCACGTCCGCCAGGGCGACGACCGGACCCGCGAAGGGCGTCCGGACCGCCGTCACAGCTCGTCCTGGATGTCCTGCGCGAGGTTGTCCGCGATGGGTCCGACGATGACCTGCCAGCCGGTGCCGCCACCGACGACGGCCTGCGCCCCCGCTGCCTGCAGGGCGGCCTTGTCGACGAGGTCGCCGTCCTCCACCTCGACGCGGAGGCGCGTGATGCAGCCCTCGACCTCGTCGATGTTGTCGGCGCCGCCGAGCGCGGCGATGATGTCGGCTGCCTTGATGTCGGCCATCGTTTCCTCCTCGTTGGGGTTTCCGTACAGGTTGACATGCGTCCGGTCCGGGTTCAGACTCGGGAACTGGTCATGACCGGACAGGACCGGCACGGCGTCACGCCGAGCGTACCGGTGCGGTCCGACCGACTCAACTCCCCGACAGCTCCACCCAACGACGAGAGGACCGCCGATGAGCACCGCTGCTGCCACGGACGTGCCGGAGAAGAAGACCCCGAAGAAGCAGTCGAAGCTCTTCGCGAACGCCCAGCGCCTGGGTCGGAGCCTGCTCCTGCCGATCGCGGTCATGCCGGCCGCGGGCATCCTCAACCGCATCGGCCAGCCGGACCTCCTCGGCGCGATCCCCGGCTTCGAGACCGGCGCGGGGGTCATCTCCGCCGCCGGCCAGGCGATCTTCACGTGGTTGCCGCTGCTCTTCGCGGTCGGCATCGCAATCGGCTGGGCGAAGAAGTCCGACGGCACCACGGCGCTCGCCGCGGTCGTCGGCTACATGGTCATGTACGAGGTGTGGAAGGTCATGTCGCCGATCGTCCTCGCGGGCGTGAAGGACGCGAACGGCGACCAGGCCACGATCAACTTCGGCGTCCTCGGCGGCATCGTGATGGGGCTCGTCGCAGCGAACCTCTGGCAGCGGTTCCACCGCACGAAGATGCCCGACTTCCTCGGCTTCTTCTCGGGCCGCCGGCTCGTCCCGATCCTCACGGCGGCCGCCGGCCTCGTCATCGCGGTCCTCATGTCGTTCGTCTACCGCTACTTCGACATCGCGCTCACCGCCGCCGGCCAGGCCGTGGCGGACAACGCCGTGATCGGCGGCGGGATCTTCGGGTTCGCGAACCGCATGCTCATCCCGGTCGGCCTGCACCAGCTGCTCAACTTCTTCCCGTGGTTCCAGCTCGGCAGCTTCACGAACGCGGCCGGCGACATCGTGCACGGCGACATCCCCCGCTTCCTCGCCGGCGACCCCTCCGCCGGCATCTTCCAGACCGGGTTCTTCCCGATCATGATGTTCGCGCTGCCGGCCGGTGCGCTCGCGATCTGGCGGAACGCCAAGCCGCAGAACCGCAAGCTCGTCGGCGGCATCATGCTGTCCGCCGCGCTGACCTCGTTCGTGACGGGCATCACCGAGCCGCTCGAGTACTCGTTCATGTTCGTGGCGTTCCCGCTCTACGTCATCCACGCGGTGCTCACCGGGACGTCGCTCGCCCTCGTGAACGCCCTTGGCATCCACGACGGGTTCTCGTTCTCGGCGGGGGCGATCGACTACGTGCTGAACTTCGGCAAGGCGGACGGGGCGATCTGGCTCATCCCGATCGGCCTGGCGTACGCGGTCGTCTACTACGTCCTGTTCTCCTTCGTGATCAAGAAGTGGAACCTGCGGACCCCCGGCCGCGAGGACGACACCATCGCCGAGAACACCATCGACGCGGCCACCAAGGCCTGATCGCTCGCGCGCCACGTGACGGACGGGAGGCGCGGTGCCAGCTGGCACCGCGCCTCCCGTCCGTCTGTGGAGGCTCGCATGAGATCGGTTTTGACAATCGTTATCAACTAGGCCTACGGTCGTCAGCATGCAGAACCGCCGCCTCCTCGCCCTGCCGCTCGTCGCCGGCGCCGCCGCGCTCGTCCTGACCGGCTGCGCGACCTCCTCGTCCCCCGGCAGCGCGTCGAGCGACGGCACGGTCCGCGTGGTCGCCTCGACGAACGTCTACGGCTCGATCGTGCAGTCGATCGGTGGGAAGGACGTCGAGGTGACGAGCATCCTCGACGACCCGTCGCAGGACCCGCACTCGTTCGAGTCGAGCGCGAAGACGCAGCTCGCGGTCTCGAAGGCCGACCTGCTCATCGAGAACGGGGGCGGCTACGACGACTTCATGACCACGCTCGCGAAGTCCGCGAACACGAAGGCCCCCACCATCAACGTGGTCGACCTGTCCGGGGTCGAGAAGGACGGGGACAAGGAGTTCAACGAGCACGTGTTCTACAGCTACCCCACCATGGTGAAGCTCGTGGCCGAGGTCGAGCAGCGGCTGGCGAAGCTCGACGCCGGGCAGGCCGACACCTTCGCGGCGAACGCGAAGACGCTCACCACGAAGCTCGAGGACCTCGAGTCGCAGACCGCCGCCGAGAAGCAGAAGGTCGACGGGGACAAGGTCGCCTACACCGAGCCCGTCCCGGGGTACCTGTTCGAGGCGATGGGCCTCGACAACGTCACGCCCGAAGCCTTCTCGGAGGCGATCGAGGAGGGCGACGACGTCCCGCCGGCCGCCCTCAACGACACGCTCGAGCTTCGTGGTGAGCGTCTTCGCGTTCGCCGCGAAGGTGTCGGCCTGCCCGGCGTCGAGCTTCGCCAGCCGCTGCTCGACCTCGGCCACGAGCTTCACCATGGTGGGGTAGCTGTAGAACACGTGCTCGTTGAACTCCTTGTCCCCGTCCTTCTCGACCCCGGACAGGTCGACCACGTTGATGGTGGGGGCCTTCGTGTTCGCGGACTTCGCGAGCGTGGTCATGAAGTCGTCGTAGCCGCCCCCGTTCTCGATGAGCAGGTCGGCCTTCGAGACCGCGAGCTGCGTCTTCGCGCTCGACTCGAACGAGTGCGGGTCCTGCGACGGGTCGTCGAGGATGCTCGTCACCTCGACGTCCTTCCCACCGATCGACTGCACGATCGAGCCGTAGACGTTCGTCGAGGCGACCACGCGGACCGTGCCGTCGCTCGACGCGCTGCCGGGGGACGAGGAGGTCGCGCAGCCGGTCAGGACGAGCGCGGCGGCGCCGGCGACGAGCGGCAGGGCGAGGAGGCGGCGGTTCTGCATGCTGACGACCGTAGGCCTAGTTGATAACGATTGTCAAAACCGATCTCATGCGAGCCTCCACAGACGGACGGGAGGCGCGGTGCCAGCTGGCACCGCGCCTCCCGTCCGTCACGTGGCGCGCGAGCGATCAGGCCTTGGTGGCCGCGTCGATGGTGTTCTCGGCGATGGTGTCGTCCTCGCGGCCGGGGGTCCGCAGGTTCCACTTCTTGATCACGAAGGAGAACAGGACGTAGTAGACGACCGCGTACGCCAGGCCGATCGGGATGAGCCAGATCGCCCCGTCCGCCTTGCCGAAGTTCAGCACGTAGTCGATCGCCCCCGCCGAGAACGAGAACCCGTCGTGGATGCCAAGGGCGTTCACGAGGGCGAGCGACGTCCCGGTGAGCACCGCGTGGATGACGTAGAGCGGGAACGCCACGAACATGAACGAGTACTCGAGCGGCTCGGTGATGCCCGTCACGAACGAGGTCAGCGCGGCGGACAGCATGATGCCGCCGACGAGCTTGCGGTTCTGCGGCTTGGCGTTCCGCCAGATCGCGAGCGCACCGGCCGGCAGCGCGAACATCATGATCGGGAAGAACCCGGTCTGGAAGATGCCGGCGGAGGGGTCGCCGGCGAGGAAGCGGGGGATGTCGCCGTGCACGATGTCGCCGGCCGCGTTCGTGAAGCTGCCGAGCTGGAACCACGGGAAGAAGTTGAGCAGCTGGTGCAGGCCGACCGGGATGAGCATGCGGTTCGCGAACCCGAAGATCCCGCCGCCGATCACGGCGTTGTCCGCCACGGCCTGGCCGGCGGCGGTGAGCGCGATGTCGAAGTAGCGGTAGACGAACGACATGAGGACCGCGATGACGAGGCCGGCGGCCGCCGTGAGGATCGGGACGAGCCGGCGGCCCGAGAAGAAGCCGAGGAAGTCGGGCATCTTCGTGCGGTGGAACCGCTGCCAGAGGTTCGCTGCGACGAGCCCCATCACGATGCCGCCGAGGACGCCGAAGTTGATCGTGGCCTGGTCGCCGTTCGCGTCCTTCACGCCCGCGAGGACGATCGGCGACATGACCTTCCACACCTCGTACATGACCATGTAGCCGACGACCGCGGCGAGCGCCGTGGTGCCGTCGGACTTCTTCGCCCAGCCGATTGCGATGCCGACCGCGAAGAGCAGCGGCAACCACGTGAAGATCGCCTGGCCGGCGGCGGAGATGACCCCCGCGCCGGTCTCGAAGCCGGGGATCGCGCCGAGGAGGTCCGGCTGGCCGATGCGGTTGAGGATGCCCGCGGCCGGCATGACCGCGATCGGCAGGAGCAGGCTCCGACCCAGGCGCTGGGCGTTCGCGAAGAGCTTCGACTGCTTCTTCGGGGTCTTCTTCTCCGGCACGTCCGTGGCAGCAGCGGTGCTCATCGGCGGTCCTCTCGTCGTTGGGTGGAGCTGTCGGGGAGTTGAGTCGGTCGGACCGCACCGGTACGCTCGGCGTGACGCCGTGCCGGTCCTGTCCGGTCATGACCAGTTCCCGAGTCTGAACCCGGACCGGACGCATGTCAACCTGTACGGAAACCCCAACGAGGAGGAAACGATGGCCGACATCAAGGCAGCCGACATCATCGCCGCGCTCGGCGGCGCCGACAACATCGACGAGGTCGAGGGCTGCATCACGCGCCTCCGCGTCGAGGTGGAGGACGGCGACCTCGTCGACAAGGCCGCCCTGCAGGCAGCGGGGGCGCAGGCCGTCGTCGGTGGCGGCACCGGCTGGCAGGTCATCGTCGGACCCATCGCGGACAACCTCGCGCAGGACATCCAGGACGAGCTGTGACGGCGGTCCGGACGCCCTTCGCGGGTCCGGTCGTCGCCCTGGCGGACGTGCCGGACCCGGTCTTCGCCGGGCAGCTCGTCGGAGCCGGGGTCGCGGTCGACCCCACCGGCGTCGAGGGCCCCGTCACCGCTGTGGCCCCGGTCGACGGCTCGATCGTCAAGCTGCACCCGCACGCGTTCGCCCTGCAGGGTGCGGCGGGGACCGACGTCCTCGTGCACGTCGGCATCGACACCGTGAAGCTCGGGGGCGAGGGCTTCGAGCTGCTCGCGGCCGAGGGCGACACCGTCCGCGCGGGCGACCCCGTCGTGCGGTTCACCCCGTCGGTGATCTCCGCCGCCGGCTACTCCCCCGTCTGCCCGGTGGTGGTGCTCGGCAGCGCGCCGGACTCCGTCGAGCAGTCCACCGTGGGCTCGGTGCTCACCGACGGCGCGACGCTCTTCACGGTCTGACACCGCGCGCAGCGCGGGATCGGCGGTGGAGGTCAGGCGGCCGGGCTGGTCGCCGTGACCTCCATCTGCACGCGGTAGCGGTCCGAGCGGTACCAGGAGCGACTGTGCTCCACGGGCCGGTCGCCGGAGTACGACACCCGGTCGAACTCCAGCACGGGCGCACCCGTCCTCGTCCCGAGCAGGGTCGCGACGTCGTCGGCGGCGGGCTTCGCCGCGACGGTCTGCTGCGCGCGGTCGATCGGGGTGTCGTACTCGGTCGCCGCGAGCGAGTACACGGATCCGGACAGGTCGTGCTCGAGCAGCCCGGGGAACGCGTCCGCCGAGAGCCACGCGTCGTCGATCGACACCGGTGCCCCGTCGGCCATCCGCAGGCGCTTGAGGTGGTACGCGGTCGCACCGTCCCCCAGGCGCAGCGCGGCCACGGTGTCGTCGGGGGGCACGGTCTCCTCGCGGACGAGCACGACGGTGGTCGGCACGTGCCCGAGCGCCCGCATCTCCTCGGTGAAGGACGCCAGGTGCAGCGTCGACTGCACGGGCCGGTGGGCGACGAAGGTCCCCTTGCCGCGCACGCGCTCCAGGTAGCCCTCGTTGACGAGCTGCCCGAGCGCCTCGCGCACCGTGATCCGCGAGACCCCGTACTCGGCGATGAGCTGCCGCTCCGACGGGATGGCCGCACCGGGGGCGAGCCGGGTCGTCGCGAGGTCGAGCAGGATCCGCCGCAGCTGCTGGTGCTTCGGTTCGGCACCCTCGGTGATGCGGCTCGTCATGCGGGTCCCTCTGCTCCGTCGCTCGGCGTGCTGGTCGTCCAGGTGGTCATGCGCGGACATGACCAGTGGGCCTCACAGTAGCGATTCGATCGGTGTTCGCCAACGTCGTGACAAGATGACGCCCGTGACCACGGTGGTGATCGTCGACGACGAGACGCTCGTCCGCTACGGCTTCGAGCTCATCCTCGGCGCCGCGGCGGACATCGAGGTGCTCGCCACGAGCGGGGACGTGGACGCGGTGGAGACCGTGCGGCGGCACCGACCCGACGTGGTCCTGCTCGACGTGCGGATGCCCCGGGTCAACGGGCTGCAGGTCCTCGCCCAGCTGCGCGAGCTGCCCGAACCGCCGGCCGTCGCGATGCTCACGACGTTCGACACCGACACGCAGGTCGTCGCCGAGGCGATGGACGCCGGTGCGGCCGGCTTCCTCCTCAAGGACACCGACCCCGAGTCGCTCGCCGAGTACGTCCGGGCGCTGGCCCGCGGGGGCATCGTGCTCGCCCCCGGCGTCGACCGCACCCGCCTGTTCGCGCTCCGCCGGAGCGCCGTCCCGCCGGAGCTGTCCGACCGTGAGCACGCCGTCGTGCGACTCGTCGCCGAGGGCGCGAGCAACCCCGAGATCGGCCAGCGCATCGGCGTCAGCACCGGCACCGTGAAGGAGGACGTGCGCGCCCTGCTCGCCGCCTTCGGCGTCACCACGCGCGTCCAGCTCGCGCTCCGCGCGGCCGAGGCCGGACTGCTGGATGGCTGAGACCGCCGGGCGGGTCCGGGCTGCGCTGTCGGGTCTGGACGGGAGGCTCGAGGGACTCGTCGACGCCGGCCTGCGCAGGGCGCGCACCCGGAAGGCGCCGTGGTGGGTGGTCGACGCCGTGTTCCTGGCGGCTGCGGTCGTCGACGCGGTGCTCGACCTGTCGGGAGCCACGACGACGGAGATCACGCTGTCCCTGGTCGCCGCCGGGGCGCTGGTGCTCCGCCGACGCTTCCCCGTGCTGACCTTCGCGCTCACGATGCCCGGGCTCTTCATCGGCTCCGGGGTCGTCGCGGCGAGCATCGCCCTCTTCACCCTCGGCGAGCGCACGAGTCGACGGTGGCTGATGCTCCTCGCCGCGGTCGTGCAGTTCGTCGGGTTCAGCGGCTTCGTCGTCGGTCCCCCGCAGCAGCTCGACGAGATCGTCGTGTCCACCGTCTACGCGCTCATCTTCGCCCTCGGACCGCTCGCGATCGGCATGCTCGTCCGCACCCGGGCGGTGCTCGTCGACCGCATCGCCGAACTCCGGGCGTCCCGCGCCGAGGAACGTCGTCGGGGCGCCGAGATCGCGCTGTCCCGCGAGCGGGCGCTCCTGGCCCGCGAGATGCACGACGTCGTCTCGCACCAGGTCACGCTCATAGCGGTGCAGGCCGGCGGGATGCAGATGGCCGGACGCGACGACCGGGAGCGCGAGTTCGCACGGACGATCCGGCAGCTCTGCGTCGTGACCCTGCAGGAGCTCCGCGAGATGGTGCAGGTGCTCCGCGCGTCCGGCGGTACCGACCGCGAGATGGCACCGCAGCCCCTGCTCGGCGACCTCGACCGGCTCATCGCGGCGAGCGGCCTGGAGACCTCGGTCGCGGTCGACCTGCCGGACACCCTGTCGCAGCCGGTGCAGCGCGCCGTCTACCGCTTCGTGCAGGAGGGCCTGACGAACGTCCGGAAGCACGCGCCGGGGGCGAGCGTCCGGATCAGCGGCCGGCTGCACCACGAGCAGGTGCTCGTCGACGTCGTGAACGGGCCGGCGCGTGCCGAGCGACTCGAGCTCCCCGGGTCCGGTCTCGGGCTCATCGGGCTGGGTGAACGCGCGTCGCTGCTCGGCGGTCGGCTCGAGTCCGGGCCGCAGCCGGGGGACGGCTTCGCGCTGCACCTGCGCCTGCCCGTCGAGCACGTCCCGCCGGAGGTCGCGGTCGGAGCACCACCGCGCGGGTGACCGGCGATGGCCGATCGGCCACCCGGGTTCACGCCACCGCCCGATGCCGGAGTGACGACACCTCGGCTGTGATGACACCGTGGCACCCAACACCCTCGTCGCAGCACTCCGCCGGCACCCGGTCTCGACCGCGGTCGCCGTGGCCTCCGTCGTCCTCGTCGTCACCGCACGCATCGCGCACGCCGAGCCGGACTTCCCGCACCACCCGCCCGTCGCCTGGGCCGCCCTCGTGGTCGTCGTGCTCGCCACCCTGCTCGCGGAGCGCACGCTCGGGTCGCTCCGCACGGTGGCCATCGGCGTGCTCGCTCCCCTGGCCGCCGCCGGGACGACCCTCCTCGCCGTCACGGTCGGTGCCGCCATGGGCGAGGCGCACGCCGAGACCGCGGCGGGCCAGCCGCTCTTCGCCCCCTCGATGGTCGCGACGGCCCTCGTCGGCGCCGCCTCCGCGACGATGCCCGTCGGCCGTCGTCGCCGGATCCGGGCCGTCCTCTGGACGGTCGTCCTGACGCTCGTGCTGTTCGCCGGGCACGGGTCTGACACCGCGCGTGCCCTGGCGACCCTGTTCGGGACCGCAGCCGGCGCGATCGTGGCGCGCCGTGCCTCCCGGCCGGCCCCGGAGCGCCCGCGGACCGCCGCCCGTCCCGCCGTCCAGCCCCGTTCGGTCGTCGTCGCGACGCTCGCGTCGCTCGGTGCCGGCACGCTCGTGACCCTCGTCGTGCCGCAGCCGGACGGCGTGCTCTCGCCGTTCGCGGACGCGATGAGCGACCGGGCGACCGTCCTGGTCGGCATCCTGCTCCTCGCCGCCGCCTGGCTCGTCCACCGCGGCCGTCGGACCGGTGTCGTCCTGGCCGCCGGGCTGCTCGTCGTGCTGACCGCCGTGCTCGCCGACGTGTTCCTCATCGAACCGATGAGCGAGGGCTTCGTGCAGTGGCGGGGCCTGACGATGGACGAGGTCGAGTGGCAGGTGACGCTGCTCGGCGCCTGGGCCGTGCCCGCCGCCGTGCTGCTGGCCGTCGTGCTCCTGCGCGGCCGACTCGTCCGGGCTCGCTTCGCCGCGGCGACCCTCGGCGACACGGGCTACCGGGAGATGCTCCGCGACGGGGACGCCGGTACCCTCGGCCACATGGGGACGTGGACCGGCAACGCCACCTGGACCCACCCCGACGGGCTGGGCGCGGTGGCCTACCGCGTGCACGGCGACGTCGCCCTGACGGTGTCCGACCCCGCCTGCGCCGCCCGTGACCGCGCCGAGGTCGTCACCGCCTTCGCCCGGGCCTGCGAGCGGAACGGGTGGACCCCCGCGTTCACGAGCGTCCACGAGTCCGTCCGCACGATCCTCGCCGCCGAGGGCTGGGCGTCGTTCCCGGTCGGTGTCGAGTCGGTGCTCGACGTGACGACGTTCGACCTGCGCGGCAAGAAGCGGCAGGACCTCCGGACGGCGTCGAACCGCGCCGACCGCGAGGGCCTGCGCGACGAGTGGACCACCCTGGCCGCGCTCGACCCGGCGATGCGCGCCCAGGTCGAGGCGATCTGCACCCGCTGGGCGGCCGACCGTCGGCTGCCGGAGATGGGCTTCACGCTCGGCGGCTTCCGCGAGCTCGACGACCCCGACGTGCGGCTCCTGCTCGCCGTCACCGCCGACGACCGCGTCACCGCCGTGACCAGCTGGCTGCCCGTGCACGAACACGGCACCCTGACCGGCTACACGCTCGACGTGATGCGCCGCGGCGAGGACGGGATGCCCGGCGTCATGGAGTTCCTCATCGCCCGCACGGCCCTGCGTGCCCGCGAGGCCGGTCTGACCACCATCAGCCTGTCCGGCACGCCGCTCGCGCCGCACACCGACGCCGGCTCCTGGGTCGCCCGCGGGTCCGCGCTGCTCGCCCGGGTGCTCGAGCCGGTGTACGGCTTCCGGTCCCTGCAGCGGTTCAAGGAGAAGTTCGGCGCCCGACACGAGCCGCTCTGGCTGGTCGTGCCGAGTGCGTTCCAGGCACCCCGGGTGGCCCGGGCCCTGACGAGCGCGTACGTGCCGGGACTCCGCCCGAAGCACCTGTGGGCCCTCCGGCAGGCGCACACCGCCACCGCCGAGCCCGTCGCGCCGGCACCCGTCGGCGCGGGCAGCCGGTGAGCCCGACCGAGTGGCTGCTCGCGACGCCGCTGCAGGCGCCGAACAAGCTCGTCCCGATCGACACGGCCTTCGTCGTCCTCGCCCTCGTGGTGCTGCTGCCGGCGGTCCGGCGGTGGCGTGACCGCGCGGCCTGGCGAC
The DNA here is from genome assembly GCF_013347165.1 of Curtobacterium sp. Csp2. Classification (NCBI taxonomy): domain Bacteria; kingdom Bacillati; phylum Actinomycetota; class Actinomycetes; order Micrococcales; family Microbacteriaceae; genus Curtobacterium; species Curtobacterium sp. Csp2. The sequence continues at coordinate 3,542,786 of NZ_CP054593.1, forward strand.
GGGTGGCCTGGCGAGCAGGGATCGCCCTCGCCGGCGCCGGACTGGTGCTCGTGGCGTGCTGGTTCACGACCTCGGTCGTCGACCTGTTCGGCGTCGCGCTGAGCCCGGTCACGCAGATGTGGAGCGCCTTCGCCGGCGCCGCTCTCGCGCTGGCCGTCACCGGGATCGTGCACGGCGGCGGGTGGCGACGAGCCCTCGCGATCGTGCTCGTCCCCGCGGCGCTCGTCGTGCCCGCGCTCGGGATCAACGTCGAGTTCGCGAAGTACCCGACGCTCGGCACCGTCGTGCAGAGCGACCCGTACCCGACCTACCACGCGGGCGCACGGCCGACTGCACAGCCGACGCCCGGTGGCCCGACGGCCACTGCCTCCGCCACCCCGGCGATGCCCGCGTCCGGGCAGATCGTCTCCGCGGACATCCCGGGCACGCGCTCCGGCTTCCACCCCCGGCCGGCGGCGATGTACCTGCCGCCGGCGGCGCTCGTCCCGGACCCGCAGCCACTCCCGGTCGTGATCGCGTTCTCCGGGCAGCCGGGCGCCCCGAGCGACCTGTTCACCGCCGGACAGCTCGCCACGCCCCTCGACGAGTACGCCCGGGCCCACGGCGGTCGAGCGCCCATCGTCGTGTCGGTCGACCAGCTCTCCTCCCCGGGGCTCAACACGATGTGCGTCGACTCCCGGCTCGGGAACGTCGACACCTACGTCACGCAGGACGTCCCCGCGTGGATCCTCGCGAACACCCCGGCGACGACCGACCGAAAGGCCTGGGGGCTGACCGGGTTCTCGCAGGGGGCGACCTGCACCATGCAGTTCCTGTCCGGGCACCCGGGTGACTTCGGCGCTGCCCTCGCCGTCTCGAGCGAGCTGCAGCCGATCGACCAGAGCCCGCGGCACAGCGCCGACGAAGCCTTCGGCGGCTCGATCGCGCGGTGGCAGGCCGCGGCGCCGATCGCCCTGATGCGGAAGAACGGGCTCGCCGGGCACAGCGTGTGGCTCGTCGCGGGGGCGGTGGACGGGGAGTTCACGGCGAACGCGCGGCAGCTCGGCGCTGCTGCGACGGCAGCCGGGGCCCGGGTGTCGGTGTCGAGCGCGCCGGGGAGCGGGCACGACTGGAACACCGTGCAGTGGGCGTTCCGGACGGACGTGACGCCGTTCTGCGACGCGCTGTTCGCCGAGTAGCGAAGCCACCGACATACAACACGCCAGAAGGCTGGACATCAGTCCTGGTCCCCGCCATCGTGGTCATGCCCGTTCCGGGCACACCACGAAGGGGGAACGATGAACCGAACACACACGCACACGCTGGTCGGCCTCGCGCTGACCGTCGGCCTGGTGGCCGGCACCGCCGCGACGGCGACGGCCGCGCCGCTCGAGCGACTCGGGTCCGGTCCTGACGCCGGCGGTGTCGTCCTGCCCACCGCGGACACAACCACGGTCTCGAGGACGACGGGCGTCGGCGGGACTGCCCGCGGCGGCGACGGCGCGTTCTGGCAGTACGGCGTGAGCGGCGGCGACGTCTGGTCGAACTCCTTCCGCGAACGGAGCTGTCACGGCGCGACGGCGGTGGGGAAGAAGACCAAGCGCGTGACGAACGTGCCGGGCGGCCGGTACGCGTACGCAGCGACCCCGAAGGCCGGGAGCGGCAACCAGGCGTACTACCACAACTGCTGACACGCAGGCAGGGTGGGCACCCCGGCGGCGCCCGCCCTGTTCGGGGATCGAGGGGAACGCACGTGTCGCACCGGATACTGCTGCTCGCGTACGTCGTGCCGGCCGTCCTCGCGGTCGTGCTCGGCTTCGTCGGCCTGCTCCAGGTCGCGGAGTCCGGCGCGGTCGGCAGCACGGGGACGGTGACGGCCAGCGCAGGAGCCGCGACGGGATCCAACGAGCGCGTCGCCGCGGCACTCGAGCGGGTCGCCCGGACCGAACACGTGACCATCGTCCGCTTCGTCGCCGACCGTACCTCGCCCGTCGACCGTCGGGCGGCACTCACGACCGGGGCACCTGGGACGCGTGGCGCGACCTGGCTCCGCGCCGGCTACCCGGACTTCTCCCGCGGCATGTCCACGCGCGTCGAACCGATGGCGGCGCTGGTCGAGTTCGACCCCACCGGGAGCTACGAGCTCGACGGGACCGACCGCGCCCGGAGTGCGACGGTCGACGCGCTGCGCAGCGTCGGGTACGAGGCGTCGTCCGACGCGATCCCGCTCGCACGGCGGCTCGGCATGAGCGACCGGCTCGACGGGACGCTCGGGCTCGTGGGGCTCGTGGTCAACGGCGCGGTCGTCCTGTGCCTGGTCGGGACCGTGGGAGCCCCGCGGCGGTACGCGGTGCAGCAGGCGTTCGGCCGGAGCAGCGGCGCGGTGCTGCTCGGCGAATGCTCCGTCGTGCGAGCGCTGCTCCCCCTGATCGGGGTCGCTGTCCCGACGGGAGCCGCCGCGCTCTGGTGGTACAACCGCCTCGCGGACGTGGGCCCGTTCGTGCTGGCGGTCACGGCGATCGCCGCCGTGCTCCTCCTCCCCGTCATCGCGGCGCACGGCGTCGGCGTCCTGGCCGCGCTCCGCGTGCCGATGGCGGCGGGGGTCCGCGGTGCGCGCCCGACCGCCCCGCTCGTCGCACTCGCCCAGGTTGCGCGGTTCCCGGCGGTGCTCCTGCTCGTCGCCGCGGTGTTCGACCTCGTCGGCGCGACCGCGGTGGCGCGGTCGGGTTCGACGGACCGCGACCTCCGTGCCGCCGGTGCGAGCGTGCAGCTCTGGGTCACGCCGGACCCACGCCCGGTCGACACGCAGGAGTACTGGGACCGCATCGGGGACTTCGCGGCGTCCGCACTCGTGGACGGCGGCGCGATCCTCGCCGCGCCGGTCGAGGTGCCGGTCGGTGGCGCGCGCTCGACCGTCCCGGTGCTGTTCGTGGACGACGGGTACCTCCGCCTCAGGGACGTCCGTGCCTCCGACGGCTCGCGTGTGTCGCCCGGCAGCACCCGACCGTCGAAGTGGCTCCCGGACGGCACGGACCTCGACGGGGCCGAACTCGTCCGGGCGCTCCGCGACTGGGACCTGCGGAACGCCGCAGATCCGGGCGTGCACCTGTCAGCCGTCCGGCTGGCGGACGGTCCGCTGTACACCTACCCGGGCGACGCAACGAGCCCGACGTGGCTGGACGACGCCGCGCTGGTCGTCGTGCCCGACCCGGCCCGAGCCTTCACACCGGATCAGCTCGGGTCGTGGCTGTCGAGCGGCGACGTCGTCTTCCGCACCCGGGCAGACGCCGAGCGCAGCATCACCCGCGCGGGGATCGGACGCGAGTTCAGTGCCGTCGTGGACGTCGGGCAGGCCGCTGCCGAGGAGGCACGACACGCCCGCCTCGCCGTCGGCGTCGGGACGGCAGCGGTGGTGAGCGGCCTCGCCGTCGCGGTGTCGCTCCCGGTCCTCGCCACTGCGGCACACCGACGGCGTTCCGGCCGACGGCGCTTCGTGCTCGCCACGGCCGGGGTGTCCGGGCTCCGCGCGGACCTCGGGCTGTTCGCGGTCGAGTTCGTCCTCGTGGCCTGCGGAGTCGTCGCCGTCGTCGACACCTGGGTCGGCCGACGTCCGGACGGGAGCGGGTTGCACTCCGGGCTGGACCCGGTCGCCCGCGCGGCGGAGCCCGCGGCGCTGCTCGCTGCCGCGGTCGTCGTCACCCTGGCCGCCGTCGGAGCGGTCGTCGTCGGCTCAACGGCCCGGACCGTCGTCCGGGAGCGAGGAGCAGGAGCGCGATGATCGAGGTCCAGGACACGTCGAAGCGCCGCGGCGGTCGGCTGTTGTGGCACGGGTTGTCCTTCCGCGTCGACCCAGGGGAGGTCCTCGCCCTCCGCGGGACGAGCGGTTCGGGCAAGTCGACCCTGCTCGACTGCATCGGCCACCTCGACACGCTCGACGCTGGCCGCATCATCGTCGACGGTCGCACCGCCCGGGGGAATGCCAGGCGCGCACGCCACATCCGGCGGGACCTGCTCGGGTACCTGTTCCAGGACTTCGGGCTGGTTCCCGACCTGTCCGTGACGGCGAACATCGAGCTGGCGCTCCCCGGTCCACGGCACCGGGTCGGTACGGCGCCGTCGGTCACCGCCGCACTCCGGAGCGTCGGCCTGGACGGCCGCGGTCCGGACCGTGCTCACGAGCTGAGCGGCGGGGAACAACAGCGCGTCGCACTCGCGCGACTGCTCGTGAAGCAGCCCCGCATCGTGCTCGCCGACGAGCCGACGAGCGCGCTCGACGACACGAACGCCGAAGTCGTGCTCACGCACCTGGAGGCGATGGCTGCGGCCGGCGCTGCGATCGTGGTCGCCACCCACTCCGATGCGGTCAGCGGCTGGGCAGACAGGAGCCTGACCCTGACGACCGCGGGCTGACCCGACGCGCAGGGGACGGGCGACAGGTGCCGAACCCCGACGCACGCGTCAGGCGTTGCGCACGAGCCAGGCGAACTGGTCGTCCGTGAGTGCCCGGTCGGCCCACACCTGGCGCTCCACCCCGTCCGGCAGCGGCTCGGCCGAGCTGCCCTGCCACACGAGCGCGAGTCCCGCCGCCCGCAGCACCGCCGCGGACGCCGGGTTGTTCGTGAGGACCCGACCCGTCACCGGGACGTGGGCGTCGACCCGGGCCGCCGCGTCGAGGGCCGCTCGGGCGATCTCCTTCGCGTAGCCGTGCCCCCAGGACTCGGGCGCGAGCCGGTAGCCCAGGTTCCACACCTGGCCGGCGGTCATGTCGACGCCACCGACACCGACGAACGCGCCGTCGGTCGTCCGGACGGCCCACGAGCCGAGCCCGTGCCGCGCGCGACCACCGATCTTCCGCTGCACCATGTCGATCGTGGACGCGCGGGTCGTGTGCCGCGCCGTCGGCAGGTGGGTCCACGTGCGCGCGTCGGAGAACAGCGCGTGCACGTCGTCGATGTCCGCCGGGGTGAGCGGCGTCAGCACCAGGCGATCCGTCCGGATCTCCTGCGCCGGGGTCAGGAGCTGGTGGGCCATGCACCGATCATCGCCCGCGCCACCGACAACGCGGTGAACACCACGCGACGTCCGCGTGATCCGGCCCCGGCGTGCGGGAAGCCGCAGGCGCTCAGTCGAGCAGGAGCGCCGGCTCCTCGATGATCGACGCGATGTCGGCCACGAAGCGCGAGGCCACGTCGCCGTCCACCACGCGGTGGTCGAACGAGGCGCCGATCGTGGTCACCATCCGCGCGCGGACCTCGCCGTCGACGACCCACGGCTTCGGCTTGATCGTGCCCATCGCCACGATCGCGACCTCGCCCGGGTTGAGGATCGGCGTCCCGGTGTCCATGCCGAACACCCCGATGTTGGTGATCGTCACGGTGCCGTCGGCCATCTGCTTCGGCGTGGTCTTGCCGTCGCGGGCCGTCAGGGTCAGCTCCTCGAGCGCCTGGGCGAGCTCGAACAGGGACATGTCCTGCGCGTCCTTGATGTTCGGCACGATGAGCCCGCGCGGGGTCGCCGCGGCGATGCCGAGGTTCACGAAGTGGTGGACGATGATCTCCTGGTCGGTCCAGGTCGAGTTCACCGAACGGTTGCGGCGGACGGCCCAGATCACGGCCTTCGCGAAGACGAGGAGCGGCGAGACCTTCACGCCGGCGAACGTCGGCGACGCCTTCAGGCGCTTGACGAACTCCATGGTGCGGGTGGCGTCGACGTCGACGAACAGCGAGACGTGCGGCGCCGTGAACTTCGACGTCGTCATCGCGGTCGCGATCGCCTTGCGGACGCCCTTCACCGGGATCGTCTCGCGGCGGACGTCGCCCCACTCGGGCGTCTCGATGTTCCGGAAGACGCCGGCCTGTTTCGCGTGCCGGATGACGTCGTCGCGCGTGACCTCGCCGGCGAGCCCGGTGGGCACGACCTCGGTCAGCTCGACGTCGAGGTCCTTCGCGAGCTTGCGGATCGGCGGCTTCGCGAGGACGTTCACGGCGGCGAGGGCCTTGCGCGGGCGCGTGCCCTGGGCGGCGACGGCCTGCGCCGTCGAGTCCTCACCCGGGTCCGACGCGGCCTCGGCAGCCGCCTGCGCGTCCGCACTGGAGGCACGGCTCGCCTCGGCCGCGAGGGCTGCGGCCCGGCGGGCACCCGGCTTGCGACGCGACGGGGACGTGGTGGCCGAGCCGTAGCCGACGAGGACGGCCCCGGAGGACTCGTCGGAGCCGACGACCGTGGCGTGGTCGGCGACCTCGGGGGTCGCCGCGGCGTGGCGCGCCGCCGGCGCGGCCGCGGCGGGAGCAGATGCGGCCGGAGCCGCGGGCGGGGTCTGTGCAGCGGGAGCCTGTGCGGCGGGGGCCTGTGCGGCGGGCGCGGGCGCCGGGGTGGACGCGACCACGGGCGAGGTCGGGACGCTGTCGGCGACCGGCGCCGTGCCTCCCGGCTGGACACCGGTGGGTGCACCGGAGGCGACCGACGCGTCGGACTCGACCCGGATGATCGGCTTACCGACCTCGACCGTGTCACCCTCGGACACGAGCAGTCCGGTGACGGTGCCGGCGAACGGCGACGGGAGCTCGACGAGGGACTTCGCGGTCTCGATCTCGACGAGGACCTGGTCCACGGCGATCTCGTCCCCGATCGCCACGCGCCACTGCACGATCTCGGCCTCGGTCAGGCCTTCGCCCACGTCGGGCAGGGGGAATTCGGCGGTGGCCACTACGGCTCCTTCGACGGTCAGGACGGTTCTGGTCAGTACGCGAGTGCGCGGTCGACGGCTTCGAGGACCCGGTCGGCGTCGGGCAGGTGCAGGTGTTCGAGCTTCGAGACCGGGAACGGCACGTCGAAGCCGGACACCCGCAGCGGCGGCGCCTGCATCGTGTAGAAGCAGTGCTCGGCGACGGTCGCGGCGATCTCGCTGCCGACGCTGACGAAGCCGGACGCCTCTTGCGCGATGACGAGGCGGCCGGTCTTCCGCACCGAGGCGAAGAGCGGCTCCCAGTCGATCGGCGAGATCGAGCGGAGGTCGATGACCTCGCAGCTCGTGCCCTCGGACTCGGCGAGCTCGGCGGCCTGCATGAGCGTCGCCACCATCGCGCCGTGGCCGACGAGGGTGACCTCGCTGCCCGTGCGGGCGACGCGCGTCGTGTGCATCGGGACGTGGCCGCCGATCAGGTCGACCTCGCCCTTCGGCCAGTAGCGGGACTTCGGCTCGAGGAAGATCACCGGGTCCTTCGACGCGATGGCCTCCTGGATCATCCAGTACGCGTCGTTCGGCGTGCTCGGGCTCACCACGCGGAGGCCCGCGGTGTGCGCGAAGTACGCCTCCGGGGACTCCTGGTGGTGCTCCACGGCGCCGATGTGCCCGCCGTAGGGGATGCGGATGACGACCGGCAGCGACATGTGCGCCGGCAGTCGGTTCTGCATCTTCGCGAGCTGTGAGGTGATCTGGTCGAACCCCGGCCAGACGAAGCCGTCGAACTGGATCTCGACGACCGGGCGGTAGCCGCGCAGGGCGAGCCCGATCGCGGTGCCGATGATGCCGGACTCCGCGAGCGGGGTGTCCCGGACGCGCTCGGCGCCGAACCGCTCCTGCAGGCCCTCGGTGATGCGGAAGACGCCGCCGAGCTGGCCGATGTCCTCGCCCATCAGCAGGACCTTGTCGTCCGCCTGCATCGCCGCGGCGAGCCCGGCGTTGAGCGCCTTCGCCATCGGCAGGTTCGGGGTGGGGTCGCTCGGGACCTCGCCGGCGCCGGGGTGGGCGCGGAGCGTGTAGTCGAAGAGCTGCTCGGTGGTGCTCATCAGTGGGAGCCCCCTTCGTAACCGGCCTCGTAGCGTTCGAGCCAGGCCTGCTGGTCGGCGACCGTCGGATGCGGCTCGCGGTACACGTTCTGGAACATGACGTCGATCGACGGCGGGGCCAGGGCGACCGTGCGGCGTCGGACGTCGGCGGCGATGTCCTCGCCCTCCTCGTCGAACACGGCGAGCTGCGCGTCGGTGACGCCGAGGCTGCGGAGGTAGGCGGCCGACCGGCTGATCGGGTCGCGGCGGACCCACTCGGCCAGCTCGTCGTCCTCGCGGTAGCGGCTCGGGTCGTCGGAGCTCGTGTGCGCACCGATGCGGTACGTGTCGGCCTCGACGAAGGCGGGACCCTGCCCGCTGCGGGCGTGGTCGGTCGCGACGACGGACGCCGTGTACGAGGCGAGGACGTCGTTGCCGTCGACCCGGACGCTCGGGATGCCGAAGCCGCGGGGGCGGTCGACGAGCGGGCTCGGCGACTGCGTGGTCACCGGGACGGAGATCGCCCAGTGGTTGTTCTGCAGGAAGAAGACCACGGGGGCCTTCGTCGAGGCCGCGAAGACGTAGGCCTCGTTGACGTCGCCCTGGCTGGTCGCACCGTCGCCGAAGTAGACGATCGAGCACGAGTCGACATCGGGGTCACCGGTGCCGACGACGCCGTCGAGCTGCTGGCCGAGCGCGTAGCCCGTCGCGTGCAGCGTCTGCGACCCGATGACGAGGGTCGAGATGTGCGTGTTGCCGCGCTCGTCCGGGTCCCACCCGCCGTGGGTCTGCCCGCGGTACATCGCGATGATCTCCATCGGCTCGACGCCGCGGTGCATCGTGACGGCGTGCTCGCGGTACGACGGGAAGACGTGGTCCTGCGCCCGGAGCGCGAAGACCGAGCCGACCTGCGCGGCCTCCTGTCCGTGGCTCGGCACCCACAGGCCGAGCTGTCCGGTGCGCTGGAGGTTGTGCCCGGCGTGGTCGAACCGCCGGGTGAGGACCATCCGGCGGTGCATCGCCAGCAGGGTCTCCTGCGGGATCGCCCGGGCAGCGGCGGCGTACTCGGCGTTCTCGTCGGTCTCCACGAACCGGCCCTCGGGGTCGAGGAGCCGGACGGTGGTCGACTCGGGTGCCGCGGCGCGGAATGACATGCCGGTCAGCGTAGCGGGCGGTCCGAGGGGGCCATCTGGAGGTCCTCCACAAGCGAGGCCGCTGTTTCGAGGAGCGTTTCCACAGCCTCGTGCTCGCCGATCGAGATGCGGATCCCCTCGTTCCCGAAGGCCCGCACGATGATCCCCGCGCGGTCGAAGGCATCGGCCGCATGTGCGGTGCGTTCCCCGGTCGGCAACCAGACGAAGTTGCCCTGCGCGTCCGGCACGTCCCAGCCCTGGTCGCGGAGCGCGGCGACGATCCGGTCGCGGGACTGCGCGAGCTCGGCGACGCGCTCGAGCAGTTCGTCCTCGCGCTCCAGGCTCGCGAGCGCGGCCGCCTGCCCCTGCGCCGTCACGGACAGCGGGATGGCGCACGCGCGGACGGCGTCGAGCACGTACGTCGGGCCGAGGGCGTACCCGACGCGCAGACCCGCGAGGCCGTACGCCTTCGAGAACGTCCGCAGCACGACGAGGTTCGGGTACCGCTCGAGCAGCGGAGCGCCCCGGACCGCGGTCGGCTCGGTCACGAACTCGGCGTAGGCCTCGTCGAGCACGACGAGCACCGACGACGGCACCCGCGCCATGAAGGCGTCGAACTCGGCGGCGGTCACGACCGGTCCGGTGGGGTTGTTCGGGGAGCAGACGATCACCATGCGCGTGCGCTCGGTCACGGCGGCGGCCATCGCGTCGAGGTCGTGCCCGCCGTCCGGCCGGTTCGGGACCTGCACGCTCGTGGCGCCGGCGACCGTGACGACGCCCGGGTACGCCTCGAACGAGCGCCACGCGTAGACGACCTCGTCGCCGGGGGCGCTCACGGCGCGGGCGAGCTCGTGCAGGATCGCGACGCTCCCCGGGGCGACGTGCACCTGGTCCGGGGTCAGGCCGAACCGGTCCGCGAGCACCGCGCGGACGGCGAGGGCGGTGGCGTCCGGGTAGCGGTTGAACGCCGTCTGGGCCTGCACCGCCTCGACGACGCCGGGCAGCGGTGGGAAGGGGTTCTCGTTGCTCGAGAGCTTGAAGGCGTCCGCGGCGGCCTGCCGACCCTGCTGGTACGCGGGGAGGACCGCGATCTCGGGTCGGATGTGCACGCGCGTGTCAGTCACCCAGTCAGCGTAACCGCGGGTCGGTCACGCAGACAGCGTGACCACCGACTCAGCGGAACCGGCGGTGTCGCCGGGCATCATGGCGGCATGCGATTCCTCGTCCGCCTCGTCGTCAACGCCGTCGCGCTCTGGCTCACGACCCTGATCGTGAGCGGTGTCACGGTCGTCCCGTTCGGCACCGGCGACACCACCGCCGTCGTGCTGACGTTCCTGCTCGTGGCGTTCGTGTTCGGCCTCGTGAACGCCGTCGTCGGCACGATCATCCGGGTCGTCGCCTTCCCGCTCTACGTCCTGACGCTCGGGCTCATCTCGCTCGTCGTGAACGCGGTCCTGCTGCTCATCGTCGCCGGGATCTCCGACGCGATGGGCTTCGGGCTGCAGGTCGAGTCGTTCGGCTGGGGCATCGTGGGGGCCTTCGTCCTCGCCGTGTTCTCGTGGCTGATCGGCCTGTTCGTGCGCCCCGCGCTCGACCGGCGCCGTCGGTGACGCGGGCCGGGCGACCGACCGGCACCGTGCCTCCAGGCCGGTGACCGTCGCGCGCACCCGCCGCGACCCGTCATGATGAGCACATGACCGAGGACGGCCCAGCACCCTTCCGCGTGTCGTTCGTCTGCAGCGGGAACATCTGCCGATCGCCGATGGCGGGCATCGTCTTCGCGCAGATCGCGGCGGACGCGGGGATGTCCGACCGGTTCCAGGTGGAGTCGGCCGGCACCGGGGACTGGCACGTCGGGGAGCCCGCGGACGAGCGCACGATCGCTGCGCTCGCAGCGCGCGGATACGATGGCAGCAGGCATCGCGCCCGCCAGTTCGACCCGGACCGGTTCCCGGACCTCGACCTGGTGGTCGCACTCGACCGATCCCACGAACGCGTCCTGCGCTCGTGGGCACCGACCATGGACGACGCCGCCAAGGTGACGCTCCTGTTGCGGTACGACGACGCCTGGCCCCAGCAGACCGACGTACCGGATCCGTACTACGCGGACCGGCACGAGTTCGACCGAGTGCTCTCGACCGTCGAGCGGGCCTGCCGGGCGCTCTTCCGACAACTCGAACCGGCAGTCCGTCAGGGAGCCCCATGACCCCCCTTCCCCCGCAGCCGATCAGCCCGCTCGACGGGCGGTACTACCCGGTCGTGCACACGGTGGGCGAGCACCTCTCCGAAGCCGGCCTCAACCGTGCGCGCGTCGTGGTCGAGGTCGAGTGGCTCGTGTTCCTGACCGACCACGCCATGTTCACGACCTCGCCGCTGAGCGTCGACGACAAGGCCGCGCTCCGTCGGGTCGTCGAGACCTTCGGGCAGCAGGAGATCGCCGAGCTCGCCGAGATCGAGGCGACGACCCGCCACGACGTCAAGGCGGTCGAGTACTTCGTGCGCCGTCGCCTGTCCGACCTCGGGCTCGACGCCATCGCCGAACTGACGCACTTCGCGTGCACGAGCGAGGACGTCAACAACCTGTCCTACGCGCTCACCGTCCGGGACACCGTCGAGCAGGTGTGGCTGCCGGCCTACCGCTCCGTGATCGCGACGCTGCGCACGATGGCCGAGGAGCTCAAGGCCGTCCCCATGCTGTCCCACACGCACGGGCAGCCGGCCACCCCGACCACGCTCGGCAAGGAGCTCGCGGTCGTCGTCTACCGGCTCGAGCGCGTCCTCGCCCAGATCGAGGGCGGCGAGTACCTCGGCAAGTTCTCCGGCGCGACCGGCACGTTCTCGGCACACCTGGCCGCCGACCCCGAGGCCGACTGGCCCGCACTGTCGAAGGAGTTCGTCGAGGGCCTCGGTCTGACGTGGAACCCGCTCACGACGCAGATCGAGTCGCACGACTGGCAGGCCGAGCTGTACGACCGGGTCCGGCACGCGAACCGCATCCTGCACAACCTGGCGACGGACGTGTGGACCTACATCTCGATGGGGTACTTCACGCAGATCCCGGTCGCGGGCGCCACGGGGTCGTCGACCATGCCGCACAAGATCAACCCGATCCGCTTCGAGAACGCCGAGGCGAACCTCGAGATCTCATCGGCGCTGTTCTCCACGCTGTCCGAGACCCTCGTCACGAGCCGCCTGCAGCGCGACCTCACCGACTCCACCACGCAGCGGAACATCGGCGTCGCGTTCGGACACTCGCTGCTCGCGCTCGACAACCTGCGCCGCGGCCTCGGCGAGATCGCCGTGAACCAGGTGCGGCTGGCCGAGGACCTCGACCACAACTGGGAGGTGCTGGGCGAGGCGGTCCAGACGGTCATCCGGGCCGAGGTCACCGCGGGGCAGTCGAACATCGAGGACCCCTACGCGATGCTCAAGGAGCTCACCCGGGGCAAGCGGATCGGCCAGGACGAGCTCGTGGCCTTCGTGAACGGCCTCGACATCTCGTCCGGCGCCAAGGCGCGGCTGACGGCCCTGACGCCGGCGACGTACACGGGCCTGGCGGACGAGATGGTCGACCACCTCGAGGTCTGAGGCCCGGGCCCGGGCACCTGTGCGGCCCCTCAGCGAAACGGGTCCCAGCTCGTTGCTAGGTTGAGCTGCCAGTCATCCGGGGGCGTCGTCCCCGTGGCTCACCCGAACGGAAACACCACGTGCCTCGCTCCCGCATCGTCGCGGCCGGAGTCGGCGTCGCCGCACTCGGCATCGCCACCGTCCTCGTCCCCACCGTCTCATCCGCCGACCAGTCCACCACCGCGGCGCCCGCCGGGACCGTGGAGTGGGTCGACTCGCAGTCCGACGTCGCCCTGCTCCCCGCGGCCCCCGACAGCTCGCTCGGCGACCGCTGGTACGGCGCGACCTTCGGGGCCGGGTCCGGCGACGGGTCGCTCGCCACGAAGCCGCTGACCGCAGGGTCCGCGTTCGGGCCGAACGGGCTGACGCTCACCGGCTCGGAGCCGGTCGTCCTCGCCCGCGGCTTCGCGGAGCCGATGCCCGCGGCAGACCTGCCGGCGGCGTTCGAGGGCGCCTCGGTCACTGCCCAGGGCAGCACGAACTTCTCGATCCTCGTGCACTTCCCGGACGGGACCACGCAGGCCGAGTTCCCGTCGAGCAACACCACGTCGAACGTCGACGGCGCGCAGACCACCTGGGGCCCGGACGGGGCGCAGGTCGGCACGCAGGAGTTCGCCGACGAGCTCGCGGCCGAGGGTGCGACCGTCGTCGGGTACGCCGAGTACCTCGGTCTCGCGATCGAGGGCAGCCAGGCCCCGAACGACGCCGCCACCGACGCGCCGGTCGCCCCGATGATCGCGGACACCGCCCCCGAGGCCACGGCCACCGGCCCTGCGACCCCGGCCGCCGCTCCCGCCGCCGCGCCGGACACCACCACTCCGGACACCACCACGCAGGCAGCGACCCCGCAGGCCGACGTGGCCCCGGCCGCCCCCACGGTCCTGCGCAGCATCACCTTCGACGACGTCACGACGGACTTCACCCCGCAGCCCGTCGCGCAGGCGAGCGTGCCGGACACCACCCTGACGCGCGCGGACGCCACGACCACGGGCACCCCCGTCGCAGGGACCGGGTTCGTGCCGGGCGAGACCGTCCGGGTCGGCGTGGTGCAGGGCGGACGCGCCGAGGGCATCGACGGCACGACGTTCACGGCGGACGCCGGCGGCGCGGTCATCGGCCGTGTGGTGCTCCCCGCCGACTTCGTGACCGGCGCCGGCTCCTACGACCTCGTGCTCGTCGGCGACTCCTCGTCGCAGCGCGCCGCGGTGACGCTGACCATCACGGACCCGGGCGCGGCCGCCGGCGGCACGACGCCGACCGCCGTGCCGGCGACCCCGGTCCGCGCGAAGGCGACCTTCACCGGCTGACGGGACCCGTGCAGTCACCCCTGACCGGTCCACGGCGGCGCGCGACCCTGGTCGCCGCCGCCGTGGCCGTCGTCGCTGCCCTCCTGGTCGCGCTCGTCGCGTTCGGGCCGTGGTCGGACGCCGATCACGACGGACCGCGCGCGGCCGCTCCCTCGCCGACGGCGAGCACGACAGCGGCACCCGCGCCGAGCCCGGCCGCGAGCGCGTCGACCACACCCCCCGCCGCGGTCCACGCGCCCGCGACGTCGACGGTCGCCGCCGTCCGGGGCGCCTCGGTCCGGGTCGCCGCGCGTCCGGGCGGCGACACGACGACCACCCTGTCGAACCCGCAGCCGTCCGGAGCGCCCCTGGTCTTCCTCGTGGTCGCGCAGCAGGGCGACTGGGTGCAGGTCCAGCTCGCACAGCGGCCCAACGGCAGCACCGGGTGGGTGCCCACGAGCGCGGTGGCGCTGTCGGCGGACCCCTACGCGCTGGTGGTCACGACCGCGACGAACACCCTCGACCTGTACCGGGCGGGGAAGGTCGTGCACTCGTACCCGGTCGCGACGGGGACCGGTGGCACGCCCACGCCGACCGGGCGGTTCGCCCTGACGGAGCTGCTGGCACCGACGAACGCCGGGTACGGCCCGTACGCGTACGGCACCACCGCGTTCTCGGACGTGCTCAACTCCTTCGGCGGCGGACCCGGACAGATCGGCCTGCACGGCACCGACGACGCGTCGAGCATCGGACGGGACACCTCGCACGGCTGCATCCGCATGCGCAACGCCGACATCAGCACGCTCGCCGACCTCCTGCCCCTCGGCACACCACTGCAGGTGCGCTGACGGGACCGCCACGACCGGACTGGAGGCACGGTGCCGGTCCGGTGCGCGCGTCAGCCGCCCGGGGTGGTGACGTCGCGCGCCTCCGCGACCAGCGCCTCCAGGACGGTCCGGACCGCGGGACGGACCGCGCGGTCCGGACGCACGAGCGCCTCGATGCGCCGCCCGGCGCGGACCGCGCCGAGCTCCGCCAGGTGGAATCGACCGGCCGCCCGGGTGCCCGACGTGTACCGCGGGACCAGGGCGACGCCGTGCCCGGCCGCGACGAGGTTCTCGATGACCGGCAGGTGGATCGTGCGGAAGCCGACGTCGGGTGGGGTGTCGGTCGCGGCGGCCATGGCAGTCAGGACGCGGTCGATCGGGTAGCCCTCGGGGACGCCGATCCAGGGTTCGCCGACGACCTCGTCGATCCGTACCCGGTCGCGGTCGGCGAGCCGGTGCCCGAGCGGCAGCGCCACGTCGAGCGGCTCGCGCAGCAGCGGGACCGTCTCGAGTCGTTCGCGCCCGGCGGGCGGCGCACCGTCCGGCCGGTGCCCGATGACGACGTCGTGGTCGGCGGTGAGCGGCCCGAAGGCGTCCTCGTCGACGTCGACGTCCGCCAGGACCAGGTCGATCGCGGGGTGGTCCCGCATGCGCGTGAGCAGTCCGGGCAGCAGGAGCTCCGCGGCCGAGGGGAACACCGCGAGGTCGACGCTGCCGACCGTGCCGCCGAGGTGTTCCTGCCACGCGGCGTCGAGCTCCGCGACGGCCGTGGCCACGCCGTCCGCCAGTCGAGCGAGCACCCGGCCGTGCTCCGTCAGCCGGACACCCCGGCCGACGCGCTCGACCAGCGGCACGCCGACCTGCCGCTCGAGGGTGCGGAGCTGTTGCGAGACCGCGCTCGGGGACCGGTGCGTGGCCGTGGCGACCGCCGTCACGCTCCCCCGCCCGGCGAGTTCGCGGAGCACGGCGAGGAGCTGCACGTCGAAGCCGACCATGAAGTGAGGCTACAACGTCGATGCGGAACTCTGCGCTGGTGCTGCACGGTCGACACGCGCCACGATCAGGAGGTGCGCTCTCGTGACCGACTCCTCGCCGTCCTGGTCGCCGTCGTCTGGGGACTGAACTTCCCCGCGACGGCGCTCGCCCTCGAGCACTTCCCGCCGTTCCTGCTCGCCGTCGTCCGGTTCACGCTGCTGGCCGTGCCGACGGTGCTCTTCGTGCCGCGGCCGCGGATGCCGTTCGGGCGGCTGCTGCTCGTCGGCGCCGGCCTCGGGGTGCTCCAGTTCGCGTTCCTGTACCTCGGCATGGCGGCCGGGCTGCCGTCCGGGCTGGCCTCGCTCGTGCTGCAGGCGTCGGCGCCGTTCACGGTCGTGCTCGCCGGGGTGTTCCTGCGCGAGCGGCTGACCGGACGACAGGTGGTCGGGGTGACGATCGCGGTCGCGGCACTCGCGGCGATCGCGGTCCACCGTGCCCAGGCCGCGGCGCTCCTGCCGGTCGTGCTCGCGCTGTGCGGTGCGCTCGGCTGGGCGATCGGCAACGTGGCCACCCGCCGCGCCGGTCCGGTCAACCCGCTGCACCTGACGCTCTGGTGGTCGATCGTGCCGCCGGTGCCGATGGCCGTCCTCGCGCTCGTCGTCGAGGGGCCCGAGCGCGTCGGCACGGCCCTCGGCACGGCGTTCACCGCCGCGGCGCTCCCTGCGGACCTCGGGCTGCTCTACATCGTGATCGTCGCTTCGCTGGTCGGGTACGGCATCTGGTCGCGCCTTCTGGGTACGTACCCGTCGAGCACGGTCGCGCCGTTCTCGATGCTCGTCCCCGTGGTCGGCGTGCTCGCTTCCTGGGTGGCCTTCGGTGAGGTCCCCGACGTGGTCGAGGTGGTCGCCGGCGCGGTGGTGGTCGCGGCGGTGCTCTGGTCGTCCCGGACGCCCCGGGTCGTGCCGACGGTCGCGCCCCCGGCCGGGGCCACCGGTCCGGGTCCCGCGGCGGTCGCCGTGCCCGACCCGCTCCCGGTCAGCCCCGGTGCTGGCGGCGCTCCGCGATGATCCCGGCGAGCGCACCGCGCAGGTCGGGGTGGCGGAACTCGTAGCCCGCCGCGAGCAGCCGGGTCGGCACCACCCACCGGCTCTTCAGGACGAGTTCGGTCTCGGTCCGGATCGCGAACGACCCGAGCTCGAGCATCCAACGCCAGGTCGGGATGCCGATGCGGCGCCCGACGGCCTCGCGGATGGTCGCCATCACGGTGCGGTTGTCCGACGGCTCGGGGCTCGACACGTTCACCGGACCCTCGATCTCCGGGTGGTCGCGGACGAACCGGACGACCCCGACGACGTCGGCGACGTGCACCCAGCTGAAGCGCTGCCGCCCGTGGGTGTGCCGGTCGTGGTGGTACGTCCCGGCGCGCAGTCGGGATCGTGTCGGGAACCACGGGCCGTCGTACTGCGGTCCGCCGAGGCCGGCCTGCGCGAGTCGGAGGAGCGGGACCAGGGCGCTGCCGTCGCCGAACACGATGGCCATGCGCAGTGCGACCCGACGGGTGGCGGGCAGGTCGGCGTCGAAGAACGCGCGCTCCCACGCCCGAGCCACCGAGACCGAGAAGCCCTCGCCGAGCTCGCCCGTGTCCTCGTCCTGCGGTCGGTCGTCGGCGTGCCGGTAGATCGTGGCGGTGGATGCGTTCAGCCAGAGCGGCGGCGGGTGTTCGGCGGTCCGGATCGCCTCGGCCAGTTCGAGCGTCGTCTCGACCCGGGACCGCAGGATCTCCGCGCGGTTGCGGCGGCCGTAGCGGCAGTCGACGCTCTTCCCCGCCATGTTCACGACGAGCGCGGCGCCGTCCACGAGCTCGCGGATGCGCATGGTGTTGCCCCACACGGCGTCGCCGGAGCGTCCGACCGTGACGACCTCGTAGCCCTCGTCGCGGAAGGCGTCCTGCAGGTACCGCCCCACGAAGCCGCTCGCCCCCGCGATGACCACCCTCGGCTGCTCCGGTGCCATCAGCCATCCCCTCGTCGACCGGTGTCGGGCACGACCGCGTAGCGGAAGGTCCCCTCGTACCGGTACAGCGTGCCGAGCACCGGCGCGCGGAGCACCAGGGACACGCGCTGCACGTCGGCATCGTCATCGAATCGTTCCACGAGCGTCACACGCGGCGCGACGCGGGCCGGGACGACCAGGTCGCGCCCGAGCGCCCGGAACGACACCCGGGTGGAGACCAGCCGGAGCGCGCCCGCCTCCGGCCCGGTCGCGTCGACCTCGGCGCGCAGCAGCGCGCTGAGGCGCCCGCGGCGCCCGAGGTGGTCGACCAGCCCGTCCGGTCCGGCGGCGATGGCGTCCACCATCGTGCGGGACCCGGAGCGGAACCGGAAGGTGCGACGCGCGACCACGGCGATCTGAGCCTCCCGGCCGTCCGCCGCCCCGCGACCGACGCGAGCCGGACGGTTCTCGACGGTGAACGGGACGTCCCGTTCCCAGACCGGGAACAGCACCCCCTCGTGGGCGAGGCACGCGAGGACCGGCCACAGCCAGCGTCGCGGTGTGCCGACCACGGCGAAGACGCCCTCGCCCCGGCCGACGTGACCGGCCGGGACCGGACCGAAGTACGTGCGGAGCCGCGGGTGCAGGCGGGCCAGCACGTGGGGCGGGATCGTCAGCTGCCACGGCGACACGGTCACGTGCCGAGCCTGGCACGTCGTCGGTGCGACTGCCTACGATCGAGGGCATGGGTCACGACCACGGGCACGCGCACGGACACGCCTCCGAGCGGGCGCTCCTGGTCGCGTTCTGCATCTCGGCGGGCATCCTGCTGGCCGAGGTCGTCGGGGCGGTGCTGACCGGGTCGCTCGCGCTGCTCGTCGACGCCGGGCACATGGTCGTCGACACGGGTGGACTCGGCATCGGGCTCGTCGCGACGCGGCTCGCCCGACGCTCGCCCACCGCCCAGCGGACCTGGGGGTACCAGCGGGCCGAGGTGCTCGGGGCCACGGCGCAGGCGGCGATCCTGCTCGCGGTCGGCGTCTACGTGGTGATCTCCGCGGTCCAACGGCTGTTCGTCCCGGCCGACGTGCACGCCGGACCGCTCCTGGTGTTCGGCGTCGTCGGGCTCGTCGGGAACGTGGTGGCGTACGCGGTGCTGCTCCGGGCCTCCGGCGAGGGCTTCACGTCCCGTGCCGCGCGGCTCGAGGTCCTGAACGACACCCTCGGCTCGGTCGCGGTCATCGCCGCGGCCGTCGTCCTCGGGCTGACGGGGTGGCAACGGGCGGACTCCGTCGCCGCGATCCTGATCGGGCTGCTCATCCTGCCGCGCGCGGTCCGGCTGCTGCGGGAGACCGCGAACGTCCTGCTCGAGTCGACGCCTCCAGGGCTCGACCTGGACGACGTGCGCGCGCACATCCTGGAGCTCGACCACGTCATCGCGGTGCACGACTTGCACGCGACGCTCGTCGCGACCGGGGTGCCGAACCTGACGGCGCACGTCGTCGTGGACGACCACTGCTTCTCGACGGCGCACGCACCGCGGATCCTCGACGCGTTGCAGCAGTGCGTCGCGGAGCACTTCGACGTGCCGGTCGAGCACTCGACGTTCCAGCTCGAACCGGTGTCGCACCGGCGGCACGAGCACGAGGTGCACGCGTAGGACCTGCCGGCGTCAGCAGCCGTCTTCTCGCGTCGGGTAGGCGGTGATCACCCGGTCCGTCGTCGCCGAGACGATGACCTTGACGAAGGGCTCGTCGTCGGGCCGGGAGCCGTCGTCGAAGCGCACCGGCGCGGCGAAGCACACCTTGCCGTCGCCGGCGTCGGCCGGGTAGCCGTCCCGCGGGGAACCGAGAGCGGTCTGCACCGCGGTGAGCATCGCGTCGTCCCAGTCACGGCTGCCGTGCCCGGCGACGACGTCCTGCCAGTCGCGGGTGTGCCGGACGCGGATGTGCTCGTAGCCCTGGGCCGACGTCCCGCACTGCAGGACGACCTCGCCGAGCGCGGCCGTGTCGTAGCGGGCGACGACCTGGCGGCTGCTCGACCGGCACTGGTCGAGCACGTCGGCGCCGGGCAGGTCGGGGCCCTCGCGCGGGATCGTGACCGTGACCTCACCGGGGACCTGCGCCGCGTCGGTGGCCGTCGTCGCGGTGGATCCGCTCCCCGGGTCCGGGTCGTCCCCGCTCCGCTCGGTCGTCAGCACGACCCCGGCGGCGACCAGGCCGGCGGCGATGACCGCGGCGAGGCCGGCGAGGGCTGGTCGTGTGCGCTTCCGGGCCATGCCACCCAGTATGCCGGGCGGACCCGCACGGGACGGGCCCGCCCGGCGTCGACCGGGCTCGCCTGGTCGGGCCGGGCTCGCCTGGTCGGGCCGGGCCGGGCCGGGCCGGAGCGGACCGGGCCGGACCGGACCGGGCCGGGCCTGGCCGGACCGGTGCTGCTGCGTCCTACTCGGCGTTGGCCGCCAGCCGGACGCCCGCCACCACGGCGAGCACGACCACGAAGACCACGTACCCGAGCAGCACCGGCAGCGTCGGGACCACGAGGAGCGCCGCGCCGACCGCCACCACCGGGACCGTGAGCCCCGCGTAGGCGATCAGGAAGGTCGCCGCC
Source organism: Curtobacterium sp. Csp2 (assembly GCF_013347165.1). Classification (NCBI taxonomy): domain Bacteria; kingdom Bacillati; phylum Actinomycetota; class Actinomycetes; order Micrococcales; family Microbacteriaceae; genus Curtobacterium; species Curtobacterium sp. Csp2. The sequence continues at coordinate 3,562,982 of NZ_CP054593.1, forward strand.
AGCACACCGCCGCGCTGCTCGGGGCCGACGAGGGACCCGGCGCGGGCGATCGACGCGCGGAACAGCAGCCCCACGCCCGCTCCGGCGACGACCCCGCCACCGATGAACCCGGCGACCTGCAGCACGACGGCGGCGACCGCGAGGACCGCGAGCCCGACGACCAGGAGCACCAGCCCGAGCTGGACCTGCCGACGCTGCGCGAGCCGGGCGAAGACGATCTGCGACACCGCACTCGCCGCGAACACGCCGAACGTGGTCGCCCCGGCCGCGAGCCGGTCGGTCACGTGGAACGTCGTCGCGAGGAACGTCGGCGCCACCGAGGTGAAGAGCCCCTGCACCGCGAGCGCCGCGAACGCCGCGGTCCCGGCGGCCCAGAACGCCCCGGCCTGCCCGGCGGGCGCCTGCATCCGCTGCGGTCGGTACGGCATCGGCTGCTCCGGACGGTCGACGGTCTCGGGCGCCGCGAGCACCACGACGAACGCGACGACCAGCGCCACCACGAACACGACGTACGGCACGACGAGCGGCTGACCGACGAACTCGGCGAGCGCCCCGCCGACGAGCGCCCCGAGCGACAGCCCGCCGAGGTTCACCGCCCCCGCCGCCACGCTCGCGCCCTTCGCGGACGCGTCCGACCCGGTGGCCCGGACGCGGAGCTCGCCGAGGTGCGCGGTGGCCGTCGCGGTGAGGAGCCCCACCCCGAGGCCGGTCACGAGCCGGGCCACGACCAGCCCGGTCACGTCGTCCCACAGCAGGAACAGCACCGCGGCGACGAGTTCGAGGGCCACGGAAACCAGCACGAGGGGGCGGCGTCCGTGCACGTCGCTGAGGTGCCCGGCGAGGAACAGCGACGCCACCACCCCGACGCCGTAGGCCGCGAAGACCACGGTGGTGGTGAAGGTCGGGAAGCCGTCCCGCGCCTGGTAGATCACGTAGAGCGGGGCCGGGACGGTGGCGAAGGCCATGACCGCCAGGAACGCGAACGCGACGGCCCAGAAGCCGAAGCCGTGCCGGCGCCGGGTGTGCGCGCGGCGGCCCCGAGGGGCCGGGACCCGGTCGGCAGCGGCGGTGGGGGCGGGAGCGGTGGTCGAGGACATGCCTCGATGGTCGTCCCGCAGGTGGCATCGAGTCCAACGGTTCTCCTTGATGGCCACCATCGACCTGGTCGATACTCGTCGGGTGGAGACCCGCCTGCTCGAACAGTTCGTCGCCGTGGCCGCCGAGGGCAGCGTGACCCGTGCCGCCGAGCGCCTGTGGGCCGCGCAGTCGACCGTCTCGGCGGGCATCGCGTCGCTCGAACGCTCGCTCGGCGTCCGGCTGTTCGACCGGACGGGCCGCCGGATCACCCTCACCGCCGCGGGCGAGGACCTGCTCCCCCACGCCCGCGCTGTCCTCGACGCCCTCGACCGGATGCGCGACCTCGCCACCGTGGACGACGCCGACCTGCGCGGACGGGTCCGGCTCGGGATCTTCACGAGCATGGACATCGTCGACCTCACCGGGGTCCTCCGTCGGTTCCGGCAGCGCCACCCCCTCGTCGCGGTGGAGCTCATGACGTCACCGACCGGGACGACCGGGCTCGTCCACGACCTGGTGGCCGGACGACTCGACCTCGCCTACACGGGGTTGCTCGCGGTGCCGCCGGGCATCACGGTCGAGCCGCTGCGGGAGATGCCGTTCCGCGTGTTCGTGGCGTCCGACCACCCGCTCGCGGGACGGACGTCGGTCGGGCTCGCCGAGCTCGCCGGTGAGCCGTTCATCGACACGGCGCACGGGTTCGGCAACCGGATCATCCTGGACGCGGCCCTCGACCGGCTCGGGATCCGGCGCCGCATCGTCGCGGAGATGAACGACATGCCCGCCGTGGTGCGGTTCGCGACCGCCGGGCTCGGTGTCGGGGTCGTGCCGGACTCCGGCGTGCAGCACGACGGCGCCGTCCTGGAGCTCGAGGACGACGTCGCGCCGCTGCGGATCGGGCTGGCGATGCGGACCGACCCGGAACCCAACCGCGCGACGCAGGCGCTGGCCCGCGACGTCGTCGCGGCGCGGCGGGCGGTCTGACGGGACCCACCGACGGACTGGAGGCACGGGGCGGGGCCCGCCACGCGCCTCCAGGCCGTCAGTCCCCCCAGACCTCCCCGACGATCGCGGGCAGGAGCCCGTTCGTCGGGAAGTTCGACTGGTCGATGACCAACCAGGTGTCCCCGCGGACGTACGTCGTGCGCGCCCAGTCCGTGCCGTACTGGGGGTCGCTCCGCACGGCGCGACACGTCCGGATGCCGTCGCGCTCGTCGCAGGTCGGCGACCAGCCCTGGAACGTCGTCCGCTCCAGCTCGGCCATCTGCTCGGGCGTTCCCGTGCCGAGCGTCACGGCCAGCCCTGTGATGTCCGCCTGGGAGTCACGCCAGAGGCAGTACAGGGTGGTCGGCCCGGCGAGCGGATCCCGCCTCGTCGAATCCTGCTCCGCCTGGATCTGGTTCGCGGCGGGACTCCCCGGGTCGGGGAACACCTGCATCAAAGGCGCGTCGCCGAACAGGCGGTCGTAGTCCGACGCCGGCACGATCGCCCGGCAGTCGGTCGGGACGGACGCCACCGTGTCCGGGGTCGACGTCGGCCGGGGTGTCGGCCGGCCGGTGATCGGCGCCGAGCTCGGAGTCGTCGCGGACGGCGCCGGCTCGGGCTGCTGCGTCTGCGCGGGCGCTGCCGCCGGACGGTCCTGTTGCGTGAGCGTCAACGCGACCGCACCGGTCGCCGTGCCGAGCGCGAGCAGCGCCACGACGCCGACGACGATGCCGGACCGTCCGCGTCGCCGGGCCGGCCGCGGGGTGGCGCGTTCGAGGACGTGCTGCTTCATCGCGACGAGCATGCGCTGCAGGTCGTCTCCCTCAGGGGGTTCAGTGTTCATCGTGCATCACCACCTTCTTGAGTCGACGACGGTTGCGGGAGACGCGTTGGGTGACCGCGCCGACGGACAGACCGAGGAGTTCCGCGGCCTCGGCGTACGAGTGCCCCTCGAGCAGGCACAGCTCGCAGATGCGCCGGTCGAGTTCGGGCAACGCCGCGATCTCGGCGCGCACCCAGCGGAGCGTCTCGACGGCCTCCCGGTGGTCGGACGGGGTCGCCAGGGTCTCGGGCAGCTCGTCCGCGCGGTGCTTGGTGCGCTTCCGTCCCGCGTTGAACGCCAGGTTGCGGCACACCACGAGCAGCCACGGCAGCACCGTGTCCGCCGGGAGTTCGAGCGTCGCCGAGCGCTGCCAGAGCGTCAGGAAGGCGTCCTGCACGACCTCCTCGACGTCCTGCCGGTCATCCGCGAGCGCCCAGGTGTACCGGGTGAGGGTCGCGGCGTAGCGGTCGAACGCGCGGGCGAGCGCGCCACGGTCGCCCGTGGCCATCGCCCGGACGAGCATCGCGTCCGTCTCCGTGGTCACGTCCACACCCCACCTCCCTCACCCTGGAGATGTCGGCAGGACCCGCGGTCCTGACAGGACCGTTCACGATTCGTGACCTCGGGCGTGTCGTGCCTGCGTCAGCCGCGGGCCCCGGGCCGGGCGGGCTGGGTGGACGTCAGTGGAAGTCGTCGCCCTCGACGCGTTCACCGGGGGCCTTGTGCCCACCGAGCATGTCGTTGTCGTCCTGGTCGCTCGACGACGCGAGCTGCAGCATCGCGAGGACCACCACGACGACGATGAAGGCGATGCCGAGGAAGACCAGGGCGAGCACGAACTCCCGCGTCGAGAACAGCACGACGAGGCCGATGAACACGGCGACGATCGCGGAGATCACGAGGAGCTCCGCCGGACGGAGACGGTCGCGACGGCTGGGGGCGTTCATGCGTGGGGTGCTCCGTCCGGGGCTGCGGTCGGCGCCGCCGTTCCCCACTTGTGCGAGAGTCCGGCGATCACGTGGAAGACCGCCGCGATGGCGAGGTAGGCGCCGAGCAGGCCGACGAGGACGATCGAGGCGTCGAGGGTGCCCGACACCTTCTCGATGCCGCCGAGCCGCTGCGAGTAGTCCGGCGGGGTGAGCAGGAAGGCGACGGCCAGCAGCAGGGTCAGGCCGCCGATGGTCGTCCAGTCGCGGGCGAACGGGGACCGACTGCGTGCTCGCAGTCCCTGGGTGAGCTCGAGTGCCCCGGACAGGATCGCCCAGGCCACGACGACCGCGATGAACGCCGGCAGACCGAGGCTGCTCGTCGCGAAGGCCGCGACCGCCGCGACGACGTCGATGCCCGCGTGCACCAGTGTCGTCCGCCGCGACCGTGGGTCGTCCGTCAGCCGGCGGGTACCCGCGACCGCCAGGACGACGGCGTCGACGAGGGCGACGGCGCCGAACAGCACGAGCCCGTAGCCGGCGGCGTGGTTGGCGGAGAAGGTGATGACGACGGCGACGACCGCGGCTGGGACGGCCCGGAGGACGGGGATCGGCCAGTACCGCGCGCGCTCGTCGGCGTCGTCGACGGAGTCGGACACGAGACCTCTTTCGGGCATGCGGGTGGTGGCCCAATCGTACCGCCGTGCCCGCTGCGAGCCGACCGGACGGCGGCGGCCGGCGCTGAGGGAGCACCGAGCCGCCGCACTCCGGCCACCAGCCGGTCAGCCCCGTCAGCCGCCGGCCGGGTCCGTCGTGTCCGTGCGCGCCCTGCGGCGTCGGACCGCCCACCAGCCCGTACCGCCGAGCGTCGTCACCGCCGCACCGGCGAGCGCGAGCAGACCGAGGCCGGACGAACCGGTGTAGGCGAGGGACCCGCCACGTCCTGGTCCGGATCCGGGGCCGCGTCCGCCGGCGCCAGGTCCTGCTGTGTCCGTGGCCGGTCCGGGCGAGGCGCTCGTCCCGCCGCCGTCGCCGTCAGTACCCCCGTCTCCGTCGCCGGGGTCGACCACCCCGACCGCGACGCCGGGTGACGGGTCGCCCCCGTCCGGGTCGGACGGCGAGGTCGCCGTCGCGACGTTGACCACGTCGGAACCGTCCCCGCGGTAGGTCTCGTCGAGGACCGTCCGGATCGTGAAGGTACGACGCTCCCCCGGCGCGAGGGTGTCCGCTGACCGGCACGTCACGAGCTGTCCGTCCGCCGTGCAGTCGTCGTCGGACCCGGTGAAGCGCACGGCGGCGGGCAGCTCGTCCGTGACGCCCACGCGCTCGGCGTCGACGGTCCCGTCGTTCCGGGCGGTGAGCGCGTAGGTGAGCTCGTCGCCCGGGTGGACGTCGGTCGCGGGCTCGACGGACTTCTCGGTGCCGAGCCGCGCGACGGGTCCCGGTCCGGGTCCGTCGTCGTCCCGGACACGCGTCTCGGCCACCGAGACGTTGTCGTCGACGAAGGTGTCGGCGAGCCCCGACGCCGGTTCGAGCACCGCACGGCTCGTCAGGGTGCCGGTCGCGTCGTCCGGGACCGTACCGGTCACGGTGACCACCGCACCGGCACCCCGTGGGAGACCGAGGTCGGTGGACACCGCACCCGTCCCGCTGCCGGCGCCGCACGTGCCGCCGTCGACCCCACGACACGTCCAGGAGACGTCCCGCAGCCCTGCCGGCACGTCGACCGTCAGGCGGCTCGGGTCCGATGCACTCGGCCCGGCATCGCGCGCGACGACGTCCCAGCGGACCTGCTCGCCCGCGGTGACCTCCGGTGCCAGGTCCTGGTCGACGGCGAGGTCGACCGGCACCTGCACCCGGAGCTCGTCGATCTCGTGCACGTCGACGTAGCTGCCGGTCGACGCCGCGAACCCGAGCCGCAGCGTCGGTGGCAGCGGCGCCTGGCCGTCGCCGTGGAGCGGCACCTGGTCGAGGACGGTCCGGAGCGCACCGGCCTCGGTCTCGAGCCGGACCGTGAGCGCGAGGCCGCCGTCGTCCTGCGGCAGCAGCGTCACCCGTACGGTCCGGGGTTCGGGTCCGTCGGTCTGGACGCCGCGCGGGACGTCGGTGCCGGCGACGTACCGGTAGCCGTCGAGTCCGTCGCCCGATCCGCGGACCACCACCGAGTCCGGTGCGGCGCCGGGGCCGGACAGGTTGAGCGGCAGCGAGAAGTTGCCGTACCGGTCGATGGCGATGCCGGCGAAGGCCCCGGGCAGTCCGGGCAGGTCGCAGGGGTGGTCCCCGCCCTGGGTCTCGTGGAAGCGGCAAGCGTACCCGAGGCCGGCACCGGACTGGCCGACGCCTTGCGGTGCGGCGCCGTCGGCGAGGAACAGCAGCAGTCCGTCCGCCCCCGCACGCGTGCCCTCGTGGTACATCGCGTAGTCGAACTCGATGTCGAGCCCGAGGTCGGACGAGAACGTGTCGTCCGTGGACCACGCCCCCGCCTGGCTGAGCTCGTCGTCGGTCAGCCGGAGCCGTCCGTCGACGATCGCGGCGTCCCCGCTCAGTGTGCCACCGGCGACGTCCGAGAAGTCGGCGACGTAGGGGAAGGGCAGCGAGCCGGCGGACGACGGCGCGACGAGCACCGCGGGTCCGCCGAGCAGGCCGAGCGCCGTGGCCACGCCGGCGGCGACGAGTCCGGGCCGTCGGCGCCACCAGCGCCTCGAGCAGTCCGTCGCGGGTCGGACAGGACGGTCAGCGGGCGCGGCGGATGCGGCGGGTGCGCCGCCGGGTGGGGATGTGTGTCGGTTCATGCCCCGATCGTCGCGATCGGGGAGCACCCGCCGACGGCGCACTCCTCACACTGTGGAGAGCCGCCCGCCGCCGACGGCTTGGGGAGGAGGGAGCCTGTCGGTCAGCTGAGCCAGACCGTCGTCTCACCAGGCAGCGTGTGCTCGTCGTCGAGGGGCCCGGAAGCGACGACGACCGCACCCGCGGGCATCGGCACCGGCGTCGTCCCGAAGTTCGTCACGGACCGCCAGCCGTCGTGCCGCGCGAACGCCACGACGCCGTCGCCCGCCTCGACCCAGTGCAGCTCCTCGCCGCGCTGCAGCCGACGCCGGGCCGCCGTCGCCGCGCGGTACAGCTCGAGGGTCGACCCCGCGACGCCGTCCTCGGCCTCCACCGACCACGCGCCGAAGTCCTCGGGCTGCGGCAGGTGCGGCGCGGTGTCGCCGAAGCCGAACGACGGCCCGGAGCGCGTCCACGGGATCGGCACGCGGCAGCCGTCCCGACCCTTGACCGTGTGCCCGGTGCGCAGCCACTTCGGGTCCTGCAGCTGCGCGTGCGGGATGGCCGCGGCCTCCTGCAGGCCGAGCTCCTCGCCCTGGTAGACGTACGACGAGCCCGGCAGTGCGAGCACGAGCAGCGTCGCCGCCCGCGCACGCCGGAGCCCGCGCTCCCGATCGAGCACCGGGTCGGTGCCGTCGGTCATCAGCCAGGCGTCCGTGTCGGTGCCGTCGGGCAGCCCGTACCGGGTCGCGTGCCGGACGACGTCGTGGTTCGAGAGCACCCACGTGCTCGACGCTCCGGACTCGGCGGACGCGGCGAGGTTCCGTTCGACGATCGAGCGGAAGGAGTCGGCGTCGAACGGTGACTCGAGCAGGTCGAAGTTGAACGCCTGCCCGAGCTCGGTCGGCCTGGCGTAGAGCACGCGACGCGGCGCCGGCGCCCAGGCCTCGGCGACGGCGGCGCGGGGCGGGTCGTACTCGTCGAGCACGGTCCGCCAGGTCGCGAAGATCTCGTGCACCTCGTCGCGGTCGTACAGCGGGTCCGAGCCGTCGAGCGGCAGCGCCTGCTCGTCCGAGTGCCGGTACGGCGTCGACAGGTCCTTCGCGAGCCCGTGCGCGACGTCCACGCGGAAGCCGTCGACCCCGCGGTCGGACCAGAACCGCAGCGTCTCCTCGAAGTCGGCGCGGACCTCGGGGTTCGACCAGTCCAGGTCGGGCTGCTCCGGCGCGAACAGGTGCAGGTACCACTGCCCGTCCGGCACCCGGGTCCAGGCGCTCCCGCCGAAGTTCGAGACCCAGTCACTCGGCGGCAGCGACCCGTCGGGGCCGGAGCCCTCGCGGAACACGTACCGCGCACGCTCCGGCGACCCCGGTTCCGCGGCGAGCGCCGCCCGGAACCACTCGTGCTGGTCGGAGGTGTGGTTCGGCACGATGTCGACGATCACCCTCAGGTCGTGCTCGTGCGCGACGGCGAGCAGGTCGTCGGCGTCGGCGAGCGTCCCGAGCCGCGGGTCGACGTCGCGGTAGTCCGCCACGTCGTACCCGCCGTCGGCCAGCGGCGACGGGAAGAACGGGGACAGCCAGATCGCGTCGACGCCGAGCGCGGCGAGGTAGGGCACGCGGCTCGTCACCCCGGCGAGGTCGCCGAGGCCGTCGGCGTCCGTGTCCGCGAAGCTCCGCGGGTACACCTGGTAGACGACGGCCTGCCGCCACCAGTCCGGGTCGGTCGTGCGAGGTGTGCTGGCGGGCGTCCGAGGGGTGCTCACCCGGTCAACCTACCGAGCCGGGGCCGTGTCGGGAATGGGCGACCCAGCCGACTCATTGGTTGTTGCTGACACCATTCGTGTCCCGAGAGAAAGGATCTCCATGACGAACGTCCTCGTCCTCGTCGGCAGCCTCCGCGCCGGCTCGATCAACCGCCAGCTCGCCGAGGCGGCCGACCAGCACGCTCCGGAGGGCATCACGCTCTCGACCTTCGACGGCATCGTCGACCTGCCCTTCTACAACGAGGACATCGACGGCGACACCCCGCCGGCCGCCGCCGTCGCGTTCCGCCAGGCGGTCGCCGACGCGGACGCCGTGCTGCTCGTCACGCCCGAGTACAACGGCACGATCCCGGCCGTGCTGAAGAACGCGCTCGACTGGGGTTCGCGTCCGTTCGGCGCCTCGCCGCTGTCCGGCAAGCCGCTCGCCGTCATCGGGTCCGCCTTCGGCCAGTACGGCGGCGTCTGGGCACACGACGACGCGCGCAAGGCCGCCGGCATCGCGGGCGCCCGTGTCCTCGAGGACGTCAAGGTCGCCATCCCGCAGTCCGTCGTCCGCTTCGCCGAGACGCACCCCCGTGAGGACGCCGAGGTCGTCGAGCTCGTCCAGGGCGCGCTGCGCGCGCTCGCCGAGGCCGCCGCGGAGCCCGTCGCGGCCTGAGTCCGCAGCCGCCACCTGGTCGCGACCGAGCGCGGCCACGAGGCGGACGGGAGGCGCGGTGCCAGCTGGCACCGCGCCTCCCGTTCGTCCACCGGTACCGCCGGACCGCTAGACAGGCGAGATACCAGAGGGGCTACCCTGAACGCCATGTCGACGCAGGAGATCACGGAGGCGTCGGGGTACTGGTTCCCCGACGACGACGCCACCCAGCGCGGTGTCGCCGTGCTCAACGCGCTCCGTCGCTACCGCGCTGCCGAGACCGCCATGCGCCGCCGCACCCGCGACTCGATGGGCATGGGCGAGACCGACCTGCTGGCGGTCCGGTACCTGCTGCAGGCGCAGCGCGCCGGCCGCATCGTGAAGCCCAAGGACCTGGCGGCGTACCTGAAGATCTCGTCCGCGTCGACGACGATCCTGATCGACCGGCTCGTGAAGTCGAACCACGTGCGCCGCGACCCGCACCCGACCGACCGCCGCGCGCTCGTCATCACCCCGACGACCGAGACCGACGACGAGGTCCGCGCCACCCTCGGGGTCATGCACCGCCGGATGATGTCCATCGCCGAGGGCCTGACCGCCGACGAGGCCCGCGTGGTCGCGACGTTCCTGGAGCGCATGCGCGGTGCCGTCGACCAGGTCGACGCGGCACCGGCCCACTGAGCCCCGCGGGGGACACCTCCGTCCACGGGCTCTGGGAACCGTGCGGGCCGGACCGCGTAGACCGGAAGGGTCAGTACCGATCCGGAAGGAGCCGATCATGCACGCATCGGACACGCTCGCCAAGAACCTCCAGGCCGTCCTCGTCGACCTCATCGACCTGCACCTCCAGGGCAAGCAGGCCCACTGGAACATCCTCGGGACCAACTTCCGCGACCTGCACCTGCAGCTCGACGAGATCGTCGACGCCGCACGTGAGTTCGCCGACGACACCGCCGAGCGCATGCGCGCCCTGTACGCCGTGCCGGACGGCCGCTCGGCCACCGTCGCCGCGACCAGCCACCTCGACGCCTTCCCCGAGGGCGAGGTCACCACGCACGACGCGATCGACCTCGTGACCCTGCGCCTGTACCAGGCCACCGGCACCATGCGCGACGTGCACGACGAGGTCGACGACGAGGACCCGACGACCGCCGACCTGCTGCACGGGTTCATCGAGCGCCTCGAGCAGCTCGCCTGGATGGTCTCCGCCGAGAACCGTGCCCCGCGCACGCCGCTCGCGTCGGCCACGAGCCCGGCGACCGCCGAGGCATCGACGCACGCCTGATCGTGGACCTCGGGATCCAGGGCAGGACCGCCCTGGTCTTCGGCGGCGACTCCGGCATCGGCTGGAACACGGCGCGCATCCTCCTCGCGGAGGGGGCGACCGTGGTCGTCACCGACCTCGACCAGGGCCGTCTCGACACCAGCGCGGACCAGCTGGAGGCGCCTCCGGGCAAGCTCTTCGCCTTCGCCGCGGACGTGACCGACGCCGGGAGCCTCGCGGCACTGCACGACCGGGTGCGCGACGCCGTCGGCGAGATCGACATCCTCGTGCAGTCCTCGGGCATCACCGGCGCACAGGGCCTGTTCCACGAGGTCGACGAACAGGGATGGCTCGACACCATCGACGTCGACCTGATGGGCCCGGTCCGCATCACCCGCGAGTTCATCGCGGACCTGCGGAACGGCGGCTGGGGCCGGATCGTGTACCTCGTGTCCGAGGACGCGTCCCAGCCGTACGACGACGAGCTGCCGTACTGCGCCGCGAAGGCGGGCGTACTGTCGTTCGCGAAGGGACTCTCCCGCTCGTACGCGTCCGAGGGGCTGCTCGTGAACACCGTCAGCCCCGCCTTCATCCACACGCCGATGACCGACGCGATGATGGACAAGCGGGCGAAGGAGCGGGGCACGTCCTTCGACGAGGCGATCACGAGCTTCCTCGACGAGCAGCGCCCGTACATGGAGCTCGGCCGCCGCGGTGAGCCCGAGGAGGTCGCGAACGTCGTCGCCTTCCTGTGCTCCGACCTCGCGAGCTTCGTCAACGGGTCGAACTACCGGGTCGACTCCGGCTCGGTCGCCACCATCTAGACACCCACCCACACGAGGGACGCACATGACCGACTTCCGGTACCTCATCGTCGGCGGCGGCATGGTCGCCGACGCCGCAGCCCGCGGGATCCGCGAGATCGACCAGGACGGCTCGATCGGGATCCTCAGCGAGGAGCACGACCGCCCGTACGCCCGCCCGGCCCTGTCGAAGAAGCTCTGGACCGACCCGGAGTTCGACTGGGACGAGAAGGTCGACCTGCACACCGAGGAGACCGGCGCGACCTTCGTGCTCGGGTCCGCGGTGACCGCGATCGACCGCGCGGCGAAGACCGTCACGACCGCCGACGGCCAGAACCACGGCTACGAGCGACTCCTGCTCGCCACCGGTGGCAAGCCCCGCGGCCTGCGCGGACTCGAGCCGTCGGACCGCGTCCTCGACTACCGGAGCGCGGCGGACTACCGGAAGCTCCGGGCCTTCGCGGACGCCGGGGCGCACGTCGCCGTCGTCGGCGGCGGGTACATCGGCACCGAGATCGCGGCGGGCGTCGTGCAGAACGGGGCGAAGGTCACGCTCGTGGACCCCGACGAGACCGTGGGCGCGCGGATGTTCCCCGAGGGGCTCGCGCACGCGTTCCAGCAGCGCTTCGTCGACCACGGGGTCGAGCTGCGCCTCGGCCGCCGGGTCGAGTCCGGCACGCAGACGGCGGACGGCGTCACCCTGACGCTGGACGACGGCTCCGTGCTCGAGGCGGACGCGGTCGTCGTCGGTCTCGGCATCGAGCCGCAGACGCAGCTCGCCGCCGACGCGGGCCTGACGGTGGACGACGGCATCGTGGTGTCCTCGACGCTGGTCACCGACGACGAGTCGGTGTTCGCGGCGGGTGACGTCGCCGAGTACCCGGACCGGATCCTCGGCACGCGCCGGGTCGAGCACGTCGACAACGCGCAGCAGCAGGGGCGCCAGGCCGGCCGGAACCTCGCCGACGCGGACGAGACCTACGACCACACGCCGATGTTCTACTCGGACGTCTTCGACATGGGCTACGAGGCCGTCGGGCAGGTCTCGACGAAGCTGCACACCGTCGAGGACTGGCAGGAGCCGAACGTCACCGGCGTCGTCTACTACCTGGACGACGACGACACGGTCCGCGGTGTCCTGCTCTGGAACGTCTGGGACAAGACCGACGACGCCCGCAAGGTGCTCGCCGAGGCGCACGCGCTGACGCGCGACATGCTCCCCGGACGCATCACCGCGGACGCGTAGTCTCCCGCACCAGGGCGACCGACTGGAGGCCCGGTGCCGGTCCGACGGACCGGCACCGGGCCTCCGGTCCGTGCGTCCGGCAGCACCTTCCAGCTCGTCAGCGGGACGCGGCTACCGGCCCCGCACCTCGGGCGCGACCTCGTCGACGACCTCGCGGCGGTCCTCGGGGTCGACCGGGATGCCGTCACCGTCCGCCATGGCGACCGCGTGCGCCGACTTCGCCTGCTCGAGTGCCCCGTCGTCCCCGCGGGCCATCCCGGCGAGCTCGATGAAGCGGGACTTCAGGACCAGCCACGCCTCCTTCGGGCTGAGCCGCGCCAGGTCGGACGACGTCGTGGTGTCCCGGACCCGCTGCAGCGACCCGACGCCGCGGTCGGTGATCCGACCCGCGACGTGGTCGACCGCGAGCCGCGCGACGGCGTCCGCCTGCGCGTGCATGACGGAGTGCGCACCGTCGACGACCTCGCGGAGGACCGCGTGCGGGAAGACCCGCGCCAGGCTCCGCACCCAGTCCCGCGGGACGAGCGCGTCGTGCTCACCGCGCACGATGAGCGTCCGCGCCTGCACCTCGGCCGCGCGGTCCTCGATCGGGAAGGCGATCATCCGCGGCAGGACCTTCCGGAACCAGTGCCAGCCGCACAGCGCGTACGCCGTGATGCCGTGCCAGCGGACCGCCGCCGGCTCGTGCAGCGACGAGCGCAGGAACCGTCCGGCGGACTGCCGGATCGTCCGGGCGCGACGGTCGACCACCGGGCTGATGAGGACGAGGTCGCGCAGCTCCGGTCGGCGCGCGGCGACCTCGGTGACGACCTGCGTGCCCATCGAGTGCCCGACGAGCACCGGGTCCTCGAGCCCCAGGTCGTCGAGGACCCGCTCGACCGCGTCGGCGTACCGCTCGATCGACACCGCACCCCGGAAGCGCGGGACGCCCGCGAAGCCCGGCAGGTCGAGCGCGTGCACGGGGCCGTTCTCGTTGAGGTGCGGGGCGAGCCGCTCGTAGTAGGTCGCGGCGATGCCGAGCCCGGCGACGAGCACGAACGCCCGCGCGCCGGGGTGACCGATCGAACTGACCCGGACGTAGGTGCCGTCGACGGCGATCCGGTCGACCTCCACCGTGACGTCGGCGTCCTCGGCGTCCGCGAGCCGTCCGGCCGGGTTCGGTGCCGGCGCGGCCGTGCCGCCGTCGGGCGCGGTTCCCTCGCTCGGCGCGCTCCCCTCGCCGGGCGCGGTCCCGTGGCTGTGCGGGGTGGTGTCGTCCTCGTGCACGTGGGCCTCCCGTGTTGCTGGCGACCGCCCACGATACCCGCGGTTCAGCCGCCGAACGCGGACGCCGGGCTGCCGTGCACGCGAGTCCGCACAGCGAACACGGCGCCGGAGTGCGGCGCGCGCTCGAGCTGCTCCTCGGTCGCGTTCTCCCGCGCGGTGCCGATGAACAGCGTCGACAGGTCGGGTCCACCGAAGGCCACCGAGGTGACGTTCGGCGCCGGCACCTCGACGGTCTCCAGGTGCTCGCCGTCGGAACTCCAGCGCTCGACCCGGCCGCCGCCGTACACCGCGGTCCAGAGACACCCCTCGTCGTCGCGGACCAGGCCGTCGTGCGCGGCACCGCTGACGAACGGCTCGAGGTCGCCGAGCTCCCCGTCCGGCCCGTAGCGCCCCCGGTAGATCGTCTGCGTGCTGGTGTCGGTGACGTACATCACGGAGCCGTCCGCCGACCACTCGATGCCGTTCGTGACGCCGAAGCCACCGCGGAGCACCCGGACCGACCCGTCCGGCTCCACCGAGTACAGCGCACCGGCCGGGTCGCGGTCGGTGAGGTCCATGCTGCCGACGAGGAACCGGCCGAACGGGTCGCACTTGCCCTCGTTGAACCGCATGTCCGGCGTCGCGTGCCGGACCCGGGCGACTTCCCGTTCGACGGTCCCGCGCGCGTCGGTGAGCACGACGGCGTCCCCGAGGGCGGCGACGAACCCGCCGGTGGCCCGCGGCTGGAAGCTCGCGAGGGGCGGCGGCAGCGCGACGCTCGACTCGACCGTGCCGTCGGCGCGGGCGGTCGTGAGCAGGCCGAGCGTGATGTCCGTCCAGCGGAGTCGCTCGTGCTCGGGGTCCCACACGATGCTCTCGACGAGGACGGCCTGCTCGTCGCAGAAGACGGTCACGGGTCCGGTGGCGGCGTCGGTGTGCATGCTCCGTCCCTACCGGTGGACGCCTCCGCACGCGTCCAACATGTTCAGCGTCCGCGACCCCCGCAGGGCGTCGTGGCGGCGGTCAGAGGCGGGCGTACTTCGCGCGGAAGAAGCTGTAGACCCCGTAGGCGAGGAACCCGACGCCCACCAGGACGAGCACGACCCCACCGCCCGGCATGCCGTGGATCGCCTGGAACGCCCCGTCGAGCCCGGTCGCCTGGCTCGGGTCGCTCCGGAACGCCGCCACGACGATGAGCACGCCGACGACCACGACCGCGATGCCCTTGCCGACGTAACCGACGATCGCGAGCACCGTGACGGGTCGGTCGATGGTGCTCGGCAGCGGCACGAGCTGCTTCCGGAAGGAGCGACGGACCCCGGTCACGACGAGTCCGACGCCGATCGCGATCGCCGCGACGCCGGCCGCGACGAGGACGAACACCCCGCCGGGCGTCGCGAGGGCCTGCGCGGCGGCACCCCGGCTCGAGCCGCTCGAGCTCTTGCCGGCACCGAGCGCGAAGGTCACCGCCGTGTACGACACGACGCCGTAGACCACGGCCTTGCCGGCGTCCTTCGCGCGCGCGGCCCAGGCGCGGGTGCTGTCCGACCGGCCGCCGACGACCGCCTCGACCACCAGGCGCAGGGCGAGGGCCGCGGTGCCGACCGCGACGACCCACAGCAGCACGATCCCGCCGGGGACCGCGGCGAGCTGCTGGAGCGCACCGGACTGGTCGGTCTCCTCGCCGGAGGCGCTGCCGATGCCGAGCAGCACCACGAGGTACCCGACGAGCAGGTGCACGATGCCGCTGCCGACGAACCCGGCGCGGGCGGTGGTCTCGAACCACCGGCTGTCGGCGATGCGCCGCGCCTGTCGTCCGGTCTCGCGCGCTGCCCGTTCCGCCTGGTCGCTCATCCTGACCAGCGTGCCCGCTCCGCGGCACGCTGTCCGTGACGCGCCGCTGCGCGCACCGGACGGGAGGATCGTGGCGGCGTCCCCACGATCCTCCCGTCCGTCGGTCAGTCGCCCTTGACGTTGACGACCTGCCGCAGCGTGTGCCGGATCGCGACCAGCTCGGTCGCGTCCGCCATCACCTGGTCGATCGGCTTGTACGCGGCCGGGATCTCGTCGAGGAACGCGTCGGTGTCCCGGTACTCGATCCCGACCATCGCCTCGCGGAGCTGGTCGTGCGTGAACGTCCGCCGCGCCGCGGACCGCGAGAACAGCCGACCGGCGCCGTGCGGGGACGACTCGAGCGACGGCTTGTTCCCGAGGCCCTCGACGACGTACGAGGCGGTCCCCATCGACCCGGGGATGAGCCCGGGCTGGCCGGCCTTGGCCTGGATCGCACCCTTCCGGGAGACCCACACGCTCTTGCCCCAGTGCGTCTCCCGCTGCGTGAAGTTGTGGTGGCAGTTGATCCGCTCCTGCTCGTCGACCGCGGTCCCGAGCACCTCGGACAGCTGCCGGACGACCCGGTCCATCATCTCCTCGCGGTTGAGCAGGGCGAAGTGCTGCGCCCACCCGAGCTCGGCGACGTACCGCGTGAACTCCGGGGTGCCCTCGACCAGGTACGCCAGGTCGGGGTCCGCGAGCTGGATCCACCAGCGCTGCATCAGCCGCTTGGCGACCGTGATGTGCCGCTGCGCGATCTTGTTGCCGACGCCCCGCGACCCGGAGTGCAGGAACAACCAGACGCGGTCCTGCTCGTCGAGCGAGACCTCGATGAAGTGGTTCCCGGACCCGAGGGTCCCGAGCTGGTTCCGCCAGCCGCCGTGCACGCCCGCCGGGTCGAACCCGGCCCGCTCGGCGAGTGCCTCGAGCTCGGCGATCCGCGGCTCGGCGGTCGCGACGATCTTCCGGTTCGACGCGCCGGCGGACAGCGGGACCGCCCGCTCGATCTGCTCGCGGAGGGGCTGCAGGTCGTCCGGCAGGTCACCGGCGGTGAACTGCGTCCGGACCGCGATCATGCCGCAGCCGATGTCCACGCCGACGGCCGCGGGCATGACGGCCCCGAGGGTCGGGATGACCGACCCGACGGTCGCGCCGAGCCCGAGGTGGGCGTCCGGCATGAGCGCCAGGTGCGGGAACACGAACGGCATCCGTGCCGTCGTGCGCGCCTGCTGCTCGGTGTTCTCCTCGAGCAGCGAGGCCCAGCTCAGGAGCTTGTCGTCGATCTTCTTCATGGGGGTGCCTTTCCGTCGTGACGGTTCGACGACGGCCGGGTGGCCGTCGGTGGTGACGGTCCGGGGCGAGCTGGACCCGCGTCTCCTGGTCGGTGCCGAGCACCGGTGGAGGAACGACGGGAAGGACGCCCCGGGCCGGGTGGGCACGGGACGTCGGGAGACGGGCCGTGCCTACGCGGGGTCGCGGAGGGACTGGTTCGCGTACTGCGTCGGGGGCAGCACGACGAGCGCTTCGAGCTGGCGCTCGACGCTGCGTTCGTGGTGCTGCACGGTGTGCACGGCGGTCCTTCCGAGGTGCCCGGGGCGGGCGGTGGTGCCCGGCGGGTGTCCGGTCGGGCGGTGGTGCCCGGCGGCTGTCCGGTCGGGCGGTCCTGCCCGTCGGGCAGGAGGACCGACAGTAGTGCGACACGCCCGGGGTGCACAAGGCGTCCGGGCGTGTCGCGGTCGGGAGGGCCGGTTCGGCCGTCCGGGGCGGGGTACGCCCGGCTGATGGTCGCCTCCACGCCGCGGGCAGGCTGGCGGCATGACGGAACGCACCCGCGACACCCCCGACGCGCACGACAACGAGGAGCGCACCGACGGCTACGTGCCGCTGCGGTCCTACGGTGCGATCGGCGACGGTCGCACGGTGGCGCTCATCGCGCTGGACGGTCGCATCGACTGGCTGCCGATCCCCTCGATGGACTCCCCGCCCGTGTTCGCGAGCATCCTCGACGCCGAGCACGGTGGTCACGTCGCACTGCGGCCGACCGGTGACGCGACGGTGGAACGCCGGTACCTGCCCGGGACGAACGTGCTCGTCACCACGTGGACGACCGACTCCGGGTCGTGCACCGTCACGGACGCGATGGTCACCGGCGTGGCCGGACGCCTGCCGTGGGCGGAGATCGGCCGGTGCGTGCAGGGCGTCACGGGCAGCGTCGAGATGGAGTGGGCCGTGGTGCCGGGCACGCTGCTGAACACCGCGGAACCGAAGCGCCTCGACACCGCGAACGGGACCGTCATCGGCATCGACGGCGTCACGATCGGCATCGTGCAGCACGGGTTCGAGCCGGTCCACGACGACGGCCCGCGCTTCTCGGGTCGCTTCACCACGAGCGAGGGGTCGAAGTCGATCCTGACCATCGTGGGCACCGAGAACGAACCGATCTTCCTGCCGGAACCGGAGCGCACCCTCGACGCGGTCGACCGCACGATCGCGAACTGGTCGACGTGGTCGGAGACGTTCTCGTACGACGGCCCCTGGGCCGACGCCGTGCAGCGGAGCGCCCTCGCCCTCAAGCTGCTCATCTACTCGCCCACCGGTGCGATCGCGGCCGCGCCGACGACGAGCCTGCCCGAGGACCGGACCGGCGGCAAGAACTGGGACTACCGGTTCGCCTGGGTCCGCGACCTGTCGTACACGGTGCACGCCCTGACCCGGTTCGGGCTCCGCGAGGAGACGCACGCCGCCGTGTCGTGGGTGATGCGCACCATCGCCGAGCACGACGAGACCATGCCGATCTTCTACGACCTGAACGGCGAGAAGACCGACGGGGTCGAGGAACGCGACGTCCCGGGCTGGAAGGGCATCGGCCCGGTGACGATCGGCAACCGCGCCGGCGACCAGCTCCAGCTCGGCGTGTGGGGCGACGTGTTCGAGATCCTGCGGCAGTACGTCCGGGCCGGGAACGTGCTCGACCGGCAGACGGCCGGCGTGCTCGAGCGGCTCGCCGACGACGCGTGCCACCGCTGGCCCGAGGCGGATTCGGGCATGTGGGAGCTGCAGGACACGCAGCACTACGTGTCGAGCAAGATCGGCTGCTGGCAGGCGCTCGACGCGGCGGTCGAGCTCCACGACGCCGGGATGATCGACGGCCCGCGCGACAAGTGGATCGAGAACCGCGAGCTCATCGAGCAGTGGGTCGCCGACAACGGCTGGGACGAGGAGCGCGGGTACTACGTGATGTACCCGGGCAGCGACGCCCTGGACACGTCGATCCTGCTCCACGCGATGTCGTCGTTCGACCGCGGACCGCGCATGGAGTCGACGATCCGGGCGGTGGAGGAGCAGCTGCAGCGCGGCCCGCTCGTCTACCGGTACTCCGGGATGGACGCCGAGGAGTCGCCGTTCGTCGCGTGCTCGTTCTGGCTCGCCGCCGCGATGGCCTGCGTCGGCCGGGTCGACGACGCCCGCGAGCTCATGGACGCGATGGTCGAGCAGGCCAACGACGTCGGGCTGTTCAGCGAGATGCTCAGCGAGGACGGCGACTTCATGGGGAACATCCCGCAGGGGCTGTCCCACCTCGCCCTGATCCAGGCGGCGCTGACCATCGAGGAGGTCGCGGCGGAGTCCTGAGTGGACTCCTGAACGGACTCCTGGGTGCGCTGTCGCCCGTGCGTTGCATCATGGGACGACCATGAACGACGTCGATGCCCGGATGGACCGGCTGCGACGAGCCGCGCGGTACCGGTACCAGCAGCTCGTCGACAGCGAGGTGGAGCGTGGCTCGCTGGACCCGGACGAGGTCCGCGAGGAACGCCGACTGCTGCGGGCGCAGGACGTCGGCCAGCACGCGCGGATGCTCGTCGAGCAGGCGGAGCGCCGCGGGGTCTTCGACGGCAACCCGTACCACGGCAAGCCGCTGCCCGGGAACGACGGCCGCCACGACCCGGACTGGTGGATCAAGGCGAAGATCGAGCGCGAGGACATCCGTGGCATCGCCCCGCCCGCCTTCGCCCTGCGCACCGAGGACGCCGAGCTCGACGGGCACCTCGATGCCCTCGCGACCGAGGACGACGTCCGCGCGGTGCTCGTGGACTTCAACGCCCGGGTGAAGGAGGCCAGACGGCAGCTGCTCGGCGGCCCGCCGGTGGTGACCCCGATGCGGGACGTCGACGCCGAGGTCGAGGCCTGGGCCGCCCGGCGACGCGACCGGCTGGCTGCGGCGGCCGAGGTGGCGGAGGCGGCCGAGCGGGCGGCGCGACCGCGCCGGTGGTGGCGCCGCCGCGACTGAGCACGCGCGACCGAGCGCGCCACCGGCCCGGCGCGACCGGGCCGCCACCCGCCTCCCGGTCCTGCACACACGAACGACGGCCGGTCCCTTCCGGGGCCGGCCGTCGTTCGTGTGGTGCGGGGGTGTTACTTGATCTGTGCGGTGATGGTCGCGGTCCCGACGAGGAGCCCACCCTTGACCGCGTCGGTCTTGAAGGTGCTGTTGAGCAGCTTCGCGGCGTCGTCGGAGACGTGGACCGTGGTGCCGGTCAGGATCGCGTTGTCACCCTCGAGCTGCAGCGGCTTGAGCGTGCCACCGTGCAGCGAGAACAGGTACGCGTTCGACGCTGCGACCTGGCCGTTGACCAGCACGTCGCCGTAGAGCTTGGACGAACCCGGGTTCACCACGAAGTTCTCCAGCGTCACCGTCGTGTCACCGGCCTTGAGCGTCAGGCCCGAGTCGTCGTGGTTCAGCAGACCCTGCACGTACGGACGGTAGTTGCCGTCCGGCGACCAATACGTCACCGAACCGGCCGTGATCGGGAACGACACCGACCCGTTCTCCAGCTTCGCGTTGCCCGACACGCCCGGGGTCAGGCCCAGCGAGGTCAGCGCGTCGGTGAAGCCCTTGTCCAGCGCGACGGCGGTGTTGCCGCCCTTGACCTCCGGCACCGACGCGACCGGGCCGGGGATCTTCGACGAGGACGAGGAGACGGTGTGGACGGTGCCGTCGGCCTGCGCGGCGGACACACCGAACGCGGCGCCACCGAGCACCAGGGCGCCCGTGGTGGCGAGGGTGATCGAGGTCTTCAGGCTCTTGCGCATGAGTTCGTTCCTTTCGTGGTCGCGCTCGGCGCGCGATTTTCGCAGTGTGCGCGCCGAACACACCCCGGACAGGGGTGGAGAACCAGCTATCTGCGGCTGGTGAGCGCTCCGGGTGTCTCCCGGGTTGTACTGGTGGTTCGACACCCCCCCACCGAACGGATTGGACCGATTTCCTGGGCGGTTCCTGTCCCCCGTTCCGTAGCGTGGGGGCATGGCCCCCGCACACATCGCGACCACGGACCGGATCCGGGCGATCGACGCCTGGTGGCGCGCCGCGAACTACCTCACGGTCGGACAGATCTACCTGCTCGACAACCCACTGCTGACGCGCCCGATCGACCCTGACGACGTCAAGCCCCGGCTCCTCGGGCACTGGGGCACCTCCCCCGCACTGAACCTCGTGTACGCGCACCTGAACGCGCTCATCACCGAGACCGACCGCGACGTGCTCTACGTCTGCGGCCCCGGGCACGGCGGACCGGCGATGAACGCGAACGCCTGGCTCGAGGGGACCTGGGGCGAGTTGTACCCCGACATCACCCCGGATCCCGACGGCCTGCGGAAGTTCTTCCGGCAGTTCTCGTTCCCCGGCGGGATCCCCTCGCACGCGGCCCCGGAGACGCCGGGCTCGATCAACGAGGGCGGTGAGCTCGGCTACTCCCTCGCCCACGCGTACGGCGCGGCGCTCGACAACCCGGACCTCGTCGTCGCGTGCGTGGTCGGCGACGGCGAGGCCGAGACCGGCCCGCTCTCCGGCTCCTGGCAGGCCCACACGTTCCTCGACCCGGTGTCCGACGGCGCGGTCCTGCCGATCCTCAACCTGAACGGGTGGAAGATCGCGAACCCGACGGTGCTCGCCCGGATCCCGGACGAGGACCTCACCGCGTACTTCCGCGGCCTCGGGTACGAACCGATCGTCGTCGACTCCGCCCGGGTCGGCGACGACCCCTACGCCGTGCACGCCCTGTTCGACGGCGCGCTCCGCCGGGCCCTCGCCGCCATCGACGACGTCCAGGCCGCCGCACGGGCCCAGGCCGAGCGCGCGGCGGCCGGGCAGTCGGCCGGCGCCGCGGACCTCCGCCCACGCTGGCCGATGATCGTGCTCCGCACGCCGAAGGGCTGGACCGGCCCGCAGGAGGTCGACGGCGAGCGCGTCGAGGGCACCTTCCGTGCGCACCAGGTGCCGCTGCCCGCGGTCCGCGAGGACGCCGGACACCGTGAGCAGCTCGAGGAGTGGATGCGCTCCTACCGCCCGGACGAGCTCTTCGACGCGGACGGTCGTCCGATCGGCATCCTCACGACGATCCGTCCCGCGGGCGACCGCCGGATGAGCGCGACGCCGCACGCCAACGGCGGACTCGTCCGTACGGCGCTCGACCGGCCGCCGCTCGAGCCGTACGCGGTGCCGGTCGGCGAGGACGCCAGCGCCACGGTGACGCTCGGACCGTGGCTCGCCGAGCTGACGTCGCGGAACGGTTCGACGTTCCGGCTGTTCGGCCCGGACGAGACGATCTCGAACAAGCTCGACGCGGTCTTCGACGTGACGAGCCGGGTCTGGCGTGCGCGACGCGGTCCCGGCGACGAACACCTCGGCGCCCGCGGCCGCGTCATCGAGGTCCTGTCCGAGCACCTGCTCGAGGGGCTGCTCGAGGGCTACGTCCTGACCGGGCGGCACGGTCTGCTCAACACCTACGAGGCCTTCGCCCACATCATCGACTCGATGGTCGGCCAGTACGCCAAGTGGCTCGAGTCGTCGACCGACATCGACTGGCGCGCACCGGTGTCGAACCTGTCGATCCTGCTGTCGTCGCACGTCTGGCGCCAGGACCACAACGGCTTCTCGCACCAGGACCCCGGGTTCCTCGACGTCGTCGCGTCGAAGCAGCAGGACCTCGTCCGGATCAAGCTGCCGGCGGACGCGAACACCCTGCTCGCCGTCGCCGCGCACGCCTTCGAGACGACGGACCGCATCGAGGTCATCGTCGCCGGCAAGCACCCGGAGCCGGTCTTCCTGTCGCTCGAGGACGCGACCGCGCACGCTGCGGCCGGGCTCGGCGTGTGGGACTGGGCCGGGACCGAGCAGACCGTCGGTCGCACCGACGTCGTGATCGCGAGCGCCGGGGACGTCCCGACGGTCGAGGCGGTCGCGGCAGCCGACATCATCCGCCACCACGCGCCGGAGGTCGGGGTCCGCTTCGTCAACGTCGTCGACCTGCTGTCCCTCGGTGACCCGCGGAAGCACGAGCACCCCGTCAGCGACGAACGCTACGACGAGGTCTTCCTGCCGGGGACGCCCGTGGTGTTCGCGTTCCACGGGTACCCGTCGCTCGTGCACCAGCTGACGTACCGTCGGCACGGGCACGACGACCTGCACGTGCACGGGTTCCTCGAGCAGGGCACGACGACCTCGCCGTTCGACATGCTCATCCGCAACGACATGGACCGCTTCGCGCTGGCGCACGACGCGCTCAGCCGGGTGGACGCGACGGCGCACGCGGACCTGCTCACGACCCTCACCGAGGCCCGTGACGCGGCCCGCGCGTTCGCGTACTCCCGTGGTGAGGACCACCCGTCGGTCGCCGGGTGGCAGTTCGCGGGGTGGCCGCAGGACGAGCCGATCGACGGCGGCACCGGTGGCGACCCGGGTGCGGGCGAGTCCGAGGGGGCCGCCCCCGGCGCCTGACGCACGTCCGTCGTCCTCCACACGGCCTGGAGGCACGACCCGCCTCCACAGGACCGGTCACGCCCGACGCGTGGCCGGTCCTGTGTCGTCAGGGTGGGGCCATGGGCATCGGGGTGGCAGGACTGGTCGGGGCGCTGACCGGCGCCGTGATCGCGGCGATCGGCATCGTCGTGACGGTGGTCGAGGGTCGGCGGACCCGGCGAAATACAGAGTTCTCGGTGCATCGGGACCTGTGGTGGCAGCGTTGGTCGTGGGTCGCCGACCGGGCGCTCTCCGCAGACGTCACGGAGCGCGAACGCGCGGCACTGATGGCCCAGGCGCTGATGACCCGGTCCTGGGTCACCAACGACGACAAGTGGGTTGAAGAGGCGCTCGCGCGCCACGACGAACCGGCCGCACACCGCCAGCCGGACGGAGAGGAGCAGGACGATGATCTCTGACGTGGACGACCGAGAGTTCAAGCGGCGGCTCGACCGCATGGAACGGAACTACCCCTCGCTGCTCGCCGATCCGCACTACGGCCCGCTCCTGCGCGCTGAGGGCGGCCCGGAGCGGCTGGCGGCTGCCCGTCGGGAGTGGCGCGAGCGCGAGGAACGGGCACGTGCGCGCCGGTTGCGGTGGGAGGCGAGCGTCGGCGAGGGATGATCGCGTCCGCCCGCCCGCAGATGCAGCTGCCGAGCTGGTCTCCGGTCCGGCCCTGCGCGTCAGGAACGCCGGGCCGGGACCGGAGGCGGGGCCGCTCTACGACTGCGAAACGCAGACTTCCTTGATGCTCGTGATGTGGCCGTTCGTCGCACCGAACTGGAACGTGAACGTGCGGTACCCGGAGTTGTAGCTGTACGAGCCGCTCTTCGTGACCTCCCGGAGCAGGTTGTTGCCGGCCGTTTCTCGGTCCGGACCGCCGAAGAGCCGCACGGTGCCGGTGCTCTTCCAGTTGATCTGGGCTGTCTTGCTGCCACAGCCGAAGGTGAGCGGCGAACCGTACGGATCAGCCTGCGCGGGCCCGCCGATCACCGTGGTGGTCGCCACCACGGTCGTCGCCATCAGGAGCAGGGCGCCGAGTCGCCTCGCCCGCCCCACCCGCTGCGCTGACCGTCGTGCAGGAACGTTCATCGTGGATCCCCTCATCAGATGTCGCGATCGACCGAGCCCGGCCGACCGGGCGTGGTCCCCTGTGGCCACGTCCGGACGCTAGCACCGACCGCGACGGCCGCTCAGTCCGCTGTTCGGAGGACCCCGACCCGCCGCGTCAGCCCACCCGTCGGCGACGGGCCCCCGTCCTGGCCGCCCACGTGGCAAGGTGGGCGGGTGTCCGACCTCGTCATCGACCCGCCCGAGCAGCCGACGCTGCCGACCTCGACCGGCGGCCGCTTTCCGGTCCGCCGCGTGTACTGCGTCGGGCGGAACTACGCCGCGCACGCCCGCGAGATGGGCCACGACCCGGACCGCGAGCCGCCGTTCTTCTTCACCAAGCCCCCGAGCGCCCTGGTGACGGACGACGGGGACACCCCGTACCCGCCGCAGACCGACCGGCTCGAGCACGAGGTCGAACTCGTCGTCGCCCTCGGAGCGGGTGGCAGCGACGTGCCGGCCGACCGGGCGCTCGAGCTCGTCTGGGGGTACGCGGTCGGGCTGGACCTCACCCGGCGGGACCTGCAGGCCGAGGCCAAGCGGCTCGGTCGGCCGTGGGACCTCGCGAAGGGGTTCGACGCCTCGGCGCCGATCGGCCGGCTCGTCCCCGCGGCGGACGTCGACCCGACGGCGGGCACGGTCACGCTGCACGTCGACGGCGAGCTGCGGCAGTCCGGGGACCTCGCCGACCAGATCTGGTCGGTCGCCGAGACGATCGCCGAACTCTCGCGCTTCATCACCCTCGCTCCGGGCGACCTGCTGCTGACCGGGACCCCGGACGGTGTCGGCCCCCTGGCGCGCGGCGAGCGACTCGAGGGCAGGATCGACGGGGTCGGCTCGGTCACCACGCGCATCGTCTGAGTCGCCGCCCGGCGCGAGGCCGCTGGGAGCCCGTCGAGGTGGACGGCGTACACATGGTGCACGGCGCGTGGGGACCAGTTGCGCCGGGATCACCAGGACACCAGCACAGCGACGGGGCGACGGCGGGTGTCCGGAGCCAGGAGGTGCACCGTGCAGGAACACGACCTGCTCGCGACGGCCGGGACCTGGGCCGGCGACGCTCCCGTCGCCGAACGGGTCCGGGCGGTCGGGGACGCCGGGTTCTCCGGGCTGTCCCTGTCGCTCGACGACCTGCACGAGGTGCGGGCGACCACGGGCTTCGCCGCGCTCCGGCGGGTGCTCGACGGGGCGGGGATCGTCTGGGTCCAGCTCGGCCCCCTCGACCGGTGGTGGTCCTCGCCGCAGCGCTCGACCGACGACGAGGCCGACCGGGGCGTCCTGCTCGAGGCCGCGTCCGCGCTCGGTGCGTGGCAGGTCGTCGCGCGCGCAGACAGCGGTGTCGCGGCGGTGTCGCCCGTCGCCATGGTCGACGACTGGGTGGACCTCGCCGCGCAGGCCGAGAAGGTCGGCGCGCAGCTCCTGCTCGAACCGGAGCCGTGGTCGAACCTGCCGACGCTCGAGCGGGCGGCACGGTTCGTCACGGCCGCGGGCCACCCGAACGGCGCCGTGCTCCTCGACGCGATGCACACCCTCCGCGGCGGCTCGACGCTCGCCTCGATCGCGCAGGGGCTCACCCCGGGGGTCCTCGGTGCCGTGGAGCTGAGCGACGGGCTGCTGCACACGCCGGCCGGCCTGACCCTGGCCGAGGAAGCCCGTTCCGCACGGCACCTGCCCGGTGCCGGGGCGTGGGACCTGCCCGGACTCGTCCGGGTCACCCGCGACCTCGGGCACGACGAACCCTGGGGCGTCGAGGTCCGCACGGACGCACACCGGGCGATGCCCCTGGCCGACGCGCTCCGGACGGCAGCCGCCGCCACCCGCGCCGTGCTCGACGCGGCCGACGCGGTCGGGCAACCGGCGGCTCCGGCGATGCCGTCGACCCCGGCGCCGACCTCGGCCGTCGACTTCGAGCCGTCGTCCGCACCCACCGTCGGCCCCGCGATCGACACGACGACCGGGATGCACCTGCCGCGGCGCGATGCCGACACAGGGGCGCCGGCGTAGCGTCACCGTCATGACGGATCACGCACCAGCAGCAGACGACGACCTCCTCCGCCGGTCGCAGGAGTCCATCGACGAGGCGAAGGCCGCAGCCGCCGAGGTCGACCTGCCCGAGCAGGAGGAACTCATCGACGAGGACCTGCCCGCGTCGGACGACGCCGCCCCGGCGGACGGTCCCGCCCCCGCCGCCTGACGGACGACCGGCACTGACGGACGGACCGCACGGCATCGACGGACCGCCCGGGAGCACCTGCTCCCGGGCGGTCCGTCCGTGTGCGGGACGATGCCGCGGAAAGAACTTCCGATCGGGTGTGACGATCCGGCGACTCGACTCGTCACAGCAGTGTGTTCCGGGACCGTGGGGGTCCCGGCGGTCCGGGATCGTGGGTGACCCGGGCGTAGGACGCACCGCGGCCGGGCATCCCTGAAGTCCCGGTCGCGGTGCCTCGACGGCGGCCCGTGCGTTCCCTGATCCGGCGCACGGGTCGTCTTCTCACGAGTCGGGACCGGCCTCGCGGACGACGTCGTCCGGGTCCTTGTCCGGCCGCCACCCTCGCCACGACGGCTGGCGCAGCCGCCCGTCCGCCGTCCACTCGGCGAACACGACCTCGCCGACCCGGTCGGCGCGGACCCAGTGTGCGTCCCGGGCGTCCGGTCGGGGGACGTCGACGAACGGGGAGGTCTTCCGGGCCCGGGAGCGGAGCACGTCGGCGATCTCGTCGAGGTCGCGGTCGCGGAACCCGGTGCCCACCTTGCCGACGTACTCGAGTCCGTCCGGCCCGGGGACCCCGAGCAGCAGCGAGCCGATCCCGCCCGCGCGACGACCGGCCCCGGGCTTCCAGCCGCCGACGACGACCTCCTGCGCGGCGAGGTGCTTGACCTTCACCCACGACTCGGACCGGCGGCCTTCGGTGTACCGCGAGCGCCGCTTCTTGGCCACGACCCCCTCGAGCCGCAGCCGGGCGGACTCCGCGACGGCCGCGTCGAAGTCCCCGTCGAACGCCGGCGGCACCTCGATCGCACCGCCGGGGTCCACGACCGTCGCCAGGGCGTCCCGGCGGGCGTCGTAGCCGAGCCGGACGAGGTCGTGCCCGTCGGCCTCGAGGACGTCGAAGAGCAGGAAGCGCACGGGCGTGGTCGCCTGCGCCGCGTCGACCTCGCGCTTCCGCGTCAGTCCCATCCGGTCCTGCAGCCGCTGGAACGACGGGCGGCCCGCCTCGTCGAGCGCCACGACCTCGCCGTCGAACACCCCGTCGACCCCGGCCCGGTCGGCGAGCTCCTGGAGTTCGGGGTACTGCGCGGTCAGGTCGTTGCCGTTCCGGCTGCGGAGCGTCACGGCGCCGTCCCGCACGGTGGCGAGTGCCCGGACGCCGTCCCACTTCATCTCGAACACCCACGCGTCGGGGTCGAACGACGGCGTACCCGACACCGGCGACGCGAGCATCGGGCGCCGCTCGGTCGGCGTGGTCGCCGCCGCCCCGTCCGACGCTGCGCCCGAGCCCGAGCCGGTTACCACTGCGACCCGGCCCTCGTCGGGTGTCCGCGACGGCTGCTCCTTCGTCCGGTGGATCAACCAGTTCTTCTCGTCGCCGTCCTTCCCGCGACCGCGGCCACGGGTGTGCAGGAGCGCGAGTCGCCGGTTGCCGTTCGTCCGCCCGTGCAGGGTGACGATGACCTCCTCGCCCTCCCGCCACTTCTCGAGCTCGTAGGTGCCGTCGTCCCAGATCGTGACCGTGCCGGCGCCGTACTCGCCGTGCGGGATCGTGCCCTCGAAGCCGCCGTACTCGAGCGGGTGGTCCTCGGTCTGCACCGCGAGGTGGTTCCTCCCCGGGTCGGTCGGCTCGCCCTTCGGGAGCGCCCAGCTGACGAGCACCCCGTCGTGCTCGAGCCGGAAGTCGTAGTGGTCCCGGGTCGCGTGGTGTTCCTGGACCACGAACGTCGGTGTGCCGTCCTTCCGGACCGTCGGCGCGCCCTCGGGGACCGGTTCCGGCGTCTTCGAGGCGTCCCGTTTCGCGCGGTAGGCGGCGAGGCGGTCGCGACCCGACTGCTCCGCGTCGTTCGCACGCCGGGTCCGGTCGCCGTCCCAGTGACCCGAGTCGGGCCTCCCGACCGACAGCGAGGCGGACGCGACCGGGTGCAGGCGGTCTCCACGCTCCTCCAGGCGGTCGAGCACCTCGTCCAGGGTGAGCTGGGCGAGTCCGCGCGACGTGAGCTCGTCCCAGGTGCGCGGTGCGGCGACCGTCGGCCGGTCCCGGCCGCGCAGCACGTGTCCGAGGTCGCGCACGAGCTCGCGAGGGCGCTCGAGCAGGACCTGCCCGACCTGGTGCTGTCGTCGATGAGCCGCGCGGAGCGCGCCGGCAAGGTCTTCGTCGACTGGTCGCAGAACAACGGCAACAAGACGACGATCGCGCCGTACTCGCTGCGCGGCCGGGACCGGCCGACGGTCGCCGCGTACAGGTGGATGCCCTTCGAGCCGGACGTCACCGGGTACGGGTCGAGGCCCATGCCCTGCAGGAGCTCACGGGCGGCGATCGCGACCTCGACGCACTCGGGCAGGCCGACCCCCTCACCCGGGTCCAGGTCGAGCACGAGCCGGTCCGGGTGCTGCTGGCCACCGCGCGGACCGAACCGCCACTGCGGCACGTGCAGCTCGAGCGCGGCCTGCTGCGCCATCCACACGAGCGTCGGCAGGTCGTCGACGACCGGGTACTCGGTGTCGTGCTCCTTGTGCGCGATGGTGTGGTGCCGGATCCAGTCGGGCGCGGAGTCCGGCAGGTTCTTCTCGAAGAACACCTTGCCGTCGACGCCGCTCGCCCAGCGCTTCCGCGTCACCGGACGGTCCTTGACGTGCGGGATCATCCACGGCGCGACCCGCTCGTAGTAGGCGATCACCTGCCCCTTGGTCGTCCCGCTCTCCGGGTACAGGACCTTGTCGGTGTTGGACAGTGCGATGCGGCGGTCCCCGACCTGGACCGTCGTGCGCCGGGAGACGGGGCTCACAGCGCGACTCCGGTCGCTCCCGCCACCGTGAGGGTGCTGCCGGACGTGTACGACGACTCCGGGCCCGCCAGGTACACGTACGCGCCGCCGAGCTCGACGGGCTGTGCCGGGCGCCCGAACGGGGTGTCCTGCCCGTAGGCCGCGATCTCGTCGCCCGGGTAGCTGATCGGCTGGAGCGGTGTCCACACCGGTCCGGGGACGACCGTGTTCGCGCGGATCCCCCGCGCCGCGAGCTGCCGGGCGAGACCGTTCGTGTACGTGATGATGGCGGACTTCGTCGCGGCGTAGTCGATCATCCGGTCCTGCGGCTGGTACGCCGACACCGAGCTCGTCGTGACGATCGCGCTCCCCGGCGCCATGTGCGGGACGGCCGCGCGGACGAGCCAGAAGAGCGAGTACAGGTTGACCTTCATCGTCCGGTCGAAGTCCTCGGTGGACTGCTGGGTGACGTCCTCGTGCACCTGCTGGTGCCCTGCGACGAGCACCAGGGCGTCCAGCCCGCCGAGCTCGATGACGGCGTCCCGGACCAGCGTGGCGCAGAACTCCTCGTCGGTCAGGTCACCCGGCAGCAGCACGGCCTTCCGCCCGAGGTCACCGATCACGTCCCGGACCTGTTCGAGGTCCTCGCGCTCCTCGGGCAGGGCGTTCAGGGCGACGTCGGCGCCCTCCTTCGCCATCGCGATCGCCGCCGCCCGGCCGATGCCCGAGTCGGCGCCGGTGACGAGCACGCGGTAGCCGGGCATCCGTCCCGTGCCGAGGTAGCTCGTCTCGCCGTGGTCGGGCTGCGGGTCCATCGCGCTCGCCAGCCCGGACCCCTGCTGGGTCTGCGGCGGGAACGGCGGTCGGGGGAACTGCGAACGCGGGTCCTGCTTGTCGAGCTGGCTCATGGGCCCATGGTGCTCGCGCGGGCGGGAACGGGTCTCAGGGCCGATCGGGCGCGCGGCAGGGCGCGGGTCTCAGGGCCGATCGGGCGTGCGGGAGGGCGCAGCGAGCAGGCGTTCCGCTGCAGCGCGGTCGCCCCGGTCCCCCAGGAGCCCGACCGCGGCGATGAGGGCCCACACCAGCACGAGCCCCCAGTTGTCGGTCGACCCGGCCAGCGCGGTGAGCGCCCACAGGACGGCGGCCACGAGCGCGAACCAGCCGCTCACCCGCCGGCGCCCGAGGTCGCTCAGCCACCGCTGCACGCGGGGCCGCCACACCGCGTCGGGGACGTCGGACGGCACGCTGCCGTCCCGGACCCACCGCCGGGTCGTCGCCAGCGCGGCCCGGCCACCCCGTCGGGACCAGTTCCACACCAGCGACGCGGGCAGCACGACCGCGAGGGCGAGGCCGAGCACGACGGCGGCCGTCCACGGCATCGGCCCACGCAGCATCGCGAGGAAGACCGCGGGGACGACCGCGCCCACCACCGCCAGCCCGACCAGCTGCCACCACCCCACGGTGTCGATGCGGTCGTCGTCCACCGTCCGCGCGGCGTCGGTGCGCTGCGTCGTCGTCTGGTCCCCCGTCATGCCCGCGACCCTACGCCCTCGGCCGCCCGTCCACACCTGCCGATCCGCTCGGAACTGAGGACCCGTCCGCACCCCCGCGGGCATCATGTTGCGCATGAGGTCGATCTGGAAGGGCTCCATCGCGTTCGGGCTCGTCAACGTGCCCATCAAGGTGTACGCGGCGACCGAGACCCACGACGTCTCCCTGCACCAGGTCCACGACGAGGACAAGGGCCGGATCCGGTACAAGCGCGTGTGCGAGTTCGGCCACGAGGTCGAGTACGCCGACATCCAGCGCGCCTACGACGACGGCGACAAGACCGTGGTGCTGACCCCGGACGACTTCAAGCAGCTGCCGCAGGAGCAGTCGCACGAGATCGAGGTCCTCGAGTTCGTGCCCGTCGACCAGGTCGACCCG
This sequence comes from Curtobacterium sp. Csp2, assembly GCF_013347165.1. Lineage (NCBI taxonomy): Bacteria > Bacillati > Actinomycetota > Actinomycetes > Micrococcales > Microbacteriaceae > Curtobacterium > Curtobacterium sp. Csp2. The sequence continues at coordinate 3,594,168 of NZ_CP054593.1, forward strand.
ATGATGTTCGAGAAGTCGTACTACCTGGAGCCGGACTCCCGCTCCCCCAAGGCGTACGTGCTGCTCCGGGAGACGCTGGCGAAGACCGACCGTCTCGCGATCGTGCAGTTCACGCTCCGGCAGAAGACCCGGCTCGGCGTGCTCCGTGTGCACGAGGACGTCGTCCTGCTGCAGGGGCTGCTGTGGGGCGACGAGGTCCGGGCCGCGGAGTTCCCGTCGCTCGACGCGTCCGTCAAGGTCAGCGCGAACGAGCTGAAGATGTCGTCCTCGCTCGTCGACAGCATGTCCACCGACTTCGACCCGGATCGCTACACCGACGCCTACCAGGAGGAACTGCAGCAGCTCATCGACGCGAAGCTCGAGGCAGGTGACGACGTCGACACCGCCGACACGTTCGGTGAGCAGGCGTCCTCCGACGACGACGACGAGGGTGGCGACGTCATCGACCTGATGGCCGCCCTGCGGGCGTCCGTCGACAAGAAGCGGTCGGGAGGATCGGGGTCGCGTCCGTCGTCCGGCTCGCGGAAGGCGGACGGCGGGTCCCCGGCGAAGAAGGCGACGGCGACTGCGACGGCGATGGCAGAGAAGGCGCCGGCCACGAAGAAGACCGCCGCGAAGAAGCCGGCGGCGAAGAAGGCCCCCGCGACGAAGAAGGCGCCGGCGGCGAAGAAGCAGGCCAGCTAGCCGTCCCGGCTCGTCCTCCGCAGCGCGAGCGGGATCGAGACCCACAGTGCCGCCGTCCCGACGAACACCACGACCCCGCCGACCACCCCGCCGACGTCCCCGATCACGACGTCGAACACGAACAGCACCGTGCCGGAGAACAGCAGGGCACTCGCCGCGAGCGCCGCGATGAGCAGCGCGTTCCCGGCTCGGACGAGGTCGTGCTTCTGCCGCTGCCGGAACACCAGCCGGTGCGCGGACACAGCGGAGAGCGCCACGACGGTGATGACCACCGCGAGCGCCACCAGCACGAGGTAGACGACCTCCTCGCTCGGACTGAGCATCGTGAACCGCTGCTGGAACGGCAGCGTCAGCAGGAACCCGGCGAGGATCTGCGTCCCCGTCTGCACGATCCGGAGCTCCTGCTGGATGTCCGACCAGTTCCGGTCCCAGCGCTCGGTCGGGGTCTCGTGCCGGCCGCGCTCGGTGTCCGGGGTTCCACCGCTGACGTCGCTCATGCCCAGAACCTACTGCGGCGTCACGAACCCGAAACACGACTCCGCGACACTGTCCACATGACTCCACAAGAGCCTGGGAGCCTGCAGTCGTCATCCGTGACCGCCGGCCCGCCCGTCACCGTGTCCATCACCCGCCTCGTCGAACCCGACCGCATCCCCGACGCCACCGCCTGGGTGCAGTCCGGGGTGAACCTGGCGAACCGCTACCCGGGCTTCCTCGGCTCCGGGTGGGTCCGGTCGCACGCCACGAGCCACGAGTGGCACATGCTCTACCGGTTCGCCGACCACGAGCAGCTCGCCACGTGGGAGAACTCCGACGACCGGCTCCGGTGGCTCGACCGCGGCCGGGACCTCGTCGTGGAGTCCCGGGTCGAGAAGCGGACCGGCATCGAGGGCTGGTTCGATGCCCCGCAGGACGCCCCGGCCTCGAGCGCCCCGCCGCGGTGGAAGCAGGCCGTGAGCATCTGGCTCGGGTTCTTCCCGGTGAACCTGGCGTTCACGTTCCTGGTCGGCTGGCTCGTCCCGGCGTTCGGCTCCCTCGCGGTGCTGCCGCGCGTCCTGATCACGACGCTCGTGCTCACGCCGATCATGACGTTCTGGGTGCTGCCCTTCGTGACGCAGCTCATCCGCCCCTGGCTGCTCGCCCCACCGCGGAGACGTTAAGGACCACCGCGGAGACGTGAAGGAGCGGACTGATCGGTCTTGCACGCTGCTCTGCGGCGGGCGGCTCGTCCCGAGAGCGTGACGATCAGCGTGATGCAGATCACCAGACCCACCATCAGCCAGTCGCGGGCGCTCGCGACTCCCGTGCCGACCCCGAGAGCCACCACGATCCCGAACGCAGCGATCGGGAAACTGGCGGCAACAGCCTTCGGAAGGTGCCGCCCGGCGGCCCATGCGGCCCCGAAGAAGGCGGCGACGCAGAGCGTGATGAGCAGATCGATCATCTGGGATTCCTCTCGAGGGAGATCGGGGTACGGGGATCTCCGACGCGCCGAAGCTGGAGCGCTCGTCGCGCCGACGTCGGCCACACGTGCAGACGACTGGTTCGGCGGCCTCGGACGTTGATGGTCAGAACGCCGTGTCGGCGGCTGATGCCGCACCACCGCGACACGTCCAGTGCGGGGGCACTGATGACCCACGTGGAACGGAAGAGCAATCCTCGATCGGCGACGATCCAGCGGTTCGCGGCTGCCGTCGTGACGATCCGGACCGACCCGACACTGGCGTCGACAGCCCGGAGCAGGAGGGCTGCGGCCGGAGCCGCGAAGATGGCCCATGCGGCCTTGCACTGCATGACGAGCCCCATCCCGACCACGAAGATCCCGATGACCGCCGCCATCGAGGCAACTGCCACGCCGGACCGTGGCCGACTGCTCAGTGTTCGGCGCGGAAGGCCGGTGAGCCTGCAGAGCACGTCGACCCCTGGGACAACCGTACGAGCGGGAGCAGCATGCCACGTGTCACCTGTCCGGTGTCTCCGCGCACCACCGCACGCAGGATTGCGCGTCGGACAGGAGCCATGAGGATCGGACGCCGGAGCTCGAACGCCACGACAGCATCCGGGGCGATCACGCGCCGCTCGCGACTCGCCCACCCCGCACGGAACGCAAGCTCACCGTTCGGGTGGAGCGCGACTGCGAATCCGCGGTACCTGACCCATGCCACGCTGGTCCCGTAGAGGAAGCTGAGCAGAACGACCGCCAGCAATGACGTGCCGAGAGCGCCCCCCTCGACCGCTGCCAGATCACGAACGGACGGCAACACAGCCGACGGGAAGCCGAACATCGCTCGCACCTCGGCAGCAACCGAGTACGCGCTCGGAACGAAGAGCAGGAACGCACCCGAGTAGACCCCGATGAGGAAGAAGTCCGTCGGCGCGAGTATCGGCGTGATCACGCCTGAAGTCGCAGATGGCGACGCAGTCGCTTCGAGCGCGGACGGCGAACGCACACCGGGCGCAGCCAGGCTCCCGGGAAGCGCTGCATGCAACCGGACCAGTCTGGCTGCCTCGGTCACGCTCGTTCCAGGAATCGTTTCGGACGCGACTTCCGCGGCGTCGAGGACGACGCGGACATCAGCGACGCTGAGCATCCGCTGCAGGAGGGTCTGGGTGACGGTGATCGTGACGATCGACTCCCAGCCGAAACGTTTCTCCTCTCGGCCGACGATCCCCCGGACGACGAAGAGACCCCGCGCGTCGGCGGAGTACCGGACGGCGGCGACGTCGTAGAAGATCTCGAAAGCACGGGTGTAGACGTAGTACCCGCCGACCACCATGAGCAGGATGCGCCACCCACTCGGCAGCACGGCATACAGCGCGGCCCCGAGTCCGGCGACCACCCACGCGGACCGCAGGACGTGGAGCGTCCTGATGACGAGCAACCGGGGGTGCGGACGCCTGAGGGTCTCCTGCTCACGCATGGCTTCCGAGCTCCATCATCCGTTCGACGTCGGGCACGGACATCGGGAGGAGAACGACTTCTCGTGCCGGTGTGAAGAGCACGCACTTCGCGACGCCGAGGCGCCTGAGCAGCGGCCCTTCTTGCCGACGCACCACCGTGATCTTCGAGCGCGGCACGTGGTCGATCGAACGGAACAGTGCGCCGCGATGGATCAGGACGCCCGTCGACACGATCTCGACACGGAAGTTCCGGATCGCGAGCGGCACGAGGAAGAGGGACTCGACCGCAGCACTGAGCAGAGCGACCACCGTGACGGCGAAGCATGCGGTCACCCAGGGCTCATCGACGTTCACGGCAACAGCAGCAGTCAGCGCCGCCACCAGCGCTCCTCCGGAGCAGGCTTCGATCCGCCCGATGAGTGCGGCGGGCGAGGCGGCCGCACCCATCGACGAGCGCGACGCCGGCCAGCCCGCAGATTCGTCACTTGCGCCTGGCGCTGGCTGCACGGTACTTCGCTTCCAAGGTCTGAGCGTCCCGCATGAGGTGGGTCAGTACTGCTCCTGCAGCGGCTGCCACGGTGAAGACCTGAGCCGGTGAGAGACCGTGAACGGTCATCTCGCCATCGAGCCCGACACGGACCGTCGCTCCCGAAGCCTCCATCCGTCGACGCAGCTCCTCCGCTCCACTGCTCGCGCGGACGCGCACACCGGCATCGGGCGGAGCTGCTCCGGTTCCCAGAGCCGTCACAGCACCGTCCGAGAGGAGCACGACGCGATGCGCGATCCTCCCCATCTCGGCCATCAGGTGCGACGACAGCAGGACCGATCCTCCGGAGCGCGCGAAGTCCGTCAGGAGCTCGCGCATCCAGAGCACTCCTTCCGGGTCCAAGCCGTTCAACGGCTCGTCCAACACCAAGACGTCCGGCTCATCGACGAGGGCCAGCGCGAGCGCGAGCCGTTGACGCATGCCGAGCGACAGATGCTTGACCCGGCGGCGTCCTGCGCCAGACAGACCGACGCGCTCCAACGCGTCGCGTACCGCCCCTGTCTGCGATCGCGGTTCCGCGTACCGGAACGCGATCGCCAGGTGCTGGTGACACGTGAGTCGGTCGTCGAGCCACGCGGGGTCGAGAAGTGCCCCGACGCGAAGGGTTCTGCCGCCGTCGTCGGTGCACAGCTCGACGGACCCAGCGTGCGGTCGGTCGATGCCAGCGACGATCCGGAGCAGCGTGCTCTTTCCGGACCCGTTCGCACCCAGTAGCCCGAGCACCTCCCCTCGACGGAGTACGAGGTCGACGTCTACGAGCACGCGGTTCCTCCCGAAGGCCCGTTGGATGCCGTCGAGCCGGATGGCGTCGCTCATCGGATCCTCCAACCGAAGACACGCAGGATCCCCACGACGAGCAGGACGCCGTCAACCGCAGCGAACCGCGCGCCCGCACCCACACCCGATGCAACGGAGGACTCGAGCATCGCGGCCGTGAGCGTGACCGGTGCGAACTGCAGGAGCGCACCGCTCAGCGCCGGCGCCCAGATACCGGCGACGGCAACGACCAACGGCAGCGCCCACACGACAGCGAGGTACGCGAAGACCGCCGTCACGATCGAGCGCATGATCATCCCGATCGCGGCTCCGAGCAGCGCGAACAGGACGTGGAGTACCGGGAGGACGAGCCAGCTAGTCGTGGAGCTCGCCGCGGCCGATCCGCTGACCACGATGGCGAGCGGTACGACGAGCGCGACCGCGCCGGTGCCGGTGAGGAGAGCCGCGATGACGAGCACCACGGTCTTCGCGCCGAAGACGACCGCCCGGTTGTTCAGCTGCAGCAGAGTGAGGGCGAACTGCCGTGAGGACAGGTCGGCGGAGGTGAACAACGATGCCCCCAGCCCGATGAAGAACGGGCTGATCTCCGCACCCGAGACAGCCGCGGCGACGATGTCCGCCGTCGCCGCCCCCGATGGGAGTGCAACGAGCTGCGCAGCCCCCAACGAGACTGCGCTCAACAGCGCGATGGCGAGGAGCACTCGTTGCGATCGAAGGCTGCGCATGCGGAGTCCTTCGCCTTGCAGGGCTCGCGACCACGGCGACCGTCGCCCTCGGCGGAGTCGGCCAGGACTCGCCGTCATGACCTGGCCCTCCGAGCTTGCGATCCCAGCAGCCCGAGCGGGCAGCCCCGTACGTGTCGACACAGGTCGTGCATGATCGTCCTCCCCTTCGGAAGACAACCTAATGCCCGTGTCAGATGTAACATGAATCACGCTTGCAATTGATATCTTGTACTTGACTTCGTGTTGTGGCCGCGGCACGGTCAGGTCCACCGCAACGACTGCGGCCGGAACACCGAGTGCACGCGGAACTCCGGATCGATCACGAATTGAACGAAGGGGGCACCGCCATGGCTGTGTTCCCAAGGATCCTCCAGCTGCTGGCCAAGTACGGAGCACGCGCCGTCGAATGGGCGAAGGCGCATGTCCAGCAGATCCTGAACTGGATCAACGCCGGCCAGGCGATCGACTGGATCGTCGCGAAGATCAAGCAGATCCTCGGTATCAGGTAGTCGAGACAGCACGCACTCAGCGCCTGCGTCCCAACCGGTGGGGCGCAGGTGCTGAGAGCGTGCACGACTCCTGAGGAACCGCGACCGGCGAGGACCTGCCGGAGAGCTCGCGGGCCTCCGAACAGGGATCGCGTCGCGCTCAGCTCAGCCGAGCACCGACAGCTGGTCGAGCCGCTCCAGGATCACGCCCTCGCGGAGCGCCCACGGGCAGATCTCGAGCGCCGGCAGGTCGAAGATGTCCAGGCACGCCTCGGCGACGAGCGCTCCCGGGACGACCTGGTGGGCGCGGCTCGGCGAGACCCCCGGCAGCGCGGCGAGCTCGGTCACCGACTTGGTCAGGAGCGACGGCAGCAGCCGCCGCAGCTCGGCGCCGTCGAGCGCCCGTGGCACGAGCGGCCCGTCCCCGGACGGTGCGGCCCCGCAGATCCGGGCGATCGAGCGGAAGGTCTTCGACGTCGCGACGGCACGGTCCGGCCGCCCGGCGCGCAGCAACAACCCCGCGTCGCGGGCGATCGCGACGCGGATCTCGTGTCGGATGCGGCGGACGTCGTCGTCGCTCGGGGTCCCGTCCGCGAAGTACGAGCGGGCCAGGCGAGCGGCCCCGATCGGCATCGACCACGCGACGTCGGGTGCCTCGTCCGCGCCGCCGGCGATCTCGAGCGAGCCCCCGCCGATGTCGAAGACCGCGAGGCGTCCGGCGGACCAGCCGAACCACCGCCGGACGGCCAGGAACGTGAGCCGCGCCTCGTCCTCGCCGGACAGCACCGCGAGCTCGACGCCGGTCTCCCGTTCGACGTGTGCGAGCACCGCGTCGGAGTTCACGGCGTCGCGGACGGCCGAGGTCGCGAACGCGAGCATGTCCTCGCACCCGCGGTCCTCGGCGACGCGGACGGACGCGGCGACGAAGGCGGTGAGGGCGGCGATCCCCTCCGGGGTCACCGCGCCGGACTCGTCGAGGTGCTCGGCCAGGCGCAGCGGCTGCTTGTACGACGACGCGGGCAGCGGCGCCGCCCCGCCGTGGGCGTCCACCACGAGCAGGTGGCCGGTGTTGGACCCGATGTCGAGGACTCCCACGCGCATGCCACCACGCTAGCGGCGTCGGTGGTCCCGCAAGACGCAACCGTGGCGGTTTCGCGCCTGTC
>NZ_CP054593.1:3601462-3621747 GCF_013347165.1 Curtobacterium sp. Csp2
GACAGGCGCGAAACCGCCACGGTTGCGTCTTGCGGGACCACCGACGCCGCTAGCGTGGTGGCATGCGCGTGGGAGTCCTCGACATCGGGTCCAACACCGGCCACCTGCTCGTGGTGGACGCCCACGGCGGGGCGGCGCCGCTGCCCGCGTCGTCGTACAAGCAGCCGCTGCGCCTGGCCGAGCACCTCGACGAGTCCGGCGCGGTGACCCCGGAGGGGATCGCCGCCCTCACCGCCTTCGTCGCCGCGTCCGTCCGCGTCGCCGAGGACCGCGGGTGCGAGGACATGCTCGCGTTCGCGACCTCGGCCGTCCGCGACGCCGTGAACTCCGACGCGGTGCTCGCACACGTCGAACGGGAGACCGGCGTCGAGCTCGCGGTGCTGTCCGGCGAGGACGAGGCGCGGGTCAGGACCGCAGGAAGCGCTCCAGCTCGGCGGGGGTCGGGTAGGACGCCTGGGCGCCCGGCTTCGTCGCGGCGTACGCCCCGACGCCGACGGCGAACCGGGCCGCGTCGACGAGGGAGTCCCCCGCGTCGAGTCGGAGCGCCACGGCCCCCATGAACGCGTCGCCGCAGCCCGTGGTGTCCACCGGCTCGACCCGCACGGCCTCGACCACGACCGGCTCGGCGTCCCTATCGTGCACCACGCAGCCGTCGCCACCCCGCGTCACGACCGACCGGGCGACGCCGTGGTCCCCGAGCGCGACCGACTCGTGCTCGTTGACGAGGAGGACGTCGGTCAGGTCGAGGAGCTCCTGCGGCACGGCACCGAAGGGCGACAGGTTCGTCAGCACGGTGGCGCCGGCGGCACGTCCGGCGCGGGCGGCCGCGAGCACGACGTCGATCGAGACCTCGAGGCAGAGGCCGAGCACCCCGGCGCCGTCGAAGGCGTCGGCGGGCAGGTCGTCCGGCGTGAGCGTGGCGTTCGCGCCGCCGGAGACGACGATGGTGTTCTCGCCGGCGGCGTCGACCGTGATGACGGCGGTGCCGGTCGGCACACCCTCGCGGACGGCGACGTGCGTGGTGTCGACCCCGGCAGCCGCGACGGAGTCGCGGAGCAGTCGACCGTTCCCGTCGTCGCCGACCGCACCGATCATGCGCACGGTGCCCCCGAGCCTCCCGGCTGCGACCGCCTGGTTGGCGGACTTGCCGCCGGGCAGGGTGGCGAGGTCGGACCCGTGCAGGGTCTCACCGGGCTGGGGGAAGCGCTCGGTGCGGACCACCAGGTCCGCGTTGAGGCTCCCGACGACGACGATGCCGCTCATGCGGTGGCTCCTGTCTCGGCCGAGGCCGGCCGCGGGATGAGGAAGGACGTGGCGAGGGCCGCGCAGGTGATCACGGCTCCGAGGAGCATGCCACCCGAGTACCCGGTGGTCCCGGCGGACCCACCGGTCCCGAGGGCGATCTGCAGCGCCGGCAGGACCGCGAAGCTGATGCCGGCGCCGAGGTTGAACGCACCGGCGTTGAGACCGGGCAGGAACCCGGGGTTCGAGTCTGGCGAGAGCACGATGCCGAGGCCGTTCAGGATGATGTTCGCGATGCCCGCGTAGGTGATGCCGATCAGGACCGTCGCCGCCACGAGCACCGGCAGCGAGTGCACGCCGACGATCGCCATGACGACCGTGGCGACGATGCTGCCGACCAGGCCCACGCGGAGCACGGCACGGTAGCCGAGGGTCGGCGCGAGCCGTCCCGCGAAGGGTCCGACCACCCAGCCGACGAGCGCGTAGGGCGTCAGGAACGCGAGGGAGGCGAGGTCCGGCTCCATGCCGAAGCCGACCTCGGGGTTCTGCGCGAGGCTCGTCACGAGGCCGTTCACGACCGCGAAGACGCCGGTCATCGTGAGCAGGGTCGTCACGAGGAGCGCCCACGTCGCCCGGCGCTTGAGGAACCGGGTCTCGACCAGGGGTTCGCGGACCCGGGACTCGACGGCCCAGAACACCCCGAAGGCGACGAGGGCGAGCACGACCGCGCCGACCACGAGAGCCCAGTCCGCGGCCGCGAGCTTGCCGGCCTCGTTGAACGCGGTCAGGAGGGCGCCGACGCTGACGACCAGCGGCAGCACGCCCCACCAGTCCATCCGGGTGCCGGCCGAGGGCTTCGACTCGACGCCCCACGCGGCGACCATCACGGTCGCGACCACGGTGACGACGGCGATCACCCAGAAGATGCCGCGGAAGCCGAAGTTCGTGGCGATCCACCCGCCGGCGAGCGCGTCGACGCCCGCGATGCCGCCGTTCACCGCGGTCAGCAGCCCGAGGGCCGCGCCGTACCGCTTCGGGTCGGCGATCTCGTTCCGCAGGATGAGCAGCCCGATCGGCACGACCGGGCCGGTGACGCCCTGGATCATGCGACCGGCGAACAGCATCGGGACGTTCACGGCGAGTGCGGCGACGACGCTGCCGACGAGCATGACCGCGAGCATGCCGAGGAGCACGCGCTTCCGGCCGACGATGTCGGACAGGCGGGGCAGGAACAGCGAGAACAGCGCGGCGAGCGTGAAGAACAGCGTCTGGGACAGGCCGATCGTGGCGTCGTCGGTGCGCAGGTCGCGCGCCATCGTGACCAGGGCCGGGCTGAGCATGCTCGCGTTGAGCTGGAACGCGATGCACGCCGCGAGCAGGGCGGCGGTGAGGGCCGCGGTCGACTTCTTCGTCGAGGTGGTGGTCACGGCGCTCAGGCCTCCGTGGTGCCGGCGTCGGCAGGGGTGGCGGCTGCGGCGTCGGCTGCGGCGTCGGCCCGCGGCGTCCAGCCGGTGTCGGGCGTCTCGCCGATCCGCTCGAGGGCGTCGACGACCAGGTCCCAGAAGCGCTCGTGGTCGAGCTCCATCGCGGCGCTCGTGCGGCAGTCCTCGGGCGCGGGCGCTCGGAGGTCGGCGACCGTCATGCCGAGCGTGTGCGTGCCCGCGGTCTCGATCGCGATCGGCATCTTCACGGCGCGGACGATCGTCGGGTCGATGACGTACGCCACGGCGCAGGGGTCGTGCACGGGCGGCGAGTCGAAGCCCTGCGCGTCCTCGTAGGCCTTGCCGAAGAAGTCGAGCAGCTCCCCGACGAACGCGGCCGGGCCGGTGCCGACGGCGGCGATGCGCGCGGCGACCTCGGGGGTGGCGAGCGCCTGGTGCGTGAGGTCGAGGCCGACCATGACGACGTCCCACCCGGCGCGGAAGACGATGTCCGCGGCCTCCGGGTCGATGACGATGTTGAACTCGGCGACCGCGCTCCAGTTGCCGACGTGCACGCCGCCGCCCATGAGCACGACCTGCTTGACGCGCTCGACGATGCGCGGCTCCTTGCGGACGGCGAGGGCGATGTTCGTCAGGCCGGCGGTCGGCACGATCGTGACGGTGCCGGGCTCGTGCGCCATGACCGTGTCGATGATCAGGTCGACCGCGTGCCGCTCGTCGAGGGCGAAGGACGGCTCGGGGAGCATCGGGCCGTCGAGGCCGCTCTCGCCGTGGATCTCCGGGGCGACCTCGATCTCGCGCAGCAGCGGGCGCGGGCTGCCGGCGGCGAAGGGCACCCCGGTGATGCCGGCGATGCGCGCGACGGCGAGGGCGTTGCGGGTGACCTTCGGCAGGGTCTGGTTGCCGACGACGGTCGTCACGGCGAGCAGTTCGATCGCCGGGCTGCCGTGCGCCAGGATCATGGCGACGGCGTCGTCGTGGCCGGGGTCGCAGTCGAGGATGATCTTCTGCTTCGTCGCATCGGACACCGTGGGGCTCCACTTCATCGGGGGGGTGCTGGACGACCGGGAGGTCTGTGCTTGACGCGGTGGGGTCCGCGTCGTGGAGGAACCAACTCCGGCGCGGCGCGTCAAGCGTTTGACATCGAAACACGTCAAGCGCTTGACGTCAACTCCCCGAGCGGTTCTCGGCCTGCCGGGCCGCGTGCGTCGCTAGGCTCGACGGGTGCCATCCTCCGCCGTCCCGGCCCGCCGTGTGACCGCGGCGATGGTGGCCGAACGCGCCGGCACGAGCATCGCCACGGTGTCCCTCGTCGTGAACGGTAAGGACCGTGGCCGGGTCTCCGCCCCGATCGCCGCGCGGGTGCGCGACGCCGTGGACGAGCTCGGGTACGTGGTCGACCACGCGGCGAGTTCCCTGGCGCGGGGCACGGGCGACCTCGTGGTGCTCATCGCCCCCGATCTGTCGAACCCCTTCTTCGCCGAGGTCATCCGGGGCGTCCGGGACACCCTTGGCGACCGGTACCAGCTCGTGCTCTCCGTCACCGAGCGCGGGGCGCAGCCGGCCACGAGCGACCTCCGGCGCTTCGAGCGGCTCCGGCCGGCGGGCATCCTGGTCGACGCCCCGGATGCCCCGACCGGCGCGGTCGCGGTCGACTACGACCTGACCTCGGGCGTCGCGGAACTCGTCGCGCACCTGCGGGAGCGCGGGCACGAGCGGGTCGCGTACCTCGACGGCACGGCACGGGTCGCCACCTTCGGCGTCCGGCACCGTCTGTTCCAGGAGGCCTGCGCAGCCGCCGGCATCACCGTGTCCGAGCTCGGCGCCCGGGCGGACCTGACGGTGGACGCCGCCGCAGCCGCGACGGAGCACGCACTCGAGGCCTGGCACGAGGACGGCGTCACCGCGGTCGTCGCCGCCGCCGACACCCTGGCCTACGGAGTGCTCCGCGTCGCCGCCGCGACCGGGCTGCGGGTCCCGGAGGACCTTGCGGTCGCGGGCTTCGACGACCTGCCCTCGTCCTCCGTCACCGCGCCGGCCCTGACGAGCGTCGCACTGCCGGGAGCGGAACTCGGACGCGCAGCAGCCCTCCGGCTGCTCGCGGCGGTCGACGGCACGGCGGCCGAGCCGGTCGCGCTGCCGACGCGTCTGGTGCGGCGGGCGAGCACCGGCGGCTGAGCGGCGCGCACCGCGCGCCCGGCGGGGCCGAGACTCGGCTCAGCGGACACGACTCGCGTCCGCGGGCGCGAGTCGCGTCCGCCAGCGCGAGTCTCGCACCGTTCGGGTGGGGCGCACGGACGGACGGGAGGCACGGTGCGGGCCCGCCACGTGCCTCCCGTCCGGTGGGGTGCCGGCCCCGCGACGGGCGCGGGACGGCCCTGTCAGGGCGGGACACCCCCGGAACGGCGAGACGCCCCCGGGAACGGGGGCGTCTCGATGACTCAGCGGCGTCTCGGTGACCCGGCGGCGTCCGCGTCGGTGTCGGCATCCACGTTCGACTCCACACCCGCCGCCCGGCCGGCCCGCTGGGCCCGCTCGAGCTCGTCGGCCTCGGCGCCACCGACGGCCTCACCGCGGGCCACCATGCCGGCCGTGTCGGACAGCGTGATCTGCGGCAGGAACAGCGCGAGCAGGAACGCGATCGCGATGAACGGCAGCAGGTACCAGAACACCGGCGCCAGGGAGTCGGCGTAGGCGTTCACGATGCCGTCCTGCACGGCCTCGGGCAGCTTCGCGACCGTGGCCGGGTCGATGCTCCCTGCCGAGGACGCCGCGTCGGTCGCCGAACCGCCGGCACCCCGGAAGACGTCGGTGAGCGACGTGGTGAGCCGGGCGGTGAACAGCGCACCGAAGACGGCCGTGCCGAGGGAGGCGCCGACCTCGCGGAAGTAGTTGTTCGTCGAGGTCGCGGTGCCGACCTGCTCGGCGGGGACGGCGTTCTGTGCGACGAGGACGACGACCTGCATGATCAGGCCGAGGCCCGCGCCGAACACGAACAGGTACGTGCAGATCAGCCAGATCGGGGTGTCCGCGGCGAGCTGCGTCATGGCGAGCATCGCGATGGCGACGAGCACCGTGCCCGCGATCGGGAACAGCCGGTAGCGGCCGGTCTTCGTGATGAGGTTGCCGGACGCGATCGAGGTCCCGATCAGGCCGACCATCATCGGCAGCATGAGCAGGCCGGAGACCGCGGCCGAGGTGCCCGACGCCATCTGCAGGAACGTCGGCACGAAGCCGATCGCGGCGAACATGCCGATCCCGAGCACGAGGCCGATGCCGGTCGCGAGCAGGAACGTGCGGTTGCGGAAGAACGACATCGGGAGCACCGGGTCCTCGACGCGCGACTCGACGAGGACGAGCAGCGCGGCCGCCACCACGAGGCCGGCGAACCAGGCCCACGTCTCGAGGGCGTCCCACCCGTGGTCCTTGCTGCCGCCGAACTCCGAGAAGAACACCAGGCAGGTCGTCGCTGCGGACATGAGCACGACGCCGAGGACGTCGATCTTCTTCTCGGCCTTCTTGGTCGGCAGGGTCAGCGCGAACCAGGCGACGAAGAACGCGGCGATGCCGACGGGGATGTTGATGTAGAACGCCCAGTTCCACGTGAGGTGGTCGACGAAGAAGCCGCCGAGCAGCGGGCCGCCGATCGCCGAGAGCCCGAAGATCGCGCCGAGCGGCCCGAGGTACTTGCCGCGCTCCGAGGCCGGCACGATGTCGGCGATGATCGCCTGCGACAGGATCATCAGACCGCCGCCGCCCAGGCCCTGCATCGCGCGGAACACCACGAGCTGCGTGAAGTCGCCCGCGAAGGCGCACCCGGCCGACGCGATCGTGAACAGCGCGATCGCGACGAGGAACAGGTTGCGGCGGCCGAGGACGTCGCCGAACTTGCCGTAGATCGGCATCACGATGGTCGAGGCGAGCAGGTAACCCGTCGTCAGCCAGGCCTGGTGCGCGACGCCGCCGAGCTCCCCGACGATGGTCGGCATCGCCGTGGAGACGATGGTCTGGTCGAGGCTCGACAGCAGCATCCCGGCGATCAGGGCGGAGAAGATGATCCAGATCCGGCGCTGCGTCAGCAACAGCGGCCCGTCGGATCCGGGTCGGGCACGCTTCGTGCCCTGCGCGGTCGCGCTCATGCGGTGTGGTCCTGTCCGGTGGTGGTGACGGCCGCCCTGAACTGGCGGAGGTTCTCGGTGAGCAACGCGTCGAACGTCGGGCCCGTGGACTCGTCGAACGCGTCGTCGAAGTAGGTGCCGGCCGTGACCTTGAGGAGGCCCGCGGCGGCCTCGGCGACGAGCTGGGCGCGTCGGTCGCCCGGGTCGGTCCAGCCGAACCGCTGCCGGACGGCCCGACCGACCGCGGCGAGCTGGACGTCGGCGGCGGCGAGGAACTTCGCCACCATCACCGGCTCCCGCTCGAACACGCGGCGGACCAGGGCCTCGTCGGCACGGTCGAGCCCGACGACGTGCATCTGCTCGATCGCGAGCGCGACGATCGACCCGAGCGGGTCGACGTCGGTCGAGATCAGGGTCCGGGACGCGTACGCCGCGAGGAGCTCCTCCATCGCGCCCTGCTCGATGCCGAGCACGGCGTCGTCCTTCGAGGCGAAGTGGTTGAAGAACGTGCGACGGGAGACCCCGACCGTCTCGCAGAGCTGCTCGATCGTGAAGCCGTGCAGCCCGTGCTCGATGGTCGCCCGGCGCGCTTCGACGACCATGCGTCGACGCAGCGCGCGGGTGCGTTCGGTGGTGCTCACCGAGCAAGAATTGCACTCTGCTGCTGAAAGTGCAACGAGTGGTCGGGGGACAGCTGGGCTACCGCCCGGCTACAGCGCCTTCGCGAAGCAGTAGGACCAGGGCATGGTGGCGGCGTAGGGCTCGTACACGTCGATCTGCTGCCAGCCGGTCTTCCGGTAGAGCGCGACGGCCTCGGGCTGCTTGTCCCCGGTCTGCAGGACGACCCGGGCGGCACCGGCCTCGCGCGCGACCTGCTCGCCCTCGGACAGCAGGGCGGTCGCGGCACCCTTGCCCCGGGCTGCGGCGAGGACGATGAGGCGCTTCAGCTCGACCTCGTCACCGAGCCACCGGACCGCGATGTGCCCGAGGGGCGTGCCGTCCTCGTCGACGGCGAGGAGCGAGGTGATCACGGTGGCCGGGTCGACCGTCAGCACGCGGTCGCGCTCGGCGGTGACGGCGGGGTCCTCGTCCAGGTGCCCGGCGCCGTAGCGCTCGTGCATCTCCTCGTCCATGGTGGCGCGGAGGGCCACACCACGCGGGTCCTCCCAGGCGACGCGCTCGATCGTGATCACGATCGACCATCCTCCCATGGGCGGGGCCTGCCCGGGCCGGCGGCGGGAGCCCCGAGTCTCGCGCTGCACGACGAGTCTCATGCCCATCGACCCGCGACTCGTCGCCCAGTCCGAGACTCGGCCCGGCGTCCCGGGCCGGCCGTCGCCCGCTCAGGCCAGCGCGGCGATCGGCCCCTCGCCGTCGCGGAGCGCCCGCAGCACCGCCGCGGCGTCGTCGTACACGGCCGCCGCTCCCGCTCGCCGGAGCTCGTCGCCGCCGATGCCACCGGTCATCACCCCGACGCACGGCAGACCGACCTTCCCCGACGCCTCGACGTCCCACATCGCGTCGCCGACCATCACGGCGTGCTCCGCGTCGACCCCGACCCTGTCGAGCGCCACCTGCACGATCCCGGGGGCGGGCTTCGCCTCGTCGACGTCCTCCGAGCTCGTCTCGGCGGTCACCCACGCGGCCGCGTCGAGCAGCTCCCGCAGCGCGGCCAGCTCGTGCTCGGGCGCGCTCGTCGCGAGGACGACGGCGTGTCCGCGGCGGGCGACCTCCTCGAGCAGCTCGCGGGCCCCCGGCAGCAGGCGGAGCTGCGGCACGTGCTCGGAGTAGAACGCCGTGTGGAACTGCTCCGCCTGGTCGCGGACGTCGTCGCCGGCCTCCGGCAGCAGCTCGTCGAGCAGCCGTCCGGAGTCCATCCCGATGGCACGGTGGATGCGCCACGCGTCGACGGACTCCCCCGCGGCGCGGAACGCCCGCCACCAGGCATCGACGTGCGCGTAGTTGGAGTCGGCGAGGGTCCCGTCGATGTCGAACAGGACCGCGGTCGAGGGAGCATCAGCCATCCGTCCAGCGTGCACCCCCGACCGGGAGCGGCGACTCAGCCCGACGCGACCGGGACCGGCGCGGCTCAGACCGTGATGCTCTCCCCCGCGGGCAGGATCGTCACCGGGACGCTGCCGAGCACCTCCGGCCCGAGGAACCGCGCGGTGGAATGCTGGCCGAGGTCGCTGAGCATCGCCTCGTGGATCTGCACGATCCGCTCCGGCGCGACCGCGCGGACGTAGTCGACCGCCTCGGCCATGTGCGTCCACGGCCCACTCGTCGGCATGAGCAGGGTCGGCACCGGCACCCCGGGGACCAGGTACGCGTCGCCCGGGTGGAACACCGCGTCGTCGACCAGGTAGCCGACGTTCGGGATGACCGGCACGTCCGGGTGGATCACGGCGTGCTGCTCGCCGAAGACCCGGACCGCGAAGGGGCCGACCGTGAAGGCGTCGCCCGCGGCGACCGCTCCGACGCGTCCGTCGTGTGCGCCGAGCTGGTCGACGACGGGCTGCGGGCCGCGGACGACCAGGTCCGGGTTCGCCTCGAGTCCGGCGCGGACGGCGTCGACGTCGAGGTGGTCGAAGTGCTCGTGGGTGACGAGCACGGCCGTGGCCGAGCGGACGAGGTCGGCGGCCTCCGGGGTGAACGCACCGGGGTCGACGACGAGGGTGGCGCCGTCCCGCTCGAGGACGACCGTGGCGTGGTTGTACTTCGTCAACTGCATGCCCCCAGTCAACGCCCGTCGCGCGGACGGTCGTCCCGAGACGGACTGAGGGCACGCTCAGTCCCGACGTGGCCAGTGGACGGACGGGAGGATCGTGGCGCCGCCGCCACGCCCTCCCTCGCAGGCTCGGTCGGCGCGCCCCGCACAACGCTTCGCGTTGCCGCTGAGCGCGGCGCGCCCGTCCGACCGCGCGTGCGTCCAGCGCGTCTCCGGCAGGATCACAGGGGTGCAGCGTGTCTCCGTCGTCGTCCCCGTGCTCGACGACGCCGCCCTGCTGGAGCGCTGCCTGCAGGCCCTCGCCGCGCAGAGCCACCCCGCCGACGAGGTGATCGTCGTGGACAACGGCAGCCGGGACGACAGCGCCGCGGTGGCCCGTGCCGCCGGCGCCCGCGTGCTCGTCGAACCGGAGCGCGGCATCGCCCGGGCGTCGGCGCGGGGCTACGACGCGGCGACCGGCGACGTCATCGTCCGGCTCGACGCGGACTCGGTGCCGCCGCCCGACTGGATCGCCGAGGCACTCCGGCTGCTCGGCCGTCCCGGCGTCGTCGCGGTCACCGGACCCGGCCGGCCGCACGACGGCAGCGTGCTCGTCCAGCGGGTGTGGGACGCGCTCTACATGCGTCCGTACTTCGTCCTGATGTGGGCGGCGCTCGGTCGGCCGCCGCTGTTCGGTTCCGCGACCGCGATCCACCGCGCCACGTGGACCGCCGCACGGTCCCGCGTGCACCGGGACGACCCCGAGGTGCACGACGACGTCGACCTGTCGATGGCGATCGACCCGGCGCTCCGGGTGGTCGCGTCGCGGCGGCTGCTCGTGCAGGTGTCCTCGCGACCGTTCTCGGGCTTCGGGTCGGTGGTCCGCCGGACCCGCCGCGCGTTCCACACCTTCCGGGTCAACGGCCGCCGGGCGAACCCGCCCCGCCGGTGGGCCCGTCGCTACCGGGTCGCCCTGCGGGTGCGGCTG
The DNA here is from genome assembly GCF_013347165.1 of Curtobacterium sp. Csp2. Lineage (NCBI taxonomy): Bacteria > Bacillati > Actinomycetota > Actinomycetes > Micrococcales > Microbacteriaceae > Curtobacterium > Curtobacterium sp. Csp2. Next base: position 3,611,960 of record NZ_CP054593.1, read on the forward strand.
CGGAGCGCGTGGTCGGAGCGCTGAGCGCCCCGGGCGAAATCCACAGGGTGCAGGCCGAGCGGCCGACGTCCGGTAGGCAGGTCGGTCATGGACGGTCCCGCGACGCGCACGATCAGGCCGCTCGCGGAGTGGTGGTTCGTCGACGAGTCGAAGAGCCGGGGGTACCACGTCGTCGCGGTGGCCGCGGCGGAACCCCGACTCGCCGCTGTCAGGAAGGACCTCCGTGCGCTCTGCCGCCCCGGGCAACGACGGCTGCACTTCACCCGGGAGAGCGAAGCGTCTCGACGGCAGCTCACCGGCGCGCTGGTCCGGCTCCCGGTCCGGGCGCGGGTGTGGTCCGTCCGGGGCCGTGACGACAAGTCTGCCCGGATCGACTGCCTCGCCGCGCTCGTCGCCGACGCGAGCGCGGTCGGTGCCGCACGCCTGGTGCTCGAGCGTGACGCGTCCATCGAGGCCGCGGACCGCCGCATCCTCCGCGAGGAACTGCGGCGGGTGGACGACACGACGATGCGGTACGGCCACCTGGACGCGCACGAGGAGCCGCTGCTGTGGGTGGCGGACGCCGTCGCCTGGGCGCAACAGGCGGGCGGTGACTGGCCGCGCCGGTTCGCCCCGCTCGTGCAGCAGATCCGTCGGCTCGACCGCGATACACGACGGTGATGGCCCCGAGATGTGCGCAGGCAGGGAGGCGCGCACAGCGCGGACGCCGGGAGACACGCGCCCAGAACACGCAGGCCCTTGTCGACACCGACCCTTGACGACACCGGCCCAGAAATGCGCGAGCCTGGCTCGTCGTACCGTCCGGAAGACTGCCAGGCTTACTTCGCCCGACACGGCCGGGCGCAGGTCCGATGATACATCAGACCGCGCGCCGCACCAGTGACCGCCGCCCTCACCGCAGCGCGACCCACACCGGGAACACCGCCGCCGCACTCCACGCCTGGGGTCGGCACGCCGCCGGGTAGGGCGCCGGTCGGGACGCCTCGGCGGCGGCGTCTCCCGCGTGCAGCTCGGGCATCCGGAAGTCGAAGGCGACCGCCGCCGCGAGCAGCTGCTCGGCGAGCTCCCGCGCCTCGTCCCGGAAGCCCGAGCGGGTGAGCCCGGCGACGACCACCGCGGTGTCGTGCGCCCACACCGAGCCGCCGTGGTAGCTCAGCGGCCAGTAGCCCGAGGCCGTCGTGGACAGGGTCCGCAGACCGAAGCCGCTCGCCATGTCCGGTGCGACGACCCGGGCGGCCACGACGGCCTCCTCGCGCTCGTCCAGGAGTCCCGTGCCGAGCAGGTGGCCGATGTTGCTCGTCGCCGAGTCGACGGCGTGCTTCCGGGCGTCGAGGGCGATCGCCGGGTGCGGTCCGACCGCGTCCGTCACCCAGAAGGTCGCACGGAAGCGGTCGGCCAGGCGCGCCGCCCAAGCCCGCCACTCCGGTCCCCCCGGCAGCCCGAACGCGTCGAGCAGGTCGGCGCCGTGCACGGCCGCCTCGTGCGCGTAGCCCTGCACCTCGCAGAGCGCGATCGGGCCGTCGGCGAGCCGTCCGTCGCGCCACTGCACACTGTCGCCGGAGTCCTTCCACCCCTGGTTGGCCAGCCCGCGGCCGGACTCGTCGACGTACTCGAGCAGGCCGTCCCCGTCGGCGTCGCCGGAGTCCCGCATCCACGCCAGGGCGCGCTCGAGGGCGGGCAGGAGCGCCCGGACCTGGTCCTCCGGCAGGCCGGCCCGCCAGGCGTCGTGCAGGGTGCAGATCCACAGCGGGGTCGCGTCGACGGTGCCGTAGTAGAGCGGCGGCAGCGAGATCTCGTCGTTGTCGACCGGCAGCGACGCCTGGCGCAGCTCGTGCGGGATCTTCCCGGGCTGCTCGGCGGTCGTGGGGTCGTCGCGCGTGCCCTGCAGCGCGGCGAGCACCCGGAGCGTGCTGCCGGCCACCGTGGTGTCGACCGGCAGCAGGAACCGGGCGGCCCAGAGCGAGTCGCGCCCGAAGAGCGTGAAGAACCACGGTGCCCCGGCGGCGAGGAATTCCCCCTCCGGCCGGCGCAGCCGCAGCGCGTCGAGGTCCTCGACGGCGCGGTCGAGCCATCGGCGGAGCCGGTCGTCCTGAACGCCCTGCGGCGCGTGGAACGTCCGCGGCGTGGTGGCGCCGACGGCCACGGCGTCCGGGGCCGTGACGCGGCAGTCCCACGCGACCTCGACGGTCCGCGCGTGCGGCAGGCTCCAGGTCAGGACGACGGCGTCGCCGTCGGTGGTGACCGTGGCGCCGTCGGCACGCAGGGTCACGGACACCGATCCCGCCGTCCAGGAGGCACGGCCCGCGTCCGTCCCGCCGCCGTCGGCCGCGAGCACGGCCGGGACCGGCACCGGCGGTGCGCCGGCCTTGACGGCGTCCATCCCGCTCGCGTCCGGCACGATCCGGACCGTCACGGTCCGTCCGGTGTGTCCGGAGTGCTCGGCCGCGGGTTGCCCGGGGGCGAGCCGGTCCGTGATGCGCAGGCGTTCGTGGACGCCGTCGACGCGGACCGTACGGGTCCGGTCGAGCCGCACGTCCGGGTCCGCGCCCGGGCCGTCGAGCCCGCGGAGGAGCCCGGTGAACACGACCTCGCGGGCGCCGGCCGGCACCGTCGCCACGGGCTCCACCGACGACCCGGCCACGGTCAGCGTCACCGCCGAGACGACGCGCTGGTCGCCCGTCCAGTAGCCGTGCACGGGGTTCCTGCCGACGTCGCCGTGCGGGTCGGACCACGCCTGGGTCGGCGCGGCGAGCACGACGACCTCGTCGTGGAGCAGGGGTTGCCGCGGCACCGCGTGGGCGGCCTGCTCGGCGGCGTCGGGCGGCGTGGTGGTCGTCGTCATGGTCACTCCTTGACCGCCCCGTCGCTGGTGTTCATGATGCGCCGCTGGAACACGAAGAACGCGACGGCGACGGGGATCGTCATCACGAAGGCGGCGGCGAGCTTGATCGGGAACTGGTTCCCGGCGCTCAGGGCGCCGGAGGCCAGCGAGGCGACGCCCTTGGTCAGGGTCGTCAGTCCGGGCGAGGACGCCGACACGATGAAGTGCGGGAGCTCGTTCCACGACCCCTGGAACGACAGGATCGTGATCGTCACGACGGCCGGGCGGGCCATCGGCAGCACGATCGACCAGAAGGTGCGGAACACCCCGGCGCCGTCGATCTTCGCCTGCTCCTCGACGCTGACCGGGATCGACTCGAAGAAGTTCTTCATGATGAACACCCCGGCGGCGTCGACGAGCAGCGGGATGATCATGCCCGAGTACGAGTCGTACATGCCGAGCTGGTTGATCACGAGGAACTTCGGGATGAGCAGCACCACGGCGGGCACGGCCATCACCGCGACGATGAGCGCGAAGACGGTCTGGCGTCCGGGGAACCGGATGCGCGCGAGCGCGTAGCCGGCGAGCGAGTCGAAGAAGATCCGACCGAGCGTGACGACCACGGCGACGATCACCGAGTTCATCGTCCAGACGCCGAAGTCGGAGTTCTCGAAGAGCGTCCGGAACGCGGCGCCCGTCCAGGTGGTGGGGAGGGCGAGCGGGTGGAGCGAGGCGTCCTCGTCCGTCTTGAAGGAGTTGACGATCGCCACGTAGAACGGCAGCAGGTAGACGACCGCGATGACCACGCCGACGACCAGCAGGACGATCCCGCGACCGGTGAGGCGGCGGGGCCCCCGGCCCGGGCCGGGCGCCTGTGCGACGGTGGCGGCGCGGAGGTCCGGCACCGTGCCTCCCGTCCGTGCCGAGGTGGGTGCGGCGGTCATCGTGACCCTCCCTGTCCGATCCAGCGCATCCGCCGTCGTGAGACGGGGCGGTCCCGCAGTGCCCAGCGCTGCAGCAGCGTGAAGACGACGATGATCCCGAACAGGATGAAGGCGATCGCCGCACCGACACCCCACTGCTGGCTCTGGAACGCGGACGTGTACGACAGGTACGCCGGGGTGAGCGTGGTGTTCGCCGGGGCGCCCTTCGTGCCGGTGTAGATCTGGTCGAAGACCTGCCACGTCCCGATCAGCCCGAGGGTGAGCACCGTGAAGAGCGTCGGGCGCAGCTGCGGGAGCGTGACCCGCCAGAAGCGTGTCCAGGCGCCCGCGCCGTCGATCATCGCTGCCTCGTCGACGTCGGCGGACAGGTTCTGCAGCGCCGCGATGAACAGCAGCATGAACGTGCCGCTCGTGGTGAACACGGCGAGCAGGATGAACGCGCTCATCGTGACGGACGGTCCCGCGGTCCACTCCCACCACGAGATGCCGAGCATCGTGTGGTCGGCGAGGAACGCCGGAGGCTGCCCCGCCCCCAGGTGGAAGATGCCGGTCGGCTCGTTGAACCAGTTCGGTCCGCGGACCCCGATCCACCCGATGATCGTGTTCACCGCTCCGGAGGACGAGAACAGGAACAGCCAGAGCACGGTGATCGCGACCGAGCTCGTGACGGACGGGAAGTAGAACGCGGTCCGGAAGAACCCCCGCGCCTTGAGCGCCCGTCCGTTCACGAGGACGGCCAGGCCGAGGGCGACGGCGGTCTGCAGCGGCACGACGAACACGACGTACCAGAGGTTGTTCCGCAGGGCCGTGCCGAAGTTCTGCTCGTCGAGCCCGCCCCCGCCGAGGATCTTCGCGTAGTTCTCGCCGCCGACGAAGGACACGTCGGACGAGAACGGGCTGCCGACCCCGCGCCAGTTCGACACGCTCACCCATGCGGCCATGAGGACGGGCACGAGCAGGAACAGGCCGAGGACGATCACCGTCGGGGCGGTGAACAGCCAGCCCGAGACGGCTTCGCGGCGGTTCTTCCGGGACATCGCGGTCAGCCCTTCAGCGCAGCGGCCATGTTCTTCTGGACGCCCTCGAGCAGGGTCTGCACGTCGGTCTTCTGCAGGGAGCCGAGCTTCGAGTCGAAGTCGGCGACCACGTCCGACGTGCCGGCCTTGTTCGGCAGCCCCTGGGCGACGTCGGCCTGGTCGAGGAACGCCGCGTACTGCGGGTAGTCGCGCTTCCAGGTGCTCGCAGCGGACTCGACGCTCGGCATCACGCCGAAGTCCTTCGCGAAGGTGAGCTGCTGGTCGGTGCTCGTCATCTTCTCGACGAACGACAGCGCCGCCTTCTGGTTCGGGGAATCCTTCGCGATGCCCCAGCAGTTCGTGAACTGCAGGGTGCCGGCGCCCTTCGGACCCTTCGGCAGTGCGACGACCTGGTAGTCGACGCTCGGGTAGCTCGAGGACATCGCGCCGGTGAGCCAGTTGCCCTCGATGGTCATCGCGGCCTTGTTCTTCCCGAACGCGTCGCCGCCCCAGCTCTCGCCGAGGTCGCTCGAGAACTTCATCGAGCCGTCGTCGAGCAGGCCCTTCACGTAGTCGAGCGCCTGGACGTTGGCGGCGGAGTCGACGGTCGCCTTCGTCTGGTCGGCGTTCGTCAGGGCGCCGCCGGCCTGGGCCATGAACGCCCCGAGGCGCTCGACCTGCGGGCTGGTCGAGAGTCCGACGCGACCGTCCCGGGTCAGCTTCTCCGAAACGGTCTTCAGCTGGTCCCACGTCGTCGGGACGTCGGCGTCGGTCAGCCCGGCCGCCTTCCAGTCCGCCTTGTTGATGAACAGCCCCAGGGTGGAGAAGTCCTTCGGCGCGCAGTACAGCTTCCCGTCCACGGTGAACGACTTCGTCAGGGTCGGGTAGAAGTCGCCCTGGTCCTGCAGCTGGTCGCCGTAGGCCAGGAGCGAGCCGTTCGCCGCGTACCCGGCGAGCGACGACGTGCTGACGTAGAACACGTCGGCGGGCTTGCCGGAGGCGAACCCCTGGGCGAGCTGCTGGTCGAGGTTGTTGGCGGCCTGGACGCTCACACCGGTCCCGGAGGACTTCGACCAGGCGGCGGCCGCGCTCTTGACCGCGGCGGTCTCGGCGTCGCCGGAGGAGCCGATGAGCACAGAGAGGGACTTGTCGCTCGAGGTGAGCCCCCCGGACCCGGAGTCCGAACCGGAGCCGCTGAAGCCGGAGCCGCAGGCGGAGAGGGACAGCGCTGCGGTCAGGGCGATCGCCCCTGCGGACAGCGCGCGAGCTGTGCGTCGTGTCATGGGTCGTTGCATCGGGTACTCCTCGTCGAGTAATCGTTGGATCGTTCAATTTGATCGATCAAACGCCATCACGATACACCGACGAGGCGCTACGGTGAAGCCCATGTCGCAGCCCGCCACCGTCGCCGACGTCGCCGCGGTCGCCGGTGTCTCCCGGCAGACCGTGTCGAACGCGCTGAACCGGCCGGAGGTCGTCCGTCCGGACACCCTGGACCGGGTGCGCTCGGCGATCGAGACCCTCGGCTACCGCCCGCACGCCTCGGCACGGCGGCTGCGGACCCGGCAGAGCTCGACCCTGGGCGTCCGACTCGAACCCGTGCACGGCATCTCCGGCGCGGTGCTCGACCGCTTCCTGCACGCCCTCGTCGAGCACGCGGACGCGCGGGGCATGCGGATCCTGCTCTTCACCGCGCGGGACGTCGACGACGAGCTGACGCACATCGAGCGGCTCGTCGAGGGGTCCGACGTCGACGGCTTCGTGCTCACCTCGACCTTCCACGACGACCCTCGGCCCGGGTGGCTCGCCGACCGGGACGTCCCGTTCGTGCTGTTCGGACGCCCGTGGGGGCAGTCGGCCGAGCGCGCCGACGTGCTGCCGTGGGTGGACGTCGACGGTCGGGCCGGTCTCCGGGCCGCGACCGCGCACCTGCTCGAGGCGGGGCACCGACGCATCGGGTTCCTCGGGTGGCCGAGCCCCTCTGGGCAGGGCGACGAGCGGCGCCACGGCTGGCAGGACGCCCTCGCCGCAGCGGGCCTGCCCGACCAGGTGCAGCTCGTCTGCAAGGACGACGTCTCCGCGGCGACCGAGGTCGTCACCCGGGCGGTCGCGGACGGGGCCGCCGTCGACGCGGTCGTCTGCGCATCGGACACGCTGGCGCTCGGGGCACGGTTCGCCCTCGGCCCGGACGTCCCGGTGGTCGGGTACGACGACACCCCGGTGGCCGACGCCCTGGGGATCTCGAGCGTCGAGCAGCCCCTCGGCGACGCGGCCGCGGCGGCGCTGGACCTGCTGATGGGCACCGGCAGGTCGGTCCTGCCCGCACCGACCGGGCACCGTCTGCTCGAACCGACGGTCGTCTGGCGCCCCTGACCCCTACCCCCGCGGTCACGATCCCGTCTCGGACCGGCAACGGTTCGGTACCGGCGACTCCAGCGACTCAGCACCGTCGGTAGCGTCGGCAGCACCGCGGCACGAGAACGTCCGAGCCGCCGAGACCGGGGGACTCCATGCGCACCGCACGCGCCACGACACTGCTCGCGACGATCGGGATCGGCGCCGCGCTCGTCCTCGTCCTGAGCGCCTGCACCGAGGGACCGGACGTCGTGACCACGCCGACGGCGACGTCCACGCCGACGACCACGCCGTCGGCGACGAGCACCCCGAGCGCCACGGCTTCGCGGACTCCGTCGAGCACCCCGCGGCCGACGTCCACCATCACCCCGGTCCCCGGCGTCGACCACGACGGCGGCACGGTGCCGTCCGAGTGCTCCGACCTGATCACGGCCGGCAAGTGGAAGTTCGCCGAGGCTCCGCTGAACGACCCGAAGGTCGTCGGCGACTCGTGGTCCCGCCCGAAGGACGCCTTCACGCCGGTCCTGCAGGCCGACGGCAAGCACCTGTCGTGCGTCTGGCGGGATCCACGGGCGGACATCACGAACCTGGTGATCGACGTGGTGGTGGTCGACTCGTCTCGCGCGTTCGGTGCGCTGCAGGCGCTGCCCGCGAAGGGCTACGACTGCGCACACGTCGCCGAGGGGTACCGCTGCCAGAAGGTCTCGCAGAACTCGCAGTACCCGGTCATCGACGGCGACACGTACTTCACCCGCGGCGACATCGGCATCCGCATCAGCCAGTCGAACACCCCGACGGACGGCCTGCTCGACGACGTGACGGCGCACGTCTTCGGCTGACCCCACCGACCGGCTGCCCCGCCGGCCGGCTGATCCGCCCGGCGAGCGAAGCGCCCGGCTCAGTCCGCCCGGGCCGCCGGTCGCGACCGCACGTGCGCCCGCTCGCCCTGGGGCCCGTACAGGCAGAGCACCTCGGTGACCTCGTCCGTGGTGTTGCCCACCCAGTGCGGCGTGTGCGTGTCGAACTCGACGACCTCGCCGGGCCCGAGGTCGAACTCCCGGTCACCGAGCAGCAGCCGCAGCCGCCCGGACAGGACGTAGAGCCACTCGTAGCCCTCGTGGGTCTTCAGTGTCCGATCGCTGTTCGCGGGTTCCGGCGGGATGAGCTGCTTGAACGAGCGCACGCCCCCGGTCCGCTTCGTGAGCGGGATCACCACCCGCCCGCCGTGCCGCTCGGGGCGCAGGTGGACGCGCGGATCCCCCGTCTGCGGTGCCCCGACGAGGTCGTCGAGCGGCACCTGGTACGCCCGCGCCAGCGGCAGCAGCAGTTCGAGGGTCGGTCGCCGCTGGCCGGACTCCAGCCGCGAGAGCGTCGACACCGAGACGCCGGTCTCCGCGGCGAGCGCCGCGAGCGTGACGTCACGCCGTTCGCGGAGCGCGCGCAGGCGCGGACCCACCGCGTCGACGACCTGGGCCGTCGTGCGTGGGGTGATCCGATCCTCCCGGCCGTGTGCCATGCCGGCCATGTTGCCAGACCGGCAAGATTCGTTGCTGATCTGGTCGAGCGCGCCGCACGCTGTGGTCATGTCCGATCACTTCGACGTCATCGTCATCGGCGGCTCGGCCGCCGGCCTGTCCGCCGCCCTGATCCTGGGGCGGTCCCGCCGCTCCGTCCTCGTCGTCGACGCGGGTGAGCCCCGCAACGCGCCCGCGGCCGGTGCGCACAACTACCTCGGGCGCGAGGGGGTCGCCCCCGCCGAGTTGATCCGCATCGGACGGGACGAGGTCGCCGCCTACGGTGTGCAGGTCACGGCCGGGAGGATCGTGGCCACGTCCGTCACGGACGGTGACGGGACCGACCCGATCGGTTTCTCGGTCACGCTCGACTCCGGCGCGGTCGTCACCGCTCGGCGGCTCGTCGTCGCCTCCGGCGCCGTCGACGTGCTGCCGGAGGTCCCGGGACTCGCCGAGCAGTGGGGGCGCGGGGTCGTGCACTGCCCGTTCTGCCACGGGTGGGAGATCCGCGACCAGCGCATCGGGATCCTGGTGACGACACCGACCGGAGCGCACCACGCGCTGATGTTCCGGGCGCTGAGCGACCGGGTGACGGCGTTCGTGACGGAGCCGGCCCTCGTCGACGACACCGCCGTTGCTGGTCTCTTGGCCCGTGGCATCGGGATCATCGCGGGGTCGGTTGCCCGCGTGGTCTCCTCGGGCGACGTGCTGACCGGGGTGGAGACGGGCTCGGGCGAGGTCGTCCCGCTCGACGCCCTCGCCGCCGCCAGCACCGCCGAGGCCCGCGTCGACTTCCTGGCCGGGCTGGGCCTGGTGGCGGAGGACGTCGTCGTGGACGGCTCCCGGTTCGGGAGCGCGCTCGTGGTCGACGCCGCGGGGCACACCGGCGTGCGCGGGGTGTACGCGGCGGGCAACGTGACGGCGCCGATGGCGACCGTGATCGCGGCGGCCGCTGCCGGGACGCAGGCGGGCGCGGCGGTGCACGGCGACCTGGTGCAGGCGGACCTGGCGGCGGCGCTGGCGGACTGAGCCGGGCGCTTCGCTCGCCGGGCGGATCAGCCGGCCGGCGGGGCAGCCGGTCGGTGGGGTCAGCCGAAGACGTGCGCCGTCACGTCGTCGAGCAGGCCGTCCGTCGGGG
>NZ_CP054593.1:3621757-3626857 GCF_013347165.1 Curtobacterium sp. Csp2
CCCGACTGCTCCGCGTGTCCTTCGAGGGCACACGCATCCGCTCCGCCGAGGGTTCGAACACCCGCATCGACCACGTCGACCTGCGGGCCGCCGACCTGGACCGGGTGGAGCGGCTCGAGGGGTTCCGCGGGGCGACGATCGGTGCCGACCAGCTGTACGCCCTCGCGCCGCTCCTGGCCGCGCAGGCGGGTTACCGCGTGGACTGACACGCGCGTCCGGCCACCCCCGCCCGTCGGCCGCTGCGGCCGCTGGCTGAGCGCGGAGGTTTCGGGCTGAGCGACAGTTCACGCCGTCCGCGGCCCGTGAGGTGTCGCGCAGCGCATGAACTCCCCGCCCGCCAGCGGACCGGGCGAGCCGGCGGCGGCCGACGGGCGGGGGTGGCCGGACGCGCGTGTCAGTCCACGCGGTAACCCGCCTGCGCGGCCAGGAGCGGCGCGAGGGCGTACAGCTGGTCGGCACCGATCGTCGCCCCGCGGAACCCCTCGAGCCGCTCCACCCGGTCCAGGTCGGCGGCCCGCAGGTCGACGTGGTCGATGCGGGTGTTCGAACCCTCGGCGGAGCGGATGCGTGTGCCCTCGAAGGACACGCGGAGCAGTCGGGCGTCGGCGATGTCGAGCTCGTCGAGCACGCAGTCGCGGAACACCACGTCGGTGAGCGTCGACCCGCGGAGGTTCACGAACCCGAGCTTCATGCCGACGAACTCGATCGCGTCCAGCGTCGCGTCGTACAGCTCGGCGGACCCGACCCTGCCGCCGGCGACCCGGACCTCGCGCCAGGCGCTGCTCGAGGCGCGGAACACCGGGGCGTCGAGCGTCTCGACGACCGAGTCGCGGACGCGCAAGCCGCGCAGGTCGGTGCCGTCGGCGCGGAGGGTCCCGACGACGCACTCCTCGAGCTCGAGGTCGGGCAGCCGCTCCCCGGCGACGTCGAGCACCCCGATGCGCTTCGCCTCGATCCGGTCGCCGGTGAGCAGGTCGCCGGGTGCCGGTGACCAGACCTGCAGGTCGGTCGGCTCGGTCACTGTGATCCGCGGGGCGTCGGTGCCGGTCGAACGTGCCATGCGCTCAGTCTGCCGGTCCGGTCCGACGCTGCGTCAGGCCGGACCGACGCTGTGCCGGTCCGACGCTGCGTCAGGCCGGACCGACGCTGTGCCGGTCCGACGCCGTGCCGGTCCGACGCTCGAGCACGCTGTCGAGCCGGTAGTCCTTCGCGGGACCCCGGGCCTGCCAGCGCACCGTCCACCGTCCGGCGTCGCCCGTGAGCACCCCGGTGTAGTCGTCCGGCGCGCAGGCGTGCTCGACCGCCGCGCCCCACACCCAGTCGTGGAAGACCCGGCCGTCGGCGAAGTGCACGGTCCAGTGCGCGTCGGCGCCGCGTCGGACGAGCAGCGTCCGGGACACCGGGGTCTCCCGACCGCCGAACCGCATCATGCCGGACTCGTCCCAGCGGACCTCGTCCGGACCGGTCAGCGTGAGCGTGGTGCGGCCCATGACGGTCCCGCGGACATCGGCAGCGCGGTCGTCCACGGTCCGTGCGAGGTCCCAGTCCCCGAGCAGGTCCGTCGGCAGCAGCACCCCCTCAGGCTACGGGGCGCTCACCCGCGCAGGGGTCCGGACGCGGGCACACGGGCGCCGTCGGCGAAGCCGCCGACGAGTTCCCGCAGGGCGTCCTCCGCCGTGTGCTGCGGCGCCCACCCGAGCTCGTTCCGGGCGCGGTCGGTCCGCATGACCGGCACGCCGGCTGCGATGTCGAGCCACCCGGCGTCCGTCGGCTGGAGCCGGAGCCGCCAGGTCAACGTGACGACCCCGCGCAGCAGGCGGAGCGGGATCCGCACCGCGCCGAGCATCCCGGCGGCCCGGGCCATCCGCGGCGGGGTGAGCACCGGCGACGCCGCGATGTTGAACGCGCCGGCGGCCCGCCGGTCGATCGCCCGCCAGAACGCGTCGGCGAGGTCGTCGGCGTGCACGGCCTGGAACACGAACGGCAGCGGCAGCGGCAGGACCGCGAACCGGGCCGCACGCACGACCGACATCGGGACGAGGTGCCCGAGGAACAGCCCCCGGAGCTCCGCCGCGACCGACCGCTGGAACACCAGCCCGGGCCGGAGCCGGGTCACGACCACGTCCGGGTGCTCGCGCTCGAACGTGTCCAGTGCCCGTTCGTTCTCGGCCTTGTGGACCGAGTACGTCGCCGTCGGGATGCCGGTGGCGGGGAAGGACTCGTCCACCGGCGTCCGCTTGCCGTCCACGTCGACCCCGCGGTACGCCCCGACCGACGAGGCCACGACGACCTGCTGGACCCCGGCCCGGGCCACGGCGGCGAGCACGTTCGCCGTGCCCCGGACGTTGGTCCGGTGCTGCGCGGGGATGTCGTGCGTCGGCTGGAGCGCCCACGCCAGGTGCACGACGGCGTCGGCCCCGCGGAACACGGCGGCGAGCTCCTCGACGGCACCGTCGCCACCGACGTCGACGGCGTGCCAGACCGCGACGTCGTACGGTGCGACCCGGGCGTCGGGCAGCCGTCGGGCGACCCCGACGACCTGCAGCCCTTCGTCGGAGCCGGCCCGGCCGTCACCGGCGAGCCGGGCCGCCGCGAGCCGCCGCAGCACGGCGGTCCCGACGTTCCCGGTCGCCCCGACCACGACGACGCGCATCAGCGGTGCCCGACCGTCACGCCGCCGCGGGCGCGAGCGACGGGTCGAGGACGACCTTGATGCAGCCGTCCTCCTTCTTCTGGAAGACCGAGTACATGTGCGGGGCGTCCTCGAGCGACACCCGGTGCGTGGTCAGGTCGAGCGTGCCGAGCGGGTCCGAGGGGTCGGACACGAGCGGCATCAGGTCGTCGACCCAGCGGCGGACGTTGCACTGTCCCTCGCGGATCGTGATCTGCTTGTCGAACAGGGTCATCATCGGCATCGGGTCGGCCATCCCGCCGTACACGCCGGACAGCGACACCGTGCCACCGCGTCGGACGAGGTCGATCGCCGCGTGCACCGCCGCCAGCCGGTCGACGCCCGCGGTCTCGATCGCCTTCTGCGCGAGCTTGTCCGGCAGCAGGCCGGCCGCGCGCTGGGCGAACCCGGCGACGGGGTTGCCGTGCGCCTCCATGCCGACCGCGTCGACCACGCCGTCCGGCCCGCGGCCGTCGGTGAGGTCGACGAGCTGCGGCACGACGTCGTCGGACAGGTCGAACACCTCGATGCCGTGCTTCGCCCCGAGGTCGCGGCGGACCTGCTCGGGGTCGACGGCGAGCACCCGGTAACCGAGGTGCTTGCCGATCCGCGCGGCGAACTGCCCCACGGGGCCGAGGCCGAGCACCGCGAGCGTCCCGCCCTCGGGCACGTCCGCGTACTGCACGGCCTGCCAGGCGGTCGGGATGATGTCGCTCATGAACAGCCACTGGTCGTCCGCGCCGGTGTCCGGCACCTTGATCGGGCCGTAGTCGGCGTGCGGCACGCGCAGGTACTCGGCCTGCCCGCCGGGGACCTGGCCGTACATCTTCGTGTAGCCGAAGAGCGAGGCGCCGGTGCCGTACTCCTTCACCTGCGTCGTCTCGCACTGCGACTGGAAGCCGTGGCGGCACATCCAGCAGTGACCGCACGAGATGTTGAACGGGACGACGACCCGGTCGCCGACCTTCAGGTTCGTGACGGCGGAGCCGACCTCCTCGACGATGCCCATGGGCTCGTGCCCGAGGACGTCGCCCTTGTCGATGTAGGGGCCGAGCACGCGGTACAGGTGCAGGTCGGAGCCGCAGATGGCGGTCGACGTGATCCGCACGATCGCGTCGGTCGGCTCCTGGATGGTCGGGTCGGGGACGGTCTCGACGGACACCTTCTCGGTGCCCTGCCAGGTCAGTGCGCGCACGTCGCGTTCCTCTCGTGGTCGCGTCGGGCCGGCCGGGAGGCACGGCTCGTCTCCCCCTCGTCGGTACCCGCCCGCGCCGTGGTGCGTTCCCAGGCCCGCCCGCGCGCCCTGCTGTTCCACCGATCCGCGCGTCGGAGGCCGATCCGCGCGTGGGAGGCCGATCCGCGCGTCGGAAGCCGTTCCTTCCGCCACCCGACGCGCGGATCCGCCTCCGATCACGGGCGCGATGGGCTCGAACGTGGCCGATCGGCCAGTCGGTCTCCGCCCGTCCGCCGATGCGCCCGGTGCCGCCCACCCGCCACGCTGGCTCCGATGGACCACCGCACCACGCGCCGCAGCCTGCTCACCGGGGCCGGAGCGCTCCTCGCCGCCGGGGCGCTCGCCGCGTGTTCATCCGAGCCGCCCCGGCGGCCGACGAGCGCGACCCCGACGCCGACAGCCACCCGGACACCCACGGGCACACCCACACCCACACCGACCCCGACACCGACCCGTCCGGCACTGACGAAGGTGCCGCTGCCCCGGGGGACCGTGACGGGTCTGCCAGCGGGGACACCCGGGATCGCGTGGACGGTGGACGACGGGGCATCGTCGGACGTCGTCGCCGCCTATGCCCGGTTCGCCGCTGAGACCGGCACACGCCTGACCTTCTTCGTCAACGGCGCGCGGCCCGCGTGGACCGAGCACGCCGACCTGCTGCGGCCGCTCGTCACCTCCGGGCAGGTGCAGCTCGGGAACCACACGTGGGACCACCCCGCCCTGACGAAGCTCGGCGACCAGGCGGTCCAGGACCAGCTGACGCGGAACCACGCCTTCATCCAGGACACCTACGGCGTGGACGCGAAGCCGTACTTCCGGCCGCCGTTCGGCTACCACGACGCCCGGGTCGACCGGGCGGCGGCGGCCGTCGGCTACACGACCCCGCTGCTCTGGTACGGGACGCTCGCGGACTCCGGGGACATCACGTCCGACCAGATTGTCGGCTTCGCGGAGCAGTGGTTCCAGCCGGCGCACATCGTCATCGGGCACGCGAACCACCTGGGCACGATCGGCGCGCTGCCGCGGCTCCACGCCCTGCTCGAGCAGCGCGGCCTGGCGACCTACACGCTCGACGACGTGTTCTCCCACTGACCCCGGCCCCGCGCGAGTCGCTTCCCGGCAATCGGTCCCGCAAGACGCAACGCGGGCGGTTCCTCCCCGCGGCATGCCGGTCCGGAGAACCGCCGCAGGTGCG
>NZ_CP054593.1:3626867-3630267 GCF_013347165.1 Curtobacterium sp. Csp2
ACGCGAAGCCGTACTTCCGGCCGCCGTTCGGCTACCACGACGCCCGGGTCGACCGGGCGGCGGCGGCCGTCGGCTACACGACCCCGCTGCTCTGGTACGGGACGCTCGCGGACTCCGGGGACATCACGTCCGACCAGATTGTCGGCTTCGCGGAGCAGTGGTTCCAGCCGGCGCACATCGTCATCGGGCACGCGAACCACCTGGGCACGATCGGCGCGCTGCCGCGGCTCCACGCCCTGCTCGAGCAGCGCGGCCTGGCGACCTACACGCTCGACGACGTGTTCTCCCACTGACCCCGGCCCCGCGCGAGTCGCTTCCCGGCGATCGGTCCCGCAAGACGCAACGCTGGCGGTTCCTCGCAGCGGAATGTCGCTGCGAGAAACCGCCGCAGTTGCGTTTTGCGAGCCGGCGGGCGGACGGACGAGCGGGCGAGCGGGCGCGGGCGGGCGGTCAGGCGCGCAGCCGGTCGCGCTCGGTTGGGGGCAGGTGCTCGGTCGCGGTCGCCCGTGCCGCCGGGGTCAGGAACCGCCCGTGCCGCTCGAGGAACGCCACGAGCGCCGGCTCGGACGCCCGCTTGCCGGTCTCGCGCAGGACCCACCCGAGCGCCGACTGCACGGTGTCGCTGCGCTCGCGGACGAGCCGCCCGACGATCCCGAGCGGGACTTCGGCGTCGCCCTGCTTCGCGAACGCCAGGGTCGCCACGACCGCGATCCGGCGCACCATCGCCACGTCGGACTTCACGAGCGCGAACAGCGGCCCGGTCGACCCGCCCACGAGCGGGGCGCCGACGAGCTCCTCCGCCGCGAAGTCGACGAGCGTGGTGTCCCCGAAACGCTCCGCCTTTGCCGCGGCGAGGTACTCGTCCGTCAGCTCGGGGTCCGGCCGCGCCCGCATCGCCTGCACGAGGAGCACCACCGCGACGAGCCGCGCGCCGGGGTCCTCGCTCCAGAGCAGGGCGGACCGCTCCCCCGCGTCGAGGTCGGCGAACTGCCGGGCGACCCTCCGGGCACCGTGGAGATCGCCGGAGGTGCGCGCGAGGGCGGCGAGGACCGCCTCGGCGTCGCGTGTCTGCATCACCGCCACGGTACTCGTCGCCATGGATCGTTCGACACGAGGAACGGCCGGGTCCGTCAGGCGCAGATCAGCCGGACAGGGGCAGCAGCTGGGAGTCATCCGCCAAGCTGAGTGCCGCACGTCCGGTGTTCTTCACGAATGTCTCGGACGAGAACAGCGCAAATGGTGCGCCAGCCGCCACAGCCGACGTGAGCGCTCCCAGGTGGTGCGAGTTCGGCATGAACACGCTGATCGCATCGTCGCTTCGTCCGGACGCGTCCAGAAGCGTCAGCTCCAAGCGTTTTCCTTCAGCCACCGGGTACGCGTGGTACTTCGCCAGCCCCTCCACGTAGTACGCGCGGTGCTTCGTGACCTGAGTCTCGATGGATGCCGTCAGCGCACTGAACGTGTTCCCGGTGGGAGCGAAGGCCAGCTCATGCCACCAGTAATCGATGCCGCCGAACCGGATCTTCTCGCGACGGCCGAAGTCCTCGTCGGCACCGACCTGCAAAGCGAAAGCACGAAGGCCGACGACACCGCCCACAGGAGTGCCGTAGGCGTACTGCGTTCGCGACTGTCCGGTCGGAGCGGAGTCGACGGCCGACCGTCGCGACTCGGGCACCGGGACACCCGTCAAACGATGGATGTGCTCATACACGCCCGCCACAGGTGCGGAGCTGTCCGTCGATCTGCGCGGCGCACCATGCGGCACGAGCGCGTGGACGGAGCCGGAGAAGCACGAGAACTTGGCCGCCACGGGCACTGCGCCACCTGACGCCAGCTTTCGAACAGTGCTCCTCGAATGGAAGAGTCGTGCGCCGCAACCGGCCCAGGCGCAACGCCAGGGGCCTCCCCGGAGCTCGTCTCCCACCTCGTCGGGGGAGAACACCCGGCCGGAGGGTTCGTGAACCGCCTTCACTTCAGCGCAATCGTGACACGGACACCCGCAGGGCATCCGCGTGCAGGTAGATGTCCTCGAGCGAGTCGATGGGATGCCGCGTCTCGACTTTGTCCTCGTCGAACAACCCGATGTACTTCTGCTTTTTCCCGTTGAACCAGAGGCGCGCGATCGGCTTACGGTTGTTGTTGTCGAGCAGAATGGCGAAGTACGACTTCTGATCCCGGTGCACGATGCGCTCGGGCTTGACCTCGCTGCAGGCGATGGCCTTGACGATCTGATAGCCCTCGAGTTCCTCGGGCGTAGTCTCGAGCTCGGTGTCTCGATCTATGTCCTCTTCCACCACCAGCTCGCTCGAGAGCGCCTCGACGGAAGCAGCTTGCTCGATCGGCGCCGTGTAGGAGGCACCGAGCGCCGTCTTCAAGCGGTCGTTGACCTGTTCGTTGAGGAATTGCTTCGAGGCCTTGGCGACGAGCGTCGTGAACTGGCTGCGCGCCTCCTGGGTGAAGCGCCCCTCGTAGACACGCGACGCGAAGAGTCGGACGAAGTCCTCCTCGGGCTCCCGGAACTGTACGGCGATGGCACGCTTCAGCGCGCCAACGTACTTGAGTTCCTCGGCCGCGCTGATCACCGAATCGAGGTCGAACACGTCCTTCGTGAGCTTGCTGAGCTCCGGCAGGAGTGTCTCGTCGATGTCGGCTAGGTCGAGCACGAGGAACGGTCGGTCGTCCATCTTGTTCGGTGCGTCGAGATCCGTGTAGAAGTTGTAGACCTCGCCGTTGGTCAACACGGCGATGCGTGCGTTCGTGACGGAGAAGTACCGGAAGAGCTGGGATGCATGCTCGATCTTGAGCGGCTCCGTGGACTTCTTGCACTCGATGAGGATCTGCACCTCACCGTCGCGCATGATCGCGTAGTCGACCTTCTCCCCACGCTTCACGCCGACGTCCGCCGTGAACTCCGGAACGACTTCGAGGGGGTTGAACACGTCGTACCCGAGGATCGTCGAGATGAAGGGCATCACGAACGCGTTCTTCGTGGCCTCCTCGGTCTGGATCGCCTGGCGTTGGTTGTGCACCTTCGTGGCCAACGCAGCGAGACGCTCTTCGAACTCCATCGTTCACTCCTGTCCTCACACTCAGGATAAGTGACCGGTCGTCAACTCGAGGGGTTCTCACCGAGCCCCAGAGCGAGGGACACCGCAGACCTCGGAGCGAGGTGCCGGAGGACGAGTCCAAGCGGCATAGGCGCAGCGTTACAAGTTCGAAACGTCACGTATACAAAAGCGAGCGAGTACCCGTGATTGTATGCAATCACCGCACTCCTGAGCGTGACTCCACAAGAGTCGCCACGCACACCGCAGCTCCAGGAACACGATGTCCCAGACCTCCCCCCCCCCCCCCCACCGTCCGACACCGTGGGCAGCGCCGTGGCGAGCATCGGGACGCG
>NZ_CP054593.1:3630277-3664476 GCF_013347165.1 Curtobacterium sp. Csp2
GCGCTGTCCCTCTCCGCCTGCGGCTCCGGCTTCAGCGGCTCCGGTTCGGACTCCGGGTCCGGGGGGCTCACCTCGAGCGACAAGTCCCTCTCTGTGCTCATCGGCTCCTCCGGCGGCGCGACCGCCGGCACCGTCACGACCGTCCCGATCGGCGACCAGCAGGTCCGCGAGGGCGGTGACCTCGTCATGGCGCTCTCCGCCGAGCCGGACCGACTCGACCCGACCACCTCGTCGTCGCTGTACACCCGGTACGTCATGGAGACGATGTGCCAGAAGCTGTACGACATCGACGCCGAGGGCACGGTCGTCCCGATGCTCGCCACGGCGCTGCCCACGGTGTCGGACGGTGGGAAGACCGTCACGTTCCCGGTGCACACCGGGTACCGCTTCGCCGACGGCACCCCGTTCGACGCGGACGCCGTCGTGACGACGCTCGAACGCAACCTGACGAAGGACGACTCGAGCCGGAAGAGCGAGATGGGTCCGGTGTCGAGCATCGACGCGGTCGACGACCACACCGTCCGGATCCGCTACGCGACGCCCTTCGCCCCGATCACCGCCGCGCTCGCGGACCGTGCGGGCATGGTGATGTCGCCGACGGCGCTGGAGCAGGAGGGCGACGGGTTCGGTGATCACCCGGTCTGCATCGGCCCGTACAAGTTCGTCGAGCGCGTCCCGCAGACGTCGATCACGGTCGAGCCCGACCCGCAGTACCACGACCCGGCGAGCGCGCACTTCGACCGGATCACCTACCGGATCATCACGGACGCGAGCATCCGCGCGCAGAACCTGAAGTCCGGCGACGTGCAGGTGGCCGACTCGATCTCGACCCAGGACGTCGACGAGCTCATGCGGCGGAAGGACCTCAGCGTCCTGCGCACCGGGTCGCTCGGCTACCAGGGCATCACGATCAACCTGGCCAACCAGGACGGCGTCGGGACGGACCCGAAGCCGCTCGACACCCCGCTCGCCACGCAGCGGACGGTCCGGCAGGCCCTGTCGATGTCGATCAACCGCGCCGAACTCGTGCAGAGCGTGTTCCGCGGCTGGGCCGACGTGGCGTGCTCGCCGATCCCGGACTCGAGCGTGTTCGCGACGGACGCGAGCAAGGCCTGCCCGGAGTACGACCCCGAGCGGTCGAAGCAGCTCCTCGAGCAGGCCGGTGTCGAGCAGCCGTTCCCGATCGAGATGGAGGTGACGAACACCCCCGACACCGTGCGGTTCGCCCAGGCGCTGCAGGCCCAGGCCCGCGCCGGCGGCTTCGCGATCACGATCACCCCGGTCGAGTACACGACCCTGCTCGACGACCAGACCCGCGGCGACTTCCAGGCGCTCCAGCTCGGCTGGTCAGGCCGGGTCGACCCGCACGGCAACATCGGCTCGTTCCTCGGCACCGGCGGCGGCAACAACTACCCCGGGTACAGCGACCCCGCCGTCGACGACCTGATCAGCCGCGCGGCCCAGGCCACCGACCAGCAGGAGCGCGCCGACCTGTACGGGCAGCTCGTGACGAAGGTGCAGCAGGACGACCCGATCATCTACCTCTACCGGACCCGGAGCATCACGGGCGTCAGCAAGGACGTCGCCGGGGTCTCCACCTACGCCGACGGCGTGGTCCGACTCAGCCAGGCGGCGTTCGTGGAAGGCGGCAGCAAGTGATCCGGTACGTCGTGACCCGACTCTGGCAGGCGGCGCTCACGCTCGTCCTCGCCTCGGTCGTCGTGTTCTTCGGGGTCCGGCAGCTGCCGGGCGACCCCGCCCTGGCCCTCGCCGGTGAAGAGGCGAGTCCCGAGCGGCTCGCGGCGGTCCGCGCGGACCTCGGACTCGACGACTCCCTGCTCGTGCAGTACTGGCGCTTCGTGGTCAACGCGCTGCAGGGCGACCTCGGCCAGTCGACCCGCACGGGGACGCCCGTCACCGAGCTGCTCGGCTCGACCCTGCCGGTCACGCTGTGGCTCGCGCTGTACGCGATCGTCGTGGCGGTCGTCGTCGGGGTCGCCCTCGGCACCCTCGCCGAGCGGTACCGCGGCCGTTGGCCCGAGTGGATGGCGAACGCCGCCGCGCTCGTCGGCCTGAGCGTCCCGAACTTCTGGCTCGGGATCCTGGCGATCGTGTGGCTCGCCGCGGGGCTCGGCTGGTTCCCGGCGTCCGGCTACGTCCCGGTGACGAGCGACCCCCTCGGCGCCCTGCACCACCTGACGCTGCCGGCCCTGATCCTCGGGACCTCGCTCGCCGCCGTGATCATGCGGCAGACCCGCGCGTCGATGATCGAGACGATGAAGACCGACTTCGTCCGGACCGCCCGCGCGAAGGGCCTCAGCCGCCCGCGCGTGCTGTTCCGGTACGGCCTGCGCAACTCGATGATCGTCGTCGTGACGATCGTCGGCCTGCAGCTCGGCGGGCTCATCTCGGGCGCGGTCGTCACGGAGCGCATCTTCGCGCTGCCGGGCTTCGGCAAGCTCACGCTCGACGCCGTCTTCACCCGCGACTACCCGGTCATCCAGGCCGTCGTCCTCGTGATCACCCTCGGCTACGTCCTCATCAACTTCGCCGTGGACGTCCTGTACTCCGTCATCAACCCGAAGATCCGCGTGGGGGGCACCGCATGACCACCATCACAGCGCCGTTCGACCTCGGGTCGAGCCGCGGTCGCGTCTGGAAGCAGGTCCGGACGAACCGCCTCGGCATGACCGGCGGCATCATGCTCGCCGTCGTCGTCCTCGCCGGGGTCACCGCCCCGCTCGTCGCACCGTACGACCCCACCACGACGCACTTCGACCTGCCGTTCCAGGTGCCGTTCACCGTCGGCTTCGGCCTGGGCACCGACGACCTCGGGCGCGACATCCTGTCCCGCACGCTGTACGGCATCCAGGTCTCGCTCGTCGTGGGCGTCCTGTCGGTCCTGCTCGCGGTCGTCGTCGGCACCCCGCTCGGGCTGCTCGCCGGGTACTGGCGCTGGCTCGACGCGATCATCAGCCGTCTGACGGACGTCGCACTCGCCTTCCCGTTCCTCATCATCGCGGTCGGACTGGCCGCGATCAGCGGACCGAGCCTGACGAACGCGGTGGTCGCCATCGGCATCTCGCACGTCCCGGCGATGATCCGCATCGTGCGCGGCGAGACGCTCCGGATCACGAGTGCCGACTTCGTGACGAGCGCGAAGACGCTCGACGCGGGCGGCGCGCGGATCATCCTGCAGCACGTCCTGCCGAACTGCGTCTCGGCGATCATCGTGCAGGCCACGGTGATCATGCCGGTCGCGGTCATCGGCGAGGCCCTGCTGTCCTTCCTCGGCCTCGGCATCCAGCCGCCCACCCCGAGCCTCGGCATCATGCTCTCGGACGCGCAGCAGTACCTCGGCCAGGCGCCGTGGGCCGCGGTCGTGCCCGGCGTCGCGATCGCCGTCGTCTGCCTCGGCTTCAACCTGTTCGGCGACGCCCTGCGCGACGCCCTCGACCCCACCGCCTCGGACCGGAAGTAACGCATGCGCACCACCAACCCCGCCTTCACCGCACCGCCGACCGAGACCACCCGGCCGGACCTGCAGGGCACGTTCGGCATGGCCGCCGCGACGCACTGGATCGCGACCGCGACGGCCCAGTCGGTCCTGGAACGCGGCGGCAACGCCTTCGATGCGGCCGTCGCCGGCGCGTTCGTCCTGCACGTCGTCGAGCCGCACCTGAACGGCCCCGGCGGCGACGTCACCGCCGTCTTCGCCACCGCGTCCGACAAGACCCCGACGGTGCTGATGGGCCAGGGACCGGCCCCCGCCGGCGCGACCCCGGAGCACCTCCGTTCCGAGGGACTCGACCTGGTGCCGGGATCGGGGGCCCTCGCGGCCGCCGTCCCCGGTGCCGTCGACGCGTGGCTGCTGCTCCTCGCCGAGCACGGCACGTGGGAGCTCGCCGACGTGCTCGCCCCCGCCGTCGGCTACGCCCGCGACGGCCACCCGGTCGCCCCGCGGGTGGTCGCCACGATCGCGACGGTCCAGGACCTGTTCCGAGACCACTGGCCCACCTCCGCCACGCAGTGGCTGCCGGGAGGCACGGTGCCGGTCCCCGGGACCGTCGTGCGCAACGAGGCATGGGCCGGCGTCCTGGACCGGCTCGTGCAGGCCGGGTCCGGTGTCGACACCGACGCAGCGGGCGACGCACGCGTCGCCCGGATCGAGGCGGCGCGCACCGAGTGGGCTGAGGGCGTCGTCGCGCAGGCGGTCGACGCGTTCGTCCGCACCCCGCACCGGCACGCGTCCGGCACGGACCACGCCGGCGTCATCACCGCCGCCGACATGGCGGCCTTCCGGGCGTCCACCGAGCCGGCGACCACCGCCGAGTTCCGCGGGCACACGATCGCGAAGACCGGACCCTGGGGGCAGGGCCCGGCGCTCCTGCAGACCCTGCGCCTGCTCGAGCCGCTCGACGACGAACGCCTCGACCCGTCCACCGTGCTCGGCGCGCACACCATCGTCGAGGCGCAGAAGCTCGCGCTGGCCGACCGCGAGGTGCACTACGGCGAGCGCGACGTCCCGATGGCCGAGCTGCTCTCCGACGCCTACTCCGACGAGCGCCGGACCCTGATCGGCGACCGTGCCTCGCACGCGTTCCGACCGGGTGCCGTGTCCGTCCCCGGCAGCACCGTGCCCCCGCTCCGCGAGACCTACACGCCGCGTGGCGAGCCGGTCGCCGGCGTCGGCGAGCCCACCGTCCCGGGCGCCCGCGGCGAGGCCCCGGTGGAGACTCCGGTCGCGGCCCCGGCCGAGGACGACCCGGTGCACGAGGACCGCGGCGAACCGATCGTGATGGCGACCGGCGAGACGCGAGGCGACACGTGCCACATCGACGTCGTCGACCGCTGGGGCAACATCGTCAGCGCGACCCCGTCCGGCGGCTGGCTGCAGTCGTCCCCGACGATCCCCGGGCTCGGGTTCTGCCTCGGCACCCGCCTGCAGATGACCTGGCTCGAGGAGGGCACGGCGTCCACGCTGACCCCCGGCGCCCGACCGCGCACGACGCTCACGCCGACGCTCGTGCTCAAGGACGGCGAGCCGGTCGTGGCGATGGGCTCCCCCGGCGGCGACCAGCAGGACCAGTGGCAGCTGCTGTTCCTGCTCCGCACGATCGTCGGCGGGTGGTCCCCGCAGCAGGCGATCGACGCCCCCGCGCTGCACACGACGTCCTTCCCGGGCTCGTTCTGGCCGCGCACCTGGACCCCGGGCGGCCTGGTCGTCGAGGACCGTCTCGGCGACGAGGTGATCGCCGGGCTCGAGGAGCTCGGCCACGTCGTCACCCGCGCCGGCGACTGGTCGCTCGGCCGCCTGTCGTGCGTCACGCGCGACCCCGACACCGGCGTCCTGGGCGCCGCCGCCAACCCCCGAGGAGCACAGGGCTATGCCGCAGGACGCTGAGAACGT
Source organism: Curtobacterium sp. Csp2 (assembly GCF_013347165.1). Taxonomy (NCBI): domain Bacteria; kingdom Bacillati; phylum Actinomycetota; class Actinomycetes; order Micrococcales; family Microbacteriaceae; genus Curtobacterium; species Curtobacterium sp. Csp2. The sequence goes on from NZ_CP054593.1 coordinate 3,635,688, forward strand.
GACGACGACCACCGGGGCCGCACCGCGCCTCCCGTCCGACGCCGGAGCCGACCGCCTGCTCTCCGTGCGCGACCTGCGCGTCGCGTTCGGGGACCGCGAGGTCCTGCACGGCGTCGACCTCGACGTCCGCCGCGGCGAGCGCGTCGCGATCGTCGGACAGTCCGGCTCGGGCAAGTCGACGCTCATCGCGGCGCTCCTCCGGTTGCTACCGGGCGCCGGGCACGTCACCGGCGGGGCGATCACGCTCGGCGACGACGACATCGCGCACGCCGACGAGCCGCTCATGCGCCGGATCCGCGGCGGCCGGATCGGCCTGGTGCCGCAGGACCCGTCGACGAACCTCAACCCGTCGATGCGGGTCGGTGCGCAGATCGCCGACGCGCTCCGTGCCGGCGGGCTGCGCGGACGGTCCGCCGTCCGTCGCCGCGTGGTCGAGCTCATGACCGAGGCCGGCATCCCCGAGGCCGCCCGCCGCGCGGACCAGTTCCCGCACGAGTTCTCCGGCGGCATGCGGCAGCGCATCCTCATCGCGGTCGCGCTCGCCCGACAGCCGGAGCTCCTCATCGCCGACGAACCGACGAGCGCCCTCGACGTGACGGTGCAGCGGCAGATCCTCGACCACCTGCAGACCCTGGTCGACCAGCACGGCACCACGCTGCTGTTCGTGACGCACGACCTCGGCGTCGCGGCGGACCGCACCGACCGCATCGTGGTGATGCTCGACGGCAAGGTCGTCGAGCAGGGCGCCCCCGCGGCGATCCTCCGTGACCCGCAGCACGAGTACACGAAGCGGCTCATCGCGGCCGCCCCGGCGCTGTCCGGGGTCGCGCCGGAGCCGACCGCACCCGGGGAGCCGATCCTCGTCGTGTCCGACCTGGTGAAGGAGTACCGGCTGCGCGGCCGCGGCGCCGGCACCCTGCGGGCGAGCGACGGGGTGTCGTTCACGGTCCGCCGGGGCACCACCACCGCGGTGGTCGGCGAGTCCGGGTCCGGCAAGACCACGGTCGCGCGGATCGTGCTCGGGCTCGAGACCCCGACGTCCGGCACGGCGCTCGTCGACGGTCTGTCGATCGGCACCGCCCGGGGCCGGGAGCGTCGGGCCGTCCGCCGTCGCGTGCAGCCGGTGTTCCAGGACCCGTACGGGTCGCTCGACCCGACGTCGACCATCGAACGGATCATCGACGAGCCCCTCCGCGTGTTCGGGGTCGGCGACCGGGCGTCCCGGACCGAGCGGGTGGCGACGCTCCTCGACCAGGTGGCCCTGCCCCGCGAGGTCGCGCAGCTCCGGCCGAACGAGCTCTCCGGCGGGCAGCGGCAGCGCGTCGCGATCGCCCGGGCGCTGGCCCTCGAGCCGGAACTGATCATCCTCGACGAGGCGGTCTCGGCGCTCGACGTGCTCGTGCAGGAACAGATCCTGACACTCCTCGACGACCTGCAGGACCGGCTCGGGCTGAGCTACCTGTTCATCACGCACGACCTCGGGGTGGTCCGTCGGATCGCGGACGACGTCGTGGTGATGCGACGGGGGAAGGTGGTCGAACGCGGGTCGGTGGCCGCGGTGTTCGACGACCCCCAGGAGCAGTACACGCGGGACCTGCTCGACGCGATCCCGGGCCGGAGCCTCGCGGAAGCGGCCGTGTGACCGACCTGCTCGACGCGATGCTCGGTCCGCGGGCATGGGAGCCTCGCCGAGGCGGTCGTGTGAGACGATCGGCCCCGTGCTGAACGGGACGAGCGTCATCGACGCCATCCGCCACGACATCGTGTCCGGTGCGCTGCAGCCCGGGACCCGGGTGACCGAGGCGTTCCTCGCGGAGCGCCACGGCGTCTCCCGGGTGCCCGTGCGCGAGGCCCTGCGCGGCCTCGAGGGCGAGGGCTTCGTGGTGTCCCGCCCGAACGCGGGCTCCCGGATCGCCGACATCCCCTTCGACGAGGCCGACGACCTGTTCGCCGTCCGGGAGTCCCTCGAGACCGCCACCGCCCGCCGCGCCGCCACGCGCGCCCGCACCCTGTTCGACGCACCGGCCCCGCCGGAGGACTGGTGGCGGGTCCGCCGGGAGCTCGGCGAGGTCCTCGACGCCGGGGACGCCGCCGTGGCGCGCGACGAGCTCGACCTGCTCGTCGACCTGAACGAGCGCTTCCACCTGCTCGTCGCCGAGCTGTCCGGCAGCAGCACGCTCGCGACGCTCCTGCGCCAGCTGTCCCGGAAGATCGAGTGGCTCTACGCGCTCGACACCTCGTCCCGCGGCAAGCGCCTGTGGCCGGACCACCGCCGGATCCTGGCGTCGATCGACGCGGGAGACGTCGACCAGGCGGCCGAGCGCATGGCGTGGCACGTCCGCGAGAGCCGGATCGGGTATGCGGCGCGCACCTCGCCGGCGCAGGCCGACGCGCTGCGTGCGGTGCCGCCCGTCGCCTGAGCGATCCCGGTCCGTTCTGCGCGCTCGCCTGCGCACTTGCCGAGAGCCGGTTGCGAGAACGGTCGTTCTCCGATTGACTCGGCTGCGGCGGTCCCGGTCGGGTCCGTCCCCCACACGAAAGGAACGCGAATGCCCACGCGCACCGCACGCACCGCCTGGAACGGCGGCCTGAACGACGGCTCCGGTCAGGTCGAGCTGTCCAGCTCCAAGGTCGGCACGTACGACGTCTCCTTCCCGAAGCGCGCCGCGGACGAGGCCGGTGGCACCACCAGCCCCGAGGAGCTCATCGCCGCCGCGCACTCCGCCTGCTACGCGATGCAGTTCTCCGCGATCCTCGGCGAGGCCGGCGGCACCGTCGAGGCCCTCGACGTCAAGGCCGACGTCTCGCTCGGCCCGGACAGCGCCGGCGGTTTCAAGCTCACCGGCATCGTCCTGACCGTCAACGGCGAGGTCTCCGGCATCGACGAGGCCGCCTTCCTCAAGGCCGCCGACGAGGCCAAGGCGACCTGCCCGGTCAGCAAGGCGCTCACCGGCGTCGACATCGAGCTCAAGGCGACCTTCGAGCAGTAGCGGTCACGTCCCACGGGACGTCACCTCGTGACGGACGGGAGGCACGGTGCCAGCTGGCACCGTGCCTCCCGTCCGTCTGCTGCGTCCAGCCGACGTCCGGACTCGGCGGCCGACGGCTGGCACCATGGCGGGATGGCCGAGCAGTTCCTCCCCGGTGTCCCACGGCCCCCGCGTCCGCCGCGGCCCCGCGTGCGCAAGCTCGCCCAGCACGACATCCGCGACGCGCGCGCACGGCTGCGCGGCACCATCTACGAGGACGTCACGCCGGACACGCGCTCCCGCGAGCAGTACTCGCCGGTCCAGATCGTCGACTTCTGCCTCGACCTGGCCGAGGTGATGCTCGCGTCGGGGGCGGACACGCGCAGCGTGGAGACCGCCGTCGTCGCGGTGTCGACGAAGTGGAACCTCGCGCCCCTCGACCTGGACTTCTCCGGCAGCTCGGTGACGATCCAGTACGCGCCGACCGACCACCCGCCCCTCGTGAAGGTGCGGACCGTGCAGTCGGACGGCTCGGACCTCGACCGACTGGCCCGCGCCAACCAGATCGTGGACGACCTCGTGCACGGCGAGCGGGACATGACCTCGGCGGTGAGCGCCCTCGTCGCGGTGCTCCGCCTGGCGCCGCGGTGGCCGTCGTGGTTGGCGGACGTCGGTCTGTCGGTCCTCGGGACCTCGATCGCGATGCAGGCGGGCGGTGGGTGGCGAGCAGGGCTCGGCGCCTTCGTCCTGATGCTCGGGATCATCCTGTCGGGACGGTGGCTGACCGGCCGGGGCTTCCCGCAGTTCTTCGTCTCCGGTGCCCAGGCAGCCGTCGCCTCGGCACTCGGCACCCTCGCGATCCTCGGCGACGTGCTCACCCCGACGGGGGCAGCCACCATGGTCGCCGCGCTCGTCGTGCTGCTCCTGCCGCACGTGTCGCTCGTCACCTGGGCGCAGGACGCCATCTCCGGCTTCCGGGCGATGGCCGTCGCCCGGGCGTTCTACATCGTGCTCGTCATCGCCGCGATCGTCGTCGGGGTGCCGGCCGGCATCGCGGTGCTGCACTGGCTGAGCATCGAGGTCGACCCGTCCGGGATCGTGCTGCGACCGCTGCCGCTCTGGGCGTCCCTGTCCTTGACGGTGGTGTCCGCGGCGGCGAACTGCTTCGTGCAGCAGGCCAGCGCGCGGGTGATCCCCGTCGCGGTGGTGTTCTCGGTCGCCGCCGGGGCGTTCCTGTGGGAGCTCCGGCACCTCGGGATGCCGCTCCTCGGCGCCACGTTCGTCGCGTCGGTGCTGCTCGGCGTCCTGTCCACCATCGCGGCGGCCCGGATGCGTACGGCGGTGGCGGCGATCGCGGTACCGGCGTTCTGCGGCGCGCTGCTGCCCGGTGTCGCGGTGTCGAACGCACTGCTCAACTTCATGTCCGGCTCGTCCGGGGCCGCGCTCGACTTCGTGGCGGCGGTGTCGGTCGCCCTCGGGATCGGCGCCGGCCTGGTGCTCGGCGGACTCGTGGCGACCCCCGGGGCGCGGCGTGCACTGCGGCGGGCGCGACGGGTGACCGTGCACTCGGTCCACAGCGACACGACGGCGATCCCGGTCCTGCGGGACAGCGGTTACGACCCCGGCAACGGGAGCGTCCCGCGGGGGTCCCGGCCGCGCTGATGCGCGCGGCGACGGTCGCTGCCGGCGGCTGCGCTGCCCCGAGCCTCGGGCTGGGCGACGAGTCCCGGGCACGGGGCCGCGGGACTCGTCACCCACGCCGGGACTCGGCGCGCCTCAGCCCGCGTCCGAGACGGCCTTCGACACTGCGGTGGGGGCGTCGTAGTCGCCGTCCGGGATGCCCCGCAGTGCCTCGAGCACGTCGCCGTCGGCACCCTCTTGCTCGGCCTTCGAGACGATGTCGTCCTTCGAGGCCGGGTAGTCGATGCCGCTGAGGTACTTCTGGACCTGGATCGGGTTCGGTGCTGCCATGTCGATCTCCTTCGTTCGCGAGACCCACTGACTACCCGGCCGCCCCTCGGCGCCCTGCCGGTCAGTGCGTCCAGCGGCCGAGGCGCGCGGACCGACGCCCCGCACCGCGGCGCGCTCGTCGGCTCAGATCTCCCAGCTGCCGCCGTCGCTCCACGCCGAGAAGCGCTGCGCCGCCGCCGGCTCGTACCGCTCCATCCAGCCACGCTCGAGCCGCGCCACCGCACGGTCGAACGCCGCGACCAGGTCGAGCTCGGCGCGGAGGAGCGCCTGGAGCTGCAGCCCCTCGTACAGGGCGATCAGCTGCTCGGCCCCGCGACGCGGGTCCATGGTGTGCGGCGCCCGACCCACCGCGACGTCGTGCTCCAGACCCCGCTTGATCTGCGAGTAGAAGAGCTGGTACCGGGACCGCAGGTAGGTCGCCATCGGGTGCGCGGGGTTGCCCGCGACGGAGAGGAGCGCGACGAGGAGTCGCATGAGCGCGGGGTCCTCGGCGTTCGAGGCGACGATCGCGCGGAGCAGGTCCACGGTCGAGCCGTCGCCGACCTCGCGCGTGACCTCGTCCATGCGGGCGCCGTTCCAGCGGTCCAGCGCCGCGAGCACGAGACCGTCCCACGACGGGAAGTGCTGTCGGAGTTCCGCGACCGAGATGTCGAGGCGCTCGGCGACGAGCCCGACGTGTGCCTCGTGGAAGGGGACGTCGCGGAGCAGGTCGACGGTCGCACCCACGATCGTGATCCGCAGGTGCAGGGTCGCGGCCGCAGCGGCAGCCGCCTGCGTGTCCGCACTGGTGTGTTCGAGCATCATGCCCTCCGTCGTGCCGCGGACGTCCTGTCCGCCCCCCCATCCAACCGCCTGCACGGGGGCCACCAGAATCCCCGTAACGGGTGTCGGCATGTCGGGGGACAAGCGTTCGACCCGCACCACGTGCGCTGCGCTCGCGGACGGGACGTGCGACGATGCCGGGATGACCCCGGAGGACCCCGTCGCACAGGGACTGGCGACCATGGCGTCGGCGGGCTTCGAGTTCGGGAGCGACGCCGAGCAGGTGGCCCACGACGTCCGGACGATGTGGCAGCAGCTCGGTGCACCGACCGGTGCGTTCGCGGCGGCGGCCGACGCCATCGCCCGGCTCCCGCAGCGCCCCGAGGTCCCGGTCGCCGACCAGGCACGTCGTCGGGCGTTCGAACGGGCGGTCGGGATCAACCCGGTCGAGGTCGAGCTCACTGCGGCGATGTCGGCGCGGGAGCTGCTCGAGCGGATGGCACGTTCCGTCGCCTGCTGACGCGACCCTGTGACGGAGTGGAGGCGCGGTGCCAGCCGGCACCGCGCCTCCACTCCGTCACCAGCGGCGACTACGGCGTGGGCATGCCACCGTCGACGTGCAGCGTCTCGCCCACGACGTAGGACGACTCGCCGCTCGCCAGGAAGACGAAGGCCGGCGCGAGCTCGGCCGGCTGCCCCCAGCGGCCGAGGTACGTCTGCTCACCGGCGGACGGCAGGGCCTCCGGCGGCTGACCACCGGCGGGCTGCAGCGGGGTCCAGATCGGCCCGGGGGCGACCGCGTTCACACGGATGCCCTTCGGCGCGAGCTGTGCGGCGAGCCCCTTCGCCATGTTGTTCACGGTCGCCTTCGTCGCGGCGTAGTGCACGAGGTGCGGCGAGGGTGCGTACGCCTGGATCGACGTCGTGTTGATGATCGTGGAGCCGGGCTGCAGGTGCGGCACCGCGGCCTTGGTGATGCGGAACGTGGCGTAGGCGTTCGTCTTGAAGGTCTCGTCGAACTCCTCGTCCGAGATCTTCGTGATGTCGTCGACGTTCTGCTGCTTGCCGGCGTTGTTCACGAGGATGTCGAGACCGCCCAGGCCGTCGACGGCCCGCTGCACGAGCTCCTCGCAGAACGCCAGTTCCGTGATGTCGCCCGGGATGGCCACGGCCGTGCGCCCGGCGTCCTCGATGAGCCCGACGATGCGGTCGGCGTCCTCCTGCTCCTCGGGCAGGTACACGATCGCGACGTCCGCACCCTCGCGGGCGAAGGCGATCGCGACCGCCGCGCCGATGCCCGAGTCGCCGCCGGTGACGAGCGCCTTGCGCCCCTCGAGCCGACCGGAGCCGCGGTAGGTGTCCTCGCCGTGGTCCGCAGGGACGTTCTGCGCCATCTCCTCATCGGTCCCGGCGCCCGGGAGGTACTGCTCGTCCGGCTTCTTGTCGGCGTAGAGCTTCGTGGGGTCCTGCATCGTGTACTGGTCGCGACCCGTCCGGCCGCCCTGCTGCTCCGTCATGGGGGCGACGGTACGCACGACCGGACCCGGGCCCGTCCAGCGGGGTGTCCCCCGTCGCGGTTCCGTGACACATCCCCGAATGTCACGAACGCATGACGACGAGGACGCGATTCGGTAACACCTGTCGTTCTGTCCGGTCGGGCGTCGTACGGTCGACTGGTGACTCCCCGGACCCTGCTCGCGCTCGGCGCTGCCGCGCTCGCCGTCACGGCGGGTTCGCTGGGCGTCGGCCCGAGCCAGCTCGACGGGGTGCCGAGACGGTGGACCTGCTGAACCGGCTGCTCGGCACCCCCGCGCGGACGCAGACCGCGATCGGCTCGGGCGGCGCGTGCTTCCCGTCCGGGACCACCTACACGTGGGGCGGCGCCCTGCGCGTCGCGGCCATGACGACCCCGGCCGAGGCGGGCAACGCCGTGGAGATCCGCGTGCTCAAGGACGCCGTCCGCTCGCGGTCCGGCGACCCCGTCGCCCTGTCCGGCCCCGACGGGGTCCAGGTCGGTGACGACATCGAGGACGAACTCCGCGCTGCACCGGGCTCCGACAAGGTGTCCTTCGGCTCGGGCGACTCCCGCGCCTGGCAGCTCCTGCTCGAACCCGGATGGGCGACGACGGACGACGACGCTCACACCGGCGACGACAGCGCAGCGAGCGACGACGCAGACGACGACACCGCGGGCTCGAACGGGGTCTCGGCCTTGACGAACGGCACCGTCGTGAGCGTCCTCGGCTCCCCGATGCCGGTGCACACGCAGCGCTCCTGCTGACCGCCGCGCGTCAGCGCTCGGGCTGACCGCCGCGCGTCAGCACTCGGCGACCCCGGGTCAGACCCGGATCGCCGCGACCACCGGGAAGTGGTCGCTCGCGGCCCAGGTCTCGGGTCCGTCGTGGTCGATCACGACCCGGTCCACCGCGCGCACCCCGCGCGTGAACACCCAGTCGATGCGCTCCCCCGAGTCCACCGGCGCCTGCCAGTCGTTGTACGTCGCCGTCCGGTCGTCCGGGTCCCCGGCGTCGAGCCAGGCGTCACGGTAGCCGGCGTCGACCAACACCTGCCAGGCGGCGCCACCGCCCGCCGGTTCGTTGCAGTCGCCCGCGAACACGACCGGTCCGTCGACGGCGTGCAGCCGCTCCACGACCAGCGCGGCGCTCCGCCGTCGGACGTCGTCGCCGTGCGCGTTCTCCTCGTGGTCGAAGTGCGAGGTCAGGAGCGTGAAGGACGCCCCGTCGACGTCGAGGAACCGGGCGTGGTTCGCCACCCGCGGGTACAGGCTGCCCCACGTGTTCGACACCGGCTCGTCGGGGGTGTCCGACAGCCAGAACGTGCCCTCGTCCACCGGACGGAGTCGGTCGCGGCGGAAGAACACGGCGGCGTGCTCCCCCGCGGTCCCGCCCTCGCGGCCCTGCCCGACGTCACCGTGGTCCGGCAGCCCGGCTCGCAGGTCGTCCATCTGGTGGTCGAACGCCTCCTGCACGCACAGCACGTCGGGGTCGTGCCGCCGGATGACCTCGAGGACCAGCGGCAGTCGGGCCGGCCAGTCGTGGGCCGGGTCCGGGTTCTTCACGTTGTAGGTCATCAGGGTGATCGGGCGCGCGGCGGAGGTCACGGCACGAACCTACCGAGGCGGTCCTGCCCGGTGCGCCAGGGAACGCCGGAGTGCCGAGACGCCGTCGCGCGCACGGCTCTTCGCGGTCCCGAGCGGGACCCCGAGCCGGTCCGCGAGCTCCGGTCCGCTCAGCTCGACCAGGTGCCGGAGCACGACCGCCTCGCGCTGTCGGTCCGGCAGCGACCGGACGGCGTCGCGGAGCGCGGCCCGGTCGAGCACCCCCTCGGCCCGCTCGAGCGACGCGTGGTCGACGAGCTCGAGGTGCCGCGCGCCGATGAGAAGGTCGCGCTGCCGGTCGGCCTCGCTCGACCGCACGCGGTCGATCGCCCGACGCTGGGCGATGGTCCGGATCCACGCGACCGCACTGTGCCGGGGGTCGTACCGTTCGGCGATCTGCCACACCTCGAGGAAGACGTCCTGCACGACCTCCTCGGACTGCCACGGGTCGACCACCACGAGTCGCACCCACCGCTCGACGAGCGGTCGGAGCCGGCCGTACAACCGGCCGAACGCGAGCCGGTCCCCCGCAGCGGCGGCCAGCAGCCACGCGCGTTCTTCGTCCCGGTTCGTCTGCAGTTGCGCTCGCACGCTGACATTCCACATGCCGGTCGGCACGAACGCCAATCGACGGGCACCGTCACAGCAGCCTGCCGGGCAGCACTCAGTTGATGCAGACGCCTTCCTTGCCGTACGACTTCACGTCGGTCGACGACGGCGAGGGCTCGGACGACGACGAGGACGAGGACGACTCCGGCGCAGCGGGCTCCGACGAGCCGGCGTCCGGCGACGCGGGGGCGGCCGGGGCGGACACGGTCTTGCCGTCGGACCCGAGCACGAGCGTCACGCCGGTCACCTTCGTCGAGCGCACCGCGACGGCACCGGGCACGACCGCGGCGACGGCCTTCGCCTGCGCTTCCTGTCCCGCCGGGTACTGCACCTGGGTGGTCTTCGTCTCGTCGGAGGACCCCGGGGCGCCGACCTGGAAGCCGCGCGCTGTCAGGTTCTCGCCCGCGGCGGCCGCGGCACCCGTGACGCCGCTGCCGTTCAGGACCGTGACGGTCGTCGCGGCGGGCTCCGCCGCGGTCGCCTTCGTGTACTCCTCGGGCTCGCCGACGAGTCCCTGCACGAAGGCGGGCAGCCCGACGGTGTCGACCTGGACGATCGACAGCGCGGAGCCGCCGACGTAGATCGTGGGGGTACCGAGCGTCGGGATCGTCGCCGACTGGATGTTCCCCGGCCGCAGGTTCCGCATCTGGGTCGCGAGGGAGATGAGGTCGGTGTCGGTCTGCACCGAGCCGCCCACCGCGCTGAGGATGTTGTTCATCTTCACGGGGTTGAGCAGCGTGCCGGCGGACAGCACCTTGCGGGCCTCCTGCGACAGGAAGTACTGCTGGCGGACGTTGCGGTCGAGATCACCGTTCGGCAGTCCGTGGCGCTGGCGCACGAAGGAGAGCGCCTGCTTCGCGTCGAGCTGGGACGTCCCCGCGGGCAGGTCCACCCCGGAGTACGGGTCCTTCGCGGGTTGGTTCAGGCAGACCTCGACCGGCCCGAGCTCCTTCACGACCTGGTAGAAGCCGAGCAGTGAGACGCGGACGTAGTGGTCGATCGTCAGGCCGCTGAGGTCCTGGATCGTCTGGATGAGGAGCTTCGCGCCGCCGGTGTCGCCCCCGCCGTTGAGCGTCCCGTAGTAGAAGGCACTGTTGAGCTTGCCCTTGCCGACACCGGGGATGTCGACGTACGAGTCGCGCGGGAACGAGATCATCGTCGCCTGGGACCCGTCGGCGCTGATGTGCAGCACGATCATCGTGTCGGTGTTCGTCGCGCCACCGTCGGACTCGGTGCTGAGCTCCGCCATCTCCTCCGGCGTCGCGTTGTCCGGCCGGTGGTCGTCACCGACGAGCAGGATGTTCTGCGCGGTGCCGTCGACGTCGTCCGCGCCCTTGGCCTTCGGGGCGATCGCGTCGATCTTCGTGACGTTGTTGGACAAGCTCGCGTACGCGAACGCGGCGTACCCGCCGGTGAGGACCAGGCCCATCGCCAGCACTCCCGCGACGGCGGGCAGGACGACCCCGCCCCCGCGCTTCTGGCGCCCGTGGCGTGGCGGCACGTGGCCGCGGCGGGCGCGGCGCGTCGTCTGCTCGGGTTCGATGCTCACCCGGAAACCATAACCGCACAGCGTGGAACGGACAGGGAGAGTCCTGGACACTCGCCCCCGGCGCGGGGCCGGGACGAGCCGGACGGGAGGCACGTGGCGGCGCCGCCACGTGCCTCCCGTCCGTCACGCACCCCGTCCGCGACTGCAGCCGCGCGGCGGGGCAGCTCCGCTAGGAGCGCGTCGGGAGCAGGTGGATGGCCTCCATCGCCAGCTCGGCTGCGATCGGGTCCTCGGCGAGGACGGCGGCCTTCAGGTTGTCCAGCTCGGGCCGGACGACCTCGTTCGGGACGAGCTCGGCGAACTCCGGCACGCGCAGCTTGAACGCGAGGCCGTCCGTGGTCGCACGGCACAGCTGCGCGAGCGACGGGTTCCCGCAGGCGTCGGCCCACATCCCGTACAGGTCCGAGCCCTCGCGGACGACCTCGGCCTGGTGCTGCGCGTCCATCCGGGCCGCGACGTCGTCGAGCATCGCGACGATCTTCTTCCGCTCCGCCGCCGTGAACCGCGGCACCGCGAGCCGGACGACTCCGCCGTAGATCACGCCGAGCGTCCGGAACGCGTCGAGCATCTCGTCCTTCGACGGTGCGGCGACCCGTGTGTAGCGGTTCGGCGCCATCTCGATGAGGCCGGCCCGGGCGAGCTCCGCCAGTGCCTCGCGGATGGGGGTCCGGGAGACACCGAGCCAGGCGATGAGGTCGTCGTCGTTCAGGCGTTCGCCGGGCTCGAGCGTGCCGTCCATGATCGCGTCACGGATCTTGTCCTGCACGGTGTCGCGGAGGAGCTTCCGCTCGGCGGCCGGCTGCGTGGAGGGTACGGGCATGGGACCAGCGTGTCACATGTGATGGGTCGCGCGCGAGAGGCGCGACGGCCACCACGCGCGGCGACCGAGGTCGTACACGACCGCCGGCACGAGCAGGGAACGGACCACGATCGTGTCGAGCAGGACGCCGAACGCCACGATGAACGCGATCTGCACGAGGAACAGGATCGGGATGACGCCGAGCGCCGCGAACGTCGCCGCGAGGACGATGCCCGCCGAGGTGATCACGCCGCCCGTCGCCCCGAGGCCGCGGAGCACGCCCTCGCGCGGTCCGTGCCGCAGCGCCTCTTCGCGGACCCGGGTCATGAGGAAGATGTTGTAGTCGACCCCGAGTGCCACGAGGAACACGAACGAGAACAGCGGGACCGAGGGGTCGGCGCCCGGCAGGTGCAGGACGTGGTCGAAGACGAGCGCACCGACGCCGAGCGCGGCCACGAAGGACACGATCACGCTCCCGATGAGCACCAGGGGCGCCACGATGCTCCGCAGCAGCAGCATCAGGATGAGCAGGATGACCACCAGCACGATCGGGATGATCACCGTCCGGTCGCGGATGCCGGTGTCGTTCGTGTCGAGGGCGGTGGCGGTGACCCCGCCGACGAGCGCGTCCGGCGACACCCGCTCCACCGCGGTCCGCAGGTCCCGCACGGTCTGCTCCGCGCGTTCCGAGTCGGCCGGTGCGGTGAGCGTGGCCTCGAGCAGGACGTCCCCGTCCGAGACCGTCGGGTCGGCGACCGGTTCCCGGGCAGCGGTGTCGTCCTTCGTCGCGGTGCCGACGGGGGTGGTCCCGGACGGGCTGCCCTTCGCCGCCGCGACGACGCCGTCGACCCCGTCGACCGAGCGGATCGCCGCGACGAGCCGGTCGAGGTCGCGCTCAGGACCGACCACCTGCGCGGGGCTCCCGGAGCCGCCGGGGAAGTGGTCGGCGAGGACGTCCTGGCCGTCGCGGGCCTGGGAGGACCCGATGACGAGGTCGCTCTGCGGGACACCGTCCGCCCGGAGCCCGACGATGCCGGCCCCCATCGCGAGCAGGGCGACCGTGCAGACCACCCACACCGTGCGGGTCCGACGCGCCACGAGCCGCCCGACGCGCGCCCAGATCCCCCGGGCGTCCGGCCCGGTGAGCACCCTGTGCGCGCTGCCGTACGCCGGCCGTAGCGGCCAGAACGCAGCCCGACGGAACGCCATCAGGAGCGCCGGCAGCAGGGTGAGCGCGGCGAGCAGGCTGAACGCGATGCCGATGGCCGCGACCGGACCGAGCGCCTTGTTCGAGTTGAGGTCCGAGAACAGCAGGCACAGCACGCCGACGATGACGGTGCCGCCCGACGCGATGATCGGCTCGAACGCGCCACGGAGGGCCGCCTTCGTCGCACCCCAGCCGGTCCGGTGGTCCCGCAGCGCCTCGCGGTAGCGCGCGGTGTACAGGAGCGCGTAGTCCGTCGCGGCACCGATCACCAGGATCGACAGGATGCCCTGCACCTGGCCGTTCACCGTGACGATGCCGGCGTCCGCGAGCCAGTACACGACGAGGATCGAGGCGCAGAGGGCGAAGGTCGCGGTGCCGAGCACGAGCACCGGCAGGAGCGGCGAACGGTAGACGACGACGAGGATCACGAAGACCGCGGCGAGGGCGACCCCGAGCAGGATGCCGTCGATGCCCGCGAACGCCTCGGTCAGGTCGGCCGTGAAGCCCGCCGGACCGGTGACGTACCCGGAGAGCCCGGCAGGCAGGGCGTCCTCGACGTCGGCGCGGATCGACGCCACCGCGTCACCGGTCTCGGCGTCCTGGGTCAGCGTCGCGACGATCTCGACCGCGTCGCCGTCCTCGCTCGGGATGACCGGGCTCACCCCTTGGACGTCGCTCCGGTCGCCGAGCGTCGCCGCGAGCTGCTCGGCCGCCGTCCGGTCGCCGTCGCGGAGCCCGCCGTCCCGCTCGAGCACGACGATCGCGGGCGCCCCGGACGCCTGCCGGAACGCCGAGGAGCGCTCCTGCACCTTCGTCGCGTCGGCCGAGGCGGGCAGGAAGGACGTCTGGTCGTTGGTCGCGACGTCCGAGATCTTGCCGAAGACGGGACCGCCGACGGAGGCGACGACGAGCCAGACCACGATCACGACGGCGGGCAGCACGATGCGGAGGAAGCGGGGCACGACGGTGAGCGTACACGGATCGTCAGCATGCTGATCACTTCGGCCGTCCGGGCGCGTCGTAGACTCCGATCATGCACGAGCAGGCGGAGCAGTGGCCCCTCGGCCGCCTGCTCTCCGCGGCAGCCCGGGCAGTCGAGCGCGACTGGGACGAGCGACTCCGGGCGATCGGCCTGACCCACGCGGCGCTCATCGCGATCGACATCCTGATCCGGACCGGGCCGACCGGCGCCGACACCCTCGCGCGGACGGCGCACGTCCGACCGCAGACGATGTCCCTGACGCTCGAGCGGGCCGAGCGCGACGGGCTCGTCGAGCGGACACCGCACCCCGACGACCGCCGACGCCGGGTGGTCTCGGTCACCGACGCCGGGCGCGCGGCCTGGGACACGGCGCGCCACATCGAGCGCGAGGTCCTGCCCGACGACGACGCGCTCCGGGAACGGCTGACGAAGATCCTCAGCTCGGACTGATATCCACATATCACCTGCGGTATGCTGGCGTCGTCGACGTCAGGGTCGACCCGACCCGCAGGAGCAGCCGTGTCCGACCGTGCCGACGTCCCGTCTCCCGTCTCCGAGCGCCGAGCCGCCCGCGCGGCGGCCGAGGCCGAGCTCCGAGCATCCCGGGGCAGCCGCCTACGGCCCGACCAGCAGGCACGCAAGCCACGCCGTCGACGTCCGGTCCTCCGCGCGGTCCTCGCCACGACCGCCTCGCTCGCCGGCGTCGCCACCGTGCTGGCCGTCGTCGGGGCGGTGTTCATCGGCGGACTCGTCCGGAGCTTCGACACCGAGAAGGACGTCATCGCCGACGCGTTCCCGACCGGGGAGCGTCCCGCCCCTACGGCCGGCGCGCAGAACGTCCTGCTCATCGGCTCGGACTCGCGAGCAGCCCGCGACCCCGACGGCGACCAGACCCTCGGCGGGCGGTCCGATGCCCTGATGCTCGCGCACGTCCCGGCGGACCGGCACGCGGTCTACCTGATGTCCATCATGCGCGACGCCTGGGTCGACGTGCCCGGCCACGGCCAGGCGAAGATCAACGCCGCGTACTCGTGGGGCGGCGTCCCCCTCACCGTGCAGACCGTCGAGCAGCTGCTGGACGTCCGGATCGACCACGTTGCCGAGATCGACTTCGCCGGATTCGAGGACCTGACGGACGCGCTCGGCGGTGTCACCGTCTCATCGCCGCAGGCGTTCACCGCGCACGGACACACCTTCACCGTAGGGTCCAACCGGCTCGACGGCGCCGAGGCCCTCGCGTTCGTGCGCGAGCGGTACGCCTTCGCCGACGCCGACCACACCCGCGTACGCAACCAGCAGGCGTTCATGCGGGGGGTGTTCCAGCAGGCCCTGTCCCGTGGAACCCTCACCCGACCCGAACGTGTGCAGGAAGCCGTCGCCGCGACCAGCCGTCACCTGGCGGTCGATCCAGGCCTGGACGCATCGACGCTCTTCGGTCTGGGATGGTCCCTCCGTGGCGTTCGGGCCGACGACCTCCGGACCTTCACGATGCCGACCGCGGGTTCGGGCACGAGCACCGACGGTCAGTCGTACGTCACGCTCGACGACGGCGACCGACGGACCCTGTCGCAGTCGCTCCGCTCGGACGACCTCGATCGGTGGCTCGCCGCCCGCGATCACTGACTCCGCATCGCGCCGCACACGGACAGCACGAGACCCCCGCGACGCGTGGTCGCGGGGGTCTCGTGCTGGATCGGGAGGTCGATCAGGCGGGGAGCTGCAGCTCCTGGCCGGCGTAGATCAGGTTCGCGTCGTCGATGGTCGACGTGTTCGCGGCCCACAGCTTCATGTAGCCGCCGTCGACGCCGAGCTTCGTCGCGATGCTGTCCAGGGTGTCGCCGGACTGGATCGTGTACGTCTTGCCGCTCGTCGGGACCGCAGCGGGCTTCGACGGCGCAGCGGGCTTCGCCGCCTGCGTGGCCGCCGGTGCCGTGCGCTGCGGGGCGACCTGCTTCGGCGCCGCCTGCTGCGGGGCGGCCTGCTGGGGAGCGGCCTGCTGCGGGGCCGCGGCCTGCGGTGCTGCACCGGCGGTGCCGCTCAGGCCGAGCTTCGCGGAGCAGGCCGGCCAGGCACCCCAGCCCTGCGAGGCGAGGACGCGCTCGGCCACGGCGATCTGGGCCTCGCGGCTCGCCGACGCCGGGTTGCCCGAGCCGCCGTTCGCCTGCCAGGTGCCGAGGTTGAACTGCAGGCCGCCGTAGTAGCCGTTGCCGGTATTGATGGCCCAGTTGCCGCCGGACTCGCACTGTGCGAGCGCGTCCCAGGTCGAGCCGGACGCTGCGTTCGCGGGCGCCGCCGCGAGGCCGACACCGGTCGCGGCGATGCCGGCGAACGCCAGGCCACCGACGATGGTGCGGGTACGGGAAAGCTTCTTCATGGTTGATCGCTCCACCGGGACCACGGACCGCACGCCGCCGGAGCGGTCTCGGTCGCCACTGCCCGTCCCGACCGATCGCGGTCGTGTCGTGGGGTGCGCCTCCGGGGGCAGTGGTCTCGTGCCGGCGGCGTCTGGTCGGCCACCATAGGAAACTCAGGACTGTTATCAAACCGAGACCAACGGTTCTACCCGTTACTGCTATGTACCCCATCGCTGTTCCTGTACGCGGCGATCGCCGCGTCCATGGTGATCACGCCGTACCCGGGTACGTGACCTTGGCAGTTCCCTGGCAATGCGACGGACTGGAGGCGCGAGGCGGGCTGGTGCAGAGCCTCCCGTCCGTCCCCTGGTCGCCTCCTGGTCAGTCCCTGGACAGCAGGGTGACCGCCTCGAGGTGGCCGGTCTGGGGGAACATGTCGAGCACCCGCGCGCGGCGCAGCCGCAGCGACGGCATGCGGGCGAGGTCCTTCGCGAGGGTCACCGGGTTGCAGCTCGAGTAGACGACGTGCCGCACGTCGGACTGCTCGAGCCAGGTGGACAGCGTCTCGCCGATGCCCCGGCGGGGCGGGTTCACGACGACGAGCTCGGGGACGGCGTCCGGACGGGCGCGGAGGGCGTGCTCGGTCGCGTCGTCGGCGGCGAAGCGCACGTCGGACAGACCGGCCTCGCGCGCGGACTGCTTCGCGGAGCGGACGGCCTCGCGGCTCGTCTCGATGCCGGTCACGGCGCGTCCGGGGCGTGCGGCGTGCAGGGCGAAGCCGCCGACGCCGCAGTACAGGTCCCACATCGAGGCCGGTCCCACCTCGTCGATCCAGGTCGACGCCTGGGCGTACAGCTGCGTGGCGACGGACGTGTTCGTCTGGAAGAAGCTCTGCGGCCGGAGGTGCATGGTGACGTCGTCGAAGCGCATCGGCAGCGTCTCCTGCTCGGTGAGCACGACCTCGCGCTCGCCCTCGGTCACGGCCTTGTGCTCCGGGAGCAGGTTCGCGGTGACGACGACGGCCTCGGGGAGCACTCGCCGCAGGGCGCCGAGGTGCTCGCGGAGGCGCGGCAGCTGCCCCTCGGAGCGGAGCACGAACCGGACCATGAGCTCGCCGTCCGGGGACTCCGTCACGAGCACGAACTTCAGCTCGCCGCGACGGGCGGCGACGTCGTACGGGATGAGCCCGGCGTCCGCGACGAAGGCGGCCAGGACCGGGAGCGCCCGCTGGATGCCGGGCGTGCAGATGCCGCAGTGCCGCAGGTCGACGCCGCGCTGGCGGTCGTCGAGGATGCCGATCGTCGGCCGTTGGACGGGCCCGCCGACGACCATCTTCGCCTTGTTCCGGTAGCCGGATTCCGGGCTCGTGATCGCCGGGAGCCAGTCGACCGCTCCGGGACCCCCGGCGTGCTCGACGGCGTCGTGCAGGAGTTCGCGCGTGCGGATCTCCTTGTCGAGCACCTGGTCGGCGTAGGGCTGACCCATCAGGGTGCAGGAGCGGCACACCCCGCGGTCGAAGTAGTCGCACTGCATGGCCGGGTCAGGATACGTCAGCGGGCGGTGGCGTCCCGGGTCGTGGTGCGCAACCGGTGGACGGACGTGGTCGCGGTGACGAAGAGGGTGCGGCCGTCGGCGCCGCCGAAGCACAGGTTGGCGACGACCTCGGGCACCGGCACGTCGCCGATCCGGGTGCCGTCCGGCGCGAACACGGAGACCCCGCGGTGGGTGGACGACCACACGTTGCCGTGCTCGTCGACCCGGATGCCGTCCGGCACCCCCTCCCCGGGGTCGAGACGGACGAACTCGCGGCCGTTCTTGACCCGGGCGCCGTCCCGGTCGTAGGCGCGGATCACGGGCAGCTCCGCGGACGAGCTCGCGACGTAGAGCACCCGCTCGTCGGGCGAGAACGCGAGACCGTTCGGCTCGTCGCAGTCGAGCACGACCGGTCGCAGGTCCTCGCCGTCGGGGCCGCACCGGAACACCCAGTGGTCGCCGTACTCCCGCTCGCCGGGGTGTCCCTCGCGCGGCTGGGTGATGCCGTACGCCGGGTCGGTGAACCACACGCTGCCGTCCCGTGCGACGACGACGTCGTTCGGCGAGTTGAGACGCCCGCCGGCCCACCCGTCGACGATCGGGGTGACGACGCCGTCCCGGTCCCGTTCGACCCGACGGCGGCCGTGCGAGCACTGGACGACCGAGCCGTCCCGGTCGAGCACCCGTCCGTTGGTGAACTCGACCCCGGTGGCGTACTCGGTCGTCTCCCCGGTCTCCTCGTGCCACTGGAGGATCCGGTCGCCGGGGATGTCCGACCACCGCAGGGTCCCGGTGGCGGGGATCCAGCACGGTCCCTCGGCCCAGGTGCTGCCGGTCGCGATCCGCTCGAGCGCGGCGGGGTCGGGGACGAGGTCGGTGAGCTGCACGGTGGGTCTCCTCCGGGGTCTGCGGTCAGTGCTGGGCGACGGGGGACAGCACGAGTTCGTCGATGCGGACGTGCGGCGCGGCGCCGAGCACGAACGCGACGGTCCGGCCGACGTCCTCGGGCTGCAGCATGCGCGCCCGGGCCTCCGCGTCCGGCACGACGGGGCGCTGGTCGAGGAAGTCCGTCGCGACGTCCCCGGGGCACAGGTGGGTCGCCCGGACCCCGTGCTGCGCCTCCTGCTGGTTGAGCGTCCGCACGACCGAGCCGAGCGCGGTCTTCGAGGCCGAGTAGGCGACGCCGGCCCCCGGTTGGAACGACCACCCGGCGTAGGACGACACGACGACGACCACGCCGCCCGTGGCGCGGAGGGCGGGCAGCGCTGCGTCGACGACGGTCACGACGGCCGTCAGGTTCGTGTCGAGGACGGCGCGGACCTGGTCGAGCGACTGGTCGTCCCACCGGCGCCGGGGCGTGTTCAGGCCCGCCGCGAGCAGCAGTCCGTCGAGCCTCCCGTGTCGTTCGAGCACCGTGTCCCGCGCCGTACGCACGGCGTCGGCGTCGGCGACGTCGACGGGCAGGACGTCGGCGGTGCCACCCGCGGCGCGGATCGTCGCGGCGACCTGCTCGAGCCGGTCCGCCCGACGCCCGCTGAGCACGACCGTCCAGCCGTCCCGCGCGGCCGCGACGGCTCCGGCCGCGCCCATGCCGCTGCCGCCACCCGTGGTCCAGAGCACCTTCGCCGTCATGGTGGAACAGTATGGCTCTCGCGGCGTCGCGGCGGTCGGCGCGCGACACCGACGACAGGAGCGACGATGCACCTCGACCTGACCGACCGCGTGGTCCTCGTGACCGGGGCAGCCCGAGGGATCGGCGCCGTGCTCGCCGACCGGTTCGTGATCGAGGGCTGCCGGGTGGTGGCGCTCGACCTCGCGTTCCCGGACGCCTCGACGACCGGCGTCGACCAGGTCCGCTGCGACGTGACCGGCCCCGCGTCCGTGCGCGCTGCGGTGGACGGGGTCGTCGCCCGGTACGGCACGGTCGACGTGCTCGTGAACAACGCCGGCATCAACGTCGAGGGCACGGTCGCGGAGCTCGGGTGGGACGCCTGGCGCCGGTGCATGGACGTCAACGTCGGCGGCACGTTCCTGGTGGCCCAGGCGGTCGCGCCGGTCATGCAGGCCGCCGGACGCGGACGGATCCTCAACGCGGCGTCGTTCGCGGCCATCGTGCCGAGCGTCGGGAGCGCGGCCTACGCGGCATCGAAGTCGGCGGTCGTCGCCTTCACGCGGGTGCTCGCGTCCGAGCTCGGGCCGTGGGGCATCACCGTCAACGCCTACGCGCCGGGCATGGTGCCGACGGCGATGAACGGGTTCGCCGAGATGCCGGCCGCCGCGCAGGACCGGCTGCTCGACACGCTGTCGATCCGGCGGTGGGAGTCGGCCGACGACGTCGCGGACCTGCTCGTGTTCCTCGCGAGCGACGCGGCCGGGTACGTCACCGGGACGCTCGTCGACGTGTCCGGCGGGAAGCTCGCGACGCAGATCCCCGCGAAGGCGTACGAGCGCTGACCCGCAACGCCCGCGCCGGTCGCGGTGCAGAGTGGTGGGGCAGTCTGCTCCCGCACGTCGCCGGCTGTCCGGCCGTACAGGAAGTTGCCAACCGCCTGCTCGTAGGCTGTGAGGGCCCAGTGAGCCGGACTGCAGCCCGACCCCGAGGAGGTGCCCGATGGTCTCCGTCCTCGTCGCGTTCGCGATCGTCGCCCTGATCGTCCCCGCCCTGACCCCCCTGCTCGGGCGCCGCGTGTTCTACGTCGCCGCCCTCGCACCGGCCGCCGCCGCGGTGCTGACCGTCGCCCGGACGGACGCCGCACTGCACGGCGGGGTGACGAGCACGTGGCGGTGGATCCCCGAGCTCGACCTGGCGATCGCGCTGCGGATGGACGCCCTGTCGTGGGTGCTCGCGCTCGTGGTGTCCGTCGTCGGCGCCCTCGTGCTCGTGTACTGCGCGTCGTACTTCGGTCGCGACGAACCCGGGACCGGCCGGTTCGCGGGCGTCCTGACCGCCTTCGCCGGCTCGATGTACGGGCTCGTGGTCGCCGACGACGTGATCGTGCTCTTCGTGCTGTGGGAGGCGACGACCGTCTTCTCCTACCTGCTCATCGGACACGACGCCGCGAAGCGGGCCAGTCGCGCGGCCGCCATGCAGGCGCTCATCGTCACGACCGCCGGTGGCCTGGCGATGCTCGCGGGGCTCGTCGCCCTGTCCGTGACCGCGGGGACCTCGAGCCTGTCCGGCATCATCGCGCGGGCCCCGGAGCTCGTCGACCGACCGGGACCGCTCGTGCCGGTGGCCGTCGTGCTCGTGCTCCTCGGCGCCCTGACGAAGTCGGCGATCGTCCCCTTCCACTTCTGGCTCCCCGCCGCGATGGCCGCCCCGACCCCGGTCAGCGCCTACCTGCACGCCGCGGCGATGGTGAAGGCCGGCATCTACCTCGTCGCCCGGCTGGCCCCAGCGTTCGCGCTGGTGACCGGCTGGCGCGAGACCGTCACGGTGCTCGGCGTCGCCGGCATGCTCATCGGTGGGTACCGCGCCCTGCGCCAGACCGACGTCAAGCTCCTGCTCGCGTACGGCACCGTCGCGCAGCTCGGCTTCCTGGTGCTCGCGGTCGGCTGGGGCGTGCCGGCCCTGGCGCTCGGCGGGGTCACCCTGCTCGTCGCGCACGCCACCTTCAAGTCGACGCTCTTCCTGGTCGTCGGGGCGGTCGACCACGCCACGGGCACCCGCGACCTCCGGAAGCTCAGCGGGCTCGGGCGCCGCACGCCGTGGCTCGTCGTGGTGAGCGTGCTCGCGCTCGCATCGATGGCCGGGCTGCCGCCGACGATCGGCTTCGTCGCGAAGGAGGCCGTGCTCACCGGCTTCGTCGAGGAGCTGCACGGTTCCCAGGCCGGGTGGGCGTGGCTTGCCCTGATCGGGGTCACGCTCGGGTCGGTCCTGACCGTGGCGTACTCGCTGCGCTTCCTCTGGGGCACCTTCGCCCGGAAGCCCGGGGTCGCGGCCACGGAGCCGCACGGGCTGCACGGCCTCGGCGTCGTGCCGTCGGTGCTCGCCGTCGCCGGGGTCGTCCTCGGCCTGCTGACCCCGGTGGTCGCGCACGGCATCGAACCTGCGGCCGCCGACGCCGCCCTGCCGGGCGAGGTCCCGCACCTGGCGCTGTGGCACGGCCTCGAGCCCGCCCTCGGCATCTCCGCGCTGACGCTCCTCGGCGGCACGGCCCTGTTCCTGCTCCGTCGTCCGGTCGGCGCCCTGCAGGACCGGCTCGAGGGCTCGCCGAGCGCCTCGGGCACGTACCGCCGGATGATGCGCGGGCTCGACCGATTCGCGACCGGCCTGACCGCCGGCCTGCAGCGCGGCTCGCTCCCCTACTACCTGACCGTGATCCTGTCGGTGTTCGTCGCCGGGGCCCTCGCGAACCTGGTGCTCGGCGGTCCGTGGGCGTTCCACGTCCGGTTCGCGGACTCGTGGGGCCAGGTGCCCGTCGTCGTCGTGATGGCGATCGCGGCGATCGCCGTGCTCACCGCGAAGACCCGGTTCGCCGCGGCCGTCCTGGTCGGCGTCACCGGCTACGGCATGTCCGTGCTCTTCGTCCTGCACGGCGCCGTCGACCTCGCGCTCACGCAGCTCGTGGTCGAGACCGTGACGCTCATCGCGTTCGTGCTCGTGCTCCGCCGGCTCCCCCCGCGGATCGCGACCGCGAACCCCTCGCGGTTCCGGATCGTCCGCGCGCTCTTCGCCGCCCTCGCCGGGGCCACCCTCGCGGTCGTCGTCGTCGTCGCGGCCTCCGCCCGGACGGCCGAGCCGCTCTGGCCGGACCTGCCCGCGCTCACGAGCTCGTTCGGGCACGGCCTGAACGTCGTGAACGTCGCCCTCGTCGACCTGCGCGGCTGGGACACCCTCGGCGAGCTGACCGTCGTCGTCGCCGCGGCCACGGGCGTCGCGAGCCTGATCTTCCTGGACTCCCGCGAGGACACGCTCCCGCGGCTCCGGGACCTGCCCTCGAGCGTGACGAGCGACAAGCACCGCCCGGACGGGGAACCCCGCGCCTGGCTGCCGACGAGCGCCGCGATCCCGACCGGTCGCTCGGCCCTGCTCGACGTGGTCGTGCGCCTGCTGTTCCACGGGCTCATCGTCCTGTCGCTCTACCTGCTGTTCGCCGGGCACAACGCCGCCGGCGGTGGGTTCGCCGGTGGTCTCGTCGCCGGGATCGCGCTCGCTGCCCGGTACCTCGCCGGTGGTCCGGCCGAGCTCGGCGCCGCCGCCCCGGTCCGCGCCGGACGCCTGCTCGGGCTCGGGGTCGCGACCGCGGCGACGACCGCGATCGTGCCGCTGTTCTTCGGGAAGGAAGCCCTGTACTCCGAGTTCTTCGAGGCCACCGTCCCCGTGCTCGGCCACGTGGAGTTCGTCACCGCCACGTTCTTCGACATCGGGGTCTACCTGGTCGTCGTCGGGCTCGTGCTCGACGTGCTCCGGAGCCTCGGTGCCGAGGTCGACCGCCAGCGCCTCGAGGACTCCCGCGCCCCGATCGCCGACACGACCGAGTCCGACCCCGCCGACAACGCCGCAGCCTCGACCCCGGAAGGGAGTGCCGCATGACCATCACGCTGGTCCTCGTCATCGCGATGGCGGTGCTGTTCTCGTGCGGGGTGTACCTGCTGCTCGAACGCTCGCTGACGCGGATGCTGCTCGGCTTCCTGCTGCTCGGCAACGCGCTCAACCTGCTGCTGCTCATCATGTCCGGCGCCGCAGGCCGGCCGCCGATCGGCAAGTCCGCCGAGGGCATCACCGACCCGCTCCCCCAGGCCTTCGCCCTCACCGCGATCGTCATCACCTTCGCCGTGAGCGCGTTCCTCCTCGCGCTCATCCACCGGTCCTGGAAGCTCTCCCGCGCCGACGAGGTCGAGGTCGACGAGGCCGACGCCGCGATCGGCAAGGACCGCGACGACCTGGCGGACGAGGACCCCGAGATCGACACCGACCCCGAAGCCGCGCAGCGCGAGGAGGCCTCCCGATGACCTGGCTCGTCCCGCTGCTCGTCCTCGTCCCGCTGCTCGGCGCGGCCGTCGCGCTCGGGCTGCTCCGGCACCAGAAGCTCCAGCGTGCGATCACCGTCGCGGTGCTCGCGGTCGCCGTCGCGGTCGCGGCGACGCTCATGGTCCTGGTCGACCAGCACGGCACGATCGTGGTGCAGGTCGGCGGCTGGGAGGCGCCGTACGGCATCTCGCTGGTGGTCGACCGGTTGAGCGCCCTGCTCCTCACCGTGAGCGCGAGCGTGCTCCTGCTCGTCCTGCTGTTCTCGATCGGGCAGGGCCTGGCCGCGGACGACGAGGACGCCCCGGTCACGATCTTCTACCCGACCTACCTCGTGCTCGCGGCGGGTGTCCTCGACGCGTTCATGGCCGGCGACCTCTTCAACCTCTACGTCGCGTTCGAGATGCTCCTGGTGGCGAGCTACGTGCTCATCACCCTCGGCGGCAGCGAGCAGCGGGTGCGCGCCGGCACGACGTACATCGTCACGAGCCTCATCGCGTCGGCGATCTTCCTCGCCGCGATCGGCCTGGTCTACGGGGCCACCGGCACCGTGAACATCGCGCAGATCTCGCAGCGCATGGCCGAGCTCCCGGAGCACGTGCAGCTGCTCCTGCACACCATGCTGCTCATCGGGTTCGGCATCAAGGCCGCCGTGTTCCCCCTGGCGTTCTGGCTGCCGGACTCGTACCCGACCGCCCCGGCCCCGGTCACGGCGGTGTTCGCGGGCCTGCTCACGAAGGTCGGCATCTACGCGATCATCCGCCTCGAGACGATCATCTTCCCGAGACCGCAGCTCAACACGGTCCTGCTCGTCGTGGCGGTCCTGACGATGATCGTCGGCGTGCTCGGCGCGGTGTCGCAGACCGACGTCAAGCGACTGCTGTCGTTCACGCTGATCAGCCACATCGGCTTCATGGTGATGGGCATCGGCCTCGGCACGGTCGCGGGCACGGCGGCCGCGGTGTTCTACACGGTGCACCACATCGTCGTGCAGACCACGCTGTTCCTGGTGTCGGGCGTGATGGAGCGCGTCGGCGGCACGACCTCGAGCCGGTCGCTCGGCGGGCTGCTCAAGGCGGCACCCCTCCTGGCGGCGCTGTACCTGGTCCCGGCGTTCAACCTCGGCGGGATCCCGCCCTTCTCCGGCTTCATCGGCAAGCTCGGCCTGTTCCGCGCAGCGGCCGAGGACGGCTCCCCGATGGCGTGGGTGACGGTCGCCGCCGGGGTCGTCACGAGCCTCCTGACCCTGTACGCGCTGATGCGCGTCTGGGACGCCGCCTTCTGGCGACCGAAGCCGGCCGCCGAGGCGGCGGCCCCGCACGTCACGACGGCCGAGCCGCACGCGCACCTGCGGTCGCCGGAACCGGCGCCCCTCACCGTCTCCGAGGAGACGGGCGAGGCGTACCACCCGGGAGGCTCGACCACCGTCACCGACGCACCCCACGCGAGCAGCGCCTCCCGTCCGGCGACCGGCGCGACGGCCACCGCCGGCGAAGCGCCGGAGCCGGCCCGCCTGCCACGCATGCTCGTCGCCGTCACGACGGTGGCGGTCCTCGGGTCGGTCGCCCTGACGGTCGTCGCCGGGCCGCTCTACGGCTACGCGACCCGCGCGGCGGAGTCCCTCGAGTCCCCCGCCCGCTACGTCCAGGCCGTCCTCGGAGGTGCGCGATGACCGACGTCCGCCGGATCTCGAACGCACGACGCATCGCCGTCGCGTGGCGCTACGACGTGCCGCTCGTCGCCGGGCTGACCGTGCTGTGGGCGCTGCTGTGGGGGTCGTGGACCGTCCTGACGCTGCTCTGCGGCGTGGTCGTCGCGCTGCTCGTCACCCAGCTCCTCCCGCTCCCGCCGGTCCCGCTGTCGAAGCGGCTCTCGCTGCCCCGGCTGCTCTGGTTCCTGGTG
This sequence comes from Curtobacterium sp. Csp2, assembly GCF_013347165.1. Taxonomy (NCBI): domain Bacteria; kingdom Bacillati; phylum Actinomycetota; class Actinomycetes; order Micrococcales; family Microbacteriaceae; genus Curtobacterium; species Curtobacterium sp. Csp2. The sequence goes on from NZ_CP054593.1 coordinate 3,661,414, forward strand.
GTCTGGGCCGGGCTCGTCGTGGCGGCCTCGTTCCGGGTCGCCTGGGTCGCGGTCCGGCCCCGCGGGGTTCGGCGCAGCTCGATCGCGCTCGTGCAGCTGCACACGACGTCCGAGATGACCTTCACGCTCGCGACGCTGGCGATCTCGCTCGTGCCGGGGTCGTACGTCGCCGACGTCGACCTGCCCCGTCGACGGCTGCTGCTGCACGTGCTCGACACCGAACGCGTCGAGCAGGTGCACGCCGCGACTCGCGAGGCGCACCGGATCGAGGAGATGGTGATCCGGGCGATCGGCTCGCGACAGGACGTGTCCGAGCTGGCCGAGCCGCTGCCGGAGGTGACCCGGTGAGCGCCGCGGTCGTCGTGATGGCCGTCGGGGTCGTCCTGCTGCTCGTGCTGCTCGGTGCGACGCTCGCCCTGGCGGTCGGTCGGATCGTCCGCGGGCCGACCATCCTGGACCGGATGATCGGCTCGGACATCGTGCTGACCACCGCGCTCATCGTCATCGCCGCGGCGATGGTGGTCCGCCGGGACCTGACCGCCGTGCCGGTGCTCGTGGTCATCGCGGCCACGAGCGTGTTCGCCACGATCGCGGTCGCCCGCATCGTCACCCCGTCGTCCGACCCCTCCGACGAGGGGCTCGACGCGACCACCCCGGAGCACGCCGTCGACGAGGAGCGCCGCCCGTGATCGAGATCCTCGAGTCCTTCGTCGACACCGCCGGCGTCCGCGCCTGGGTCGCCCTCGTCCTGCTGCTCGTCGGCGCCGCGCTGTCCCTCGCGGCGGCGATCGGCATCGTGCGGTTCCCGGACCCCCTCGTCCGGCTGCACGCGATGGCGAAGCCGCAGGTCCTCGGGCTCGCGATGGCGCTCGCGGCGGTCGTCGTCGCGGTGGGGACCTGGACGGCGTTCTGGGTCGTGCTGCCGGTGATGGTCTTCCAGCTGTTCCTGGTGCCGGTGTCGTCGCACATGATCGCCCGGGCCGGCCTGCGGTCGAACGACTACCGGCACGAGGACCTGCTGGTCGACGACACCGAGGACTGACCCGGCGGCCCGGCCGGTGCGTCGCTGCCGTCAGCGGCCGGCGAGCAGTGCGTCCTCGTCGTCGTCGGACAGCCCGGCGCCGTGCGGGTGACGCGGCTGCCGCACCTCCCACGCCAGGGCGTCGCACAGGGTCTCGGCGAGCGGACGCAGCGTCAGTCCCGCACGGACCGCCCGGGCGTTCGACCGGTCGTTCATCCCCTGGTGGTCCGCGTCGGGGATCCAGAGCGGCAGCGATCGCGCACCGGCCCACGGCGCGACACCGTGCCCGATCAGGGTGTCGTCGTCGAGCGCCACGACCGGCGCGGACGCCCCCGCGACGCTCCGCGCAGCGCCGAGGTGCTGGCGCAGGGTGACGGGGTCACCGGTGACGTTCGAGACGCCCGGCCGACCGCCCTCCGCGGCGCCGACGAGCCAGCCGGCGAGGTCGCGGACGTCGACGACCGCGGTGGGACGGTCGCCGTCGGCCGGCACGACCACCGAGCGGCCGGTCGCGGCGGCGTGGGCGAACCGCCAGGGCCAGTACCCCGACCTGCCGGTGTGGTCGCCCGGTCCGCCGACGAGTCCCGCCCGGGCGATCGACGCGCGCTCCGGGCCGAAGCCGTCGGCCACCGCGCGCTCGCAGGCGACCTTCGCGGCGCCGTACTCGGCGGGGTCGTCGCTCGGTGGCAGCAGGGCCGCGGTCTCGTCGGCGCCGCGCTCGGCGTGCGAGGCGTACACGCTGACGGTCGAGACGAACACGTACCGGTCAGCGACCGGCTCGAGGGCCCGGACCGCACGGCGCACGTGCACGGGCGTGCGGGACACGTCGACGACCGCGTCCCACCGACCGTCGTCGACGACCGCCTCGAGGGCGTCCGGGTGGTCCCGGTCGGCGACCACCGACCGGGCACCCGCGGGGACGGCCGAGCCGCGGGCGAGGCACGTGACGTCGTGACCGGCGCGGAGGGCGTCGTCGACGACCGCGGCGCCGAGCCAGGCGGTGCCGCCGAGGACCAGGAAGCGCATGCCGCCATCCTGCCCCGGTGAGCGGGCCTGCGGTCTCCGGCCCGTCAGGCCGCGCGGCGGGCCAACACCAGGTTGAGCACCGCCGCGAGCACGACGAGCGCCGCCGCGTACGCCGGGAACGCCATCGCCGCGCCGGCCCCGGCACGTTCGGCGAACTCGCCGACGATCGCGGACGCCACGGACTGCCCGACGATGACCGCCGAGCCGAGGATCGTCATCGTGGTCGCCGAGCGACCGACCGGGGAGCGCTCGGACCCGAGGCTGTACTGCGCCACCAGGGTCGGCCCGATGCCGATGCCCATCAGGCCGAGCACGAGGGCCACGGCGCCGACCGAGTCCGCCGCCGCGAACGCCACCGCGCCGGCGAGCAGCACGACGCCGAAGGCGAGCCAGCGCCACCCGACGCCGAACGCCCGCGGGAAGGCCGCGGAACCGAGCGCCAGGGCCGCGGAGCCGATGCCCATGATCCCGTAGAGCAGCCCCGCCTGGGACGACTCCCCGTGCTGCTCCATGAACGCGGTCAGCGAGGTCAGCGTCGAGCCGAAGAACAGGCCGACGCCGAGGATCCCGAGCACCACGACGACGAGCCGCGTGCGGAGGAGCTGCGTCGCGGGCGCCGGGGTCTCGCGCTCGGCACCGCCGACGACGAGCCGTCCGGTCGGGTGCAGTGCGAAGGCCGTCACGAAGACCAGGGTCAGGGCGGCGGCACCGGCGACCGCGACCCACGGGGCGATCGCGCTCGCCAGGAGCCCGACCAGGAACGGTCCGACGATGAACACCGTCTCGTCGGCCGCGGACTCGTAGGCCATCGTGCCGCTGAGGACGCGCTCGTGCCGCTGCGGTGCCATCCGCTGCCGGATGATCGCGACGAGCCGGGTGCGGGACATCGGGGCGACCTGCGGCGCGCTCGCGCCGATGCAGAACGACATCACGAGGACGGCGAGGTCCGGCGCGGTGCCCGCGACGACGAACGGGAGCGCGCCGAGGAGCACCGCGTTCGCCAGGCCGACGGGCAC
>NZ_CP054593.1:3664486-3690104 GCF_013347165.1 Curtobacterium sp. Csp2
TGGGCTCGGAGATGTGTATAAGAGACAGGGGCTGACCGTGCTGTGGGCGCTGCTCGCGTGGGGTGCGTCGGTGACGGTGGTCGAGCCTCCCGGGTGGTACGCCTCGCCCGTCTCCTCGGAGACGGTGAGGGGCGCCGGTTCCGGCGACCGCAGGTGCGCGTGCGGCTCGGCCGTCGTGACGTGCGGGGCCGCCGCCTCGGCGGCCGGCTTCGGTCGCCAGAAGGCGGCGTCCCAGACGCGCATCAGCGCGTACAGGGTCAGGAGGCTCGTGACGACCCCGGCGGCGACCGTCACCCACGCCATCGGGGAGCCGTCCTCGGCCGCTGCGCGGAACAGGCCGAGCTTGCCGATGAAGCCGGAGAAGGGCGGGATCCCGCCGAGGTTGAACGCCGGGACCAGGTACAGCGCCGCCAGGAGGGGTGCCGCCTTGAGCAGCCCGCCGAGCGACCGGCTCGAGGTCGTGCCGCCGACGCGCTCCATCACGCCCGACACCAGGAACAGCGTGGTCTGCACGACGATGTGGTGCACCGTGTAGAACACCGCGGCCGCCGTGCCCGCGACCGTGCCGAGGCCGATGCCCATCACCATGAAGCCGATGTGGCTGATCAGCGTGAACGACAGCAGTCGCTTGACGTCGGTCTGCGACACCGCGCCGAGCACGCCGACGATCATCGTCAGGACCGCCACGACGAGCAGGACCGTGTTGAGCTGCGGTCTCGGGAAGATGATCGTCTCGAGGCGGATGATCGCGTAGATGCCGACCTTCGTGAGCAGGCCCGCGAACACCGCCGTGACCGGGGCCGGGGCGGTCGGGTACGAGTCCGGCAGCCAGAACGCCAGGGGGAACACGGCGGCCTTGATGCCGAACCCGATGAGCAGCATGGTGTGCAGGAGCAGCTGCACGTGCTCCGGGAGCTCGGCCATGCGCTGCGAGATCTGCGCGATGTTCACGGTGCCGGTGGCCCCGTAGACCAGGCCGATCGCGGCGAGGAAGATCGCCGACGCGATGAGGCTCGTGACGATGTACGTCGTGCCGGCGCGCACCCGCTGCTCGCTGCCGCCGAGGGTGATGAGCACGTAGCTCGCCACCAGGAGCATCTCGAACGCGACGTAGAGGTTGAAGAGGTCGCCGGCCATGAACGCGTCGAGGACACCCGCCGCGAGCACGAGGTAGGTCGGGTAGAAGATCGTGACCGGGGCGTCCTCGTCGTCCGCGGCCAGGCCCTGCCCGATCGAGAACAGCAGGACGAGCAGGAGCACGCTCGCGCTCACGGTGAGGAGCAGGGCGCTCAACCGGTCGACCACCAGCGAGATGCCGTACGGCGCCTCCCAGCCGCCGACCTGCACCACGATCGTGCCGTGCTGGTCGACCAGGACCATGAGCGTCGCCGCGACCGCGACGGCGACCGCGAGCACCGCGACGGTGATCGCACGCTGGAGCTTCTGGTGCCGGAGCAGCCCGAGCGCGACGGCCGCGCCGAGCAGCGGGACGAGGACGAGCAGCGGGACGAGCCAGGTCATCGGGAGGCCTCCTCGCGCTGCGCGGCTTCGGGGTCGGTGTCGATCTCGGGGTCCTCGTCCGCCAGGTCGTCGCGGTCCTTGCCGATCGCGGCGTCGGCCTCGTCGACCTCGACCTCGTCGGCGCGGGAGAGCTTCCAGGACCGGTGGATGAGCGCGAGGAGGAACGCGCTCACGGCGAAGGTGATGACGATCGCGGTGAGGGCGAAGGCCTGGGGGAGCGGGTCGGTGATGCCCTCGGCGGACTTGCCGATCGGCGGCCGGCCTGCGGCGCCGGACATGATGAGCAGCAGCAGGTTGAGCGCGTTGCCGAGCAGCAGGAAGCCGAGCAGCATCCGCGTCAGCGAGCGTTCGAGCAGCAGGTACACCCCGCACGAGAACAGCACCGCCATCGCGATGACGAGGACCAGCGTGATGGTCATGCGGCACTCCCTTCCGGGGTCGAGGCTGCGGCGTTGTCGGCGGGGTCGGACTCGGTCGTGTCGGCGATCGGGGCGCGGGAGTCCTCGAGGCGCTGGCGGTCGACCTCGGCACCGAGGCTCCGGAGCACGTCGAGCACGAGCCCGACGACGACCAGGTAGACCCCGATGTCGAAGAACGTGGCGGTGACGAACTCCACGTGGCCGAGCACGGGGACGGTGGCCTCGAAGAACTCGGAGTACAGGGCTTCCTTCCCGAAGAACAGCGGCACGATCGCGGTCGTCGCCGCGGTCGCGACCCCGAGCCCGAGCAGGCGTCCGGCGCGGACCGGGGCGGCGGCGCCGAGCTCGGCCGGACCACCGGCGAGGTACCGGGCAGCGAGCGCGATCCCGGCGACGAGACCACCGGCGAACCCACCGCCGGCGGCGTTGTGCCCGGCGAACAGCAGGTAGAGCGACAGGACGATGAGCCCGTGGAACAGCAGGCGCACGACCACGTCGAGCAGGGCCGAGCGACCGGTCGGGATCGCGGCGCTCGTCGGCAGCCAGGCGCGGGGTTCCCCGTCCGGGCGGTGCTTGTCGCTCGTCACGCTCGAGGGCAGGTCCCGGAGCCGCGGGAGCGTGTCCTCGCGGGAGTCCAGGAAGATCAGGCTCGCGACGCCCGTGGCCGCGGCGACGACGACGGTCAGCTCGCCGAGGGTGTCCCAGCCGCGCAGGTCGACGAGGGCGACGTTCACGACGTTCAGGCCGTGCCCGAACGAGCTCGTGAGCGCGGGCAGGTCCGGCCAGAGCGGCTCGGCCGTCCGGGCGGAGGCCGCGACGACGACGACGACCGCGAGGGTGGCCCCGGCGAGGGCGGCGAAGAGCGCGCGGACGATCCGGAACCGCGAGGGGTTCGCGGTCGCGATCCGCGGGGGGAGCCGGCGGAGCACGAGCACGAACGCGATGAGCGTCACGGTCTCGACCACGAGCTGCGTGAGCGCGAGGTCGACGGCGCCGTGCAGGACGAAGAGCACGGACATGCCGTAGCCGGTGACGCCGACCAGGACGGCCGCGGCGAACCGGGTCTTCGCGGTGAGCACGGCGATCGCCGCGATCGCCATCACGACGACGACGGGCACCTGGCCCCACGAGTCCGCGAACCGGACGTGGAACGCCCACGGACCGCCGAGCACCAGGTTCGCGAGGGCCCCGGCGACGAACACCGACAGGATCACGGTCAGGTAGTAGGGGAGCGAGCCGCGCTGCAGGCCGGCGGTCAGGCCGGTCGCGAATCGGTCGAGCCCGCGCATCATCCGGCGGTACGTGCCCGAGGCGCTCGGCGAGCCCTCGAGCCGGTCCTGCAGGGCGCCGACCGGACGACGGAGCAGGAACAGGGCCGTGCCGCCGAGGAGCGTCAGCGCGGAGATGCCGAGGGCGGGCTCGAGGCCGTGCCACAGCGCCAGGTGCGGGACCTCGCCCGGCAGGGCGGCGTCGGCGGCCGCAGGTTCGATGCCGTGCGCGACCACCGGGGTCAGCAGGCCGAGGACGACCCCGGCGACGGCGAGCACCGACGGCACGACGCCGAGGCCGTGCAGCCCGTGCGGCTCCGTGGCCGCGACCCCGGGCTTCCGGGCGAAGGTGCCCCAGAGGAAGCGCAGCGAGTACGCCACGGTCAGGACCGACCCGAGCGTGACCCCGATCAGGGCAAGCCACGCCCACCCGGCCTGGGAACCGTGCAGCTCCTCGACGAAGCCGGTGAGCACGGCCTCCTTCGCGACGAAGCCGATCGTCGGCGGCAGCCCGGCCATCGATGCGAGCGCGAGCACGCTCACCACGACGAGCCACGGCGTGCGGCGCCCGAGCCCGCTGAGCTTCCGGAGGTCGCGGGTGCCCGTGGCGTGGTCGACCGCCCCGACGACCAGGAAGAGCGTCGACTTGAAGGTGGCGTGCGCGACGAGCAGGGTGACCCCGCCGAGCGCCAGGGCCGGCACGCCCCAGCCGACCGCGAGCACCAGGAAGCCGAGCTGCGCGACGGTGCCGTACGCGAGCAGGAGCTTGACGTCGGTCTGGCGCAGGGCGCGGTACCCACCGATGAGCATGCCGGCGACGCCGAGCACCGTGACGGTCTCGCGCCAGCCGGTCACCAGCGCGAACGCTGGGGCCAGCCGGGCGACGAGGTAGATGCCGGCCTTCACCATCGCCGCGGCGTGCAGGTAGGCGCTGACCGGGGTCGGGGCGGCCATCGCGGCGGGGAGCCAGAAGTGGAAGGGGACGATCGCCGACTTCGTCAGGGCGCCGAGGAGCACGAGCACGACGGCCACCGGCACGAGCGGTCCCGGTCGGTCGACGAGCTCCGGGGCCCGCGCGATGATGCCGGACAGGCTCGAGGTCCCCGCGGTCACGGACAGGGCGACGAGCCCCGCGAGCATCGCCAGGCCACCGGCGGTCGTGACGATGAGCGCCTGCATGGCGGCCGCGCGACTGGCCCGCTTCGCGGCGTCGTGTCCGATGAGCAGGTAGGAGAAGACGGTCGTCGCCTCCCACAGCACGAAGAGCACGATCACGTCGTCGGCGACCACGAGCCCGTACATCGAGCCGGCGAAGGCGGTCAGGACGCCCGCGAACCGGCCGGTCCCGGGTTCGTCGCGACCGAAGTACGACGCGCAGTACACGAGCACGAGGGCGCCGACGACGGACACCACGAGCGCGAGCACCCACGACAGGGCGTCCATCCGCAGCGCGATCGCCAGGTCGAGCTCGGGGATCCACCGCCACGTGCTCGTCACCCCGCCGTGCAGTGCGGCGTCCGTCCGGGCGACGGTCAGCACCGCGGCGGCGGCCGGTGCGAGGGCGGCGACGTAGAACACGCGGCGCCCGAGCAGGGGGGTCAGGGCGGGGACGATCAGGGCGACGATCGCGAACGCGACGAGGACGGAGACCATCGGGCACCTCCTCGGGGTCGGGCTGCAGTCCGGCTCACTGGGCCCTCACAGCCTACGAGCAGGCGGTTGGCAACTTCCTGTACGGCCGGACAGCCGGCGACGTGCGGGAGCAGACTGCCCCACCACTCTGCACCGCGACCGGCGCGGGCGTTGCGGGTCAGCGCTCGTACGCCTTCGCGGGGATCTGCGTCGCGAGCTTCCCGCCGGACACGTCGACGAGCGTCCCGGTGACGTACCCGGCCGCGTCGCTCGCGAGGAACACGAGCAGGTCCGCGACGTCGTCGGCCGACTCCCACCGCCGGATCGACAGCGTGTCGAGCAGCCGGTCCTGCGCGGCGGCCGGCATCTCGGCGAACCCGTTCATCGCCGTCGGCACCATGCCCGGCGCGTAGGCGTTGACGGTGATGCCCCACGGCCCGAGCTCGGACGCGAGCACCCGCGTGAAGGCGACGACCGCCGACTTCGATGCCGCGTAGGCCGCGCTCCCGACGCTCGGCACGATGGCCGCGAACGACGCCGCGTTGAGGATCCGTCCGCGTCCGGCGGCCTGCATGACCGGCGCGACCGCCTGGGCCACCAGGAACGTGCCGCCGACGTTGACGTCCATGCACCGGCGCCAGGCGTCCCACCCGAGCTCCGCGACCGTGCCCTCGACGTTGATGCCGGCGTTGTTCACGAGCACGTCGACCGTGCCGTACCGGGCGACGACCCCGTCCACCGCAGCGCGCACGGACGCGGGGCCGGTCACGTCGCAGCGGACCTGGTCGACGCCGGTCGTCGAGGCGTCCGGGAACGCGAGGTCGAGCGCCACCACCCGGCAGCCCTCGATCACGAACCGGTCGGCGAGCACGGCGCCGATCCCTCGGGCTGCCCCGGTCACGAGGACCACGCGGTCGGTCAGGTCGAGGTGCATCGTCGCTCCTGTCGTCGGTGTCGCGCGCCGACCGCCGCGACGCCGCGAGAGCCATACTGTTCCACCATGACGGCGAAGGTGCTCTGGACCACGGGTGGCGGCAGCGGCATGGGCGCGGCCGGAGCCGTCGCGGCCGCGCGGGACGGCTGGACGGTCGTGCTCAGCGGGCGTCGGGCGGACCGGCTCGAGCAGGTCGCCGCGACGATCCGCGCCGCGGGTGGCACCGCCGACGTCCTGCCCGTCGACGTCGCCGACGCCGACGCCGTGCGTACGGCGCGGGACACGGTGCTCGAACGACACGGGAGGCTCGACGGACTGCTGCTCGCGGCGGGCCTGAACACGCCCCGGCGCCGGTGGGACGACCAGTCGCTCGACCAGGTCCGCGCCGTCCTCGACACGAACCTGACGGCCGTCGTGACCGTCGTCGACGCAGCGCTGCCCGCCCTCCGCGCCACGGGCGGCGTGGTCGTCGTCGTGTCGTCCTACGCCGGGTGGTCGTTCCAACCGGGGGCCGGCGTCGCCTACTCGGCCTCGAAGACCGCGCTCGGCTCGGTCGTGCGGACGCTCAACCAGCAGGAGGCGCAGCACGGGGTCCGGGCGACCCACCTGTGCCCCGGGGACGTCGCGACGGACTTCCTCGACCAGCGCCCCGTCGTGCCGGACGCGGAGGCCCGGGCGCGCATGCTGCAGCCCGAGGACGTCGGCCGGACCGTCGCGTTCGTGCTCGGCGCCGCGCCGCACGTCCGCATCGACGAACTCGTGCTGTCCCCCGTCGCCCAGCACTGACCGCAGACCCCGGAGGAGACCCACCGTGCAGCTCACCGACCTCGTCCCCGACCCCGCCGCGCTCGAGCGGATCGCGACCGGCAGCACCTGGGCCGAGGGACCGTGCTGGATCCCCGCCACCGGGACCCTGCGGTGGTCGGACATCCCCGGCGACCGGATCCTCCAGTGGCACGAGGAGACCGGGGAGACGACCGAGTACGCCACCGGGGTCGAGTTCACCAACGGACGGGTGCTCGACCGGGACGGCTCGGTCGTCCAGTGCTCGCACGGCCGCCGTCGGGTCGAACGGGACCGGGACGGCGTCGTCACCCCGATCGTCGACGGGTGGGCCGGCGGGCGTCTCAACTCGCCGAACGACGTCGTCGTCGCACGGGACGGCAGCGTGTGGTTCACCGACCCGGCGTACGGCATCACCCAGCCGCGCGAGGGACACCCCGGCGAGCGGGAGTACGGCGACCACTGGGTGTTCCGGTGCGGCCCCGACGGCGGCCGTGCGAGCACTGGACGACCGAGCCGTCCCGGTCGAGCACCCGTCCGTTGGTGAACTCGACCCCGGTGGCGTACTCGGTCGTCTCCCCGGTCTCCTCGTGCCACTGGAGGATCCGGTCGCCGGGGATGTCCGACCACCGCAGGGTCCCGGTGGCGGGGATCCAGCACGGTCCCTCGGCCCAGGTGCTGCCGGTCGCGATCCGCTCGAGCGCGGCGGGGTCGGGGACGAGGTCGGTGAGCTGCACGGTGGGTCTCCTCCGGGGTCTGCGGTCAGTGCTGGGCGACGGGGGACAGCACGAGTTCGTCGATGCGGACGTGCGGCGCGGCGCCGAGCACGAACGCGACGGTCCGGCCGACGTCCTCGGGCTGCAGCATGCGCGCCCGGGCCTCCGCGTCCGGCACGACGGGGCGCTGGTCGAGGAAGTCCGTCGCGACGTCCCCGGGGCACAGGTGGGTCGCCCGGACCCCGTGCTGCGCCTCCTGCTGGTTGAGCGTCCGCACGACCGAGCCGAGCGCGGTCTTCGAGGCCGAGTAGGCGACGCCGGCCCCCGGTTGGAACGACCACCCGGCGTAGGACGACACGACGACGACCACGCCGCCCGTGGCGCGGAGGGCGGGCAGCGCTGCGTCGACGACGGTCACGACGGCCGTCAGGTTCGTGTCGAGGACGGCGCGGACCTGGTCGAGCGACTGGTCGTCCCACCGGCGCCGGGGCGTGTTCAGGCCCGCCGCGAGCAGCAGTCCGTCGAGCCTCCCGTGTCGTTCGAGCACCGTGTCCCGCGCCGTACGCACGGCGTCGGCGTCGGCGACGTCGACGGGCAGGACGTCGGCGGTGCCACCCGCGGCGCGGATCGTCGCGGCGACCTGCTCGAGCCGGTCCGCCCGACGCCCGCTGAGCACGACCGTCCAGCCGTCCCGCGCGGCCGCGACGGCTCCGGCCGCGCCCATGCCGCTGCCGCCACCCGTGGTCCAGAGCACCTTCGCCGTCATGGTGGAACAGTATGGCTCTCGCGGCGTCGCGGCGGTCGGCGCGCGACACCGACGACAGGAGCGACGATGCACCTCGACCTGACCGACCGCGTGGTCCTCGTGACCGGGGCAGCCCGAGGGATCGGCGCCGTGCTCGCCGACCGGTTCGTGATCGAGGGCTGCCGGGTGGTGGCGCTCGACCTCGCGTTCCCGGACGCCTCGACGACCGGCGTCGACCAGGTCCGCTGCGACGTGACCGGCCCCGCGTCCGTGCGCGCTGCGGTGGACGGGGTCGTCGCCCGGTACGGCACGGTCGACGTGCTCGTGAACAACGCCGGCATCAACGTCGAGGGCACGGTCGCGGAGCTCGGGTGGGACGCCTGGCGCCGGTGCATGGACGTCAACGTCGGCGGCACGTTCCTGGTGGCCCAGGCGGTCGCGCCGGTCATGCAGGCCGCCGGACGCGGACGGATCCTCAACGCGGCGTCGTTCGCGGCCATCGTGCCGAGCGTCGGGAGCGCGGCCTACGCGGCATCGAAGTCGGCGGTCGTCGCCTTCACGCGGGTGCTCGCGTCCGAGCTCGGGCCGTGGGGCATCACCGTCAACGCCTACGCGCCGGGCATGGTGCCGACGGCGATGAACGGGTTCGCCGAGATGCCGGCCGCCGCGCAGGACCGGCTGCTCGACACGCTGTCGATCCGGCGGTGGGAGTCGGCCGACGACGTCGCGGACCTGCTCGTGTTCCTCGCGAGCGACGCGGCCGGGTACGTCACCGGGACGCTCGTCGACGTGTCCGGCGGGAAGCTCGCGACGCAGATCCCCGCGAAGGCGTACGAGCGCTGACCCGCAACGCCCGCGCCGGTCGCGGTGCAGAGTGGTGGGGCAGTCTGCTCCCGCACGTCGCCGGCTGTCCGGCCGTACAGGAAGTTGCCAACCGCCTGCTCGTAGGCTGTGAGGGCCCAGTGAGCCGGACTGCAGCCCGACCCCGAGGAGGTGCCCGATGGTCTCCGTCCTCGTCGCGTTCGCGATCGTCGCCCTGATCGTCCCCGCCCTGACCCCCCTGCTCGGGCGCCGCGTGTTCTACGTCGCCGCCCTCGCACCGGCCGCCGCCGCGGTGCTGACCGTCGCCCGGACGGACGCCGCACTGCACGGCGGGGTGACGAGCACGTGGCGGTGGATCCCCGAGCTCGACCTGGCGATCGCGCTGCGGATGGACGCCCTGTCGTGGGTGCTCGCGCTCGTGGTGTCCGTCGTCGGCGCCCTCGTGCTCGTGTACTGCGCGTCGTACTTCGGTCGCGACGAACCCGGGACCGGCCGGTTCGCGGGCGTCCTGACCGCCTTCGCCGGCTCGATGTACGGGCTCGTGGTCGCCGACGACGTGATCGTGCTCTTCGTGCTGTGGGAGGCGACGACCGTCTTCTCCTACCTGCTCATCGGACACGACGCCGCGAAGCGGGCCAGTCGCGCGGCCGCCATGCAGGCGCTCATCGTCACGACCGCCGGTGGCCTGGCGATGCTCGCGGGGCTCGTCGCCCTGTCCGTGACCGCGGGGACCTCGAGCCTGTCCGGCATCATCGCGCGGGCCCCGGAGCTCGTCGACCGACCGGGACCGCTCGTGCCGGTGGCCGTCGTGCTCGTGCTCCTCGGCGCCCTGACGAAGTCGGCGATCGTCCCCTTCCACTTCTGGCTCCCCGCCGCGATGGCCGCCCCGACCCCGGTCAGCGCCTACCTGCACGCCGCGGCGATGGTGAAGGCCGGCATCTACCTCGTCGCCCGGCTGGCCCCAGCGTTCGCGCTGGTGACCGGCTGGCGCGAGACCGTCACGGTGCTCGGCGTCGCCGGCATGCTCATCGGTGGGTACCGCGCCCTGCGCCAGACCGACGTCAAGCTCCTGCTCGCGTACGGCACCGTCGCGCAGCTCGGCTTCCTGGTGCTCGCGGTCGGCTGGGGCGTGCCGGCCCTGGCGCTCGGCGGGGTCACCCTGCTCGTCGCGCACGCCACCTTCAAGTCGACGCTCTTCCTGGTCGTCGGGGCGGTCGACCACGCCACGGGCACCCGCGACCTCCGGAAGCTCAGCGGGCTCGGGCGCCGCACGCCGTGGCTCGTCGTGGTGAGCGTGCTCGCGCTCGCATCGATGGCCGGGCTGCCGCCGACGATCGGCTTCGTCGCGAAGGAGGCCGTGCTCACCGGCTTCGTCGAGGAGCTGCACGGTTCCCAGGCCGGGTGGGCGTGGCTTGCCCTGATCGGGGTCACGCTCGGGTCGGTCCTGACCGTGGCGTACTCGCTGCGCTTCCTCTGGGGCACCTTCGCCCGGAAGCCCGGGGTCGCGGCCACGGAGCCGCACGGGCTGCACGGCCTCGGCGTCGTGCCGTCGGTGCTCGCCGTCGCCGGGGTCGTCCTCGGCCTGCTGACCCCGGTGGTCGCGCACGGCATCGAACCTGCGGCCGCCGACGCCGCCCTGCCGGGCGAGGTCCCGCACCTGGCGCTGTGGCACGGCCTCGAGCCCGCCCTCGGCATCTCCGCGCTGACGCTCCTCGGCGGCACGGCCCTGTTCCTGCTCCGTCGTCCGGTCGGCGCCCTGCAGGACCGGCTCGAGGGCTCGCCGAGCGCCTCGGGCACGTACCGCCGGATGATGCGCGGGCTCGACCGATTCGCGACCGGCCTGACCGCCGGCCTGCAGCGCGGCTCGCTCCCCTACTACCTGACCGTGATCCTGTCGGTGTTCGTCGCCGGGGCCCTCGCGAACCTGGTGCTCGGCGGTCCGTGGGCGTTCCACGTCCGGTTCGCGGACTCGTGGGGCCAGGTGCCCGTCGTCGTCGTGATGGCGATCGCGGCGATCGCCGTGCTCACCGCGAAGACCCGGTTCGCCGCGGCCGTCCTGGTCGGCGTCACCGGCTACGGCATGTCCGTGCTCTTCGTCCTGCACGGCGCCGTCGACCTCGCGCTCACGCAGCTCGTGGTCGAGACCGTGACGCTCATCGCGTTCGTGCTCGTGCTCCGCCGGCTCCCCCCGCGGATCGCGACCGCGAACCCCTCGCGGTTCCGGATCGTCCGCGCGCTCTTCGCCGCCCTCGCCGGGGCCACCCTCGCGGTCGTCGTCGTCGTCGCGGCCTCCGCCCGGACGGCCGAGCCGCTCTGGCCGGACCTGCCCGCGCTCACGAGCTCGTTCGGGCACGGCCTGAACGTCGTGAACGTCGCCCTCGTCGACCTGCGCGGCTGGGACACCCTCGGCGAGCTGACCGTCGTCGTCGCCGCGGCCACGGGCGTCGCGAGCCTGATCTTCCTGGACTCCCGCGAGGACACGCTCCCGCGGCTCCGGGACCTGCCCTCGAGCGTGACGAGCGACAAGCACCGCCCGGACGGGGAACCCCGCGCCTGGCTGCCGACGAGCGCCGCGATCCCGACCGGTCGCTCGGCCCTGCTCGACGTGGTCGTGCGCCTGCTGTTCCACGGGCTCATCGTCCTGTCGCTCTACCTGCTGTTCGCCGGGCACAACGCCGCCGGCGGTGGGTTCGCCGGTGGTCTCGTCGCCGGGATCGCGCTCGCTGCCCGGTACCTCGCCGGTGGTCCGGCCGAGCTCGGCGCCGCCGCCCCGGTCCGCGCCGGACGCCTGCTCGGGCTCGGGGTCGCGACCGCGGCGACGACCGCGATCGTGCCGCTGTTCTTCGGGAAGGAAGCCCTGTACTCCGAGTTCTTCGAGGCCACCGTCCCCGTGCTCGGCCACGTGGAGTTCGTCACCGCCACGTTCTTCGACATCGGGGTCTACCTGGTCGTCGTCGGGCTCGTGCTCGACGTGCTCCGGAGCCTCGGTGCCGAGGTCGACCGCCAGCGCCTCGAGGACTCCCGCGCCCCGATCGCCGACACGACCGAGTCCGACCCCGCCGACAACGCCGCAGCCTCGACCCCGGAAGGGAGTGCCGCATGACCATCACGCTGGTCCTCGTCATCGCGATGGCGGTGCTGTTCTCGTGCGGGGTGTACCTGCTGCTCGAACGCTCGCTGACGCGGATGCTGCTCGGCTTCCTGCTGCTCGGCAACGCGCTCAACCTGCTGCTGCTCATCATGTCCGGCGCCGCAGGCCGGCCGCCGATCGGCAAGTCCGCCGAGGGCATCACCGACCCGCTCCCCCAGGCCTTCGCCCTCACCGCGATCGTCATCACCTTCGCCGTGAGCGCGTTCCTCCTCGCGCTCATCCACCGGTCCTGGAAGCTCTCCCGCGCCGACGAGGTCGAGGTCGACGAGGCCGACGCCGCGATCGGCAAGGACCGCGACGACCTGGCGGACGAGGACCCCGAGATCGACACCGACCCCGAAGCCGCGCAGCGCGAGGAGGCCTCCCGATGACCTGGCTCGTCCCGCTGCTCGTCCTCGTCCCGCTGCTCGGCGCGGCCGTCGCGCTCGGGCTGCTCCGGCACCAGAAGCTCCAGCGTGCGATCACCGTCGCGGTGCTCGCGGTCGCCGTCGCGGTCGCGGCGACGCTCATGGTCCTGGTCGACCAGCACGGCACGATCGTGGTGCAGGTCGGCGGCTGGGAGGCGCCGTACGGCATCTCGCTGGTGGTCGACCGGTTGAGCGCCCTGCTCCTCACCGTGAGCGCGAGCGTGCTCCTGCTCGTCCTGCTGTTCTCGATCGGGCAGGGCCTGGCCGCGGACGACGAGGACGCCCCGGTCACGATCTTCTACCCGACCTACCTCGTGCTCGCGGCGGGTGTCCTCGACGCGTTCATGGCCGGCGACCTCTTCAACCTCTACGTCGCGTTCGAGATGCTCCTGGTGGCGAGCTACGTGCTCATCACCCTCGGCGGCAGCGAGCAGCGGGTGCGCGCCGGCACGACGTACATCGTCACGAGCCTCATCGCGTCGGCGATCTTCCTCGCCGCGATCGGCCTGGTCTACGGGGCCACCGGCACCGTGAACATCGCGCAGATCTCGCAGCGCATGGCCGAGCTCCCGGAGCACGTGCAGCTGCTCCTGCACACCATGCTGCTCATCGGGTTCGGCATCAAGGCCGCCGTGTTCCCCCTGGCGTTCTGGCTGCCGGACTCGTACCCGACCGCCCCGGCCCCGGTCACGGCGGTGTTCGCGGGCCTGCTCACGAAGGTCGGCATCTACGCGATCATCCGCCTCGAGACGATCATCTTCCCGAGACCGCAGCTCAACACGGTCCTGCTCGTCGTGGCGGTCCTGACGATGATCGTCGGCGTGCTCGGCGCGGTGTCGCAGACCGACGTCAAGCGACTGCTGTCGTTCACGCTGATCAGCCACATCGGCTTCATGGTGATGGGCATCGGCCTCGGCACGGTCGCGGGCACGGCGGCCGCGGTGTTCTACACGGTGCACCACATCGTCGTGCAGACCACGCTGTTCCTGGTGTCGGGCGTGATGGAGCGCGTCGGCGGCACGACCTCGAGCCGGTCGCTCGGCGGGCTGCTCAAGGCGGCACCCCTCCTGGCGGCGCTGTACCTGGTCCCGGCGTTCAACCTCGGCGGGATCCCGCCCTTCTCCGGCTTCATCGGCAAGCTCGGCCTGTTCCGCGCAGCGGCCGAGGACGGCTCCCCGATGGCGTGGGTGACGGTCGCCGCCGGGGTCGTCACGAGCCTCCTGACCCTGTACGCGCTGATGCGCGTCTGGGACGCCGCCTTCTGGCGACCGAAGCCGGCCGCCGAGGCGGCGGCCCCGCACGTCACGACGGCCGAGCCGCACGCGCACCTGCGGTCGCCGGAACCGGCGCCCCTCACCGTCTCCGAGGAGACGGGCGAGGCGTACCACCCGGGAGGCTCGACCACCGTCACCGACGCACCCCACGCGAGCAGCGCCTCCCGTCCGGCGACCGGCGCGACGGCCACCGCCGGCGAAGCGCCGGAGCCGGCCCGCCTGCCACGCATGCTCGTCGCCGTCACGACGGTGGCGGTCCTCGGGTCGGTCGCCCTGACGGTCGTCGCCGGGCCGCTCTACGGCTACGCGACCCGCGCGGCGGAGTCCCTCGAGTCCCCCGCCCGCTACGTCCAGGCCGTCCTCGGAGGTGCGCGATGACCGACGTCCGCCGGATCTCGAACGCACGACGCATCGCCGTCGCGTGGCGCTACGACGTGCCGCTCGTCGCCGGGCTGACCGTGCTGTGGGCGCTGCTGTGGGGGTCGTGGACCGTCCTGACGCTGCTCTGCGGCGTGGTCGTCGCGCTGCTCGTCACCCAGCTCCTCCCGCTCCCGCCGGTCCCGCTGTCGAAGCGGCTCTCGCTGCCCCGGCTGCTCTGGTTCCTGGTGGTCTGGGCCGGGCTCGTCGTGGCGGCCTCGTTCCGGGTCGCCTGGGTCGCGGTCCGGCCCCGCGGGGTTCGGCGCAGCTCGATCGCGCTCGTGCAGCTGCACACGACGTCCGAGATGACCTTCACGCTCGCGACGCTGGCGATCTCGCTCGTGCCGGGGTCGTACGTCGCCGACGTCGACCTGCCCCGTCGACGGCTGCTGCTGCACGTGCTCGACACCGAACGCGTCGAGCAGGTGCACGCCGCGACTCGCGAGGCGCACCGGATCGAGGAGATGGTGATCCGGGCGATCGGCTCGCGACAGGACGTGTCCGAGCTGGCCGAGCCGCTGCCGGAGGTGACCCGGTGAGCGCCGCGGTCGTCGTGATGGCCGTCGGGGTCGTCCTGCTGCTCGTGCTGCTCGGTGCGACGCTCGCCCTGGCGGTCGGTCGGATCGTCCGCGGGCCGACCATCCTGGACCGGATGATCGGCTCGGACATCGTGCTGACCACCGCGCTCATCGTCATCGCCGCGGCGATGGTGGTCCGCCGGGACCTGACCGCCGTGCCGGTGCTCGTGGTCATCGCGGCCACGAGCGTGTTCGCCACGATCGCGGTCGCCCGCATCGTCACCCCGTCGTCCGACCCCTCCGACGAGGGGCTCGACGCGACCACCCCGGAGCACGCCGTCGACGAGGAGCGCCGCCCGTGATCGAGATCCTCGAGTCCTTCGTCGACACCGCCGGCGTCCGCGCCTGGGTCGCCCTCGTCCTGCTGCTCGTCGGCGCCGCGCTGTCCCTCGCGGCGGCGATCGGCATCGTGCGGTTCCCGGACCCCCTCGTCCGGCTGCACGCGATGGCGAAGCCGCAGGTCCTCGGGCTCGCGATGGCGCTCGCGGCGGTCGTCGTCGCGGTGGGGACCTGGACGGCGTTCTGGGTCGTGCTGCCGGTGATGGTCTTCCAGCTGTTCCTGGTGCCGGTGTCGTCGCACATGATCGCCCGGGCCGGCCTGCGGTCGAACGACTACCGGCACGAGGACCTGCTGGTCGACGACACCGAGGACTGACCCGGCGGCCCGGCCGGTGCGTCGCTGCCGTCAGCGGCCGGCGAGCAGTGCGTCCTCGTCGTCGTCGGACAGCCCGGCGCCGTGCGGGTGACGCGGCTGCCGCACCTCCCACGCCAGGGCGTCGCACAGGGTCTCGGCGAGCGGACGCAGCGTCAGTCCCGCACGGACCGCCCGGGCGTTCGACCGGTCGTTCATCCCCTGGTGGTCCGCGTCGGGGATCCAGAGCGGCAGCGATCGCGCACCGGCCCACGGCGCGACACCGTGCCCGATCAGGGTGTCGTCGTCGAGCGCCACGACCGGCGCGGACGCCCCCGCGACGCTCCGCGCAGCGCCGAGGTGCTGGCGCAGGGTGACGGGGTCACCGGTGACGTTCGAGACGCCCGGCCGACCGCCCTCCGCGGCGCCGACGAGCCAGCCGGCGAGGTCGCGGACGTCGACGACCGCGGTGGGACGGTCGCCGTCGGCCGGCACGACCACCGAGCGGCCGGTCGCGGCGGCGTGGGCGAACCGCCAGGGCCAGTACCCCGACCTGCCGGTGTGGTCGCCCGGTCCGCCGACGAGTCCCGCCCGGGCGATCGACGCGCGCTCCGGGCCGAAGCCGTCGGCCACCGCGCGCTCGCAGGCGACCTTCGCGGCGCCGTACTCGGCGGGGTCGTCGCTCGGTGGCAGCAGGGCCGCGGTCTCGTCGGCGCCGCGCTCGGCGTGCGAGGCGTACACGCTGACGGTCGAGACGAACACGTACCGGTCAGCGACCGGCTCGAGGGCCCGGACCGCACGGCGCACGTGCACGGGCGTGCGGGACACGTCGACGACCGCGTCCCACCGACCGTCGTCGACGACCGCCTCGAGGGCGTCCGGGTGGTCCCGGTCGGCGACCACCGACCGGGCACCCGCGGGGACGGCCGAGCCGCGGGCGAGGCACGTGACGTCGTGACCGGCGCGGAGGGCGTCGTCGACGACCGCGGCGCCGAGCCAGGCGGTGCCGCCGAGGACCAGGAAGCGCATGCCGCCATCCTGCCCCGGTGAGCGGGCCTGCGGTCTCCGGCCCGTCAGGCCGCGCGGCGGGCCAACACCAGGTTGAGCACCGCCGCGAGCACGACGAGCGCCGCCGCGTACGCCGGGAACGCCATCGCCGCGCCGGCCCCGGCACGTTCGGCGAACTCGCCGACGATCGCGGACGCCACGGACTGCCCGACGATGACCGCCGAGCCGAGGATCGTCATCGTGGTCGCCGAGCGACCGACCGGGGAGCGCTCGGACCCGAGGCTGTACTGCGCCACCAGGGTCGGCCCGATGCCGATGCCCATCAGGCCGAGCACGAGGGCCACGGCGCCGACCGAGTCCGCCGCCGCGAACGCCACCGCGCCGGCGAGCAGCACGACGCCGAAGGCGAGCCAGCGCCACCCGACGCCGAACGCCCGCGGGAAGGCCGCGGAACCGAGCGCCAGGGCCGCGGAGCCGATGCCCATGATCCCGTAGAGCAGCCCCGCCTGGGACGACTCCCCGTGCTGCTCCATGAACGCGGTCAGCGAGGTCAGCGTCGAGCCGAAGAACAGGCCGACGCCGAGGATCCCGAGCACCACGACGACGAGCCGCGTGCGGAGGAGCTGCGTCGCGGGCGCCGGGGTCTCGCGCTCGGCACCGCCGACGACGAGCCGTCCGGTCGGGTGCAGTGCGAAGGCCGTCACGAAGACCAGGGTCAGGGCGGCGGCACCGGCGACCGCGACCCACGGGGCGATCGCGCTCGCCAGGAGCCCGACCAGGAACGGTCCGACGATGAACACCGTCTCGTCGGCCGCGGACTCGTAGGCCATCGTGCCGCTGAGGACGCGCTCGTGCCGCTGCGGTGCCATCCGCTGCCGGATGATCGCGACGAGCCGGGTGCGGGACATCGGGGCGACCTGCGGCGCGCTCGCGCCGATGCAGAACGACATCACGAGGACGGCGAGGTCCGGCGCGGTGCCCGCGACGACGAACGGGAGCGCGCCGAGGAGCACCGCGTTCGCCAGGCCGACGGGCACCAGCACGGCACGTTGGCCGAACCGGTCGGCGGCGGCACCGACCAGCGGGCCGAAGACGGCCGAGCCGATGCCGACGAAGGCGGAGTTGACGCCGCCGAGGGCGACCGAGTCACGGGAGGCGACGACGAGCGTCAGGACCCCCACGACCATCATGGCGAACGGGAGCCGGGCGACGAACGCGATCGGGAAGTACCAGGGACCGGCGAGGGAGACGAGGGACGCATCGGTGCGTCGGGGTTGGAGCATCAGGGGTGTGCCTTCTGGGGCCGGCCTGGATCGAGCGGGCCCATCGGGTGCCGCCGTTGTCCGCCGGGGTGCCGACGGCCGGTAGATACACACTGCGTGTCTTGTTCGCCGTCGAGGGTACCAGGGGCCGCTGCGCGCGGCCGTAGGATCTCGACCATGGTGGAGATCCCGGAGCCGAAGCCGACCGACCTGCTCTCCATCGGCGAGGTCGTCCAGCGCACCGGGGTGGCCGCCTCGGCCCTGCACTTCTACGAGCGCAAGGGCCTGATCCACCCCGAGCGCACGACCGGCGGCACACGGCTGTACCCACGGCACGTCGAGCGGCGGATCGCGATCATCCAGGTCGCCAAGCGGCTCGGCATCCCGCTCGCCGAGGTCGCCGAGCAGTTCGCTGCGCTGCCGACCGACCGGATGCCGTCGCTCCGCGACTGGGCACGGCTCAACGAACGGTGGCGGGCACGGCTGCGGGCACGCCAGCTCGAGCTCGAGCGGCTGCAGCAGGAGATGACGCAGTGCATCGGCTGCGGCTGCGTGTCGCTGAACGCCTGCCTGGTCGTCAACCCGGGCGACGCGCTCGGCGCGGAGGGCCACGGCGCCCGCCGGCTGCTCCCGATCGACGACGAGGCGTCGCGACAGCGCGCCTGACCGCTCGCCCGATCGCGCGGACCGGCCCCACACCGGACGGGAGGATCGTGGCGGGCCCGCCACGATCCTCCCGTCCGACGTCAGTCCCGTCGTCGCAGGCCGTCGTCGAGTCGTGCCAGCAGGGCCGCTGCGGCCTCGAGGCCGCGCTCGTCGCCGCCGAGGGCGGCGCGCAGCCGCCCCGCCCAGGACGCGTGCAGTCGGGCGATGCTCTCGTCGGCGAGCGGCGTCGGGTGCAGCTGGACGGTGCGGGCGTCCTCCGGGGCGGTGCGGCGCTCGACCATGCCCTTCGCGACGAGGGAGCGGAGCGCGGCGCTGCAGTTGCTGCGCTGGAGGGCCGTGGCCTCGGCGACCGCACTCGGAGAGGCCCCCGGGTTGCGGTGCACCCAGCGCATGACGAGCGCCTCGGTCCCGGTGAGCGGGACGATGTCGAGGGCGTGCTGGCCGTGCGGGTCGACCTCGCGACCGATGCGCAGGACGACGTCGGCGAACTCGGCGAGGGCGTCGTCGGAGACCGCTGGTGCCATGCGGTCACTGTACCGTCCCGACCGCATCAGTTATGCTTTCATAACCATGACGACCGACACCGGATCCATCCGCGCCACGACGGCGAAGCCCTCCTCCCGGCCGACGGGCATCACGACACCGCTGCTGCTCGCGCTCGGCCTGCTCAGCGCGGTCGCCCCGTTCGCGACCGACCTGTACCTGCCGGCGTTCCCGCAGATGACCACCGAGCTGGCGGCGTCCGCGACGACCGTGCAGCTGACCCTGACCGCGTTCCTGGTCGGGGTGACCGCCGGGCAGCTCGTGTTCGGCCCGCTGTCCGACCGGTTCGGCCGCGTGCCGCCGCTGCTGGCGGGGGCCGCGCTCTGCGTGCTCGCGAGCGCCGCCGCGGTGCTCGCGCCGAACGTCGCCGTGCTCGTCGTCGCCCGGCTGCTGCAGGGCCTGGGCGGCGCGGCCGGGATGGTGATCGGGCGGGCGGTGATCTCCGACCTCGCGACCGGCAAGCCCGCGGCGCGCGCGTTCTCGCTCATGATGATCGTCGGCGGGGTCGCCCCCGTGGTCGCGCCGCTGCTCGGCGGGCTGCTCACCGGGCCGATCGGCTGGCGCGGGCTGCTGACGACCGTGCTCGGGCTGGCGGTCGTGATGCTCGTCGCCGTGCTCGCGGTCGTGCGGGAGACGCACCTGCGCTCCCGGCGGGACGCGCTGCGCGCCGAGCGGGTGTCGGCCGGGTCGCCGCTGCGGGCGCTGCGTTCGCGGACGTTCGTCGGGTACACCGCGGTGTTCGGCTTCGCGTTCGCGGTGATGATGGCCTACATCTCGGCGTCGCCGTTCCTGTACCAGGGGATGCTCGGGCTCGACACGGTCGGCTACGGGATGGCGTTCGGCCTGAACGCGCTCGCGCTGATGGGCATGAGCGTCCTGTCCGCGAGGCTCACCGCGACCCGCTCGGTCGGGGGCGTCCTGACGCTCGGGATCGCCCTGGTCGTGGCGTCGACGGTGGCGTTCGCGCTGCTCGTCGCCACCGGGGCGCCGGTCTTCTGACTCGCCGTGCCGCTGTTCACCGCGGAGGGGTCGCTCGGCCTGGTGCTCGGCAACGCGACGGCGCTCGCGCTCGGGGCGGTGCCCGGGGTGGCCGGCAGCGCGTCGGCGGTGCTCGGGGCGCTGCAGTTCGGGCTCGCGGCGCTGGTGTCGCCGCTCGTCAGCCTGGGCGGGGAGGGCACGGCGGCGCCGCTCGCGGTGGTGATGCTCGCGTCGGCCGTCGTCGCCGTCGGGGCGCTCGTGGTGGCGCGGCGCGCGGGCGCAGGCACGGGCGCGGGCGCGGGCGCGGGCCGAGTCTCGGGCTGAGCGACACGACTCGGGGCCGCGGTCCCGAGTCGTGTCGCCGGTGGCGAGACTCGGGGCCGGCGGCCGGCGGAGGGTGTCAGCGGCCGGGGCTGACCGGGACGGCGGCGCCCTCGCGCGGGTGGAGGAACGGGATGCGGGGGGTGATCCAGTCGACCCAGACGACCCGTGCCGCCGGGGCCACCGCGAGTGCCCACAGGATCGAGGCGGCCGCGTCCGTCGGGAAGTGCACGGCGTCGATCGACACCGACAGGAACACGACGACGATCGCCACGACGCCGAGGGCCTGCGCGAGCCGGTGCCACCGGGTCTCGCGGACGACCCAGACGAGGGCGATGACGAACGCCGTGATGTAGACGGTGTGGCCGCTCGGGTAGCTCGGGTCGGGCTGCACGGGGAACGGGTGCGGCAGGAGCGCCACGTCCGGCCGGGCCCGGTGCACTATCTCCTTCACGACCGCCGAGGGCAGCCACGTGATCGCGATCGTCATCCCGAAGCCGAGCGCCGGTCGCAGGTCCCGGGCCCGCCACCAGATGATCCCCGCGACGACGAAGGTCAGCGCGATCGCCGGCACTGGGCTGATCACGTGGTAGACCGCGGTCGTGAAGGCCCCGAGGGCACCGACGTGCACCGTGTTGAACGCCTTCGCGAGCCCGAGGTCGACGGTGCCGAGGAAGAACCCGACGACGGTCAGCACCAGCACGTCGACGACCGCGACGAGGACCGTGGTGAGCGGGCGCGGGTTCGGTTCGAGGATGCCGACCACGTCGGCCGTGCGCCGACGGCGGCGGAACTCAGGGTCGGTCATCCGTCCATGGTGGCAGGGGCGACGGCTCCCGGAGCGCCGAGCCGGCAGCGCGAGCCTCCGAGAGCACTCAGGAGGTGCTTCGAACTCGCAGCACTAGACTGCCGCCGTGACCGAACCCGTGCCGCCGCTCGACCCCTCCGAACTCGGTGCCTACTTCTCGCTCATCGAGGTGAGCAGCCTGCTCCGGCACACGGTCGAGCAGCAGCTCAAGGACGCCGGGGGCCTGAGCTACGTGCAGTTCCAGCTGCTCGCCACGCTCGGCGACGCGGACGGCAGCCTGCGGATGACCGACCTGGCGGACGGGGTCGTCTACAGCCGGAGCGGTCTGACCTACCAGGTGGGGCTGCTCGAACGGGACGGCCTGGTCGTTCGGGCCCCCTCGGCCGAGGACGAACGGAGCGTCACCGTCTCGCTCACCGACGCCGGCCGCGCGCTGCTCGGTCGGGTCTTCCCCGGGCACGTCGAGGTGCTCCGGCAGCTGTTCCTCGAGCCCCTGTCGCGCGAGGACGTGCAGACGCTCGACGACGTCCTGGGCCGGGTGAAGGCGCACATGCGGACGGTCCCGCCACGGTCAGCACGGCCGCGGCGCAAGCAGGCCTGAGCGGTCGGCCCGGTCCGGTCGATCGGCCCGGTGCGGTCAGTCGGCGACGTCGAACACCACGACGCGCTCGCTCGACGCCCCGATGTGGTCGGCGACCGGTCGGTGCTCCGGGTGCGGCAGGTAGGCGGCGAGCGCTTCGGGGTCACGGAAGCGCACCGCGAGCATCCAGTCGAAGCCGCCCTCCAGGCCCTCCGTGCTGATGCTCGGCCCCGAGTGCACCGACTCGACCCCGTCGATGCGGACGAGGTGCTCGCGGCAGAGCGCGTCCGCGCGGCTCCCGGCCTCGTCGTCGCCTGCCCACGTCACCAGCACCACGTGCGTCACACCGGCCATCGGTTGCTCCCGTCGTCGTGACCGATGCTGCCAGCGTGCCCCTGGGACGGACGGGAGGCTCAGGGCGGTGTCGCCACGTGCCTCCCGTCCGGTGTCACGCGCGTTCCGTCCCATCGCACCCGACGTGGGATGCCGATCCGCGCGTACCGGGTCGGAACGAACGACCCGCTACGCGCGGAACAGCTTCCCTCGCGCGGAACGGCCCGCTACGCGCGGAACGGCTTCCTGCGCGCGGATCAGAAGGCGGGGGTGCCGCCGGCGATCGTCACCGTCGAGCCCGACTGGTAGCTCGACTCGGGGCTGACCAGGTGCACGTAGGCGGCACCGAGCTCGGCGGGCTGGCCCGGGCGACCGTACGGGGCCTGCTCGCCGAAGTGCGCCACCGTCTGCGCGTCGTCGGAGCCGGGCTGCAGCGGGGTCCACACGGGCCCGGGTGCGACCGAGTTCACACGGATGCCCTTCGGTGCGAGCTGCTGGGCGACGGCCTCGGTGAAGGTCTTCACGGCGCTCTTCGAGATCGCGTAGTCGACCTTGTCGGGCGCCGGGGTCGACGCCTGGATCGACCCGGTCGTGACGATCGTCGACCCGGGCTCGAGGTGCGGCACCGCCGCCTGGGTCAGCCAGAACAGGGAGTAGATGTTCGTCTTGAACGTCGAGTCGAAGTGCTCGGTCGACAGCGTCAGGATGTCGTCGTTGCTGTCCATCCGGCCGGCGACCATGACCAGGGTGTCGAGGCCACCGAGCTCGTCGACGGCCTGCTGGACGAGGTCCTTGCAGTACTGCTCGTCGGAGATGTCGCCCGGGACGAGCACGGCACGGCGCCCCTCGGACTCCAGGAGGTCGCGGACCTGCTCGGCGTCCTCCTGCTCGTCGGGCAGGTAGGAGAGGACGAGGTCGGCGCCCTCGCGGGAGAGCGCGATCGCCGCCGCGCGTCCGATGCCGGAGTCGGCGCCGGTGACGATGCCGCGGAAGCCGGTGAGCCGCCCCTTGCCGACGTAGCTCCGCTCGCCGTGGTCGGGCTCCGGGTCCATCTTCCAGGCGGCTCCCGGAAGGGACTGCTCCTGCTCGGGGAACGGCGGCTTCGGGTAGAGGGAGATCGGGTCGCGCTTCTCGTACTGGCTCATGGGGCCATGGTGCTCGGCGGCTGCTCCGCGCCGGTCCAGCGGGTGCTGTCACCCGCGCACCCAGGCCACGCCCGGGCGACGGGCGTTGCCTGCTCGCGGTCACCCGAACAGCAACAGGAGGCACCACATGGCCAAGACCTGGTTCATCACCGGCGCGTCGAAGGGCTTCGGCCGTGAGTGGGCGGAGGCCGCCCTGGAGCGCGGCGACTCCGTCGCGGGCACCGCCCGGGACACCGACGACGTGCAGGCGCTCGTCGAGCAGTACCCCGACACGTTCCTGGCGATCCGCCTCGACGTGACGGACAAGGACGCGGACGTCGCCGCCGTCCGGCAGGCCGCCGACCACTTCGGCCGGCTCGACGTCGTCGTGAACAACGCGGGCTTCGGACACTTCGGCATGGTCGAGGAACTCACCGAGGACGAGGTCCGCGCGCAGCTCGAGACGAACTTCTTCGGAGCGCTCTGGGTCACGCAGGCGGCGCTGCCGATCATGCGCGAGCAGGGCTCTGGGCACATCGTGCAGGTGTCGAGCATCGGGGGCATCAGCGCGTTCCCGACGGTCGGCGCCTACCACGCGTCGAAGTGGGCGCTCGAGGGCCTGTCGCAGTCGCTCTCGCAGGAGGTCGCGGGCTTCGGGATCCACGTCACGCTCGTCGAGCCGGGCGGCTTCTCGACCGACTGGTCGGGCCCGTCCTCGAAGCACAGCGAGGAGCTCGACGCCTACGCGGACGTCCGCGAGGCCGCGTCGAAGCGCCCGTCCGCCTCCGACCCGGGCAAGCCCGAGGCCACGCGCTCCGCGATCCTCAAGGTCGTCGACGCGGACCAGCCGCCGCTGCGGGTCTTCTTCGGCAAGGCGCCGCTCGGCATCGCCGAGCAGGACTACGAGTCGCGCCTCGCGACGTGGCGCGAGTGGCAGCCGGTCGCCGAGGAGGCGCACGGCGCCTGACGCGGGTGCAGACCGCTCGCGTCACGGACGCGGGTGGGTGCTGTCCGCTCGCGTCGTGGACGCGGGTGGGTGCCCTCCGCTCGCGTCGTGGACGCGGGCGGTCGACGGACGGGAGGCGCGGTGCGGGCCGGCACCGCGCCTCCCGTCCGTCAGGTGGTGGCGCTGGTCAGACGCCGGCCGTGGAACGGATCCACGAGGACGACTGCGACAGGAGCGCGTAGTTCGAGCCGGCCGTCGTGTCCGCGCCGGGGTCGGCGCTGTCACCGGTCGAGCAGACGGCCACCACCTTGCCGTTCACCAGGAGCGGGCCGCCGGAGTCGCCGTGGTTCGAGGCGCCGGTCACACCCGTGACGTGCTGCGCCTTGCCGTTGTAGGCGTCACGCGAGGCGCCGGTCAGCGAGACCGTCGCCTGGTAGAGCCCGTCGGACTGCTGCGCGTTCGCCCGCAGGCCGTAGCCCTCGATGACGCCGGTGCCGCTCGACTTGGCGGCGGCCGTCAGGTCGAGGGGCGCGTAGGTCGACAGGGAGTAGGTGCTGCGCAGGTGCACGAGGGCGATGTCCCCGGCCGGGGCCGCGGTGACCCGGTCGACGGCGACGGCGGAGCCGCGGTTCGTCGTGGAGTTCGAGTGGTAGACGTTCATCGCCCCGATGCCGTCGATGCAGTGCCGCGCGGTGAGGATCCACGAGGCGTTGATCTGCTCGCCGGTGCAGTTGCTGACGTAGCCGGACGGGATGGTCCCGCCGGAGGCCTCGAGCTGGACGGCCCAGGTCGTGGTGGGCGCCTTCTCGCCGCCGACGACCTCGGTCCCGGCGGGCAGCGCCGTGGCGGGGGTGGCGGCGAACACGCCGCCGGCGACGACGGCCACGGCGGCGAGCGCCGCTGCGAGGGTGTGCTTCATGTGGACTCCTCGGTCAGGACCCTGCTGCGTTGCAGGGTGCAACTAGGAGGCCCATCCTGACCCCCGTCCAGGGGGTGCGGTAGTCCGCACTTCGACCGACACGTGCCGGCCGACGGCGCTGCCTATGCTGTGACCGTGTCCGACTCCGCCGTCCCCGCCGCCGTCGCCGCGCCACGCCGTCCGGTGGTCGCGATCGCCGGACTCGCGATCGAGACCTCGACCTTCACGCCGACCCGGACGGACGCCGCGGCGTTCCACCCGGTCCGCGGGCAGGACGTCGTCGCCCGGTCCCCGTTCCTCGCGGCGTACGCGGACGTGGTCGACCTGCGCGGGACCCTGACCGGGCACGCGCTGCCCGGCGGGGTGGTCCTGCGCTCGGCGTACGAGGCGCTCGCGGGCGAGATCGTCGACCGGCTGACGTCGGTGGTCGCGGGCGGCCCGGTCGACGGGCTCTGGTTCGACGTCCACGGCGCGATGGTCGTCGAGGGTCTGGACGACGCCGAGACGGACCTGCTCGGGCGCATCCGCGCGGTCGTCGGGCCGGACACGATCGTGTCGGCGTCGATGGACCTGCACGGCAACGTCACCGCGGAGCTCGCACACCAGCTCGACCTCGTCACCTGCTACCGGACCGCCCCGCACGAGGACGTCCTCGAGACGCAGGAGCGGGCTGTGCGCAACCTGGTCGACGTGCTCACGACCCGCGCGCCCGGGCAGCGCCGACCGGTGAAGGCGTGGGTGCCGATCCCCGTGCTCCTCGCCGGCGAGCAGACCTCGACCCGGGTCGACCCGGCCGCCGCGCTGTACGCGCACTGTCTCTTATACACATCTC
>NZ_CP054593.1:3690114-3690230 GCF_013347165.1 Curtobacterium sp. Csp2
AAAAAAAAAAGCGCACACACGCCAATTGCGACGGCCGCTCACCTTCCCATCTGACCACTCTCGTAGCCCCCCAGCGTACACCCACTGTGTTCGTCCATCGTGTGCTTGACCACAAC
>NZ_CP054593.1:3690240-3703158 GCF_013347165.1 Curtobacterium sp. Csp2
GCCGGGTCAGGGCGTCCTGGACGTCCCCGGTCAGCTCGCGTTCCGGCGGCAGCCGGGACCCGGGCAGGTACTCACCGACGGCGACCGCGGTGACGAGCCGGTCCTCGACCTCGTCGACCCGGCTCTCCGGCGCGCGTTCCGCCACGTCGGCCCCTCCCGTCCTGTTTCGTCCACGTTAAAGGACCGGAAAAGGTCTTGCAGCAGACCTTTTCGGGAGCCATGCTGAGCGGCATGTCCCGCATCACCGAAGGCACGATGCCGTTCCGCGACGGCCACACCTGGTACCGCGCCACCGAACCCGACTCCCCGACCCCCGGTGCGCTGCCGCTCGTCGTGCTGCACGGCGGCCCCGGCATGGCCCACGACTACCTCCGGAACCTCGCGGCCCTTGCAGACGAGACCGGTCGGACCGTCGTCCACCACGACCAGTTCGGCTGCGGCCGGAGCTCCCACCGTCCCGACGCCCCCGTCGACACCTGGGTCCCGCAGCTCTTCGTCGACGAGTACGCCGCGCTCGTCGAGCACCTGGGCCTCGGCGACCACCACGTCCTCGGGCAGTCGTGGGGCGGCATGCTCGGCGCGGAGATCGCCGTCCGGCAGCCCGAACACCTGCGCAGCCTGATGATCTGCAACTCCCCCGCGTCGATGCAGCTCTGGGTCGACGGCGCCGCCGAGCTCCGCGCGCAGCTGCCCGGGGACGTCCAGGACGCCCTGACCCGGCACGAGCAGGCCGGCACGGTCGACGACCCCGAGTACCTCGCCGCGACGCAGGTCTTCTACGAGCGCCACGTCTGCCGCGTCGTCCCCATGCCGCAGGACTTCGTCGACTCCGAGACCCAGATGGAACAGGAGCCGACGGTCTACCACACGATGAACGGCCCGAACGAGTTCCACGTCATCGGCACCATGCGCGACTGGACGATCGTCGACCGGCTCGACCGGGTCGCCGTCCCCACCCTGGTCGTCGCCGGCGAGCACGACGAGGCCACCCCCGCCACCTGGCAGCCCTTCGTCGAGCGCATCGCCGACGTCCGCCAGCACGTCTTCCCCGGCGCCAGCCACTGCACCCACCTGGAGCAGCCGGAGGAGTTCCGCCGCCTCGTCGCCGCGTTCGCGGCGACGCACGACGACCACCCCACCGTCGCGGACCGGCCCACCTCCTAGGTCGCGACCCCACACCGGACGGGAGGCGCGGCACCACCCCGCCACGATCCTCCCGTCCGGCTCCCCCCACCCACGCACCGTCTCCCCGAACGGAACCGTCATGTCGCAGCAGCACAGCGAGCTCTCCGCACAGCAGCAGCTCGAGGCCTACGGCTACAAGCAGGAGCTCAAGCGCTCCGTGTCCACCACCGACCTGCTCGTCTACGGGCTCGTCTTCATGGTGCCGATCGCCCCCTGGGCGATCTTCGGCACCGTCTACAACGCGTCGAGCGGCATGGTGCCGCTCGTCTACCTCGTCGGTCTCGTGGCCGGACGGGAGGCGCGGCACCACCCCGCCACGATCCTCCCGTCCGGCTCCCCCCACCCACGCACCGTCTCCCCGAACGGAACCGTCATGTCGCAGCAGCACAGCGAGCTCTCCGCACAGCAGCAGCTCGAGGCCTACGGCTACAAGCAGGAGCTCAAGCGCTCCGTGTCCACCACCGACCTGCTCGTCTACGGGCTCGTCTTCATGGTGCCGATCGCCCCCTGGGCGATCTTCGGCACCGTCTACAACGCGTCGAGCGGCATGGTGCCGCTCGTCTACCTCGTCGGTCTCGTGGCGATGATCTTCACGGCGCTCGCGTACGCGCAGATGGCGAAGTCCATCCCGCTCGCGGGCAGCGTGTTCTCCTACGTCGGCCGCGGCATCCACCCCACCGCCGGGTTCTTCGCCGGCTGGGCGATCCTGCTCGACTACCTGCTCGTCCCGACGCTGCTCTACGTGTTCGCCGCGGAGAGCATGGTCGGTATCTTCCCCGGCACGCCCCGCTGGCTGTGGGCGCTGCTCTTCGTCGCGATCAACACCGTCATCAACCTGCTCGGCGTCTCGTCGCTCAAGCTCGCGAACCGCATCTTCCTGCTCATCGAGCTCGTGTTCGTCGCGATCTTCGTCGTCATCGCGATCGTCGCCCTCACCGGCGGCACGGTGCCCGGTGCCTCGTTCTCGACCGACCAGGTGTGGGACCCGTCGAAGGTCTCCGCGCCGCTCATCGCGAGCGCCCTGTCCATCGCGGTCCTGAGCTTCCTCGGCTTCGACGGCATCTCGACCCTGTCCGAGGAGTCCACCGGCCGCCGCGGTGGCGCCGGACTCGCGATGATCCTGGCGCTGGTGATCGTCGCGTTCCTGTTCGTCCTGCAGACGTGGCTCGCATCCGCCCTGGCCGCCGGCCGGGACGCGTTCCCGGACAGCGAGGTCGGCAACGCCTTCTTCTCGATCGTCGAACAGGCCTCGTCGAGCGGGTGGGCGACGGCGTTCTTCGCGGTGAACGTCCTGGCCGTCGGCATCGCGAACGCCATGGCCGCGCAGGCCGCCACGAGCCGCCTGCTGTTCTCGATGAGCCGCGACCGGCAGCTCCCCGCGTTCCTGCACAAGCTGAACGGCCGACAGGTCCCGCAGAACGCGATCATCGTCGTCTCGGTGCTGTCCGCGATCCTCGTGCTGTTCTTCGTCGGGCAGATCGACACGATCTCGTCCCTGGTGAACTTCGGCGCCCTGTTCGGCTTCATGCTCCTGCACGTCTCGGTGTTCGTGCACCACGTCGTGAAGGGGAAGTCGCGCAACTGGCTGCTGCACCTGGTCGTCCCGCTCATCGGCTTCCTGATCATCGGGTACGTGCTGCTCAACGCCGCGGTCGAGGCCAAGGTCGGCGGCATCGTCTGGCTGGTCGTCGGTGCGGCCGTGTTCCTCTACTACCGTGCGACGGGACGGTCGACCGAGGTCGGCTCGGAAGGAGACCACGCATGACCCCCGACCACCACCTGCCGAACACCCTCGGCGTCCCCGGGTTCGACCCGGCACGCGAGCCCGTGCTCCGCATCACCCCGGGCAGCGGCGAGACGATCGGCTTCGAGACGACCGACGCCGTGTACGCCGAACTCGACCGGCACCACGACCTGGCCCAGCTGCAGGCACCGATCAACCCGGTGACCGGCCCGGTGTACGTCGAGGGCGCGATGCCGGGCGACACCCTGGCCGTGCACATCCACGACATCGAGCTGACGACGCACGGCTGGTCGGTCTCGCTCCCCGGGTCCGGCGCGCTCCAGCACGTCATGCCCGATGGGGTCTTCGCGCGCCGCTGCCCGATCTCCGACGGTGTGGTCCAGGTCTCTGACCGACACCGCTTCCCTGTCCGCCCGATGATCGGCTGCATCGGCGTCGCCCCGGCCGAGGGCACGAACTCGACGATCATGCCCGCGTACGCCGAGGGCGGGAACATGGACGTGACCGAGGCCCGCCCCGGCTCCACCGTGTACCTGCCCGTCCGGGTCCCCGGCGCCCTCCTGTCGATCGGCGACGTGCACGCGATCATGGCCGAGGGCGAGTCGTCCTTCGTCGCGATCGAGGCCCAGGGCACCGCGATCGTCTCCGTCGACCTGCTGCAGGGCGGGCCCGCGCTCCGGGCGCCGCGCATCGAGACGCCCGAGGAGTGGCTGTTCGTCGGGCTCGGCGACCCCGTGCAGGAGAGCGTCCGTCGCGGGTACGAGGACGCGTTCGCGTTCCTGATCGACGAGCACGGGTGGAGCGCCGAGGACGCGTACGCGGTGCTCAGTGCCGTGGGCGACTCGAAGCTCGGCGGGCCGACGGGCTCCGGCGACCCGGACCCGCTGCACCCGTTCGCCGCGGTGGGTGCTGTGACGCTGCACCGGGTGCCGAAGGCGGTGCTCGGCGGCGCCGCGGGCTGAGCCGCGGCGGGCGGCCCGGCCGACTGCGCTCCGCACAACCGGAAGCACTCCGCGCCATGGTTCGCCGTGGCGCGGAGTGCTCCGCGTTGTGCGGCGGCACGCTGCACAACGATCCGCCCGCCGCACTGGACCGCGGGCTGAGCGCACCCTCATCGCGCGGGAGCCGGCCGCGGCGGTACCTTCCTGTCGTCAGACGATCGTCTGGCGACAGGAAGGAGCGGCGGCATGGTGCTGCACCAGGTCACCACGGTCTACCCCGGACTCGACGTGCCCGCGGTCGAACCGTGCTCGTGCGCGTCCGACGTCGACCACGTCGAGGTGTACCCGACGTGGAGCGAACTCGTGGTGGAGCCCCTGCGCCGGGCGATCCGCCGTCGAACGGAGGACGTGACGATCCGCTTCCTGGACGACGAGGAGACGGAACACCCATGGAACGCCACACCCGCACCGCTGGACGACGGACCGCGATGACGACCGCCGTGCTGCTGAGCCTGATCGCGACGGTGGTCGGCTCCGGCCTCGTCGCAGCCCGACCCGCGATCGCCGCGCCGACCACGTCCGACACCACCACCACCGCCGGCACCGACACCGGACGGCTCTCGGGCGTCGGTGACCTCGTCGTCAGCCGACTCGCCCTGGCCGAGCCCGTCGCGGAGAGCAAGTGGCTGAGCGGGAAGCCGATCGCGGACCCGGCCCGCGAGCAGGCCGTCGTCGACGCGGGCGTCGCCCGGGCCCGAGCCGAGGGCGTCGACCCGGACCTCGTGACCCGGGTGCTCCGCGACCAGATCGCGGCGAGCAAGCTCGTGCAGCGCGGACTCTTCACACGGTGGACCCACGAGCCGTGGTCCGCCCCGACGACCGCGCCCGACCTGACCGCCGTCCGCACGCAGATCACGCAGATCGACGACGACCTGGTCGACCGGCTCGCGGCGGTCGCGCCGATCGCCGCGGCGCCGCGCTGCGCCCACGCCGTCGAGGCCGAGCGACACCGGGTCGAATCCGGCCTCGACTCGCTGCAGCGCAAGGGCCTGCACGTCGCGTGGTCGAACTTCTGCACCGACTGACGCCGAGGCCGACACCGACGCGAACAGTGCTCCTAGAGTGGTGCCGGGTCGACCCGACGGCCCGGCACCGACCAGGAGGACCGTGAACCGACGACAGGCAGCGATGGCCGCGTCACGTGGAGCGATCGTCGCCGCGGCGGGGGCCCAGTTCGCCCGCTACGGCTACGAGGCCACGAGCTTCGCCCGCATCGCCGAGGCCATGGGACGCCCCAAGTCCGCGATCGGGTACCACCTGTTCCCGTCGAAGCACGCGCTCGCCGTCGCCGTGATCGAGGAACAGCAGGTCCGCTGGGTCGAGACGGCCGCTGCCGCCGCCGACGAGCCGGCCGGGGTCGAACGATTGACCCGCGTGCTGCTCGACACCGCGCTCGAGACCCGCGAACGCCCCGAGGCGGGCGGCGCCGTCCGCCTGCTCCGCGAGCTCCTCCACACCGACGTCGAGGTCCCCCGCGGCTTCGTCTGGGCCGACTTCATCCGAGAGCAGCTCGACGCCGCCCGGCCCGCGGACGCCCCGGCGCTGCCCGACCGCGCCGAGGACCTGCTCCTCGAGGCGACCTTCGGGCTCGTCACGTCGGCCGCGACGACGACGCCGGACGACCTCGTCGCCCGCCTCCGCGCGCTCTGGGTCCCCCTGCTCGTCTCCTTCGGCATCGCCGACGCCGACGTACGGGTCGCCTCCGTCGCCGACGCGACCACACGCGGCCCCGCCTGACGGCACCACCGTCGGACGGGAGGCGCGGGGCGGGCCGGCACCGTGCCTCCCGTCCGGTGGGTCACGGGCCCGACGGTCGATCAGTCGTAGCCGAGGACCACGGTGCCGTCGTCCTCCTGCTCCGGTGCGGTCGGGAGGGTCGGTCGCGTCAGGACGGTGGTCACGACCGCACCCCGCGCCCCGGGGTCGCGGGGATCGCGTCCCAGACGTCACCCCAGACGAGCTCGAACTCGACCCGTCCGACGCGGTCCTGCCGGTGCGCCCGCTCGAGCACGGTGAGCGCGTCGAGCGATCCGTCGAAGAGCCGGCGGTCACCGTGCTCCTCGGGGCGGCCGTTGCCGTGGAAGGTCGTGACGGTCAGGGTCCGGACGGCCGGGCGGGTGCGACGGGTGGCACGGGCGAGGACGAGGAACCCGACGACGTTCAGCGTCACGGCGAGCCCGACGGCGACGAACGGACGGTCGTGCAGCACCAGGAGCAGCACGGCAGCGGTGAGCGGGCCACCGAGGCGCCAGGCGTGCCAGGCGCGGAGGAACAGGAGCTCGGTCGCGTTCGTGCCGGGCGGGTAGACCTCGAGGGTCCGGGCACTCCACAGCGCCCGGGTGACGGGCTGCACGGTGTAGCGGCCCCAGAGGTGCTCGCCCTGCAGGCTCCGCGCGCGGCGGCCCGGGGCGTGGCGGCCGCTGCCGGTCGCCGGTCGGTCGGTGTTGCTGTCCACGTCCAGGAGCCTCGCCCCGGGGACGTGCGGTGGGCCGGGCACTGACGGATCCCTCACGCGGCGGGGTCGGGTCCTTGCGGTCCGCTCACGTCGGATCGGCTCAGGTCGGTCCGCTTGCGTCGGTCCGCTAGCGTCGTGGCGTGACGACGACGCGTGGGGCCACCGAACCGGACAGCAGGGGCAGGACCGGTCTCGACCGGGTCGGCCGAGACCTCGACCGCAACCCGGACGTGGTCGTCCGGGACGTCGAGGTGACCTCGGACGGCTGGCACGTGCTCCGCCGGACGACGTTCGACGTCCGCGGGCGGGACGGCTCGTGGACGACGCAGCAGCGCGAGACCTACGACCGCGGCAACGGTGCGGCGGTGCTCCCGTACGACCCGGAGCGCGGCACCGTCCTGCTGACCCGGCAGTTCCGCTGGCCCGCGTACGTCAACGAGCACCCGGACGGCATGCTCGTCGAGGTCGCCGCCGGCCTGCTCGACGCCGACGACCCGGAGACCGCGGTCCGGCGCGAGGCGCACGAGGAGCTCGGCGTCCGTCTCGGCTCGTTGACCCACGTCGTCGACGCGTACATGAGCCCGGGCTCCGTGACCGAGCGGGTGCACTGCTACGCGGCGCCGTACTCCGCGGCGGACCGGGTCGACGCCGGCGGCGGGGTCGCCGACGAGGGCGAGGAGATCGAGGTGCTCGAGGTCCCCGGCGACGAGGCGCTCGCGATGCTCGACGACGGTCGCATCGTCGACGGCAAGACGATCCTGCTGCTGCAGTGGGCGGCGCTCCGCGGGCTGATCGGGACGGGAGCGGGTCGATGACCCCGCACCAGGACCGCGACCTCGCCGTCGCCCTCGTGTCGCGGGCCGCCGCGCTCGCCGCGGAGATGCGGGCGTCGGGCACCCGGGCCGAGCAGAAGACCTCGGCCGCCGACCTGGTGACCGCGGCCGACCGCGCCGCCGAGGACCTCGTGCACGGCCTGCTCGCCGAGCAGCGTCCCGGGGACGGCGTCACCGGCGAGGAGGGCGCCCACGACGACCCGGCGAACGGCCGCCGTTGGACCGTCGACCCGATCGACGGCACGTACAACTACGTCGTCGGACTGCCGTCCTGGTGCAGCGCGGTGTCGCTCGAGGTGGACGGTGAACTCGTGCTCGGTGCCGTGCGACGACTCCTGCCCGACGAGACGTGGGTCGCCAGCGCGGGCGTGACCATGTGCGACGGCGTCCCCGTACCGGCGATCCCCGACGTCCCGCTCGGGTCCGGGGCCGTCGCGACGTTCCTCAACGCCTCGCACCTGCGGGAGCGTGCGACCGCGCCGCTCTTCGCACTGCTCGGAGCCGCCGCGACGATCCGGATCAGCGGCTCGGGGTCGTGCGACCTGGCGGACGTCGCCGCCGGGCGAACGGCGCTCTGGGTGCAGACGGACTGCGCCGACTGGGACTGGCTGCCGGGCCGGGCGCTCGTCGAGGGTGCAGGCGGCGCGGCCGAGGTCGTGCGGGCGCACGGGCACGACTGGCACCTGGCGGGGGCACCGACCGCGGTGCGCGAGGCCGCGGCGCTGCTGCGCGCGGGCAGCGCCTAGCGGGGTCGGCGGCGCGCGGCGGCGCGCTCTGCTGCCGAACAACCAGAAGCGCGCCGCGCCACGGAAGTCCCGGGCGCGGCGTGCTTCCGGTTGTGCGGAGACCACCACACCGCCCCGCACAACACCGCACCGCACCGCACCGCACGGCTCAGCGCAGCGCCGCCGCCGCCTCCCGCAGTTCGCGCAGGACCGCCAGGGTCTGCACCGCGAGCGGCTCGTCGTCCGCGACGCCGCGCCCCGACCACCGCTCGAACCCCTGTGTGAAGGCGAGCACGCCCATCTCGCTCGCGAGCCGCGCCCGTACCGCGTCGACCCCGCGCGCGAGCAGCGCGTCGGTCATCGCCGCGGCCAGGCCGACGCTCTTCAGGGCGTCCCGCTCGCGCAGCTCCGCACTCGCGGCCACCGCCGCACGGAGTCTGGGCCCGAGCTCCCGGTTCACCGGGCCCATCTCGGCCGAGGCCCGCTCCACCCCGTTCGCGACGGCCTCGAGCGGTGTCGCCCCGTCCGGCGCGTCCGCGATCCCTTCTGCGAGCAGTCGGCTGAGCGTCTCCTGCCCGGCGACGAGCAGCTCCCGCTTGTCCGGGAAGTGCCGGAAGAAGGTGCTCTTCGTCACCCCGGCGCGCTCGGCGATCTCGGTCACGGTCGTGTCGTCGTACCCCTGCTCGGAGAACAGGTCGACCGCGGCCAGCACCAACCGCTCCCGTGCACCGGGTTCCCACCTCGCCATGCGCCGATCCTACGGCCCGACGATCACTGACGGGACTCTTGTCCCATCCGATTCGCGCACTGACGGGACAACGGTCCCGTCACGTTCCTAACGTGATGGCACCACGGTCCCGTCACTCGACGGGCCAGACAGGAGCACACCATGCACGTCTTCGTCACCGGCGGCACCGGCACGATCGGCACAGCCGTGATCGCCGAACTCCGCTCGGCCGGCCACACCGTCACCGCCCTCGCCCGCTCCGACCGCTCCGCCGAGGCGCTGGCCGCCCAGGGCGCCGACACGGTGCGCGGGAGCATCGCCGACCTCGACGTCCTCCGGGCCGCTGCCGACGCCGCCGACGGGGTCGTCAGCCTGGCGTTCGCGAACGACTTCGGCACGGCGGAGGGCCTCGAGCAGGCCATCGCGGAGGAGTCCGCCGCGGTCCACACCCTCGGCGAGGCACTCGTCGACACCGGCAAGCCGCTCGTCGTCGTCTCGGGGACGCCGTGGGTCCCGGGCCGGCTCGCACTCGAGACCGACCCGCTCCCCCTCGACGGCCCGGTCGCCGGACGGGCCCGGACGGTCCTCGCCGCCCTGGACCTGGCCGACCGCGGGGTCCGGGTCTCGGCGGTGCGACTCCCCCGCACCGTGCACGCCGACGGCGCGGGCGGCTTCGCGGGCATCCTCACCGAGACCGCGCGGGCATCGGGCACCGCCGGCTACCCCGGCACCGGCGACCAGCGCTGGCCGGCGGTGCACGCCCGCGACGCCGCCGCGCTGTTCCGCCTCGCGCTCGAGGACGCGCCGGCCGGCTCCACCTGGCACGCCGTCGCCGACGAGGGCGACCGCGTCCGCGACCTCGCCGAGGTCATCGGCCGCCGCCTCGGCCTGCCGGTCGCCGCCGTCCCGGACGACACCTTCGGCCCGTTCGCTCCGATCTTCGCGACGGACCAGCCCGCCTCCGGGGCGGCGACCCAGCGTGCGCTCGGTTGGCAGCCCACCCACCCGAGCCTGCTGGCGGACCTCGAGAACGTCACCCCGTGACGGACGGGAGGCACGTGGCGGCGCCGCCACGTGCCTCCCGTCCGGTCCGGTGACCGCTCCGAAGCCGCGCACCTGCGCGCTCCCTCAGCGGCGCGGCGGCCCGGTCCCGGCGCACTGACGGCGGCGACCGGGAACCTGGGCGGATGACCACGCCCGCCGCTCCGTCGGCACCGCAGCCGACCCCCGTCCCGCGAGTCGGGCGGTCCCGTCGCTACCGGAACCGGCTCGTGCTCATGGTGGTCGTCGGGGTCGTCGTGGCGGTGGTGACCGGGCTGACGGTCGGGCCGCGGTGGGCCGCCTCGGTCGGGTGGGCGGCGGCGTGCGCGTCGTACGTGGTGACCGCCTTCCCGCTCCTGCGGGCCGACGCGGAGCGCACCGCGCGGCTGGCCGACCGCGAGGACCCGCGCCGGACGGTGTCGGACCTGCTGCTCGTCGGTGCCTCGGCGGCGAGCGTCGTCGCACTGCTCGTCGTGCTGAGCACGGCGCGGGGGCTGCACGGGACGGCGCAGGACCTCGCGGCCGCGCTCGGCGTCGTGAGCGTCTTCCTGTCGTGGCTGCTCGTGCAGACGCTCTTCACCCTCCGGTACGCCGAGCTGTACTACAGCGGCACACCGGGCGGGATCTCGTTCAACCAGGACGAGCCGCCGCGGTACTCGGACTTCGCGTACTTCGCGGTCACGGTGGGGATGACGTACCAGGTGTCCGACACGTCGATCACCTCGAGCACGGTCCGCGTGACGACGCTGCGGCACGCGCTGTTGTCGTTCTTCTTCGGCACCGTGGTGATCGCGAGCGTCGTCAACCTGGTCGCCGGGCTCGGGAGCTGACGGGCACGGGCGCGGCGGCGTGTCGAGGGGCGTTGCCGTCGCTCAGACGACACCTTCCTCGCTGACCCGCCACCCGTCCGCGGTGTGGCGGAGGAACAGTCCCCATTCGTTCCACCCGTCGGGCATCCCGGACACGTTCCGCACGTCGACGGTGAACCGGACGGACGTCTCCCCCGTCCCGTCGTCGGGCTGGGTGGTGGGGTCGCTGAACCGGCCGTGCCCGAGCAGGTGCGGGTCCTGGCCCGTGAACGTGTCCCACCAGGAGACGCACCAGGTCGTGTCGTCCGGGTCGGACAGTGCTCGCATGGTGGCGCAGTCCCGGTGTTCAGCCGCTCGCCAGAACGTCTCCGCGACGGTGCGGGCGGACGCGGAGCGTGGTGGGACCGCGACGAAGGGGGTCGACCAGGACGGGGCGATAGCTGCGACGACCCCGACGACGGCGATGGTCGCCGCGCCGAGGAGGGTCCCCCGGCGGATCTGCTGCGGTGTGGGCACGGTCCATGCTGACGGGTCCGGGGCGCTGGCCCGGTCGCGACGCGCGGGGGCGGCGCGCGCGTGCGTCGCGGGGGGCGTCGCTCGCGTCGAACCACGGATGCGACGTCGAACCGGGCGCGGGGGCTGGTTCGACGTCGGG
This sequence comes from Curtobacterium sp. Csp2, assembly GCF_013347165.1. Taxonomy (NCBI): domain Bacteria; kingdom Bacillati; phylum Actinomycetota; class Actinomycetes; order Micrococcales; family Microbacteriaceae; genus Curtobacterium; species Curtobacterium sp. Csp2. The sequence continues at coordinate 3,701,416 of NZ_CP054593.1, forward strand.
AACGTGGTTCGACGGTCCCGCGCGGGCGGGCCGCACGGGGACGAACGGCGAACCCGATGCCGTCGTCCCCGTGGACGCCCCCGTCGCGCGGACGGGTGCCCGCTCCCCGGTGGTACCCCCACCGGGGAGTCCTCGCGCCGCCGGGCGGGCGCCGCACGGATCCGGTGTCGGACCGGTCGGCGCCGTCCCCGGCGGGCGTCCGTCAGGCGGAGCGCTGGAGCTCGTCCTGCTCGTCGACGGTGATCTCGACCGTGCGTGACGCGACCGGTCGGCCGAGCGCCCGGTACTCCCAGCCCGCGGCGCGGTACCGGTCGGCATCGAGCGCGTGCCGGCCGTCGACGATCCGCCGGGTGCGCACGAGGGCGCCGAGGTCCTCCGGGTCGGCGTCGCGGAACTGCTGCCACTCGGTGAGCAGCACGACGACGTCCGCGTCGACAACGGCGGCGGTCAGCGACGGCGCGTACCGGAGCTCGGGGCGGACCCGGGCGGCGTTCGCCATCGCCTCGGGGTCGTACACAGTGACGATCGCCCCCGCATCGCGGAGCATCCGGGCGACGTCGAGCGCCGGGGCGTCCCGGATGTCGTCCGAGTTCGGCTTGAACGCCGCGCCGAGCGCCGCGACCTTCTTCCCGGCCAGGTCGCCGTCGACGAGCTCCGCCACGAGGTCGACGGTGCGCTGCCGGCGACGGAGGTTGATCGCGTCGACCTCGTCGAGGAAGCGCACGGCCTGGCCGACGCCGAGCTCGTCCGCGCGGGCCGAGAAGGCCCGGATGTCCTTCGGCAGGCAACCGCCGCCGAACCCGAGCCCCGGCTTGAGGAACCGGCCGCCGATCCGCGTGTCGTGCGACAGGGCGCTCGCGAGCAGGCTGACGTCGGCGCCGGTCGCCTCGCAGATCTCCGCCATCGCGTTGATGAACGAGATCTTCGTGGCGAGGAACGAGTTCGCGGCGACCTTGACGAGCTCGGACGTCGGCAGGTCCGCGACGACGAGTGGCGTGCCCTCGTCGAGCACCGGGCGGAAGGCAGCGCGGAGCTGCGCCTCCGCCCACGGCGACTCGACGCCGAACACCAGGCGGTCCGGGTGCAGCGTGTCCTGGACGGCGTAGCCCTCGCGGAGGAACTCGGGGTTCCACGCGACCTCGACGTCCGCGCCGGCGGGGGCGACCTCGCGGACGAGGGCGGCGAGCCGGGCGGCGGTGCCGACGGGCACGGTCGACTTGCCGACGACGAGTGCCCGGCGGGTGATGTGGCTCGCGAGCTCGCGGAACGCGCCGTCGACGTAGGTCAGGTCCGCGGCGTTCGAGCCGCGCTGCTGCGGGGTGCCGACGCAGACGAAGTGCACGTCGCCGAACTCGGCGGCCTCCTGCATCGAGGAGGAGAACCGGAGCCGCCCGGACGCGAGCGCCTCGGCGAGCTTCTCGGGCAGACCCGGCTCGTGGAACGGGACCCGGCCGGCGACGAGTGCGTCGACCTTCGCCGGGTCGACGTCGACGCCGAGCACCTCGTAGCCGAGGACGGCCATCGAGACGGCGTGGGTGGCGCCGAGGTAGCCGGTGCCGATGACGGTGAGGCGCGGCTGCTGGGCGACGGGCGGGAGGTCCCGCGTCGGGAACGGGGTCACGGGGACGGACATGGTGGACTCGCTTTCGGGGGCGAGGCGGACGCGCCACGATCCTCCAGTCCGGTGTGACCTGGGTGCCCACCGGACGTGACCGGTGAGTGCCGATCCACGTGCTGGCGGGG
>NZ_CP054593.1:3703168-3773364 GCF_013347165.1 Curtobacterium sp. Csp2
GCACCGCGCCTCCCGTCCGTCAGGTGGTGGCGCTGGTCAGACGCCGGCCGTGGAACGGATCCACGAGGACGACTGCGACAGGAGCGCGTAGTTCGAGCCGGCCGTCGTGTCCGCGCCGGGGTCGGCGCTGTCACCGGTCGAGCAGACGGCCACCACCTTGCCGTTCACCAGGAGCGGGCCGCCGGAGTCGCCGTGGTTCGAGGCGCCGGTCACACCCGTGACGTGCTGCGCCTTGCCGTTGTAGGCGTCACGCGAGGCGCCGGTCAGCGAGACCGTCGCCTGGTAGAGCCCGTCGGACTGCTGCGCGTTCGCCCGCAGGCCGTAGCCCTCGATGACGCCGGTGCCGCTCGACTTGGCGGCGGCCGTCAGGTCGAGGGGCGCGTAGGTCGACAGGGAGTAGGTGCTGCGCAGGTGCACGAGGGCGATGTCCCCGGCCGGGGCCGCGGTGACCCGGTCGACGGCGACGGCGGAGCCGCGGTTCGTCGTGGAGTTCGAGTGGTAGACGTTCATCGCCCCGATGCCGTCGATGCAGTGCCGCGCGGTGAGGATCCACGAGGCGTTGATCTGCTCGCCGGTGCAGTTGCTGACGTAGCCGGACGGGATGGTCCCGCCGGAGGCCTCGAGCTGGACGGCCCAGGTCGTGGTGGGCGCCTTCTCGCCGCCGACGACCTCGGTCCCGGCGGGCAGCGCCGTGGCGGGGGTGGCGGCGAACACGCCGCCGGCGACGACGGCCACGGCGGCGAGCGCCGCTGCGAGGGTGTGCTTCATGTGGACTCCTCGGTCAGGACCCTGCTGCGTTGCAGGGTGCAACTAGGAGGCCCATCCTGACCCCCGTCCAGGGGGTGCGGTAGTCCGCACTTCGACCGACACGTGCCGGCCGACGGCGCTGCCTATGCTGTGACCGTGTCCGACTCCGCCGTCCCCGCCGCCGTCGCCGCGCCACGCCGTCCGGTGGTCGCGATCGCCGGACTCGCGATCGAGACCTCGACCTTCACGCCGACCCGGACGGACGCCGCGGCGTTCCACCCGGTCCGCGGGCAGGACGTCGTCGCCCGGTCCCCGTTCCTCGCGGCGTACGCGGACGTGGTCGACCTGCGCGGGACCCTGACCGGGCACGCGCTGCCCGGCGGGGTGGTCCTGCGCTCGGCGTACGAGGCGCTCGCGGGCGAGATCGTCGACCGGCTGACGTCGGTGGTCGCGGGCGGCCCGGTCGACGGGCTCTGGTTCGACGTCCACGGCGCGATGGTCGTCGAGGGTCTGGACGACGCCGAGACGGACCTGCTCGGGCGCATCCGCGCGGTCGTCGGGCCGGACACGATCGTGTCGGCGTCGATGGACCTGCACGGCAACGTCACCGCGGAGCTCGCACACCAGCTCGACCTCGTCACCTGCTACCGGACCGCCCCGCACGAGGACGTCCTCGAGACGCAGGAGCGGGCTGTGCGCAACCTGGTCGACGTGCTCACGACCCGCGCGCCCGGGCAGCGCCGACCGGTGAAGGCGTGGGTGCCGATCCCCGTGCTCCTCGCCGGCGAGCAGACCTCGACCCGGGTCGACCCGGCCGCCGCGCTGTACGCGCAGGTCCCCGAGGTCGAGGCGTCCGAGGGGGTCCTCGACGCCGCGGTGTGGGTCGGGTACGCGTGGGCCGACCAGCCGCGGGACCGCGCGGTGACGGTCGTGACGGGGTGGGACCAGGAGGCGGTCGCCGCCGGGGCGGAGCGGCTGGCGCGGGCGTTCTGGGACGCGCGCGAGGACTTCGGGTTCGTCGCGCCGACGGGCACCTTCGCGGCCTGCCTCGACGCGGCCCTCGCCCCGGGAGCGCCGCGGCCGTACTTCGTCTCGGACTCGGGCGACAACCCGACCGCCGGCGGCTCGGGCGACATGACCTGGGGGCTGACCGAGGTCCTCGCGCACCCCGCGTTCCGGGACCCGGACGGTCCCGTGCTCGTCTACGCGAGCGTCCCGGGACCGGCCGCCGTCGACACCGCGGTGGCCGCCGGTGTCGGTGCGACCGTCACGGTGACGGCCGGGGCCGCGGTGGACGACGAGCACGCCGGACCGGTGACGATGACCGGTCGGGTGCACGCGATCCGGCACGGCGACCGGGACGCGGACACCGAGGTCGTGCTGCAGGTCGGCAGCGTGTACGCGATCCTGACCCGACTGCGGAAGCCGTACCACCACGAGCACGACTTCACGGACCTCGACCTGTCGCCCCGTGACGCGGACGTCGTCGTCGTGAAGATCGGCTACCTGGAGCCCGAGCTGTTCGACATGGCCGCCGGGTGGATGCTCGCACTGACCCCGGGTGGGGTCGACCAGGACCTCGTCCGGCTGGGCCACCACCGCGTCGAGCGGCCGCTGTTCCCCTTCGACCGAGACTTCCCGTCCCCACCGGACCTGCACGCCCGGATCGTGCCGCCGTCCGACGAGCCGCTCGGGAGCCTGGCGTGAGCGCGGGAGGTGCCGGGGTCGCGCTCGAGGTGGCGGTCACGTCGCCCGCCGGGGCGGTCGTCGCGCGGGACGCAGGTGCCGACCGGGTCGAGCTCTGCTCCGGACTCGAGCTCGGTGGGCTCACACCGTCGCAGGCCCTGGTCGAGATGACCCACGGGACCGGCATCCCCGCGCACGCCCTGGTCCGGTGCCGTCCCGGCGGGTTCGTGCTCGACGCCACCGAGCTCGAGCTCACCGAGCGCGAGGTCCGCACGGTCCTGCGCTCCGGAGCGGCGGGCGTCGTCGTCGGCGCCCTGCGCCCGGACCGGACGCTCGACGAGGACGCCCTCCGTCGGTTCGTCGACGCCGCCCGGTCGGTCAGCGCCACCGCCGAGGTCACGCTGCACCGCGCCGTCGACCACGCGGTGGACCCCGTGGCGGCCGCCGCCCGCCTGGCCGACCTCGGGTTCACGCGGGTGCTCACCTCCGGCGGGGCGCCGAGTGCCGCGGCGGGCGCGGGGACGATCGCCCGCATGGTGGCGGCGGCGGGGCCGGTGCAGGTGATGGCCGGAGCGGGGGTGACGCCCGCGGACGTCCCGGCGCTCGTCGCCACCGGGGTCGCGGCCGTGCACCTGTCGGCGAAGCGGTCCGCTGGTGGCGGGCACGCCGGGGTCCCGATGGGCGCCGGCGACCGGGGCGACGGGCACTTCGTGACCGACGGCGCGGTCGTGGCGGCGGCGCGGGCGGCGCTCGGCGGCTGAGCCGGGCGCGCTCAGCCGAGCGTGACGACACGGTCCGCCGCCGCGACGGCGACCGGGTCGTGCGCGGCGTGCACGACGACCGCGCCGCGGGAGGCTTCCTCGGCGAGCGCTGCCACGACGAGCGCCGCGGAGGCCGTGTCCACGCCGGCCGTCGGCTCGTCCACGAGCAGCACCGGCGCGCACTGGGCGAGCCCGAGCGCCACGAGCGTCCGCTGCCGCTGGCCCCCGCTCAGCTCGTCGAGGGACCGGTCGGCCAGGTCGGCGATCCGCATCCGGTCCAGCTGGGCGTCCACGACGTCCCGGTCGTGCCGGCCGAGCGGTCGCCACCAGGGCTTCCCCCGCCAGCGCCCCATCGTGACGGTCGCCCGGACGGTCAGCGGGAGGGCGCTCGGCGGCACCGCCTGCACGACGTAGGCGGCCCCGTCCCCCGGTCGCGTCACGGCGCCGGCCGCGGGCGCGACGACACTGGCGAGCGCGTCGAGCAGCGTCGACTTGCCCGAGCCGTTCGGTCCGGTGAGCGCCGTCACGGCACCGGCGGGGAACGTCGCGTCGACGCGGTGGAGCACCGTGCGGTCGCCACGGCGGACGGTCATCGCGGCGACCCGCACGGCGGGGTCGGTGGTGGTCGTGGGCACCTGAGCACGCTATCAGTATCGATAGTCATTTTCATGTAGCGTCTCCGCCGTGACCTGGCTGACCGACCCGTTCTCCGTCGACTTCATGGTGCGCGCCCTCGTCGGCGGCGCCCTGGCCGCGGTGCTGTGCGCGGTCGTCGGCACGTGGGTGCTGGTCCGCGGGATGGCGTTCCTCGGCGAGGCGCTCGCCCACGGGATGCTGCCGGGCGTCGCGGTCGCGGCCCTCACGGGTGTCCCGGCCGTCCTGGGTGCCGCGGCGAGCGCGGGCGTGATGGTCCTCGGGGTCGGGGCGCTCCGACGTCGCGCGCGGCTGTCGTACGACACCTCGATCGGACTGCTCTTCGTCGGGATGCTCGCCCTCGGGGTGATCATCGTCTCGTCGTCGCGGTCCTTCGCGACCGACGTCACCGCGATCCTGTTCGGTGACGTCCTGGCGGTCACCCCCACGGACCTCGTCGGACTCGCGGTCGCCGTCGCCGTCGCGCTCCTGCTCACGACCGTGTTCCACCGCGCCTTCACCGCCGCCGCCTTCGACCAGCGCACGGCCACGACGCTCGGACTGCGGCCGCGCCTGGCCGAGGTCGTGCTCGTCGCCCTCGTCACGCTCGCGGTCGTCGCGTCCTACCGCGCGGTCGGCACGCTCCTCGTCGTCGGCCTGCTGCTCGCGCCGGCGGCCGCGGCCCGGGCGTGGACGCGGCACGTTGCCTCGACGATGGTGCTCGCCGCCGTCCTGGGGTCCGCGGCGGTCACGGTCGGCCTGCTCGTGTCGTGGCACGTCGGCACCGCGGCCGGCGCCACCATCGCGTTCGCCGCCGTCACCGGGGTCGCACTGTCCCGCACCCTCGCCGCCCTCGCGGCCCACGGCCGTCGACGCCGGGCCACACCCGTCACCCGACCCGAACCCGGTCCCGTCCAGCGGACCACACCGACCCCAGCACCACGAGAGGGAGCATGAACCCGACCGCCCGACGCACCCCGCGCCTCCTGGCCGCAGCCGTCGCGACCACCCTGACCACCGGCCTCGCCCTGTCGGCGACCGCCTGCACGCCCGGCGGGTCCGCCGGCCGGTCCGACGAACCGTCGCCGGACCGCTCGTCCACGGCGCGGCCGCACGGCTGGGTCGAGGGGGCGAGCGAGGCGCAGGAGCCACAGCTGCGACTGCTCGCCGTGTCCGCGTCCGGCACGACGACGCTCCACGACCTGCTCGGTGGTGCCGCCACGTCCCTCGACGCGGTCGACGCCCCGGCGCACTCGGCGACCGACGGACGGTTCCTCGTGACGAGCGACGCCGACCGGACCACGATCACCGACGGCGGCGCGTGGACGGTCGACCACGGCGACCACACGCACTACTACACGGCCGATCCGCGGGTCGTGGGCGTCCTCGACGGCGGCGGACCGGTCGCGGTCCACTCGTCGGAGACCGTCACCACGATCAGCTGGCCGGAGCGCCGGCAGGCCGTCGTGCTCGACCGCGCCGCACTCGGCCAGGGCGACGTCGACGTGACCGCACGGCTGGACGCCGCCGTCCTGCTCCCGTTCGGTGACGGCCTGGTCGCCGCCACCGACGCCGGGGTCCGGCTCCTCGACGCGGACGGCGAGCCCGTCGGAGCCGCGACGCCGTGCGCCGCACCCGCGGGCGGCACCGTCACCCGCGCGGCGGCCGCCGTCGGATGCGCGGACGGCGCGGTGCTCGTCGCCGAGGACGGGACGGCCACCGTGGTCCCGCTCCCCGACGGCGCCGAGCGGCCGACGTCCTTCGCGGCGCGGGGCGGACGCCCGACCGTCGCCGGGACCGCCGGGGGCCGCGGTGCGTGGTTGCTCGACACCCGCGAGGGCAGCTGGCGACTCGTCGAGACCGAGCGTCCGCTCCGGACGGTCGTCGCGGTCGACGACCAGGAAGAGCACGTCGTCGGGGTCGACGACCTCGGGCGGGTCGTCGTCCTGACGGTCGCGACGGGTGCGGTCGCGACGACCGGTCCGCTCCTCGACCCGGACGCCGAGCCGTTCCTGCAGCTGGACGCCCAGCGCGCCTACGTCGCGGACGACGCCGGGCCGCGCGTGCACGAGGTGGACTTCGCCGACGGTGCCCGCGTGGCCCGGACGATCGAGCTGCCCGCCGCCCCCGCCGCCCTCGCGGAGGTCGGGCTGTGACCCAGCGCGACGCCGAACGCCGCGGGGCCGGACGCCGGAGTGGACGCTCGGTCACCGCGCTCCTGCTCGCCGCCCTCGTTCTGGGCGGTACCGCGGCGTGCACGACCGGACCGCCCGACCGACCGACGGTCGCGGTGACGACGAACATCCTCGGGGACGTCGTGCACGAGGTGGTCGGCGACGCCGCCGACATCCTCGTGCTCATGCCGCCCGGAGCGGATCCGCACTCGTTCGAGGTCTCCGCGCAGGACGCCGCCCGACTCCGCTCCGCGGACCTCGTCGTCGAGAACGGCCTCGGACTCGAGGAGGGCATCGCGCGGCACGTCGAGGCCGCAGCGGCCGACGGCGTCCCGGTGTTCACCGCCGGCGACGCGGTCGACGCCCTCGAGTGGACCGCGGACGGCGACAGCGGACCGGACCCGCACCTGTGGACCGATCCCCTCCGGATGATCGACGTCGTACAGGACCTGGACGTGGCGCTCCGCGACGTCGGCGTGGACCCGACCGGCACCGACGCCTACCTGGACGAGCTCGCCGCGCTCGACGCCGAGATGGCCGCCGCCTTCGCCCGCATCCCGGACGACCGGCGCGCCCTGGTCACGAACCACCACGTCTTCGGGTACCTGGCCGACCGGTACCGGTTCCGGGTGGTCGGCGCGGTGGTCCCGAGCGGCACCACGCTCGCGTCCCCGAGCGCGGCGGACCTGCGCGACCTCGCCGAGGCGATCGAGGACGCGGGCGTCCCGACGATCTTCGCCGACCTGTCGCAGCCCGCCCGGCTCGCCGAGGTCCTGGCGGACGAGGTCGACGTGCACGTCGAGATCCGCTCGCTCGCGACGGAGTCGCTGACGCCGGACGGCGCGGCCTCGACGTACCTCGGCATGATGCGCGCGAACACGGCATCGATCACCGCCGGGTTGTCCGTTCGTAATTGAGAATGAGAATCAGTACAGTGAAGAGCATGACCCCTCGAACCGCCCTCGCGCCGGCGACCCTGCTCGGCGCGACCGCCCTCCTGCTCACCGGCTGCACCGCCGCTCCGACCGGCGCCGACCGCGCCGACGCGCGCGCCGACGCCACCGCTCCCGACGGGGCGCGCATCGTCGTGACCTACGACGGCGGGCTCCTGACCCTCGACCAGGACCTGCGGGTCGTCGCCGATGACGCGATCGACGGCTTCACCCGCGTCAACCCGGCCGGGGACGGCCGGCACGTGCTCGCCACCGTCCCGTCCGGCTTCCGCGTGCTCGACACGGCTGCGGACCCGGCCCTGACCGACGCGGTGTTCCCCGCCGACACCGGTGGCCACGCGGTCGTGCACGGCGACACGACCGCACTCTTCGCGGACGGGACGGGCGACGTCACGGTCTTCGAGCACGACGACCTCGACGGCGACCGGCTCCCCGAGACCCGCACCACCACGTCCGAGGCCGCGCACCACGGCGTCGCGATCCAGCTCGAGGACGGCACGCTCCTGACCACCGTGGGAACGGAGGCGTCACGCTCCGGCGTGCGGGCGCTCGACGAGGACGGCACCGAGACCGCGCGCTCCGAGTCCTGCCCGAACGTGCACGGCGAGGGGGCCGTCGAGGACGAGGTCGCCGTCTTCGGGTGCACCGACGGAGCGCTCGTGTTCCGCGACGGCACCTTCACGAAGATCGACGCCCCGACGACGTACGGCCGCACCGGGAACCTCTTCACGACGGAGTCGAGCCCCATCGCGGTCGGTGACTACAACGACGACCCGGACAGCGAGGGGTACCTGCTCGACCAGGTCGCCCTCATCGACACCGCGACCGACGAGTACCGCGTCGCCGACCTGCCCGAGGGCGTCGGCTTCACGTTCCGGGACCTCGCCCGTGGTCCCGGCGACGAGGCCGTCGTGCTCGGGTCGGACGGCGCGCTGCACACGATGGACGAGCAGACCGGCGAGCTCCTGGCCTCGTACCCGGTGATCGACGCGTGGCAGGGTCCGGCCGAGTGGCAGGACGCGCACCCCGCGCTCAAGGTGGTCGGCGACGTCGCGTACGTCACCGACCCGGCGGAGCGGAAGGTGCACGCCGTGGACCTGACGACCGGAGCGGTCCGCACGTCGAGCGACGTCCTGCCCGGCGTCCCGAACGAGATCGCGGTCGCGTAGCGCGGGTGGTCGCCACCCGGCGGACGGGAGGCACGGGGCCGGCCGGCACCGTGCCTCCCGTCCGTCGGTCCACGGGACGGGCGGTCAGCGCCAGTCCGGCCGCGCGCTGCGGATCGCGGCGCGCGCCCGGGCGATCTGCCCGCGGACGGTGGACTCGGGCAGGCCGACCGCGTCGGCGATCTCCCGGTAGGACAGACACCCGAGGTGTCGCAGCTCCCAGCAGCGTCGCTGCGCGTGCGGCAGGGCGCCGAGGAGCCGTTCGGCCGCCGACACCATCGCCGCGCGCTCGGCGACGGCGTCCGGGCAGTCGTCGGTCCGTGCGACCGCGTCCGCCTGCAGCTCGGCGCGACGGCGACGATCGGGAGCACGGAGCCGGTCGTAGCTGCGTCGTCGGGCGGTCGTGGCGAGCCACCCCGCGATCGCGTCGCCCTCGACGAGGTCCGCCATCCGCAGCCACGCGGTGAGGAAGGTCTCCTGCACCACGTCGTCGACCTCGGCCGTGCCGTCGAGGATCCGGCCGACGACGGCCCGGAGCATGGTCTCGTGCCGGCGGACGAGCACGGCGAACGCCCGGTCGTCCCCGGTGGCGGCGCGAGCGACGAGCGCTCCGGGCGGAACGGCCGAAGGTGACGGCGGCGGCGATGACGGCTCGGGTGGGAGCGGGTGGTCGGGCGGGGTGGTGGTCCGGGTGGGGTCCGGGAGCGTGGCGAGCATGGTGGGTGCCCTCTGATCGGCGGGGGTGGTTGCCGATGGTTCGGAGGGGACGACCGCCCGGGGTGCTGCGGCCGGTACCCCAGATCACGGGGCAGACGGCCTCAGTGCCGCCCGGGCAGCCGCAGGTCCCGCCACGTGAAGCCACCGCGCGGCGGGAGGGCCGCCCGGATGTGCTCGTCGTCGAACCGCGCCGACGGGGCCAGGTCGGTGGGCAGGTCCTCCGTCGGCGGCGCGGCCTCGGTCACGCCCTCTGCGAGCATCCGGACCTGCGCCTTCGCCACGAGCGGCACCCGCATCGTCCACTCGGTCAGCTGGCCGAGCGCCCGGTGCGCCCAGACCGGCGCGGGGAACACCAGGACGCGCCGACCCACCACGCGGGCGACCCGGCGCACGGCCTCGCTGAGCAGCAGGGCCTCACCTCCCCGGACCGCGACGGTCCGCCGGGACAGCCGACCGTCGAGCGCGGCCACGACGACGTCCACGAGCTCAGCGACCGGGATCGGGCTGATCGTCCGCTCGCGGAACCCGACCGACGCGAAGAGCGGCACGGTCTGCACGGTGTGGCTGAGGTGGTCGACGAGGTGGTCCCCGTGCCCGTAGATCATCCCGGCCTTCAGCACGGTGTGGTCGAGGCCCGAGGAGCGGACGAGCTCCTCCGCCGTCCACTTCGTCTCGTGATACGGCGAGCCGGTGCCCGGGCGGGCGCGCAGGAAGCTCAGCAGGACGACGCGCTGCACCCCGGCCCGCCGCGCGGCCTCGAGCACGGCTGCGGTGCCCTCGACGTGCACGCGCTGGAAGGTCTGGTCGCCGAGCTCGCGGTTGATGCCCGCGCAGTGCGCCACGGCCTCGACCCCGGCGAACGCCGCGGTCAGGGCGTCGACGTCGTCGATCGGCACTCCGGTGCGCCGGGACACCACGACGACGTCCTCGGCCGGGTACCGCTCGGCGAGGTGTCGTCCGACGAACCCCGTCCCACCCGTGATCGCGATCCGCACCGGTCCTGCTCCCCCCGGGTGCACACCTCGCGCCCCCGCTGCGGACACTAGCGCGTCGCGGTCGCCGCCGGTCGCCACATCGACACGGGTCTCGCCGCGCCGAGGCCGGTGATCGGCGCCCCTTCCCCGAACCCGTGCCGACGGTAGAGCCGGCGGTTCTGCGGCGTGGACGACTCCAGGTAGGCGTCCTCGCCCCGGCCGTCCACGCGGTCGAGGGCGTGCTCGAGCAGCAGCCCGCCGACGCCCCTGCCCCGGGCGACCGCCGCGACACCGATCTCGGCGAGGTACCAGTGCGGCGCCTCCGGACGGGCACGGTCCATGCGGCCGAGGTGTCGGACGGCGCGGAGGGCACCGCCGACCCCGAGCGTCCGCAGGAAGGCCGGGACCTGCCGGAGGAACGCGAGCGCTCCCCCGGCGTGCGGCCGCGGCGCCTGCCAGAAGGCGGCACCGACGACCCGGCCGTCCTCGACCGCCACGTCGAGCGCGCGGGACGCCGCCGGGACGGACCGGACCAGCGCGGTGAACAGGTCGGTGAGGACGGCCTCGCGGTCCTCGTCGGCGCGTGCCGGGCGGAACGCCCGGAGGACCGGGTCGTCGGCGAAGGCCTCGGCGAGGACGGCGGCGGCCGTCGGCACCTCGTGCTCAGCGGCGGGTCGGACGGTGATCGACACGGGGGCTCCCTCCAGATTCGGCCACTTGGCCGAATGTAGTCTCCCGAGGACACCTGCACGCAGGCCGTACGCTGCCTGTGATGACCCCGGAACCCGCTCCGCGCGCCTACCGCAGCCGTGCCGAACGCCGCGACGAGCTGCTCGACGCGGCCGCCCTCGTGGTGCGGGACGGCGGGGTCGAGGCGCTCACCACCCGGGCGGTCGCGGAGCGCGCCGGTGTCGCACACGGGGTGGTGCACTACGCCTTCGGGGCGCGGCAGCACCTGGTGCTCGCGCTGCTCGAGCGGCAGGCGCGGGACGTGCTCCCCCGCGTGCTGGCGGCAGCCGAGGAGCACGACGACCTGACGGGAGCGCTCGACGCCGGCGTCTCGGCGTACCTGGCGCTCGTGCGGGCCGAGCCGGAGCGGTTCCTGCTGCTCGAGTCGTTGAGCGGGACGGCGCTGGGTGGGCCGGCACTGGGCGGGGACGATGCGCTCGTCCGGGGAGAGCGTGCGCTCTGGCACGACGGCCTGGTCGCCGCGATCGAGCGGTGGACGGCTCGACACGGGGTCGCGCTCGCGGAGCCGGCGGCGGTTGCAGCCGATGCCGTGCTCGCGTTGGTCGACGGGCTCGGCCGGGCCGCGTGGAGCGATCCGGACGGGTCGGCCACGGACCGCGCGCGGGCGCTCCTGGTGCGCGGCCTCGCGCACGCGCTGACGCGCTGACCGGCCGCACGCGCCAGCGCAACCGCGGGACGGACTGGAGGCACGGTGCCAGCCGACACCGTGCCTCCCGTCCGTCAGGTGGTCGTGGGCGTCAGCCCGCGACCGGGATCGACTGCGCCTTCAGGGCCGCGATCGTCTTGGACTGTCCACTCTTCAGCGCGTCCTCGAGCGTTCCCGAGCCGGAGGCCGCGGCACCGAAGCCGTCCGAGACGTCGGCGTAGGTCTGCGTCATCGTCGGGCCCCAGGTGAAGGGCTGGATGTCCTTCGCGGCCGAGGAGAACTCCTCGTAGATCTTCTGGTCGCCGTAGAAGGGCAGGCCCTGGGTGAGCGCCGGCAGGTCGGCACCGGTCGAGGACGCCGGGTACAGGTTGGCCTCCTTGTTCAGTGCGCTGAGGGCCTCGGTCGAGGTGTTCAGCCACACGAGGAACTTCGACGCCTCGGCCGGGTGCTTGCTGCCCGCGAAGACGACGTTCGACGAACCGCCCCACGCGGCGGACTTGCTCTCACCGGACTTCCACTGCGGCATCGGCGCGACGGCCCACTTGCCGGAGGTCGAGGGCGCACCGCTCGAGATGGTGTTCGCACCCCAGACGGCGGAGACCCAGGTCCAGTCCTGCCCGCTGTCGTACGCGGCGTTCCACTGGTCGGTGAAGCTCGGGACGGTGTTGACGAGCTTCTTGTCGATCAGGCCCTGCCAGTAGTCCGCGACCTTCTTCGACGCGCTGTCGGTCAGGTTCACGTCCCACTTGTCGCCAGAGTTCGAGAACCACTGGCCGCCGGCCTGCGAGACGAGCCCGGCGAACTGGTTGACGTCACCCTTGGCGAAGTTCGTGATGTTGCCGCCCTTGGCCTTGATCTCCTCGGCGGCCTTCGCGTACTCGTCCCACGTCTTCGGGACCGGGATGCCGGCCTGCTCGAACAGGTCCTTGCGGTAGTACAGCGCCATCGGGCCGGAGTCCTGCGGCACCGCGTAGACCGACTTCGACTCGCCGAACGTCACCTGGTTCCAGAGGCCGTCGGAGAAGTCCTTCTTCGCGGCGCTGATGCCGGAGCAGGCGCCGATGTCCTCGAGGCCGCCCTGGACGCGGAAGGCCGGCAGGGTGTCGTACTCGACCTGGCCGATGTCCGGCGCCTGCTTGGCCTTCAGCTGGTTGAAGAAGTTCTGGTACGTGCCGCTGTTGCCGTTCGCGACGATGGAGACCTTGACCTGGATGTCCGGGTTCTCCTTGTTCCAGATGTCCACGACCTTGTCCATGTTGGGCACCCAGGTCGTGAAGTCGAGGGTGACCTTGCCGCTCGACGGCTTGCAGCTCGCGGCGGCGGAGTCGGAGCCACCGCTGCCGGAGCCGGAGCCGCCGGTGCTGCAGCCGGCGAGGGCCACGGTCGCGGCGACCGCCACGGCGGCGACGCTGAGGAACTTCGTTGTCTTCATGCTGTTTCCGTTCGGATGTGGGTGAGGAGGAGGTGCTGGTCCGGGGTGTGGGCCGCGGTGGCTCGGGGCCGGGCTACTTCAGGCCGCCGGCGCCGAGGCCGGACCGCCAGAAGCGCTGCAGGGAGAGGAAGGCGACGAGCAGCGGGATGATCGAGACGAACGACCCGATGAGCACGAGGGTGCGCAGGTCCGGGTACTGGTTCACGCTCGAGTTCCACGTGTAGAGGCCGAGGGTGACGGGGAACAGCGACGAGTCGCGGAGCATCACGAGCGGCAGGAAGAAGTTGTTCCACACGGCGACGAACTGGAACAGGAAGATCGTCACGAGCGCGGGCGACATGAGCCGCACGGCCACGGTGAAGAACGTGCGGACCTCGCCGGAGCCGTCGATGCGCGCGGCCTCGATGATCTCGTCCGGGACGCTCGACGCCGCGAACAGCCGCGACAGGTACACGCCGAACGGGCTGACGATGCTCGGCAGGAACACCGACCAGAACGTGTCGGTCAGGTCGACCTGGCTGAAGATGAGGAACAGCGGCAGGGCCAGCGCGGTCGCCGGCACGAGGACGCCGCCGAGGAACACGTTGAACAGGGCCTCGCGACCGCGGAACCGGTACTTCGCCAGGGCGTACCCGCACATCGCGCTGAGCACGGTGCCGAGCAGGCCGGCGACCCCCGCGTAGGCGATGCTGTTCAGCAGCCAGCGCAGGTAGATGCCGTCCTGGCGGGTGAACAGCTCGACGAGGTTGCCGAAGAAGTCCTGGAACGAGGTCGCGCTGAACCACAGCGAGAACGTCGTGTTGAAGTTCGACGCCGTCTTGGTCGACGAGACGAAGAGCCAGAAGATCGGCAGCAGGAAGTAGACGGTGAAGACGCCCATCACGATCATCGCGGCGGAGCGCGAGATCACGCTCTCGCGCGGTCCGCGGGCTCCCGGCTCGTGCGGACGGGAGGCACGGTTCGGCTTCAGGGGTCGGCCTGCGTCCGCGACGAGGTCGCGTCGGGTGGGTGCGTTGACGGTCACTGGGCGGCCTTCCGCTGGGTCAGTCGGAGGAACCCGATCGACAGGACGAACGTGGCGAGGGCGAGGACGACCGAGAACGCGGCCGCGAGGTTGAAGTTCGGCACCGACGAGGTCGAGTAGACGAGCATGTTCGGCGTGAAGGTCGACGAGATCGTCGAGGTGAACTGCCGGAACACGGTCGGCTCGGTCAGGAGCTGCAGGGTGCCGATGACGGAGAACACGGCGGTGAGGATGATCGCCGGGACCACCATCGGGATCTTGATCGAAAGCGCGATCCGCAGCTGCGACGCGCCGTCGAGCTTCGCCGCCTCGTAGATCTCGGTCGGGATCGCGAGGAGCGACGAGTAGATGATGAGCATGTTGTAGCCGACGTAGACCCAGGTCACGACGTTCGCGACGGCCCACAGGACAGTGCTCGCGGAGAGCAGGTCGACGTTCGACGTCAGGAACGAGAACGGCGACAGGTCGGGGGCGTAGAGGTAGCCCCACATGATCGCGGCGATGACGCCGGGGACCGCGTACGGCGCGAAGAACGCCAGGCGGAAGAACCGCTTGCCGCGCAGCAGCGGGGAGTCGAGCAGCAGCGCGAAGACGAGCGCGAGCCCGAGCATCACCGGGACCTGCACGATGCCGAACAGCAGCACGCGGAGGACGGAGCCCCAGAACTCGGTGGCCTGGAACACGAGCACGTACTGGCTCAGGCCGCCGAACACCTGCGTCGGGGCGCCGAACGTGCCCTGGCGCTCGATCTTCTGCAGCGACTCCCACACGGCGTACAGGATCGGTGCGAGGTAGAACGCGGCGAACAGCAGCGCGAACGGCAGGACGAAGAAGGCGATCGCGCACCGGTAGCGCGTGCCGCCGGGGCGACGCCGGGGCGTGGTCGGCCGGGTCGTGCGGCGCGACTGGGCGGTGGTGGTCATGGGCGGGCTCCGTCGATGCGGTCGGTGCGGATGATCTGGGTGCCGCCGGCGGCGAGGACGGTGACGCCGTCGACGGGCCGGTCGGCGACGAGCTCGTGGCCCGCCACGGTGTGCGCGACCTCGCGGTCGGTGTGGTTGAGCAGGAAGACCCACTCGTGCGCGTCGTCACGGCGACGGACGACCTCGAGGCCCGGCTCGGCCACGGGGTCCGGGGCGACCCCGGCGGTCTCGAGGACCCGACGGAGCAGGGCCGCGCGGGCGCCGTCCTCGAGCACGGTGGAGACGTACCAGGCGTCGCCCGTGCCGACGGTGTTCCGGGTGACGGCCGGGCGTCCGGCGAGGGGCCCCTCGGCGTAGGTCGTGACCGCCTCGGCGCCGCGCAGCTCGACCGGCTCCGACCAGGTGTGCGCCCGGGTGCCGTCCGACAGCGCGAGGGTCTGGCCGGCGCCGAGCGGGCGGAACTCTGCGACGCGGATGCCGAGCAGGTCGCGGAAGGCGCCGGGGTACCCGCCGGTCCGGACCCGGTCGTCCTCGTCGACGATGCCGCTGAAGAACGTGACCACGGCCTGGCCGCCGCGGGCGACGAGGTCGGCGACGACCGCCGCGTGCTCGTCGCGGACCAGGTAGAGCTCCGGGACGACGACGACCGCGTACCCGTCGAGCGGGGCGCCGGGCGCGACCACGTCGACCGTGACGCCGAGGTCCCACAGCGCGGCGTGGAACGCGTGGACCTGTTCCAGGTACCGGAGCGCGGTGGTGGGGTGCGCCTCCACGTCGGCGGCCCACTGGACCTCCCAGCTGAAGACGAGCGCGACGTCGGCGACGACGCGGGAACCGCGGAGCTCGCCGAGGCGCTCGACCAGGGCGCCCAGCGCGACGACGTCGCGCCAGGTCTGCGACTCGGTGCCGGCGTGCGGCAGCAGTGCGGAGTGGAACTTCTCGCTGCCCTGCACGGACGCGCGCCACTGGAAGAAGCAGACGCCGTCGGCGCCGCGGGCGATGTGCGTCGCGGTGTCGCGGAGCATCTGGCCCGGGTCCTTCGCGACGTTGTGCGGCTGCCAGTTCACGGCGCCCGTCGAGTGCTCCATGAGCAGCCAGGGCGCCCCCTTCGCCAGACCGCGCGTGGTGTCGGCGGCGAACGCGAGCTCGGTGTGCGGGCGTGGCAGGCGGTGGTCGAGGTAGTGGTCGTTCGCGATGACGTCCATGTCGTCGGCCCACGTCCAGTAGTCGAGCGCGGTGATGTGCGCCGCGACCATGAAGTTCGTGGTGACGGGCTTGTCGCTCAGCTCGCGGAGCACCGCGGCCTCGGCCCGGTGGTGGCCGAGGAGCTCGTCTGACGAGAACCGGTCGAAGTCAAGCGTCTGGCCGGGGTTCGTGAAGGAGAGCGTCGCGCGCGGCGGCAGGACCTGTTCCCACGCCGAGTAGCGCTGGCTCCAGAACGCCGTGCCCCACGCGGTGTTGAGCGCCTCGAGCGTGCCGTACCGGTTGCGGAGCCAGCCGCGGAAGGCGTCGGCGGAGACGTCGCAGTAGCAGTGCGCGTTGTGGCAGCCGAGCTCGTTCGAGACGTGCCAGAGCTTGACCGCGGGGTGGTCACCGTAGCGCTCGGCCGTGGCGCGGACCAGGGCGAGGGCGTGCTCGCGGTACACCGGGGAGCTCGGGCAGAACGCCTGGCGGCCGCCGGGCCAGCGGGTGGTGCCGTCCGCGACGACGGGCAGGACCTCGGGGTGGGCGGTGGTCAGCCACGGCGGGGTCGAGGCGGTCCCGGTGCCGAGGTCGACGCCGATGCCGGCGCCGTGCAGCAGGTCGACGACGCGGTCGAGCGCGGTGAAGTCGTACTCGCCCCGGTGCGGCTCGACGTGCGACCAGCCGAAGATGTTGATCGCGACGAGGTTGACGCCGGCCTCGCGCATGAGCCGGACGTCCTCGACCCAGACCTCGGGGTCCCACTGCTCGGGGTTGTAGTCGCAGCCGAACGCGAGTCCGGTCGAGCCGAGCCCGAGCGCCGTGGTGGCTGGTGCCGGGAGGGTGGTGGTCACGGTGGTCCTCGCTGGTCGGGGCGGTCCGCCGTCCCGGTCGCGTGCGACCCCTTCGACGGCGAAGGCCACCCAGTGTTCTGGGAGCGCTCCCAGATGCCGCCGACCGATCGGGGTCGGAGGGTTTCTGGGAGCGCTCCCAGCGTGAACACGAGATCGCGGCCGGTGTCAACCCGGGGGTGCTCGCAGGAGGCGGGGGCGACTTCACGGCCTCAGCGACACTTCACTGCCGGCCGGGCCCGGGAAGTGTCGCTGGGCGCGTGAGGTCGCCACGGACGGGCAGCCGGCATCGCCACGATCACGGCACCGCGCGGCCCGGGCGGCCCGCCCCCGCGACCGGCCCCCGCCCGGCCGCCGGATACGCTTGCGCCATGACCGACGTCCGTGCCGCACGCACCCGTGCGACGATCCAGGACGTCGCGGACGAGGCCGGCCTGTCCCGCGGCACCGTCTCCCGCGTCCTCAACGACGAGCCGTACGTCTCCGCCGAGGCCCGCGAGGCCGTCCAGGCAGCCGTCCGCCGCGTCGGCTACGTGCGGAGCGCCGCGGCCCGCAGCCTCGTCACCCGACGCTCCGGCGCCGTCGCGCTCATCGTGCACGAGCCGAGCGTCCAGGTGCTCGACGACCCGAACATCGGCAACATCCTGATCGGCACGAACACGGTCCTGTCCGAGGCGGACCAGCAGCTCGTGACGATCATGGTCGACTCCGGCCGGGACAACGAGCGCGTGGTCGAGTACCTGCGCGGCGGGTTCGTGGACGGCGCGATCGTGCTCTCCGCCCGGGACGGCGACCCCGTCACCCGGGCCATCGAGGAGATCGGACTCCCGGCGTGCTTCGTCGGCCACCCGTCCGACGCCCCGAACACCTCGTACATCGCGATCGACAACCGCGCCGCCGCCGAGCAGATCACCCGACGCCTGGTCGAGACCGGTCGGCAGCGCATCGGCATGCTCGCGTCCGGGCTCGACCGCGACTCGGGGCAGGACCGCCTCGAGGGCTTCACCGCCGCACTCGGCGACCGGTTCGACCCGTCGCTCGTGGCCAGGAACCCCCTGTTCAGCTACACCGCGGGCGTCGAGGGCATGCGGGAGCTGCTCGACCGCGCCCCCGACGTCGACGGGGTCTTCGCGGCGTCGGACGCGGTGGCCGCCGGGGCGATGGACGTCCTGCAGCGCGCCGGCCGATCGGTGCCGGGCGACGTCGGCGTGGTCGGCTTCGACGACAGTGCGTGGGCGCTCCGCTGCGACCCTCCGCTGTCGACCGTCCGGCAGCCCGCGCGCACCCTCGGCGAGCACGCGGCGCAGCAGGTCCTCGCGCAGATCGCCGGCACCGACGAGGGCCCGCACGGTCTGATCCTGCCGACCGAGGTGGTCTGGCGCGGGAGCGCGTAGCCACCCTCGCACGCCCCACCCGCATCACCGCCAGGTGCGCGCGACCACCCAGCCGTCGCCCTCCGGCACGATGTCGACCACGACCGCGTCCCCGTCGGCACTGACCTGGAACCGCCACCCGACCGTCCGCTCCGGCGCGTGGGTCATCGCCGACGGCAGGAACTCCGCCGTCGCGGTGAGCCGCGTGGGGCTGTCACTGACCCGCCAGCGCCGGTCGCGCCACACCATCCGGTCCGGCACGCCGCGCTCCCACCACACCGTGGCGACCTCGTGCGTGAGCATCATCTCGACCTCCTGTTCGAACGTGTGTTCGAATGCTACGCGATCCCCGCCGACGTTCCGCGTGTCGGAGGCCGTTCCGCGCACCGGGCACCGAACCGCGCGTCGGGAGCCGATCCGCGCGTGGTGCGCAGGTCCTTCCGCCCCGCCACGCGCGGATCGGCACCCCATGTCGGGTGCGATGGGCAGGAACGTCCCAGCGCGCCCCGAACCGGACGGGAGGCACGTGGCGGCCCCGCCCCGCTCCTCCCGTCCGGTGTGGGGTCGCGCCCGCCCGCACGACGCGCCCCGGCGCGCACGTCCGGGTGCCACTACCCACCGCGTGCGCACCGCCGAGGGTGCGCGACACGGCCCGTGTCGCGCCGAGATGCCACGATTCCGGCACCTCGGCGAACCGCCCCGGGACCGCCCCGACCGCACCTCGGGGGCACCGCCCCCGACGCGCCGCACGCCCCGGCCACCCGGACGGCGGCGGCTCGGGGTACGCGGCCGCCACGAGGACACAGTCGCCCACCACTAGAAGGGCATCATGACCACTTCCTCCCGCACGCCGCTCGGCGTCACGCTCGTCGACGGCGGCGCCAACGTCGCGCTCTTCTCCAGCACCGCCGAGCGGGTGGAGTTCTGCCGGTTCGACGAGGACGGCACCGAGCACCGCACCGAGCTGCGGAACCGCACCGGGTACACCTTCCACGACGTGGTCCCCGACGTGACGGTCGGCACCCGCTACGGCTTCCGCGTGCACGGCGCCTGGGACCCGGCGAACGGCCTCCGCCACAACCCCGCCAAGCTCCTGCTCGACCCGTACGCCACCGCGATCGACGGCACCTACGAGTGGGGCCAGGCACTGTTCGGCCACGACATGGACGCCCCCGAGCAGCTCGACGAGACCGACTCGGCGAGCGCCATGCCGAAGTCCGTGGTCGCCGACCGCGACTTCGACTGGGACGGCGACACGCAGCTGCGCACCCCGTACGCCGACACCGTCGTGTACGAGGTGCACGTCAAGGGCTTCACGAAGCAGCACCCGGACGTGCCCGAGGAGATCCGCGGCACGTACGCGGGCCTGGCGCACCCCGCCACGATCAAGCACCTGACCGACCTGGGCGTCACGGCCGTCGAACTCCTGCCGACCCACCAGTTCGTGCAGGACTCCACCCTGGCCGACAAGGGTCTGCGCAACTACTGGGGCTACAACTCGATCGGCTTCTTCGCGCCGCACGACGAGTACTCGTCCTCGGGCACGGCCGGGCAGCAGGTCGCCGAGTTCAAGGCGATGGTGAAGGCCCTGCACGCCGCCGGGCTCGAGGTCATCATGGACGTCGTCTACAACCACACCGCCGAGGGCAACCACATGGGCCCGACGCTGTCGTTCAAGGGCATCGACAACCAGGCCTACTACCGCCTGGTCGAGGGCGACGAGGCGAACTACTTCGACACCACCGGCACGGGCAACAGCCTGAACGTGTCGCACCCGTCGGCGCTCGGGCTCATCACCGACTCGCTCCGCTACTGGGTCGAGGAGATGCACGTCGACGGCTTCCGCTTCGACCTCGCGACGACGCTGACCCGCCAGGACGGCGAGGCCGAGAAGCACTCCGCGTTCCTCGACATCATCCACCAGGACCCGGTGCTCCGCGAGGTGAAGATGATCGCCGAGCCGTGGGACACCGCGGGCTACCAGGTGGGCGGGTTCCCGGCCGACTGGTCCGAGTGGAACGGGAAGTACCGCGACGACCTGCGGGCGTTCTGGCGCGGCGACGAGGGCACGCTCGGCGACGCCGTGCAGCGCGTCCTGGGCTCCCCCGACGTGTACGAGGGGTCCCGCCGCTCGCCGCTCTGCTCGGTCGACTTCGTCACCGCGCACGACGGCTTCACGCTGGCGGACCTGACGATGTACGCCGAGAAGCACAACGAGGCGAACGGCGAGGACAACAACGACGGCGAGAGCAACAACACCTCGTTCAACGGCGGCATCGAGGGCCCGACCGACGACGGCGCGGTGAACGACTACCGCAACCGTCAGCGCCGGAACTTCCTCGGCACGCTCCTGCTCTCGGCGGGCGTCCCGATGATCCTCGGTGGCGACGAGATCGCCCGCTCGCAGGGCGGCAACAACAACGCCTACTGCCAGGACGACGAGATCTCGTGGTTCGACTGGGCCGCGGCGGACCGGGACCTGCTCGCGTTCACGACGTCGGCGATCGCGTTCCGCAAGGAGCACGCGGCGCTCCGCCCGTTGTGGTTCCGCACGGCGCCGGGCGACTCCGAGTCGACCGTGTCGGTGCTCCGCGCCGACGCGCAGGGGTTCGAGGACGGCGACTGGGCCGACGGCGGCAACCGTGCGGTGCTCCTGGTGCTGCAGCAGGGCGACGACACCGTCGCGGTGCTCCTGAACGCATCGGACACCACGGTCGAGTTCGCCCTGCCCGAGAAGCCGGGCGGCGGCAGCTGGGCGCTCGGCCTGTCGAGCGACCCCGACCAGGCCGTCGAGGACGGCGCGACGACGCTGCTGGTCCGCGACGCGTCGTTCACGGCGCTCGTCTGATCTGCCCCGCTGCGGTCCGACGAGCTCCGGTCTGACGGGCTGCGGTCCGCCACGGACCGGGTGACGGACGGGAGGCACGGTGCCGGTTGGCACCGTGCCTCCCGTCCGTCAGGGGGTCGCGTCCATTAAGGCTCGGGCCGTCAGGGGGTCGCGTCGGGACGGACCTCGGCGGGCAGCTCGTCCGTGGTGGGCGGGTCCGCGCCGGGGCGGGAGACCGTGACGGCGGCGCACGCGAGGGCGAGCGCGGCCAGGCGCCCGAGGTCGTCCTCGTCGAGGGCCGTCGGCGCGGTCCCGGTCGCGAGCACGGCGGCGAGCAGCCCGGCCATGAACGAGTCCCCCGCACCGATGGTGTCCGCCACCGTCACCGCGGGGGCGGCGATGCGTCGGCGGGCTCCGCGGGAGGCGATCGCGCACCCCGAGCCGCCGAGCGTCACGGCCGCGAGCGTCGCACCGGCCGCGAGCAGCCCGTCGAGCACGGCGTCGACGTCCCGGTCCGGCCAGAGCCACGCGGCGTCCTCGTCGCTGCACTTCACGACGTCGGCCTCGGCCAGGAGCGGCTCGAGGGTCGCGAGCACGGCGTCGCGGTCCGGCGTGATCGACGGACGGACGTTCGGGTCGAGGGACAGCAGCGTGCCGGCGGGTCGGGCGCGCACGGCGTCGAGCACGGTCGCGGCACCCGGCTGCAGGACCGCGCCGATCGACCCGACGTGCACGAGCGGCGTGCCCTCGGGGACGTCGACCGGGTCGATCCGCCAGTCCAGGTCGAACTCGTACGAGGCCCCGCCGTCCGCGGCGATGGTCGCCACCGCCGTCGAGGTCCGCGGGACCGCCGTCGCGTCCACCCGGACACCGCTCGCCTCGACGTGCGCACGGACCGCGGCGCCGCGGTCGTCGTCGCCGAGCGCGCAGACGAGCCGGGCCGGGCGACCGAGCCGGGCGAGGCCCACCGCGACGTTCATCGGACTGCCACCGGGGTGCTCGGACCGCCCCTCGGGGCGGTCGACGACGTCGACTAGGGCTTCTCCGATGACGATGACGCTGCTCATGGCGACCAGCCTGACAGAGGTGCCCGCTCCGTGACGGCAGCGGCGTGACGGACGCGCCACGATCCTCCCGTCCGTCCCCTGGTTCCCGTGTGCCGGACCTGGGCCGGGGAGTTGACTCGGCCGTACCCGACCCGACCGTCGAGATGGAGTCCCGATGCTGTCCCTGACCTACTCGAGCGTCGCCACCGACGCGCTCGACGACGCCGACCTCGCACAGCTGCTCGCGCAGAGCCGGCGGGCCAACGCCGAGAACGACATCACGGGGGTGCTCCTGTTCCGGAACGGCTACTTCCTGCAGCTGCTCGAGGGTCCGGACCAGGCCGTGCGACGCAAGATGGACACCATCAAGCACGATCCTCGGCACACCAAGGTGACGGTGCTGCTCGAGGAGGTCATCGAGGAACGGCAGTTCCCGGAGTGGACGATGGGCTACCCGGCAGCGGACACCGACGTCGAGCAGGCGCCCGGGTACCGGACCACCTTCGACGACCTCGACGCGGCGGACGGCGACTCCGTGACCTCGCTGCCGGCGCTCCGCGAGCTGATCCGCTGGTTCCGACCCCGCGGCTGATCGTGACCCCGGTGTGACCACGGGCCGTGGCAGGATCGCGGCGTGGGGAACGTGGTCGTGCTGCCGGCGGGTGCGCCGTGAACGACCGCTCCGGAGGACGGCCGTGGTGGCACGTCGTGTCGGCGACGCTCGTCGGGATCGGTGCGGCGTACCTCGTGCACGTCGGCGTGGTCCTGGTGTTCCTCACCGGCCTCGGCGGCGTCGTCGCCCTGCTGGTGGTGACCGTCCTGGCCGGTGTCGGGCTGGGCCTCTGCGGGTTCGTGGGCACCGGTCGTCGCCGCGCCTGGTGGCTCGGGGCGACGGCGCTCGTGCTGGTGTCCGGCGCCTTGATCACCGAGGTCGTCCCGTGGGTCGTCGCAGCGCCCGGTCCACTGCTGCTCGCCCCGTCACCGCTGCCGTACCTGGTCGGAGCGGTCGTCGGTGCCGTCCCCGCGCTCCTGGTGCACCCCGGTCGGCCGCGGCTAACGGGGCTCGTCTCCGGCGGGACCGCGGTGCTCGCCGTCGCCGCGCTCGTCACCGTGCTCGGGGTGCAGGCGCACGGACGCGCGGTCGAACGCGACCAGCAGGCGATCGCGCGGGCACAGGTCGCGATCGGCGCCGACTTCCGACCCGTCACGATCTCGCCGCCGGGCTACGGCTCCGACTTCGAGGCGAACATCGAGCGGCGGCTGCCCGGCTTCCTGCAGGTGTTCTCGTCGCCCGCCTCCCCGGCGCACTACCCGGGCAACACGAGCGGGGACGACCTGACCGTCGTCACCCTTGCCGCGGATGCGCCGTCGTGCGGACGGGCGCTCGAGGGCGTCGGTCCGGACGGGGCGTCGGAGCCCGAGACCGGGTGCACCACCACGGACGGGGTCGTGGTCCGCACGAGTGCGCACGGACACGAGGTCGCCGCCGTCGTCGGGGACACCCTCGTCGCAGTGAGTGCCCTGCGCGCGGTCGACGAGACGGTGCTGCGGGCCGCGGTCCGGTCGGCCGAGCCGATCGGTGACGCGGCGTACCGGCATGTACTGCTCGGCGACGGGGACGAGTACACGGACGAGCTCGACGGGAACCGGTGCCCGGTCACCGGAGCGGTGTGCGGATCGTGACCGCGCCGAGCGTCGCGCTGCTCCCGGTGGACCTGGCGGATCCGATCGGCCGGTCGTGGCTCGTCGCCTTCCTGACCACGAACCGCTTCCCGTTCCACGTCACGCCGGACCCGACGCGCAACGGGGTCAAGCGGCGCATCGCGGACGGAGACTTTTCGGGTCCGGCGCACGCCCTGTTCCGTGTCGAGGCCGACGGCGCGGCCGTTGGGATGATCACCCTCGACGACCTGGACGACGGCGCACCGTTGATCGACGTGCGGCTCGCGGAGCGGGCCCGGGGGCAGGGGCTCGGCGTGCCGGTCGTCCGGGTGCTCGCCGGCACCGTGTTCGCCGGGTACCCCGACGTCGATCGGCTCGAGGCGCAGACCCGGGACGACAACGTCGCGATGCGGAAGGTCCTGGTCCGGTGCGGCTGGGTCCAGGAGGCGCAGTACCGGCGGGCATGGCCCGTCGAGGGCGGCGCGCCGAGGGACTCGGTGGCGTATGGGCTGTTGCGGGAGGACCACCGGAGTGGGCGCGGGACGCCGTTCTACGGTCGGTTCGACGCGGGCGAGTGAGCCGGGCTGGTCGGAACGCGCCCTGAGACCGACGTCCGCTCAGTGCCGAGGCCGTCGGCCGAGCCGGACGGCCTCGGGGCTGCGTTCGTAGCCGAGGTAGCTGATCACGGCCAGGATTCGGGTCCGCATCGCGGGCCTGACGGTCTCAGGGCAGTTCAGCACCCTGGACACCGTCTGGTGCGAGACACCCGCGGCTGCTGCGACGTCGTAGATCGTCGGCCGCTCGGACGACGGCATCGGTCAGTCCCGCCGCGCCGCGCTGCGCGGTGCCGCGGTGCTCTCGCGGATCAGGACGGGCGGGTCGACGGTGTCGAGCGCGAGGGGCGCGGCCCCGGTCAGGAGGGCGTCAAGCTGCGCCATGCCGTGCCGGCCGAGCTCGGCGAAGTCCTGGCGGGCGGTCGTCAGGGACGGCAGGAACATCGCGGCCAACGGATGGTCGTCGAACCCGGCGACGCTGACGTCGTCCGGGACGCGCTTCCCGGCGTCGTGGAGCCCGCGGATCAGGCCCATGGCGGTCTCGTCGTTGCCGCAGAGCACCGCGGTGACGTCGGACTCCCCGGCGATGGTGACACCGACGTCGTACGCCGAACGCGGATCCCACGAGACGTCGCGGATCTCGGGCAGGGCGATCCCGGCTTCGTTCAGGGCGTGCCGCCACCCGGAGGTGCGCCCGTCCTCCTTGCCGGACGGCGGGACCCGCACGTGGTGGACGGTGTGGTGGCCGAGACCGAGCAGGTGCCGGGTCAGCGCCGCGGCCGCGTGCGACTCGTCGAGCACGGCCTGCGGGACACCGCTCTCGGGGACACCGGAGAGCGCGACGACGGGGATGTGCGGTTGGAGCGCGGCGAGGGCCGCGACGCCGGGCGGGTCGAACTTCAGGACGACGACGCCGGCGGGTGACTGCCGCAGCACCGCGTCCGTCGCCGCGGCCACGTCGTCCTGCTCCGCCGTCTCGACCACGACGATGAAGCTCAGGAACCCGGCCGCGCGCGCGGACTCCTCGACGCCGCGGATCGCCTCGGCGTAGC
Source organism: Curtobacterium sp. Csp2 (assembly GCF_013347165.1). Lineage (NCBI taxonomy): Bacteria > Bacillati > Actinomycetota > Actinomycetes > Micrococcales > Microbacteriaceae > Curtobacterium > Curtobacterium sp. Csp2. The sequence goes on from NZ_CP054593.1 coordinate 3,728,302, forward strand.
CGTACCGGGAGGTGTTCCCGGCGACGATCCCGATGACGTTCGACCGACGGGAGGCCAGGGTCTGCGCTGCGGCGCTCGGGCGGTACCCGAGCTCGGCGATCGCGTCGAGGACGCGCGACCGACGACCTTCGCTGACCTTGGCCGCTCCGGTGAGGACGCGGGACACCGTCGGCACGGAGACGCCGGCGAGCTGAGCGACGTCGCTGATGGTGACGGGCTTGTCGCGGCGCGGCGGGGTCATGGTCCCCTCACGATACGACCTGCCGACGATGACGCTCACTTCACCGCTCCGCTGGTGATCCCGGCGATGATCTTCCGCTGCATCACCACGAACGTGACGAGCAGCGGCAGGCTCATCAGGATGATGTAGGCGAAGATCAGGTGCCAGTTCTGCAGGTAGAGCCCGCTCGAGGCGACCTGGTACAGGTTCAGCGGCAGGGTGTCGAGCCGGCCGCCGACGACGAACAGCGCGTAGAAGACGTCGTTCCAGATGTACAGGCAGATCAGGATCGTCGCGGTCGCCAGGGTCGGGCCGAGCAGCGGCAGGATGATCCGCACGAAGACCCGGACCGGTCCGGCACCGTCGACGCGGGCGGCTTCCTCCAGCTCGGCGGGGATCGTCCTGACGAAGCCGGTGACGAAGAAGATCACCGTCGACAGGTACATGCCCATGTAGACGCCGATCATGCCGACCGCGGTGCCCGCGAGGCCGAGCTGGCGGAGCAGCAGCACGATCGTCACGACGGCCGGGGGCAGCACGATGCCGCTGATGCCGAGCGCGTACACGACCGAGACGAGTCGGCCCTTCCGGCGGGCGAGCACCCACGACGCCATCGCCCCGAGGACCAGGACGCCGAGGACCGACGGGACCATGACGAGCATGCTGCCGAGGAACGCGGGGACCATCCGGCCCTGGGTGAGGACGGTGCCGAAGTTCTGCAGCAGCTGCCAGTGTGACGGCAGGGAGAGGTTCGGGTTCAGTGCCTCGGCCTGGTCCTTGCCCGCGGTGACGACGACCATCCAGAACGGCACCCCGAGCAGCGCGACGACGAGCAGGACGACCACGACCGGCTGCAGCCACCGGCTGACCGGACGACGGCGGCGGACGGCGGGGTTCGCGACGGTCATGAGAGCACGTCCTCTCGCTTGCGCAGGGCGTAGATGACGGGGAACGCCAGCAGCGTGACCATCACGAAGAGCGACAGGCTCATCGTGGTGGCCTGCGCGAACAGGCCCTGCCCGAAGGTCCGGAAGATGAAGATGTTGAGCAGCTCGGTGGTGCCGCCGGGTCCGCCGGCGGTGGTGGCCTGGACGATGTCGAAGCCGTTCATCGATCCGAGCAGGGCGGTGGCGACGTTGAACGTCACCGCGGGGGCGAGCAGCGGGAACCGGATGGACCGGAAGGTGCTCCACCAGCCGGACCCGTCGATGCGCGCGGCTTCCAGGACGTCGCCGGGGATGGTCTTGAGGCCGGCGAGGTAGATGAGCATCGACAGGCCCATCCACTTCCAGGCGTGGATGATCGCGACGACGAGCAGCGTCCAGGTGGTGCTGCCGAGCCAGGCGATCGTGACCTCGTGGCCGGTGAGGAAACCGAGGATGGCGTTGAGACCGCCGGCCGGCTTGAGCAGGGCCTGGAAGATGTAGCCGACGGCGAGGGCGGACATCACGACCGGCACGAAGAACGCGGTGCGGGCGATCCGGTTGATCCGGGTGTCCGCCTCGAGCACCAGGGCCAGGACGAGGCCGAAGAGGTTCTGGAACACGGCCACGAGGACCGCGTAGATCAGCGTCGTGCGGAGATCGGCGAGCAGGGTGCCGTTCTGGAACAGCGCGGCGAAGTTGTCGCCGCCGACGAAGGCGATGTCGCTGTGGAAGCTCGACCAGTTCGTGAACGCGTAGACGAAGTTGAACAGCGTCGGGATGAAGAAGAACACGACCAGGACCGCGAGGGCCGGGACGAGGAACCACAGCGGGTGGTCGCTGCGGCGTGGCCGACCGGCGGTCGGCGGATCGGCGGAGAGAGTCGGGACCGGCCGGGACGGCCGGGTCCGACCGGGGATGAGCTGTGCGGTCATGGGGTCCTCGTGGTGCTGGTGGCGCGTTGGTCGGGTGAGCGGCTGACGAACGGGAGGCACGGTGCGGGGCCGCCACGCGCCTCCCGTCCGGTGTCGGCCGACTGGGTTCAGAAGCCCGCGGCGCCCTGCGCCTTGGCGAGCTGCGCGAACTGCTGCTGCGTCGCCTGGGTGACCTGGTCCGGGGTCTTGGTGCCCTGGATCATGTCGGCGAGGTAGAGGTACAGGTCGGGGTTCGCGATGGCCTCGGCCTGCATCGAACCGACCGACGACGGCACGGCTGCTGCAGCGTCCTTGAGGGCGGTCGGGACGGTCGACGGCGTGTCGACGCCCTTCTCGATCGAGACGGTCGACTGGTCCTTCACGAAGCCGGCGTAGCCCTTCCCCATCCAGTACGACAGGAACTGGCGGGCGGCGGCTTCCTGCTCGTCGTTGCCGGACTTGAACGCGACGAGGGCATTGCTCTGGTCGGGGATGAAGGTGCCGGTGTTGCCGGACGGCGAGATCGGGAAGAAGCCGATCTTCTGGTTGAGCTCGTCGGTCTTCGCCAGGGTCTGCAGCTGGTTGAAGAACGAGTTGACCTGGATCACCATGCCCGCGTCACCGGCGAGGAGCGCCTTGCCCTGGTCCTCGAACGTGGCGGTCTTGATGTCGCTGTTGAACATGCCCTGCTTGATCAGGTCGTCGTAGTTGTCGACCGCCTTCTGGACGGTGGCGTCGGTGAACTTCTCCTTCCCGGTGTTGATCTGCTTCCAGAGGCCGTCCTTCGCTGCGTCGGCGAGCTGGACCTGCACCCACCACTGGGTGGCCCACTTGTCGCCGCCCATCTCGTAGAACGGGGTGACGCCCTTGCTCTTGAGGGTCTTCGCGTCGGCGAGGAACTCGTCCCAGTTCTTCGGGGTCGAGGTGATCCCGGCCTTCGCGAGGACCTCCTTGTTGTAGTAGACGCCCTCGACGGCCGGTGTGCTGACGAGCGCCGCGTAGCGGGTGCCGTCGAGCTTGCCGGTGATGTCGGCGAGGTTGCCGGTGTACTTCGAGGTCCACGGCGCGCCCTCGAGCGACTGGAGGTTCTGCTTCGCGTTGAGCGAGGTGAGCTGCGACGCGGTGGGCTGCCAGAACGCGAGGTCCGGCTTGTCGCCCGTGGCGACCTTCGTCTGGACGCCCTGCTCGTAGGGGTCCGGGATGGTGACGACCTTGACGGTCGCGCCGGTCGCCTTCTCGAACCCGCTGATCACCGAGTCGGCGGTCTTGTTCGAGTTCTGCGCGGCCCAGATCGTGAGCGTGGTGCCCTTCAGGTCGGCGGTCTGCGACGGCCAGGTGACCGAGCCGGAGCCGGTCGTGGTGCCGGATCCGGGGTCGCTGCAGCCGGTGAGGAGCGCTGCCGTCACGGCGGCGACGGCGACGGCGCCCTTCCATGCGTGCTTCATGTTCGTCCTTGGTGTGAGGTGTTCGTCGAGTGGGGTGCTGCGAGGTGTTCGTGTCTCACTCCGACGGCGCCGTCGGGGTGAGGGAGAAGGTCCGAGCCGTCGGGGTGGTGACGGTGGTGCGGACCGACAGGGTGCCGGTGTCGGCGTCCCACGCGGCCAGCCATCCGGGCAGGTCGTGCGGGAAGATCGTGGAGACGGTGCGGGCCTGGCCGGCGAGCTCCGGGAAGCGCAGGACGGTCTCGTCCGGGCCGTCGCCCCGGTCCCAGACGGACACGACCGTGCGGGTCGGGGTGTGCCGGGCGGCCGCGACCCAGCGGTCGGTCCACCCGGGCAGGCCGAGGGGCCAGGACGGCTCCGCGTCGGCGAGGTCCCGGTGGAGTACCCGCGCGGCGTCGACTGCCTCGCGGACCCGGGCCGTCTGGTCGTCCGTCATGCCGTCCAGGTGCCCGGACAGGTAGAACCGTCCGGCGAGCCCGGTGACCAGGGTGAAGACGTTCTGCTCGTCGGACAGGTCCGGCTGCGGGTAGGCCCAGTTCGCCGCCTGCTCGGGCAGGACCGACAGGCTCGCGGATGCTGCGATGGGCGGGTACAGCAGCGGGTCCTGCTGGTCCGACGTCGACTGGAGCTGCGTCCGTGCGAGCACGGCGGGGTCCGCGCGCATCGCGCCGGACGCGCAGTTCTCGAGCACCAGGTCCGGGTGGCGCGCGTGCACGCCCTCGAGCCAGGTGAGGTGCGCCCGGTTGTGCTCGAGCAGTCCAGCGCCGACGCTGTCCGTCGCCCGGTCGGTGCCCGGACCGCCGTCGATGTTGTAGTCGAGCTTGAAGAAGCCGATGCCGAACTCCGCGACCAGGCGGTCCACGACGGAGTCGAGGTGCGCGCGGGCCGCGGGGTGCCGGAGGTCGAGGTGGTACCGGTCGTGCTCCTCCACGCGGTGGCCGCGGCGCCGCAGGAACGCCTCGGGTGGCAGGCGGTCGGCGACCGGGCTGCCGACCCCGACGACCTCGGGCTCGAGCCACAGGCCCGGCGTCATGCCGGCCTCCCGGATCGCCTCGACGACCTCGCGGAGGCCGTTCGGGAAGCGGGTGCGCGACGGCTCCCACGCTCCGACGGTGTCCCACCAGTCCGCGGTGTCCGAGTACCAGCCGGCGTCGATGCAGAACGTGTCCACGCCGACACGGCCGGCCGCGGCCACGAGGGGCAGGAGCTTGTCGGTGGAGGGGTCGCCGTCGAGGGTGTTCATGTAGTCGTTGAAGACGATCGTCGGCACCGTGTTCTCGGCGTGCGGCAGACGGTTCCGCCGCCGGGCTGCGGCCATCGCAGCCGCAGCGGTCGGCAGGTCCCGGCCCAGCGCCACGGTCGCCGGCACGGTCGTGAACGTGTCACCGGGCTCCAGCGACACCGACCACTGGTGGTCGCGGTCCGTCGGCCCGGACACTGCGACGTAGCAGTCGGAGACGTGCTCGCCGACCTCCCACCGCCAGGGACCGTTGTGCTCGACCTCCCACAACCAGGTCAGGCCCGGCGCCGTCAGGCCCGCGACGGGCAGGTGCCCACCGGTCGACCAGGTCCCCGCCGCCGTGCGGGTGACGGCGGACCGGGGCGTGTGGCCGGTGAGTTCCTCGTGGAGTTCCGGCAGGAGGACACCGCGGAGCGGTCGGGTGGTCCAGCGCCCCTCGCCGAGCCAGTCGTTCACACCCTCGATGAGGGACCAGTCCGAGGGGAGCAGGGGGCGCTCGGCACCGGCGTCCCGCCCGAGACCGCTCGCCCAGCTCGTGACCGAGGTGAGCAGGACGGCCTCGGCACCGGCGTTCCGGACCGTGGACACGCACCGCACCGCACCGTCGACCGCGCGGAGCGTCACGTCGACCTCGACCGCCGGCGTGGTGCCCTCCGTGCCGAGATGGACCACGAGGGTGTCGGCAGCCGGCTCGTCGTGTGAGCGGTACCGCAGTGCAGCGCCGATCGACGTCTGCACGAGTCGATCGTTCGAGAGCGTGTGCCCGGAGCCGACGGCGAGCACCTCGACGAGCGGCACGTCGTCGCCGAGGCACGCGTCGGCGCCTCGGCCGACGAACCGGGTCACCCTCAGGGGACGGTCCTCGTCGTGTCGGAACGCCAGGTGGACACCCTGCGGGGTCCAGTCGATCTGCGGCAACGCTGCCTCCTCGTGGTGCGGCCCAACGGCGGACCGTAAGGCGATGATAGCGGTTTCAATGCTCGACGCAAGAGGGATCGTGAAATCGCTATCTCGACTTCGGCAGCCGGGCGCACGGGATCTCCAACTCTTGTTGAAATCGCTTTCACGATCTAGGGTTCCGATCGTCCCGCCTCCGGGGCCCAGTACGAAGGAGTACGAAGTGCCACGTCCTGTCCTTCCCGGTCACCGTCGCGTGCCCGGGTTCGCCGCGGCCGTCTCGGTCGCCGCCCTCACCGCCCTCGGACTCGTCGGGATCGCACCCACGGCGTCCGCGGCCACCGTCGACCACCTCGGCGTCGCGTTCGGATCGTCCACCGGAGTCGTCCGCGGCGGAGCCGGCGGCACGCTCTACGGCCTCGGCGACCCGGGCAACCCGACCCAGGCGCTCATCGACGGAGCGCACGTCACGAACACGTCGCAGAAGCCGCCAGGGGGCGCGCAGCACCCAACCGGCGACGCGCTCCGTGTCGAACCGTCGTTCTTCGCCGGCGCCGGGAAGGACGAGTACGTCTACATGCAGGACCAGTACCCGGACTTCCCCTACAACGGCGGCAACCGCCCGGGCGACGCGGACAACGACGGGGTGTGGGACTACCTGCCGATCGTCAAGCAGGAAGCCGAGACGATCGCCACGCAGTCGGCACACCCGAAGCAGTACGTGTTCATCCCGTTCAACGAGCCCGACCTGGACTGGTACACGAACTGGACGAACGACAAGTCGCAGTTCCTGTCCGACTGGTCCGCCGTGTACACGACCATCCAGCAGGTCTGGACGGCGCACGGCCTCGGGCACGCCCGGATCGGCGCCATGGGCGACGGGTCCTTCCACTCTGACCGCACGACCGACTTCCTTGCGTACGCAAAGGCCCAGGGCCAGCTGCCAGACGTGACGATCTGGCACGAGCTGAACCCCAGCAGCCTCGCGAACTTCCGCACGAACATGTCGACGTACCGCGGCATCCTGTCGAACCTCGGCCTGTCGGCGATCCCGGTGAACATCACGGAGTACGGCAACCCGCGCGACATGGGTGTGCCCGGACAGCTCGTCCAGTGGATCTCGATGTTCGAGGACCAGAAGGTCGACGCCCAGACCGCGTACTGGAACTACGCCGGCAACCTCAACGACAACTCCTCCCGCACGAACAGCGCGAACGGCGCGTGGTGGCTCTACAAGTGGTACGGCGACCTGACCGGGAACACCGTGACCGTCACCCCGCCGCAGGCGAACACCACCGACACGCTCCAGGGCGTCGCGTCGATCGACACGACCGCGAAGAAGGCCACCGTGCTGCTCGGCGGCGGCTCGAACGACGTGTCGGTCGACCTGACGGGCCTGTCGAGCAGCGTCTTCGGCACCTCCGTCGACGTCACGGTGCGTGCGGACCGGCTGAACGGGAAGGAGGGGCTGTCCCAGCAGCCGCCCGTCGTCGTCTCGCAGCGTGCGACCGTCACGAACGGTGCGCTGAGCGTCACCGTGCCGAGCAGTGACCGGTACGCGGCCTACCAGGTGGAGGTCACCCCGGCACGGGCGAACCGTCCCGCGGTCGACACCTCAGCGGTCAGCAGCGTCGAGGCGGAGAACACCACCCTGACAGACGCGACGGTGTACACGCAGGACCCGTCGTCCGTGAACGGCATGGCCTCCGGCGGGAAGGACGTCGGATCGTTCAACAAGGCCGACAGCGCCGCGACCTGGACGGTGAACGCTCCGACCGCCGGGACCTACCGACTGACCGTGCTCGGCGGCGCGAACGGACAGCCCGGACAGCACGCGCTGTTCGTCGACAACACGTTCAACCAGCTCGTGAAGTACTCGGCAGACCAGAGCTGGACGTACCGGGGCACCGCCTCGGTGCTCGTGCAGCTCGCAGCCGGGTCGCACACGTTCTCCCTCCGCGCGAGCAAAGACGGCACGAACGTCCTGCCCGGTGCGGACATCACGCTCGACCGCTTCACGGTGCAGAACGTCACGAACGGGGACACCGACACCTATCCGGCCGTCGACGCGCGGCTGGCCGGCACGGCGAGCGCGACCTACGGCTCGTCGACCGCAGCCGCGAACGGCGGAGCAGCGCTGACCGGGTCCGGCACCGCGACGTTCTTCGTCTCGGCACTCGAGTCCGGGTACCAGGACGTCAGCCTCGACTCGGTCACATCCGCAGCGAGTGCGCTGACGCTGAAGGTCGGTGGCCGATCCGTCCCGCTCGGATCGATCAGCGGCGCAGGTTCCTGGCGGACGACCGCTCGCATCTGGCTGCCACAGGGCATCTCGGAGCTGACCGTCGGGTCCCCGAACGGCGCGACGGTCACCGGCATCACGACCGTCCGCGGGTCGACGCAGCGCGCCGCGGACACCGCGTCCGCCAACGCGGTCCGGATCGAGGGCGAGTCGCTCACGCTCGCAGGCACCGCGAAGGCGGTCACCATCCCCGCGTCCGCCGGATCGAACGGTGACGCCGACGGGAAGGGCGTCGTCACGAAGCTCGGAGACCTCGGCAACGGCGCGGGCAACACCGCGACCCTGACCCGTCCGTCGTCGCTCGGTACCGGGGCGTTCGTCCTGACGGTCACGGCGGCGAACGCGGACCAGTCGTCGAACCTCAACTACAACCCGCAGGTCGTCAACCGGTTCCTCGACGTCACCGAGGCCGGCGGTGCGACCACGCGCGGCACGTTCCGCAACGGGTACTCGTGGAACAGCTTCTGGGACACGAGCATCCCGCTCGACCTGACCACGGCGAGCGGATCACTCACGCTCGGCAATGCCGGGGCCTACGCACCGGACATCGACGTGGTCACGCTGGCGAAGCTGACCGCGGGGAGCGCGACCACGGTCGCGCGGTGACCGCCGACAGCGGCGCGTGTCGGGACGCGCCGCTGTCGGCCGGAGGCGGAGGGTCCGGGGCGGAACGGCCTCGGGCCCTCCGCCGTTCGCGCGCTCACGCCGCTGCAGTGTCAGCGCGGCCACCGGGCGGTCAGGGAGCTCCCCGCAGGGATGCCGTCGGGATCCGAGAGAAAGTACGTCACCTCGACGCTCGCGAGCCTGCCGTCATCGCGGAAGACGGGCAGCACCTCGACCGGCGGCTCGTGCCCGACGAGAGCAGGCACGTCACCGGTGGACACGGCCGGCGCAGCTTCCGGGACCGAGACGGCGAAACTCCCGCATCCGCAGCCGCAGTTCGACGCGACGAGCATCATCGACACTTGCGACCGGAGTGCGTCCGCGCTGCTCCCACGGGTGACGTCGGCAACGGCTCCGACGATCATGCGCTCGCGAGCGCGAGGGGCGCGCAGTGGCTCGACGGGCTTCATCACGCCGTGATCCTCGCACGCGAGGCCCTGGGCAGGACCACTGACCGGTGGGTACTGAGGCACCTCACGAGATCCGCACCGAGGACACTCCAGAGGCTCGGCCAGGAAGAAGAAAACCCCCGCCGAAGCGGGGGTTTTCTGTGGCGGGTCATTTGCAGATCTCGACGCCCCGCGTGATCACGCGGATGCAAGACGCCTCACCCGGCGCCGTTGGCTGGGTTTCCCCTGGGCCTGCTCTTAGTTTCCCCTTTTTCGGGAAAGCCCAGGTCAGCAGGGCTCTGTCTGCCGACATGCGCAAGGACGACGCAGCCTCGCTCGAGGAAGTCCGCAACCGGCTGCAGTTCCTCGCCGACACCGGCTACGACCTCCGCCACAACCTGCCGAGCTGAAGCCTCTGCCTGACGCCGCAGCGACGACGGTTTGAGGCAGCCTCGTGAGAATCAAACCGGACGGGCTATCAGCAACGCTCCGCCGCTCATTCAATCAACGGACGAAGGCTGACCGGTGAAGAACCGGCTTGAGTGCCTTTCCACAACGGTCGTGCCCGGAGCACCAGGAACGCCCTAAGTCCGCCTCCAACGGCGGGACGGTCAGCTGCTTGTTGTACCACTGTCGACTGCGGCCCCAAGGATCGCATTCCCGACTGGTGCGCGCGAGATGGCCGGCCACAGCTCCTTTTGTAAAGTCATGATGAGCGCTGGATCGATTGTGGCGACCTCCGCCAGCGCAGCTTGGAGCGCCGCCAGAGCAGGGGCCTCTTCGCGACTTCCGCCAGTATGTGGCCATCAACGTGTGACCAGCTAAGGCGGGACCGGATGGCACGCGCAGTCCGCAACAGAACCTCCTCGTCTTCACCATCGACATACGCGGTAGCGACTTGCTCGTCGAAGAGAGCCCAAGCGGTCTCTGCCGAACCCGCCGAGGTCGGCTCGTCATCGCTCCGTAGCTGACCGAGAACACGTGTATCGAAGGCCAAGCCACCCTCGTCGATACGCCTACGCACGATGTCGATGAGAATCTCAGCGTTGCCCCTTGCGATCGAGCCACCTCGGAGGGCTGCCGTCAACGCGAGTTTGAGCTCGTCACCTTCGGCGGGCCACGTGCCCGCCGCACGGATGAGGGTGACAGCAGGGCTGACCGTAATCATCGGCCTGTCCAGCACTCTGAGCGCCACCGCAAAGAGCCAGGCTCTTAGGGCCGGTCGGTCGCGGACCATGCCGTCGTCGATGATGTCTAGCGCCAGCTGTGGTGCGACCGGAAAGATCCCGCTCAGGCGCGAGTCCTGCCGTTCATCGAGGTCCTCCACAAGGGATACAAGCGATTCCTGCATGTGGTCGTGCCCGCCCGCGAAAATCGAGCCCGCTGCGAAGAGCCACGCGTTGCGCCAATGCGGGCTCGGCGCCGCGAGGATCAATCGGGCGATCACCAACTCGGGTTGGGCATTGACGAGGTACAACCCGGCCATCAACTCCTGGAGAGATCGCACGTCGAATCCGAAGCCCTTGTCGCCACGCGCCGTGATCAGGACCAGGCGGTGGGTCGCGGCGATATAGAGCGAGTCGATCGTTTCACTGTCAGCTCCAGTGGGGTCGTATCCGGCATCAGACAGCACCTTCCAGATGTGTTCCCGCAGCTCGGCCGTCGAAAGAGTCGCGTCCGACGAAGAGCCGGATTCGTTGCGGACCTGGAGCTCTATAGCGACGTCCACATGAAGGTGGAGTATTTGCGGCCCGTAGTCATCCAGAAGGCGGTAGAGCGCCGACGTCTTCGACGCCTCACGCTTTTACACCGTGTCGAAGTACCCCCTGAACAAGCTGTACCGATCCGGCGCCAAACGTGGAGACGACTCCAGCACAATGGTCAGGAACAGCACCTGCAGAAGTGTCCGGAACAACGGGACGTAGGCGTCCCCTTCCGCTGCGCGGCGCAACCGCCCGATGACCGCTTGCGTTCGCTCCGGGTCGCCGTGCAGTCGTGCTGCGGTGGCGCGCTCACCGTATGCAAGACCTTCGTCAGGAGTGAGGTAGTCGAGGTCGAGGCGCTCAAAGCGCTCGTTTCCGAACTCATCGTTGTAGCCGAGTGGACGCGTCGTGAGCACGAGGAGGAGATCCGCATCGGCAACTTCGGCATCATTGACGAACTCCTCAACCCGTTCGATCAGCTGCCTCCAGGTCTGCGGATCGGTCACTTCATCCAGACCATCGAGGACCAAGAACCATGGGAACGCTCGAAGCCAGCTACCAAGCTGAGCACCGTTGACGGTGTCCTCCCCCATCTGATCGGAAAGGTGCTCACCGATCGCCTTCAGCAAGGATGTGTCCCCTTCGAACCTCCCCGCTTCCGCGAACTTCGCCAGGTCCACTCGTAATGGCCTTCGCAAGTGCGCAGGCAGAGCAATGCCGACCGCGTCCAAGGCGGCAGTAGTCCCGTCTACGATGCGACGTTGGTCGATGCTCAGGTCGACATCCGACAAGAGCGAGCAACGAGAAGCTTGAACGAGCAGTTTCGACATCGTCGTCTTCCCGTTGCCGGGTGCCCCAGTGACGACAAGATGACGTGGCACCTCCCTGACAGCGAGAGATCGCCGTCGCACCTGCTGCGCCCTCTGAAGGACAATCTCGGCGAGTGCGCCCCGCGATTCGGCTCCCGTGCCGGCGGCTACAACCACAGGGAGATCGACGGCAAAGTCGTGGAGCCGAAGTCGACTCGCATCCGGGTCTCCTGCTTCCTCGAGCCAGATACTGCCGTCAGTGGCCAGTTGAGTACGTGCATGCCGGCTGAGAATCTCACCGATCTCTCGGGTGGAGGTGAGCCCGTTCTCTGCTCCGAACGCCGCCAGCACGTCCCCCGCAGTCACCAGCCCCGGAAACCCTAGACGCACTGCGTCGTGAATCCGGAGGCCCGTGAGCACCCACTCCCGTGACAGCACCTCGACTCTATCCAGACGCGCAAGTCGTTCTTTTCGCCGGACGGCTCGATCGGATGTGCTGTCGGCGGCTTCGACAGCGCGGCGAACCTTCTCAACACTCGCCCGCACCACGTCATGGCCACCCGACTCCGGTACCGGCGAGAGCGGGACGTTGGTGACGAACACGAGCTGCTTGGGTGTCGTTGGCCGCTCGTCGGCGTCTAGCCAATCGCGAAGTTCCGTCCGGATTTGGTCGGCGAGCCATGCGGCGTTGTCGGCCGGCCGGGAGCCGAGGGCGGCCTTCTGCTTCACCTGGAACACGGTGCGGCCGTGCCACTCCGCATTCGTCCCGTTCGTCCAGCGGAGGGGCTCATCGGTGTATAGGTCCCTGCCGCCGTCGCGACCACGTCCCATCACGTGAAGACCGGACCCGAACTCCGCCACCAACAACGCCGCCGCTAGATCCTGGAAGCCGAACGGCCCCATGGCTTCAAGTTCCGGCCGCTCCATTTGACTCTCCATCCGCACCCTCGCCGTGCTCGGCGCATCGAGCCTAAAGGCCAGGCGCGTGCGAACAGTGCACTTCTGAGGCAGAAGGACACGTCGGACCAGGCCCCCATGGAGGAGACCACCGCGTTGACCCTCCCACGGAGGGGCTGTCGTGTTGTTTATCAGCGGCAGCGCCGCCCGGCGCGCAGTCGGCTGTGGGAGTCGCCGTCTGCTCCAGTCCACGCTTTAGCCGGCCGACGTGCCCTCGCTCTGCTGGAGTCAGGAGTGGCTCGGGCTGTCGTCCGCAGGCTGCTGGCCGGCGTCCCCGAGGTCACCCATCCTCAGGGTGCGGCGCTGCCCGATGAGCCATCGCCGCGAGTTTGCCGCCACGAGTGCGTTGAGTTGGAAGTTGTCCGGGTAGTCCAGGCGCGGGCCGAGCACGAGCAGCAGGGAGGGTGAGAGCGGGAAGGTGACCGTGCCGACTCCCGAGCCGTTTGCGTCACGCCAGAGCAGCACTGCTCCGTCGCCTGTTACGAGCATCTGCGGCCACTCCTCGATGGTCAGCTGCCAATGTTCGACTCCGAGGGCTGCGAGCCTGACTAACCTTTCCTCGGATCGGGAAAGCAGCATCCGATCGGCGGTGTTGAGTTGCACCTGCTCGGACGTTCCATCCGTCCGCAACGCAACAGCGGAGGTTTGGACGCCCACCTGGTCGGCGTACCGACCTCGGTTGAGGTGCATGTCGAGGAACGCAATCAGGGCAACACGTTCGTCGTCGGCGAGGTCGTACTGCGCTTGCCGAAGTTTGCGGATCACCCTGAGTCCGCGACTTTCCACGACCCCGTATTCTTTCTCAAGGTCGTGGGTGAGCACCTGAGGCTCGTAGGCAAAGCTCCAGACGGTGGCGTTGTTATAGGAGTCGACGTACCCGTAGTTTCGAACTTTATCGATGACCTCGACGGCCTTTCGGCTGTCTGCCCACGCCTTAATGTAGCCCTTAGAGACCATGTGGGCACGCTTCTCTACTGGCCGGTTCATCACAGATTCCTCACGTGCAACTTCGTCTGCGCTGAGTTGTTGTTGCCCCTTAAGACATCATCTTGCGCCACCTGAATCTTTCCCATAGACCTGAAGCTACGAAGCGGTGCCGAGCCGGTCCCACAGTGGGACGCGTCGATTCGCCACGCGTGCCGTTCCCGATCGCCTTCGACAACCGGGACTTCGGACCGGGATCGCTCGTAGGAGCTCGCCTGCAGCGCGGGTTCGGTGAGGTGTGTGCCGGTCACTGGAAGAACGCTGCACTCCCTCGTTTCAGCCGCGACACGAAGTCGCGCGGCTCAGGTTGCTCCGCCTGATGATTCGTCAAACGCTCTTGCCGTCGTGTTGCGAGCTTCTCCTGACGTTCAAGGTCGTTATCGGCGAACTGCACGAGTGCGCCCGCGAGGAACCAAACACGATTGCTACCAGTCTGCACCGACCGAGCTCCGAAGAACAGAACAAGCGGAGCAACGAGCAACCCTTGAATGCCCAGAGTCACCCCCAGGTGCACACCAGAGCCGGATTCGGCGTACCACGCCGTGCCAATAAATGCGAAATACACAAGAACCCACAGGACGCGCGTTCCGATACGTTTCCACTTCTTGACTTCGAGCACAGCGCTTGCGGTCATGATAGCGACGAGGCACAGCCCCGCGAAGGCCACCACTGTAACGAGCAGGAAACCAAGACCCACGGCAACGAGGCGCCCGTCAGCGAAGACCAGCACGACCGCCGCGACTAATCCGACGACGAGCGCGACGAGGACGAGACGCCGGATCGCCTTCCGCCCGCCAGTAAACCGCTGCAGAACAACGCGTTGGCGCTTGATCGAGTCGAGCTGCGTCGTGGCGCTCTTCTGCTGGTCGGAGAACGACGGGACGATGAACCGGCCGCACTCGGCGGCGAGAAACCACGTCACCGCCCCAGCGGAGAGGACTGTGGGAAGCACGCCGACGAGGGTGTGGTCTTTGATCACTCCCGCTACCGCGACGATGACGAACACCATTGCGAAGGAAGCAAGGACAAGTCCGAGCACACCCAACATGCGCCGGAGCGTCTCCCCCGCGGGCCGGCCGGTGAGCGCGATCTGCCCACCGACGGTGATGCCGAACAGCGCGAAGGCCCATCCGGGGAGCGGGAGGATGGCGTCCGGACCGTCCTTGAAAGCGGACGCACCCAAGTCCCCGAGCCACGCCAGATCGACGCTGTCTCCCTTGACGATCCCAACGACGATCGACAGAACGTAAAGCCCGACGACCGTCAGCGCAGCGACGCCGCCTTGGACATCGCGCCGGAGTGCAGGCAGGGCCGGCTGATACATCGAAGTCACCTGGGTATTACTCATTTCCTGTCATCCTGGCACAGGTCGGACCCGCTCATGTCGTCATAGCCGTGCTCCTCGTCAAGCGCTGGCTGGCTCGGGGCCGCCCGAAGTCACGTCGCTCGGTGCCGATAGTAGGAGTTGTAGCGCCGGAAGCCAGCGCTTCGAGATCAGGAGCCGCACCATGACTGACCGTCTTGCCCGCATTACCTTTGAACACCACCACCGCGTCTGGCGTTTGCGCCTCGACCCCGACGCGACCGGCGCAGGCGACAAGGCCGGCGACCTCATCGGCTTCGGTGGCGACCCTCGCCGACCAGACGACGAATTGAAGGTCACGATGCTGCTGTCCGCGTGGGGCGTCCAGCCCGAACCCGGCGGCTGGCGGGATGACCGCGGGACGTGGGTCGTACCGGTTGTGCGACTCGAGTAGCCCCATCCGCTGACGAACGGATCAGGGTTTACGCACCCGGGTACGCCGATGAGGGTCGCCTCCTCTGCCCGGTTCTAGTCGCGGCGTTCCTCTGCGCTCAGCGACGGCGCCGCCGTGGCCTCGGCACTCTCAGCACGCGTTGAGCAGCATCACGGAAGTCTTGCTCGGCTCTGCCGGCCCTTTCATCGTCGCCTGCCTCGTAGGATTTCTGCATCTCGAGAACAGCGACTGCGACTTCTTGAGGTCCGAGCAGGACGACAGCGGCGAGCTCTCGAGCCGCGGTCGCCTGCAGCTCTGACGCTTGCTCGTCCAGAGCACGGTAGTCGGGGTCCTGGCGCAGACGCTCGAATGCCGCCTTCGCATCCAGATCCTCCGGTCCCTCGGCAACCGCCTCCGCGATGAGCGACGCGACGACTTTGCCGGTCTTCGACGAGTTCAAATCGAAGCCCTTGGTCAGCGCGAACGCACGAAGATACGCATCGAGGCGCTTCTCACGAAGCCAGCGTCGATGCTCACGCCGCGCCTCGAGAGCACCAGCAAGAAGGGTCACGAGAGAGGTGATGATTGCGCCGGCGGCCGCCCCCGCCAACAACGTTGGCCAAAGCGGGACGCTGGCAGCCGGACTTCCGGCCGCCAGAACCTGGAGAGTGAACATGCGATAAGTCTGCTTGCTAAGGACGCGCGTCGCGGCTGGGCGAAGGATGTGGAGGGTTGCGTCGCAGCACTTCGGATCCGACGGGTTGCCTCAAACGCATTCAAGCCGCCGGGCGGGCTTGCGGCCTGCGAGGGCTCGTCATGGAAGCCATCTCCCACGTCAGACACGTGCCGAGTCGACGAACTCGTTCGGGCGCCCGATGTCGAAGCGCGCTGAACAGCGGCTAATCCGCTTCGATCCGTCAGCAGCGCCGATCGGTGAGCGGCTCGAGAACCTCCGGATAGCGACTATCGAGCTCGTCGACGGGATGCCGGCGTGGAGCGGCCTCGACGTATGGCTGGAAGCGGAGCGCACCCTCGGAGCAACCTACAGCCGTCAAGCCATGACGGTGTCCCGTCCGGACGACAGTGTGGAGCAGCGGATAAACGGCCTCGCCCCCGCTCCTGACCTGGGCGCACGCGCTCAGCTCCAATCTTCGGTTCCTCCGATCCAATGGGTACGACGCTGAGGCTCTCACGAAGCTTGCCGCACACGCGGTGGAGCTCACGAAGGAGCTCCATGAACGAAACGGATGGGCGCTAGCACCCGAACGCAATACACGCATCGAACCTCTGGAGTAGCAGACCATCGGACTCCGTTCCGGGAGGTCGGAGTGCGCTCAGATCGGCGCGCGTGGGGCTCGAACGTGACCGTGTTCCCCGCCTCCACTTGACCAGTGGACAGTCGACGGACGTGCTCGAGTCACTGATCTGCTCCACTAGGCGCGCACCTCGTGATGAACGCTTGCGGTATTCGATAGGTGATCGACTACCGCGCGCACTGCAGGCAATTCGACGAGGGCAGTTCAGCCCGATAGGCGAGAAGCCATGAAGCGATAGCGCTCCGGGCCGAGCGCAGGGGACGCTCCCGGCGGCCCTGCGCGTTCCAGGGGAAGCGGGATCGGGTAGAGCGAGACGCGCCGGCCGAAGGGCGCCGGAATGACGCGGCCTTATAGTAGAAGACGTTTCACGTCCAAGCCCCCGTTTAGGGGATGAGCGCCAGAGGAGGGAACTCCCGCAAGTGCGCTAGTGTCTGCTCACAGTGGTTCGCACAAGCGGACTCGATAATAGGGGGAAACAGTGCAGCCGACAATCGCAGATGCCGCCGCGAACTCGACTGAGACGCAAAACGGTTTCCGGAGGAGTTTCTGGCTACGGCATCAGTGCAACGATCGGTTCGCACTCGACAAAGCCGACACGCTCTGGGATTGGCTGCAGAACGGCGACTTCAGAGAACTGGCGACATGGCCGATCGCCGCGGGAGACAACCTTTTCTTCCGCGGCCAGTCCGACATCTCCTATGGCTTGACATCGAGCTTGTACCGCCAGGTGCGGGCGGCGAAGCCAGAAGGCGTTATCACGGAGCGCGATCTGCGGGACGCCGAGACCGCCCTAATCGAAGCGATGCGAGCGGAAGGCCTGGGCCGTCACCTGTCGGACTTTGAACTCGTCACCGTCCTGCAGCATCACCTCATGCCGACACGACTCATCGACGTCTCTCGATCACCGATGGAAAGCCTCTTCTTCGCCGTCGAGAGCAAGCACAGTGTCGACGGCGTCCTCCTATTGGTGAACCCGTACGGCGCGTCCCATCTGGACTACTCGACAAATTCGCTCCCATGGGCACACTTCCGTGCTAGTGAAGTGAACGGTGACAGCCGGTGGACTAATAAGGTGGCGGCCGTCGAACACGACGCACTCGATCCACGCATGCGCGCCCAAAACGGCACGTTCCTCGCAGGAGGCCTTTTCCGCTCCTACCCAGGCCTAGGCTTCCCCACCGAAGGAGAGCCCGTCCCAGTCGACATGCGCTCGGACGTGTCGAATCTCGCTTTGAAGTTCCTGACCCAGCGCCAGGAACGCACAGGGCACGGGTGGGGCGGCGCGGCCTGGGTGATTCGCATTCCTGCCGAGTGGAAGCGAGGACTGCTGCAACGGCTCCGCGAGGAACTGCAGATCTCGGAGGACACGATCTACCCTGCATTCACGGAGACTGCCCGTCTGGCGAAGCACGTGGTGAAGCACGCCGTCGCGGCCAACTGATCTGCTTCGAACCGCCGCCTTGGCCGTGTGCCGGGTGCGCGGCAAGGCGGCCAGATGCATCTTCTGCCACGGGGGCACCTCAGGCCCACGAAGAGAAGAGGCTTGTGGCACACAAGATAACCACTCAGCTGGTGGAAGACCCTTCCGGTGAAGTCATCGGAGCCGGAGGGGGTAGCACGGTGCACTACGCGTTGGACGGCAGCAGCTTCGAGATCGACCTGTCTAGCAACGGCGTCGCCACCGACCGTGCGACCCGCAGCAAGCACGGGGCTGCTGCAGGTTTGGTTGACTCCTGACAGGTAGGGGCGTTGGCTCCTGCTGGAAGGATGTGCGCCATGGTGAAGGCGTATCCGGAAGAGTTCCGCCGTGATGTGATCGCGGTCGCCCGGAAGGGCGAGACGTCGGTGCGGCAGGTCGCGAAGGACTTCGGTGTGTCCGAGTCCTGTCTGGCCCGCTGGTTGCGGCTCGCGGACCGCGACGACGGCACCGGTGCCGCAGCCTCCCCGTCGGTGAGAGCGGTCGAACAGGCGGAGCTGCGGGAGGCGCAGAAACGGATTCGTCTGCTCGAGCAGGAGAACGAGATCCTCCGCCGGGCGGCGGCGTACTTCGCCCAGTCGCAACTCCCAAAATGATCTACCCGCTGGTCCTCGAACTCGCCGACGATCGGATCCCGGTCGCGGTGGCCTGCCGGGTGCTGGGGTTCTCGAAGCAGGCGTTCTATCGATGGCGCGCGAGCCCGGTGACCGAGCGCGATTGGGCGGATGCGCACCTGACCAACGCGGCCGTCGATGCGCACCGGGACGATCCGACGTTCGGGTACCGGTTCATTGCCGACGACCTCGCCGCGGCCGGCCACCGAGCATCGGAGCGGCGGGTGTGGCGGTTGTGCTCGCAGCAGCGGCTGTGGTCGCTGCACGCGAAGAAGCGCGGCCTGCACCGCAAGGCCGGACCACCGGTTCATGACGACCGGGTCCGGAGGGCGTTCACGGCACCGGACCTGGACCGGCTGTGGCTGACGGACATCACCGAGCACCCGACCGGCGAGGGCAAGCTCTACCTCTGCGCGGTGAAAGACGCCTGCTCGCGTCGGATTGTGGGGTACTCGATCGGTGATCGGATGCGGTCCTCCCTCGCCGTCGCGGCTCTGCAGATGGCGGTGCAGCGACGGAATCCGGTCGGGACAGTCGTGCACTCGGACCGCGGCAGCCAGTTTCGTTCCAAGCGCTTCGTCCGTGCAATCGAGGACGCCGGGCTGCTCGGATCGATGGGGCGGGTCGGGGCGTGCGCGGACAACGCGGCGACGGAATCGTTCTTCGCCTTGCTGCAGAAGAACGTCCTCAACCGAAAACGATGGGCGACCCGGGACCAGCTCCGACTCGCGATCATCACCTGGATCGAGGCGACCTACCACCGGAAGCGACGCCAGCGCGGTCTGGGGAAGTTGACCCCGATCGAGTACGAGACGATCATCAACTCACAGGTCGCACTCGCGGCCTAAACGAACGAGTCAACCGAACCTGCAGCAGTCCCGAGTCCGCCGGCTGTGAGTTGAGTTGCTCGGTCATGGACGGACCTATGCGCGACCAGTCTCCCCAGGCGTGAGTTCTAGAACTCTTGAGAGAAAGCCCAGTTCAGGCGGCTATTCCGCCAGCTCCGGGCTCACGGAGCGCTACCGACGCCGCAGCGGAAGCGGAGAACACCGCGGCCGCGCGAAGCGCAAGGCAGCGGAGTGGATGCTGCAGTCACCGGGTGCGAAAGGCGTCCCGCATGCGCCGCAGGACGTCAGCTTCGTCGTCGCCGCGGATCTTCGAGAACTCGGGTCCCGTCGGATACGTGTACTTCTTCGTCGCGGCTCCGGCACTCTGCGGCGCTTCCGTCTGCCACAACATCAGTTGCGCGACGCGCTCGCCCGGAGTGATTGCCATCGGTAGTTCTCCGAGGTTGACCAATTCCAGCGTCAAGCATCCGGCGAAGCCCGGATGCACCTGGACCGCCGTCGCGGATAGCAGACCGAGCCGTCCGTACGAGGAGCGGGTGATGACCTGCCCGGCGAGGTCGTCGGGCAGCACCAGGTACTCCAGGGTCGCGGCGAGAACCAGCTGTCCGGGGTGAAGGAAGAAGACATCGCCCCACTCACGGACCACGGGTGTCTGGATGGCCCGGGGGTCGCGGGCGTCGTCCAGGGCGTCGAACTCACCGAGGTTTGAGCGTTCGAAGACGATGAAGTTATTGCCGAGTCGAAGGTCGGTGCTGGCATCGTTGACTGCTGGCGGGAGTCGTGGGGTGACGATGAGGCGGCTGCGGTCTTCTGCGGACAGTCGCTTACGGATCTCGCCAGCGGACAGAGCGCCTGCGGGGGTGATGCTGTTCATCGGCGGCTCGTTGGGGGCCGCGCCACCGCCGGCTTTGTTCCACCTCCGCAGGAAGGCGAGCAGATCCAGCGACTTCAGCGCCATGCGATTCAGGGGCATGTCGGTGTAGCTGGCGAACCCGAGCCAGATTGCGTTGAGGATGTCGGCTTCCGTGAATGCGGCACCGCGGGTAGGGCCGCTTTCGCGTGCGACGGCGGGTCGTCCGCTGAGCAGTTGTGCGGCGCAGTCTTCGATGCTGTCGGAGGCGGTGGCCTGGTCGTAGGTAGGTCGAGCCGACCAGGCGGCGACGTCAGCCAAAATTGCCATTGCGTGGGTCTCGAAGTGCTGTTCGAGTAGTAGCGCCCACGACGGTAGTGGGCTTGCGGGAGGGGTTGGAGTGTCGTCGCTGCGGAGGCGGGCGGTGTCGGCGATGTGGAGTTTGTCGCCTCCCGCGGTGCTGTCCAGCCATCGCAGCATCAGTCTCGTTCGGAGAGTGCGAGGCGGGTGGGTTTGCCCTGCTTTGGAGACCGGGCCGACGTAGTGCAGGAAGTCCGTCATTGCGATGACCGCCGCAGCCCCGAATCGGTGGACGGCGTAGGCGTCGCAGGTGAGCTCCTCCAACCAGGCGGCCGCGATTTGATTCAGGCGTCGGGCCCAGGCGGTGTCGGAGAAGCCGTTTGGCCGGTCGGGCAGCCGAGCGACGGCATCGTCGTCGAGCGTGTTGGTGTGGCTCCGAATAACCGCCTTCTGCCGCTGCATGTAGTGCGCGAGTTCGTGCCCGCAGACGATCGGGATCCATGATGCTTGCGAACCTTCGAGGTCGGGCACCGTGATCATCGCCAGCGGGGTCAGGCGCATCGGCGGGTTCGTCAGACCTTCGAAGAGAGCTGCGGCGAGGTCTTCGGTGAACGTCATGAAGTTGCTCGGCGTGCCGACGCTGAGGACAGCTCGGGAGCCGGTGATACCCATACCGATGAGTTCGTTCTCGATCAGGTCGACGACGGGGAGGGGCACCTGGCCGGGGCCACGTCGGAACTGGTCGTCGAAGAACTGCACACGCTGACGGAAGTGCGTGCTCCACTGCTGCAGCTGTGTGAGCTTGTTTGCTTCGTTGGGCGCGAGGTCGAACGCGTCGCTCACTTCCGTCGAGACGGCATCGCAGTAGTCGACGAACAGGTCGAGAGCGAGGTGTGCACCGGTGCCGGAGCTACCAAGCGCCGCGATCTGCTCCTTCACGTGCGCGGAAAAGGCACGGATCCGGTCGAGCAGGGCGTTCCGTTCGTGCCGTGCGCGTGCCCCCTGCTGCGCTACAACATCCATCAGAGCAGCGCTGGCGTCTTCTCACCACTGGTGGAGAGCGACTGGGACGCGTTGGCGCCACTGGCAAGGAACAGCATCTCAAGGAACCGTGCGTCGTCGGCTGCGACCTCGTCGTCATGCAGTTGCTGCAGCCGCTCGATGATGGACTGCAGTGCACGGACCGTACCCTCTCGGTCCGCTTCCCCGGGGGAGGAGGGCCCCTGCTGCTGCGAATGCAGCGCGTCAAGTGTGAAGCTGGCCATTGCGTAGGCCGGTTCGTCGGCGACTACCGCGTCACGCCGTCCGAGAAGAAGCTCAACCTCGGATCGAAGTTTCGCGACGACGGCGTCGATGGCGTTGCGTTCAGCCTCGAGCGGTGCTTGGCCGTGCTGCGTTCGCGCGGCGGCAGTAGCCACTCGGGTCATCTGCAAACCTGCGGCGGATGTAGCAAGACCGACGCTGAGTCCTGCATGCGCGCTCTGCATTTCTCTCCCCTCACAACACTGCTAGGGCTGCCAGCGTGTCGCGGTCAGCCCTTGGTGATCCTCATGATATGCGGCGACTCCGACGGTCGCTTGCCCGGATTCTACGGACCCGCAGGTCGGAAACGTTGCATTGACTCCACACGGTGCGGCGTCGCGCAAGCGAAACGCCGCGCTTGCCCGTGCAAGCACCCGATCGATCCGCAGCCGCTGGCGTCGAGGAGTGGCCCTCGGGTGCAACGGAGCGTCTACCTCGCGCGGCGGTTGCGGGTCCGATTCGCGATGATCCTGCCGCCGGAAACGTTCATCCGCCACTCGGCGAGCTTGTCGCTCACGCCGTACTTCCGAGCGAGAGACTCCGCCGGCCATCCGCGCAGCGCCCATAACGTTGCCTGCTCCTTCGGCACGAGTATCGCAGCGGCAAGCTCCGCTGCTTCTTCCTCCTGCTCCCGGTTTCCACCCCCGCACTTGCCGTCCTCGGACGTCCACGCAGGCGTCAGAAGATGCTCGGCTTCGACGTGCGCGACTTCATGGGTGAGATCCGACATGATCCGCACCCTCGGACGGCTGTCGTCGTAGAAGACGGCATGTCCGACACCGTCACTGACGAGTGCCGCCGACCACACACCGAAGCGGGTCGCGGTGAAGTAACGAACCGCCTCCTCCGCTCCGGGGATGCTTTGAATCGCGACGAACTTGACGCCGTTGCGTCGGGACCACTCCCATGGATCGAAGGCATCCTGAGGACTCAGCCCCGTCTCGGTGCGGATGTCGCCAGCGAGACGCGCGAGTGCTGCTTTGTTGATTGGCATGGTGCGGTCAGTCCTCTCGACTGTCCCGCACCATCCGAATCCCCATCCGCAAGATTGAGTTCAGGTGGTCGCGATCGTTGTCGTTCAAGTCCCTTCGGGCCCGCAACAGCATGGCGATCTCCGACTCTAGAGGGGGCTCCTCGCGGGGCGCCGCATCCGGGTCTATGAGGAATCGGCCGGCGTCGATGCGTAACCACCTCGTGATTCTCGCGAACGCCTCGAGGTCAGGGCGTTGCCCGTTGCGGAGGCGAGTGAGCAGCGACGGGCTCACGCCGATCTGCGCTGCCGCGGTCCGCCATGAGACGCCGTCGGCTTCGACCCTCCCGCCGACAGCATCTTTCAGGGCGCTCACGTCGATCGAGGTGTCAGGCATGGATCTCCATGGCTAGATCATACCGGCAGCCGAACCAGTGTTCTAGTTGCAAAACAGATCAGTCTGTGCCAGCGTGATCTGCAACAGCGTTTTGCTACTGAAACGGAGGGTCACGATGACCACCAACGCTCTGCACCTCACCATCGATGGACACCAGCACACCACCAAGGACGCCGACCAGCTCGCAAGCGACCTGATCCTCCTCGGCGGGAAGGACCCCGCCGCCTACGACCTCTTCCGCGTCGGTCACGGCGGCGTCGAGGACCATGTGAAGGACCGACAGATCCTGAACCTGCAAGACGGCGACCGGTTCGTCACCCGCTCAAAGGTGCACTTCACCGTCGACGGGGAACCCCAGACCTCCTGGGACGACGACCTCACCGCAGCAGCGATCCTCCGACGAGTCGGCCTGGACCCGACCCAGTACGACCTCGCCCGAGTCGGTGGTCACGGAGGAACCGCCGTCCTGCCGGCCGACGACGTGATCACACTGCACGACGGTGACGAGTTCGTCACCGCGAAGCGAATCGGCGGCGTCGCGTGAGCGAGGAGTCAGCCACCGACCGGGCCACGCGGGCCTTCACGGAAGACATGGCGGCAGCCGGCGTACCGGTACGGGCCGACGGGCCGCGACTGCTCTACACAATCTTGGCGGTTGCCGGGAGCTGCGCCGGCCAAGAGGTTCCGACCGGTGTGAGTGTCACCGAAGTGCAGAACTGGCCGCAGATCCCGCCGCACTGGGTGCACCTTCCTGACTCTGTGACGTTCCCGACCGGGGAGACGAACACCGACGAGACGGACACGCTGCCGGGATGGAAGCGACACTCCCGCGACCTCGGACCGTGGGATATGACCGTGCCGCCGGCAACAGCATGGATCCGGCAAGTGCGTGGGATCGTGTCCGCCGCGACAGGGAAGGACCAATCATGACGCGCTACTCCGTCGCCATGACTGAGGACGTCAACCTCGACCTGCGCCGACACCTGCTCCGCAGGGACCGCCAAGAAGACGTCGTCATCGCAACCTGGGCGCCATCGACCGGTGCGTCTCGAACCACCGCGGTTCTCCGCAGGGTCGTGCTCCCACAGGAAGGTGAGCGGTTTGTGCACGGCAACGCGTCGTTCACCAGCGAGTACGTGATCCGCGCTGCCCGAGAGGCGCACCAGCAGGGCGAAGGCATCGTGTTGCTCCACTCGCACCCCCGTGGAACGAACTGGCAAGGGCTCAGCCGACCCGACCACGACACCGAAGCGGACTACCGCCGTGCAGCCACCGCCATCACATCGATGCCACTGGTCGGCATGACGCTCGCTGGTGACGGAGCGTGGTCTGCACGGTTCTGGCATGACAACGACCCGCAGTGGGCGGAGTCCGTGCGAGTGGTGGCACCAGCGCTCGAGATGACGTTCAACCCTGACCTCCGCCCGGCGCCAGCGACGACCGCTGCTCAGGTGCGTACGGTGTCAGCGTGGGGTGACCAAACTCAGGCAACGATGGCTCGGCTACGGGTCCTCGTCGTCGGCACCGGCAGTGTCGGGTTGGATGTGGCACAACGACTTGCTGCGACCGGGCTGACCGACATCGGCATCATGGACTACGACGCCGTTGAAGAGCTCAACCTTGACCGTATGGTCGGCGCGACTCGCTTGGACGCCGCGCTTGGACGCGCGAAAGTCGACGTTGTAGCTCGTCTCGCCACCACTGCTGCAACAGCCCAGCGATTCACCGTGCACCGACATGAACTATCGGTCACCGACCCCGACGGCTTCGCCGCTGCGTTGGACTACGACGTTATTGTCTCCTGCGTCGATCGGCCATGGCCACGAGCTGTGCTGAACACATTGGCGTACGCAGACCTCATACCCGTCATCGACGGCGGAATCGGGCTCAATTCGTTCCAAGACGGTCGGCTGCGATCCGGTATCTGGCGCTCACACACCCTTGTCCCCGGTCGGCCATGTCTCATCTGCATGGGTCAGGTGCAGATGAACGAGCTCAGCCTGGATCGCCGTGGCCTCCTCGACGACCCGAAGTACATTGCGGCGGCAAGCATGGCCGCGCCGGCGAAACAGAACGTCGCAGCGCTATCAGCGTCAGTCAGCGCCGCAGTCCTCGCACAACTGGTAAGTCTCATCGCCCACCCTGGTGGCCGAGGCGTTCCTGGGCCCCTGCGATACATGCTCGCCACGCACAACCTCGAGCATGTTCCCGCGGAGACACAGAAGTACTGCCAGATTGAACCGCAGGTCGCCCTCGCTGACCATCGGTCCGATCTGACCGAACATCAGACCAACTGGCGGAACACTGTCGCCGCTCGACGGCGCAAGAAGACGCCACTGCGGCTCCGACTCCTCGCCGCAGGAGAACAGCTACTGCTCCGTCAGATTCACCGGCTCGGACGGTGAGACGGGACACGGTGAGCGGCCTGCCGGGGATGAATTGGCAGGACGCTCACCGTACCCATTGGCACTACTCCGTCAACGGACGCCGCCTAGAAACACGAGTCAGTTCACGAGATGGGTTAGGCGTACAACTTTGGCTGAGAGATCATGCTCGCGGCCGTCCGTCTGTCCGTTCGGCCGCGATCGGCGGGACGATCACGGCTACGGTAGCCGCATGGTGTTGGAAATCGTGCTCGTCATGATCGTGCTCGTTCTCGGCGTCCGACTCCTCGTCCGACACTTCACTCGTGCAGACGAAGGCAGGCCCGAGTCACAGAGGCTCGACCCGACCAGCACCGAAAATCCGAGCACACCCAACAATGCCGATCAAACCTCTGACCTCGACCGAGCCAAGAACGTTACGCCCGGACTCGAAGCGTCCACAGCAGTGGGACGCCGAAACCGTTCCGGCGTCATCGCGGTCCGTCTCGACAAACAGCTGCAGCAGATCGATATGCGAGCACTTCCGTCGTCGAGGTACCGAATCGTCGGCTCGGCGTACTGGGTGACAGATTCGGAACGCACCCGATACGGCGGGACAGAGTACGCATTGGTGCGTGAACCCGCTAACGAGCACGACGAGAACGCGGTCGCAGTGTACGGCCGAGGCCGAAAAGTCGGACACCTTAGCGCCGCGAAAGCAGCTGCTCTCGCCGCAGAACTCGACCGCTTGGGACCTGCCGCCTTCATCGTCTCTGGTGACACCGTATCCGAGCGAAGCATTCGACTGTGGGTCGATATCCCTCGGGTCGCCGCGGTCCGAGCGTTCCGCGCCAGTTGAGCTCTAGGCTTCTCGACCAGGAGCTGCCATTGCGACGGCGAGGCCACGAGCGATGTTGGCGACCGGCGGTCGTTTCCAGCACACAGGCGAGGTGCCATATCGCGACCGGCTGAAGACCGCTCAGAGGCGTAAGAACGAAGGCCCCCAGGTCATCCTGGGGGCCTTCGTGCGGGCTTCACGAGTTCCGTAAATTTCTTTACTGAGTTCCGTGAATCGCCCTGTGGCGGTACCGGTGGGATTTGAACCCACGGTGGAGTTGCCCCCACACATGTTTTCGAGACATGATCCTTCGGCCGCTCGGACACGGTACCGGGAACGATCTTACACGATCCGGGAGGCACGTCGAACCACCGCAGGTCGGCTCACCCTCCACAGGCGGTGCTGTCCGGCCTCCTGTCCACAGTCCAGCTCGGCCGGAGTCGAGAACGAGCGGGCCCGCGTACCGTCCTCGGCATGAGAACGCGCACCATCGTCGCCCTGCTCACCTCGGTCCTCGGCGGACTCGCCGTCGTGGGTGGTGGGCTCATCGGCGCCCGGGCCGGGGTCCGCGGGCAGCGGGCCGCTGCGCAGCGGGTGATCGACATGCTGCCGGTGCACGCGGACTGGTGGCGGGAGCGCCTGCAGCACGAGGGCCAGCTGACCTACCTGGCGATCGGCGACTCGGCGGCGCAGGGCGTCGGGGCGACGACGCCGGCACGCGGGTACGTGGGGCTCCTGGCACGCCGGATCCGACACCGGTCGCGGATGTCCGTGCGCGTGGTCAACCTCAGCGTCTCGGGGTCGACGACGTGGGGGGCGAAGAACGACCAGCTCCCGAAGCTGCGGAACCACACCCCGGACATCTGCACGGTGTCGATCGGGGCGAACGACATCGCGGACTTCCACCCGGACAAGTTCGAGCGGAACATCCGTGCGATCTACAGCGCGGTGCCCTCCCACGCGATCGTCGCGGAGCTGCCGTGCATGTTCGTGCCGGACCGGGAGCGCAAGGTGGCGGTGGCGAACGAGATCGTCCACCGGGTCGCCGACGAGCTCGGGCTGACCGTGGCACCGCTGCACGTCATCACGAAGCGCGTGGGGCTTCGTCGCACGTTCTTCAACAGCTACGGCGACCTGTTCCACCCGAACGACCGCGGCTACGAGATCTGGGCGAGCGCGTTCGAGCCCGCGGTGGACGCCCGGGTGGACACGGTGGCGGCGATCCGGCAGTACCTGTCCGCGCGCGAGGCCGAGGACCTCGGGCGCGAGGCCGGCGCGGTCGCCACAGCTCGCGCGGAGCAGGACACCGAGCACGCGGCGGAGCTCGACCACGGCGAGCGACCGGGGCGGGTGGAGCGGCTCCGGCACCGGATGACGGGCTCGATCCCGCTGCCGCACCAGCGCGAGGTCGAGAACGAGAACGCAGGCAGCACCAGCACCGGCACCGGCACCGGCACCGACACCGGCACCGGCACCGGCACCGGCACCGACAACCACTCCGACACCGCCCCGGGCCGGCGGACGGGTGATGTCGGCGGAGCGGCCTAGCCTCGACGTCATGGCGCGCACCCAGTCCCTGTACCGCTGCTCGGAGTGCGGGTGGACCAGCATCAAGTGGGTCGGCCGCTGCGGCGAGTGCCAGGCGTGGGGCACCGTCGAGGACACCACGGCCGCAGCCGCGAGCTCCCGGGGTACCGCCCCGGTCGCCGTCGCCGGAGCCCGGGTGGCCCGTCCGATCACCCAGGCGACCGGCACCGCCGTGCAGCGGTGGAACACGGGCATCGGCGAGTTCGACCGCGTCCTCGGCGGCGGCATCGTCCCCGGCGCCGCCGTGCTGCTGTCGGGAGAGCCGGGTGTGGGCAAGTCGACGCTGCTGCTCGAGGTCGCCTCGCGCGCGGCGGCGACGGGGAAGCGCGTCCTCTACGTCAGCGCCGAGGAGTCCGTCGACCAGGTCCGACTCCGCGCCGAGCGCACGAACGCCATGCACGACGAGCTCTACCTGGCGAGCGAGGTCGACCTCGGCGTCATCCTCGGCCAGATCGACCAGGTCCAGCCCGACCTGGTGATCGCGGACTCGGTGCAGACGATCTCGTCGAGCACCGTCGACGGCATCGCGGGCGGGACCTCGCAGGTGCGGGAGGTCGCGTCCACGCTCATCCGGGTGGCGAAGGAGCGCGCGCTGCCGGTCCTGATCGTCGGGCACGTCACGAAGGACGGCACGATCGCCGGGCCCCGGCTCCTCGAGCACCTGGTGGACGTGGTGTGCCACTTCGAGGGCGACCGCCAGACCGCGCTCCGCTTCGTCCGGGCGCTCAAGAACCGCTTCGGTCCGACCGACGAGGTCGGCTGCTTCGACATGGCCGGCGACGGCATCCACGAGGTCCCGGACCCCAGCGGACTGTTCATGTCGCGCAACGGCACACCGGTGTCCGGCACGTGCGTCACCGTCGCGATGGAGGGACGTCGGGCCCTGCCGGTCGAGGTGCAGGCCCTCGTGGTGCCGAGCTCCGCACCCCAGCCGCGCCGCGTTGTGAACGGGGTCGACGCGTCCCGGGTCGCGATGCTCCTCGCCGTGCTCGAGCGTCGAGCGGGGCTGAAGCTCTCGGATGCCGACGTGTACGTGTCGACGGTCGGCGGCATGAAGCTCACCGAACCGGGCGCAGACCTGGCGATCGCCCTCGCGCTCGCGAGCGCCGCGCGGGACCGCCCGTACCCGCACACGCTCGCGGCGGTCGGCGAGATCAGCCTCGCCGGCGAGATCCGTCCGGCCACGGGGGCGAAGCAGCGGGCGAGCGAG
Source organism: Curtobacterium sp. Csp2 (assembly GCF_013347165.1). NCBI lineage: Bacteria > Bacillati > Actinomycetota > Actinomycetes > Micrococcales > Microbacteriaceae > Curtobacterium > Curtobacterium sp. Csp2. The sequence goes on from NZ_CP054593.1 coordinate 3,757,553, forward strand.
GCCGCACGACTCGGGTTCACGACGGTGCTCGGCGCAGGGTCGGAGCACCTCCGCGAAGCACTCCGGGTGGCCTTCTCGATGACGCAGTCCGCGCGCGAACGCGAGCTCGACCGGGCGTTCTGACCCGGCGCACGCCAGCCCGGCCACCGACGGAGGCAACCGGCGTGATGCGAGCGATCCGATCCTCCAGGCCGGAGCGGCCGACTCGGCCGGCTGCCGTGACCGACGACGCGGCCGACGGCCCGCGACCGACGACCCGGCCGACCGGCAGCGACGGCCCTGATCACCGCGGCCGCAGGACCGAATCCGACCGCGTCAGGCGCGCAGCGCCGCCAGCAGGTCCGCCGGGGTCGACTGCATCGTGTGCGGCCCCGCGATGTCGAAGAACACACCCTCGAGCGAGTCGAGGTGCGCAGCGAGGAACTCCTCGAGCCGCGGCCCGTCGTAGACCATGACCTGCCGGATCTTCTCGTCCGGCACCATCGCCGTGTACGCGTCCGCGGACGAGAACAGCAGCAGGATCCGCTTGTCGGACCCCTCGCGTCCGAAGACGCGCACCTGCATGTCCTTCTTGCCCGTGACGAGCCGCGGCACGATCACGATGTCGTTGCGCAGGGCGAATGCGACCGCGGCCACGTCCTGCTTCGCGAGGGCCTCCTCGAGCTGCTCGCTCCGGAAGCGCTGTTCCTTGTCTGCCATCGCCCCTAGTCCACCACTTCTGCGGCGCTTCCGTGACCGCACCATGCTCGGCTCCGACGGCGCAGGACTGCGGAAAGCGGCCGTGGAACGCTGTCCTCGTGCACAGATGTCGTCACGGGACTCCCGCTGGGGCCGTTCGGCACGGTAGGTTGGACGCAACCGCCTCGGCGGGAGTCCATCGTTCTTCTGGTGCTCTGCACCTTCGAGCGCCAACGGTCACTGACCCTCTCAGGTCGCCTGGCCCCGAACCCGTTCCGCCGGCCCATGCCCGCGGGGCGCATCGATCTGACGACATCCGTCGGTGGATCGGCGGCAGTACGTGTCGCCTCGCAAGACAGGCAGCGATATCTCGCCTGGCAAGAAAGTAAGGAAACGCCATCATGGCAACTGGCACCGTCAAGTGGTTCAACAACGAAAAGGGCTTCGGCTTCATCGCTCCGGACGACGGCAGCGCCGACGTCTTCGCGCACTTCTCCGCGATCGCTGGCAACGGCTACAAGTCGCTCGAGGAGAACCAGAAGGTGGAGTTCGAGATCACCGAGGGCCGCAAGGGCCCGCAGGCGGAGAACATCTCCGTCATCGGCTGATCACCTCAGCTGTCGGAACGGGCTCGTCGTCTTCGGACGGCGGGCCCGTTCTCTGTTCCCGGGCGGGGCGACGAGCCGCGCGCACCGTCGCCGCGCATGGAACCACGAAGACGACGTCGAACCAGAGGAAGCGCTTGGTTCGACGTCGGAAACCTGGTTCGACGCGCACACCACCGACACGCGCCGGCACCGCCGGCCGCCTGCGGCTCAGTTCAGCACGAACTGCGCCGACTTCTCCGACTTCAGGTCCCCCACCGCCACCTGCAGGTGGTAGCTCGCACCCCCGCCGGTGACCGCCGGCCGGGACGAGTCGCACGTGGTGGTCGACGAACGCGTCCGGTCCCAGCTGATCGACGGCGTCGTCAGCGTCTGCCCGGCCTTGATCGTGACGTCCTGGTTCGTGCCGTTCGTCTGGCAGTCCTTCGACGACCAGTACTGCTCGTCACCCGAACTGATCGTCAGCACCTGCTGCGCCGAGCCGAGGTCCATGTGGCAGGCGTCCGAGCCGGTGTTCGTGATCGACATCGCGATCTTCGGGTCCTCGGTGGGGCCGTACACGGTCTTGTCCAGCACGGCCGCGAGCGTGATCTGGTCCGCCGAGCAGGTCGACCCGGACCCGGACGCCGCCGCGGAAGCCGACGCAGACGCAGCCGGCGCAGCAGCAGCGGAAGCTGCGGAACCGGCACCACCGGACGAAGACGAAGACGAAGACGAGGACGAAGACGAAGACGAAGCCGACCCCGATGCCGACGCCGTCGCCCCGGGCGCCGACGCCGAGGACGACCCGCTCCCCCGGCCGACCACGATCAGGACGACCACGACGACGATGAGCAGCAGGACCCCGCCGACGAGCGCACGACGGCGCCAGTAGACACCGGACGACTCGGGGCCGACGGGGTGGCGGAACGAGGACATGCGCACAGGGTAGGACGGGATCGCCCCACGCCCGGGACGCGACGCCGAGGCGCCCCCGAAAGCGTCAGAGGATCTTCAGCATGCGGGTGTTGCCGAGGGTGTTCGGCTTGACCCGGGCCAGGTCGAGGAACTCGGCGACCCCTTCGTCCGACGAGCGCACGAGCTCGGCGTAGACGTCCGGCGACACGACCTGCTCGCCGATCTCCAGGTACCCGTGCTTCGCGAAGAACTCGACCTCGAACGTCAGGCAGAAGATCCGGGCGACGCCGAGCTCGCGGGCGTCGTGCTCGAGCGCCTCGAGCATCCGGTGCCCGACGCGCTTGTGGATCCACCGCTCGTCGAGGGCGAGCGTGCGCACCTCGGCGATGTCGTCCCAGAACACGGCGAGGGCGCCGCACCCGATCGGCACGCCGTCGGGCCCCTCGGCGATCCGGAACTGCTGGATCGACCCGTACAGCGCGACGTTCTCCTTGCCGAGCAGGATGCGCCGGTCGACGTACGGCGCGATGAGCCGCTGGATGTGCGGCACGTCCGACGCGAGCGCCGGTCGCACGCGGATCCCGTGCTCGTCCCGTTCGTCGAACGCGTGCTTGGCGTGTCCAGTCATCCGTTCGAGCATAGAACGCCCGCCGCCCGAGCAGGGGGACACCGCCCTGGAGGCCGCCCAGCCGCCCGCGCCTACCGTCCCAGGTGCACTCAGGACCGAACGAAGGAGCGAGCATGCCCCAGATCATCGAGACCGTCGACGTCACCGTCCCCGTCCGCCAGGCCTACGACCAGTGGACCCGGTTCGAGGAGTTCCCGGAGTTCCTCGACGAGGTCGAGAAGATCGTCCAGGTCGACGACGAGACCACGGACTGGACCGTCAAGGTGGCGGGCCAGGAGCGCGACTTCCGCGCCGTCATCACCGAGCAGCACCCGGACGAGCGCGTCGCGTGGACCGTCAAGGACGGCGACGTCGAGCACGCCGGCGTGGTCACCTTCCACAAGCTGTCGGACAGCGAGACGCGGGTCACGGCGCAGATCGACTGGGAGCCCACGGGCCTGCTCGAGAAGCTCGGCTCCGCCGTCGGCGTCGGCGGGCACGCCGTCAAGAAGGACCTGCAGAACTTCAAGGAGCGCGTCGAGAACGCACCGACCGAGCCGGGCTGGCGCGGCGACGTCCAGGCCTGAGACGGTCCGGACCCACTGACGAACGGGAGGCGCGGTGCCGGCTGGCACCGCGCCTTCCGTCGGTTCGTGGTCGCGCCGGGCCCGCGCACCCGGCGGTGGCAGAGTGGGCACCATGAAGCTCCTGCGCACCGCACTCACCGGCACGGTCATCGCGAGCGCGGGCAGCGTGGCCCTCGGGGCGGCTGCCGCGCGGCGACTCCTCCGTCCCGCGCCGTTCACCCCGCCGGAGTCCGAGCTCGTGTACGCCGACGAGCGGGACGTCCCGGGCACCGAACCCGACGGGGTCGCCGAGACGCACGTGGTGCACGTCCACGGCCAGTCGATCGGTCCGCAGCAGGTGCTCCGTGGTCTGCGAGTCTGGCGGTCGCTCGGTGCCTCGAACCAGGTCGTCGACACGACGGACCTGCCGCTGCGCTCCCTCGACCCGGCGGCCGTCGACCGGATCGCCGCCGCGGCCCACGCCGCCCGAGCCCGCGGTGCCCAGCGCGTCGTGCTGCAGGGCTGGTCCGCCGGGGCCCTCGCCGCGTCCGCCGCCGCGGCCCGCACCCCCGTGGACGGCATCGTCGGCGTCGCCCCGCTGCTCGACGTCCGCTCGGCACTCCGCGGGGCGGTCACGGCCGCACGCTTCCCGGCCGCCGTCGGCACGGTCGCCGTCCGGGTCGCCACGACCCCCGGGCTCAGCCGTCTGGCGGGCGTGCCGCATCCACTGACCGTGACGCGGTGGCAGGACGACGGGACGCCGACGCTCCTGCTGCACTCGTCCGCGGACGCCCTCGTCGCCGCGGACGACGTCGCCCGCCTGGCGGCACGGGGTGCCCGCGTCGAGACCTTCCGCGACGCCCGGCACACCCTGGAGTGGAACGAGGACCCGGACCGCTGGGAGGGCGCCGTCCGCGCCTTCGCTGCGGCGCTCTGATCCCGCCCGCGCACATGCAAGTGGCCCCGGTCCGAAGGACCGGGGCCACTGACGTCCGACCTGTTGGGGGGGGAACCAGCCGGACCTCGTGCACGAGGCGTTGGGGGGAACCCTCGCACGCCCATGATGCTACCCCCGGACGGGGGTCCGGTCCGGCGCGAGCCGGATCACGCACATCGGGACCACGAACGGACTGGAGGCGCGGTGCCAGCTGGCACCGCGCCTCCAGTCCGTCGTGTGGTCTGGTCTGATCCGGTCCTAGGACTCGATCTCGCCCTGCGGGGTCTCCGGCGCCTTCTCGAGCGTCGGCGCCCCGGCGAGGACCTCCTCGCGACCCGGCTGACGCCCGGTCTCGAACTGGAACTTCCCCTCGGCGAAGTCGACCTTCACGTGGTCGCCGGCGTTCAGCTCACCCTGCAGGATGTGCTCGGACAGCTGGTCCTCGACCTCGTGCTGCATCGCGCGGCGGAGCGGCCGGGCACCGAGGGCCGGGTCGAAGCCGACCTTGATGAGCTGCTCCTTGGCGGCGAGCGTGAGCTCCACCGTCATGTCGCGGTCGAGCAGGCGGTCCGCCAGGCGCTTCACGAACAGGTCCACGATCTGCAGCAGCTCGGACTGCGAGAGCTGCGGGAACACGATCGTGTCGTCGACGCGGTTCAGGAACTCGGGCTTGAAGTGCTTCTTGAGCTCCTCGTTCACCTTCGAGCGCATGCGGTCGTAGCCGACGGCCGAGTCACCCTCGACCTGGAAGCCCACCGGGCCACCGGCGATGCCCTGCGAACCGAGGTTCGTGGTCATGATGATGACGGTGTTCTTGAAGTCGACCACGCGGCCCTGGCCATCGGTCAGGCGACCCTCTTCGAGGACCTGCAGCAGCGAGTTGAAGATGTCCGGGTGGGCCTTCTCGATCTCGTCGAACAGGACCACGGAGAACGGCTTGCGGCGCACCTTCTCGGTGAGCTGGCCGCCCTCCTCGAAGCCGACGAACCCGGGAGGGGCACCGAACAGCCGCGAGACGGTGTGCTTCTCGCCGAACTCCGACATGTCGAGGGAGATCAGGGCACCCTCGTCGTCGAACAGGAACTCCGCGAGGGCCTTGGCGAGCTCGGTCTTCCCGACGCCCGTGGGGCCGGCGAAGATGAACGAGCCGGAGGGCCGGTTCGGGTCCTTCAGGCCGGCACGGGTGCGGCGGATCGTCTTGGAGAGGGCCGAGATGGCCTCTTCCTGGCCGATGACGCGCTCGTGCAGGGCCTTCTCCATGAAGACGAGACGCGAGGTCTCCTCTTCCGTGAGCTTGAAGACCGGGATGCCCGTGGCCTGCGCCAGGACCTCGGCGATGATGCCCTCGTCGACGGTGCCGGACGCGGCGACGTCACCCGCACGCCACTGCTTCTCGAGGCGGAGACGCTCGCCGAGGAGCTTCTTCTCCTCGTCGCGCAGGCTCGCGGCCTTCTCGAAGTCCTGCTCCTCGATCGCGGCTTCCTTCGACCCGCGGACCGTCGAGATCTTCTCGTCGAACTCGCGGAGTTCCGGCGGCGCCGACAGGATCGACAGGCGGAGACGTGCACCGGCCTCGTCGATCAGGTCGATGGCCTTGTCCGGCAGGAAGCGGTCCTGCACGTAGCGGTCCGCCAGGTTCGCCGCGGCGACGATCGCACCGTCGGTGATGGACACCTTGTGGAACGCCTCGTACTTGTCGCGGAGGCCCTTGAGGATGTTGATCGCGTGCGGCAGCGACGGCTCGTTGACCTGCACCGGCTGGAAGCGACGCTCGAGTGCGGCGTCCTTCTCGAAGTGCTTGCGGTACTCGTCGAGCGTGGTCGCACCGACCGTCTGCAGCTCACCGCGGGCGAGGAGCGGCTTGAGGATCGACGCGGCGTCGATCGCGCCCTCGGCAGCGCCGGCACCGACGAGCGTGTGGATCTCGTCGATGAAGACGATGATGTCGCCGCGGGTGCGGATCTCCTTCGTGACCTTCTTCAGGCGCTCCTCGAAGTCACCGCGGTAGCGGGACCCGGCGATGAGCGACCCGAGGTCGAGCGAGTAGAGCTGCTTGTCCTTCAGCGTCTCCGGGACGTCGCCCTTGACGATCGCCTGGGCGAGGCCCTCGACGACCGCGGTCTTGCCGACGCCCGGCTCACCGATCAGGACGGGGTTGTTCTTGGAGCGACGGGAGAGGATCTGCATGACCCGCTCCATCTCCTTCTCGCGCCCGATGACCGGGTCGAGCTTGCCGTCGCGCGCGGCCTGGGTCAGGTTCCGACCGAACTGGTCGAGGACCTGCGACCCCTGCTGGGCGTTCTGCTGCGTCTCGCCGCCGACGGCGACCGCTTCCTTGCCCTGGTAGCCGGACAGGAGCTGGATGACCTGCTGGCGGACGCGGTTGAGGTCCGCGCCGAGCTTGACGAGCACCTGTGCGGCGACACCCTCGCCCTCGCGGATGAGGCCGAGCAGGATGTGCTCGGTGCCGATGTAGTTGTGGCCGAGCTGCAGCGCCTCGCGCAGGGACAGCTCGAGCACCTTCTTGGCGCGCGGCGTGAACGGGATGTGCCCGGTCGGCTGCTGCTGCCCCTGCCCGATGATGTCCTGGACCTGCTCGCGGACGGCATCGAGCGAGATGCCGAGCGACTCCAGCGCCTTGGCGGCGACGCCCTCGCCCTCGTGGATGAGGCCGAGGAGGATGTGCTCGGTGCCGATGTAGTTGTGGTTGAGCATCTTCGCTTCTTCTTGAGCGAGGACGACAACACGACGGGCTCGGTCGGTGAATCTCTCGAACATGTGCTCTCCCTTGCCGGGCTCGTGGGAGCTCGGTGACGTACATCGAGACTAACCAGCGGACCCCCGGAGGGCTGCCCCTGTTCGCCGTGGGCGTGACCTCGCTTCGCCCAGTGGGCAGGCGGGGTGTGGTGGGTACCCTCGGGGCATGGAGCAGCCCGTCGTCGGCCTCGTCGTCCACCCCACCAAGAACGTGCAGGAGTCCGTCGCGACCCTGCAGCGGTGGAACGCCTCCGGACAGGGGCGGCTCGTCGCACGCCGGTCGGACGCGCAGCGCCTCGGCGGCGGGGTGGACGTGGTCGAGGAGGACGACTTCACCGAGCAGATCGACCTCGTCGTGGCGCTCGGCGGGGACGGCACGATGCTCGGGGCGATGCGCCTGGTGGCCAAGCGCCCGGTGCCGGTGCTCGGCGTCAACTACGGCAACGTCGGGTTCCTCGTCGAGATCGAGCCGCCGGAGCTCGAGGCGGCGCTCGACCGGTTGTCCGCAGGCGAGTACCAGCTCGAGCCGCACCACGCGCTCGAGGCCCGGCTGTCCTGGAGCGGTGCACGGACGGACTACCTGGCGTTCAACGACCTCACCGTGGTGCGACGCCCCGGCGCCGGCCAGGTCTCCGCCGACCTGAGCGTCGGCGGGCTCGGCTACGGCTACTACCGCGCGGACGCCATCGTCGCCGCCACCCCGGCGGGGTCCACCGCGTACAACTACGCGGCCGGCGGTCCCGTGCTCTCCCCCGCGCTCTCCGGCTCCGTCGTGACCCCGGTGGCGCCGATGGCCGGGATCGACCGCGCCGTGGTGCTCGCCGCGCGGGAGCGCTACCGACTCGACATCGCCGAGGGCACGAGGAGCGCCGCACTCGAGGTCGACGGACTCGTCGTCGGCGAGGTCGCGACCGGGGCGCAGATCGACGTCCGGCTGCGGAAGGACGCCGCGAGTGTGGTCCGCCTGGACGCCGAGCGGCACGGACGCACCGGTCGGGTGAAGCTCAGCCTGCTCGACCTGCCGGTCCGCCCGGACCAGCTCATCGAGCTCATCCCCCAGGACCTGCGGCAGCGGCTGAACCGCGACCTCGAGGACGGCTGACGACCGGACGGCGGCCAGGACCCGTCGGCAGACAGACGAGTGGCCCGCCCAGGCAATGCCTGGACGGGCCGTCCCATCACCCCACCGGACCGCCTTCCCACAGGACGGCCCGGTTCCCCGTGCCGGCACTGACGCGCCGGCCGAAGCCTGCTGACCTCAGTCGGTCAGGTACAGCTGCATGTCCTGGCTCACGGCCTTCGCGAACAGGCGCAGCTTCGCACGGGACTCGACGCGGCTGACCGCCTGTCGGGTCGTGTGCACGATCTTCGAGATCTCGTCGAGCGTCATCGGCTTGTCGTCGTCCAGGCCGTAGCGCATCCGGATGACGTTCGCCTCGTCGCTCGGCAGCTCCGCGACGATCGAGCGGATGTCGCGGTGCAGGAGCGTCGTCTCGGTGAGCTCGTTCGGGCTCGCGGCGTCCTCGTCCTCGATGAAGTCGCCGAGCTCGCTGTCGTCCGAGTCGCCGACCACGGTGTGGATCGAGACCGGCTCGTGCGAGCGGCCCTTCAGGTCGAGGAGCTCCTCGGTGCTCATGCTGAGCTCCGCGGCGACCTCGTCGGGCATCGGCGCACGGCCGAGGTCGACGGTCAGGTCGCGCTCGGTGCGCGAGATCTTGTTGATGAGCTCGACGGTGTGCACCGGGATGCGGATCGTCCGGGCCTTGTCGGCGAGACCACGCGAGATGGCCTGGCGGATCCACCAGGTGGCGTACGTCGAGAACTTGTAGCCCTGCGTGAAGTCGAACTTCTCGACGGCACGCACGAGGCCGAGGTTGCCCTCCTGGATGACGTCCATGAACGGCAGGCCGCGCTGCGAGTACCGCTTCGCGATGCTCACGACGAGGCGGAGGTTCGAGGTGATCATGCGCTCCTTGGCGCGCTCACCGTCGCGGACGAGCCAGCGCAGCTCGCGCTGCAGGGTCTTGTCGATGCCCGGCTCCGTGGCGAGCTTCTCCTCGGCGAACAGCCCGACCTCGATGCGGCGGGCGATGTCCGCCTCTTCCTCGGCGGTGAGGAGCGAGAGGCGGCCGATGTGGCGCAGGTAGTCACCGACCTGGTCGACCGAGGCGCCGCGGACACCCGCGAGCTGCTCGTCGGCTTCGACCTCGGTGTCGAGCGTGGTGGTCTCCACCGCGGCGTCCGCGGTCTTCGCTGCTGCAGCCTTCTTGGTGCGGCGCGCGGTGGTGCCAGTGGTCGTCGTCTTCGGTGTTGCGGTCGCGATCGTCATGGTGACTCTCCCTGCGGTTCGACGGTGATGGCCTCGGTGGGGGGTGTTGACGAGTAAAGCGGTCCCGAGGTGTACCCCACAAACCGATCGGATCGATTCCCAGGGAACCTCGTGCTTCACCGCCGGAACTGTCCCCCACGGGGTACGTCCTGGTCGACAGCATGGTCCGCCTCGATGCCCGGGCGCAAGGGGATGTCGCCGTGTTTCCGCTGTTGCAGGGGTGTTTCATCGACGTTGCCGAGGGTGTACCCCGGCCGACCGCGTCCCGTGGACACGAAAACGGGGTACGTCGGCCGGGATCGGTTCGATCCGACGTGACGTACCCCGAAGGAGGACGATCTGGGGCTCACCAGGAGGGCTCGAGCCACCCGTCCCGTCGCTTCGAGGCCTCGAGGTCGGCGTCGCGGTCGAACTCGTCGTACTCGCTCTCGATGTCGCCGACGAGGCTGCGACCGGTGAAGACGTGCGTGGTGGACATGCCGACGATGCTCACGCCGCCGGGCGACGGCGCGGTGAACGGCCGGTGGCCGGGAGCGGACGGTCAGACGTCCACGTCGTCCTCGTCGAGGTCGTCGAGGTCGTCCTCGTCGTCCAGCCAGGACGCGTCGCGGACCGCGTCGGGCAGCACCGAGTGTCCGAAGGCGTCCTCGGCGTCGAGCTCTGCGGGATCCACCGCGTCAGTGCACCACCGACGGGTGAACGCGGGGTGAAGCGGCTACTCGGCCGAGGTCGGTGCCGGGGCGGGACGGCCGTGCTCGCGCTCGAAGCGGGCGCGCTCCTCGGCCTCGACCTTCGCGTAGGCCGCGCGCTCCGTCCGGTCGGCCCGCATGATCGCGCGCATGACGAACCAGAAGATGAGGCCGACGACGATCGTCGGCGTCACGGCGAAGATGATCCCGGTCACGACTCCCTGCGGCACCCGGCGATCATAACCCGGCCGACCGTGGGAGGCGCCGTGCGGGACGGACCCGCACCGCGCCTCCAGGCCGGGTGGGACGTGACTGGTCCGTCTACTTGACCAGCGGGAACAGGATCGTCTCGCGGATGCCGAGCCCGGTGATCGCCATCAGGAGGCGGTCGATGCCCATGCCCATGCCGCCCGACGGGGGCATGGCGTGCTCGAGGGCACGGAGGAACTCCTCGTCGACGCGCATCGCCTCGGGGTCGCCGCCCGCGGCGAGCTTCGCCTGCTCGACGAAGCGCTCACGCTGCACGACCGGGTCGACGAGCTCCGAGTAGGCCGTCGCGAGCTCGAAGCCGCGGACGTACAGGTCCCACTTCTCGACCACGCCGGGACGGGTGCGGTGCTGCCGCGTGAGGGGCGAGGTGTCGACCGGGAAGTTCATCACGAACGTCGGGGCGTACAGCTCGTCCCCGTTGAAGTGCTCCCACAGCTCCTCGACGTACTTGCCGTGCGTGGCGTGCGCGACTTCGACGCCCTCGGCGTCGGCGAGCGCCTGCAGCTCCGACAGCGGGGTCTCCGGGGTGATCTCGTGACCCGAGGCCTCGGACAGGGACTCGTACATGTCCATGCGCGCCCAGTCGCCACCGAGGTCGTAGTCGGAACCGTCCGGCAGCGTGACGACGAGCGAGCCGCCCGTGACGGCCTTCGCGGCGTTCTGGACGAGCTCCTGCGTCAGGTCGGCCATCTGCTCGTAGTTGCCGTAGGCCTGGTAGGCCTCGACCATCGCGAACTCGGGCGAGTGCGACGAGTCGGCGCCCTCGTTCCGGAAGTTGCGGTTGATCTCGAAGACGCGGTCGATGCCGCCGACGACCGCGCGCTTGAGGAACAGCTCGGGCGCGATGCGCAGGTACAGCTCGGTGTCGAACGCGTTCGAGTGCGTGACGAACGGGCGTGCGGAGGCGCCACCGTGCTGCGTCTGGAGCATCGGGGTCTCGACCTCGAGGTACTCGTGGCCGGTGAAGGTGCTGCGCAGGGACGCCATCACCGCGGCACGGGCACGGACGGTCGCGCGGGCCTGGTCGCGGACGATGAGGTCGAGGTACCGCTGACGGACCCGGGTCTCCTCGTTGAGCTCGTTGTGCAGGTTCGGCAGGGGCAGGATCGCCTTGGCCGCCATCGCCCAGTCGTCGACCATGATCGACAGCTCGCCGCGGCGCGAGGAGATCACGCGGCCGTGCACGAAGACGTGGTCGCCGAGGTCGACGAACTCCTTCCAGCGGGCCAGGGACTCGTCGCCGACCTCGGCCAGCGAGACCATGGCCTGGATGCGGGAGCCGTCGCCGGACTGCAGGGACGCGAAGCAGAGCTTGCCGGTGTTGCGGGAGAACACGACGCGGCCGGCGATGCCGACGACGTCCTGGGTCTCCTCGCCGGTCTCGAGGTGGGCGTACTGCTCGCGGACCGCGGGGATCGTCGTGGTGATCGGGAGCTCGGCGGGGTAGGCGTCGATACCGGCGTCGAGGAGCTTCGTCCGCTTGTCGAGCCGGACCTGTCGCTGCTCGCTGGTCTCCTCGGCGGACAGGGCTTCTGCGGCGGTCTCTTCGCTCATTGCTGGTGCGGCTCCGATGGGGTCGTGGGGGACGCTCCGATGGTACCCGGCGCTTCGCGCTCGGACGGGCGCCGGTGCGTGGCCCGCGAGCGGGCGGGGCGCGGCGGGGTGGGGGCGCTCGCCCGCGTCAGGGGGCCAGGCGCGCCTCGACCACGAAGTTGTCGCGGGACGGGCCGCCGTCCGGTCGTTCCAGGCAGGTGATGACCACGAGCCGCCCCGGGACGTCCGCCCACACCGTGGCGTCGCCGCTGATCGACGGCTTCGGTACCGTCCTGGTCCCCGTCACGACGTAGCGGGCGCCCGCGACCTCGACGGCGTCGCCGGCCCCCACCCGTGACGTCCCCGACGCCGTGTCGTACAGCGCGTTGCCCGGACCGACCCCGCCGCCGCGCAGGGAGTGCATCGCGACGAAGACCGTGCCGCGCTCCGGGGTCCGGACGCCGGTGCCGAGGTCCCGGATCCAGAACGCGTCCGTGAAGGTCGGCGGCTGGACCTCGTCGTCGACCGTGACGAGGGACCGCAGTGGGACGTCGAGCCCCACGGACGGCACCCGGAACGCGTCGCCGTCAGCAGCCCGGACGGCCATCCGGCGCACGGCGGCCGGGGACGGTGCGAGCCCGGGGGCAGCGTCGACACGGTTGCCCCGGAGGTCGGGGAGCGACGGGGTCGCCGGCGGACGCTCCCCCTGTTGGACGATCCCGACGACGCCGACCACGACGAGCACGCCGGCGACCAGGAGTGCAGCCGTCGTCGCGAGCCGCCGACCACGTCCCGGTCCGCCCGGGCCGCCGGGCCGGGTCATGCGGCGCGGTCCCCGAGCACGGCGCGCACCACCTCGTGCACCCGTTCCGCGGCGCGTCCGTCGCCGTAGGGGTTCACCGCGCGGCCCATCGCCCGGTACCGGTCGTCGTCGTCGAGGAGCGCGGCCAGTTCGGCCCGGACGACCGCGCGGTCGGTGCCGATCAGCCGGGAGGCGCCGGCCTCCAGTGCCTCGGGCCGCTCGGTGGTGTCCCGCGTCACGAGGACGGGGGTGCCGAGCGTGGGTGCCTCTTCCTGCACGCCGCCGGAGTCCGTCACGATGCAGTGCGCGACCTGCATTGCCCGGCAGAACGTCGGGTAGTCCAGGGGTGCGTCGACGAGGACGTGGTCGAGACCGGCGAACGCGGGCTCGATCGCCGCGCGGACGATCGGGTTCGGGTGCAGCGGCGCCCAGACGAACACGTCGTCGCGGTCGCGGACGGTGTCGGCGATGCCCGCGGCCGTGTCGGCGAGGCCGCTCTCCCACGACTCACGGCGGTGACCCGTGACGAGCACCAGACGGCGTCCGGCGTCGAGCTCGGCCCGCACCGGCGCCGGGAGCGCCGGGGGTGTCGCGTCGAGGGTGTGCAGGAGCGCGTCGATCACGGTGTTGCCCGTCACGTGCACGGCCGCGGGCTCGGCGCCCTCGGCGAGCAGGCGGTCGGCGGCACGCTGCGTCGGGGCGAAGTGGACCGAGGCGAGTTGCCCGATGACCCGGCGGTTCGCCTCCTCCGGCCACGGCGACCACAGGTCAGCCGACCGCAGCCCGGCCTCGAGGTGCGCGACCTCGACGTGCGCGTAGTGGGCGGCGAGCGCCGTCACCGCGGCGGCCGAGGTGTCCCCGTGCACGAGCACCAGGTCCGGGCGACGTCGGGCGATGACCGCGCCGACCGCCGTCATCGTCCGGGTGGCGAGGGCGGTGAGGTCCTGCCCGGGCACCGCGACGTCGAGCCGCTCGTCCGGGTCGAAGTCGAAGGTCGCGTACACGGGCTCGAGGAGTCCGGCGTGCTGGCCGGTGTCGACGACCGTCGTGTCGATCGAGCGGTCGGCGCGGAGTCGTCGCACGACGGGGGCGACCTTGATGGCCTCCGGACGCGTCCCGAAGACGACCATGACGTGCGGGTTCACCGGTGACCTCCCGGTCCGCTCGGTCGGAGCGACGAGACGTGCCGGGGCTCCTGGTGGGTGGTGCGCCGGACCGGGCCGGTCCGACGCCGTGCGCCGCGGGCGGAACCACTGCGCGGGGTGGCGATCCGCCGGGCGAGGAGCGCGGCGGACAGCGGGATGCTGACGAGGAGGAGCATGTTCAGCAGGTCGGTGACGAGCAGGTGCTTGTAGATCTCCGACGCCCCCTCCGAGAGCATCACGGCCCAGAACTGCGCCCAGGTCGCGACCGCGGTCACGACGACCGTCGCCCCGAAGGCCGCGGCACGGTCGCCGAGCTGCCGCCGCCGGAACGCGAGTCCGAGGCCGAGCGCGAGGGCGACGATCTGCAGCAGGACGATCGCGGACGGCACGGTCCCGAGGAGCGCCGACACGACCACGACGACGGGGAAGCGGTGCTCCTGCTGCCACGGCTCGGCACCGACGTCCGGCGGGTACGCACCGACGTAACCGAGCACCGGCTGCGTCATCGCCTCGAGCCCGCGGTCGGCCATCCCGACCAGTCGCGCCGGGTGCGTCGCGTAGAACAGGGCGATCCGGCCCTGGGAGACCTCCTCGGTGAACCGCGGGAAGTCCGGCCGGTGGACGGCCGCGTTCTCCGACGCCACCGTCGTGCCGCTGCTCGACGCCCAGTCGGCGGGCAGGCCGAACCAGCGGAGGTCGCCCTCGGGGTCCGGGCTGTGCGGGAGCATCTCGACGAAGACCGCGTTGTAGGTGTTGAGCAGTGTGAAGTGCCGCGGCTGGATCGCCGCGTACCCGACGGCGACCCCGGCGAGGGCGACCACGAGCGAAGCCCCGAGGAGACGGGGGACGACGCGGACGCGGGGACGCGGGCGCCCGGCGCGCGGGTCCGGGCGGCCCCGCCGGCGGCGCGCCTGCGCGACCGGGTTGCTCCGCTCCCGGCGCGCCCGCAGCGGACGCCAGAGCAGCGCGAGGGCCGCGGCGGGCAGGAGGGCGACCATCTGGGTCTTCGCGGTGATCGTGAACACCGTCGCGAGCGAGAAGAGCAGCATGCCCAGCCACGTCGGGTCGCCCCGCCGCCACATCGCCAGCAGGCAGACGACCATGGCCAGGACCCCGAGGAAGCACGCGGCCTCGGAGTACGGGGACACGAAGAACCGCGCGAAGACGCCGTCGCCGACGACCGCGACGACGAGGGCCGCGGCGATCAGCCGGAAGAGCGCACGTCCGGGCAGGAACGCCACGAAGAGCGCGACGAGCACCCCGAACACGAGCACGCAGACGATGCCGACGGCGCGGGTGTCGATGCCGGCGCCCCAGCCGAACAGCGGCGTCAGCACGACGGCCGGCCACACGAGCAGCATCTGGGACGACACGTAGGGTTCGCCGGACCCGCCTGCACCGCACGCCTCGCCCGCCCAGCGGTGCGGTACCCACTGCGTGAAGACGTACTGCGTGCTCGCGGCGTAGTCGTACGGGGCGGTGTTCGCGACCCCGAACGCGCACATCAGCCGCTGACCGTCCCCCTGGTCCCCCATCCCGACGACGGTCGGGACGAACAGGTGCAGGAGCAGCACCGCGACGGCGAGGCACCCCGCGACGACGGCCGTGGCCCAGCGGCCCCGCGGGTCCTCGGCCGGCCCACCCGGGGCGATCCACCGCCAGACGAGCAGCAGCCAGGCGCTCGCGGCCCGCCGGGAACCGCGGGTCGTCGGCGCCGACGGGGTGGCGACCGGGGCGGGGGCCGTGTCAACCACGGCTGGTCGGGAGGAACGCTCCCGTGGTGAGTCCGGCACGACTGTCTCCTCCGACGGCGCAGTGCAGTGAGTGGGTCCCGTTGGTCTGCTGCACGGCCACGCCGGTGACGAACGTGGTCGGGTAGTCCCCGACGAAGGGGGAGCACATCCGCTCGACGTCCTGCTGCGTCGGGTCCCCGGTCGTGACGTCGAGCCAGGCGTTCACGTCCTGGCTGCTGTGCGGCTGTCTCTTATACACATCTC
>NZ_CP054593.1:3773374-3816879 GCF_013347165.1 Curtobacterium sp. Csp2
GCGGTCGGCGCGGTCATCGCCCGACGTCGCCCGGACCTGGTGCTCGTGCACGGGGACACCTCGGCCGCCGCGGTGACGGCGCTCGCCGCCCACTACGCGCACGTCGAGGTCGCGCACCTCGAGGCCGGGCTGCGGTCGGCTGACCTGTGGTCGCCGTGGCCGGAGGAGGCGAACCGCCGGGTCATCGGGCAACTCGCCTCGGTCCACTTCGCCCCGACGCAGCGTGCCGCCGACCGCAGCCCGGCCTCGAGGTGCGCGACCTCGACGTGCGCGTAGTGGGCGGCGAGCGCCGTCACCGCGGCGGCCGAGGTGTCCCCGTGCACGAGCACCAGGTCCGGGCGACGTCGGGCGATGACCGCGCCGACCGCCGTCATCGTCCGGGTGGCGAGGGCGGTGAGGTCCTGCCCGGGCACCGCGACGTCGAGCCGCTCGTCCGGGTCGAAGTCGAAGGTCGCGTACACGGGCTCGAGGAGTCCGGCGTGCTGGCCGGTGTCGACGACCGTCGTGTCGATCGAGCGGTCGGCGCGGAGTCGTCGCACGACGGGGGCGACCTTGATGGCCTCCGGACGCGTCCCGAAGACGACCATGACGTGCGGGTTCACCGGTGACCTCCCGGTCCGCTCGGTCGGAGCGACGAGACGTGCCGGGGCTCCTGGTGGGTGGTGCGCCGGACCGGGCCGGTCCGACGCCGTGCGCCGCGGGCGGAACCACTGCGCGGGGTGGCGATCCGCCGGGCGAGGAGCGCGGCGGACAGCGGGATGCTGACGAGGAGGAGCATGTTCAGCAGGTCGGTGACGAGCAGGTGCTTGTAGATCTCCGACGCCCCCTCCGAGAGCATCACGGCCCAGAACTGCGCCCAGGTCGCGACCGCGGTCACGACGACCGTCGCCCCGAAGGCCGCGGCACGGTCGCCGAGCTGCCGCCGCCGGAACGCGAGTCCGAGGCCGAGCGCGAGGGCGACGATCTGCAGCAGGACGATCGCGGACGGCACGGTCCCGAGGAGCGCCGACACGACCACGACGACGGGGAAGCGGTGCTCCTGCTGCCACGGCTCGGCACCGACGTCCGGCGGGTACGCACCGACGTAACCGAGCACCGGCTGCGTCATCGCCTCGAGCCCGCGGTCGGCCATCCCGACCAGTCGCGCCGGGTGCGTCGCGTAGAACAGGGCGATCCGGCCCTGGGAGACCTCCTCGGTGAACCGCGGGAAGTCCGGCCGGTGGACGGCCGCGTTCTCCGACGCCACCGTCGTGCCGCTGCTCGACGCCCAGTCGGCGGGCAGGCCGAACCAGCGGAGGTCGCCCTCGGGGTCCGGGCTGTGCGGGAGCATCTCGACGAAGACCGCGTTGTAGGTGTTGAGCAGTGTGAAGTGCCGCGGCTGGATCGCCGCGTACCCGACGGCGACCCCGGCGAGGGCGACCACGAGCGAAGCCCCGAGGAGACGGGGGACGACGCGGACGCGGGGACGCGGGCGCCCGGCGCGCGGGTCCGGGCGGCCCCGCCGGCGGCGCGCCTGCGCGACCGGGTTGCTCCGCTCCCGGCGCGCCCGCAGCGGACGCCAGAGCAGCGCGAGGGCCGCGGCGGGCAGGAGGGCGACCATCTGGGTCTTCGCGGTGATCGTGAACACCGTCGCGAGCGAGAAGAGCAGCATGCCCAGCCACGTCGGGTCGCCCCGCCGCCACATCGCCAGCAGGCAGACGACCATGGCCAGGACCCCGAGGAAGCACGCGGCCTCGGAGTACGGGGACACGAAGAACCGCGCGAAGACGCCGTCGCCGACGACCGCGACGACGAGGGCCGCGGCGATCAGCCGGAAGAGCGCACGTCCGGGCAGGAACGCCACGAAGAGCGCGACGAGCACCCCGAACACGAGCACGCAGACGATGCCGACGGCGCGGGTGTCGATGCCGGCGCCCCAGCCGAACAGCGGCGTCAGCACGACGGCCGGCCACACGAGCAGCATCTGGGACGACACGTAGGGTTCGCCGGACCCGCCTGCACCGCACGCCTCGCCCGCCCAGCGGTGCGGTACCCACTGCGTGAAGACGTACTGCGTGCTCGCGGCGTAGTCGTACGGGGCGGTGTTCGCGACCCCGAACGCGCACATCAGCCGCTGACCGTCCCCCTGGTCCCCCATCCCGACGACGGTCGGGACGAACAGGTGCAGGAGCAGCACCGCGACGGCGAGGCACCCCGCGACGACGGCCGTGGCCCAGCGGCCCCGCGGGTCCTCGGCCGGCCCACCCGGGGCGATCCACCGCCAGACGAGCAGCAGCCAGGCGCTCGCGGCCCGCCGGGAACCGCGGGTCGTCGGCGCCGACGGGGTGGCGACCGGGGCGGGGGCCGTGTCAACCACGGCTGGTCGGGAGGAACGCTCCCGTGGTGAGTCCGGCACGACTGTCTCCTCCGACGGCGCAGTGCAGTGAGTGGGTCCCGTTGGTCTGCTGCACGGCCACGCCGGTGACGAACGTGGTCGGGTAGTCCCCGACGAAGGGGGAGCACATCCGCTCGACGTCCTGCTGCGTCGGGTCCCCGGTCGTGACGTCGAGCCAGGCGTTCACGTCCTGGCTGCTGTGCGGTGCCGAGCAGGACACGGCCGTCCCGGTCGGCTCCCACGTGCCGTCCGGACGCGCCTGCTGCCGGTAGCACTGCCGGACGTCGGCGGACGAGCGGGTGGGGAGCACGCCCTCGAGCGAGCGGGTCACGGTGCGCGGTCCGCCACCGGTGCCGACGAGCCCGACGGCGCACGTGACCGCGCGGTCGCCGTCCGCCCACTCGGCGGCGGTCGGCCAGTACGCCCAGGTGGCGAGCGGGACGACCCCGTCGCGTTCCGCGGCCCCGACGAACGCCCGCGCCTGCTCGTACCCGCACAGCCGGCTCGTCAGCCGCTGCAGGACCTGCTGCGTCGGACGCTCCCGCTGGTCGGCCGGGGACCCGGTCAGCTCGGTGGTCGCGGACACCTGCAGCGTGTGCTCGTCGTCGCAGTCGACCGCAGGGGCACCCAGGCTGACCGCGGTGACCTCGGCGAGGTAGCGGAGGTCGAAGCACGTGCCGACCGGCGCCGGGGTCGAGGCGGCCGGCGGCTGACGGTCGAGCACCCCGCACCCGGCGGTGGCGCCGATGACCAGGACGGCGGCGGCCGCCCCGACGACGCGTCCGAGCGTGCGGGACGCCGACACTCCGAGCACCCGGCGCATCAGGCCCGCCGCCGTCCGGCGCGACGCACCCCGACGCCGGCGCCCACGCTGGCGCCAGCGCCCACGCCAGCGCTCGCGCCCGCCGCGTGTTCCGTGCCCGCGCGACGGCGCCCACCGTCGGCACGCCGTGCCCCGCCGGCAGCACGACGAACCCCGGGACCGCGCGTCCGGTCCGGCGCGGTCCCCCGGCGCCGACCCCGGACCGACACGACGACCTGCAGCAGCACCGCCCCGGCGAAGCCGAAGATCACGAACAGCGACCCGACGTACTCGTGCACGACGTCGAAGCCCGCCGTGCCCCAGCGCTGCAGCGCCACCGACGACCCGACGTACCGGATGACGTTGCAGGCCACGGCGATCGCCAGCGCCCCGAGGAGCGCGATGGCCGCTCGACGGAACGGCACCGAGCCGAGCAGCATGAGCACGCCGCCCAGCGCGAGCAGCGGCACGAGCAGCACCACGGTCGAGCACATCGGCGTGATCTGGATGCCGTGCACGTCCTGCGTGCCGATGCCGAAGTAGATGACGTCGACGGCCGCGTTCGACCGTCCGTCCGTGAACTGTCCGATCACCCAGGCCGTGACCTCGGCCTCGACCGTGCGGAAGGTCGGCTGGACGACGAGGAGCGCCGCGGCGAGCGCGAGGAGCAGCAGTCCGACGGCGCGGCGGGGGCCGGCGGACGGGACGACGGGGGCGGTCACGGCGTGCGACACGTCAGGCCTCCTTGGCGACGAACAGGTGGTCGGTCTCCGCGTTGCGACGGGTCTTCGCCCAGCCGTTGCGGGAGGTCAGGATGCGGGTGAAGGCCCGCGGCACGCAGACGTAGCTCTGGTACATGTAGATCCAGTAGCCGAGCGCCCACCCGAGCGTGGTGCCGAGCCCCGTCCGCTCCCCGATGTGCCGGCGGTAGATGAGCGGCCACAGCGCGAACGGCGCGATGCCGGTGATGACGACGAGCGGCAGGAGCCACCAGGCCTCGGCGAACCAGGCCCAGAACGAGCCCTCGGAGACCGATCCCTGCGCGACCATCGCGACGAACACGGTCGGCCAGAGCAGGACACCGGCCATCTGTAGGTACGGCTGGACCAGGAAGTAGCTCGCCTCGAGCGCCCCGGCGTTGGTCACGTGCGGCGAGGTGAAGATCCGCAGGAGGTACCGCGCGCACTGCATGCCGCCCTGGCACCACCGCGTGCGCTGCGTGAGCAGGCGCCGGGTGCCGGGGAGCGCCTCCTGCTCGACGTGGGTGTCGTGCAGGTACACGTTCCGGAACCCGGCGAGCATCACGTGCACGCCGAGCTCGTAGTCCTCGAGCAGCGATCCGTGCCACGGCGTCCGCTCCCCCTGGGCGATGGCGTCGAGGGCGCTGAGCCGGGTGAACTGCCCGTTGCCGCCGAGCCCGACGGAGAGCGTCCGGCCGCGCAGGCACTGCATGGCCGCGATGGTGGTGCGGAACTCGATGTCCTGCATCCGGATCAGGTACCGGGACCACCAGCGGCCGAGCCGACCGGGGGCCGCGCCGGCGGGGTCGCGGTCGTCGCGGTTCGACATCCACACCGCGGCCTGGCACGCGCCGGTCGCGGGGTTGCCGAACGCGTGGCGGCCGGCGGCCTGCCGGAGGGCGTTCTCGGCGAGGATCCCGTCCGCGTCGACGACCACGACGACGACCGCGGAACGGTCCGTCCCGGCCGGCAGCCACGCGTCGAGCTGGGCGTAGGCGGCGTTCAACGCGTCGCCCTTGCCGGTGCGCGCGGCCGGACGGCGGCGCTGCACGAGGTGCACGTGCGGATCGACCGCCGCCCGCTCGGCGATGATCGTCGCGGACCGGTCGTCGCTGTCGTCGTCGATGACCCAGACGTGCATCGCCGGGAACCGGGAGCGCATCCGTTCGATGGTCGCGCCGATCACGACCTCCTCGTCGCGGCAGGGCACGAACGCGTGCCACGTGAACGCGTCGGCGTCGCCCTCGCGGTCGGGACGGCGCCGGAGGAACGGCACGAGGATGGCGAGGACGTAGGCCAGGAAGACCACGAGCAGGACGAAGGCGAGGATCTGCGCGGACTCGGTTGCGGTCACGGTGGACGGCTCCAGGGGGTTCGAGGCCCGTGGCACCGCGTCGTGCTGTCGACGCGGTGCCACGGGAGGGGCCGACCGTGGTGAGGGGTCGACCGCAGGTGCCGGACGGGACCTGAGCCCGTCGGCGGGAGGCCGGTGGTCGCCCGAGGGAGGGCGACCACCGGCGGGGACCGCAGGGCACGCGATCGTGCGACGGTTCCCCGTGGGGTGCGACACCGTCCCGACACGGTGCCGCACCCCGAGCGGTGCGGCGGTGGATCCGGTGCGCTACCCGAGCGGGCCGGAACGCTGCTGGCGTCGTCGGTAGAGCGTCCGGATGCCGATGAAGGCCACGATCGCGATGCCCACCGCCAGCAGGAGGAACGGGCCGAAGGTGGTCTGCGACCCGGCGACGACCGCGCCGCCGGTCAGCACCGCGGGTCCGACGATCCCGCTGCCGCTGCCGGTGTACATCAGCGAGCGACCGCGAGGGCCTGACGACGACGGACCACCGTGAGGGCGAACGCCGCGGCGACGAGCAGACCGACACCGCCCGCGATCCCGGCCGAGGCGGGGTTCACGATCGGGACGGCCGCGCGACCGGCGTTCGGACCGACCGTCGCCGAGGCGATGTCGACCGTGGTGAGTGCACCGGCGTTCAGCAGTTCGACGCGGAGCGCCGTCTCCGTGAAGGCACCGTCGGCGCCGTTCGTCTTGACGTTGACGTTGAGCTGCGCGATGCCGTCGATCGCGGTGCCGAGAGCGGGCTGCACGGTGTTCGTGAGACCGGCGAGGAGCCCCGGGATCGCCGGGAGCGTCCCGATGAGCGGGATCGCGTTGACCGTGCTCGTCAGCTTGTTGACCACGGCGGCCGGCACGTACTGCAGCAGGTTGGTCCCGGCCGGCAGCTGGTTGAGGTCGCTCACCCCCGCCGCGGCGAGGATGTCGGCGAGCGTCACCTGGACGGTGCCGTCCGCACTGATCGGGTTCGTCCCGCCCAGGGCGAAGAGCGGCTGGACCGTCGAGCGGAGCGTGGCCAGGACCGGCGAGAGCACCGTCCCGCCGACCGTCAGGTCCAGGGTCGACAGGTTGTACTGCCCGGTCTGGGCGCCGCTGACGTCCTGCCTGGCCGACGCCGCGAGCGCACCGATGCGGGCGTCGAGACTGACCGGCGCGGTGGCCGAGCCGACCCGGATCTGCGCGTTGCTGTTCGCCGCCGGCGCGCCGAGCGTGGACGGCGTGACCGTCACACCGGCACCGAGCAGGCTCGGCGCCTGGCTCACCGCGCCGGAGAACGCCGACGACGACCCGTCCGCGTTCGCCACCGCGTACTGCCCGACCGCGCCGAGCTGGATGATGCCGTTGTTGCCGAACAGGTTCACGCCACCGCTCTGCAGCCCCACGGACTGCAGGGTCGTGGCGTCGAGCGGGGTGTTCGCGACGACGTCCGCCGAACCGTCCGCGTTGACGGCCGATGCACCGCGGAGCGACGCGATCGAGTCGAGGGTGCCGGTGGTGAGCAGCGTGGTCGACACGAGCCGGCCGTTCGCCTGGGAGACCACGGGCGCTGCCTGCGCCGCGGTGGGGATGAGGAGGGTGAGCGCGACTCCGAGAGCGGTCGCCGAGGCGACCCCTGCGGAGGTCGCGGCAAGGGTGTGCCGCGGCATAGGGGAAACTCCATCTGATCTCTGGGTGAGGACCCGCCTGGTGAGAGCGAGCCGTGCGGATCCGCCTGGTGAGGACGGGTCCCGACCCGCTTCCGCTGGTGAGACGGAGCTGAGCCGATCTCGACGCTAGCAGGATGCACAGGGAGAGCACGACCCCCGGTCCGTGCCCCTCTTCGGGGGTCGACGGTCGGGTCCGCTACAGCGCGGCCTGTCCGTCGGCCGCCGCGAGCGCGTTGTCGACCGCTGACCGCACCAACGCACCGAGTACCCGGCCCGGCCGCTCGACGCCGATCCCGGACAGCGTGCCGGCGGACTGGTCGACGATCGCTGTCGAGAACGACACCGCCGCACGCACGGCGTCGGCGTACGCGGGCCGGTCCTGCTCCGCGACGACGAAGGGCTCCGCCCCCATCTCGACGACCAGGGCCTGCGCGATCGGGAGCACGGGCGCCGGCGCGGTGACGGCGCAGTACGCGTCGCGGAGGCGCGTCAGGTCGACGCTCGTGCCCGTGAACGCCATCGCCGGGTGGATCGCGAGCGGGATCGCGCCGGCCGCGAGCGCCGGTGCGAGCACACCGACGCCGTGGTCCGGGCTGGTGTGCACGACGAGCTGCCCGGGCTGCCAGATCCCGGCGTCGGCGAGTCCTCGCACGAGTTCCGCCAGCTGGTCGTCGGGGACCGCGAGCAGGACGAGTTCGCTCCGCTCGACCAGGTCCGGGGTGGCCAGCACGGGGGCACCCGGGAGCATCGCCTCGGCGCGGTCGCGTCCCGCGTCCGACACGGCCGTCACCCCGACCACCGCGTGCTCCGCGTTCGCGAGCGCTGCGCCGAGGACCGGTCCCACCTTCCCCGCGCCGACGACGCCGACCCCGAGTCGTCCCGCCCTCACCGTGCGGCTCCCGGTGTCGGGACGTCGCCCCAGCCGGGAGGCGCGGTGCGGGTCGACGGGACCGTGTCGCCGGACGGGGTGGTCGCGCTGGTGCCCGACGTGGCGGGGCCGCGCCGTGCCTCCCGTTCGCGCCAGCGGTGTGAGGTGTCCGCCGCCGCCGCCTCGACCGCGCGGTGCGCGGTCTCCGACCACAGGCGCTGCGCGTCGCGCGCGTCGAGCGCACCGACGCGCGCCGAGACCGGCCCGTGCACGGTGTGCACGTGTGCCGAGGCGAGTCGCAGCCAGCGCTCGAGGGGCCCCTGCTCGACCTTGACGCTCTGCACGCGGGGCAGCGGCACGATCACGAGCGACCGCCACACCGCACCGAGCCGGAGCAGCACCGCGCCCGGCACGAACCGGTAGCCGTTGCGGCGGAAGGACAGCGGGCGGAGCCACGCGCCCCGTCGGGGCGAATGCACGAAGCCGCCGCGGTCGCCGGTCGTCGTGAGGCTCTCGTCGACGACGTCCACGGCCTCGGACGCGCCCTCGCGGAGTGCCGCGCGGGACGCCGACGGTCCGGCCACTGCCGTGCCGACGAGCCCGGGCAGGATGATGTCGAGGACCTGGCGGACGTCCTCGGCCCGGCCCACCGGCAGCACGATCGACGACGCCTGCTGGTTGTTCGACGCACCGTTCCCGGCGTTCGTCGCCCGGTTGATGCGCACGTCCCACCACCCGAACGGCCGCCACAGCAGGGGTTGCGCCACGCTGACGGCGTGGATGCGTCCCGGCGGGAGCGTCTCGTTCGACGTGGAGACGAGCCCGAAGCCGATCCGGATGCCGTCGCGGGTGTCCGCGATCGTGTACTGCAGCGACCGGGAGAACTTCCGGACGTAGTACCCGCCCGCACCGATGACGGCGGGGAACAGGCCGAACAGGATCCCGTACTCGCCGGTGAGCGCGACGCTGACGATCATCGCGGCGACCGCCAGCAGGATGAACACCGTCGTGCCGGACAGCAGCATCGAGGCGATCAGTCGACCGGGGTGCACCTTCACGACGCGGGTGGCGTGCACGGCGCCCGGGTCGAGCTCGGGCGAGAACAGCTCCTCGACGCGGTCCTGCAGCGGGCCGTACGAGGGGCGCTCCACCGCCGGGTCGTCGTCCTTCGCGCCGGATGCGAGCACGAGGATGCGGGAGCGGAGGTCGTCGGCCGCCCGGGCCCCGAGGTACGCGAGCTGCACGTTCGCGTCGTTGCCGGCCTGGGCGATCTCGAGCTTCGCCGTGCCGACGATCCGCGGGATGATCGGCCGCGAGATGTTGATGCCCTGGATCCGGTCGAGCCGGGCCCGGCGGTTCGTGCGGAAGAGCACGCCCGACCGCACCTCGACGATCTCGCCCGTGACGCGGAACTCGTGCATCCGCCACGACAGGTAGAAGAGCCCGATCAGCACGATCAGCAGCACCACGATCCCGAGCAGCACCCACCCGACGGCGCCGTGCTCCCACACGTAGCGGACCGGGTCGCCGTCGTCCTGGGGACCTGCGCCGGGGATGACGAACTCGAGCAGCTGGTCGCGGAGGTTGTTCAGCACGTACCCGAGCACGACGATGAGCACGATGCCGCCCTTGAGGAGCGGTGTCAGCGGGTGCAGGCGGTGCCACTCGCCGTCGGTCAGGGGCGCTGCGGCGGCGGCGTCGCCCTTCGTGGGCGGTGCCGGTGGCGGTGGTCCGGGTCGGAAGGTCACGGTGCCCCCTACAGCCCGGCGCGACGGGTCTCGGCGAGCTCGACGAGCCGGTCGCGCAGCGCGTCGGCGTCGGCAGCGGGGATGCCCGGGATGCGGACGTTCGTCGAGGCGGCCGCCGTCACGAACTTCAGCTCGCTCAGGCCGAGCACGCGGTCGAGCGGGCCGCGGTTCACGTCGACGAGCTGCATCCGGCCGTACGGCACCGCGGTGAAGCGCTGCCACATCAGGCCGCGGCGGAGCACCAGGTCGTCGTCGCGCAGGGCGTACCCGATCGCACGGACCCGACGGGGCGTGAGGACCGCGGTCACGAGTGCGACCACGGCCACGACGATCGCGATGAGGCTCCACACGGTGCCGGCGGTCTGGCCGAAGCCGTCGTTCAGCACCGCGAACAGCACGCAGCCGGCGGTGAGCACGAGCCCGACGAGCACCGTGCTGACGAGCTCGGTCCAGACGAGCTTCGGCGACACCCGCGTCCACGTGGTCCCGGTCAGGCCGAGGCCCGGCTCGTCGAGTCGTTCCAGCGGCATCACGGCCTCCTGCGGTCGTCGGTCAGTTCGCCGTCGTGCCGCCTCTGGGGAGGTCGTCGTCGTCGTCACCCGGGGGTGGCGCGATGCACATGCGCTCGGCGACGATCGCGCACACCACGAGCACGGCACCGCCCCCGACCGCCACGGCGTTCGGCAGGACCGAGCCTAGCGGCGGCAGCGCGGAACGGGTCAGGACGTACACCAGGAGCCCCGCGCCGAAGCCGCCGAAGAGCGCGCCCGCGATGCTCGACGCCTTCGCGAGGACCACGACGCGCGTCGCGTAGAGCGGGTCGACGGCGCGCTGCCGGGACGCCCCGTCGCGCGCGTGCCGCCGCACCGGGCGGGCCATCAGCACGACGGCGACGCCGATCAGGGCGAGGGTCGCACCGAGCGGGGTGGACAGGAACAGCGTGGGCGCCTGGCGCGAGGCCAGCACCGCGTCGAGCGCGAAGCCGGCGACGGCCGCCACGAGCGCGACGCTGACGAGGGTGGAGGCGCGGGTCGGCTTCACGCGGTCGGCTCCGGTGCGACCGGCTCCGACCGGGAGGCGCGGGCCGGACGGGAGGCGCGGGTGGGCTCGTCGAACAGGCGCGGCTCGTCGACACGCTCGGTGTCGTCCCCGACCGCCGCGAGCAGGTCGGCCACCGGGCCGGCACCCGGCAGCACGGCGTCCGGGTCGGCGTCGAGCCACGGCGCGAGCACGAACGCCCGTTCCCCGGCGCGCGGGTGCGGCACCGTCAGGGTGGTCGTGTCGAGCACGAGGTCGTCGATCGCCACGACGTCGAGGTCGAGCGTCCGGTCGCCCCAGCGCACCTCGCGGGTGCGGCCGTGCGCGTCCTCGATCCCGTGCAGCGCGTCGAGGAGTTCCTGCGGGCCGAGGTCCGTGTCGACCACGACGACGCCGTTCCGGTACCGCGGCTTCGTCGTGTCGAGGCCGTCCAGGGTCAGCGCGACCGACTCGACCTCGCGGCTCGACGCGACCGGGCGGACGCCGGGCAGGTCGGCGATGGCCCGGGCGGCTGCACGCAGGGTGCTCCCGCGGTCGCCGAGGTTCGCGCCGAGGGCGATGACCGCCCGGCTCACTCTTCTTCCTCGGACGGGACGGCACCGCCGCGGGTCCGCCGGATCGTGATCGACACGTCGCTGAACGGCACCGTGATCGGCGCCTGCGGCTTGTGCACGGTGACCTCGGTCGCCAGGGCCGCGCGGTGCGTCAGGACCGCGGCGGCGATGCGCTCGGCGACCGTCTCGATGAGGTCCACCGGGTCGCGTTCGATCTCGGCGACGACCTGCTCGGCGAGCACGCCGTAGTGCACAGTGTCGGCGAGGTCGTCGCTGCCGGAGGCCGTGCTCGCGTCGACCTCGACCGCGACGTCGACGACGAAGTCCTGGCCGTCCTGGCGCTCGTGGTCGAAGACGCCGTGGTGGCCCCGGGCGCGGACCCCGGTCAGTCGGATGGTGTCCCTCATGTACGTGCTGCCCTCCAGGCATCCCAGACGTCGAGCACGGCACGCGTCGGTGCCGGGTCGTGCACGCGGACCCCCCAGGCGCCGCGTTCGGCGGCGAGGAGGCTGATCGCGGCGGTGGCGAGGTCGCGGTCCCGCGGTGGGGCGCCGGCAGCGCTGCCGACCCCGTCGAGGAACCGCTTGCGGGAGGCGGCGACGAGCACCGGCAACCCGATCGAGGCGAAGCGTTCGTAGCCGGCCAGGATCTCCCAGTTCTGGACGCCCTGCTTGGCGAAGCCGAGGCCGGGGTCGATCACGACCTGCTCCTGCCGGACCCCGAGCACGATGAGCTCGGCGACGCGCAGCTCGACCTCGCGGCGGACCTCGTCGACGGCGTGCACGTACTCGGCGTTGCGGTACATGCGGTCGCTGTGCCCGCGCCAGTGCATCACGACGAAGCCGACGCCGGTGTCCCGGACGACCCGCACCATGTCCTCGTCGGCGAGCCCGCCCGAGACGTCGTTGACGATCACGGCGCCGGCCTCGACCGCGAGCTCGGCGGTCGCGGCGTTCATCGTGTCGACGCTCACCGCGATGCCCTCGGACACGAGCTGGCGGACGACGGGCAGCACGCGCTGCTGCTCGACGTCCACGGGGACCCGTTCGGCGCCGGGTCGGGTGGACTCCCCGCCGACGTCGACCAGGTCGG
Organism: Curtobacterium sp. Csp2; assembly: GCF_013347165.1. NCBI lineage: Bacteria > Bacillati > Actinomycetota > Actinomycetes > Micrococcales > Microbacteriaceae > Curtobacterium > Curtobacterium sp. Csp2. The sequence goes on from NZ_CP054593.1 coordinate 3,785,591, forward strand.
CGCCGTCCGCGACGAGCCGCCGGGCGTGCGCCGCGGCCGCGTCGTACGCCTGGTGCAGCCCGCCGTCGCTGAACGAGTCGGGCGTGACGTTGAGGATGCCCATCACGCGCGTGCCGTCGGCGACGGTCCGTCCGGCCGCGGTCCGGTCGGCGCGGGTCGACGCGGTGACGATCTCGGGCACCGGTGCCGGCGCCCGGAGGTCGATCGCGACCGTCGGGGGCTCGGCGGCTGCGGCGCGGGCGGCGAGCTCGACGTCGCGTGCCGAGCTCGCCTCGGCGAGCCGGCGCGCGCGCCTCGTCGGCAGGTCGGTCATGCCGGCCTAGGCGGGGGCGATACCGGGGTTGCCGAACGGCCGACGGCGGGGCTTCGACGGCGACTCGGTGTCGCCCTGCTCCGCCGCGGTCGAGGCGGCCTTGCCCGGGAACTCGATCGCCGGCAGGTTCGAGACCGGCCGCTTGTCGCTCGAGAGCCACTGCGGGCGCTCGGGCAGCTTGCGGACGTCCTTGAAGATCTCGACGAGCTCCGGCGCGTCCAGCGTCTCCTTGTCGAGGAGCTCGCCGGCCAGGCGGTCGAGGATGTCGCGGTTCGCGTTGAGCACCTGGTAGGCCTCGTCGTGCGCGGCCTCGAGCAGGGCGCGGGTCTCGGCGTCGACGGTCTCGGCGATGTTCTCCGAGTAGTCGCGACCGCCGTTGCCGCCCATGTCGCGACCGACGAACGGCTCGCTCGACCCGGAGCCGAGCTTGACCGACCCGACCGCACGGCTCATGCCGTACTCGGTGACCATCTTGCGCGCGGTCGACGTGGCCTTCTCGATGTCGTTCGAGGCGCCGGTCGTCGGGTCGTGGAAGACGATCTCCTCCGCCACGCGGCCACCCATGGCGTAGGTCAGCTGGTCGAGCAGCTCGTTGCGCGTCACGGAGTACTTGTCCTCGAGCGGGAGCACCATCGTGTAGCCGAGGGCACGGCCACGCGGCAGGATCGTGATCTTCGTGACCGGGTCGGTGTGCCGCATCGCCGCAGCCGCCAGGGCGTGCCCGCCCTCGTGGTAGGCGGTGATGAGCTTCTCCTGGTCGGACATGATCCGGGTGCGGCGCTGCGGGCCGGCCATCACGCGGTCGACGGCCTCGTCCAGCGCACGGTTGTCGATGAGCTGCGCGTTCGAGCGGGCGGTCAGGAGCGCGGCCTCGTTGAGGACGTTCGCCAGGTCGGCGCCGGTGAACCCGGGCGTCTTGCGGGCGAGGAGCTCCAGGTCGACGCTCGCGGCGAGCGGCTTGCCCTTCGCGTGCACCTCGAGGATCTGCTTGCGACCAGCGAGCGAGGGCGCGTCGACACCGATCTGGCGGTCGAAGCGGCCGGGGCGCAGGAGCGCGGGGTCGAGCACGTCGGGACGGTTCGTCGCGGCGATGAGGATGACGTTCGTCTTGCCGTCGAAGCCGTCCATCTCGACGAGCAGCTGGTTGAGCGTCTGCTCGCGCTCGTCGTTGCCGCCACCGATGCCGGCGCCGCGGTGGCGACCGACGGCGTCGATCTCGTCGATGAAGACGATCGCCGGGGCGTTCTGCTTCGCCTGGTCGAACAGGTCACGGACGCGGCTGGCACCGACACCGACGAACATCTCGACGAAGTCCGAACCGGAGATCGAGTAGAACGGCACACCGGCCTCACCCGCGACGGCGCGGGCGAGCAGCGTCTTGCCGGTCCCGGGAGGGCCGTACAGCAGCACGCCCTTCGGGATCTTCGCGCCGACCGCCTGGAACTTGGCCGGCTCCTGCAGGAACTCCTTGATCTCGTGGAGCTCCTCGATCGCCTCGTCCGAGCCGGCGACGTCCGCGAAGGAGACCTGCGGGTTCTCCTTGTTGTTCATCTTCGCGCGGGACTTGCCGAACTGCATGACCTTCGAGCCGCCGCCCTGGGCGCTCGAGAGCAGGAACCAGAACAGGGCACCGATGATGAGGAAGGGCAGGATGATGCCGAGGAGCGAGAGGAACCAGTTCCCCTGCTGCACGGTGTCGTTGTAGCCCTTGGGGAGGTTGGCGTCGTTGACGGCCTGGATGACCTCTTCGCCACGCGGCGTGGAGTAGTAGAACTGCTCCTTCGCGTTGCCGTCCTTGAGGGTGAGGTCCACGCGCTGCTCGGTGGAGTTCACCACCACGGAGGAGACCTTGCCGTCCGAGAGCTGCTCGAGACCCTTCTGGGTGTCGATCTGCTGGGTGCCGGACTGGCTGATCACGGCCCAGCCGATCCAGATCCCCACGATCGCGATCAGCACGTAGATGTACGGCCCGCGGAGGATGCGCTTGAAGTCCATGTGATCCGGGCACGGAGGCCCGACACCTTTCTCTGCCGGAGTTGCGTGGTCGTCAGCATACGGCCGCGACTCTGTGGCGGGGATGGGTGTCCTCTGCGGGCGAACTCCACACGCTCGACGAGTCGGCCGAGCAGGCCGACCGGACCGTCAGGAGTAGACGTGCGGCGCGAGCACGCCGATGCCGCGCAGGTTGCGGTAGCGCTCGTCGAAGTCCAGGCCGTACCCGACCACGAAGGCGTCCGGGATCTCGAAGCCGGCGTACTTCACGTCGACCTCGACCTTGGCGGCTTCGGGCTTGCGCAGCAGTGCGACGATCTCGACGCTCGCGGCCCCGCGGGACTCCAGGTTCTGCTTGAGCCACGAGAGCGTCAGGCCGGAGTCGATGATGTCCTCGACGATGATGACGTCGCGGCCGTGCAGGTCGGTGTCGAGGTCCTTGAGGATCCGCACCACACCGGACGACTTCGTGCCGGAGCCGTACGACGACACCGCCATCCAGTCCATGCGCGCCTGCATCTTGAGGTGCCGGGAGAAGTCGGCCATCACCATGACGGCGCCCTTCAGCACGCCGACGAGCAGCGGGTCCTTGCCCGCGTAGTCGCGGTCGACCGCCGCGGCGAGGTCGGCGAGCTTCGCGTCGATCTGCTCGGGGGTGAAGAGCACTTCGGACAGGTCTGCCTGGACGTCGGAGAGTTCCACCGGTCCAGGGTAACCGTCACGGCGCGGCGCTGAACGCCAGCCGGTCGCCCTCCCGAGCGGCCTGCACCCCGGGCAGGTCGATCGGTCCCTGTCCACGCCAGTCGGTGACGAGCCGGCAGACCTCGAGCGTCTGGGTGCGCGACAGCGTGACGCCGAACTCCCCCTCGACCGCCAGCCGGACGAGTCGCTGCCGGAGCGCGGGCGGGTTCGCGAGGAGCCCCGACACCGACAGCGAGATGCCCGCCTCGGCGTGCTCGGCGAGGTCCTCCGCGAGCTCCTCGGCGAAGTGGTCGAGCGCTGCCGCGTCCTCGCGGAGCTGGTCGGCCGTTCGGGCGAGCGCCTCGGGCACCCCCGCGCCGAGCTCCCGCTCGAGGGCCGGCAGGAGTGTGTTCCGCACCCGCACCCGGGTGAACGCGGGGTCGTCGTTCTGCGGGTCGTCCCACGGGGCCAGTCCGGCGGCGACGCAGGCCTGGCGGGTGGTGTGCCGCCGCACCGCGAGGAGCGGCCGGCCGTAGGCCGGTCCGTCCGCCCGCCGCACCAGCGGGGCCATGCCGGACAGCGCGTCCGGCCCGCTGCCGCGCAGCAGGCCGAGCAGCACCGTCTCGGCCTGGTCGTCGAGCGTGTGCCCGAACAGCACCAGGGGCGACCCGGTGGCGGTCGCGACGAGCGCGACGGCCGCGTGGCGCGCCTCCCGTGCGGCCGCCTCCGGACCACCGTCGGACCCGACCGCGACCCGACGGACGGTCACCGGCTCGAGTCCCAGCGACGACGCCTGCCGGGAGGCACGGGTCGCCACCGCCTCGCTGCCCGCCTGGAGCGCGTGGTCGACCACCACGGCGCCGGCCCGCAGGGCCTGCTTCGGCGCCTCGAACGCGGTCGCGGCGGCGAGGGCGAGGGAGTCCGCACCACCGCTCAGCGCGACGGTCACGAGGTCACCGTCGTGCACGATCCCGTCCTGCCGGGCCTGCGCGAGCAGGCCGCGGACGGGGCGACGGGTCTCGGCGACGGCGGGGTCGAGCCGGGGGCGCGGAGCGTTCACCCGGTAACGTTAGCCGCGCTTTCGGAACCACCGACAGCCCGATCGACAAACCAGGAGTGCAGACATGGCCGCGTACGACGTCGTCGTCGAGATCCCCAAGGGCAGCCGCAACAAGTACGAGGTCGACCACGAGACCGGTCGCGTGTACCTCGACCGCGTGCTCTTCACGTCGTTCGTCTACCCGACCGACTACGGCTTCTTCGAGAAGACCCTGGCCGACGACGGCGACCCGGTGGACGCGCTCCTCCTGCTCGAGTACCCGACCTTCCCGGGCGTGGGCGTCAAGGTCCGCCCCGTCGGCGTCTTCAAGATGAGCGACGAGGCCGGCAACGACGCGAAGGTGCTGGTCGTCCCGGCGAAGGACCCGCGCTGGGCCCACGTCCAGGACATCGCGGACGTCCCGGAGCAGACCAAGGCCGAGATCGCGCACTTCTTCGAGCGCTACAAGGACCTCGAGCCGAACAAGTGGGTCAAGGCCGAGGGCTGGGGCGACGCCGCCGAGGCCGAGGCGATCGTGCAGGCCGGCCAGGCCGCGTACGTGCCCGCCGGTCACTGACCGCCTGACACCGACGACGACGCCCGCCCTCCGATCAGGAGGGCGGGCGTCGTCGTTCGTCGCGGGGTCGCCGGGGTCTGCGCTCGGGGTCAGAGCGAGCCGGTCGGGCGGGCGACGTACGGCAGGAGCTGGCTCGGGGTCCAGATCGCCCGCTCGAGCACGCCGCGCTGCGGGTTCGCCGCCTCGACCATCATCCCGCCGCCGGTGTAGATCGAGTCGTGGTAGGCGCCGCTCACGGAACCGTTGCTCGAGTAGAACAGGATGTCGCCGGGCTGCCGCTGCGACAGCGGGACGAGCCGGCCGATCGACTGGAAGTGGTTGTACTGCCAGACGACGTTGTGGCCGCCGGTCGCGACGCCCTGGGAGCCGTAGGCCATCATCACGAGACCGGAGCAGTCCCAGACGTTCGGGCCGGCACCGCCGAAGACGTAGGCGTCGCCGATCTGCGCGCGGGCGTAGGCGATGGCGCCGGCGGCCTTGGACGGGCTGCTCTGCACCGGGGTCGGCGCGGGAGCGGGAGCCGGGGCGGGCTTCGGCGCGGGAGCGGGCTTGGGTGCCGGTGCCGGTGCCGGAGCGGGCGCCGGGTTGCTCGGCCGGCTCGTGCTCGGCTGGTTCGAGCTGGGCTGGTTGCTGCTCGGCTGGTTCGCGCTGGGCTGGTTGCTGCTGGGCTGGTTGGCGCTGGGGCTCGTGCCGCCGGACGGGGTGTTCGTCGACGGGCTGTTCGACGTGTTCGAGCCGCTCGACCGGCCACCGGTGGTCTCCGCCGCGAGCTGCGTCTCGGAGCGCTGCGCCTGCTGCGCGTTCCAGTACGCCGTCTCGACGTCGACGCTCGTGCCCTTGAGGAACGCGAGCTGGGCGAGCACCTCGGCCTGCTTCGACTGCTCCTGCTGCACGCGGGTCTGGGCGGAGCTGGCGGCGGAGTTCGCCGCGTCGAGGGCCCGCTCGGACGCGGCCGTCGCCTTCGCGAGCGCGGTCGTCGCCGAGGACTGCTGCGCGGCGAGGGCGTCGACCGTGTTCTGGTCCGCCTGGGCCTGCGCGAGCGCCGTCGCCGAGCGCTCGGACAGCTGCGACATGGTGCCGACGCGGTAGAGCAGGTCCTTCGAGTCCGACGAGTCGACGAGCATCGAGGTCGAGATGTTGCCGCCACCCGTGCGCGACAGCTCGACCATCAGCCCGGCGACCTGCCCGGCGGACTCCTTCGCCCGCTGCGCCGCGCGCTTCGACTGCGCCGTCAGGTCGTCGAGGGTGTCCTTCGCCTGCTGCTGCTCGGACGCCGCCACCGCGTACGCCTGCCCGGCCTGCATCTCGACCACCTGTGCCGCGTCCGCCGTGTCCTGCAGCGACTGCAGCCGACTCGACAGCTCGTCGACGGTCTGCTGCGCGTCGGCCGCGTCCGCCTTCGCCGCTCGGACGTCGTCCCAGCTCGGCGTGGAGGGCGCCGCGTGCGCGGGACCGACCACGACGATCGACAGACCGATGCCGAGTGCTGCGACCATCGCGGTGCAGCCGGTGCGGGTGGCGGACTTCATGGTCAGTGCCTCTCGACGGCGCGCTCGTTCATACCGAGATCCCCCGCGCGGCCATGAAGGGGACGGGGTCGACGGCGGAGCCGTTCACCCGGGTCTCGAAGTGCAGGTGGCACCCGGTCGACCAACCGGTGGAGCCGATCTTCGCGATCTGCTGGCCGGCGGAGACGTGCTGCCCGACGGACACCAGGATGCCGCCGTCGACGATGTGCCCGTACGCGGTGGAGATCCCGCCGCCGTTGTCGAGCACGACCTCGTTGCCGTAGCCGCCGCCGTTGGCCGCGAACGTCACCGTGCCGTCGTGTGCGGCGTAGATCGGCGAGTAGCAGCCGGGTGCCAGGTCGACCCCGGCGTGCAGGGCGTGGGCGTGCGTGTATGGGTCGACGCGCCAGCCGAACGGGCTGGTCTGGTAACCGCCGGCGGGACGGACCCAGCCGGACGAGGTCGGGGCACCGCCACCGGAGCCGCCGGACCCGTTGCCCGAGCCGCCGCCCTGGTTCGCCGCGGCCTGCGCGGCTGCCGCCTGTCGGGCCTGCTCGGCCGCGATCGCCGCGAGCCGGGCCTTCTCGGCCGCGACGCCCTTCTGGTAGTCCGCCTCGACGTTCTGCTCGTTCGTCGTCAGGAGCGTCAGCTGCGCCTCGAGCCGCGTCTTGTTGTCGTTCTGGGCGTCGACCGCGGTCTGTGCGTCGTCCGAGGCCTGCTGCGCCTGCTTCGCCTTCGCCTGCGCTGCCTCGGCCAGGGCGCCGAGGGCCTGCTTCGCCGACTGCGCCTTGTCCGCCAGGCCCTGGGCGACGCCGCGGTCCTGGGTCGCCTGGGCGTAGATGCCGTCGGCCTGCTCGGTGAGCTTCGACATCGCGCCGAGCTCGTAGAGCAGGTCGCTCGACGAGGACGGGTGCGTGAAGATGTCCGTCGTCACGTCGTCGCCGCTCGCCCGACCGAGCTGGGCGGCGAGCTGCCCGGCCTGCGCCTCGGACTGCTTCGCGGTGCGCTCGGCCTCGTCCGCCTGGGACTGCAGCGTCTGGTGGGTGAGCGTCGCCTCGTCGAACTTCGTCTGCGCCGTCTGGTAGGCGGTGCCGGCGGCCTCGGCCGCCTTCTGGGCGGCCGACGCCTTCGTGGTGAGGTCGGCGAGGAGTGCCTTGATCTCGGTGACCTTCGCCTGCTGGGCGGCCTGCGATGCCTTCGCGGCCTGCACGTCGTCCCAGCTGGGGTAGCTCGTCGCGGACGCCGAGGTCGCGGGCGCCAGGGCACCGAGCGCGCCGGCTGCGAGCGCGACGGCGACCGCGGCGGCGAGGACGCGGCGGCGGGGCAGACGGGAGAACAGGGGTGCAGTCGTCATGAGTCTCGATTTCGTAACAGCGCGGCATGGCTCACGCACGTAACACTGTCAACAGACGCAACAGTAACAACAGGGGTCGCAGCAGGGACACCCCCGTGCGAGGGTGCCTGGCCGTCGACGATGCTCGCACTCCCCCACCGATCGAACCCGTCTCCGCAGCGCGACACGCCGGGGATGCACGTTCCGGGGCGCTCGATTTGTGCATCGCCCGGGGCATCCGTATGCTTGTCCATCGGTAGCGCACGGCGCAGCTTGCGGCCCTATCGTTTAGTGGCCTAGGACACCGCCCTTTCACGGCGGCAGCACGGGTTCGAATCCCGTTGGGGTCACTCCACGTGAGTGAGCAAGCGACCGAGCAACACCGAGGAGTACACACAAATACACATGGCCCTGTAGCGCAGTTGGTTAGCGTGCCGCCCTGTCACGGCGGAGGTCGCGGGTTCAAGTCCCGTCAGGGTCGCCACGGCTGGATAGCTCAGTTGGTAGAGCGTTCGACTGAAAATCGAAAGGTCCACGGATCGATGCCGTGTCCAGCCACGGTGAAGAGCCCCTCACGAGAGTGAGGGGCTCTTTTGCGTTCCCGGGGGTGTGCTCGAGGCTCGGCCTCGCAGCTCGGCGTGCCGCCGCACAACCGGAAGCACGCCGCGCCGCGCAGTTCCGCGGTGTCGCGTGCTTCCGGTCGTGCTGAGCGACGGAGACCCGCCGCGGGCCTAGGCCTCGCGGGTCTTCGGGCTGCTGTCGTTCGTCTTCGCCGGGTCGCGTTCGACGACCGAACCGAGGGCGTCGTCGATCCGGGACATCAGCTCCGCGGGGATCGTGACCCCGGCAGCGCCCGCGTTGTCGTGCACCTGCTCCGGCCGCGAGGCGCCGATGATGGCCGACGCGACGTTCTGGTTCTGCAGCACCCAGGCGACCGCGAGCTGCGCCATCGACAGGCTGAGCTCGTCCGCGATCGGCTTGAGCTCCTGCACCGCGGTCAGGACCTCGTCGTTCATGAAGCGCTCGATCATCTTCGCGCCGCCCTTGTCGTCCGTGGCGCGCGAACCCTCCGGCAGCGGCTGCCCGGGCTGGTACTTGCCCGTCAGGACACCCTGGGCGATCGGGGACCAGACGATCTGCGAGATGCCGAGCTCCTCGGAGGTCGGGACGACCTCGCCCTCGATCACGCGCCAGAGCGCCGAGTACTGCGGCTGGTTCGAGATGAGCTGGAACCCGAGGTCCTTCGCGAGGGCGTGCCCGGCGCGCAGCTGCTCGGCCGTCCACTCCGAGACGCCGACGTACAGGACCTTGCCCTGCCGGACGACGTCCGCGAAGGCCTGCATGGTCTCCTCGAGCGGGGTCTCGTGGTCGAACCGGTGCGCCTGGTACAGGTCGACGTAGTCGGTCTGCAGCCGCTCGAGGGAGCCGTCGATCGATTCGAGGATGTGCTTCCGGCTCAGCCCGGTGTCGTTGTGGCCCTTCGGACCCGTCGGCCCGAAGACCTTCGTGGCGATCTCCAGGGACTGCCGGCGCTCCCCCTTCAGGGCTTCGCCGAGGACGGTCTCGGCGCCGGTGTTCGCGTAGACGTCCGCGGTGTCGAAGGTCGAGATGCCGACGTCCAGGGCGGCCCGGACGCAGGCGATCGCCGCGTCGTTCTCGACCTGGGAGGCGTGGGTGAGCCAGTTGCCGTACGTGATCTCGGACACCTTGAGGCCCGAGTCGCCGAGGTAGCGGTACTCCATGTGCGTGTCACTCCTGTCGTGGAGCGCGTCGGTGCGCCCCGACCCGTGACGGTAGTCCGCAGTCCTCGTACTGCGTCCCACCGACCACGTGACGACCGGTACGGTGAAGTATCAGTTCGCGCCTCGGGCAAGACGAAACCCCGGCGATGTGGCACAGGGCCAGGGATCGTTCCGGGGTCTTCGAGCCCAAGGGTACACGGAGGGTCGACGGTGGGGGAAGGACCGATGTCGAGCGGTGACGACGAAGCGCTGCTCGACTTGTTGACGACCGGCCGAATGTCCTCGTACTCCAGCGCGACCGGCTCGCCGTCGGCAGCGCTGCGGCTGTACGAGTGGAACATGCACGCGTCGGCCAGCGCGATGGAGCTGACCGGCATCGTCGAGATCGTCGCTCGGAACGCGCTGGACCGGGAACTCGCGGCGTGGGCTCGGAGGCGCCTCGACACTCCGGAGTGGTTCGGCCGTGCGCCCCTCGACCAGAGGGGCACTCGTGACGTCTCCAAGGCTGAGGATCGATCGCGACGGGCGGGGGCGCCGGGCGAGCACGGTCGGGTGGTCGCCGAGTTGTCCTTCGGTTTCTGGCGATACCTCGTCGGATCGCGTTACCACGCATCGCTCTGGGTGCCCGATCTGCATCGTGCGTTCCCGTACGGACCGCGAGACCTGCGCGCACGGCGGAGAGAGGTCGAACGCCGCATGCGCGAGCTGCACTTCGTGCGCAACCGGGCCGCTCACCACGAACCGATCCACCAGCGCGACCTCGGCCGGGACCTCACGTTCGCGCTCGAACTCCTCGGGTGGGTCCACCCCGTCGCGGCCGAGTGGGCCGCACGGGTGACGACCCTCCGCGCGGTCGTCGATGCTCGACCCGTGACGGTACGCGGCGGCTGAGGGGCAGGATCGCAGGAGCGCGGTGCACAGCGGCACCGCCGGGAGCGAAGGAGCATCCATGTCGGGACCGAGCGTGCTGTTCATCGGCGGCAGCGGCATCATCAGCGCCGCCTGTGTGCGTGAAGCCGTCGAGCAGGGGTTCGACGTGACCGTGCTGAACCGGGGCGAGACGGACAAGCGGCCGATCCCGGAGCGCGTGACGCGCCTCCAGGCCGACGTGTCGGACCGCACCGCGCTGGAAGCCGCGATCGGCGACCAGCGGTGGGACGTCGTCATCGACTTCGTGGCGTTCAGGCCGGACCAGGTGCAGCGCGACGTCGAGGTCTTCACGGGGCGGACGCGGCAGTACGTCTTCATCTCGTCGGCCTCGGCGTACCAGACGCCCGCCACACACCTGCCGATCACCGAGTCGACACCGCTGAAGAACCCGTTCTGGCAGTACTCGCGGGACAAGATCGCGTGCGAGGACCTGCTCGTCGAGGCGTACCGCGAGAACGACTTCCCGATGACGATCATCCGCCCGTCGCACACCTACGACGAGACCCTCGTGCCGTTCTCGGGCGGGTGGACGGTCCTCGGGCGGATGCGTGCGGGCAAGCCGGTCGTGGTGTGCGGCGACGGCAGCTCGCTGTGGACGATCACGCACGCGCGGGACTTCGCCGTCGGGTTCGTCGGGCTGCTCGACCGCGCCGAGGCGATCGGCGAGGCGTTCCACATCACGGGCGACGAGGCACCGACCTGGGACCGGATCGCGCACGAGCTCGCGGCCGCTGCAGGGGTCGAGGACCTGGAGATCGTGCACGTGCCGTCCGATGCGATCGACGCGCTCGACGCGGACTGGGGTGCGAGCCTGCTCGGCGACAAGGCGAACACCTCGGTGTTCGACAACACGAAGGTGCAGACGCTGGTGCCGGAGTTCGCGCAGACCACGTCGATCCGGCAGGGTGCGCGCGAGATCGTCGCGTGGTTCGACGCGGACCCGTCGCGGCAGGTGACGGACGAGCGGCTGGACGGGCTGATGGACCAGCTCGTGGAGCGCTGGCGGGTGCGCTGACGCCGGAACAGCCGGAACGACGGACGGGCGCGCCCCGCTCAGCGGCGACGCGGAGCGTTGCGCGGGGCGCGCCGACCGAGCCCGCGAGGGAGGACGTGGCGGATCCGCCTCGTGCCTCCCGTCCGTCGGGTGGTCGCGTCGCGTCAGCGCGCGGCCAGCACCTCGCCGAGGGTCCCGATCGCGAGCCGGACCTCGTCGTCGGTGACGACGAGCGGCGGCGCGAAGCGGATGGTCGACCCGTGGGTGTCCTTCACGAGCACACCGCGGTCGGCCAGGTCGTGCGCGACCTCCTTGCCGGTGCCGAGCGCGGGGTCGATGTCGATCCCCGCCCAGAGCCCGGCCACGCGGTGCGCCACGACCCCGCGTCCGACGAGGTCGTCGAGCAGACCGCGCAGCAGCGGTTCGCCGGCGAGCGCCCGCTCCTGGAACGTGCCCTCGCCGAGCATCGCCACGACCTCGGTGCCGACGGCGGCCGCGAGCGGGTTGCCGCCGAACGTCGAGCCGTGCTCGCCCGGACGGAGGACGCCCAGGACGTCCCGGGAGCCGACGACCGCGGACACCGGGACGATGCCGCCGCCGAGCGCCTTGCCGAGGGTCACCAGGTCCGGCCGCACCCCGACGCGCTCGACGGCGAGGGTGTGCCCGGTGCGTCCGAGACCCGACTGGATCTCGTCGGCGACGAACAGGGCGCCGAAGTCGTCGCAGACCGCGCGCACGGCCGGCAGGTAGTCGGCGGGCGGGATGACGACCCCGCCCTCGCCCTGGATCGGCTCGAGCAGCACGGCGACGACGGTCTCGTCCATCGCCGCGCGGAGGGCGGCCGCGTCGCCGTACGGCACCGTGCGGAAGCCCGGCGTGTACGGGCCGAAGTCGTTGCGGGCGTCGGGGTCGTCCGAGAACGACACGATCGTGGTGGTGCGGCCGTGGAAGTTCCCGGACGCGACGACGATCGTGGCCTGTCCGGCCGGGACGCCCTTGACGCGGTAGCCCCAGGCGCGCGAGACCTTGATCGCCGACTCGACCGCCTCGGCCCCGGTGTTCATCGGGAGCACGAGCTCGGTACCGGTCAGTTCGGCGAGCGCCGACGCGAACGGGCCGAGCCGGTCGTTCACGAAGGCACGGCTCGTCAGGGTCACCCGGTCGAGCTGGGCCCGGGCGGCGTCGAGCAGCCGCGGGTTGCCGTGGCCGAAGTTCACCGCGGAGTACGCGGCGAGCCCGTCCAGGTAGCGCTTGCCGTCGACGTCCGTCACCCACGCACCGTCGCCGGACGCGATGACGACCGGGAGCGGGCTGTAGTTGTGGGCGAGGGAGCGGTCCTCGACGGCGAGCGCGGCCGAGGTGTTGGTCCCCGTCGCGGTGTGCATCAGGACCGCGCGACGGAGGTGTCGGTGCCGACGGGGTGCAGGTCGAGCGTGCAGCACTTCACGCCGCCGCCGCCGAGCAGGAGCTCGGACAGGTCGACGCCGATCGGGTTGTAGCCCTTCTCGCGGAGCTGCTCGGCGAAGGTCGTGGCGCGCGAGGCGATCACGACGTTGTAGCCGTCGGAGTACGAGTTCAGCCCGAGGATCGCGGCGTCCTCCTCGGTCGCGATGATCGCGTCGGGGAAGCGCTCGCGCAGGATCGCCAGCGAGGGCTCGTCGAACGCGCTCTCGAGGTACGCGATGTTCGAGCGGCCGGAGGCGTCCGGCACCGGGTCGAGGATCGCGATCGCGGTGTCCAGGTGGTAGAAGTTCGGGTTCACGAGCTGCAGCGTGATGACCTGTCGGCCGTAGACCTTCGCGATCTCCTCGTGCGAGCTGCTGTCCGACCGGAAGCCCGTGCCGGCGAGGATGACGTCGTCGATGAGCAGGAAGTCCCCCTCGCCCTCGTTCGTCTCGACGGGCTCGGCGACGCGCAGGCCGGCGTCGCGGAACCAGTCCATGTACGCGGGGCCCTCGGGCTGGCGCTCGGGGTACTGGAACTTCGCGCCGTACGCGACGCCGTCGAGCACGAAGCCGCCGTTCGCCGCGTAGACCATGTCCGGCAGGCCCTCGATCGGCTCGATGTACGAGATGTCGAAGCCGAGCTGCTCGTAGACGTCCACGAGGGACTGCCACTGCTCGACGGCCTTCGACGTGTCGGTCGGCTCCTCCGGGTGCATCCACGGGTTGATCCGGTAGCTGACCGTGTAGTGCGTCGGCTTGCACATCAGGATCGTGCGCTTCGTGGCGACACGGGCCGGTGCTGCCTGCGGTTCGGTTGCGGTGTTCGACATCAGTCCTCCTGGGACCGGGGCCCGAGCCTGCCAGGAACCACCACGGGTGAAGCACTCCGGCGAGACGCAGGCTCACTCACCGCAGCGGACCAGGTCGACGCCGGCTCGATCCTTGCACGACTGACCGCAGCGGAACAGCACCAACACGAGAACCGACGCCGGATACCGGGCACGAACCGTCCGATCGGTGCAGCAACGGTTCGATCACGCCCTGGCACCCGTTCGGGTGACGCACGATTCCTGCGTCGGACCCACCGGACTCGCAAGAACCGCGCGTACGATTGACGAACATGGATACGCTCGACCACCGCATCCTGGACCAGCTCCGGGAGAACGCCCGCGCCGGGTACGGCGACATCGGGTCGGTGGTCGGACTCTCGGCCTCCGCCGTGAAGCGCCGGGTGGATCGGCTCGTCGCGGACGGGGTGATCCAGGGCTTCACGATCAAGGTCGACCCCGCGGTGGAGGACCGCGGGACCGAGGCCTGGGTCGAGCTCTACTGCCGCGGCACGGTCTCCCCCGACGAGCTCCGCACGCTGCTCGACACCGTGCCCGAGGTCGTCGACGCCGGGACCGTCACGGGCAGCGCCGACGCCGTGGTGCACATGCGGTCGCGGGACCTGTCGGCCCTCGAGCTGGCGCTCGACCGCGTCCGCCTCGCACCGCAGGTCGACCACACCCGCAGTGCGATCGTCCTCTCGAAGCTCGTCAGCCGCGAGTCCGCGTAGGGTCGCGTCCGTGGGACGCGGGACGACGGCCGGGAGGCACGGGGCTGCGTCCGGCACGTCGACGGCGGCCCGCCACCTGGTCACCGCTGCGTCGGTCGCCTACCTCGCCAACTTCCTGTGGGGCACGGCGGTCGCCGTCCGCGTCATCCGGACGAAGAAGCTCCGCGTCGTCCACCACGGCCTGTTCGTCGTCACCGCGACCCTGACCGGCGTCGCCGCGACGACCCCGGTGTGGACGCGGGACCGCTCGGCGCTGTTCCTGCTCCCCGCACTCGTCCCGCTCGGCGTCGCCCCGCGCACGAACCCCCGCTCGCGAGCACACTGGAGAGTCGCGGTCGCCGCGGCACCGTCCTACCTGGGGGCGCTGCTCGCACGCGGGCGACCAGGAGGGTGATCCGTGGAGCTGTTCGAGGCGATCCGCCGCCGGCGCACGACGAACGGGGCGTTCCTGCCCGACCCGGTGTCCGAGGAGCACCAGCGGCTGCTCATGGAGCTCGCCGGACGGGCCCCCTCGCAGCTGAACAGTCAGCCGTGGCGGTTCGTCCTGGTCGAGGAGCGCCCGACGATCGAGCGCATCGCCGAGATCAGCGGCCGCTCGATGACCCGCACGATGGCCGAGGGGACGTTCTTCGAGCGGTACCGGCCGTACTTCCGGTTCTCGCAGGCCGAGATGGACGAGCGCCGCGACGGCATGCTCTTCGACAAGCTCCCCGGACCGCTCAAGCCCTTCACGAAGCAGGTGTTCACGAAGCGCGGGCAACTGCTCATGAACACCCTGCGGGTGCCGCACACCCTGGGTGAGGAGAACCGCCGGCTCGTCGCGGGGTCGCCGCTGCTGCTCGGCGTGCTGCTCGACCGCCACGAGTACCGGAAGGAGGAGCTGTCCGGCTTCTACTCGGTGTTCAGCATGGGCGCGGCGATGGAGAACGTCTGGCTCGCGACGACGGAGCTCGGCCTCGGGATCCAGTTCGTGTCGTTCCCGATGGAGACCCCCGGCGCGTGGGCGGAGATCGAGGGGCTCCTGCACGTGCCGGACTCGCTCGAGCTGATGGCCGTCTACCGGATCGGGTACCTGCCTCCCGAACGCCGTCGCCCCGCCATCGACTGGACGTCGAGCGAACGGAAGCGCGCCTCGCAGTACGTGTTCCGCGGGACCTGCGACACCCCGCAGCAGGGGTGGGACGACGCTCCCGTGGCGACCACCGCCGTGGACGGGAGCGACTCGTGACCGGCGGCCGGTCCGCCGGGGCCGAGCCGGGCCTCCAGGCCGTCGCCTCGGTCGCACCGGCCCTGCGGGGGCGACCGTGGATCTCACAGGACTGGCTCGACGTCGTGTTCGTGCACTGGCGGGTCGACGTGTCCGCGGTCGCGCCGCTGCTGCCGGCGGGTGCGCGGCCGGACACGATGGCGCTCGACGGTACCGACGACGGCGCGACCACGTGGGTGGGTCTGATCGGCTTCCGGTTCACCGACACCCGCTTCCCGCCGCTCGGACCGCTCGGGCGGGCCGGCAGCGTCGGTGACTTCGTCGAGGTGAACGTCCGCGTCTACACGCGCGACGACCAGGGCCGACGCGGGGTCGCGTTCCTGTCGCTCGACGCCGGGAAGCTCCTGCCGACGGTCGGCGCGCGCGTCGCGACGGCGCTGCCGTACTGGTGGGCGCGCGCCGAGGTGCGGACCGGTGGCGGACGCGTCGGCTACGCGATGCGGCGGCACGGGACGCACCTGCGGTCGCTGTTCGAGGTCGAGGTCGGCGAGGCCGTGGCGGAGCCGTCCGCCCTCGAGACCTTCCTGACCGCGCGCTGGGGCATGCACGTGCCTCGGGCGGGGGCGACCCGGTACTGGCCGAACGAGCACGAGCCGTGGCCGCTGCACCGGGCGACGCTCCGGACGCTCCGGGACGACCTGGTCGCCGCGGCGGGGCTGCCGTTCGGACTCACCGGGCTCGAGCCGGACTCGGTGCTGTACTCCCCCGGCGTGACGACCCGGTTCGGCCGGGGCCGCTGACGGGCCGCGCCGCACCGAGCGGACCGCGCAGCGGGGTGCCGCGCGCTGAGC
The DNA here is from genome assembly GCF_013347165.1 of Curtobacterium sp. Csp2. NCBI lineage: Bacteria > Bacillati > Actinomycetota > Actinomycetes > Micrococcales > Microbacteriaceae > Curtobacterium > Curtobacterium sp. Csp2. The sequence continues at coordinate 3,801,761 of NZ_CP054593.1, forward strand.
GGGCCGCCCGGTCAGCGCAGCGGGGTGCCGCGCGCTGAGCGGGCCGCCCGGTGGGCATGAGTAGCGTCCGACCGGTGAACGACAGCGTGCACCAGCAGGACGTCCGACGCCGGGCGGGGTGGCTCCCGCAGGACCAGTCCGGGCTCGAGGGGTGGCTCCGCGGCCGCCGCGATCGGCTGGACGAACGCGACCCCGACCGGGTCCTGCACCCGGCCGTCGCCGCGCTGCGGGACCTGGTCGAGGGCGACCCGCTGCTGCGCATGCAGGCGTCCGAGATGATCGCGCAGGTGCCGCAGGGCCGCGCGTACCGGGAACGGCACCTGCGCAGCTTCGACGAGTTGCTCATGCTCGTCGACGACGTCGTGACGACGGCTCCGGAGTACAGCGACGAGCAGATGGTGATGACGCCCCTCGACGGCGTCCTCGACTGGACGAAGGCCACGCCGGCCGGCTTCGCCTTCTACCGTGACCCGCGGGTCAACGCGGCGATCCGCGACATCCTGCAGGGCTGGTGCACGTTCCTGGACAGCGAGAACTCGCTCCTCGTCCTGGTCGACGAGCCCTCCGGGTGGTTGAACGACTCAGCTCGGCGGGCCCTCGGGATGGACCAGTTCGTGCACGACCCCGACGCCGAGCACTGGGGCTTCCCGTCGTGGAACGCGTTCTTCACGCGGGAGTTCAAGGAGGGCGCGCGTCCCGTCGCGGCGCCGGACGACGACGCCGTCGTGGTCAGCCCGTGCGAGGCGACGCCGTACCGGATCGCGAGCGGTGTCCACCGCCGTGACGACTTCTGGATCAAGGCCGAGCCGTACTCCGTCGAGGAGCTGCTCGCCGGCGACGAGTCCGTCGACCTGTTCGTCGACGGCACCGTGTGGCAGGCGTTCCTCAGCGCGCTCGAGTACCACCGCTGGCACAGCCCGGTGGCGGGGACGATCGTGCGCGCCTGGGTCGAGCCGGGCACCTACTACTCCGAGGCCGACTCGCAGGGCGCCGACGCCGCGGAGCCGCAGCGGTCGCAGGGGTACCTCGCGCACGTGGCGACCCGGGCGATCGTGCTCGTCGAGGCGGACGACCCGGCGATCGGGACCGTCGCGGTGGTGTTCGTCGGGATGTCCGACGTGTCCTCGTGCGTGATCGGCGAGGGCGTCGAGGAGGGCGCGCACGTGGGCAAGGGCGACGAGCTCGGGTGGTTCCGGTTCGGCGGGTCGAGCGTCTGCGTGCTCTTCGGCCCCGGCGTCGTCGAGTCGTTCTCGCTCGGCGCGGTCCCGCAGGCCCCCGACGAGGAGCCCGCCCTGCTGCACGTGCGATCCCACCTGGCGACTGCCACGCGGCGCACGGACGAGCAGTAGCGTCCGGCCCGGCGCCGGCGCCCACCGGTCGCCGCCGGGGTACGGCCCCTGGGTGGTCGCCCGTCGCGCGGTGCGTACAAGGGGAGCATGACGCGTGTGGCTGTGGTGACCGGAGGATCGGCGGGACTGGGACGGGCGACCGTCCGGGAACTCGCGGCACGTGAGTGGGACGTCGCCGTCCTGGCCCGTGGACGCGACGGGGTCGAGGCCGCGGTCGCCGAGGTCGAGGCCGCCGGGCGTCGGGGCCTGGCGCTCGTCGCCGACGTGTCCGACCGGCAGGCCGTCGAGGACGCCGCGGACCGGGTCGAGCAGGAGCTCGGGCCGATCGACCTGTGGGTGAACGGCGTCATGGTCGGGGTGTTCGGGAAGTTCCTGGACACCGCGGCGGAGGACTTCGAGCGCGCCCTGCACGTCACCTACCTCGGGTTCGTGAACGGCACCCGCGCAGCGCTGCGCCGGATGGTGCCCCGCGACCGCGGCCACGTCGTGCAGGTCGGCTCGGCGCTGGGCTTCCGGGGCATCCCGCTGCAGGCCGCCTACTGCGGGGCGAAGCACGCGATCGTCGGGTTCACCGAATCGGTGGTGTCCGAGCTCGAGCAGCAGGGCAGCAAGGTGGCGGTGTCCCGCGTGGACATGCCGGCGCTCAACACGATCCAGTTCCAGTGGGTGCAGTCGACGCTGCCGCACCTGGCGCAGCCGGTCGCACCGATCTACCAGCCGGAGGTCGGCGCCCGAGCGATCGCCACGGTCGCCGAGCGGCCTCGCCGTCGGACCTGGGTGGGCGAGTCGACGGTCTACACGATCCTCGGCAACCGCATCAGCGGGCGCTTCGCCGACTGGTACGCGGCGAAGACCCTCGTCGCCGGGCAGCAGGCGCCGCAGAAGGACGGGAACCAGATCGGCGTCAACCTGTACGAGCCGGTCCCGGGTGACCACGGCGCGCACGGGGTCTTCGACGACTCCGCGCACGCCTGGTCGCCGCAGACCTGGTGGGTGGAGCACCGTCGGCTCGGCAACGGCCTGCTCGGTGCCGCGCTCGGGATCGCCGGCGCGGTCGCACTCGCCGCCGGACGTCGTCGATGAGCCGGTCGCCGCGGGATCGGTCGGCACGGAGCCGCTCGGCGCGGGACGGTCGATTCGTCGAGGCCGCGCGCGCGGTCGTCGGCGTCGCGCACCTGGTGCTCGCGGGACGACGCGGTGCGCCGCACCGGGTCCTGCACGGGGTGCTCGCCGTCCGACAGACCGGGCAGGCGGCGATCACCGCACGGATCGGCACGGCCGACGCCCACACCGCCGGTGCCGTCGTGGACGTCCTGCACGGCGCCACGATGCTCCCGCTGCTCCTGCTCCCCCGGTTCCGCCGGTTCGCACTCGGTCAGGCCGTGCTCGCGGTCCTGCTCGCGGTCGCCGAGGTCGCGTCGGTCGGGCGCGGACGCCGCTGACGGCAGCGCGCCTTCCGCACAGGGCCACACTCGCGCACGAGGGCACGGCGTAGCGTCCGGGGCATGAGCAACCACGACGAGGGCGTCCAGACCGAACCGGTGATGGACGGCGCGAACGAGGCCACGAACCACGAGAAGCTGCGCGGGCTGATCGAGCAGGTCGACCACGACCACCACGGCGAGGGCGCCGGCGCGATGGCCGACCACCTCCGCGACCGGATGGACGAGACCGGCGTCGAGCACGAGGACGGCGCAGCCACCGAGGACTGACCTCGCGTCCGACGGCGCACGTCCGGCGTGCTCCGGCCGCCTGTTCCGGACCGGAGGCGCGGCTCACGTGACGCGCGCGCGGAACGTGCGCAGGGCCTCCAGTCGGGCGTCGTCGAGTCCCGACGACGCGACGAACCCGTCGACGTCGAACGCCGCCAGCGCTGCGCGGAACGCGTCGGCGACCGTCGTGCCGTGCTCCGCGCAGAGCGCGTCGATGCGAACCTGCTGGTCCGGGACACCGAGCGCCGCCCACAGGGCGGCGAGGTCCGTGGCGCTGACCAGGTGGTCGGCGACGATCGCCTCGGGCTCGACGTCGGCGATCGTCAGGAGGGCGAGCGCGACCATGCCCGTGCGGTCCCGGCCGGCGGCGCAGTGGAACAGCACGCCACCCGGGCCCGCATCTGCGATCGCGGCGAGGGCGGCCCCGGTGCGCTCGGGCAGCTCGCGGAGGTGCGCGCCGTAGTACAGCGGCGTCGCGACGAGACCGTTCTCCCAGTAGCGGTCCCAGAACGCCGGGGCGTCGTCGCGACCGTCGTGGTCGACCGCGACCGTCGTGACCCAGGACGGCCGCGGGTGCTCGTCACGGGCACGCTCGTCGGGCGCCCGGAGGTCGACGATCGTCCGGATCCCGGCGTCGTGCACCGCGCGCCAGCCCTCCGCCGTCAGCCGGTCGACGTTCTCGGACCGGAACACGCGGCCGGTCGGGGTCGTCGTGCCGTCGCGCCGCGGCAGGCCGCCGAGGTCGCGGGCGTTCACGAGACCGTCGGCGACGAGCCGGCGCAGGCTCCCGGACCGGGCGGATCCGGACACGCTAGACACGGAGCGCCGCGAAGGCCGGGTCGACGTCACCGAAGCGGTGCGCGGTGATCGCGATCGACTGCTCCCGCAGGTAGTGGAACATCTCGACGACGCCGGACTCGACGACCGGGGCGTCCACCACGTCGACGTCCACGCTCGCGCCGAGGGCTTCCTCGAGCGCGAGGGGGTCGCCTCCGACGATCCGGATCCGGGCGCCCGGGCCGCCGAACGCGGCGGTCGGCGGGCGGTCCTGGCCCTCGGTCTGGGCGAGCACGGCCTCGAGCGCGTCCTGCGGCTCGTCGCCCGTGCTCCAGTCGCTGCGGAAGACGGCGCCGGACGCCGCTCGGCCCAGGAAGTCCTCGTCGGACTCGACCAGGTGGTCGACGACGTCGAGCGGTGACCGGGGTCCGGCGAGCAGCTGGGTGAGGGGGCCGGGCAGGGGGCGTGCCGTGCTCAGCAGGACGTGGGCGCGCGCCGAGGTCGCGGCGACGAGCGTCCGGACCAGGGCACCCGTCGGAGCGCCCTCGGCGTGCCGGACGACGACCGACCGGGGACGCCAGCGGTGCACGTTCCGCTCGATGCCCAGCCCGGTCGGGTCCTGCGAGCGGCCGTACAGCGACTGACGGGCGCGGACGTCGCTCAGGGCGCCGGCGCGGACCTGGTCGAACTCCTCGAACGACAGGCCGCTGCGGGCCGCCTCGATGAGGGCCGTCACGCGCGACGGCAGCCCGGTGAGCTGGATGCTCTTGTGCACGCTGCGCGGGACGGGCTCCCATCGGCCGAGCGTCGCGACGTCCAGCGGACCGCCGGTCTGGGCGCCGGGACCGACCGACGAGGCCTTCCAGCCGCCGGTCGGACGCCGACCCACGACGGCGCCGGTGGTCCGACGGTTGACGATGAGCTCGCCGGCCTGGACCGACGCGACCCAGGTGCCGACCTCGTCGACGTCCAGCGAGTGGAGCCCGGCGACGAGCCCGGAGTCGGGGCCGTTCTGCACCGCGATCGCCTGCTCGAGGGTCTCGACGTGCACGATCCCCAGAACGGGCGCCGCGGCCACGTCGTGGTGGAAGGCGCTGCCCGGACGGACCCCGTCGCGGATGCCCGGCGACCAGAGCCGCCCGGTGTCGTCGAGCGGGGCGGGCTGCACGAGCCACGACTCGCCCGGTCCGAGCTCGGTGAGCGCACGGAGCACCGCACCGCTCGGCTCCGAGACGAGCGGACCGATCTGGGCGGTGGGGTCCTGCGGCCACGCGACCCGGAGCGTCCGGGTGGCGTCGACGAGCTGTCGGCGGAACCGCTCGCTCTCACCGACGGAGCCGACGAGCACGACGAGGGGCGCGGTGGCGCGGTCCTGACCCGCCTGGCCGAACGCGGAGTGCACGACGTCCTGCGCGGCCTGGTCGAGGTCGGCGCTCGGCGTCACGACGACCGTGTTCCGGCTGCTCGTCGCCGCGGTGAGCGGCAGCCCCGCGCGCCACCAGCGGAACGAGCGTGCGGTGTCGGTCGTCCCCGTGAGGAGCACGCGGTCGACGGTCGGGTGCGCCACGAGGTCACGGCCGAGCTGGTCGACGTCGAGGTCGACGAGCTGCAGCAGCGAGTGCGGGACCCCGGCGTCCCAGAGCACGTCGGCGAGCACCGCGCCGGAGCGTCCCGCTCGGGGCGAGGGCTTGAGGACGACACCGCTGCCCGCGGCCAGCGCGGCCGTGATGCCTGCTGCGGCGATCGCGACGGGCGCGGTCCAGCTCGGGACGACGACGGTCAGGCGCGGGGGCACGAAGCGGGCGCCGTCGCCGTCGAGCCCGGCGAGGTGCCGTGCCCGGTCCGCCGCGTGGTGCGCGAGGTCGACCGCCCGGGTGACCTCGGTGTCCGCCTCGGTCAGGGTCTTGCCGGTCTCGGCGACGAGCACCTCGACCAGGTCCGCACGACGGGCCGCGAGCTCGTGGCCGATCAGGTCGAGGAGTTCGGCGCGGTCGCCCGGGTCCTGGCGACCCCAGTTCACGCCGGCCTGCGCGGTGCGCGCGACGATCCGCTCGAGCTTCGACCGGTCGGCGGTCCGGGCGCCGCGCAGGGTCTGCACCCCGAGCCGCGACGACGGCACCCGGCCCAGGACGTCGGCGGCCCACGCGCGGTTGCCCGGGGTCGAGGGATCGGTGTCGGCAGCGTTCTCGAAGGCTGTCCGGATCGTCGGGCTGCCCACGGGCTGTCGGCGGTCCTGGGTGCGGTGGGTCGCGGGCACCGGCTCGTCGAGGGCGTCGAGGGCCTCGCGGTGCCGCGCGGCCTGCTGCTCCAGCGCGTCGGGGTCGACCGGTCCGGCGCCGATCGCGGCGACGAAGTGCTCGGGGCCGGCGTTCTCCTGCAGGCGTCGGGCCAGGTAACCGATGGCCGCGTCGAAGTGGTCCGGCTGCACGACCGGCACGCCGAGCACGATCGGCCCGACGTCCTGGCGCACGGCGTCGGTCGTGCCCGTGCCCATCCCGAGCAGCATCGCGACCCGGACCCCGTCGGCCACCCCGCGCCGGCCGGCGAGCAGCCACGCGGTCGCGAGGTCGAACAGGTTGTGACTGCCGACCTCGACCCGAACGGCGTCGATCCGCTCCGGCGTCAGTGCGGCGTCGAGCAGCCGGAGGTACGCGGTGTCGGTCTCGCGCTTGGACCCCCACGTGGCGAGCGGCCAACCGCGCAGGACGGACTCGACCCGTTCGGCGGGGAGTTCGGCGCCCTTGACGAGCCGCACCGTGACGGGAGCCCCGCCGCGCGCCCGACGCTCCTGCGCCCACGTCGTCAGGTCGTCGAGAGCCGCCGCGGTGTCCGGCAGGGCGGCCTGGAGCGTGATCCCGGCCTGCAGACCGGTGAACTCGTCGCGGTCGAGCAGTGCCTGGAACACCGCGATCGTCAGGGCCTGGTCGGCGTGCAGACCGGCCTGCAGGGTGACCGTGCCGGCGGGACGGCCGAGGGCGATCGGGGCGGCAGCCGCCCGGAACAGCGGCACGAGCCGGTCGACCGCGCGCTCGACGGTCCGGTCGGGGGCCCACGGCGCGAGCTGCGGCACGACACTGCGCAGCGAGACCGCCACGCGGTCGACGTCCGGTCGTTCGAGCAGCTCCACGGTCGCCTGCAGCCGTCGGTCGCTCTCGGCGCTGCCGAGGACGGCGTCGCCGAGCAGGTCGACCTCGACCAGGGTGCCCGGGCCGCCGACCTTCGCCAGGGCGGACCCGAGCTTGGCGGGGGTCGCGTCGACGACGAGGTGCCCGGCGACGCGGCGCAGGATCCGGCGCGCGGTCGGCACCACGGCCCACGGCGCCATGGTCGCGAAGCCGCCACCGAGGGTCACCGCGCCGCGGAGGTACCAGGCCAGGTCCTCCGGCACGTCCTGGCTGACCTGCTCGAGCGTCCGTGCCGCGACCCGCGGGTCCTCCGGTCGGACCACCCGGTCGAGGAAGCCGCGCGTGAAGGCGAGGCCCTGCTCGTCCCGGAGCACCTGGGCCAGTCGGGCTGCGCCGGCGTCGGGCTTGCGTCCCGCGGACGCCGCCGTCCACCGTCGCACGAGGGCGACGGCGTCGTCGGTGCAGTCCTGCAGTCGCGCGCTCGGCATGCCCCTGATCGTATGCCGAGCCGCCGACGCCACCTCGGAGCGTGCTGGACGTGCCGTGGAGGTCGTCCGGACGGATGATCCTGGTGGACGGCGACGCGCCGGTGGATACGCTGAGCGGCATGTCGACGGAGGGCAGCGGTGACCACGACTGGGCCACCTGGGACGCGTACCACGACGCCTGGCGACGGCTCGACCGGGCCCTCGACCGGGCGGTGCAGGAGGGGGCGGGGATCTCCGTCCCCGAGTTCGAGATCCTGATCGGCCTGCACCGCGACCCCGAGCACCGCCTGCGGGTCCGTGACATCTCGACGGGCATCGGCTGGGAGAAGTCGCGCGTCAGCCACCAGGTGACGCGCATGGTCGCGCGCGGTCTGGTCGTCCGCGCCGACTGCCCGCAGGACGGGCGCGGCAGCTGGGTGGAGATGACGCCGGACGGGCGGCGCGCGGTCCTCGCCGGGATCCGCGCGCACACGGGCGCGCTCGAGGAACTGTTCTGGAGGCCCGTGGGGACGGACGCCGACACGCTGCGGTCGGTCAGTGCGCGCCTGGACGAGGCCGTCGGCCCCGACGACCACGAGGGCTCCGCCGCCGATTGAAAGGCACGACGGACGCCCCGGCGTCTTGTACATCAGTACTGCAGTTCTACGATTCAGCCTCTACCGTCGTGATCGCGGAGTCCAGCGGACTCCGGTTCACCAACGAAGGAGTTGCCCGTGTCGTTCCGTTCCACCCCCGAGGGTCGACTGTCCGCTGGATCTGACAGCTACGGCGGCACGTACGTGGCGTTCAACGCCTTCGACCAGAACCTCATCATCGGTGGCGCCATGAGCGCGATCGGGGACGGCGGGGGAATCCGGTGTGGGACCAAGGCACTCCGCGTGTGCCCGGTCTCGCACAGGGCGCCGCGCTGCGCGTGAGGGCCGAGCAGCAGTGAAGATCCTGACCAATCTCACGTTCTCGATCACGGTCGCGGGCCTCCTCCTCGCCTCGAGCTCAGCGATGTTCGCTGCCACGCTCGACACCCCTGCCCGCCCACTCGGTGTCCTCGCCTCCGGGGTCGCTGTCGGACTGAGCGGGATCTACGTCGGCACGGTCGCGCGACTGCGTCACGCGCGCCGACACGGAGATCGGGCCCGCTAGCAACGACGACCCGCTCGATCGCGGGCCTCCCGGGCGCAGCCGGGGAGGCCCGCGATCCGTCAGAGGTGCACGTCGGCCAGGACGCCGGACTCGCCGCGGAGGCGGACCTCGACGGTCGTGATCTCGTCGCGGGGGATGTCGGTCGAGGCGGAGAGCCCTCGGGCTTCGGCGCCGGCGGCCGACCACGACGCCACGGTCTGCACGGTGCCGTCGGTGCGGACCACCACGAGGTCGTACATCACGGAGCCGTCCGACGACCACTGCTTGCCGCCGTAGGAGCACCCCCAGTCGAAGCGCGTGCCCCACTGCTCCCCGCTGACCGCGAGGTCGACGTCGAGACCCTGCGAGCCGGACATCGTGTAGCGGTCCCCCGGGGCGGCGGCGGTCGGTGACGCACCGGCCTGGACGGTACCGCGCTCCCCCGCCGTCCCGACGGCGAGCCCGCCGAGCACGGCGGCGACGACTGCGAGCCCCGCCGTGGCCGCGACCCAGACCCGGCGACGACGACGACGGTGCCGGACGCGGTGCGCGACGGAGGCGAGGGTGCCCGCGGAACCGGTGTCGTGCCTCCCGTCCGGTTCGGCGATCTCGATCGCCTGGTCGGCGGGCAGCTTGCCCAGCAGGCCGGGCAGACCGACCAACTCGGCGACCGCTGCGGTGCAGCGGGGGCACGACTCCAGGTGCCGCTCGTACTCCAGGCGCTCGTCGGCGGGCAGGGAGCCCAGCACGTAGGCGGCGTCCCACTCGGCGTAGCGGTCGTGCGCGGTCGGGTCCACGCTCATCGGGTCACTCCTCGTTCCTGCAGGGCGAGCCGGAGGGCTCGCAGCCCGTAGTGCAGCCGCGACTTCGCGGTGCCCTCGGGGATGTCGTGTCGTCGGGCGATCTCGGGGACCGTGTGCCCCAACCAGTAGGCGTCGACCACCACGCGGCGGTGCTCGGCACTCAGCGACGCCAGTGCGTCGGCGACCACGATGCGGTCGAGGACGGCGTCGGTGCGGTCGGCCTCGGCACGGTCGACCGGGTGCTCGGAGCCCTGCTCGCGTCGGTTGCGGGCGGAGCGGGCGTCGTCGACGACCAGGTTGCGGGCGACCGTGAAGAGCCAGGCGCGTGCGCTGTCCGGCGCGAGCTCGAGGACGGCCGGACGCTGCCACGCGCGGACCATGGTCTCCTGGACGACGTCCTCGACGATCGAGCCGTCCCGCGTCAGGTGCCGGACGTACCGCGTGAGCGCGTCACCGTGCTCGCGGTGCAGCGTCGCCAGCAGTTCGTCGGCGGGACGGCCCGTCATCGTCACTTCCCCAGGTCGAGGGAGAACTCGACGGAACCCTTGTCGTCGACGGTGACGAACCCGAGCGACGGGGCCTGGACGCCGTAGTCGGCGAAGGTGATCGGCACGCTGCCGACGACCTGGACGGTGCCGCCCTGGCCGACGGCGACCTGTGCGTCGGCGGTGACGGGCTTCTCGACGCCGTGCAGGTCCATCGTGCCGGTGAGGGTCACGTCCTGGGCGGTGCCGTCGAGCGCCTTCGAGACGTCGACGGGCTGGGTGAGCGTGAACGTCGCGGTGGGGAACTTGGCGGTCTCCAGCGCCTTGTCACGGAAGTACGCGTCGCGGGCGGCCTCCGGCGTGCTGATCTTGCCGACCTGCACGGTGACCTCGGCCTTCGTGAGGGAACCGCCGGCGACCTCCGCCGTGCCCTCGACGTCCTTCGTGCGACCGACCACGTTCACATCATTCCCCTGCAGGACCTCGTGCACGCGGTAGCCCGCGTACGACGTGCCCTTGCTCGTCCAGGTGCCGTTCGCCTCGCTCGCGGTGAGCGACCCGGCGGCGCCGGACGCACTCGCGCTGAGGGAGGGTGCGGCGGCGGCCTGGCCGTTGACCGTGTTCGCGTAGATGACCGGGCCGGCGATCGCGGCGGCGGCCCCGATGACGACGACGCCCGAGGCGATGCCGATGATGACCTTCGTACGTGTGCGGAGTCCCATACCCGGACGACGAGACGGGGCGCCGGATCGTTCAGATCTCGTCCGGTCGTACTGGGGACGTGCGACGACGGCCGGTCCCTTCCGGGGCCGGCCGTCGTTCGTGTGGCGCGGGGGTGTTACTTGATCTGTGCGGTGATGGTCGCGGTCCCGACGAGGAGACCACCCTTGACCGCGTCGGTCTTGAAGGTGCTGTTGAGCAGCTTCGCGGCGTCATCGGAGACGTGGACCGTGGTGCCGGTCAGGATCGCGTTGTCACCCTCGAGCTGCAGCGGCTTGAGCGTGCCACCGTGCAGCGAGAACAGGTACGCGTTCGACGCTGCGACCTGGCCGTTGACCAGCACGTCGCCGTAGAGCTTGGACGAACCCGGGTTCACCACGAAGTTCTCCAGCGTCACCGTCGTGTCACCGGCCTTGAGGGTCAGGCCCGAGTCGTCGTGGTTCAGCAGCCCCTGCACGTACGGGCGGTAGTTGCCGTCCGGCGACCAATACGTCACCGAACCGGCCGTGATCGGGAACGACACCGACCCGTTCTCGAGCTTCGCGTTGCCCGACACGCCCGGGGTCAGGCCCAGCGAGGTCAGCGCGTCGGTGAAGCCCTTGTCCAGCGCGACGGCGGTGTTGCCGCCCTTGACCTCCGGCACCGACGCGACCGGGCCGGGGATCTTCGACGAGGACGAGGAGACGGTGTGGACGGTGCCGTCGGCCTGCGCGGCGGACACACCGAACGCAGCACCGCCCAGCACGAGGGCGCCCGTGGTGGCGAGGGTGATCGAGGTCTTCAGGCTCTTACGCATGGGTTCGTTCCTTTCGTGGTCGCGCTCGGCGCGATTTCCCTGTATGCGCGCCGAACACACCCCACATGGGGGTGGAGAACCAGCTGACTGCGGCTGGTGAGCGCTCCGGGTGTCTCCCGGCTGTTGCATCTGATTCGGGAGCCTACGGAGATCGGTTTGGCCGTATTCAGCGACGTTATCGTTCTGTTACCAAACCGGGGGACGAGGGCTCGTGACAGCCCGCGGCAGGGTGTCCGTGGCAGGGTCGATCTGTGCAGCACACGAAGACCGCCGTCATCGCCGGGTGTGGGGACCTCGGGACCGAAGCCGGACTCCGCTTCGCGGAGCAGGGGTACAGGGTGGTCGGCCTCCGACGCCGGGCGGAGCGCATCCCGGAGCCGATCATCGGCCGGAGCGTCGACCTGCGTCGTGCCGTGCCGACCATCGACCCGGACACCGCGGTCGTCGTGGTGGCGTTCGCCGCGGGTTCCCGTGACGTCGACGAGTACCGCGCGACCTACGTGGACGGCCTGCGGAACGTGCTCGACGGCGTCGAGGCGTCCGGGGCCTCGCCTCGGGTGGTCGTGGTGTCCTCGACCGCGGTGTACGACGAGTCCGACGGCGGCGAGGTGTCCGAGGAGACCCCGGCACGTGCGGGGACACCGACCGCGGGCGTACTGCTCGAGGCCGAGGACTTGCTGCGCGCCCGACGCCAGGACGCCGTGCTCGTGCGGCTCTCCGGGATCTACGGACCCGGGCGGGAACGGTTGATCGACCAGGTGCGGGACGGCTCCGCACGACTGGCCCCCGTCGCGGGCGGCTCACCGCACACGAACCGGATCCACCGGGATGACGCCGCCGCGGCGCTCGTGCACCTGGCGGCCGTCCCGGACCCGGCGCCGACGTACCTGGGGACCGACGACGAGCCGGTCCGGCTCGACGACGTCCTCGTGTTCCTGGCCGGCGAGCTCGGCGTGCCGGAGCCGCCGCGTGCCGAGGCGTCCGGGCGGCAGGCGGGCGGCGACAAGCGGCTGTCGAACGTGCTGCTGCGGTCGACGGGCTGGGAACCGCGGTACCCGACGTTCCGCGAGGGGTACCGCGCGGTGCTCGCGGGCGAGGGCGTCCGGCACCCGTAGCGCTCGGGGCACCGCGCCGCGCCGGCGGGGGCGGCGAGGGTGCCACATCTGGGACGCTCGATGGCCTGCGGCGACGTGTCGTGCCCACTCGGCGGAACGTATGCGGCGTGTCGTGCACGCTCGACGAGACGCACGAGCACCCGCCCAGCACCCCCGGCCGCGCTCCGCCCGCCCGCGCACCGACCGGCTCCTCAGTGGAACCGGTGGTCCTGGATCGTCATGCGCGGCCCGAACGCCGGCTTCCGGAAACCCGAGCCCCCGATCAGCCGCACGACCCGCTCCCGGTGCCCACGCCAGGGTTCGAGGAGTTCGAGCATCCCGTCGTCGTCCACCGGTGCCCCGGCGAGCGCCCACCCGACGAGGGCCGGCACGTGGTAGTCCCCGACGCTCGGCGAGTCCGGGTCGCCGTGCGCACGCTGCGCGGTCTCGGCAGCGGTCCACCGGCCGATCCCGGGCACCGACTGCAGCCGCTCGGCCACCACCGCTCCCCCGCGGCCGAGCCCGAGGGTCCGCTCGAGCGCCGGAGCGACCCGCATCGCCCGCATCACGGTCGCCGACCGGCCGGGTTCGATGCCGGCCCGGTGCCACTCCCAGCTCGGGATCCGTGCCCACTGCTCCGCGGTCGGCTGCACGAACATCCCGCCAGGCGCCGGCCCGGGCGCGGGCTCACCGAACCGACGGAGCAGGTACCGCCAGGCGCGCCAGGCCTGCCGCGAGGTCACCTTCTGCTCCATGACCGCGGGCACGAGCATCGCGACGACCGTGTTCGTCCGGAGCAGGCGGAGCCCCGGTTGGCGGTGGCGCGCCTCGGCCAGGAACGGGTGCGCCCGCACGTCCAGGTCGGACCAGTCGTCGCCGCGGCCGAGCAGGTCGGGGGCGTGCTCGACCGCCCACCCGGCGCCGTCGCCCCACGCCGACACCGCGACGGCGTCCGCGCCCGCCCGGCGGACGAGCACCGAGGCCGCGCCGGTCGGCGTGCGCAGGGCGAGCCACGTGTCGGCGCCGACCACCTGGAAGGCGGGGTCGCCGGAGCCGCGCTGCAGCGGCCGGAGGGTCGCGCGGACGTCCAACGCGCCTCCAGGCCGGTAGACCGTGTCCACGCGACCGGCCGCGGCCGACGGGGCGGCGGCGACGGGAGACGGGACGGACACACGGGGATGGTAATGCCACACCACCGTCGGACATGATGGGACCGTCCCCGCACCACCCGACAAGGGAGTCTCCATGCGCATCGGCATCCTCACCTCCGGAGGCGACTGCCCCGGCCTGAACGCGGTCATCCGCGGCATCGTGCTCAAGGGCATCGCGATCCACGGACACGAGTTCGTGGGGTTCCGCGACGGCTGGCGGGGCGTCGTCGACGGCGACATCGTGCCGCTCGGGCGCAAGGACATCCAGGGCATCGCGAAGCAGGGCGGGACCATCCTCGGCACGAGCCGGACGAACCCGTTCGAGGGGCCGAACGGCGGCGTGGAGAACATCACGGCCACGCTCGAGCGGCACGGCATCGACGCGATCGTCGCGATCGGTGGCGAGGGCACCCTCGCCGCCGCGAAGCGCCTGACCGACGCGGGGCTCAAGATCGTGGGCGTCCCGAAGACCGTCGACAACGACCTCGGTGCGACCGACTACACGTTCGGCTTCGACACGGCCGTCGCGATCGCGACCGAGGCGATGGACCGCCTGCGCACCACCGGTGAGTCGCACTCCCGCTGCATGGTCGCCGAGGTGATGGGCCGCCACGTCGGCTGGATCGCGCTGCACTCCGGGATGGCCGCGGGCGCGCACGCGATCCTCATCCCGGAGCAGAAGACGAGCATGGAACAGATCGCCGAGTGGGTGCGGTCGGCCTACGACCGTGGCCGCGCCCCGCTCGTCGTGGTCGCCGAGGGCTTCGTTCCCGACCACGAGGACAACGCGCACACCGAGCGCGGGCTCGACGCGTTCGGGCGGCCGCGGCTCGGCGGCATCGGGGAGCGCCTGGCGCCGATGATCGAGGAGCTGACGGGCATCGAGACGCGGGCGACGACGCTCGGGCACATCCAGCGCGGGGGCACGCCGACCGCGTACGACCGGGTGCTGTCGACCCGGCTCGGGCTCGCGGCGATCGACTCCGTCGTCGAGGGTCGCTGGGGCCGGATGGTCGCGCTGCAGGGGACGGACATCGTGCACGTCTCGTTCGAGGACGCGCTCGGGGAGCTCAAGACGGTGCCGCAGGACCGCTACGACGAGGCCGCGATCCTGTTCGGGTGAGCGGCGGGTGCCGTTCCGCGCGTGGGGTGCCGATCTGCGCATCGGAGGCCGTTCCGCGCATGGTGGGTCGTTCCTTCCGGCCCACCATGCGCGGATCGTCCTCCCATCGCGGACGCGATGGGTCGGAACGACGGACTGGAGGATCGGGGTAGCGTCCGACGCATGACGCGCGCAGTCCTCGTCTCCCGTTCCACCCCGCCCGCCGTCACGCAGGTCGACGTGCCCGAGCCCGACGAGGGCGAGGCCCTCGTCGACGTCACGTACTCGAGCGTCAACTACAAGGACGGCCTCGCCCTCGCCGGCAACCCCGGCGTCGCCCGGGTCGACCCGCTCGTCCCGGGCATCGACGTCGTCGGCACGGTGTCCGCGCTCGGCCC
>NZ_CP054593.1:3816889-3936071 GCF_013347165.1 Curtobacterium sp. Csp2
GCCGCGATCCTGTTCGGGTGAGCGGCGGGTGCCGTTCCGCGCGTGGGGTGCCGATCTGCGCATCGGAGGCCGTTCCGCGCATGGTGGGTCGTTCCTTCCGGCCCACCATGCGCGGATCGTCCTCCCATCGCGGACGCGATGGGTCGGAACGACGGACTGGAGGATCGGGGTAGCGTCCGACGCATGACGCGCGCAGTCCTCGTCTCCCGTTCCACCCCGCCCGCCGTCACGCAGGTCGACGTGCCCGAGCCCGACGAGGGCGAGGCCCTCGTCGACGTCACGTACTCGAGCGTCAACTACAAGGACGGCCTCGCCCTCGCCGGCAACCCCGGCGTCGCCCGGGTCGACCCGCTCGTCCCGGGCATCGACGTCGTCGGCACGGTGTCCGCGCTCGGCCCCGGGGTGCACGACGTCGCGATCGGCGACCGGGTCGTGTGCAACGGCGCGGGCCTCGGCGAGACGCGGCACGGCGGCTGGGCCGAGCGCGCGGTCGTCCCCAGCGACGCCCTCGTCGTGCTGCCGGACGGCATCGAGGACTCCTTCGCCGCCGCGATCGGCACGGCGGGCTTCACGGCGATGCTGTCGGTCCTCGCCCTCGAGCGGCTGGTCGCGCCGGACGACGGCCCGGTCCTGGTCACCGGCGCCTCGGGCGGGGTCGGCACGGTCGCGATCGCGCTGCTCGCGGCGCGTGGGTACCGGGCCACCGCCTCGACGGGGCGCACGACGAACGAGGCCTCGCTCCGCAGGCTCGGTGCGACCGAGGTCGTCGACCGGAGCACGCTCGCCGAGCTCGGGAAGCCCCTGCAACGGGCGACGTGGGCGGGCGCGGTGGACAGCGTCGGCGGCGCGACCCTGGCGAACGTCCTCGCCGCGACCCGGTGGGGCGGCGCCGTCACGGCGTGCGGTCTGGCGCAGGACTCGGCGCTCCCGACGACCGTGATGCCCTTCATCCTCCGCGCGGTGTCGCTCCTCGGCATCAACTCCGTCGAGGCCCCGCTGCCCCTGCGGCAGCGGGCGTGGGACCGGCTCGCGACCGACCTCGACCCGGCGCTCCTGGCGGACGTCACGCGCACGGTCGACCTCGAGCGTGCGATCGGCGTCGGCGCGGACGTCGTCGCCGGGCGGGTGCACGGCCGGACGGTGGTCGACCTCCGCGCCTGAGCAGCGGCGGCGCGGGTGAGAGTTCGGCTCGCGGGTGATTTGCCAAACGCTTGCACACTGACACGCTAGGTTTGGTACACGGCACACACCGGACCCGTGAGGAGCACCATGCCCGTCCCCAAGTCGACCGTCGACAACTCGCCCCGCAAGCTCCTGCGGGACGTGGTGCTCGAGAAGATGCTCGCCGCGATCCAGGACGGCACCCTGCAGGCCGGTGAACGCCTGAACGACGACGAGCTCGTCGCCTGGCTCGGCGTCAGTCGGACCCCGATCCGTGAAGCCATCGCGAAGCTCGTCGACTACGGCCTGGTCGAGATGGAGGCGAACCGCTACACCCGCGTCGCGTCACCGACCCGCGAGCAGTACGACGACGCGTTCCAGCTGCTCTTCGGTTTCGCCGAACTCGCCGCCCGCTGGGCCGTGCCCAACCTCGACGACGCCGCGGTCAAACAGCTCGGCAAGCTCCTCGACCAGGCCCGCAAGCACGCCGACGCCGAAGACCGCTCCCTGAACGACGACGTCGACGCGCTCATCGCGTTCCTCGTCGCGCACTCGGGCAACGAGCTGCTCATCAAGACCGCCGAGGGCATCGTCAACCGCGCGAAGTTCGTCCGCATCGGGCAGCCGGAGTTCGTCTTCTGGGACGTCAAGCACGGGCTCGACTCGTTCCGCGCAGCGGCGAAGGCCCGCGACGGCGAGGCCGCCGGAGCGGTGATCCGCAGCATGTCGCGCGCGATGGCCGAACACCTGGTGGAGATGCGCGCCGCGAACGCGAGCGCCTGACACCCGCGGACCGGGTCGCCCGACCGGGCAGACTGGTCGGGTGACCGACGTCCTGCTCCACGCCGAAGCCCTCCGTGTGACCCGGTCCGGGCGGGACCTGCTGCACGACGTGTCGTTGACCGTCCGCGGCGGGGAGCACTGGGCGCTGCTCGGGCCGAACGGCGCGGGCAAGTCGACGCTCCTCGCGGTCCTCGGGGCGACGAGCCACCCTTCCGCGGGCACCGTCGACGTGCTCGGCCGACGGCTCGGACGCGTCGACGTCCGGGAGCTCCGCGAGCACATCGGGCACGTCGACCCCCGCCACCGGGTGACGTCGCCGCTGACCGTGCTCGAGGTCGTGCTGACCGGCGCCACCGGGACGACCGACCTGATGATGCGGTGGTCACCCACCGCGGACCAGCTCGCCACCGCACGGGGTCACGTCGCGGACGTCGGCCTGGAGGCGCGGGTCGACGCCGCCTGGCCCGTCCTGTCCCAGGGCGAGCGCGGTCGTGCACTGATCGCCCGCGCGCTGATGTCCGAGCCCCGCCTGCTGCTCCTCGACGAGCCGGCCACGGGACTCGACGTCGCCGCACGGGAGCACCTGCTCGACACCGTCGACGCGCTCCGACTCCGGCGTCCCGGCCTCGGCAGCGTGATGGTCACCCACCACCTCGAGGACCTGCCGACGTCGACCTCGCACGCGATGCTGCTCCGGGACGGTGCCGTCGTGGCCCAGGGGCCGGCCGACCGGGTCATCACGTCCTCCGCCGTCTCGCACGCCTTCGACTTCCCGCTCGCCGTGGTGCGGACCGAGGGCCGCTGGCACGCACGCCGGGCGGCCTGACCACCGATCCCGCCCCGGGACCCCGCGAAACGCAACGTCGGCGAGTTCGCGCAGCGGTACGGCGCTGCGAGGAACCGCCGACGTTGCGTTCTGCGAACGCCGCCGTCGATCGGCCCCTACGCCGTCGCGGCAGCGGCCGCCTTCGCCGCTGCCGGCAGCGCCTCGAGCACGCGGCCGACTGCACGGTCGTCGTGGGCGGCCGTGACGAACCACGCCTCGAAGACACTCGGCGGCAGGGTGACCCCGGCGTCGAGCATCGCGTGGAAGAACGGCGCGTACCGGAATGCCTCCTGTGCCCGGACGTCGTCGTAGTTCCGCGGCGCCTCGTCCAGGAACGCGAACGAGAACAGGTTCCCCGCGTGCTGCACGGTGTGCGCCACCCCCTCGGCGGACAGCGCGGCGCTCGTGGCCTCGGCGATCGTCGCCGCGGTCCGGTCCAGGTGCGCGTACACCTCGGGCGTCGCGGCCCGGAGCGTCGCGGTGCCGGCGGCGACGGCGAGCGGGTTCCCGGACAGCGTGCCCGCCTGGTACACGGGGCCGAGCGGAGCGAGGAAGTCCATGACCTCCCGACGGCCGCCGAGGGCCGCGAGGGGCATGCCCCCGCCGATGACCTTGCCGAACGTGACGAGGTCCGGCTTCCACCCGATGCCGTCCGGCACGGTGTTGGACGCCTCGAGCCCCCACCAGCCGGCGGGGCCGACCCGGAAGCCGGTGAGGACCTCGTCGACGATCAGCAGCGCGCCGTTCGCCTTCGTGATCTGCGAGAGCGCCCGGTTGAAGCCGCGCTCCGGGGCGAGGACGCCCATGTTCGCGGCGGCGGCCTCGACGATCACGGCGGCGATGCGCTCGGAGTGCTCGTCGAACGCACGGCGCACGGCGTCCAGGTCGTTGTACGGCAGCACGAGGGTCTGCGCGGCGGTCTCCGCGGTGATGCCCGCGCTGCCGGGGAGCGCGAGCGTCGCGACGCCCGAGCCCGCCTCGGCGAGCAGGGAGTCCGAGTGCCCGTGGTAGTGCCCGGCGAACTTCACGAGGAGGTCGCGGCCGGTGTACCCGCGCGCCAGACGGATGGCGGTCATCGTCGCCTCGGTGCCCGTGGACACCATGCGGAGCTTCTCGATCGGCCCGTCGCCGTCGACCTGCACCCGCTGCTTGACGAGCTCGGCGAGCTCGGTCTCCCCCGGGGTGGACGCCCCGAAGGACAGCCCGCGGGACGCCGCCTGCTGCACGGCCTCGACCGTGCCGGGGTGCGCGTGCCCGAGGATCGCCGGGCCCCACGACGCGACGAGGTCGACGTACTCGCGCCCCTCGGCGTCGGTGACGTAGGCGCCCTTCGCGGCGGTCAGGAAGCGCGGGGTGCCCCCGACGGAGCCGTACGCGCGGACGGGCGAGTTCACGCCGCCGGGGATGCTGTTCTTCGCTCGAGCGAAGAGCTGGCCGTTCGCTCCGGACTGCGCTGCCGTGGTCGCCGTCGTGGTGGTCATTCGGGGGCCTTCCCGGTCGAGGCGACGCCGGACACCGCCGCGGTGCTGCCGGTCGTGCGCAGGCCGGCCTCCTGGTTGAGCTGGCGCGCGACGTCCACCGCGAAGTAGGTGAGGATCGCGTCAGCACCGGCACGCTTGATGCCGACGAGGGCCTCCATCGCCGCGGCGTCGCGGTCGATCCACCCGTTCTGGGCGGCTGCCGTGATCATCGCGTACTCGCCGGAGATCTGGTACGCCCACACGGGGACCTCAGAGACGTCGGCGGTGCGGGCGAGCACGTCGAGGTAGCTCATCGCGGGCTTCACCATGACGATGTCAGCGCCCTCCTCGATGTCGAGCAGGACCTCGCGGAGCCCCTGCCGACCGTCGGCGGCGTCGATCTGGTAGGTCCGGCGGTCGCCCTGCAGGGTCGACGCCACGGCCTCGCGGAACGGCCCGTAGAACGCGCTCGCGTACTTCGCCGAGTACGCCAGGAGCGCGGTGCCGCTGTGCCCGGCGCTGTCGAGGGCGTCGCGGGCGGCGGCGATCTGGCCGTCCATCATGCCGCTCATGCAGACGAGCTCGGCGCCGGCCTCGGCCTGGGCCACCGCCATGTCGCGGTAGCGCAGGAGCGTCGCGTCGTTGTCGACCGAGCCGTCGGCCGCGAGCACACCGCAGTGGCCGTGGTCGGTGAACTCGTCGAGGCACAGGTCGGACTGCACGACGAGTGCGTCGCCCACCTCTTCCTTCGCGATGCGGATCGCGACGTTGAGGATGCCGTCGGGGTCGGTCGCGCCGGACCCCTCGGCGTCCTTCGTCGTCGGCACGCCGAACAGGTTCACGCCGCCGACGCCCTGCTCCGCGGCCTCGTTCAGCGCGCGGCGGAACGAGTCGAGGGAGTGCTGCTGCACGCCCGGCATGCTCGAGATCGGGATCGCGGACGCCGTGCCCTCGCGGATGAACATCGGCAGCACGAGCTCGGCGGGGTGGAGCCGGGTCTCGGCGACGAGTCGTCGCATGGCGGGGGTGGCGCGGAGCCGACGGGGGCGGACCTGCGGGAAGCGTCCGGTCACGATGACCTTCCTGTTCTGGGGTTCGGGTGGAGGGTCTCGACGACGGCGTCGAGGAGGGCTGCTGCGGACCGACCGCGGGCGACGACCTGCACGGGCAGCCCGGCTGCACGGGCGGCGTCTGCGGTGGCGGGTCCGATGCACGCGACGAGCGTGCGGGGATCGAGCGGGGTCATCCGGCGGACGACCTGCTGGGCGACGCTCCCGCTCGTCACGAGCACGGCGTCTGGTGGCGGGACGAGCACGACCGGGTCGTCGCCCGTCCCCACGGTACGGTACGCGACCACGTCCGACACGTCGATGCCGCGGGCCCGCAGTCCGTCGACGACCGTGGGTGCGGCGATCTCGGAACGCGGGAACAGGACCGGCCCGGCGGTGTCCGGCAGTGCGGCCACCAGCCCCGCGGCGGACTCGTCGTCCGGCACCAGGTCGACGGGCCAGCCGGCCTCGCGGGCGGCGCGGGCGGTCGCCTCGCCGACGCAGGCCACGGCCACCCCGGCCGGGAGGCGCATGGTGCGTCCGGCGACCACACGGACGGCCGTCGCACTGGTCACCACGAGCCACGGGGCACCGGGCGCGACCCCGTCGTGACCGGTGCGGTCCGCGGGCCGCGCGCCGAGCCTCCTGTCTGGATCCGCCCCGAGGCGGGCGAGGGCCGCGTCGAGGGCTGCCGGGTCCGCCGGCGGTGCGTCCGTGATGAGCGGGACGACGACGGGCTCGAGCCCGCGTGCACGGGCCGCTGCGGCGACCTGGTCGCCCCACGCGCCCCCGCGCGGGACGAGGACGACCGGGGGCCGTGCCTCGTCCGCGACGGGGGTGCTGTCGTCCGTGGTGACCGCCTACTCCGCGGGGGTGGCCAGGCCGGGCCCGGCCGAGTGGTCGCCGTCGGCCGGCTCCCGTGAAACGGACGAGGCGAGGTCGGCCAGCTCGGCCGCACCGTTCTCGAGCAGCTCCGCGGCGACGCGACCGGCGACCGCGAGGGCCTCGTCGAGCCGGTCCTGCGCCGAGCCGTCGAGGTGGGCGGCGTGCGACGCCGTGCGGTACTCGGACCCGTCCGGGCGGTAGACCGTCGCGGAGACGAGCAGCAGCTCGGCGTCCACGACCGCCGTCGCACCGATCGGGGCGGAGCAGCCGGCCTCGAGCTTGGCGAGGACCTCGCGCTCCGCCGTCACCGTCAGGCGCGTCGGGGCGTGGTCGAGCTTCCGGAGTGCGGCGAGCAGGTTCTTGTCCGTCTTCGCCGTGCTGGTCAACACATCCGTCCGGATCTCGACCGCCAGCGCACCCTGTCCGGGCGCACTCGGCCAGAAGCCGAGGTCGAGGAGCTCCGTCGCGGCGTCCAGCCGGTCGATCCGACCGAGACCGGCGGCGGCGAGCACGACCGCGTCGAGGTCGTCCTCGACCCGGCCGAGCCGGGTGTCGATGTTGCCGCGGATGTCCACGACGTCCAGGTCCGGCCGCTTCGCCCGGAGCTGCGCGACCCGGCGGGGCGAGCCCGTGCCGACCTTCGCGCCCTCGGGCAGGGTGTCGATCGTCGCGGCGTTCCGGGCGACCAGGACGTCACGGGCGTCCGCACGCTTCGGCACCGACGCGATCGTCAGGCCGTCGTACGGCGCCGTCGGGAGGTCCTTGAGCGAGTGCACGAGCACGTCGACCTCGCCCGCGACGAGCGCCTCGCGCAGGGCGCTGGCGAACACGCCCGTCCCGCCGAGGCTCGCGAGCGACGCACGGTTCGTGTCGCCCTCGCTCGTCACCGTGACGAGCTCGACGGGCCGACCGGCGGCCTTCGCCAGCCGGTCGGCGACGTCCTGCGACTGCGCGACCGCGAGCCGGCTGGCGCGGGTGCCGAGCCGGATCGGGGCGGGGCCGTCGGACGCTGCCGAGCCGTCGGTCGTCGTCGGCGCGCTGTCCGCGTCCGTCACGGTGCGACGCCGGCCGCCGCGGGCTTGAACCCGGCGCGGACGTTCTCGCAGCAGCCCGGACGGCACACGTCGTACCAGGGGCCGATGTCGGTCAGGTGCGGGCGCTCGCTCGTCGGCGTGCCGTTGACGCGCTCGAGCACGAGGTCGACCAGGCCGGACACGTACGCCGGGTCCACACCGGGCGTCTGCGTGCGGAGCGACCAGAAGCCGAGCTCACCGGCGGTCTCGGTGGCCTCTTCGTCGAGGTCCCACATGACCTCCATGTGGTCGCTCACGAAGCCGAGCGGGACGATGAGCACGGCGCGGGTCGGGCCGCCCTGGAGCTCGTCGTTCATGTAGTCGTTGATGTCGGGCTCGAGCCACGGCTGCGACGGGGGGCCGGAGCGCGACTGGTAGACGAGCTTCCAGGCCGGCTTCGACGTGCCACGCAGGTGCGCGTGCTCGGGCTGCTCGAGCAGTTCGTTCCACGCCTGCTCGAGGACGACCTCGGCCACGGCGAGGTGCTGTGCCTCGTACGCGCCGTGGTCGTCGAACCCGCGGAAGTCCGGGCCGGACTTCGCGGCGTCCGAGGACGGGATGGAGTGCGTCGAGAACAGGACGTGCAGCTCGGTGGCGACGTCGAGTCCGTCGTTCTCGGCGATCGCGCGGGCCATGCCGTCGCGGACGCCGTCGACGAACGGCCGGACGAAGCCCGGGTGGTCGAAGAACTGGCGGACCTTGTCGACCTGGATCGTGTCGATCAGACCGGTCTCGGTGAGCACCCGGGCGTAGTCCTCGCGGTACTGGCGGCAGCTCGAGAACGACGAGTAGGCGCTCGTGGCGATCGCGATGAGCTTCGTGAAGCCCTTGTCGGCGGCCTCGGTGAAGGCCTCTTCGAGGTAGGGCGCCCAGTTCCGGTTGCCCCACAGCACGGGCAGGTCGATGCCACGCTGCGCGAGCTCGGCCTCGAGCGCCGCCTTGAGGGCACGGTTCTGCGCGTTGATCGGGCTGACACCGCCGAAGTGCCGGTAGTGGTGCGCGACCTCCTCCAGCCGCTCGTCCGGGATCCCGCGGCCGCGGGTGACGTTGCGGAGGAAGGGGATGACGTCGTCCTGGCCCTCGGGACCACCGAAGCCGGCCAGCAGGATCGCGTCGTACGGGGTCGGGACCTCGACGTGCTCCGGGCCGTCGGCCGCGGCGGGCGTCGCGGCGAGGACCGTGCCCCGCCCGTTCGAGATCTGACTGGTGTCGGTCACGACAGCACCTCCGGCAGTTCGGCGGTCGTCACCCGACGACCGGTGAAGAAGGGGACCTCTTCGCGCACGTGCAGGCGCGCCTCGGTGTAGCGCAGGTCGCGCATCAGGTCCACGAGGTCGACGAGCTCCGGGCTCTCGAGCGGCAGGATCCACTCGTAGTCGCTCAGGGCGAACGTCGCGATGGTGTTGGTGAGCACCCGGCGGTACTTCGCGCCGGCGATGCCGTGGTCGCGGAGCATCTTCGAGCGCTCTTCCTCCGGCAGGAGGTACCACTCGAACGACCGGACGAACGGGTACACCGTGATCCAGGCCTCGGGGTCCTTGCCGCGCAGGAAGGCGGGGGTGTGGCGCTTGTTGAACTCGGCCTCGCGGTGCATGGCCATGACGTGCCACACCGGCTCGGCGTCCTGGAACAGCCCCGTGCGACGGACCTCGCGCAGGACCGCCTGGATCGCCTGGGCGTCGTCACCGTGCAGCCAGATCATGACGTCGGCGTCCGCGCGGAAACCGGACACGTCGTAGAACCCGCGGATCGTGACACCGCGCTCGGCGGCCGCGGCCACCACGGCGTCGAGCTCGGCGACGGCGTCGTCACCCGGACGGTGGACCGGGCCGAGCGGACGGCGGAAGACCGCCCACAGGGCGTACGCCGTCAAGAGGTTCGGGTCGATGCCCGAGGAAGGGTCTGTCTCGTGTGCGGGGGACTGCACGTCGGAGCTCATGGGTCCTCGTCCTGTCGGTTGCCTGGGTCGTGGGTGCGCGCCGCGTCCGGAGGACCACCGATGGGGCGGTCTCACGCCGTCGGAGCACCGCTACGACGATACTCCCGACCACTGCCACACCGGCTGCGAGCCCCGCCAGGTAGGGCACGGGCTTCTCGTCGATCCCCCGCTTGACCTTCGACGCGGCGATGCCGAGCTGCTTCGGGACGTTGAGCTTGTCCTCGATCGCGTCGAGGGTCTCGAAGAGCTGGTCGCGGTCCGCCTGGACGCGCTTCGCCAGGTCGTCGTGCTGGTCCGTCACGGTTCCTCCGTCGGGGTGCTGGTCGCGGTCGTGCTCGTCAGGACCGGATGCCGGGTCGGCTCGAGGGCTTGTTGCCCATGCCCTTCACCGCGTTGATGTCGTCCTTGACGCTGTCGATCGTGCGCTTCGGGGTGAGCGGCAACGCCTTCTGGAAGCGCTTCCACCCGATCAGTCCGAGGATCGCGGCGACGATCAGCATGACGACGGCGACGATCAGCGCGGCGAGCCACGCCGGCATCACGACGGCCAGGCCCATCACGGCCGCTGTGAGCAGGACGCCGATCGCGTAGAGCAGGACGACCAGGGCGCCGACGAGGAGCCCGGCGGCGAGGCCGATGATCTTCGCCTTGCCGATGAGCTCGGCCTTGAGCAGGTCGATCTCGCCCTTGACCAGGTTCTTGACGAGCTTCGGGACGTCCCCGACCAGACCGAACAGCGAGCGGGACCCACGGGAGCGGGTGTCGCTCATGAGGTGTGGGCGTCCTTCTTCTGACCGACCTTGCGGACGACCTTCTTCGTCTGTTCGCCGACGAACTCGGCGACGTCCGGGGTCTTGTCCTGGATGAAGTCCTCGGCGACGTGCACGCCCTTCTGGACGCCGTTGCTGTTCCAGATCTTGCCGCTGACGGTCTTGATCTGCTCGTACCGCGCCCGTCCGGCTCGCGATCCCAGGACGTACCCGAGTGCGGCGCCGGCGACGAACAGGAGCTTGCCTCGCATGTGCGAATCCTCCGTGGTTTCGGTGTGCGGTGGTCATGCGCCGAACGGAATACGTCCGGCGTCCCACCACAGTAGCCCTCGAGGGGTCCCCGGTCCGCTCAGGATTCCAGGACGCGCTCAGCGGACGCCCGGGCCGCGGCCACGATGCCCGCGAGTCCGCGGCCGCTCGAGGCCTCGCCGATGCCCTCGACACCCTCGGCCAGACCGGCCGCCGTCAGATCCGGCCCGTACCAGCGGACGCGGGCTGCGCCGGCCACCCGGTCCGGGGTCACCGGCACGCCGAGCAGGGCGGTGGCGTCCCGGGTGGCGCGGGTCCCGACCGCGTCGTCCGGGTCGACCGGGAGGCTCGTGGCCACGCCCGCCGGGTCCGTCGCGTCGTCGTGCGGTGCGGTCGCGTAGCTGAGGCGCAGGACGTGGCGCCCGCCGGCCGCCTCGGCGAGCCACGGCCACTTCGCGGTCGCGTGCGTCAGGGCCTTCGCGCTGACGCCGTCGGCCTCCGGGTGCACGAGCATCCCGGTGCCGCGCGGCGCGGCGTCGAGCTCGGGCTGGTCGACGACGATCGTGACGAGCTCGATGCCGGTGCGGTCGGGAGCGGCGGTCCGCATCGGGTCGGCGGTGGACGACAGCACGACCTGCGCCGGGATCCGCTCGCGGGTGCCGCGGGCGGTGACGACCTCGACCGCGTGCCGCTCGACCGCGGTCGCCCGGGTGCGCATCCGGACCTCGACGCCGTACGTCTCGGTGTCCACCACGAGTTCGTCGACGAGCCGGACGATGCCGCCGCGGATGCCCTGGACCGCGGAGCCGGCGGCGGCGCGGGAGCGCAGGGCCAGCACGGCGCGGGCGAGGGACCCCTCGCGCTGCAGGGCCGCTCGGAGCCCGGGGGCGACGCGATCGGGGTCGAGCTGGTCCGGGTGGGTCGAGTACACGCCGCCCGCGACCGGCACCACCAGGTCGTCGAGCACGCGCTCGCCCATGCGCTTCCGGACGAGGCCGCCGAGCGACGTCGCCTTCGCGCCCACCGGGGACGGCAGCAGCGAGTCCATCTGCGCGCGGAAGCCCCCGCCCTGGCCGATCACCGCGGTGACGTCGGCGGCCATCGGGGTCCCGGGGATGCCGAGGAACCCGGTCTGCGGGATCGGGGCCGTGCGGCCGTCGCGGGTCATCAGCCAGGCGCCGCGGGGGTCGGGCGACACGATGTCGTTGCCCAGGCCGAGCTCGGTCGCGAGCCGCGCGACGGCGTCGGTCCGGGTCGCGAACGACTCCGCGCCCATGTCGAGGTCGAGTCCCGCGACCGTGTGCCTGCGGAGCATCCCGCCCAGTCGGTCCCCCGCCTCGACGAGCACCACGTGCGCGCCGCCCTTCGCGAGGTCCCGGGCGGCGACCAGGCCGGCGACCCCGCCGCCGACCACGACGACGTCGGTCACGCGGCGGTCTCCTCGCCGTCACCAGCGCCGTCGGCCGCGCCGCTCCCGAGCGAGTGGGCCAGCTCGACGACGCGGGTCAGCACGGACGGGTCGGTCTCCGGCGGGACGCCGTGCCCGAGGTTCACGACGTGCGCCCGGGCCGCCCCGCCGCGGCGCACGACGTCGCGGACGTGGGCCTCGAGCACCGGCCACGGGGCCGACAGCATGGCGGGGTCCACGTTGCCCTGCACGGTCACACCGGGGCCGACGCGGCGGACGGCCTCGTCCAGGGGCACGCGCCAGTCGACGCCGACCGCGTCCACCGCGAGCGTGTCCGCCGGGTCGCCCATCGTCGTCATCTCGTGCAGGACCTCGCCGCTGCCGACGCCGAAGTGGATCCGCGGGACCCCGAGGTCGGCAACGTGCGCCAGCGCCGTGGCGGAGTGCGGGGCGACCGAGGCGACGTAGTCCGCACGCGAGAGCGAACCGACCCACGAGTCGAACAGCTGCGCGGCGGACGCCCCGGCGGTGACCTGCGCCCGGAGGAACGCCCCGGAGACCCCCGCTGCCCAGTCGAGCAGCCGGGCCCAGGTCTCGGGCTCGGCGTGCATCATCGTGCGGGCGCGGATGTGGTCCTTCGACGGGCCGCCCTCCACCAGGTACGCGGCGAGCGTGAAGGGCGCACCGGCGAACCCGATGAGGGGCTTCTCGCCGAGCTCCGCCACGGTCCGCTGCACGGCTTCGGTGATCGGTGCGAGCGCCGCCGGGTCGAGCGGCTCGAGGGCGTCCACGTCGGCCGCGGTGCGGATCGGCGACCCGAGCACCGGCCCGCGACCGGGGACGATCTCGACGTCGACGCCCGCGAGCTTGATCGGCACGACGATGTCGCTGAAGAAGATGCCGGCGTCCACACCGTGACGGCGCACCGGCTGCAGGGTGATCTCGGACGCGAGCGCCGGGTCGAGGCACGCGTCGAGCATCGCGGTGCCGACCCGCAGCTCCCGGTACTCGGGCAGCGACCGACCGGCCTGCCGCATGAACCACACCGGGAGCGTCTCCGGCCGGTCCCCGCGGAGCGCCCGGACGAGCGGCGACCCCGAGGTCCGACCGGTCACGAGCGGGTGGGAATCGGGCAGCGCGGGGGTGGTGGCGTCGGTCACCGGACGATTCTGCCATCGGTCGCGGGGCTGTCCATGAGCACGCGGTCAGCGAACAGCCCGCGCAGCGATCGCGGGTTACGATGGAAGACGTGCTCATCTGTCTCACGGCGTCGCACCGCAACGCCAGCTTCGATCTCCTGGAGCGACTGAGCATCGGCGCACCGACCGCCGCGAGCCGTCTGGTGACGGACTCCGACGTGCTCGACGGAGCCGTCGTCCTCGCCACCTGCAACCGCTTCGAGGCCTACCTCGACATCGCGGGCGACGACCGCGACTCCGCCGTGTCGGCCACCGTCGACGCCGTCGCGACCGCGAGCGACCTCGTGCCCGCCGAGGTCGCCGAGTCCGTCCAGGTCCTGGGCGGCGGGGACGTCGTGCAGCACCTGTTCGCCGTGTCGAGCGGGCTGGAGTCCGTCGTCGTCGGCGAGACCGAGATCTCCGGCCAGGTCCGACGCGCGCTCGAGGACGCCCGCGCGAACGGCACCACGACCTCCGAGCTCGAGCGGCTCTTCCAGGAAGCCGCGCACACCTCCCGCGGCGTCAAGACCCGCACCCGCATCGGCGCCGCCGGACGCTCGCTCGTCCGCCTCGGCCTCGAGCTCGCCTCCTCGCGCATCACCGACTGGGCGCACACCCGCGTGCTGCTCGTCGGCACCGGCAGCTACGCCGCCACGACGATCGCCGCGCTGCGCGACCGCGGTGCCGCGAACATCCAGGTCTTCTCGCCGTCCGATCGCGCGCCGTGGTTCGCCGCCAAGCACGACCTGGTCGCCGCCACCGACCTGCGCGGGGCGATCGCCTCGAGCGACGTCGTCATCACGTGCACCTCGAGCGAGGTCCCGGTCGTCGAACCGGCCGACCTCGACGACGGACAGCGCCGGATCGTCATCGACCTCGGGCTCCCCCGCAACGTCGACCCCGACGCCGCGGACGTCGACGGCGTCGAGCTCCTCGACCTCGAGACGATCAGCATCCACGCGCCGATCGCCGAGCTGAACGCCGAGTCCGAGGCGCGCCAGATGGTGGACGACGCCGTGTCCCGCTTCCGTGCCCAGGCGCTCGAGCAGTCCACGACCCCGGCGCTCGTCGCGTTCCGGAAGCACGTCTTCGACATCCTCGACGACGAGATCGAGCGGGCGAAGCGCCGTGACGCCGACCCGGAGTCCGTCGAGCAGACCGAGCGCGCACTCCGGCACCTCGTCGGCGTCCTGCTGCACCGCCCGTCCGTCCGCGCCCGCGAGCTCGGCCGTGCCGGGCGCGGCGAGGAGTTCGTCGGCGCCCTCGACGCCCTCTACGGCGTCCACCCCGAACCCGAGGCCGAGCTGCCGTCCCCCGTCGTCCCGCTGGCCGACCGGACCGCACCCGTCGCGGACCGGACCGACGCGGCGGACGCGAGCTGAGCCTCCAGACCGGTCCCCCGACGCTGCGTGTCAGCGCCCTCCTGCTGGTCCGCGACCGGCGCGTCCTGATGGTGCGTGCGCGCGGACGAGACGTCCTCTACCTGCCCGGCGGAAAGGCGGAGCCGCACGAGACCGACGTCCAGGCCGCGCTGCGCGAGGCCGACGAGGAGATCGCGGTGCGGCTCACCGCCGCCGACGTCGAGCCCTTCGGGACGGTCACGGAACCGGCGCACGGACAGGCTCCAGGGACGATCGTCGCGATGGCGCTCTTCCTGGTCCGACCGGGAGGCGCGTCGGACACCGCCTCGCCGGTCGCCTCCGCAGAGGTGGACGAGGTGGAGTGGGTCACGTCCGGGGACGCGGACCGGTGCCCGCCGGCGGGCGTCGAGACGCTCCGCCGGCTGGTCGCCGCCGGTCTGGTCGACTGAGCCCGACCAGGCTGTGGGCTACTGGTCCTTGTCGGTGTAGTGCCCCGCGGCCTCGCCCAGGGTCGGCTCGGCCTCGCCCGGGATGTCCGACTCGACGTACTCGCCCTCGTCGCGGCCGTCACCGGCGCCCTCGGGTCGGGCCTCGCCGGGGATGTCGCTCGACACGAACTCGCCGGCGGGCTCGTTCGACGTGACGTGCTCGTCGCCGGGGATGTCGCTGTCGACGAACGCTCCGGCGCGGGGCTCGACGCCGTCCGCGCGGCCCTCGTCGCCGCGTGCCTGTTCGTGCTTGCCTGCCATGTCCGACCTCCGTCGCTCGTGTGGCGTGGCTGGTGCCTCGTCGTCGCGAGCATGCTCGGCGCGGCTGGGCGTGCGCCGAGACCCGTCCCCCGGGCCGGGTGTTGCGTTGCAGCATGCAGCGGAACGCGAAGACGATCGTCGTGTCCACCGCCACGGGCCTGCTCGCCGTGGTCGCCCTCGCCGGGTGCTCGTCGGGGCCGGCTCCGTCGGTGACCAGGACGGTCACCGCGTCGGCCACGCCCGGGTCCTCCGCGTCCGGGACGCCGTCCGCCGCCGGCCAGGCGGCACCGTCGCCCGGTGCCACGCCGACCGGGACCGGGGGCGCGGCCGACGGTTCCGGGACGACCTGCACGGTCTCCTCGCTCGCCGGCGGGACCGAGGCCGGCAGCGGTGGCGCCGCCGGGAGCACGATCATCCACCTGACCCTGCGGAACACCGGCTCGACGACGTGCACCCTCCAGGGCTGGCCCGGTGTCTCGTTCGTCGGGGACGGCGACGGGACGCAGATCGGTGCCGCCGCGACGCAGGACCGATCGTCGGCGCACCCGACCGTGACCCTCGGACCGGGACAGATCGCGGTGGCTCCGCTGAAGATCGCGAACGCGCAGAACTTCTCGAACGCCGCCTGCTCGCCGGTCGCCGCGGACGGCTTCCGCGTCTACCCGCCGGGGTCGACGGAGTCCCTGTTCGTCCGCGCGTCGGGCTACACCGCCTGCGCCGAGTCGAGCGCGGCGCTGCTCGACGTGCAGGGGCTCGTGCCCGAGGGGCAGGCGACCGACTGACCGCGGTCAGCGGTAGGACGGGGCGTGCACGACCTCGAGCACCTCGGTACCGAGTGTCCGGAGCGCCTCCACCACCCCGAGGCGTCGCTGGAGCGAGGCGTCGTCGAAGGTCACCGTGACGGCGTAGCTCACCGACGACCCCGGCCCGCGGAGGATCCCGGCCTCCGCCCGCACCCCCGTCGACGACCCCGTCACGACGACCGCCTGCAGACCGTGGTCGAGCGCCCGGTGCGCCAGGGGGTCGAGACCGAACGAGCCCGCGACGAGGGACAGGTCGCTCGCCAGGGACAGCCAGCCGAGCACCCGGTTCGACACGGCCTCGTCGACGACCTCGCCGAGCGCCAGACCCCGCATCAGCCAGGCGAGCTCGCCGGTGGGGGCCACCGAGGCGTCCGGGGCGTCGTCCGGCCCGCGGCGGTCCCGGACGCGGTCGATCAGGGCGGTCCGCTCGATCCCGAGCGCCTCCGCACGCTCCCGCACGGCGTCGATGCCGACCGTGGAGAGCAGCGCGTTCATCGCCCAGGAGTCGGCCGTCGCACCGACGAGCGTCGCGAGGTCGGGGACCTGCATGGTCGGTTCCTGCAGGAACTGCCACAGGCCGGCACCCGTCGCCGTGTCCCGCGCCATGCGCTGCAACCGGTCCCCGTGCAGGCGGCCGTCCTCGAGCTGCGCGGCGGTCTCGATGAGGAGCAGGACGCGTCCGAGGCTCGCCACGGGCTGCACGAGCGTGTCGTCCACCGCCAGCAGGGCCCTGCCGGTCGAGGTGTCGATGACGGACGCACTGACGGACGCACCGTCCCGGGCCAACGCACCCAGTGCCTCCAGGCCGGCCGTGAACCGCTCGTCCGCACCGCCGCGGTGCCGTCCGCGCGCACGGACGCCGTCCGCGGCGTCGACGTGCTGTCGACGCCGCGGACGGCGGGTGGAACCCGGTTCGGAGGACGCGGACGCGTCCGGTTCGGTCATCACCAGATCGCGACGCGCTCTGCCGGGTCGAGGTACATGGCGTCCTGCTCGGTCACGCCGAAGGCCTCGTAGAAGCCGTCGATGTTCCGCACGACCTGGTTGCAGCGGAACTCCGTCGGCGAGTGCGGGTCGATCGAGAGCAGGCGTGCTGCCTCTTCCGGGCGGATGGCCATCCGCCAGGCCTGGGCCCAGCTGAGGAAGAACCGCTCGGCGCCGCTGAGGCCGTCGACCACGGGCGGCTCCTGGCCGTCGAGGGACAGCAGGTACGCCTTCCACGCGATCGACAGACCGCCGAGGTCGCCGATGTTCTCGCCGATGGTGAGCGCGCCGTTGACGTGGCCGTCCGGGACCTCGGTCGGGACGAGGGCGTCGTACTGCGCGATGAGCGCCTTCGTGCGGTCCTCGAACGCGGCACGGTCGGCCTCGGTCCACCAGTTCTGCAGGCGGCCGTCCCCGTCGTACTGCGAGCCCTGGTCGTCGAAGCCGTGCCCGATCTCGTGCCCGATGACGGCGCCGATCGCGCCGTAGTTCGCGGCGGCGTTACGGCCTGCGTCGAAGAACGGGAACTGCAGGATCGCCGCGGGGAACACGATCTCGTTGAAGCCCGGGTTGTAGTACGCGTTGATCGTCTGCGGGGTCATGAACCACTCGTCGCGGTCGATCGGCTTGCCGATCTTGCCGAGCTCGCGGTCCACCTGGAAGGACGCGACCGCGCGGACGTTCCCGAGCAGGTCGGTCGGGTCGACGGACAGCGCCGAGTAGTCGCGCCACTTCACCGGGTAGCCGATCTTCGGCGTGAACTTGGCGAGCTTGTCGAGCGCGCGGGCGCGGGTCTCGTCGGTCATCCAGTCGAGCGCGGTGATGCTCTGCCGGTAGGCCTCGACCAGGTTGGCGACGAGGTCGTCCATCTTCGCCTTGGAGGTCTCGTCGAAGTGCTCCTGCACGTAGATCCGACCGACGGCCTCGCCCATCGCACCCTCGACCAGGGAGACGCCGCGCTTCCAGCGCTCGCGCTGCTTCGGCGCACCGGTCAGAGCCGTTCCGTAGAACGAGAAGTTCGTCGCGGACAGCGCGCTCGTCAGGTAGGCCGCGGATCCTCGGACGACCTGCCAGCGGAGCCAGTCCTTCCACGCCTCGACCGGCTCGCGGTGCAGCAGCGCGACCAGCCCCGTGATGAACGAGGGCTCCCGCACGACGACCGTCTCGAAGGCGCCGGCCGGGGCGTCGATGGCGTCCACCCAGTGCTGCAGGTCGGTGCCGCGGGCGAGTCCGGCGATCTCCGCCCAGGGCATCTTGTTGTAGGTCTTCTGGCTGTCGCGGGTCGTCACGTTGTCCCAGTGCTCCGCGGCGAGCGCCGTCTCGAGCGCGATCACGTGGTCGGTCCGCTCCGCCGCGTCGTCGAAGCCCGCGAGCGGGAACATCGCGGCGACGAACTCGCGGTACTTCGCGCGGATGTCGGCGAACCGGTCCTCGCGGTAGTACGACTCGTCGGGCAGCCCGAGGCCGGACTGCTCGAGGAACACGACGTACGACTCGGGGTCGCCCGGGTCGTTGTCGACGAAGAGCTGCAGGAACCCGGGAAGCCCGAGCCGTTCGAAGCGGCCGACCATGCGGACGACGTCCTCGACGGAGTCGACCGCGTCGACCTCGGCGAGCAGGGGCTCGATCGGCTCCGTGCCGAGCGACTCCAGGTGCTGCTCGTCCGTGAAGGACGTGTAGAGGTCGCCGACCTTCCGCTCCTCGGTCCCCGGAGCGGCCTGCTGGGAGCGCTCGACGATCGCGCGGACGGCTTCCTCGGCAGCCTCGGCCAGCACCGTGAACGAGCCGTACCGCGCCTTGTCGTCGGGGATGGGCGTCGCGTCGATCCACGAGCCGTTCACGTGCCGGTACAGGTCGTCCTGCGGTCGGACCGCGGGGTCGAGCTCGTCGGTCGTGATCCCGGAGCCGAGGGCTCCCGAGGTCTGCGTGGTCCCCGTGCTCGGGTTCCCTGGCGTGGGTGCGACGTCCGTCATGCGTCCACGATAGCCACCACCACCGGCTCGGCACCCGGTCAGTGGCCACCCCTGTGGACGACCCCACAGGGTGCCGGCGGCCCGGTACGGTC
The DNA here is from genome assembly GCF_013347165.1 of Curtobacterium sp. Csp2. NCBI lineage: Bacteria > Bacillati > Actinomycetota > Actinomycetes > Micrococcales > Microbacteriaceae > Curtobacterium > Curtobacterium sp. Csp2. The sequence goes on from NZ_CP054593.1 coordinate 3,835,633, forward strand.
ATCGCATGGGACTCGGCTGGAAGCTGCACGGGGACGGCGCGACCGTCTCCGCCTCGACGATCGTGGCGCCGGACGAGCGCCTGAGCTGGGGGCGGACGATCGGCCTCGGTGTCCAGCACGTCGTCGCGATGTTCGGCGCGACCTTCCTGGTCCCACTGCTGACCGGCTTCCCACCGTCCACCACGCTGCTCTTCAGCGGTGTCGGGACCCTCCTCTTCCTGCTCATCACGGGCAACCGGCTGCCGAGCTACCTCGGTTCCTCGTTCGCCTTCATCGCACCGATCGCGGCCGCGACGAAGATCGGCGGCATCCCCCTCGCCCTGTCCGGCATCATCGTCGTCGGCGCCCTGCTCGCGCTCGTCGGCCTCGTGGTGCACCTGGCCGGTGCGGGCTGGATCGACCGGCTCATGCCACCCGTGGTCTCCGGTGCGATCGTCGCCCTGATCGGGTTCAACCTGGCGCCGGCCGCCCGCGACAACTTCACGAAGGCACCCCTGACCGCGGTGGTCACCCTCGCGGCGATCATCCTGGTGACCGTCCTGTTCAAGGGGCTCGTCGGCCGCCTGTCCATCGTGATCGGTGTCGTCGTCGGCTACGTCGTGGCCGCACTGTCCGGGCAGGTCGACCTGTCGAAGGTGTCCGAGGTCCCCTGGGTCGGCCTGCCGACCTTCACGGCGCCGGCCTTCGACCCCGGGCAGCTCGCCGTGTACCTGGGCTTCGTGCCCGTCGTCCTCGCGCTCGTGGCCGAGAACGTGGGTCACGTGAAGGGCGTCGGGCAGCTGACCGGCCGCGACCTCACACCGCTGACCGGACGCGCACTCATGGCGGACGGCCTGTCGACGGTGCTCGCCGGCGCCGGGGGCGGTTCGGCCACCACGACCTACGGCGAGAACATCGGCGTCATGGCCGCCACACGGGTCTTCTCCACCGCCGCGTACTGGGTCGCGGGCATCGTCGCGATCCTGCTCGGGCTGTCGCCGAAGGTCGGGATGGTCATCTCGTCGGTCCCGGCCGGCGTGCTCGGCGGTGCGACCACGGCGCTGTACGGCCTGATCGGCGTCATCGGCATCCGCATCTGGGTCGAGAACAAGGTGGACTTCGCCAAGCCGAAGAACCAGCTGACCGCGGGCATCGCCCTGATCATGGGCATCGCCGACTTCACGTTCTCGTTCGGTGGCGCCACCTTCGGCGGCATCATCGTCGGCACCGTCGCGGCGATCGTCGTCTACCACCTGATGGACCTGGTCGGCCGGGCACGCGGTACGGAGCAGGCCGCACCGAAGGCCTCGGACGCGGCGCACGCCGCGACCGGTGCGGTCCCGGCGGAGCCGCGCGCGGACTGACGCACGGACTGCCGGACGGGAGGATCGTGGCCAGCCCGCCACGATCCTCCCGTCCGGCGTCCCGCCAGCCCGTCAGCCCACCTGCCCGCCTGCCCGCCTGCCGGGACCGGCCGGGTCAGCGGAGGCCGGTGAGGCCGACCACCAGCTGGACCACCGCCAGCACGACGAGCACCACCACCAGGCCGACGGTGCCCCACCGCTCGATGCCCACCCGCAGGGCGGACAGGGGCCGGTGCGCACGCGGACCGGCGGCAGCCGCGAGGACGACCGGCGCAGCGACCGTCGAGGCGGCGACGACCACGAACAGCACGGCCGCCACGACGGCCTGCCCCGGCGCGGGGTCAGCGTCGCCGAACGCCAGTCCCGCGGTGAGCGCGAGCACGAGCGCCTTGGGGTTGCAGAACAGGAGCAGGCCGAGGCCGAAGCCGTGACCGGTGCCGAGCCGCTCGACGGCGTCCGACCACCGGGCACTCGACGGACGCCCGTCGGGCAGGCGCCGTGTCGTCCACTGCCAGACGGCGAGTCCGGCGAGCACCGCGGCGGCGGCGAGCGCCACGACGGCCTGCACCGACGACCCGCCGGCGGTCTCGAGCGGGAGCCGCTCGCCGACGAGGACCGCGACCACGAGCGCCACGGCCACCGCCGTCGCCCACCCGACCACGCAGGCGATCGCGGGTCCGTACCCGCGGCGGTGTCCGAGCAGGAAGACGACCGACGCGATCGGCAGGGGGCTCAGGGCGATCCCGACGGCACCGGGCACGAGGGCGGTCAGGTCCACGGTCGGAGCGTACCGCCACCAGAATGGTGCGGTGCCCCGTCCTCCCGCGTCCGCCGAGCGCCCTGCTCGCTCCGAGCAGCGCGGGGTCGACCGGGACATCGTCCGGCTCGCGGTACCCGCCCTCGGCGCGCTCGTCGTCGAGCCGCTCTTCCTGCTGACGGACACCGCGCTCGTCGGGCACCTCGGGGCGACGTCCCTCGCGGCGGTCGGCCTGGCGGGCGCCGTACTGCAGACCGTGACGGGACTCCTCGTCTTCCTGGCGTACTCGACGACCCCGGCCGTCGCCCGGGCCCTCGGTGGTGGGGACCGTCGCGGCGCGGTGCACGCCGGTATCGACGGGATGTGGCTCGCGCTCGCGCTCGGCGTCGTGCTCGCGCTCGTCGGGTGGCCGCTGGCCGGGCCGCTCGTCGACCTGTTCGGCGCCTCGCCCGCGGTGTCGGCGGCGGCGACGGCGTACCTGACGGTGTCGCTGATCGGCCTGCCCGGGATCCTCGTCGTGACCGCCTCGACCGGACTGCTGCGCGGCCTGCAGGACACCAGGACCCCGCTCGTCGTCGCGACCGTCGGCTTCGTGGCGAACGGGCTGCTCAACGCCGTGCTCATCTACGGCGCGGGATGGGGCGTCGAGGGCTCGGCGGCCGGCACCGTCATCGTGCAGTGGGCCATGGCGGCGGTCTACGTCGGCATCGCGGTCCGCGCAGCCCGGGCGTCCGGTGCGCCGCTGCGGCCGGGAGCGTCCGGCGTCGCACGCGCGCTGCGGTCGGGGGCGTGGCTGTTCCTCCGCACCGCCTCGCTGCGCGTCGCGATGCTCGCGACCGTCGGGACCGCGGCAGCGCTCGGGACCACCGGGCTCGCGACGACGCAGGTCGGACTCACCGTCTTCTCGACCCTGGCGTTCGCGCTGGACGCCCTCGCCATCGCCGGGCAGGCCCTCGTCGGGCACGGCCTCGGCGCGCGCGATCCCGACCGGGTGCGGCTCGTCACCCGGCGGCTGGTGCTGCTCGGCATCGCCGGGGGCGTGCTCCTCGGGCTCGTGACCGTCGCGGTGAGCAGCCTGCTCGGACCGGTGTTCTCCGACTCCGCCGCGGTCCGGGACGCCCTGCCGCTCGTGCTCGTCCTCATCGCGGTCGGGATGCCCGTCGCGGGCTACGTCTTCGTGCTCGACGGCGTGCTCATCGGCGCGGGTGACGCCCGGTACCTGGCGATCGCCGGCGGGGTGAACCTGGTCGTGTACCTGCCGCTCCTCTGGTGGGCGGGCGGCACGCTCGCGGGACTCTGGGCGGCGTTCGCGCTCGAGTACATCGGGGTCCGGGCGGTGACGCTCGGGCTTCGGGCGCACCGACGAGGCTGGATCCAACAGGCGCTGGCCCGGTGACGCGCTCCGGGGAAGGGACCGCGGTCGCGTCCTCCGCGGTGCTCGCGACGGTCGGCATCGGGGTGCAGGGGGTCGCGAAGCTCCTGGTCACGGTCGTCGTCGGCCGGGTGTTCGGCACCGAGACGCTCGGGCACACCACGGCCCTGCTGTCCCTGTCGGTCTTCGCGGCGCTGCTCTGGCCGAACGCGGCGGGGAACACGGCGTCGCGGTACCTCGCGGTGGCGCTCCGGGCCGGCCGGTCGGACGCCGCGGTGAACCGACTGCTCGGGGCTGCGACGGCGGTGTCGAGCGTCCTGCTCGCCGCGTTGACCGTGCCGATCGCGATCGCGTGGGGCAACGGGCCGTGGACCGTCGTCGGCGGCGTCGCGGTGGTGGTGGCCTACGGCCTCTACTGCCACGCGCGGGGTGCGCAGCTCGGCTACGGTCGTGCGCCGCTGACCGCGCTGTGGGACACCGTCACGAGCGTGCTCGCGCTCGGGCTGCTCGTGGCCGTGTGCGTCGCCCGCCTCGAGCCCCTCGTGCTGCTCCCCCTGGCCGCCGGCTACACGGTGTTCGCGGTGGCGTGCTGGCCCCGGGGCAACCGTGCCGCCGGGCCGCCGGAGCCGACTACCGGGGTGCTCGGCTTCGCGCTGTGGAACGTCCTGGCCGTGACCACCGCGAACGGCCTGCTCCAGCTGACGATGATCGCGGCGCAGGTGAGCGTCTCCGCGCGCGAGGCCGGGGTCTACGCCGCCGCGTTCACGCTCGCGACGCCCGCCTCGATGCTCGGGCAGGCCCTGGGGCAGGTGCTCGTCCCGGCCTTCGCGCACCGGACGGACGGCGGGTCGCTGCGCTCCCGCGGCGCCGCCGTGCTCGTCGCGGGCTTCGCCGGCGGGACCGCGGTCGTGTTCGGACTCGTCGCGCTGCTCGCCGGGTGGTTCCTGCCCATCATCTACCCGGCCGAGGGGGCGGGAGCCGTGGCGGACCTGCGGTACCTGATGGTCGGCGTGTGGGTGTTCACGGTCGGGCTCGTGCCGGCGGCGCTCCTGCTCGCGGCCGGTCGGTCGCGGGCGGTGGCGCTGGCCTCGGTCGCGGGGTTCGTCGTGGGGGCGGTGCTGATGGCCGTGCTCGCGCCGGCCGCGGGGGTCGCGGGCGGGACGACCGGGTTCCTGGTCGGCAGCGCGGTGAACCTGGTCGCGGTGCTCGGACTCGGGTTGCGGCGGCGCTGAGCACGGCTGCCCCGTCAGGCGAACGTCGGCGTGGTCGCCGAGCACCGCACCGGCTCGCCCGGCGCACTCGAGGTGGCGGAGGCGATCTCGCGCCCGCCGTCGAGCAGGATGTGGCAGGTAGCGGTCGCCCCGGCGGCGGGCGTCGCCCGGACCGAGGCCCGGTCCTCCGCGAGCACGACGAGCTCGCGCGTCCAACGCGATCCGCCGTCCGACGCCTTCCGGGTCTTCCGGTCGCCGAGGTCGACCTCGCGAGGCGCGTCCCCGCGGCCGTCGGCGCCCTCGACGTGGACGTCCGCGAGCGTCGCGCCGACGGGCTGGTCGACCGTCACCTCGTACGTCACGGCCCACGCGTCGCCCAACTGCTGGTGGACGACGCTGCAGCCGGTCAGGAGCCCGATGGAGGCGGCTGCGGCGACGAGGGCGGCGGAACGACGGATGGTGGTGCGCGTACTGGTGCTCATGCTCCGAGCCTGTCCGGTCGGCGCCCGGGAATCGTCGGCCCGCGGTCTCGACGGGGTCGGCCGCCGGGTGGACCCTCGGTCATCCGGACGAGGGGGTCGACCACTGCCTGCAGCCGCCGGGGGACCTCGAGGGCATGGCGTCGGAGGTCACACCGGGGGAGGGAATTGCGCGGCAAATCCGCTCAACGCCATGGGGTCGGCGTCGATCTCCACCACTCGTCAGACCAGGCCTTCTTGGCCGGTCGCCCGGGACGGACGATCTCCGCTGCGGTCTACCCTCACCGGTCTCTCGGGTCTGATCGGGTGGTCACGCGTGCTCGGCACCTTCCAGCCAAGCAGAGATCTCCCTCGTCTGCTGTGCGGCACGGGTTGGGCCGCACAACGTCCCCAATGGACGGCGCAAGCGGACTGACCCCTCGTCATTCCTGATGCCGAAAGCCATCACCTTGAGGAATCGGCCACTTCCGTCGAGATTCCCGGCGTTCAAGAAGCCTTCGTAACTCACGGCCCGGCAGCTCGTTATCGCAGCACGATTCCATCGTGACGTACGGAACCAGCTCCGAACAACAAGGACCTGCCCGTTGATGTAGATACCCATGAACAGGCTCCTCACCAGGAAATACCCCATGGCGGACACCACAACACCGAGGATTATCCCGGCCGGAAGCGTGCGCGGCACCGCGGTGCCATTGAGGAGATTCAGAAGGATGACGGACAACGCAGCTGAGTAGATCGGCAACGCAATCCACCGAGCCGTGTTGCCTGAGTGAGCGACGCGTCGCACTACCTTCTCCATCCACGCCCCGGAAGCATCTTGCAGTCCCACACCGAAACGGACCCGCTTGATCTAGTTACCGAAATCCTCCTTCCCATGACCCCTGGTCAAAGTCGCGAACACTCACTCCGGCAACTCTTGTGCATGAGCAATCATCCACACGAACGGTAGTCAGTATCGAATCATGTCGTCTACCATATCTCCTGAATCCGTCGGAGCAACTCCGAGGGACACGCTTCAGCCAGGATCTGTTCGTCGATCACGTGGGTACGGCTTCTCGTTGCCTGAGACCTCAGGGCCAGTATGGCGGTCTCGCGCCAAGAGGATTCTTTTGCGTCTTCACTTCTGGAAGCAAATTCCACAACACCATCAGCCTCCGCAACTATGCTCACCTCCTCGAAATCAGAATCGAAGGCAATTTCCACCTCGAGCGCGAGCTCCCACTCGAAGGCACCCGTGGCGATGTCAGAAAACGCAACGCGGTAGGGGTGATAGTCCAGGTCAAACGCAATCAAGGGGTTTTGGATTATCAAAAGCGTCCCCCAAATTTTCCAGGCTTTTGCCACAGTCGATGCTGCCCAATGTTCCCACTTCCACGACGAGGATGATGGGGTAGATATCTCGGGATTCCACGATTGGAATTCACTGGAGATCCGTGAATGCAGTGCAGCCCGATCGATTTTTGCGGCAATGACCTGAAGATAGGTGCTGCGCAGCGCGAAGCTCGGCGTTCTACCGGAGCTCGCCGTCCGTCACATACACGGCTCCTCCTACCTGCGAGGACGGCTCCTACACTTCTCAAGTTCAACCAATGCTTCCATCGCGCCGCGTCGCGCCGACGCAGCAAGCGGACCCGGAGATACCCAAAAGGCAAAAAGCGGAGAGAAGCGTTTGCGGCCGTGTTGATTCCAGCCAATGAAGGGCAACGATACGACATCTTCAGATTGCGGCATGGCAAAAATTGTCGCATATGCAATTCGCCTATTCCGGATCAAGCCCCGTATGACAAGGTGGTCTCGTGCTACTTCCGCGCCGGTTCGTAGGGCGCGCCAAAACATGCAGCCTCCGACTGTCACGCTGATGGCGGAGAGAACTACCGTAACCCACTCGAGTCGAAGATGATCCCCAATCTGCCGCGCGAGCACGATACCGGCTAGTGCCGCCATTGCGTCACATGCTGCAAGTGAGTGGCGAGTGACAGCCGGGCCAAGAAGAACTATTGCGTCTTTTCTCATTTCCGTCAACGCTCTTTCTGGCATGTCGACTCTACCGATACTTGAGTCCGTCGCGCGCTTTGGCTCGGACCCAACTTGCGCTTTGATAGATACCGTAGCCGGTATCTGCATAATGATGAGGTCGAATCACGTAACGTTTGATCTTGTAAGCTCGCAGCCTCACGGCATGCCGCGCCACGCGATCAGCTGGTCGACCTCTCACGAATCGAGGAATTGGGGCGAGTGCTCGAGCGCGGTATATGCGATTCCCGACGGAGAGCGCCTTGCCAACCAGAAACGAAGCTGCTCCAGCGATATCCAGCCACCCTGAACGATCTCGGTGCGCGACCTTGTAGATACCGCGCCCAAGCGAGGAGCCTTGAGCGCCGCACATTTCACCCTCGGGGCCAGCTGCTCCCGGTCTCGGTCAGTCCGCCGTGCAGATCAGCTCGACTCCGGGAAGGCAGCGATTGCGCTAGCTCGTGACCGGCGTTCCTGTTCGACGCTGACAACCGCTGGCGCATTGATCAGATACTCATCCTGAAGCGCTCTTTCTGCGTGTTCGCGGTTGAAGTCGTCGGGATCGGCAGCAAGGAGTTGCAGAGCTTCACGAGGCCGGTCTACTCGGAAGATGACAGCCCACCGAACTGAGGAAGAGCGATCTGCCGCAAGTGTCATGAGCTGAGCCTCATCGGGGAAGCGCAAGCCGTTGCCGGCCACCGCAGTTCGAACCTCGGCCCTTCGGTCAGTTACGAGCCGCTGCATCTGCTCTCTATTGATCCGGGGATTGCTCGCGCAATAAGCCCGAACCTTCGTCGCAGCATCTTTAAGGAGGTTTTCAAAGATGTCGTTGTCATCGGTGGTTGCCGCTATCCGGCCACGCACTTCTGCCGACGCGTCCGTCGCTAATCGGTACTGAATGCGCGGTGGGAGGGAAAGCTCGAAGCGCTCGAGGAACATGCTCGCAAGAACTGTCCGAACATCTTCATCCAATGATTGGGCAACGACGCTGTAGAGGCGCGGCCTAAGCTCAAGATTTTCGGCCGCCGCCACCAGTCGCACAGTCGGGTCCTTATCCGAAAGCAAGACCTTCACTGCGGCATCGGACGCTGACCGATTGCTCGCCGCTGCGATACGCACGGTTCGCGAGTCATGACGTGACAGATCATCAACCACTTGTCGCTCCGAAGATCGTCGAGCAAGGTCAGCAGCTTCTGAAATCTTCATTGTGTCAGCACTCTTTCCGTCGGTCATCTGCAACTCATCCGCTGGCCAGGAGGGCAATGACCGTATCGCCGTTTGTAATTCTCGATTTAGGAGCTTCCGGTTTGGCGAGCTGAAACCCATCCTTGCGTCACCTTGACTCTCGCCCACGAGCACTGTTGGCCATTGGCCTGACATTTGCTCTTCTGCGCTCGCGGACGCCGCTCCCATGGACTTTGTCGCGTGATGCCATATTCCCGGACATCCTGGCCGCGGTACATAACATAGACAGAGTAAATATGATCCTTATACTTCTCCGCCGTCCGCGATTGCGTATTGACTCGAGGGATGCCGTGAGCGCCCGCTCCAGCAGCCGTACCCATGCCGAACGCTGCACCCGCTTTGCCGCGACCGCTTGGAATGCGGAGCCGTCCACCGCCATAGCTGTGCCCGCCATCAAGAGTCGACATACGCATCTGACCATCGACATCAGACTCATTGAGGGATCGTTGACGCACGTACCCCGCAGAGGTCGCGGGACGGCAGTGAGGAGACCGAGCAACACCACGGCGGCGGGCGCCCCGGACGCGATGGCGAGGGTGACCGCCGCATCGATCGGGTCCGTGGCGAGCTCGCTCGCTCCGCTGAGGGCGAGGACCGGGAAGCCGACGGCGGAGGCCACGATGCCCGCGCCGAACGGGGCGAACGCTCCTGGACGCTGCTCGTCGCCAGCAGTCACCCGCACTCCTCCCGTTGCATAGTGCCGAACTCATATGAGTTGGCAGAGTCCTCAGCGCTATCAACGCACATCTTGTGAAACGCGGTCCTCGCGGCGCGCAGAACCATTGTTCACGAACCTTCGCGAAGGCTCTCCTCCCTGCGCGTTGTAGCATTCCAAGCACGCTCTTGGTAGCACTGCGGATAGTGACCTGCCGACCGCATGATCACTGTATTCAGGGCATCCGCTTTGGGGGGCTGAAGTGCTTCCTGAGATACTTGAGAAATCGCCGCTCCTTGCGGGGAAGGCTAGCGCGTATCCGCTCGTCCATGTCGGCGAGCCACTTGTACGCCCGTTCTATGTCCTCCGCCTCTACCGACCAACGAAGAGGGAGGTCTCTCCGCATGATCTCAAGGACGTCTGCGCTCCCATCCGCCTGAGGAGAATGCTCAGCAGGGAGCAAGATCGGGGCCCCGTTGTCAAGCGATATAGGCAGATCTACCGCGATCACGCGATAGTGTTCCGGGTCCGCATCCCCATACATGGAATCGACGGCTTCAACGACCACCCAGTGGCCCCGAAAGGGGCCACTTTCGTACTGTGCGACAACAACGCCGTCAGGCCACTCACTCGGCATCGACGAACTCGCGAAGCTACTCAAAAAAATCTCCGAGTCCCGTGCATCACGTGCACGTTGCGCATCTGGGCACCCTGTCCATAACCATTCCTCCCTGACATGATGTTCGATTTCCACACACCGGCGTGCTTAACGGGCGCCCTGTATGCCAAGTCACCGGAGCGCGAAACCCGATACCACCCCCTTCCATTCTTCAGTGGCAATTTCGAAGTGCCTCGACCCAACGCTGCCCTCATGCCAATCCGCGTCCCCGATCGCCCGAGGAAGCCGCGCGCATAGAGCCCGAGCTGAGCCGTCCGTTCAGCAGCCTGCCCACCGGCTCGGATCACCTTCGCCGCCCGGTAGACAGCGAAAGCGGTTCGAGCCACTTTGTAACCGCTCGCAATGAGACCCAGGCCCGGAATCGGAATGAACATAGCCACGGTCGCTACTACATCAATTACCTGCCACCAGTTTACCTTTCGGTACCACGCCTTGTTTCCATCAAGGTCGGAGCCGTTGACCGGATCGTTGACATACGCGTAGTCGTTGTCGGTGCCGCCCTCGACGGGGTCGACCTGCAAGAACCGGCCGAGTGCTGCGACGTACTGGCGGGCGCCCATCTCGATGGTCGCGATCGAGCCGAGGTGTTCACTGAGTTTCTGGTGCTGCCCGAGCCACCCGTAGTCGGCGTAGCCCTGCTGCGTGTCCGGTCCCGCCTGATTGGCCGCCGTCGTGCCGAACAGGCCCGTTGTCTGGTCCATTACCTGCCCGAACGGGTCGTAGACCGGCAACGTCGTGCCAGCGAGCTGCCCGGCCGCGTCGGTCGTCGTGATGATGTCGCCGTGGATGTTCGGGTACGACCACACCGCGGTGCTGCCCCGGTACTCGACCGTGACGCCGCCGGCGAGCGGGAGGTCCCACTCGGTCAGCTTGCTGGCACCGTCGTAGACGAAGTCGGGGGTGTCGCCGTCGCCGGTGAACCCGTACCGGGTCACCGTCTTCGTCCCGTCTGGGATCTGTTCGGTGCGCTGCACGATCCGGTTCGACGCGTCACGCACGTAGACGACCTTCGACCCGTCGTCGAGGACGGTCTGCACGTGCCGGTCCTGCCCGTCGTACACGAGCGTCTCGTCGGCGAGCTTCGTGGTGTTCCCGTGCGCGTCGTACGCCAGCTGCGCGCCCGACAGGGACTGATTCACCGGCGTCGCACCCGCGACCGGGTTCGTCACCGTCGTGCCGATCAGGCGATCCGCGGCGTCGTAGCAAGACGCGACCTGCGTCGCCGCGCCCACCGGGTTCCCGGAAGCGTCGAGGAGCTGATCCGACGAAGACGTCCGGTTCCCGTTCTTCCCCGCCGCAGCGACCGCACCCGTCTGAGCGCACGCGGCCTGGCCGAACCCGTACGTCATCTGATGCCTGGGGATGGTCGCAGCCACGAGCCGTCCGGCCGTGTCGTACGAGTACGTCGACGTGTTGGACGTTGCGCCGAGCGTGGCGGTGTCCTTCAGGATGTCGCCGGACTGGGACCGGACGACCTGGTCGGTGAGCTGCGGCTGGTTGTTCGGGAACGACCACGCCAACCCGGTCAGCTGCCCAGCGCCGTCCTTGGACGCCGTCCCGGACGTGCCGTTGCCGGCGTTGCCGTCCCCGGACGGGTACGAAACCGACGTGACGTCACCCTGCTGGTAGGTGGGTACGGCGACGACCTTGCCGTCAGCGGTGAACTGCGTCACCTTCGAGTCGATGTCGTACGACTGCCCCGTCGAGTGCTGCACACCATCCGCCGTCACCGCCAGCGTCGAGGTGACGCGGCCCGCCTGGTCGTAGGACGTGGTCGTCGTCGTGCCCCACACGTCGACGTACTTCGTGACCTGGCCGAGCAGGTTCGACACGATGGTGATCTTGGATCCGTTCGGCGACCCGGCGACGGCGTCGTCGGTCACCACCGTGGTCAGACCATCCGCGGAGAACGACGTGATCGCGGTGGTTCCGGGCTGGCCATTGAATGCCGAGGTCGTGCTCTTCACCGCGCGGCCGCGGGCGTCGTAGACGGTGCAGGACCAGTCGTCGTCCCCGGACTGCTTGGTTCCTGCGGTACGACCCCAGATGTCGTAGAGGTACGAGGTCGTGACCGCGTTCCCGGTCGCCGGGGTGGCTCCGGTGGTGGTCTTCAGCTGTCCGTACTGCGGCGTCGACACGTCCACGCCGCAGATCTGCCCGTCCGTGGTGCCGTACGCGGCCTTGATCGTTTCCGTGTCACCGAAGTACGCGTTCGTCGAAGCTGCAGCTGCCTGGGCCGGAGCGTAAGGACAGTCGCGCTCAGCTGATCCATCGGTTCTGCCCCCCGTTCGGGTACGGTGGAACGACCGGGGTACGTCGCCGCTGGGCCGCGCCGTGCGGACAAACAACAGAGCCACGAGCACTACCGCCGCGGTACCGGTTTCGGGGTACGACCGCAGACTGAAGCTCCACTCAGACTGCGCTGCTCGTGCGCGCAGTCCCGGCGCCGGGGTCACGGACCGGGGGCCAGCCCGATCCGCGGCACGAGCCACGCCATCCCCGCCGCGATCGCCGCCCGCGCAGCGAGCCAGTTGTGCTTGACGCCCGGCACCACCCAGGTCGTGACGTGCATGCCCGCAGCTGCGGCGTGCGCGGCGACGACGGGCATCGCGGGCCCGTACCGCCCGTCGAGCTGCGCCGCGGTGAAGAACGCGGAGCTGTTGCGGTAGGGCCGGTGCGCCGCGAGCAGGGCCTCGGGCTGCGCGGCGCGGTACGCGGCGGCGTTGCCGGAGAAGCCGCGGGCGATCGACTCCCCGGGGCTGCCGAGCGTCGGGCCGAGCTCCCCGGACACGTCGATGATGTTGCCGAAGCGCCCGGGGTCACCGGCGCCGAGCTGGATCGCGCACGTGCCGCCCTGCGAGAACCCGCCGATCGTCCACGCGGACGCCCCCGTCTGGACGCGGAGGTGCGACGTGATCCACGCCGGGACGTCCTGCTCCAGGTACGTGCGGCTGTTGCCGAGCGGGCCGTCGATGCACATCGGGTTGCCGGAGTCGGGGCCGAGCTGGTCCGGGACGACGACGATCGGCGCGAGCCCGGCGTGCATCGCTGCGACCGCGTCCATCGTCTCGGTGAGGTGCCCGCCCGTCTCCAGGTCCTCGGGGCCGGAGCCGCGGGACTGACCGGGGAGCAGGACCACCACCGGGAGCGCCGGCGGGTCCGGCACCAGGGCGGCGGGCGGCAACCAGAGCAGCCCGGGCCGGGCGGTGAAGTGCGACCGCGTCGCCGGGATGGTCACGTGCAGGAGACGCCCGGCGGTCGGCAGGTCCGTCCGCGGGGCCCAGGTGTGCGCCAGGTCCAGGGTCGCCGGGCCCTGTGACGCCGACGGGTGCTCGGCGAGGGGGATGCCGTCGGACCCCGCCGGGTCGGGGAGGACGGTCGGTGTGGGCGTGACGGCCGGGGTGGGCGTGGCCGTCACCGTGACCGCGGCGGTGGGGTCGGCCGACGCCCGGCTCCACCAGGTCGCGCCGACCCCGACGTTCACGACGGTCAGGGCCAGGACCACGACGAGCACGGTCCAGACCGTCCTGCCGGGGCGTCGAGCGTGCTGCACGGCGCTGAGCGTACGGGCCGTCGCCTCGCGGCACGGCCGACATCGTGCCCGCGGTGCTGAGGGATTCCCCAGTCAGCTCCGAGCGGGGCCGGTCGTGTCGCCGATCCGCAGCTCGGACCGGAACGCCGCCGGGTGCGGCTCGCCGCCCTCGAGCATCGCGAGCGCCGCGCGGGCCGCGGCACGGCCCTTCTGCTCGAAGGGCTGCACGAGCGTGGTGAGCTGCCGGATCGGCGAGCGGTGGAGCAGGCTGTCGTCGACCGTGATGCCGTCGAAGCCGACGACGCTGACGTCCTCCGGCACTCGGAGTCCGGCGTCGAGTGCGGCCGAGATCACCCCGACGGCGAGCAGGTCGCTCTGCGCCACCACCGCGGTCGGGATCGCGGCCCCGGAGGCTGCGCCGGCGAACAGGGACTGCCCGGCGATGCGGCCCTCCTCGACCGAGCTGCCGGCGGCCTCCATCGCGGGGGCGTCCCCGTACACGCCGCGGACCCCGCGGAGCCGCTCGAGCGTGGTGTGGGCGACGCCCTCGGCCTCACGGTCGGCGTCGACGAGCCCGCGACGGCGGCTCCCGTCGAGGGGCAGCGTCACGATGGTCACGGCGGTGTGCCCGAGGTCGCGGAGGAACGCGGCGGCTCGGCGCGAGGCCTCGCGGTTGTCGAGGTGGATCGGGACCGCACCCTCGATCTCGTCCGCCTCGATCGCCACGACCGGGATCTGCCGGCGACGGAGCACGGCGACGGCGGGGTCGATCCGGACGTTGCAGCCGACCAGGACCACGGCGTCCATCGGCGCGTCGACGATCGGGCCGGTGCCGCGTTCGTCGTCGAGCGGGCTCCGGACGAGCAGCAGCGACGCCCCCGCCTCGCCGGCGACCTCGGCGATGCCGTCCAGGGTCAGGACGTTCACGGGATCGCGGAACGCGTCGCTCAGGCGCTCGTCCATCACGACGCCGATCACCCCGGACCGACCGCGGCGCAGCGAGCGCGCCCGCGGGTCCGGTCCGCCGTAGCCGAGCTCGGCGGCCGCGGCGAGCACGCGGGCCTTCGCGTCCTCGGAGACCGGTCCGGCACCGCTGAAGGCGAGCGACGCCGTGGACGGGGCGACCCCGGCCGCGCGGGCGACGGCGGCGAGGGTCGGGCGGGGTCCACGGCTCGCCCCACCGTCGGCGCCGGTCCGGGACGCTCCGGTCCCGGACGCGCCGGGTCCTGTTGCCGGTTCGTCCATCGCCCGTTAGCGTAGTCACCGAACGGGGTCGAATCGATTCGACACCACCGCGACACGCATCGCAGGACCCACGCAGCACCGGCACCAGCACCGATCAGCACCGACCCGGAAAGCCCGACATGACGACGACGTCCGCCCGCACCGCCCCGACCACCCGCGTCTGGATCGTCGCGGTCTTCGTGGCCTTCACGCTGTCGGGCCTGGCGATCGCGACCTGGCTCGGCCGCATCCCGAGCGTCCGCGACTCCCTCGGCGCGACGACCTTCGAGATGGGCCTGCTCGTCCTCGGCATGGCGGTGGGCTCGATCGGCGGCCTGACGTTCGCCGGGCACATCGTGTCGAAGCTCGGTGCGCGCCGCGGGGTCCAGGTGGCCTCGGTCTGCCTGGCCGTCGGGCTGACCTTCGCCGGCTTCGCGGTCACGTACGGGTGGGGCTTCGCCGCCATCTGGGTCGGTCTCATCGCGTTCGGCTTCGGCAACGGCCTGGTCGACGTGTCCATGAACGTGTCCGGTGCCGCCGCCGAGAAGGCCGGCGGGCGGACGATCATGCCGCTGTTCCACGCGGCGTTCAGCGTCGGCACGCTCGCCGGCGCCGGGCTCGGGGCGTTGACCGAGGCGCTCGAGGTGCCCGTCGTGCTGCACTTCACCGTCCTCGGCATCGTCACGTGCGTGGTCATGCTGGCGGCCGCGTCGCGCTTCGGCGACGAGCACCGGTTCGATGAGCACACCTCGACCGCGACCAGCCCGACCCCCGTGCAGCTCACCCGCTGGCAGGTCTGGGCACAGCCGTCGACCCTGCTGATCGGCGTGATCGTGCTCGGCATGGCGCTGGCCGAGGGGTCCGCGAACGACTGGCTGCCGCTCGCGATGATCGACGGTCACGGCCTCGACAACGCCGCGGGCTCGGCCGTGCTCACCGTGTTCCTGGCCGCGATGACCGCCGGGCGCATCGCCGGCAGCCCGCTCATCGACCGCTTCGGCCGCGTGCCGGTGCTCCGCGTGAGCGCCGCCGTCGCCGTCGTCGGCCTCGGGCTGCTCATCTTCGTCGACGTCATCCCGATCGCGATCGTCGGGGTCGTGCTCTGGGGCCTCGGCGCGAGCCTCGGGTTCCCGATGGGCATGTCCGCCGCGGCCGACGACCCACGCTCGGCCGCGCTCAAGGTCAGCGCCGTGGCGACGATCGGGTACGTGGCGTTCCTCGCCGGTCCGCCGCTCATCGGGTTCCTCGGCGAGCACATCGGCCTGCTCGGTGCGCTGCTCGTCGTCTTCGTGTTCATCATCGGCGCGGGCCTGGCGTCCGGGGCGGCGCGCGAGACGGGCACCGCGGCCGAGACGCTGCGCCGCCGACGTGCGCATTTGGCCGGGCGCGACCGGACGACGGGCCGCAGCGGGGACGACGGGGACGACCCGCGCCTCCAGGCCGGAACGCCCACCCCCGGAACGGAAGCCCGCACGCGCACCCCCGGGACGGAAGCCGCCGCACCGACCGCCGACCGGGCGGAGAGCGCGACGCGCGACCACCGTTAGGATCGCCGGGTGCGTCTCGTCATCGCCCGCTGCTCCGTCGACTACGCCGGACGCCTGTCGGCCCACCTGCCGCTCGCGACCCGTCTGCTCATGCTCAAGGCGGACGGCTCGCTGCTCGTCCACTCGGACGGCGGCAGCTACAAGCCGCTCAACTGGATGAGCCCGCCGTGCTCGATCGAGATCGGCGAGCCGGACGAGGAGCAGGCCACCGCCGGCATCACCCAGGTGTGGACGGTGACGCAGAAGAAGACGCAGGACAAGCTGATCGTCAGCCTGTACGAGGTCCTCGCGGACGAGTCGCACGACCTGGGCGTCGACCCCGGGCTCGTGAAGGACGGGGTCGAGGCGCACCTGCAGCAGCTCCTCGCGGAGCAGATCGAACTGCTCGGCGACGGCCACACGCTCGTCCGCCGCGAGTACATGACCGCGATCGGACCGGTGGACATCCTGGCCCGTGACGACGCGGGCGCGAGCGTGGCCGTCGAGATGAAGCGCAACGCGAACATCGACGCGGTCGAGCAGCTCACCCGGTACCTCGAGCTCCTGAACCGCGACCCGCTGCTGCGGCCGGTGCAGGGCGTCCTGGCGGCGCAGACGGTGGCACCGCAGGCGCGCACCCTCGCCGAGGACCGCGGGATCCGCGTCCTCGTGCTCGACTACGACGCGATGCGCGGCATCGAGGGCGGGCACACGCGCCTGTTCTGAGCGGAGCGACCGGGCGCCGCGGCCCACGTCCGTCATCGGGACGGCTCGCGCCCGTCGTCGGGACGGCTCCCGTCCGTCGTCGGTGCGGGCACCGGCCTGGAGGCACGGGTCGCCCCCGACACGCCGACTAGGCTGGGCAGGACATGACGCGCCCCTTCACCGCCATCCTGTTCGACCTCGACGGCACCATCAGCGACTCCGCTCCGGGGATCCTCGAGAGCATGACGCACACCTTCCGCACGGTCGGCGTGCCCGTCCCGGACCACGAGACGCTCATGTCGTTCGTCGGCCCGCCGATCATGGACACCTTCAAGACGGCGATGGGGATGGACGAGGCGCAGGCGGAGCACACGCTCGCCGTCTACCGCGAGCACTACCTGTCGCACGGGGCGCTCGACTCGGCGATGTTCCCCGGCATCGATGTCGTGCTGCGGACCCTGCACCAGGCCGGACTGCCGATCTCGACGGCCACGAGCAAGCCCGAGACCCCGGCGACGTACATCCTCGAGCACTACGGGCTCACCGGGGACATCGACGTCATCACGGGCGCGAGCGACGACGAGGTCCGGAGCGCCAAGGCCGACGTCGTCGCCGAGGCCCTCCGCCGCCTGGACGCCCGCGGCTTCGACGTGAGCCGGCCCGTCCTCGTCGGCGACCGCCTGCACGACGTCGAGGGTGCCGCGGCGAACGGCGTCCCCGTGGTCTTCGCCGAGTGGGGCTACGGCTCCCCGGCCGAGGCCACGGGCACCGTCGCACAGGCCGCCACCCCGCTCGACCTGCTGCCGATCCTGCTGCCGGACGCCGCGTGACGACCGCGGCCCGTCGGGGGCTCCGCGGCGCGGCCTGGGTGCTGCCCGCCGCGATCGTGCTGATCGCGCTGAACTTCCGCGGGCCGATCGTCGCCCCCGCGCCGGTGATCGGCGACGTCCGGGTCGACCTCGGGCTGACCGCGACGGTCGCCGGCCTGCTCACGACCATCCCCGTCCTGTGCTTCTCGCTCGCGACGCCGTTCGCCAGCTGGGTGATCGCCAAGGCCGACCCCGAGCGCGCGGTGTCCCTGTCGCTCGTCATCGTCCTCGCGGGCACGGTGCTCCGCTCGGTGCCCTCGGCGACGGCGCTGCTCGTCGGCACGGCGGTGATCGGCATCGGCATCACGATCGGCAACGTCGTCGTGCCCGTCGTCATCCGGCGGGACACCTCCCCGGAGCGCGTCGGCCTGGTCACGGGCGTGTACACGTCGGCGCTCAACGTCGGGTCGATGATCACGTCGCTCGGCACCGCACCGATCGCCGCCGCCTGGGGCTGGCCGGTCGCGATCGCGGTGTGGGCCGTGTTCGCCGTGGTCGCCGCCGCGGGGTGGACGTACGCCGTCGGCACCCGCGCGGCCTGGCTCCGACCGGAACGCACCGAGCCGGTCCCCGCGACCGGACCCGTCGAGCTGCTCACCGAGACGGGGTCGATCCGCACGGTGTCGACGGGCGGCGCTCCGACCGTCCGACCCGCTCGACGGCTGATCACCTGGGGGCTGACGCTCGCCTTCGGTGGACAGGCGTTCTCGTACTACGCGCTGACCGCGTGGATCCCGACGCTCCTGCACGACGAGATCGGGTTCTCGGCGGAGTCGTCCGGCGCGAGCTCGTCGGTGTTCCAGATCCTCGCGGTCGTCGGGGCGCTCGGGGTCCCGGTGCTCGCGACGCGCTGGCGGCCGCGGGCGATCGTCGCCCTCGTCGGCACGTTGTGGCTCGCGATGCCGCTCGGGCTGCTGTTCGCGCCGCAGCTCTGGCTGCTCTGGTCGGTCCTCGGCGGGGCGGCGCAGGGCGGCGGCATCACCGTGATCTTCATCATCATCGTGCGCATCGTCACGAGCGACGACGACGCCCGCCGGATGTCCGCGTTCGTGCAGGGCGGCGGCTACCTGATCGGCTCGGCCGGGCCGCTCGTCGCCGGGAGCCTGCACGGCGCGACCGGGGACTGGACGGCGCCGCTGCTGGTCGTGCTGGTGGCGGTGCTGACCCTCGGGGTGATCGGCACCCTCGCCGCCCGTCGCGTGACCTGACCCGCGCCGGACGGGACCCGTCGCGCCGGACGCACCACGAGCCTCCCGGCCGTCCGCGCGTCAGCGCGCCTCGAGCACCTCGCGCAGCGTCATCGGCCGGCGGCCGGTGACCCGCTCGACGTCCCCGGAGACCGGCGCGAGCACACCCTCCGCGATCGCCGTGTACGTGCTCACCCACGCGTCCGCCTGCCACGGCTCCGGCTGCCACTTCGCCCGCGACGCGTACGCCTCGTCCAGGGTCTCCTCGTGGTAGCTGACCGGGCGTCCGCGGACCTCGGAGACGATCGCCGCGGCCTCGGCCAGGGTGATCGCGACCGGCCCGGTCAGGTCGTAGGTGCGGTCGAGGTGCGCCGACGGGTGCAGCAGCACCTCGGTCGCGACGCGGGCGACGTCCGCGCGCGCCACCGCCGCCATCGCACCGTCGCCGGCCGGACCGCGGATCACGCCGTCCTCGCCGACCAGGTCCTCGACGAAGTCCAGGTAGAACGAGTCGCGCAGGAACGTGTGCGCCATCGAGGTCGCGCGGATCGCCTGCTCCGTGGCCCAGTGGTCGCGGCCCAGGGTGAAGGTCGCGTCGGCCGCGGCACCGGCGAACGAGGTGTACACGATGTGCTGCACGCCCGCCGTCGCGGCCGCGCCGACGAAGGCGCGGTGCTGGGCGAGCCGGTCCTCGGCCTCGGCGCCGGACACCATGAGCAGCAGGTCGACGCCCTCGAGGGCCCGGCGCGACGCGTCGACGTCCGCGAAGGACGCGACGGCGACCTCGGCGCCGGGCAGCTCCGGTGCGCGCGACGGGTCGCGGACGAGCATCCGGAACGGCGTGCCCGCCGCGGCGAGCGCGCGGGCGACCGCGCCCCCGATGTTGCCGGTGGCCCCGGTGATGGCGATGGTCATGGTCGCTCCCGTCGTGTCGGTGGTCGTGGGTGCCGGACTCAGGTCCGCACCGTCCTGGAGGCGCGTGGCAGCGTCGCCGCGACCCTCGCGGCGTTCACGCCGTCGACCTCGAGCGCCCAGGCGCGGGCTGCCGCGCGGTCGCGTCCGTGCCGCACGTGTCGTCCGACGAGGCGGTCGACGCGGACGTCGTCGTCGACGACGACCGCCCAGGTCTCGGTGAGCAGGGTCCGCAGCGCGGTCCACGGTGCCTGGTCGTCGAGCAGGTAGTTGCCCTCGGTGACGACGAGCCGGGTGGCGCGCGGGACGGCGATACTGCCGGCGACGGGCTCGTCGACGCGACGGTCGAAGTCCGGTGCCCAGACGACGTCCTCCTCCGCGGCGACGAGTCGGCGGACCAGGGCGACGTAGCCGTGCGCGTCGAAGGTGTCGATCGCGCCCTTGCGGTCGTGTCGGCCGAGGGCGTCGAGCGCGGCGTTCGCCAGGTGGAAGCCGTCCATCGGCACCTGCACGGCCGTGCCGGGGCCGTGTGCGGCGTCGACGGCCGAGACGACCCGGCGGGCGAGCGTCGACTTGCCGGCTCCGGGGGCGCCGACGATCCCGAGGACGACCCGGCCGGGTGCGGTGGCGAGCGTCACGGCGTGGTCGACGGCGGCGTCGGGGTTCGTCACCTGGTCATCATCGCAGCCGGGCGTCGCCTCGATCCGTGCTCGCGACGCGCGGTCAGTCACGGTCGCCGAACAGGCCCATGCCGTGCTTCGTCAGCACGTCGTAGGCGTCGCCGAAGGTCTCGGGCACGGGCGCGTCCGGCTCGTAGCGGGCGAGGAGCAGTCCGAGCAGCCCCTTCGCCGGCGCCGTGATCGGCCGGTCACGCTCGGCGCCGCGGGGACGACGACGGCGGGCGGCGGCCTCCGGGTTGGTGGGCACGTAGGGCGGGGTGACCTCGGGCCAGAGCTGCGGCTGCCGGGGCACCGTGCGGTTCAGGACGTTGTGAATCCCCTCGGCCTCGGCGTCCCGGTGGGTGAGTGGCTCGAGACCGTGCTGCTGACAAAGGGTGTGCGCGATCGACCCGTGGTGCATCGTGGCGTTCACGATGGTGCCGGGGTCGGTGTACGCCGAGACCACGAAGGTCGGGACCCGGCCGCCGAGCCGGTCGAACCCGAAGCCCATCTCCCCCGGCTCGGGATCGCCGGACGGCGGTGTGGCGGTGGGCGGCGGGACGTGGTCGTAGATGCCGCCGTGCTCGTCGAAGGTCACCACGAGCGCCGTGTTCACCGCGTTCGACCCGGTCGTCGAGCGAGCGTCCCGGATCGCGCCGTAGACCTCGGCGAGCAGGGCCTCGGCGGCGCGGACGTCGCTCATCGCACTGTCGAACGTCGCGCCGTCCGGTTCCGCGACGACCTTCGGACGCGAGACCGGCGGGTGCATGTCGTTGTGGTCGAACATCATCCGCGGCTCGACGAAGGCGTAGTCGGGCAGTGTGCCGTTCGCCGCGTCCTCGTGGAACTGCGCCATGCTCCGGAAGTTGGTCTTCCAGTACCGCTCGATCGACGGGGCGTGCAGGAAGCCGGTGAGCGAGACGACCTGGTCGGCGTCGAAGTACACGCGCCAGCGCTTGCCCGCGTCCTCGAGCCGGGTGAACAGCGTCGGGACGTCCGGGGCGTCGAGCCACTTCGCGGGGCCGTCGGGCTGTCCGTTCGTGACGAAGCCGTGCGAGGTGCTCGCGTGGAGGAACGAGCGGTTGCAGAAGGTCTGCGACGGGACGGCGCAGAACCAGTGGTCGTAGACGGCGAAGGACTTCGCCAGGGTCGAGAACACCGGGAGCATCGCGGGCGAGAAGCCGCCCATCACGCGCTCGTACTCGTCGCGGGTCGGCTCGACACCGCGCTCGAGCCGGTAGTTCACGACGTAGTCGCGGACGAAGCCGGACATGGTCGGGCGGCTCGTGTCCGCCGGGGCGTTGTACGGGGCCGCGTAGCCGTTCCGTCCGGGGTCGGCGTTGCCGGGCGGGTCGACCGTGCCGAACCACTGCGTGTTGACGTGCGGGTAGAACTCCCCCGGATCGGGGTCCGGCTGGCTCATCACGACGTCGGTGCTGCCCTCGTAGACGTGCGCGGGGACGACCGTGCCGTCCGGGGCGGTGTTCTCGTGGGTCCCCCGCTGCAGTCCGGCGAACGACTGGCCGGGTCGGAGCTCGGCGTCGGTGTACAGCCGCCCGAGCACGTGGTCGAAGCTCCGGTTCTCGAACATGAGCACGACGACGTGGTCGAACCCGGGCTCGGCGCGCTCGGGGAGCGGGGCGAACCCGTAGCGCTCGGCGTCGGTGCCCCGGGCGGCTGCCACGCCGGCACCGACCGCACCCGCACCGACGGCGGCACCCGCGGCGCCGATGCCCGCGCGGCGGAGGAACGCCCGGCGGCTCGTGCGGGCGTCGTCCGGGTCGTCGCGGTTCCCTGCGGCCATGCGACGTTCCTACCACCGGAGCGTGCGCGTCCGCGATGCGCGGCGGTGGTCGCGGTGGTTGCCTGGGCGCATGGTCGATGCGACGACGGCGTTCAGCGGGTTCTCGGTGCGGGACGTGCCCGAGGCCCGGGCGTTCTACGAGGGCGTGCTCGGCGTCCCGGTCAGCGAGGAGCACGGGATGCTCACGCTCCACCTCGGCGACGGGCACGGCGTGCTCGTCTACCCGAAGGGGCCTGCCCACGAGCCGGCGTCCTTCACGGTCCTGAACTTCCCGGTGCCCGACGTCGACGCCGCGGTCGACGAGCTCGCGGCGGCCGGGGTCCGGTTCCTGCAGTACGACGGGGTGACGGACGAGCGCGGGGTGAACCGGCAGGGCGGGCCGCTCATCGCGTGGTTCACCGACCCGTCGGGGAACGTGCTGAGCGTCATCGAGCAGTGACGCGGTCCCACCGCTCGCGGACCAGGCCGGGCGGCAGGACGGCATCGACCTCGTCGTGCAGGGTGGTGATCGCGGCGAGGTGGTCGGGCAGCAGCAGGTCCCACGGCACCGGGGCGACGTCGAGCAGCGCCGGCAGCGTGTGGTCGCGTCCCGGCGCTCCCCACTGCTCAGCAAGTGCGTGCACGAGGACGTCCCGCTCGAGCCGGACCGCGCCGAGCCGATCGAGCAGAACGGATCGGGCGGAGTCGTCGGTGGCGTCCCGGAGCTGCCCGAGGATCGCCCGCTCGTCCCAGAGCCGGGCGGACAGGTCGGTGGCTGCGCCGCTCACGTCCGCTCCCCTCGGTCGCCGTGCCCGAACGCTACCGGAGCAGTGCTCCGGCCCACCCGAGCGCGATCGGGACGACCAGGCCGTGCCGCCGGTGCGGGAGGTCGGCGATCGGGACCCAGGCTGCCTCGTCCGTCGTGCCGTCGGTCTCGTTGCGGAGCTCCCCACCCGTGATCGTCGCCCGGAAGACGACCTGCACGGCCTTCATGGGTCGCCCGGTGTCGTGGAACCGACGCTCCTTCGGCACGATGTGGTGCCGGATCCCGAGCAGGGCGCCGCACTCGGCGTGGTAGCCGGTCTCCTCGTGGATCTCGCGGACGACGGCCTGCTCGACGGTCTCGTCGAACTCGACACCGCCACCGGGGAGCGTCCACGTCCCGGCCTCGGGCACCCGGAGCCGGGCGAGGAGCACGCGGTCGCCGTCAGTGACCACGCCGTAGGCGGCGAGCCGGGTGTCGTAGTCGGTGTACTCCATCTGCCGACTGTGCCACCGACCCCGGACAGCCGGAGCGGGACGCGCCGCCGCATCGCCCGCGGGGACGGTCCGTCGTGGCCGCCCGGCCAGCGCACCACCGTCGGCCGACCACGCAGGGTGCGGGATGACTCAGGATCAGCCGCGAAGCCGCCGCAGACCGGGCGTCCGGTGCCCTCGGGGACACCTCGGGTCGCTACGGTGCCGGTGACCCCGCCGATCCCGCGGTCCGCCGTGTCGGCGCCGCGTGGAGCCTCCCGACCCACCGGACGACCCGATGACGACCCTCCCGCTGCTCTCCGCGCACCTGCTGCTGCCCCTGTACGCCGTCACGGTGCTCGTCGCCCTCGGGGTGGTCCTCCTGCTGCGGCGGTCCTGGCGACCGTTCGCGATCGCCCTCGTCGCCGGGGCACTGGCCGGGGCGCTGCTGTCGTGGTTGTTCGGCGACGTCCTCGACGTGCTCGGGATCGCGCCGACGTGGGTCGACCGGATCTGGACCGGGGTGGTCTGCGCGCTCGTCGGGGTCGCCGTCGTCGGGCTCGTCCGCGCCGGGACCCGGGCGCGCGGTCGGCTCGTCGTCCGGGTGCTCGCCGTGGTGCTCGTGCCGCTCGCGGTCCTGTCCGGCGCGCTCGCGATCAACCGCGACGCCGGACTGTTCCCGACGGTCGCGGACGCCCTGGGCGAGTCGCACGTGCCGCCGCTCCGACTGCCCGACGACCCCGCGCCGCGGTCGGGGACGATCGACGCCACCGACTGGCACGCCCCGGCCGACCTGCCGGAGCACGGCCGCTACGGATCGGTCCGCATCCCCGGGGACGTCTCGCACTTCCGGGCCCGCCCGGCAGTCGTGTACCTGCCCCCGGCCGCGCTCGTCGACCACGCCCCGGAGCTGCCGGTCGTCGTGATGCTGTCCGGGCAGGGCCCCGGTGCGGCTCCCGCGAACATCATCGAGGCCGGCCGGATGGTCGAGCGGCTCGACCGGATCGCGGCTCGGCACCACGGGCTGGCCCCGATCGTCGTCATGCCCGACCAGCTCGAGGCGGCGTCGAACAACCCGATGTGCCTCGACGGCCCTCTCGGCAACAGCGCGACCTACCTGACCCAGGACGTGCCGGAGTGGGTCAGGGCGAACCTGCACGCGTCGACCCGCGCGTCGGACTGGGCGATCGCGGGCTTCTCGCAGGGCGGCACCTGTGCGCTCCAGCTCGGGGCGACCTTCCCCGACCGGTTCGGCTCGTGGATCGACGTCTCCGGGCAGCGCGGGCCGACGCTCGGCGACGAAGGTGACACCATCAAGCGGGGTTTCAAGGGTGACCGAGCGGCGTACGAGGCCGCGCAGCCGCTCCGGATCCTGGCCGGCCGGGCGCCCTACACCGCGTCCGCCGCCTTCATCGCGGCGGGGGCGGACGACAGCCGGTACGGACCGATCGTGCCGGTCGTCGCGCAGGCCGCACGGGCCGCCGGGGTCGCCGTGACCCAGCGCCTGGTCGAGGACGGCGGGCACGACTGGCACACCGCGGGGACCGCCCTGGCCGAGGGCGTCGAGTGGTTCATGCGGCGGACCCACCTGGCCCGCTGATGCCGTTCACCGTCAGCCACGCGGTCGTCGCCCTGGCCGCCCGGCGCCTGCCGGTCCCGGTCGCCGCGGTCGCCGTCGGGTCGATGGCACCCGACGCCGTGCTCTTCGCGCCGGTCCTCCCGCCGTACGAGGCCGCGCACTCCTGGTGGGGCATCCCGACGATCGACCTCGCGGTGTCCCTCGTGGTGCTCGCCACGTGGTGGTTCCTGGTCCGTCCGGCCTGGGCGCCGGTCGTGCCGGGCGTGCGCGACCGCGTGCCCCGCGCCTGGTGGTCGCGCCCGACGCTCGACGTCCGCACGGTGCTGGTCGTCGTGCTCGCGTGCGTCGCCGGCAGCGTGACCCACGTGGTGTGGGACGGCTTCACGCACGGACACGGCTTCGTCGTCCAGACGTGGCCGGCGCTCCGCGAGACGTCGATCGGCGGGTACTGGCTGCCGTTCTTCCTGCAGGACGCGTCGAGCGTGCTCGGACTCGCCGCCCTGCTCGTGGCCGCGGCGGTCTGGTGGCGGCGGACCGCTGCGGTGCCGACGGCCGTGCCCAGCCGGGCGGAACGGGTGGTGGTCATCGTGGTCGCGGCGGCGGTACTTGCGGCAACGGCGGCCCAGGCGTGGAAGGTCCTGCTGCAGGGCGGCGGTGTCGGGGACGTCGTCGTCGCACTGTCGTTCCGCGTGCCCGTCTTCGTCGCGCTCGGACTCGTGTTCGGCGCCGTCGTCCTGCTCGTGGTCCGTCACCGCGTCGGGCCGCACACCGGACGCGGTGCCCTTGGCGACCGGACGGCACCCTGACCGCTCCCCGATCGCTCCCCCGGACTGGGGAGCGGGCGAGCCGTCGGGTGCGTGCCAGCATGGCGTGTGCCCGAGCAGACCCACCCCGTCCCGATCGTCCACGCACCGACCGTCGGACCCGTCACGGCGCGGCTCGTGTTCGGGGCCGGGACGTGTGACGAACCCGTGTTGCTCGCCGGAGTCGCACACCTCGTCGAGCACCTGGTCGTCCGTGCCGCGCTCCCGATCGCCGCGCCGCACAACGCCGTCACCCAGGACCGGATCACCGTGTTCGAGGTCGTGACGACCACCACGGAGGAGGCCCTGGACCTGGTGCGTGGTCTCGCCGCTGCCGTCCGGGCCGTGCTCGACGTGTCGGAGGAGACCGTCGAGCGCGAGCGCCGGATCGTCGCCCGCGAGGACCCCCTCCGCGCCGACGAGATGGTCCCGTCCGTGCACACCGCGCGTTTCGGTCCCGCCGGGCCGGGGCGATCGGGTGCCGGTGCCGCTCCCGTCGCGGGGATCACGCCTGCCGAGGTCCGGCGCTGGGTGGAGCACCACCTCGTCGCCGGGAACGCCATCGTGTCGGTCGCCGGCGGAGCCGTGCCGCCCGCCACCGTCGACCTCGCGCTGCCGCCCGGACCGCCGGCCGCACCGCTGCAGCCGTGGACGGGCCCGATGCGGACGGGTGCCCTCGTGGAGTCCCCGCTCGGTGGCATCGCAGCGTCGGTCGTCGTCCCGGCCCGCGTCGCGCCGCTGCTCGAGGCCGTCCTCGAGCACGAGGTGTTCGACGCGCTCCGGATGGAGGCCGGCCTCGCGTACGCGATCGACTCCCACTCGGTCGCGCTCGACGGCGAGCGCTCCGTGGTCGTCGTCACCGCGGACCCGGTCGAGGCGGACACCGAGGCGGCGGCGACTGTCGTCGTCGAGACCCTCCGACGCCTGGCGGCGAGCGGGCCGAGCACGTCGACGACCGCGCGCATCGACGCGGCCCGCGCGGTCAACGCGACCGATGCGGCGTTCCGCGCGGACCTCCGGGTCTCGGCCGAGGTGCTCATGCGGCTCCGCGGCCTGCCGACTCTTCAGCAGGTGGACGGTCCGGTCACCCCGGCCGAGCTCAGCAACCTCCGGAGCGCCCTCGCGGACGCCCTCGGGACCCTCGTCGTGTGCGTCGACCAGGACGCCGACACGGACTTCGCGGCCCTGGCGGAGCGACACGGCCTGGAGCACATCGACGCTTCGCCGGGTGTGCCGGTGCCCGAGCGGGTGTGGTTCCCCCCGCGTCCGGGTGCTGGTCGGAGCGTCCACCGCACCGCGCTCCTGCCCGCGTTCGCCGACGCGCACCTCGAGGTCGACGGCACCCGGGTCACGCTGCGACCACGGGGACTGCCCGCGCGGATGGTCGACCTCGCCGAGGCCTCGGTCGTGGGCCGACGCGGTGACCTCGGCGTGACGGTGGTCGACGGCGCGGGCAACACCCTGCACCTCCGTGCGGACGAGTGGTGGCGCGGCCGTCGCATGGTCGACGCCGTCGTGCGGGCGACACCACCGCACCTGCTCCGGGCCTTCTCGGCCTGACGCCAGCAGGACCGACACCCGCAGGCCCGACACCAGCAGGCCCGACGCCCGCACCGACGCCGCGACCGCGCTCACGCCGCGACGTCGACCGCCCACCCCGCCCGCATCCGCGCGACCGCCCGGTCCCACCCGCCGAGCAGGTCAGCGTCCTCGCGCAGCATCGCCTGCAGCTGCAGCCCCTCGTAGAGCGCCACGAGCTGTTCCGCAGCGTGTCTCGGGGACGCACCACGAGCCTCCCGGCCGGCGACCACGTCGCGCACCAGCGCGAGCGTGACGTCCTCGAACGACCGCGTGTACTGCGTCCGGAACCACCCCGACGCCGGATGGCGGGGCCCGGAGGCGGCGCTCAGCAGCGCGATCCGGAGTCGCACGAGTCCTGGCTCGCGCTGCCCGGCCTCGAGCCGGGCGCGCAGGTAGGCGACGGCGCCCTCCTGCTCGGCGACGGGCCAGAGCGCCCGTTCGGTGGCCGCGGCCCAGCGATCCACGACCGCGACGACGAGCAGGTCCCAGGTGGGGAAGGCCCGGTGCACCTCGGCGACGTCGACGCCGGCGTGGCGGGCGACCTCGTCAGGACCGACGGCGTGGAAGTCGTTCGTGCGGAAGGCCTCGACCGCGGCCGTGACGATGCGGGCGCGGAGGTCAGCGGTCATGCGTCGATCCTGCCCACGGTCGGCCCGGGACGCGACCGCCCGTTCGGGGGCGGACCGAGCGGCCAGCACCGAGCGGCTCCGCCTACCCCCGGTCGAACGCGATCGTCACGTCGTCGGCCGCCGTCACCCGCCCGCTCCGCGCGAACTCCGCCCACACCGCACGGAGCGCCCGACCGCGACGGTCGACCTCCGGCCAGTCCCGCTCCGGCACGAACCGGCTCCCGGCCCAGGCCTCGCGTCCGCCGAGCAGCATCGGCACGTCGCTCATGTGCACCGCCCCGGTCGGCGCCGCCGTGGCCCCGCGGAGCAGTCGGTACGCGACGGCGTTCCCACCGGCGGCCCGGTGTCGCGCCGCGAACCGGCGGACGTCCCGGCCGTAGACGACCTCGGACAGCGGTCGGACGACGAGCCATCGCAGCAGCGACCGCGCGGGCCGCCACCGTGCGAGCGTCCGGACGCCGGGGATCATCGGCACGTACATGCCGGTCTCGTCGGTCCCGGAGCCGATGAGCACGTCGACCTCTGGGGCGACCGCCCGCCACGCCCGGTCCGTGTCGCGCTCGGCGGGCAGCGGCGCGTAGCCGTACTGCGTCCCGAACGGCATCGCTCCGGCCAGGCCGAAGACCCCGCCGGCCCGTTCACCGCGGACCTGTCGGTCGAGCACTTCGTCGAGGGGCGTGTCCGGCCCGACGGTCCCGACGGCCCGGAGCACCGCCCGGGTCATGCGCGCGCGACCCCGGGACAGCCCGAGCGGGGCGCTCTGCACGATCGCCCGGCGGAACAGCCCGCGTGCGCCCTCGCTGATCATCAGGTGCGCTGTCGCGTCGCCACCGGCGGACTGCCCGAACACCGTCACGGCGTCCGGGTCGCCGCCGAAGGCGGCGATGTTCTCGTGCACCCAGCGCAGGGCGGCGACCAGGTCGAGCAGCCCGAGGTTCGCGGGGACGGTCTCGCCGTCGCCGAGGAACCCGAGGACGCCGAGCCGGTAGGTCACCGTCACCACGACGACGCGCTGTTCGGTCACCAGGTCCCGGGGGTCGTGGATGGGCAGGTCGCCACCGCCGATCACGTAGGACCCGCCGTGGATCCAGACCATCACGGGGAGTCGCTCGTCGGGTCGGACGTCGCTCGGCACCGTGACGCTCAGCCGCTGGCAGTGCTCGTCCACCTGCAGGTCCATCGGCGGCAGCAGCTGGTCGACGGCCGGCGAGCTCCGCTGCGGTGCGACGGGCGCGGGCGTGGTCGCCGGGTACGGCTCGGTGGTCGCCGGGACCGGCTCCGGCGGCGCGAAGCGCTCGGCCCGCGCGTAGGGGATCCCGAGCGCACGGGTCACGTCGCCGTCGACGACGGCGGTGAGCGGTCCGGCAGGGGGGTCGAAGGAGCGTGTTGCGGGAGACGGCACCGGCTCACGCTACCGACGTGACCGGGGGACGCAACGGGAGGCACGGTGCCNGCTGGCACCGTGCCTCCCGTCCGCGGAGTGGTCGCGTGTCGCGACGGGCGCTACCGGACCCGCTTGATCGGGATGACCACGAGCGCACCCAGCAGGGCGACCGCTCCGGCGGCCCAGCACATGAGCGTGTAGTTGTCGGCGTGCGTGCTGCCGATGGACAGGAAGAACAGCGAGAGCGCGGGGGCGAGCGACTGCGGCAGCGCGTTCGCGATGTTGATCACGCCGAGGTCCTTGCCGGGGCGGTCCGCGTTCGGCAGGACGTCCACGACCAGGGCCGTGTCGATGGCCGAGTAGATCCCGTACGCGAAGCCCATGACGACCTCGGCGACGTAGAAGCCGGTGACGGTCTCGGCGTGCGCGAGCACGACCAGCCCGACCGCGAACAGCGCCGTCGACCCGCCGACGAACACCTTGCGGCGACCGAGCCGGTCCGAGGCCCAACCGGAGAGCGCCGCGCTGACGAGCAGGGCGACCGTGTAGAGCAGCACGCCGAAGGCGACGGCCTCCGTCGCGGCCTTCGCGTCCGCGATGCCCAGGTGCTCCTGCATGTAGAGCAGCCGGTAGGTCGTGAACATGAACGTCGCGAGGATGATGAGGAACCGCGACCACCACGCGAACGCGAAGTCCGGGTTCTTGATCGGGTTCGTCCAGAACGACGACACCAGGTTGAGCCAGGTGAACTTCTTGAGCGGGTACGTCGGCAGGTCGTCCCGCGCGACGAACGCGTAGACGAGGACGAGGAAGATCGCCAGGATGCCGGGCGCGATGAACAGCACCGGCAGGTTCGCGACGAAGAACACCGAGAGGTAGGTGCCGGCGAGCACGGCGGTGTTCTGGGCGAGCGCGATGATGCTCGACGACCGGCCGCGCTGCACCTGCGGGACGTTGTCCGCGAAGCTCGCGAGGAGCGTGGCGAGCGTCGCGTTCGCGGCGATCTGCGCGAGCAGCCAGCCGAGCGTCAGGTTGAGGACGTCGGGCGCGTAGGCGATCCAGACGAGGGCGACCGCGAAGAGGACCACACCACCGACGAGCCACGGCCGACGGCGGCCCCAGCGCGTGCGGGTGCGGTCGGACAGGGCACCGGCGAGCGGGTTCATGAGGAGCGCGCCGAACGCACCGATCGGCAGGACGGAACCGATCACGGTGGCGGCGTCCTCGCCCACCAGGGCCTGCGCCTTGAGCTGCATGCTGACGTAGACCGGGGCCATGAGCGCCACGAAGAGGCCGAACTGCCCGAGGAACAGGGCGATCTGGTAGCCGATCCCCACCCGCACGGTGCTGACCGGTTGGGTGATGCCCTCGTCCAGGTCCAACAGGGCCGGACCGCCGGGTTCGGGTGTGCTCATGACGCCTCCTTGAGTCGATGCAAAAACCTTGTCGTGCAAGGTTTTACCTCGACGAGCATACAACGACACGTGTCGGCTTGTCGCCCCGTGCCGAGGAAAACTACACAGCGGGTGGTTTTTGGGGTAGCGTCGGGATCGGTCTCGCCGGGGAGCATCGCTCCTCGACGGGCTGCGACACCCGATGCCGCGACACCCAGACAGGATCGAAGGAGCCCTCTGCCATGCCCACCACCTCTGTGCAGCTCTACTCGCTGCGCGACGCAATCGCCGAAGACCTCGACAAGGCCATCGCCCGGGTGCGCGAGATCGGTTACGAGAACGTCGAGCCGTACGCGTTCGTCGAGCGTGCCGCGGACCTCGAGAAGGCCTTCGCCGCCACGGGCCTCAAGGCCCCGTCCGGTCACGTCGCCGTGATCGACGCCGAGGACACCGCCCCGATCTGGGACGCCGCCGAGCGCCTCGGCATCCAGACCGTCATCGACCCGTTCATCCCGACCGACCGCTGGCAGACCGCCGACGACGTCGCGAGGATCGCCGAGCGCGTCAACGTCCTGACCGCCGAGGCCGCGTCGCGTGGCCTGCGGTTCGGCTACCACAACCACCAGTGGGAGTTCACGAACAAGGTCGACGGCAAGAGCGTCTACGAGCACTTCGTGTCGCAGCTCGCGCCGGAGACCGTGCTCGAGGTCGACACCTTCTGGGCGACCGTCGGCGGCGCGGACGCCCCGGCCGTGCTCCGCTCGCTCGGGGACCGCGTCGTCGCGATCCACGTCAAGGACGGCAAGGTCGACGGTGACATCCTCACCGCGCTGCCGTCGTCGGAGAGCGCCCTCGTCGTGCCCGAGGCCCTGCAGCGCGCCTTCGAGAACCAGACCCCCGCCGGCCAGGGTGACGTCGACGTCGTGGGCATCCTCGCCGCCGCGCCGCAGGCGATCCGCGTCGTCGAGTTCGACGCCTACTCCGGCGACGTCTTCCAGGGCATCACCGAGTCGCTCGAGTGGCTGAAGGCGAACGACACCGCCGGGAGCGCCGCGTGAGCCGCGTCGGGATCGGCATCATCGGTGCCGGCAACATCTCGACCCAGTACCTCGAGAACCTGACGCAGTTCGCCGACGTCGAGGTCCGCTTCGTCGCCGACGTGCTGCTCGACCGCGCCGCCGCCCAGGCGGAGGCCTACGGCGTCGCCGCGTCGGGCACCGTCGAGGAGCTCCTGGCACGCGACGACGTCTCGATCGTGATCAACCTGACGATCCCGGCGGCGCACGCCGAGGTCGACCAGCAGATCATCGACGCCGGCAAGCACGTCTGGAGCGAGAAGCCGATCGCGACCGACCACGACTCGGCCGCCGCGGTCCTGGCATCGGCGAAGGCGAAGGGGCTGCGCGTCGCGACGGCGCCGGACACCGTGCTCGGCGCCGGCATCCAGACGGCGCTCCGGGCCATCGCCCGCGGCGACATCGGCGAGCCGCTCACCGCGACGACGCTGTTCCACGTGCCGGGACCCGAGGCGTGGCACCCGAACCCGGACTTCCTGTTCGCGAAGGGCGCCGGCCCGCTGTTCGACATGGGCCCGTACTACGTCACCACGCTCGTGCACGCCTTCGGCGCCGCGTCGCGCGTGCAGGCCGTGTCGTCGAAGTCGCTCGACCGCCGCACCATCGCGTCCGGTGACCGTGCCGGCGAGACGTTCCCGGTCGAGGTCCCCACGCACCACGCCGCGCTCATCGAGTTCGCCGGCGGGCAGTCCGCCCAGTCGACGTTCTCGTTCCAGCACGCGCTCCCCCGCATGGGCTTCGTCGAGATCAACGGCACGCTCGGCACCATCTCGCTCCCCGACCCGAACACGTTCGAGGGCTCGTCGCAGCTCTGGCGCTACGGGCAGGAGGAGCCGGAGACGCTCGAGGCCGTCGGCTCGACCTGGGGCCGGGGCACCGGCGTCGTCGAGCTCGCCCGCGCGATCGCCGAGGACCGCCCCGAGCGTGCCTCGGGCGAGGTCGCGCTGCACGTGCTCGACGTGCTGCTCGGCATCCGCGACGCCGCCGAGTCCGGGTCCGCCGTCACGATCGAGTCGTCCGTCGAGCGGGTCGCTCCGCTGCCCGAGGACTTCGACCCCGCCGCCGCGGTCCTCACCGCCTCGGTGGACGCCTAGGCACCACCCACACCACCACGACGGCCGGTCCCCTGTCGGGACCGGCCGTCCGTGCGCCAGGATGGGACCGTGACCGGGGAACAGCACGAGGGACCACACGTCGTCGCGGTGAGCAGGGACGACGAGCACCGCTTCAGCAAGCCCGTCGTCGACGAGGTCGTCCTCGTCGCCGGCTGGGGCATCGAGGGGGACGCGCACGCCGGCACCACCGTGCAGCACCGCTCCCGGGTGGCGCGGGACCCCTCGCAGCCGAACCTCCGTCAGGTGCACCTCGTGCACGCCGAGCTGTTCGACGAGCTCGAGCCGACCGGGCACCACGTGGCACCCGGGGAGCTCGGCGAGAACGTGACCACCCGCGGCGTCGACCTGCTCGGGCTGCCGGCCGGCACGGTCCTGCACCTCGGCGCGGACGCCCGGGTGCGGGTGACCGGACTGCGCAACCCCTGCCAGCAGATCAACGACCACGACCCGGGACTGCTCCGCCGGGTGCTCGGACGGGCCGAGGACGGCACGGTCGAGCGGAAGGGCGGCGTGATGGGCGTCGTGCTGGCGGGCGGCGTCGTGCGTGCCGGTGACCCCGTCGTCGTCGAGCTGCCCGAGGGCGACCAGGAGCCGCTGCAGCCGGTCTGATCCCGCCGTCGACGCGGGCGGGCAGTCACGAGGTCCGGGCCGGGGTCAGTCGCCCGACATCGCGATCGCCGACAACTTCGCCATCAGGGACCGCGGCACGAACCGGTGCACGTTCGCCACCGCCGCGTTCGCCCCGCCGGAGACCACCGTCGGACCGCCGGCGCGACCGAACGCCCGGAGCCCGGCCGCCGCGACCTGCGCCGCCGTCTGCCGGCCCCGTTCGAGGAACCGCCCCTGGGCGCCGCCGCGCGTCGCCGCGTCGAAGAACCCGGTCGACGTCGGTCCCGGGCAGAGCGCCAGGATGCGCACGCCGGACCCGCGGGACTCCTGCCAGAGCGCCTCGGTGAACGACAGCATGAACGCCTTCGTCGCGCCGTAGACCGCCATCGACGGGGTCGGCTGGAACGCGGCGGTCGACGCGACGGTCATCACCCCGCCGACCCGGCGCGCGAGCATCGGCGGCAGGAACGCGTGCACGAGCCGGACGACGGCCGTGCAGTTCAGGTCGACCTGGGTGCGGAGCCGCTCGTCGGTGGCGTCGACGAATGCGCCGTGGTCACCGACCCCGGCGTTCGCCACGAGGACGTCGACCCGCACGTCGGCGAGCGCCGCCACGACCCGGTCGACGCCGTCCGCCTGCGCCAGGTCAGCGGGCACCGTGGTCGCCTCGACGCCGTGCTCCGCGCGGATCCGGGACGCGAGCGCGTCCAGCCGGTCGGCGGACCGGGCGACGAGCACGACGTCGGCACCGGCGGCGGCCAGGCCGAGTGCGAGCTCCTCGCCGATCCCGCCGCTCGCGCCGGTGACGAGGGCACGGAGGCCGTGGAAGGGGCTGCGAGATCGGGGCATGCTCCATGGGTACACCCGGTGGGTGCGACCGGACGGGAGGCGCGGGGCGGGCCGGGCACGTGCCTCCCGTCCGCCCGTGGCCGGCACCGCGACCGTGGTGACGCCTACGGGGCGGGCTGCGCTCCGGGCGGGACGATCGACTCGAGCAGCCGCAGCACCCGCTCGCCGTCCACCGCGTCGGGGTCGAGCAACCACTGCACCTGCAGGCCGTCGGACGCCGCGATGCTCAGGCTCGCCAGGTCGATCGGGTCCAGGTCTGCCCGGATCCGCCCGGCAGCCTGGTCCGCCGCGATGAGCTCCGCCAGGTCCGCCCGGAGGCGGGTGAACCGCTCCCGCATGAAGTCCCGCGTCGTCGGGTGTCCCTCCTGCACGGCGTCGGCCGCGAGGGTCGTGTAGAGCTGCACGAGCCCCGGCACCCC
The DNA here is from genome assembly GCF_013347165.1 of Curtobacterium sp. Csp2. NCBI lineage: Bacteria > Bacillati > Actinomycetota > Actinomycetes > Micrococcales > Microbacteriaceae > Curtobacterium > Curtobacterium sp. Csp2. Next base: position 3,870,458 of record NZ_CP054593.1, read on the forward strand.
GCGGTTGCGCGAGGCGCTCTCCCGCATGTCGCCGATCGCCGACTTCAGCCGGTCGGGGGCGCCCTGCTCGCGGACCTCGTGCTCCCGGTACACCGCGAGCAGCAGGTCGTCGCGGCTCGGGAAGTAGTGCCGGAGTGCGGCGTGCGTGATGCCGAGCGCATCGGCGACGGAGCGCAGGGAGGATGCGTCGACGCCCTGCTCGGCGACCATCCGGATCATCTCGTCGAGGATCTGCGCACGTCGCTCGGCACCCTTGCGGTACCCACCGCGCCGGGGTGGGGTCGCGTCGTCGTCGACCTCGTGCGTCATCCCCCCAACTTACCGCTGGAAGGTTTTCGCGCCACCCCGCGCGGCTCGATCGGGGAACGCCCGGGTCAGGCCGGTTCGGCCGTGTACTCGTCGACCGGTGCGGGTCGCCCGCCGACCAGGGCGTCGGTGACCTGGTCGAGGCACCGCGTGAGCACGGCGTTGTCCTCGGTCGACAGGTGGTCCATCACCTCGACCACGGCCTCGTGGAAGCGCGCGTACGACGAGTCGATCTTCTCGGCGGCCTGCACCGTCGGCTCGAGCACCTGGGCCCGGCGGTCCGTGGGGTGCGGCGCACGGACCAGGTCGCCCTTCGCGACGAGTCCGTCGACGATCTTCGTGACCGACGCGTTCGAGACGCTGAGCATGACAGCGAGGTCCTTCGGTCCCATCGACCGTCCGTCGCGGTGCGCCTGGAGCAGGTAGCGGACGGCCAGGAACTCGTTCTTCGTCAGGCCGCTCTCGGTCCGCGCCTGCTCGAGCTGCTGCTCCTCGGCGTGCTGGAGCCGGAGGAGGGCGTCCACGGCGACCTTGGCCGCACGCGAACGGGGCTCACGGGCGTAGAGGTGCGTGTGCTCTCGGCGGACGACGGTCAGCGGCATCGGCTCGTGCGGTCTCTCTGTCGGGTGGTCGGCCGACGCGGCGGGTCAGACCGCGGTGGCCGTGAAGAAGTCAGCGTACGACGGTTCGGAGCGGCGCGACAGGAGCGACGGGTCCTGGATCCGGCGCTCGACGTAGGCGTCGATGACCGCGGGGTCGGTCAGACCGACGCGGGTGTGCGTCGCGCCGGCTCGTGTGGTGTGCGGCATCCCGGTGTACGTGCTGTGCATTGTGATCCCGCCTTCCCGTGTCGTGGTCGTCCTCGTCCGGACGCGAGAACTGTTTCACGACGCGAACTACTTGTGCAACGAACTGTTCGATTTCTGTACATTCCGCGCGGGAGCAGCGACGCCACCAGCGGCGACAGCGACGACCGCAGCCGTCTGTGAACACCTCGTGAACGCATGTTTCACAGTCGTCAAAACTCGTGAACCGATCGTCCATCCGGCCCTACGCTGCCCGATGTGTCCTCCGCCACCACCCCCCGCCCCGTGCTCGTCCTCGACTTCGACGGCACGGTGTGCACGGGCGACGCCCCGGTGTGGGCGTACGCGGACGAGGTCGCGGCCGCGCTCCGGGGACGCGGGTCGGAGACCGCTGCCGACACGGTCCGCGACGGCCTCCGCGCCTTCCTCGACGGTGCGCCGGACGCCCCCGCGTGGGCGGACGGGTACGAGGCCGTCGCCGAGCTCGCCGTCGCCGCCGACCCCGCCGCCGCACCGCTGCTCGAGGACGCCTACCGCCGCAGCCGGTCGGCCCTCGCGGACGGACGCCTCGCCGTCACCGCCCCCGAGGGACTCGCCGCACACCTCGCCGAGATCGGCGAGCACGCGGACCGGGTGCTCGTGACGAACGCGCCCCTCGCCGGCGTGCTCGAGACGCTCGCCGTCCTCGGACTCTCCGAGGTCGTCGACGCCGTGCACGCCGAGGCCCGGAAGCCCGGGGGCTGGGACCTCCTGCTCCCCCGACTGCTCGAGGGCCGCCGCCCGGGCGACCTGCTGTCCATCGGCGACATCTGGGCGAACGACCTCGCCGCGCCACGCGCCGCCGGGTGCCGGACCGCCCTGATCGACCGGTTCGGGCACGCCGCCGGGCCCGCCGACCTGGTCGCCCGGTCGTTCCCCGAGCTCTACGCCGACATCGCCGCATGGTCCCGGGACCCCGCCGCGGTCCCCGTGCCCGCCGCCTCCTGACCGCACCACACCACACCCGCTCAGCCCCACACCAGAACGGAATCGTCATGCCCCTCCGCACGACCACGCTCGCGACCGCCACCGGCGTCGCCCTCCTCGCCACGCTGGCGCTCTCCGGCTGCGGTGCCTCGCAGCAGACCGCCTCCGCCGGATCCTCCGGCACCGCCGCGGCCGCGTGCACCGGCCGCTCCGACGACTCGGCCGCCGCGCCGAAGTCCCTCACGCTGGCACTCGTGCCGTCCGGCGACGCGAAGAAGCTCGTCGAGACCGTGAAGCCCCTCGAGGAGGCCCTCACGAAGCGCCTCGGCATCCCCGTGAAGGGCGTCATCACCCAGGACTACCAGGCGTCGGTGGAGGCGATCGGCAGCGACCAGGCCCAGATCGGCATGCTCCCGAGCCTGCAGATGAGCCAGGCGTGCGACAAGTACGGCGCGGTCCCGGCCCTGCAGACCGAGCGGAACGGCAAGCACAGCTACGCCGCGCAGTTCTTCACGAACGACCCCGACAAGTACTGCTCGGACACGCCCGTCGCCGGCACGAACGGGATGCTGTACTGCAACAGCACCCAGTCGGGCACGGGTCCCGCCGGGCTCGACGCGCTGAAGAAGCTCAAGGGTGCGAAGATCTCGCTCCTGCAGGCCGCCTCGCCCGCCGGCTACATCTTCCCGGTCGCCGCGATGAAGGCCGCCGGCCTCGACGTCGACGAGGACGTCTCGGTCACCCAGGTCACCGCGAACGACGCGAGCGTCCTGTCCGTGTACAACGGCGACACCGAGGTCGGCACGAGCTACTGGGACGCCCGCAGCGTCGTCGCGACGGACACCCCCGACGTCGGGAAGAAGGTCGTCGTGTTCGCGCTGACCGACGAGATCCCGAACGACGGCGTCTCGCTGTCCTCCGGCCTGAGCAAGCAGTGGCAGCAGAAGATCACGACGGCCATGAAGGACTACGCCGGCACCGCGGAGGGCAAGCAGGCGCTCACCGCGATCTACCAGATCACCGGGCTGACCGACGCCGACCCGGAGGCGCTGACGAAGACGCAGCAGACCGCCGCGACCATCGGGCTCGGCTGATGACGACGCCCGACCGGACCCACAGCGAGCGGGGAGGTGCCGGCATCCGCTTCTCCGACGTCGGCGTCACCTACCCGAACGGCCACCACGGCCTGCGCGGCATCGACCTCGACATCGCCCCCGGCGAGATGGTCGCCGTCGTGGGTCTGTCGGGCGCCGGCAAGTCGACGCTCATCCGCACGATCAACGGGCTCGTCCCGATCACCTCCGGCGGGATCACCGTCGGCGACACCCGCGTGGACGGCCTCCGCGGTCGGGCGCTCCGGGACCTGCGCGCGGACGTCGGGATGGTCTTCCAGGGGTTCAACCTCGCCAAGCGGACCACCGTCCTGAACAACGTGCTCATGGGCCGGCTGCACCACACCTCGGCCTGGCGGTCGCTCCTCGGCGCGTGGCACCGGGACGACGTCGAGCTCGCGATGCAGGCCCTCGAGCGGGTCGAGATCGTGCAGAAGGCTTACGTGGGCGCCGCCGAGCTGTCCGGCGGGCAGCAGCAGCGCGTCGCGATCGCCCGGACCCTCGCGCAGCGGCCGCGGGTGGTCCTGGCGGACGAGCCGGTCGCGTCGCTCGACCCGCCGACCTCGCACGTCGTGATGCGCGACCTGCAGCGGATCAACGCCGAGCTCGGCATCACGGTCGTCGTGAACCTGCACTTCCTCGACCTCGCCCGGCGGTACGGCACCCGACTCGTCGGGCTCCGCGCCGGCGAGGTCGTCTACGACGGCCCCGGGGCCGACGCCGACGAGTCGGTGTTCGAGGCGATCTACGGCCGGTCCCTCACCGCCGAGGACGTCCTCGACGCGCCGGCGGTGCAGCTGTGACGACGGCGGACGCGACGCGGTCCGGCGGACGCACCCCGTGCCTCCAGGCCGACGGCACGGGCCGTCCCCGCCGGCCGCGCACCCTCGGACGCACGCTCGCCGTCGTGGCGGTCGTCGCCGCGATCACCGTGTGGTCCGCGATCGCCGTGCAGGTCGACGTCGCAGCCCTCGTGACCAACGCGCGGAACGCGTCCGCCACCCTGGTCCAGCTGGTGCAGCCGGACTACTCGTTCATCCCGGAGACGCTCCCCGCGCTCCTGCAGACCGTGCAGATGGCCGTCGTCGCGACGGCCGTCAGCACGGCCGTGGCGATCCCCCTGTCCTTCGCGGCGTCGCGCGCGACGAACCCGAACGGTCCGTTCCTGGCGGCCGTCCGTCTCGTCATGAACGTCGTCCGCAGCGTGCCGGACCTGCTGTTCGCGTCGCTGTTCGTGACGGTCGTCGGGACGGGTGCGCTGTCCGGTGTCCTCGCGCTGGTGCTGTTCAACGTCGGGATCCTCGTGAAGCTCGTGTCCGAGGCGCTCGACGGCGTCGACCGCGGCGGACAGGAAGCGGCCCTGGCGAGCGGTGCCACCTGGCTCCGCGCGAACCGCGCCGCGGTGCTCCCCGAGGTCGCCCCGTCCGCCGTGTCGCAGGTCGTCTACGTCCTGGAGCTCAACATCCGCGCGTCGACCGTCATCGGCCTGGTCGGCGCCGGCGGGCTCGGAATGCTCATCGACAAGGTGCGGACGTTCTACCAGTACCACTACCTGAGCACCGTCATCCTGGAGGTCCTCGTGCTCGTCGTCCTGCTCGAGCTCCTCAGCTCCGTCACCAGGAAGCGGCTCCTCCGATGAGCGTCGCCGTCGGCCCGGCTCCGACACGCCCCGGCTCCGGCACCGGCCGGGAGGCACGCCCCGCCACCGCGCGCCCGACCCGTCCTCGTCGGGTCGGCCGGGCGCTCGTCGCGGTCGCCGTCGTCACGGTCGTCGCCGCCGCCTCGTGGGGGGTCGACCTCGACTGGGGCGCCCTGCCGGCGCTGCCCGCGAAGTCCGCGCACCTGCTCGGGCTGATGTTCCTGCCCCCGGCGTGGTCGGCGCTGCCGGACGCCCTGTCCGCCACCCTGCTGTCCGTCGCGATGGCGTGGTTCGGCACCGTGCTCGGTGCCGTCCTCTCGCTGCCGCTGTCCCTGCTCGCGACCGACCGGCTCGCGCCCGCGGTCGTCCGGGTCCCGCTCCGTGCGGTCTTCGCGGTGCTGCGTGCGGTGCCCGAGGTCGTCATCGCCGTCCTGATGCTGTCCGTCACCGGCCTGACCGCGTGGACCGGGGCGCTCGCGATCGCGATCGGGTCCGTCGGCACGCTCGGCAAGTGGGGCTACGAGGCGTTCGAGTCCGTCGACCGCGGGCCGGTCGAGGCGACGACGGCCGTGGGGGCCTCGCGGTGGCAGGTGATGCGGTGGGGCGTGTGGCCGAGCGCCCGGCCCGACGTGCTCGCGTTCTGGCTGTACCGCTTCGAGATCAACGTCCGGGCGTCGGCGATCCTCGGGCTCATCGGTGCCGGCGGGATCGGCAAGATGCTCGTCGACAACGTGCAGTTCCGCGTGTGGGACGTCGTCGGGATGCTCCTCCTGGTGGTCGTCGTCGTGACGATGGCGATCGACCAGCTCAGCGGCGCGGTCCGCACCCGGATCATCACCGGGCGGTGGGCGATCCCGCTCGTCGGGACGATCCGTCGGGGTCACGGGGCGCGCCGGACCCGTAGGGTCGAGCCGTGAACGACCAGCCGGGCGCGGTCATCGCCACCATCCGGAGCCTCATGCCGTCCCTGCTGCCGACCGAGCAGACCGTCGCGGCCGTGCTGCTCGAGCGCTCCGCCGAGATCGTCGAGCTGAGCGCGCAGCAGGTCGCGGACGCCGCCGGGGCATCGCGCGCGACGGTGGTCCGGACGTGCCAGAGCCTCGGGTACTCCGGGTACCAGCAGCTCCGGGTCCTGCTCGCGCGGGACGCCGCGGCCGCCCCGGTGCGTCCGACGGGGGCGACCCCGGACGGCGCCGCCGGGATCGTCACCGCGACATTCACGCAACTGGCCGACCGGGTGCACGACATGACGGCGCTCCTCGACGGCGGGGCGCTCGACCGCGCGGTCACCCTGCTCGCCGACGCACGCCGGGTCGTCATCGTGGGCAACGGCCTGTCCGCGCCGCTCGCGCAGGACGCCGCCGCCCGGCTGACGAGCATCGGTCGCCCCGCCGAGGCGCAGTCCGACGTCATCGGACAGCAGATCAGCGCGCGGCTCCTCGGGCCCGGAGACCTGCTCCTCGTGGTGAGCGGGAGCGGGGCGAACGCGCTGACGCTCCGGACCGTCGCCGCGGCCACCGCGGCCGGGGCGGACGTCGTCGCCGTGACCGCGTTCGGTCGGAGCCCGATCGCGCAGGCCGCCACGGTCGCCCTCGTCGTGACGATGCCGGACCTGACGTTCCGCGACGAGCTGACCCTGGCGTCGCGGTTGCCGCAGGCGATCCTCGTCGAGGGGCTCGTCGCGGCGACGGCGGACCGGCTCGGGGACGTGGCGGTGCGGGCGAAGGCGTTGGCGCTCGACGCGATCAGCGCGAACCTGTCCGACTGACGCCGAGCGCACCGGGCCGCGTCCGGGCACGTCGGGCCAGGATGGGACCCATGTCCTACATCGCCGCGGACGACCGCTACGACTCCATGCCCTACCGCCGGACGGGCCGCTCCGGCCTCGACCTGCCACTGCTCTCGCTGGGCTACTGGCACAACTTCGGCGACGACAAGCCGTTCGAGACGCAGCGGGCCATCAGCCGCCGGGCGTTCGACCTCGGCATCACGCACCACGACCTCGCGAACAACTACGGCCCGCCCTACGGCGCCGCCGAACTGAACTTCGGCCGACTCATGCGCGAGGACTTCCGCCCCTACCGCGACGAGATGGTCATCTCGACCAAGGCGGGCTGGGACATGTGGCCAGGCCCCTACGGCCAGGGCGGCGGGTCGCGGAAGTACGTGCTCGCCTCGCTCGACCAGTCGCTGCAGCGGACGGGCCTGGACTACGTCGACGTCTTCTACTCGCACCGGCTCGACGCCTCGACCCCGCTCGAGGAGACGATGGGCGCCCTGCACACCGCGGTCCAGCAGGGCAAGGCGCTGTACGTCGGCATCTCGTCGTACGACGCCGAGCGCTCCCGCCGGGCCGCCGAGATCCTCCGTGACCTCGGGACGCCGCTCCTCATCCACCAGCCCTCGTACTCGATGCTCAACCGCTGGATCGAGGACGAGGGCCTGCTCGACGCCGCCGGCGACCTCGGCTTCGGCGTGATCGGGTTCACCGCGCTCGCCCAGGGCCTGCTCACCGGGCGCTACCTGGACGGCGTCCCCGAGGACTCGCGCGCCGCGGCGGGCAAGTCCCTCGACGCCGGCTCCCTGACCCCGGAGGTCGTCGAGCACCTGCGCGCGCTGAACGGCATCGCCGAGGCCCGCGGGCAGAGCCTGGCGCAGCTCGCCCTGGCGTGGGCGCTCCGCGACGAACGGGTGACCTCGCTCGTGATCGGCGCCTCCCGCGTCGAGCAGCTCGAGCAGAACGTCGCGGCGCTCGGCAACCTGTCGTTCACCGCCGACGAGCTGGCGTCGATCGACGAGCACTCCGTCGGGGTGCTCGACGTCGACCTGTGGTCGGGCGCCCGCTCGGGCCAGGTGAGCTGACCGCTCGCCCGGCCGCAGCAGCCCGGTACGCTACACATCAGTGGGGCGGTTCGCCGGGTCGTCCTGCGGGCAAGGCTGAAGCCCACCACCGCGGCAACGGTGATGGGCTCCGGGTTGCCCTCCGAGTGGAAGGCCGAGGGCGCACAACCGCCCCCGAGTTCACTTGCTCGGGACCAGCATACGCAGGTCCGCCCGCGTGTGCAGCCCTCGGCCGCCTCCGCTCCTCGTGTCCGCCGGCCCTGACACGGAAGGTGGTCTCGATGTCGAAGGACACCGAGCCCGACCGCAGGCGTCAGGTGCCGTGGCTGGGGATCGCGAGCTTGCTCGTGACCCTGGTCCGGCTCCTGCACGACCTGTGGCGGAAGGGCCAGTAGGCACGGCGGCCCGTACCCGATCGGGTACGGGCCGCTCCGGTCTCCTGCGTCAGGGGGCCGGGGGGCGTCAGACCAGACCGAGGCGCTCGTCGAGCAGCGCCAGGAGCCGCTGCCGGAACGGCACCGCCGACCAGCCGTGGTCCGCACCGTCGACGACCGTGAGCGTCGCCCCCGGCAGGAGTTCGGCGTAGCGGCGGCCGTACGACACCGGGACGATCGCGTCCTCGGTGCCGTGCACGACGTCGGCCGGACCGGTGTACCCGGCGGCAGGGCCGTACACGTCGAGCCCGTCCCGGACGTCCGCGATGAACGCCGTCCCGAGCACCATCCCGCCGAAGTCGAACCACCCCTGCTCGCGCGCCGGGGCGAGGGGCTGCCCCTGGATCGCGTCGTGCACGGTGATGTCGTCGACCACGACGCCGGCTGGTGACCACAGGGTCAGTGTCCGGACGGCCTCCGGCACCCGCGCTGCGGCGAGCGCCGACTCCACGGCGCCCAGGCTGTGCGCCACGACGTGCACGCCCTGCCCCCGGTCCGCGGCGCGGATCATCGCGACGACCTGTTCGACCTCGTCACGGAGGGTGATGTCCGCGAACTCGCCGTCGCTGGCACCCTGGCCGAGCCGGTCGTGGCTCCGGACGAGGGCGCCGCGGGCGACGAGGTGTCGGGCGGTCTGCACGAACAGCTGGTGCCCGCCGAGGGCACTGTCGCTGAACCCGTGCACGAGGAGGACGACGGGGGCGTCCGGGGCGGCGCCGTCCTGCGGTTCCCACTGCCAGCCGCGGATCGTGCGACCACGGTGCTCCAGGGTCGCCAGGGTGGTGCGGGGGTCCGTCCCCTGCAGCGGCACGGTGCCCATCAGTTCGTCCGGTCCGCCCACCCGGCCGGCAGGTCACCGGGAGCGGTGTCGACGACGGTCTCGTCGTCCTCGCCGACGTGCTCGAACCGCGTGATGTGCGCGAACTCCGGCACGACGTAGATCGGGTACGTGGGGCCTTCGTCGCGGTAGCGCTGCATCTCGTCGAGGTGGTCGTTCTGGAACAGGACGGTCTTGGAGCCGTCGAGCTCGATCCAGCGCGGGAAGAAGATCGTGCCGTGCAGCACGCGCTGCTCGGGCAGCACGTTGACGACGACGCTCGTGCCGGTGGGCTCGTTCCACGAGACCTTGTAGACGCCCGGCGCGAGGGCGACGAGGTCGACCGTCTGGTCCTTCACCCACCGGCCACCGACGTGCCCGGTGTGGATCCGGTAGTCGATGGTCGTGGCGTTCTTGACGTACATCTCGTACTGCCAGCCGTTGGCGTACGTGTAGATGAACCGGTGTCCGACGATGCCGGAGAGGTCCTGGGGCGGTTCCGGGTGCTCGACCGAGGTGGTGGTGTCCATGACCTCGAGTGTGCTCCCGAAGTAGTTTTGTTGCAAACAAAACTTGCTGGTAGGTTGCCGAGCATGACGGGTACAGGCGACGAGACCGCTCGGATCGCCCGACGACTGAGCGACCGGATCGGTCCGTTCCGCCGGACCCTGCTGCGGACCTCCCGCGCCGTGGCGGACCTGCCCGACATCCCGGACGCGCAGGTCGAGGTGCTCCGCGCCCTGGCTGCCGGAGCCGCTGCGGCGCCGGGCGCGGACGCTCCCGGTGCCGCCCCCTCGGCCCTCGCGACCCGCCTCGGCCTCGCCCGCTCGACGGTGAGCAACCTCGTGTCCGCGATGGAGCAGTCCGGACTCGTCGAGCGTCGACTGGTCGGGGGCGACGGTCGCCGCACCACCGTGCACCTGACCCCGCTCGCGGTCGATCGCCTCCGCACGTACGACGACGCTGCGACCTCGGTGCTCGTCGACGCCCTCGGGCACCTGTCCGCGGAGGACGTGCACGCCCTCGCCGCGGCCCTCCCCGCACTCGAGCGCCTGCACCGCGAGATCACCCCGCCGCCCGCACCCTGACCGGCACCGCGCGACCCTCAGCAACCTCGAAGCGATCCTTTGGCACTCCTGAGGCAAGAGTGCTAAAACGGACGCCAGTTGAGTCGAGGGGACTCAACGAGGACCACGAAGGAGTTGATCTCGATGACGATGCAGTTCGACCCGTTCCGCGAGCTCGACCGACTCGCAGGCTCCCTGCTCGGAGCCGGCGCCGGTGCACCCCGGTCGATGCCCATGGACCTCTACCGCAGCGGTGACCACTACGTCCTCGACGTCGACCTGCCGGGCATCGACCCGGGCTCGGTGGACGTGGACGTGGACGGTTCCGTCCTGACCATCCGCGCCGAGCGCACGCTCGGCGCACCCGAGGGCTCGCAGTGGATCACGCGCGAGCGCCAGCCCGGCACCTTCGTGCGGCAGCTCACGCTCGGTGACCACCTGGACGCCGAGCGCATCAGCGCCGCCTACGACAACGGCGTCCTGAGCGTGACCATCCCGGTCAAGGAGTCCGCGAAGCCCCGCAAGATCCAGGTGTCGACCGGCGGCGGCGCCCAGCAGCTCGCCGTCGGCTCGAGGGGCGAGTGACCGGAAGGGCACGGCAGCGATGGCAGCACTCGGCAACGCGCTCCTCGCCGTCGGCGTCCTGACGGCAGCCCTCACCGCGACGGCCCTCGACCGTCGCACCGCGGCACTCCTCGGAGCCACCGGCGGCACCGTCGGGAGCTTCCTCGCGTGGCTCCTCGCCCCGCAGGCCTGGACCGGCTCCTGGCTGCTCCCGTGGATCGCCGCGGGAGCGGGGACGGTCGCGGTCGTCGCCGGATGGGCGGCAGCTCGCGCGTACACCGGCCTCACCCGCTCGCCGCGGGAACACGAGGACGACACGACGAGCATCACCACCCTGCCGGGCTGAGTGGGCGACGGGACGGGAGGCGCGGTGCCAGCCGGCACCGCGCCTCCCGTCCGTCTGCCGGTCGCGCCCCGCGACCGGCGTGACGCTCACTCCTTGTTGAGCGTGTCCTGCACGAGGCCCGCGGTCTTCTCGACCACGTTCGGCAGCACGGTCGTGCCGTAGAAGCGCACGTCAGGGTGCGTCGGCGGCGGAATCGGCACCGAGGACGTCGGGCCGTCGTGGTACGAGTACTCGCCCTTGCCGTCGAACGAGGGGCCGCTCGCCCAGGGCCCGTCCGCGGCCGCGGCGCCGTCGGAGAAGTTGAGGTACTGGAGGCTGGATCGCGCGGGGGCGGTGGCCGGATCGCGCGGACGGGCATCGTCAGCGCGGCCTACCGTGGCCGTCATGGACCTCGAACTCACCGGCCGTGTCGCGCTCGTCGTCGGCGGCCAGGGCTACATCGGCGCCGTCGTCGCGGAGACCCTCCGCCGCGAGGGCGCGACCGTCGTCGTCGCCTCCCGCAGCGCCGGCGGCCCGGACGCCGTCACGATCGACACCGCGTCGCAGGCCTCCGTCGACGCGGGGGTCGCCCGCGTGCTCGAGCAGCACGGCCGCATCGACGTGCTCGTCGTCACGGCAGCGCCCGCTGCCGGCACCCTCGACCCCGAGAAGGCGTCGGATCCGGAGCAGGTCGCGACCGCGATTGACGGCAAGGCGCTCGGGTTCCTCCGGGTGGCGAACGCCGTGCTCCCCCACCAGCAGCGCGCCGGCTCCGGCCGCGTCGTCGTCATCAGCGGGCAGAACGCCTACCTCGCGGGGAACATCACGACGTCGCTCCGGAACGCGGCGACGAGCATCATCGCGAAGAACCTCGCCGACCAGGTCGCGGGGTCCGGCGTCGCGGTGAACGTCGTGAACCCCGGCACGGTGACGGACGAGCCCGCCGCCCAGGTGCAGCAGGGCGCCGGTGGGGAGTCGAGCCCGCAGCAGATCGCGGACCTGGTCGCGTTCCTCGCCTCACCGCGTTCCGCGATGAGCGGCGAGTCCGTGTCGATCGCGCACCGCGTGCGCGGGCAGCTCACGATCTAGACGCGCCACGGGACGGACGGGAGGCGCGTGGTCGCGCGACCACGCGCCTCCCGTCCGTCACGGCCACGCGTCCAGGACAGCCTCGACCACTCGAGCGGCGACCCGCACGAAGCGGTCCCGCCATCTCTTCGGACGGGCCGGCTCCGGCTGCGCCCGTCGGAACAGCGCCGCGGGGACGACCGCGCGGCACAGCGTCGCCCCGGGTGCGGCCTGCTCGTGGTCGCGGTCGAACACGCACTCGTCGCAGACCGCGCTCGTCGACGTCGGAGCACCCGGGTGCTCCTCCCACGGATGCCCGCACGTCGGGCAACTCGTCTCCCGGAGGCGGCGGCGAAGCACGCGCGAACCGACCTCGGAGGAAGCACCGGTCGTCACGTCGCGATCATGCCACGGCTCTCGATCGGAGCGCGCTTCGTCCTCGCGGACGAGGCCGTTCGTCCCTCCGCACGATGACGGCAGGGCCTGCACCACGGGAGCCTGGGTGGCATGGAGAGCTCGACCAAGCACGTGATCGCCACCCTCGTCACCTGCGCCGCCATCGTCGCGGTCACCGCCGCCGCCCTCGTGGCGATGTCGCCCGTCCCGTGACCGCCGTCACGCCCGGCCGTCGTGCGATGATCGACCCGTGAGGGACGGGCGCGGGTTCACCAGGCCGCTGCCCCTCCGCAGTGTCGTCGCCGACGTCACCTGGGCGCTCCTGGCCGCGATGGTCTTCCTCGCCCCGATCGACCTCGAACTCGAACACGCGAGCCTGCCCGCCGTCGCGACCGCCACCGCCGCGATCGCCGTCCGACGGTTCTCGCCGTCCGGCGCGATGCTCGCCGCGGTCGCCCTCGGGGTGGTGCAGGTGCTCGGCGGCGAGCGCCCCTCCCTCGTGGACCTCGCCCTGTTCGTCGTGATCGGCAGCGTCGCGATCGTCGGCACCCGGCTCGAGGTCGTGCTCGCCGGTCTGCTCGCGGTGGTGGCCGGAGCGACCGCCGCCCTGTACCTTTCCAGAACCGGTTACCGCTACGCGCTCCTGCTGAACAGCGGGCCGACGGACCAGGCGGTCCTCGTGCTCGCCGCGCCGACGCTCGCGCTCGTCGCGGTCTGGGCCTCCGGACTCGCGACCCGGGCCGTCCGGTCGCAGAACGCCGAGTCCGTCCGTCGCGCCGACGCCGAGGCCGCCGCGACCCGCGCCGAGGCGGTGGCGAACCGCGCCGAGGCCGTCGCCACCCGGGCGGTCGACGAGGCCGAGGCCGAACGCATCCGGGCCGACATCGCCCGCGACGTCCACGACGTCGTCGGCCACTCCCTCGCGGTGATCATCGCCCAGGCCGACTCGGTGCCCTTCCTCGACGACGAGGCCCGCATCCGCGAGGTCAGCGCCACGATCGCGAGCACCGCCCGGAGCTCCCTGACCGAGGTGCGTCAGGTCCTCGGGCACATCGACGGCTCCGACGCCACCGCCGACCCGACCTCGTTCGAGGAGATCGTCCGGGGCATCCGGGACGCCGGCGTCGACGTCGAGCACGCCGTCCGCGGCACCGCCCGACCACTCGGTGCCGTGCACGGGACCGCTGCCCGCCGGGTGCTGCAGGAGATGCTGACGAACGCGCTCCGGCACGGGGTCCCCGGCGGCGCCGTCGAGGTCCGGGAGACCTGGCGCTCCGCCGACCTCGTGCTCGAGGTCGAGAACGCCGTGCCCCGAGCCGCCCTGCCCGTCGGCGACGGCCTGGGGATCGACGAGCTCGCGGCGCACCCGCGGGGCTCGGGCCGGGGACTCACCGGCATGCAGACCCGACTCACCACCATCGGCGGCTCGTTCGACGCCGCCGTGCTCGACGACGTGTTCACCGCCCGAGCCCGCATCCCGTTCGACGTCCGAGGGGGGACGAACCGATGACCGACCCGATCCGCATCCTGCTCACCGACGACCAGGCACTCTTCCGCGCCGGGCTCCGGGTGGTGCTCGACGCCCAGGAGGACATGGTCGTCGTCGGCGAGGCCTCCGACGGCGCCGAGGCCCTCGCTGCGATCCCGGAGCTGCGCCCCGACGTCGTGCTCCTCGACATGCGGATGGCCGGGGTCGACGGCGTCGAGACGGTCCGGCGGCTGTTCGCGGACGACGGGCCGGTCGACGGGCCGCTCCCCCGGGTGATCGTGCTCACCACGTTCGGCCTCGACCCCGCGGCGGCGACCGCGATCCGCCTCGGCGCGAGCGGGTTCCTGCTCAAGGACACCACCCCGCCCTTCCTGTTCGCCGCCGTCCGCGCCGTGCACGAGGGCAGCTCGGTCATCGCACCGAACGACCTGTCGCAGCTGTTCGGCGCCGACGTCGAGCGCGCCCCGGCACCGCAGCCGCCGGCGTTCCAGACCCTGACGGACCGGGAGCGGATCGTGTTCGGGTGGGCGTCCCGCGGGCTGTCGAACGCCGAGATCGCCGCGAAGGAGTTCGTGACCGAGTCCACCGTGAAGACGCAGATCTCGAGCATCCTCGGCAAGCTCGCTCTGCGCGACCGTGTGCAGCTCGTCGTGTACGCGCACGACCACGGGCTCGCCGGGGCACGCGAGCCCTGACCCGGAGCACGCCGGTGGCCGGGGACCGGTCGGCGCCGGTCAGGGGACCTGCACGAACCGCAGCGCGCCGCGCTCCCGCTGCCGGAAGCCGAGGTGCTCGTACAGGCCGATCGCCCCGGTGTTGCCCGCGGCCGCGTGCATGAGCGGCACCTCACCTCGGGCCCGGATGCCGTGCGCCACCGCGAGCACCAGCCGTCGACCGAACCCCTGCCCGCGGTGCTCGGGGTCCGTGCAGACGGCGCTGATCTCGGTCCACCCCGGCGGGTGCAGCCGCTCACCGGCCATCGCGACGAGCCGCCCGCCGCGACGGATGCCCAGGTAGGTCCCGAGCTCGATCGTCCGCGGCAGGAACGGTCCGGGCTTCGTCCGCTCGACCAGGGCGGTCATCTCCGGCACGTCGTCCGGCGTCAGCACGACGGCCTCGTCGTCGGGTTCTCCTGCCACCGACTCCCCCGTGAGCTGCACGCCGCCGGCGCTCTCGACGGGCAGCCACCCCGCCGGCGTGACGTCGTCCAGTCCGACCCGCACCACGGCACCCGATCCGGCGAGCACCCGGACGTCCTCCCAGTCGTCCGATGTCGCCCGGGCGGGGATGCCGATCCACACGGACACGTCCGGCCGGTACCGGACGACCGCGCCGCGCCGCTCGGCGAACCGCGCGTGGTGGGAGTCGAGGGCCGCGAGCGCCGGGTTGTCGAGGACGCGCGTCGGGGTGCCGTCCGCGGCCCGGGACAGGTCGAGGGCCCACAGGTCCGCACCGCGGTCGTCGTCCCGGAACCCCAGGTCGGCCAGGAGTGTGCGCTCGGCTCCGGTCCACCCGGTCGTGTCGGCGAGCACCCCCACCGCGAAGCGATCGCGGGCCCGGTCGACCACGGCCGTGACGTCCGACGGGCGTGCGATCGGGAGCTCCCCTGGACGGACGGGCAGGGCGGTGTCGGCGGTGGTCGTCATCCACACATCCTCCGCCCGGTGCGGCTGTCCACAGGCATCGTTGCCCCGCGTGACGGGGCCGATCCGAGCGGCTACCGTGCCGACATGGGGTGGGAACGAACCCGGCTGACGCCGGAACAGCGCGAGGCGGTCCGGCGGGTGCTGCCCGACGCCGAGGTCGTCGCCGACGAGTCGTGGGGGCTGCTCGACACGGTCGTGCTGCACGTCCGGGCCGCTGGATCGGAGTGGACGGTCAAGGCGTCGGGCCCCGACGACACGCACTTCCCACGCGAGCTCGAGGCACACCGCGGGTGGACGGCCGCCCTCGTGGCCCACGGCGACGCCGGGCGGCTCCGCGCCGCCGACGAAGTCGCACGAGTCCTCGTGCTCGAGCGGGTGCCCGGGCGTCTCGCCCTCGGCACCCCCGACGAGCACGACCCGGCGGTGCACCGGCAGGCCGGGCAGCTCCTTCGGCGACTCCACGATCAGGCGTCCCGGCCCGACGCGACGTGGCTCGAACGCGAGCGTGCGAAGACGACGGGTCTCCTCGACCACCCGCACGACATCCCCGCCGACCGGGTCGATCGGCTCCGAACCCTGCTCGCCCACCACCCCGTCGGCCCGGTGGTCCTCGTCCCGACCCACGGCGACTGGCAGGCGCGGAACTGGATCGTCGACGCCGGCCGGCTCCGGGCGATCGACTTCGGCCGGTTCGCGTTCCGCCCGGCGATGACCGACTGCACGCGCGTCGCCGTCCAGCACTGGCAGCACGACCCGGCGCTCGAGCAGGCCTTCCTCGACGGCTACGGCGACGACCCGCGGACCCCCGACGCCTGGCGCTGGCTGCAGCTCCGCGAGGCGGTCGGTACCGCGGTGTGGGCGCACGGGGTCGGCGACCGCCGGTTCGAGCAACAGGGACACGACATGCTCACCGATGCCCTCGCCGCCTTCACCGACGTCCGGTGGTGAGCGGATGCGGACGGTGACCGGACGACGGTCGCGCGCGGCGCGACGGACGGGATCCGCGCCTCCAGTCCGGGGGACGCGCGCGCCGACGGACCGCCGGCCAGGAGGCGCGTGGTGCGCCCGCCGCGTCGCTGCCGTCACGCCGTGGCCGGCTCGCGATCACCTGCGCGCCAGGTGTCCCCGGGAATGCGAGAAGGCCCCCGGATTCCTCCGGGGGCCTTCTCCTGCGTGGTGCGCGAGGGGGGACTTGAACCCCCACGCCGTTTCCAGCACACGGACCTGAACCGTGCGCGTCTACCAATTCCGCCACTCGCGCCAGCCCGGCAACACTAGCACGTTGCGGAGTGCCTCCGTGACCACGTTCAGACGCGCACCGGGGCCAACCACTACCATGCAGGGGTCCCTGACCGACGACACTGGAGACACATGGGCCTGCTGGACAGCTTCGAGCGAGGGTTGGAGCGCGCCGTGAACGGCGCCTTCGCGAAGACCTTCCGCTCCGGCGTGCAGCCCGTCGAGATCTCCAGTGCCCTCCGGCGCGAGCTCGACACGAAGGCCGCCGTCGTCTCGCGGGAGCGCATCCTCGTGCCGAACGAGTTCACGGTGCGCCTCGCGCCGCCGGACCACACGCGCATGCACGACATCGGGCGTCCGCTCATCGACGAGCTGTCCCAGATGGTGCAGCAGCACGCCGTCGCGCAGAACTACTCGTTCTCCGGTCCGGTGACCATCCGACTGCAGCAGGACGGCACGCTGTCGACCGGCATCCTGCAGATCGACTCGTCGACCGTGCAGCGGGACGTCGCCTGGGTCGCCGTCCTCGACATCGGGTCGCAGCGACACAAGCTGCACCGGGGCCGGACCGTCATCGGTCGCGGGACGGACGCCGACATCACGGTCGCGGACACCGGCACGAGCCGCAAGCACGTCGAGATCGTCTGGGACGGCAAGCACGCGCAGGCCAACGACCTCGGCTCCACGAACGGGTCGAAGCTGAACGGCGAACGCTTCCAGCAGGCGATCGTCGAACCGGACTCCACGATCGAGATCGGTCGTACCCGTATGGTGTTCCGGGTGATCCCCGAGAACGACGGAGGTGCTCGATGACCACAGGGCTGACCCTGCTCGTCCTGCGCTTCGCGTTCCTCGCGGTGCTCTGGCTGTTCGTGTTCGTGATCGTCTTCGCCCTGCGGAGCGACCTGTTCGGCCAGCGCGTCCGCACCATCCCGACCGATCCCAAGGCCGGTGCCTCCGGTCCGACGACCCCCGCGATACCGACGGCGGCCCCCGCGGCCGCGTCCGCATCAGCCGGGGCGTTCACGGAACTCATCGGCCAGTCCCCGGGACCGACGCAGGCCACCGCAACCGGGGTGGCCACGCGACTCGTCATCACCGAGGGCTCCCGCGAGGGCATGGAGATGCCGCTCGGCGGCGGGCCCATCACGATCGGGCGCTCGAGCGAGTCGAACGTCGTGATCCGCGACGACTACACCTCGACCAACCACGCCCGCCTCGAGCTCCGCGCTTCCGGCTGGGTCCTCACCGACCTCGACTCCACGAACGGCACCTTCGTCGACGGGCAGAAGGTGACCGCCCCCGTCACCGTCGGGGAGCGGACGCCGATCACCATCGGGACGACGACGTTCGAGCTGCGGCGGTAACCCGGACATGACGGCTCGCACGCTGAGCGCCGCTGTGTCCCACGTCGGGCGCATCCGCGCCAACAACCAGGACTCCGGCTACGCCGGCGCCCACCTGTTCGCGGTCGCGGACGGCATGGGCGGGCACGCCGGCGGCGACGTCGCCTCGGCGATCGCGATCCGGCGCATCCGCGAGGTGGACCGCGAGTTCCCCTCGGCGCACGACGCCGAGTTCGCGCTGCAGTCGGCGCTCATCGCGGCGAACCAGCTCATCACCGAGACCGTCTTCGAGCACCAGGAGCTCACGGGCATGGGCACCACGGTGTCCGCGCTCATCCGGGTCGGCGACCAGATCGCGATCGCGCACATCGGCGACTCCCGCATCTACCGCATGCGCGACGGGGAGCTGCAGCAGATCACCTCGGACCACACGTTCGTCCAGCGACTCGTCGACAGCGGACGGATCACGCCCGAGGAAGCCGCCGTGCACCCGCGTCGCTCGGTCCTCATGCGCGTGCTCGGTGACGTCGACGCCGCGCCCGAGGTCGACACGGCCGTGATGGACATCCAGCCGGGCGACCGCTGGCTGCTCTGCTCCGACGGCCTGTCGTCGTACCTCGCCGAGGAGCGCATCCGCCACGCGCTCGCGTCGACGATGGACGCGAACCAGGTCACGCAGCGGCTCGTCAAGGAGACGCTCGACCACGGCGCCCCGGACAACGTGACGGTCGTCGTGATGGACGTCACCGACGCCGAGGTCGACGACTCCGACGACGCCGCCACGACCGTCGGGTCCGCCGCCGCGCCGCTGACGTTCGAGGCGGCGACCGGCCGCAAGCCGATCCGCCTCCCCACGATCCTGCTGCACCCGCTCAAGGTCTCCACCGCGCCGGAGGACTCGCACTTCGAGCCCGAGTCCGACCAGTACTTCGCGGAGCTCATCGCCGAGGACCGCCGTCGTCGTGTCCGTCGCCGGATCGCCTGGACGGTCGCGCTCGTCGCCGCCGTCGCGCTCCTCGTCGGCGCGGTCTTCCTGGGCTGGCGGATCATCCAGGCGCACTACTACGTGGGCAGCGACCGCGGCACCGTCGCGATCTACAAGGGCGTCCAGCAGTCGATCGGTCCGATCGCGCTGTCGGACGTCTACGAGGACAGCGACATCTCGGTCCGCTCCCTGCCCGAGTACACCCGCGAGAACGTCCGCTCGACGATCAACGCCACGTCGCTCGACGACGCCCGCGAGATCGTCGACCGCCTGCGCAAGGCCGCCGAGACCGGGCAGGACCAGGCCGGGACCGGCGGGGACGGCGCATCGCCGTCGCCGACGTCCACGGCGTCGCCCACGCCGACGGCGTCCCCGACCCCGGGGTCCGGCGGATGAGCGCCACGACCTCCCAGTCCTTCACGCAGGCCATCACGATCAAGCTGCGTGAGCCGGCCCGCGCCCGCAACCTGGAGCTCGTGCTGCTCGTCATCGCCTGCGGCATCTGCGCCGGGGCGATGGTCCTCGTGCAGCTCGGCACGAAGGGTCGGCTCTTCGACACCGGCGTGCTCTGGGTCGGCGCGGGCATCCTCGGGCTCGCGCTCGTCATGCACGTCGTGCTGCGGGTCGTCGCGAAGAACGCCGACCCGTTCGTCCTGCCGGTCGCGCTCGTGCTCAACGGCATCGGCATCGCCGAGATCTACCGGATCGACGTCCACAACGGCCTGACCGGCTGGGACGCGATCGGCGTGAAGCAGATCGTCTGGACGATGCTCGCGATGGTGCTCGCGACGATCACGGTCGTCGTGGTCCGGAACCACCGCTTCCTGCAGCGCTACCGCTACATCTTCATGGCGCTGACGATCTTCCTGCTGCTCATGCCGATGCTGCCCGGGATCGGCGAGAACATCGGCGGCGCCCGGGTCTGGATCCGCATCGGCCCGTTCTCGTTCCAGCCGGGCGAGCTCGCGAAGATCACGATGGCGCTGTTCTTCGCCGGCTACCTCGTCACGGCCCGCGACTCGCTGTCGATCGTCGGTCGGAAGTTCCTCGGCATGACCTTCCCGCGTGCCCGGGACCTCGGTCCGATCCTGGTGATGTGGGGTGCCGCGATGGCGGTCCTCGTCTTCCAGCGCGACCTCGGCACCGCACTGCTCTACTTCGGGCTGTTCCTGGTGATGATCTACGTCGCCACCGGCCGGCTCAGCTGGGTCGCCATCGGTCTGACGCTCTTCGTCGGCGGCGCGATCGTGGCGCAGGCGGCGCTCGTGTACGTGCGCGGCCGCTTCGAGCAGTGGCTCGACCCGTTCGACCAGACCATCTACGACCGCGCGACGCAGGGCAGCTACCAGCTCGTGCAGGGCCTGTTCGGCTTCGCGAACGGCGGCATCACGGGCACCGGGCTCGGTCAGGGCCGCCCGTACATCACCCCGGTCGCGAACGCCGACTACATCGTCGCGTCCCTCGGCGAGGAACTCGGCCTGATCGGCGTCTTCGCGATCCTGGCGCTGTTCATCGTCCTGGCGTCCCGAGGCCTCCGGGTCGCGTTCATGGCGCAGGACGACTTCGGCAAGCTGCTCGGTGTGGGCTTCGGCTTCACGATCGCGCTGCAGGTGTTCGTCGTCGTCGGCGGCATCACCCGGATCATCCCCGTCACCGGCCTGACGACACCGTTCATGGCCGCTGGTGGCTCCTCCCTCATCGCCAACTGGATCATCGCCGCGATGCTGCTGCGACTGACCGACGCCATCCCCGCCGAACAGCGCGTCCAGCAGGGTGCGATCCCCGCACCGCGGGGGAAGGCCGCGCGCAGGAAGGAGGCCAGCCGGTGAACCGACAGCTCCGCGGCGTCTCGACCGTGATCGTGCTCATGTTCGTCGCGCTCTTCGTGTCGACGACGTCCATCCAGTTCTTCGCGTCCGACTCCCTGCGCGCCGACGCACGCAACTCCCGCACCATCCTCGACAGCTACTCGACGAAGCGCGGCGCCATCCTCGTGAACGGCAGCCCGATCGCCGAGTCGACCCCGTCGGACGACCAGTACCAGTACCAGCGCAAGTACACGAACGGCGCGCTCTACTCGGCCGTCACCGGGTACTTCACGATCGGCCAGGGCAACGCCGGCATCGAGAGCGCCGAGAACGCCGTCCTGTCCGGCAACTCCGACGCCTCGTTCTTCCAGAACCTCAACGCGATCCTGACCGGCCAGGACGTCCAGGGCGACAACGTCAACCTGACGATCGACCCCGACGTGCAGCAGGCCGCGTACGACGCCCTCGGGCAGAACACCGGCGCGGTCGTGGCCATCCAGCCGAAGACCGGCAAGATCCTCGCGATGGTGTCCAAGCCCGACTACGACCCGAACGCGCTGACCTCGCACGACACCGCGGCCGTCAAGCAGCAGTACGACGCGCTGCTGGCACAGAGCCCGACGCCGCTGCAGAACCGCGCCATCGGCGGCGACCTGTACACGCCGGGATCGGTGTTCAAGCTCATCGTCGCCTCGGCCGCGCTCAAGGACGGCAAGTACGACCTCGACTCCGAGTTCCCGAACCCGTCGCGGCTGCAGCTGCCGGGCACGAGCACGTACATCAACAACGCCGAGGGCGGTTCCTGCGGTGGCGGCGACACCGTCAAGCTGCGGACCGCCATCCAGTACTCCTGCAACATCCCGTTCGCCGAGCTCGGGCAGAAGCTCGGGTACGACGAGATCAAGTCGATGGCCGACGAGTACGGCTTCGGCGACCAGATCGAGGTCCCGATGAAGGCGACCGCGAGCCAGTACCCGGACGTCGACTCGACCGCCCAGCTCATGCTGAGCGCCTTCGGCCAGGCCAGCGTGCGCGTCTCGCCGCTGCAGATGGCGATGGTCTCCGCCGGGATCGCGAACGGCGGCAAGGTCATGCAGCCGTCCCTCGTCGACTCGATCACGACGAGCGACCTCAAGACCGTCGAGTCCTTCTCGCCGAAGCAGTACAGCGACCCGCTGTCCGCCTCGGAGTCGGCCGACCTGACCGAGGCGATGCAGAGCGTCGTGAACGCCGGGACCGGCACCAATGCCAAGATCGACGGTGTCGACGTCGCAGGGAAGACCGGCACGGCGGAGGGCGGTACGGGCAGCCCGTACACGCTCTGGTTCACGGGGTTCGCCCCCGCGAAGGACCCGGAGGTGGCCGTCGCGGTCGTCGTCGGCAACGGCGGCGGGCTCGGGCAGTCCGGCGTCGGCAACACGGTCGCGGCCCCGGTCGCGAAGAAAGTCATGGAGGCGGTGCTGAACAAATGAGACCCACCAGCGGACTCACCTTCGGTGGGCGGTACCAGCTCTCCTCCCGCGTCGCGATCGGCGGCATGGGCGAGGTCTGGCAGGCCACCGACCTGGTCATCGGGCGGACCGTCGCACTCAAGATCCTCAAGGACGAGTACCTCGGTGACCCGGGCTTCCTCGAGCGCTTCCGCGCCGAGGCCCGGCACGCTGCGCTCGTCAACCACGAGGGCATCGCGAACGTCTTCGACTACGGCGAAGAGGACGGCAGCGCCTACCTCGTGATGGAGCTCGTCCCCGGCGAAGCCCTGTCCACGATGATCGAGCGCGAGCACACGCTCCCCGTCGACAAGGTGCTCGACATCGTCGCGCAGACGGCGAACGCGCTCCAGGCCGCGCACGCGGTCGGGCTCGTGCACCGCGACATCAAGCCCGGCAACCTGCTCATCACGCCGGACGGCCGCGTCAAGATCACCGACTTCGGCATCGCCCGCATCGCCGACCAGGTCCCGCTCACCGCGACCGGCCAGGTGATGGGCACGGTCCAGTACCTGTCGCCCGAGCAGGCGAGCGGTCACCCCGCGTCGCCCTCGACGGACATCTACTCGCTCGGCATCGTGGCGTACGAGGCCCTCGCCGGTCGCCGTCCGTTCACGGGCGAGTCGCAGGTCGCCATCGCGATGGCGCACATCAACGAGCAGCCGCCTGCGCTGCCGTCGGACGTGCCGGAACCCGTCGCCGCCCTCGTGCTGTCCTGCATCGCGAAGAAGCCGGCCGACCGTCCCGCGACCGCCGCGAACCTGGCCCGTGCGGCACAGGCGCTGCGCCGCGGGGACGTCGCCGCGGCCACGGTCGCGGTGCCCGCGATCGGCGGTGCCGGTACGGTGGCGTTCAACCCGCCGCAGGGCCAGGGCGACGACCAGGCGACGGCGCTCATCGGCACCCAGGCCGGTGCACTGAGCGGTCCGCCGCGGACGCCCGGCTCGCCGGTGACGCCCGAGGACGAGGAACCGAAGAAGAAGCGCGCCTGGATCTGGTGGCTCGTCGGTGCCCTCGCGGTCCTGGTGATCGCGGGCGTCATCGCAGCCCTCGCGCTGAACAACGGCGGCTCCGCGGACCCGACGCCGTCGGCGACCGCCACCCAGTCGACCCCGAAGCCGAGCAACACGCCGACGCCCACCCCGACCCAGGTGCGCCAGTTCCTCGACAAGTCGCAGTACGTCGGGCAGCCGACGGACCAGGTGCGCTCGGCGCTCGAGGGGCTGGGCTTCGTCGTCGACGTCCAGGACGGCAGCCCGGCACCGACCGCCGACCAGGCGAACACCGTCGCCGACCTGACGCCGACCGGCAGCGTCGTCGAGGGCACCACCATCACGGTCACGCAGTACACGACCCCGCCGACGGCGAACAAGCCGAACACCCCCACGGCGGGCCCGGTCTCGAGCAGCGGCTCGGTGACGTTCAGCTGGTCCGCCGCGACCTGCCCGGACGGCTACTCGGTGTCGAAGTACTCGTGGAAGGTCACCGGCGGGAAGGACGCCTCCGGCGCGACCTCCGGCGACACGAGCTCGACCGCGGTCACGATCCAGGCGGACGCGGCCGGCGACGACGTCACCTTCACGTACAACGTGACGTGCGGGAGCCTCGCCGCCTCCGAGGACTCGGACCCCGCCACCGCGACGTGGACCGTCACGCCCACCCCGACGCCCACCGGCAACGGGAACGGCACCGGCAACGGGAACGGCAACGGGAACGGCTCGTCGAACGGCTGATCGCCACCCGGACGGGGGCTTCCGACACCGTTGCGTAACGGTTGTCCGGAGGTCCCCGTCACCAGCCTCCCGCCAGGAAGTGCTGCCGTACACTGTCCCGGACGGACATTCGGAGGAGTACGTGCCAGAAGGTGTGACCGCGGGGATCACGCTCCTCGCCAACCGCTACGAGATCGGTGACGTCATCGGTCGCGGCGGCATGGCGACGGTGCACGTCGGCAACGACACCCGTCTCGGCCGCAAGGTCGCGGTGAAGCTCCTCAAGCCGAGCCTCGCGAACGACCCGTCCTTCCGCGTCCGCTTCCGACAGGAAGCCCAGGCGGCCGCGCGCATGGCCCACCCGACGATCGTCCGCGTCTACGACGCCGGCGAAGAGACCGTCGTCGAGCACTCCGGCGCCGAGGTGCAGGTCCCCTACATCGTCATGGAGTACGTCGAGGGCCGTGCGCTCTCCGACATCGTCGCCGACGGGCCCATCGCCCCGGACGAGGCGATCCGCATCACCGAGGGCATCCTGACCGCCCTCGAGTACTCGCACCGCGCGGGGGTCGTGCACCGGGACATCAAGCCCGCGAACGTCATGGTCACGAACACCGGCCAGGTCAAGGTCATGGACTTCGGGATCGCCCGCGCGATCACGGACACGTCGGCCACGGTGGCGCAGACCACGTCGATCCTCGGGACCGCCTCGTACTTCTCGCCGGAGCAGGCCCGTGGCGAGACCGTCGACGCCCGCACCGACATCTACTCCACCGGCGTCGTGCTCTTCGAGCTCCTCACCGGCCGCCCGCCCTTCGTCGGGGACTCCCCGGTCGCCGTCGCCTACCAGCACGTCAGCGAGCAGCCCGTCGCGCCGTCCACCATCTCCGCCGACGTCTCGCCGGCGCTGGACGCGGTGACCCTGCACGCCCTGGTGAAGGACCGCACGCGCCGCTTCCAGAACGCTGCCGAGTTCCGGTCCGACCTGCAGCAGGCGGCGCAGGGCAAGGTGCCGACGTCGACCCGGAAGCTGGCCCAGAACGCCGCGAACGACGCGTCGACGATGCTCTTCGGCGTCAACCCGCGCACGACCTCCAACCCGGCGGTCGCCTTCCGCGAGCTCGACGACGACACGGCGGAGCACCGCCCGCAGCGCACGCAGAACCGGCCGCCGGTCGCGTGGATCTGGCTCGGCATCATCCTGACGGTCGCGGTGATCGTCGGCGTCGGCTTCTTCGTCGCGAACCTGCAGCCGGGCAAGGCCCCGGTCTCGTCGTCGGTCTCCGTCCCGAACGTCGTCGGCGCGACGTGGGACTCCGCGAAGTCGGACCTCGACAAGCGCGACCTGAGCCCGGTCGAGGTCGGCGAGAACTCCGACGACGTCCCGAAGGACACCGTCATCCGCACGGAGCCGGGTTCCGGCACGAACGTCGCTCGCAACCAGAGCATCCGCGTGGTGGTGTCGCTCGGGCCGGAGCAGGTCGCAGTGCCGGACCTGGCCGGGCAGACCCAGGACGCTGCCCAGCAGGCCCTGAAGTCCGCCGGTTTCGAGGTCGGGGCGATCAACACGGACTACTCGCCGGACGTCCCCGAGGGCACGGTGATGAGTTCGGACCCCGGGTCGTCCACGCAGCTCGCCAAGGGTTCGGTCGTCAACCTCACCGTCTCGAACGGCAAGGTGCAGCTGCCGAACGTCACGCAGCAGCCGTTCCAGACCGCGAACGCGACCCTGGCGCAGCTCGGGCTGACGGTGCAGCCCGCCCCGGCGTACTCGTGCATCGGCGGCACGGTGCTGCAGCAGAGCGTGCCCGCCGGCGACGTCGCGCAGGGCAGCACGATCGTGCTCACGTACTGCGCGGCTTCTGCGCAGAAGCCGTCCCAGCAGCCGTCCGCGCCCGCCACGGGCGCGCCGGCGTCGGGTTCCAGCGGCCTCTAGACCACGACCCTCCGGCGGGCTCACGTCCGGCGCGTGGTCGGTTCACCGGCCTGGAGGATCGTGGCCGCGTCGGTGCTCCGGCTCCATCCCACGCGTGACCGGGTCGACCCCCTTCGGTCCGGCGGATCAGGCCCGCGGCGACGCGATGAGGGGCGTCAGGTCGGCAGCCCGCTCAGCAGCACCGTGCAGGCCCGTGGTCTCCAGCCAGTTGCCCACCATCCGGTAGCCGCCCTCGGTGAGCACGGACTCGGGGTGGAACTGCACCCCGTACACCGGGGACTCGCGGTGCTGCACGCCCATGATGACGCCGCCACCGGTCCGCGCCGTGACGGTGAGTTCGTCGGGCACGGTGCCGTCGACGATCGCGAGCGAGTGGTACCGGGTGGCCGTGAACGGGTGCGGGACGCCGGCGAAGAGCACGCTGTCGTCGTGGTCGACCTGCGAGGTCTTGCCGTGCATGAGTTCTTCGGCGTGGGTCACCGTGGCGCCGAGGGCCTCCGCGATGGCTTGGTGCCCGAGGCACACACCGAGCAACGGCTTGTCGGCCGCGATCGCCGCCCGGACGGTCGGGATCGAGATGCCTGCGTCCGCGGGGGTGCCGGGACCCGGGGAGAGCAGCACGCCGTCGTAGTCCGCGATGCGCTCGGCGATCTCGGACTCCGGGAACGCGTCGTTGCGGACGACGTCGGTCTCCGCACCGAGCTGCTGCACGTAGCCGTTCAGGGTGTAGACGAAACTGTCGTAGTTGTCGACGACGAGGATCTTGGTCATGGTCGGATCACCGTACTCGTGGAGGATGTGCGCGGGCTCCTGAGGGTCTTCCCACACACGCGGTCACGGTAGGATACCGGCCATGGCCAAGGACAAGGACCGCACCAAGCCCGCCCGGAGGACCCGAGCCGACTCGGTCGACACGGCGGGGGACCAGCCCAACCCCGTGTGGTTCAAGCCCGTCATGTTCGGCTTCATGCTCGTCGGGCTCGCCTGGGTCATCGTCTTCTACATCTCGAACACGACCCTGCCGGTGCCGTCCCTTGGTTCGTGGAACATCCTCATCGGCTTCGGCATCATGTTCGTCGGCTTCCTGATGACCACCCGCTGGCGCTAGTCACCCCACGCACGCACGACGCCCGTCGGACCCTGCACGGTCCGGCGGGCGTCGTCGTTCGTCCAGGCCTCGGCTTGCCACGTCCTGTCCACAGGCGGTGCGGGCCGGAAGACTCGCTCTCCACACGGAGCAGCCCCTTCTCCACAGTTCTCCACACTTTCCACACGGTCATCCACACGACGATCCCCGAGTTATCCACACCTGATTCCACAGTGGGGATAATCACACCTGTGTAACTCTCCGATTTGTCCACAGTTGTGGAGAACTCGCGCCGTGCGTGTGGAAAAGCCGCTCCGCGACGGTGGGAACGGCGAACGCCCCGCCGCACCAGGGGGTGCGACGGGGCGTCAGGCGATTCGGACGGGTGCGGCTCAGCGGAGCAGGCCGTACCCGCCGATGGCGACGTAGGCCGCCGCGATGGCGCCGAGCAGGACGATCGCCTCGGCGACGAGCAGGCCGATCTGCAGCCCGCGCTGCTTGACGTTCCGCGTCCGCGCGAACACGAGCCCGGTCAGGAAGCCGATCACGATCCCACCGACGTGTGCCTGCCACGAGATGTTCGTCCCGGGCAGGAAGCCGACGAGCAGGTTCAGCCCCATCACGACGAGCAGCTGGACGGCGTTGTAGCCGAGGCTGCGCTGGATGATGAAGAACGCCGCGAACAGGCCGAAGATCGCGCCGGACGCCCCGACCACCGGCGTACCGGGGGTCAGGAACGACACTGCGACGTCGCCGCCGAGGCCCGCGAGGAAGTACAGCGCGAGGAAGCGCCACGTCCCGAGCAGGTTCTCGAGGATCCGGCCGAAGATGTACACCGCGAACATGTTGAAGGCGATGTGCAGGATCGACGAGTGGACGAACAGCCCCGTGACGATCCGCCACGGCTGCGTGCCGACGAGGGGCGTGTAGTACGCGAACCACGTCGTGAAGAACCGGCCGGTGATCTGGTCGAGCAGCCAGATGACCACCGACACCGCGATGATGACGACGGTGGCCTTCTGGTCGAGCATGGCGAAGCGGCGGCGGGCGACCGTCAGGCCGCTCGCCGCCCCCGACGCACGTCGGTTCGCCGTGTAGGCCGCGCGCTGCTCACGCACGCACTCCGGGCAGTGCACGCCGACCGCTGCCGGCGTCTGGCACTCGGTGCAGATCGTCCGCCCGCACCGCTGGCACAGGATGAAGCTCTGCCGGTCCGGGTGCCGGTAGCAGTAGTTGGCCCGGTTCGCGGCCTGGTCCGTCACCGAGCTCAGACGTCCTCGACGTCGATGCTCTGGATGACGACGTCCTCGACGGGCTTGTCGCGACCGTCGGTGGCGACGCCCTCGATCGCGTCGACGACGGCGCGGGACTCGTCGTCCGCGACCTCACCGAAGATGGTGTGCTTGCCCTGCAGCCACGGGGTGGCAACGGTCGTGATGAAGAACTGCGAGCCGTTCGTGCCGCGGCCGCCCTGGATGCCGGCGTTCGCCATCGCGAGGATGTACGGCTCCTGGAAGGTCAGCTCGGGGTGGATCTCGTCGTCGAACCGGTAGCCGGGGCCACCGATGCCCTGACCGAGCGGGTCGCCGCCCTGGATCATGAAGTCCTTGATGATGCGGTGGAAGACGACACCGTCGTAGAGCTTGTCGGTGGAGACCTTGCCGGTGCCGGGGTGCGTCCACTCCTGCTTGCCCGTCGCGAGGTCGACGAAGTTCTTGACGGTCTTCGGGGCGTGGTTGCCGAACAGGTTGACGCGGATGTCGCCCTTGTTCGTGTGGATCGTTGCGACAGCGGTGTGCAGAGACATGTTCCGATTCTCGCATGTACGGCTGACGGTGACACGGATCACACAGCAGAGGCTCCGTGACCTGTCAGGCGTCGCGGTGGCAGGATGGGGACACGCCGATCCGATGGAGGTACCAGATGACGACGATCGAGATCCCGCGCAAGCGTCGGAAGCAGATCAAGAAGCTCAAGGGCAAGACCGCCTCGCTCCTCGGCGAGCAGCGCAAGGTCCTCGAGCACGCGAACGCGATCCTCGCCGAGGCCCGCTCGCACGCTGCCGACGCAGCGCGCAAGGACATCGCGCCCCGCGTGCAGAACGCGATCGACAACGGGATCCGTCCCGCGGTCGCCACGAGCGTGCACGCTGCGACCTCTGCCGCGCAGAACGCCTCGCACCGCTTCCAGACCGAGGTCGTCCCCGGCCTGGTCGCGACGGCCGGCTCGGTCCTCAGCGTGAAGGACCTCGCGAAGGACCCGCGCGTCAAGAAGATCGTGAAGGACGCCCAGAAGAAGGGCAAGAAGGCCAAGAAGGCCGCCGCGAAGTACACGCCCGGTCACCAGAAGAAGGGCCTCGGCTTCGGTGGGGTCGCCCTCATCGTGGTCGGTGTCGTCGCGGTCGCCGGTGCGGCCTACGCTGCGTACCAGACGCTCCGCGCGGACGACGACCTCTGGGTCGCCGACGACGCGGACACGGCGGCGAAGCCCGCCGCCTGACCTCCTCGGTTCGTACGAAGGGCCCCGGCGCACGCCGGGGCCCTTCGTCGTCCCCGCCGCCCACACCGCGGCGCACCGATGAACCCGAGCGACCCCGTCGAGCGAACCAGAACGGGCGCGCTCGCCGGCCGCACACGACCCCGATCGACCACGCGACAAGACGCGGACGGCGTGTCGTGCCCACTCGCCGTCAGTCGCGGACGCAACCATCGCGGAGCGGCGCGCCGAAGGCGCCGGACGAACACGACGACCGAATGCGGCGGAGCGAGGAACGAGCGGAGCAGCGTCCGCCTTGGGGGAGTGGAGCCTAGGAGAATCGAACTCCTGACATCCTGCTTGCAAAGCAGGCGCTCTACCAACTGAGCTAAGGCCCCGGAGCGTCCAGCGTACTGGACGGGGAATGAATGGTGGGGCTACAAGGACTTGAACCTTGGACCTCTTCGTTATCAGCGAAGCGCTCTAACCGCCTGAGCTATAGCCCCTCAGACCGGATGAAAGCCTACCGTACCGATCCCGAAGTGCGAAATCGAGCGGCGGATGCCATCCGGCCGGGTGTGTCAGTTGTTCGTGAAGCCGACGAGCAGGCCGCCGGTGATCCGCACACTGAGGTTGTAGAGGACGCTCACGATCGCGCCGAGCACGGTGCCGACGACCACGTTGAGGATGCCCACCACGACGGAGAACCCGAGCACCTGGCCCAGCGAGAACTGGTCCATGATCGAGTAGTTGTTCTGCCCGGTGACGTCCTTCAGCAGGGAGTCCACCTGGGTGAACACGCCCGTCTGGTTCAGGATGACCCACACCAGCGCCGTGGCCACGACGATCACGATGGACCCGGCCAGGGCGATGAGGAAGGACAGCTTCACCATCGACCAGAAATCGAGGTACACGAGCCGCAGCCGCACCTGACGGGTGCCGACGGGCCGCTTCGCCTTCTTCTGGAGCTTCTCGGCGACACTACTCATTGGTTGACTGGTCCTCTCCGGCCACGGTCTCGGTCGGTTCGGGGGCCGCTTCGTCAGGGCTGACCGTCTCCACCGGGCCCGCGGGCTCGATCTCGGCGTCGTCCTGGTCGTCCAGGTTCCGCTCACTGTTCCGGGCCACCGCGATGATCCGGTCGTTCTCCGCGAACCTCGCGAAGACCACACCCATCGTGTCGCGACCCTTGGCGGGCACCTCGGACACGGCAGACCTTACCACCTTGCCCGATTGCAGCACGACGAGCACCTCGTCGTCCTCACCGACGATGAGAGCGCCCACGAGGTCGCCCCGGTCGGCCGCCAACTTGGCGACCTTGATGCCGAGACCGCCGCGGCCCTGGACCCGGTACTGGTCGACACCGGTGCGCTTGGCGTAGCCGCCCTCGGTCATCACCCAGACGTAGCCGTCGTCCGAGACGACCCGAGCCGCGAGCAGCGCGTCGTCGTCGCGGAAGGACATCCCCTTCACACCGGAGGTCGACCGCCCCATCGGGCGGAGGGTGTCGTTCGTCGCGGTGAAGCGCAGCGACATGCCGTGCTTCGACACGAGGAGCAGGTCGTCGGTCTCGTCGACGAGCAGCGCCTGGACGAGCTTGTCGCCCTCACGCAGGTTGATCGCGATGATGCCGCCGGTGCGGTTCGTGTCGTACTCGGTCAGCGCGGTCTTCTTCACGAGGCCCTGCGACGTGGCGAGCATGAGGTACTGCGCGGCCTCGTAGTCGCGGATGTCGAGCACCTGCTGGATCTGCTCGTCGGGCTGCATCGCGAGCAGGTTGGCGACGTGCTGGCCCTTGGCGTCGCGGCCGCCCTCTTGCAGTTCGTACGCCTTCGCCCGGTAGACGCGACCCTGGTCGGTCAGGAACAGCAACCAGTGGTGCGTCGTCGTGACGAAGAAGTGCTCGACGATGTCGTCCGCGCGGAGCTGGGCGCCCTTGACGCCGCGGCCGCCGCGGTGCTGCGAGCGGTAGTTGTCGCTCCGCGTGCGCTTGACGTACCCGCCGCGGGTGATGGTGACGACCATCTCCTCCTCGGGGATGAGGTCCTCGATGGACATGTCGCCGTCGTAGCCGAGCAGGATCTCGCTGCGGCGGTCGTCGCCGAAGCGGTCGACGATCTCGGCCAGTTCCTCGCCGATGATCGTGCGCTGCCGGGTCTCCGACGCCAGGATGTCCTGGAAGTCGGCGATCCTCCGCTCGAGCTCGTCGGCCTCGTCGTGGATCTTCTGGCGCTCGAGGGCGGCCAGGCGACGGAGCTGCAGCTCGAGGATCGCGCGCGCCTGGATCTCGTCGACGCTGAGCAGGTCCATCAGCCCGGTGCGGGCTTCCTCGACGTCGGGCGAGCGGCGGATGAGTGCGATGACCTCGTCGAGGGCGTCGAGCGCGGCGAGGTAGCCCCGCAGGATGTGCGCACGCTTCTCGGCCTCGCGCAGGCGGTACTGCGTCCGACGCACGATGACGTCGATCTGGTGGTCGACCCACGCCG
The DNA here is from genome assembly GCF_013347165.1 of Curtobacterium sp. Csp2. Lineage (NCBI taxonomy): Bacteria > Bacillati > Actinomycetota > Actinomycetes > Micrococcales > Microbacteriaceae > Curtobacterium > Curtobacterium sp. Csp2. Next base: position 3,902,498 of record NZ_CP054593.1, read on the forward strand.
AGATGAACCCGTCGAGCGCCAGGGTGCGGGGCACCCCGTCGACGATCGCGAGCATGTTCGCGCCGAAGTTCTCCTGCAGCTGCGTGTGCTTGTAGAGGTTGTTCAGCACGACCTTCGCCACGGCGTCGCGCTTCAGCACGATCACCAGGCGCTGGCCGGTGCGGCCGGAGGTCTCGTCGCGGATGTCCGCGATGCCGGCGAGCTTGCCGTCCTTCACGCCCTCGGCGATCTTGATCGCGAGGTTGTCCGGGTTCACCTGGTACGGCAGCTCGGTGACGACCAGGCACGTGCGGCCCTGGATCTCCTCGACGTTGACGACCGCGCGCATCGTGATCGAGCCACGACCGGTCCGGTAGGCGTCCTGGATGCCCTTGGTGCCGAGGATCTGGGCGCCGGTCGGGAAGTCCGGACCCTTGATCCGCTGCATGAGCGCCCCGAGGAGTTCCTCGCGGGTGGCGTCCGGGTGCTCGAGTGCCCACTGGGCGCCGGCGGCCACCTCGCGCAGGTTGTGCGGCGGGATGTTCGTCGCCATACCGACCGCGATGCCGACCGACCCGTTGACGAGCAGGTTCGGGAAGCGCGCCGGCAGGATCGACGGCTCCTGGGTGCGGCCGTCGTAGTTGTCCTGGAAGTCGACGGTGTCCTCGTCGATGTCCCGGACCATCTCCATGGCGAGCGGCGCCATCTTGGTCTCGGTGTACCGCGGGGCGGCGGCGCCGTCGTTGCCCGGCGAGCCGAAGTTGCCCTGGCCGAGCGCGAGCGGGTACCGGAGCGACCACGGCTGCACCAAGCGCACGAGGGCGTCGTAGATGGCGCTGTCACCGTGCGGGTGGAACTGCCCCATCACGTCGCCGACGACGCGCGAGCACTTCGAGAACGCGCGGTCGGGGCGGTAGCCGCCGTCGAACATCGCGTAGATCACGCGGCGGTGCACCGGCTTCAGGCCGTCGCGGACCTCGGGCAGGGCGCGTCCGACGATGACGGACATCGCGTAGTCGAGGTACGACCGCTGCATCTCGAGCTGCAGGTCGACCTGCGAGATGCGGTCGCCGGAGACGACGATGTCGCCGGAGTCGCCGTGCACGATCTCGGGCTGCTCGTCGTTCGTCTCGTTGTCGTCAGCCATGTGGCCTGGTCACCTTTCTGCACTGCCTGGAGGCAGGGGTTCCGTCGGTCGCGCCGGGCGCGACCACAGGTGGTCGGGACTGGTCGACGCGGCTGGCACCGCGCCTCCAGGCCGGTCTAGATGTCGAGGAAGCGAACGTCCTTGGCGTTCTGCTGGATGAACTGGCGACGCGACTCGACGTCCTCGCCCATGAGCGTCGCGAAGACGCTGTCCACCGCTGCCGCGTCCTCGAGCGTGACCTGCAGGAGCGTCCGGGTGTCCGGGTTCATCGTGGTGTCCCACAGCTCCTTGTAGTCCATCTCGCCCAGACCCTTGTAGCGCTGGATCCCGTTGTCCTTGGGGATGCGCTTGCCGGCGGCGAGGCCGGCGGTCATCAGCGCGTCGCGCTCCCGGTCGCTGAACACGTACTCGTGCGCCGAGTTCGACCACTTCAGGCGGTAGAGCGGCGGCTGCGCGAGGTACACGTAGCCGCGCTCGATGAGCGGCCGCATGTAGCGGAACAGCAGGGTGAGCAGCAGCGTCGTGATGTGCTGGCCGTCGACGTCGGCATCGGCCATCAGCACGATCTTGTGGTACCGGGCCTTGTCCGGGTCGAAGTCCTCGCCGATGCCGGCGCCGAACGCCGTGATCATCGACTGGATCTCCTGGTTCGCGAGCGCGCGGTCGAGCCGGGCCTTCTCGACGTTCAGGATCTTGCCGCGCAGCGGGAGGATCGCCTGGGTCATGGGGTTGCGTCCCTGGACCGCCGAGCCACCGGCCGAGTCGCCCTCGACCATGAAGATCTCGGAGACCGTCGGGTCCTTCGACTGGCAGTCCTTGAGCTTGCCGGGCATGCCGCCCGACTCGAGCAGCCCCTTGCGGCGGGTGGTCTCACGCGCCTTGCGGGCGGCGATGCGCGCCTGCGAGGCCTGGATCGCCTTGCGGATGACGTCGCGCGCCTGCGTGGGGTTGCGGTCGAACCAATCGGCGAGCTCGGTGCCGACGACCCGCTGGACGAAGGACTTCGCCTCGGTGTTGCCGAGCTTCGTCTTCGTCTGGCCCTCGAACTGCGGCTCGCCGAGCTTCACGGAGATGACGGCCGTCAGGCCTTCACGGATGTCGTCACCCGTGAGGTTGTCGTCCTTCTCCTTGATGATCTTCGCCTCGCGCGCGTAGCGGTTCACCAGCGAGGTCAGCGCGGCGCGGAAGCCCTCTTCGTGGGTCCCGCCCTCGTGCGTGTTGATCGTGTTCGCGAAGGTGTGGACGCTCTCCTGGTACGAGGTGTTCCACTGCATCGCGAGCTCGAGCGCGATCTTGCGGTCGGTGTCCTCGGCCTCGATGGCGATGACGTCCGGGTGGACCAGGTCGGCCTTCTTCTGCGAGTTCAGGTACTCGACGTAGTCCGGCAGGCCGCGCTCGTACCGGAAGGAGTCCTTCCGCGACTCCTCGCCTTCGTCCGGGGTGCGCTCGTCGCGCAGGCTGATCCGCAGGCCCTTGTTGAGGAAGGCCATCTGCTGGAAGCGCGTGCGGAGCGTCTCGTAGTCGAACTCGACGGTCTCGAAGATGTCGGCGTTCGGCCAGAAGGTGATCGTGGTGCCGGTCTCGTCCGTGGCTTCGTCCTGCGACACCGGGGCCACGGGGACGCCGTCGGTGTAGCTCTGCCGCCACACGTGGCCCTGGCGACGGACCTCGACGTCGAGCTCGGAGCTCAGCGCGTTCACGACCGACGAGCCGACGCCGTGCAGACCGCCCGAGACCGCGTACCCCCCGCCGCCGAACTTGCCGCCGGCGTGCAGGACGGTCAGCACGACCTGCAGCGTCGAGACGCCCTCGGCCGCGTGCACGTCGACCGGGATGCCGCGGCCGTTGTCGACGACGCGGACGCCACCGTCCTCGCGGATGGTGACGTCGATGGTGTCGCAGTAGCCCGCGAGGGCCTCGTCGACGGAGTTGTCGACGATCTCCTGCACGAGGTGGTGCAGACCGCGCGGGCCCGTCGAACCGATGTACATGCCGGGGCGCTTGCGGACGGCTTCGAGCCCCTCGAGCACCTGGATCTGATCTGCGCCGTACGATGGTTCCGACTGCGGAGCCTGTTCGGTCTCGCCCTGCGGGATCGTCCGGTCGTCGTCAGATTCTGCTGCCATGTCGAAGGTGCTCCTGCCTGCGCGCGGAACACCCGCACACTGCACTCCCCAGTCTACCGCAGGGACCCCCTTCCCGAGGGCGTATCCGGCCTCCAGACGGGCTTTTTTCGTCCCTGAGGACGATTTCGTCTGACTAGCCGTAGGTGTCGCGGGGGCCGCGCCCCTGGACGGTCCTGGGACCGCGTTTCCACGTGGGGACGTCCGGCCCGGAAACCCGGATGGACTGCACGCCCGCCTCCGGGTGCCGCTCGGCGATGGTCGTCGTGATGGTCGACCGCATCAGCCGGAGCTGCGTCGCCCACGCCGTCGAGTCGCAGCGGATGACGAGTGCGCCGTCGTCGATGGTCATCGGCCGGGAGTGCTTGGCGAGCTCGTCGCCGACCACGGCGGGCCAGTCCACGAAGAGCTCGGAGCGGGCGAGGGGTTCGGTCCAGCCGAGCTCGGCGGCCAGCGAGCCGACGACGTCTCCCAGGCCGCGGGGCTCGCGCCCCTTGCCGTACGGGACGGTGTCGGCGTCGAGTTCGCGGGCCCGCCGGCGGCGGGCATCGACGGTGCGGAGCGACGGGTCGCCGTAGACCGCGCGCAGGTGGCGGTAGACCCGGGCGGGCTCGGTGGGCTTCACGGGCTTCGGCATCAGACGCCGTCGACCGTCGTGCTCGGGGCGGTCGGACTGGAGGCACGGCTCGCGTCCGCCTCGTCGGTCACGATGGTGCCCGCCTCGATCCGGACGGTGTGTGCCGCGAGCTGCTCCGGCACGTCACCGAACACGGCCGCGGTGATGAGCACCTGCTCGTAGTCGGCGACCGCCCCGGCCAGGCGCTCCCGGCGGGACTCGTCGAGTTCGGCGAACACGTCGTCGAGGATGATGATCGGGTCCCCCAGCGAGGACTCCGCCCGGAGCACGGCGGCACTGGCGAGTTGGACGGCCAGTGCGAAGGACCACGATTCACCGTGTGATGCGTACCCACGCGCGGGTAACCCGTTCAGCTGGAACAGGACATCGTCGCGGTGCGGGCCGACGAGGGTGAGTCCGCGGTCGAGTTCGTCCCGTCGACGCCGCTCGAGGGCGGCCCGGAAGGCATCGGCCGCCGCGGTGACCGAGACCGGCTCGTCCGGGGTGCCGAGCACGGGGTCGGTCGCCGCCGCGTCCTCGGGGTCGCCGCCGCGCACGCTCAGGACACCGGCGATGGTCGCCTCGTGGCGTTCACCGGCAACGGTCGCGTAGGCCTCGGTGACGAAGGGGGCGAGTCGCCGCGTCAGGTGGTCGCGCGCGGCGATGATCTCGGCGCCGAACGCGACGAGGCGTTCGTCCCAGACGTCGAGCGTCGCGAGCGACCCGGTGCGCGACCCCGTGGCCCGCGCGGACTTCAGCAGGGTGTTGCGCTGCCGGAGCGTGCGGTCGTAGTCGGCGAGCACGCCCTGCATCCGCGGGGCGATCTGGCCGAGGAGCTCGTCGAGCATGCGTCGCCGGCCCGAGGGTTCGCCGCGGACCAGGGCGAGGTCCTCGGGGGCGAACAGCACGCTCGTGCAGTAGCGCGGGAGCTCGCGGGGCTTGATCGCGGCTCGGTTCACCTGCGCCCGGTTCGAGCCGGTGCGGTTGATCTGCACCTCGGCGAGGATGCTGCGGTCCTCGTGGGCGAGGCGCGCCCGGACGATCGCGGCGTCGCAGCCCTGCCGCACGAGCGCGGCGTCCGTCGGGACCCGGTGCGAGCCGAGGGTGGAGAGGTACCCGATCGCCTCGACCAGGTTCGTCTTGCCCTGTCCGTTCCGTCCGACGAACAGGTTCGGCCCGCGTGCGAGGTCGACCTCCGCCTCCCGGTAGTTCCGGAAGTCGGTGAGTTGCAGGTGGTCGACGTGCACGCGGGCCGAGACGAGCTCAGGTGGTTACCTGAACTACGCCTTCTTGACGGCGTGGCCGCCGAACTGGTTGCGGAGCGCCGCGACAGCCTTCATCGTCGGGGACTGGCTGCCCTGACGCGAGACGAAACGGGCGAACATGGCCGCCGAGAGCGCGGGCATCGGCACCGCGAGCTCGATCGCCTCTTCGAGGGTCCAACGGCCCTCGCCGGAGTCGTCGACGTAGCCCTCGAGCTCGTCGAGCTTCGGGTCCTCGTTGATGGCGAGCACGAGCAGGTCGAGCAGCCAGGAACGGACGACCGTACCGCGCTGCCACCCGGCGAAGACCGCGGGGACGTCGTGGACGATGTCCTTGGCCTCGAGGAGCTCGTAGCCCTCGCCGTAGGCCTGCATGATCGCGTACTCGATGCCGTTGTGGACCATCTTGGCGTAGTGCCCGGCGCCCACACCGCCGGCGTGCGAGAAGCCCTCTTCGCGCGGGCCCTCGGGGCGGAGCGCGTCGAAGACCGGCATGGCGAACTCGACGTCCTCGGCCGCGCCGCCCACCATGAGGCCGTAGCCGTTGTCCTTGCCCCAGACACCACCGGAGACGCCGGCGTCCATGTAGCGGATCCCCTTGGCGTCGAGCTGCTTCGCGTGCACCTCGTCGTCGAGCCACTTCGAGTTGCCGCCGTCGATGACCAGGTCACCGGGGCTGAGGACCTCGGCGAGGTCGGTGATCACGTCGTCGGTGATCTTGCCGTGCGGGACCATGACCCACACGAGCTTCTTGCCCTCGGGCAGTGCGGCGGCCAGGGCGCCGAGGTCGGCGACGTCGGAGACGGCCGGGTTCGCGTCGTACCCGGTGACCTCGATGCCTGCGTTGCGGAGACGGGCACGCATGTTGTTGCCCATGCGACCGAGGCCGACAAGACCGATGTGCATGATTTCCTCTTCTGTTCGTCGTCGCGCTGGTGCGTCGAGCACGTCAGCGCAGTGGTACGGCTGTTGCGCTCACCGCAGCAGGAGATTGGGCTGCAGCAGGTACCGGTATCCGTCCGTGGCCGGGGCCTCTTGCGAGGTCTGCCCGGTGATGAGCACCGGACCCGGCTTGTTGGGGTTCTCCGTCTTGGTGAAGGAGATGCGGACGAACTCGGAGTGCACCGCGTTCAACCCGTCCAGGAGGAAGGCGGGCTTCAGCGAGACCACCGTTTCCTCACCGGTCAGCAACGCACTGATCGACTCTGACGCCTGCGCTTGTTCGGAACCGATCGCCTCGAGCGTGAGCCCGTCGACCGAGAAGGAGAACCGGAGCGCCGCTTCGCGCTCCAGGACGAGGGAGACCCGTCGGACGGCCTCGACCAGTTCCGCGGTGTTGATCACCGCGTGGTCCTGGACCGTGTCGGGGAAGAGCCGGCGGACCGGCGGGTAGTTGCCCTTGATGAGCAGGGAGGTGACGGTCTTGTCGTCGGCGTGGAACGCGATGAGCTCGCGGTCCGAGCTGCCCGAGATCGAGACCGAGACGGTGGACGCCGATCCGAAGGTGCGGCCCACCTCCTGCAGGGTTCGGGCCGGGACGAGGGCGTGCAGCGGCTCGGAGCCGACGCGGCCGGAGTCCCACGCGATCGTGCGGATCGCGACGCGGTACCGGTCGGTCGCCGTGAGCGAGAGGTCGTTGTCCCCGACCTCGAGCTGCACGCCGGTGATGACCGGGGTGACGTCGTCGCGGCTCGCGGCGACGGCGACCTGGGAGACGGCCTCGGAGAACGCGTCGCCGGGGATCACGCCGGTCTGCTCGCCGATCTCCGGGAGCGTCGGGTACTCCTCGACCGGCATGGACAGCAGCGTGAAGTGCGCCGAACCGCAGGTGACCGAGATCTTGGTGTCCTCGGTCATGAAGGTCACCGGGGCGTTCGGCAGTCGGCTCGCGATGTCGTTGAGCAGGCGACCGGAGACCAGGACCGTGCCCGGGTCGTCGATCTGCGCCGTGATGGACGTCTGCGCCGAGACCTCGTAGTCGAACGACGACAGCGTGAGGCGGTCGCCCTCGGCGTGGATGAGGACACCGGACAGGATCGGGAGGGTCGTGCGCTGTGGGAGGAGCTTCACCGCGAAGGAGACGGCTTCGGAGAAGACGTCCCGGTTGACCTCGAACTTCACAGCTGGGACCCCTGTCGATCGGTTGGACTGTCCGGCCGCCCCATTGTGGCACAGCGGGAGGAGCGCCGGATTTCTTGTCATCCCGCCGTCCACAAGGTTGGCCCCTCCAACCAGATCGTTAACCAGGATCAATGGTGTTAACGCCTGTGCACAGTGTGGATAACTCTGTGCATCCCGCTTCTCCACAGGGAACTACACACGTGTGAGTTGTGAGTCGCGTGTTGACGGCGTCTGGATGAGCAAAACTCATCTATCCACTTCCATCCCCAGTCTCCACAGGTGGGGTCAGATCTGTGAACAATGCGACCGCGTGTCCTCCACAGTTATCCACAGGCTTTCCACACTGTGTGAATCTCGGCCCATGGAACCGTCTCAGATGGTGGATGCGCGCTCGGGTGGGCTGATCCGGGGTGGTGATCCGTGCCTCCAGGCCGGCCTTCCTGCGATGACGGAGGCGGGCGCGACGACGGTCGCGAGCGCGAAGGCTCACGGCGACGGCACGGATGCCGGTGCGGATCAGCGGTAGCGGCGGTCCTGCTTGATCCGGCTGGTCAGTTCGGTGACCTGGTTGTATCGACCGACGCTCCTTCGCAGGCGTCGGGGGTGCTGCCTCGGTGATCTGCGTCAGCGGTAGCGGCGGTCCTGCTTGATCCGGCTGGTCAGTTCGGTGACCTGGTTGTAGATCGACCGACGCTCCTTCATGAGCTCGGTGATCTTCTTGTTCGCGTACATCACGGTGGTGTGGTCGCGGTTGCCGAACAGCTGGCCGATCTTCGGCAGCGACAGGCTCGTCATCTCGCGGCAGAGGTACATCGCGATCTGTCGAGCCGTCGCGATCGCCTGCGAGCGGGAGGACCCGTAGAGGTCGTCCACGGAGAGCTTGAAGTACTCCGCGGTGTGGTTGATGATGTCCGTCGGCGCGATCACGTTGTCGTCGTCGAGCGTGATGAGGTCCTTGAGGACCGTCTGCACCAGGGCCATGTCGACGGCCGTCCGGTTCAGGCTCGCGAAGGCCGTGACGCGGATGAGCGTCCCCTCGAGCTCCCGGATGTTGCTCGACACCTTCGAGGCCATGAACTCGAGGATGTCGTCCGGTACCTGCAGGTGGTCGGACTGCGCCTTCTTCCGGAGGATCGCGATGCGCGTCTCCAGGTCCGGGGCCTGCACGTCGGTGATGAGGCCCCACTCGAAGCGCGAGCGCATCCGGTCCTCGAACCCGGTCAGGTGCTTCGGCGCGACGTCCGACGTGATGACGACCTGCTTGTTGTGGTCGTGCAGCGTGTTGAACGTGTGGAAGAACGCCTCCTGGGTGGAGTCCTTGCCCTGCAGGAACTGGATGTCGTCGATCAGCAGGATGTCGATGTCGCGGTACCGCTGCTGGAACTGGTTGGAGCGGTTGTTCGCGATCGAGTTGATGAAGTCGTTCGTGAACTCCTCGCTCGACACGTAGCGCACCCGGATCCCGGGGTAGAGGCTCTCGGCGTAGTGGCCGATCGCGCGCAGCAGGTGCGTCTTGCCGAGCCCGGAGTCGCCGTAGATGAAGAGCGGGTTGTAGGCCTTGGCGGGGGCCTCGGCGACGGCGACCGCTGCGGCGTGCGCGAACCGGTTCGAGGAGCCGATGACGAAGTTGTCGAAGTTGTACTTCGGGTTGAGCCGCGACTCCGGGCGACCGCTCGTGCCCGGGGCGTCGATCTGGCTCGGGACGAACGGCGCCTCGATGTACTGGCGGGGCGCGGCGCTCTGCTCGACCGGCTGCTGCACGGGCTCGGCGTACTCGGGGACGTGGCTCGGCACGACGGTGTCCACCCGGGGCTCCGACGCCATGTCCGGGTTGACCGTGATGGCGAAGTTCGCGACCGAGTCGTCACCGACGCGCGAGACGGCCTCGGTGATCGGGATCCGGATGCGCTGCTCGAGCATCCCGCGGGTCAGGTCGTTCGGGACCTCGAGGTACAGGGTGCCGGCGAGGACGCCCTTCGGTTCGACCAGGTTGAGGAAGCCGTGCAGCTGCGGGGTGATGCGGTCGTCCTCCGACAGGAGGCCCAGGACGGAGGACCAGAGGTCCTCGACGGGATCGGCCGGCATCGTCATGTCGCGCTCGTCTCCTGCTTCGCTGTCGTGGTGTGGTCGGGTCTTCGGTGGTCAGGTGGTCAGGTGGTCCGGTGCTCGCTGTGCTGCGGCCGCCGCGGCTGGCCGCGACCGGTCGTCTGGCCTCGCTCGGTCGTCTGGCCTCGCTCGGTCGTCTGACGCTGCTCGCCCCGTCGCCTGGCGGCGTGCTCGGGCGGTCGTGTCCGAGCGGCACCGTCGGGCCCGGACCACTGTCGCCCCGCGGCGGTGATCCACAGGGTTGTCCACAGTCCTGTCCACGTCGGCCCGGTGGCGGGCGGAGAGGTGACTCCCCCGTCGCTCCGCGGAACGGGCCGATCGATCACACCACTGTAAAGGGTCCGGGCGAGTGGCACCGAACGCACGTTTTCCCCAATGTGGATGATGATCGTGCGCAGGCCCCGTCCGACGGGCTCCCCGGGACCGTTTGACCTGCTCGCCGCTGTCACGTACCGTTAACCAGTTGACTGCGGCCATTCGGTCGCGCCCATCGTGCTGTTCGATCCTGTCGAGCGGCTGTCCAGACATACGTGTCGGCTCGCGCTGAGCCAGTCCTCGAGCGCAGCCGTGTGGAGATCATCATGAGCAAGCGCACCTTCCAGCCGAACAACCGCCGCCGCGCCAAGAAGCACGGCTTCCGCGCCCGCATGCGCACCCGTGCCGGCCGCGCCATCCTCGCCGCGCGCCGTTCCAAGGGCCGCACCGAGCTCAGCGCCTGATCAGGCTCCGCCTGGTCGAGTTGGTCCGGTCCCGGTCGGGAACCCGGTAGCGATCGTGTTGGCACGCGCCAACCGCATCGTGCGGGGTGACGACTACCGGACCGTCGTGCGTCGTGGTCGCAGGAGCGCCACGGCGCACGTCGTCGTATCCGTGGTCCGACGGTCCGACGGTGCCCCGACCCGCTTCGGCTTCATCGTGGCGAAGACCGTCGGCAACGCGGTCACGCGGAACACGGTGCGTCGACGGCTCAAGGCGATCGCGCACGATCTGCTCGCTGGGACCCCCACGGACTACGACGTGGTGATCAGGGCCTTGCCAGCCGCAGCGCAGGCGGCATGGCCTACCCTGCTCGGAGACGTTTCGCGCTCGTTCGCGCGCGGACTCGAGAAGGCAGCATGAACCGCACCCTGTGGACCCGCTTGGCCTGGGCCGTCGCGTTGCTCCCGCGCAACGCGTGCGTCGTCGTGCTCCGTGTCTACCGCGCGGTCATCTCCCCGCTGTACGGGAACGTCTGCCGGTACCACCCGTCGTGCTCGCGCTACGCGCTCGAGGCCATCCAGCAGTACGGCGTCGTCCGCGGGTCCGCGATGGGCGCCTGGCGCATCGCCCGCTGCAACCCCTGGGCTGCCGGCGGCATCGACGACGTGCGCGAACGCCGTCGCCCCTACCTCGTCAACCGGCTCGGGTTCGTGCTCGCGCCGACCCCGCAGCAGTCGCAGTCAACCCGGGCCGCAGTGGTCCCGGACCTGCTCCCCCAGCGCACTCGAAAGGCGTGAACTCCCGATGGGATTCCTCAACACGATCCTCTGGCCCCTCAAGTGGGTGGTGTCGGCGATCCTCGTGGCCTTCCACTGGATCTTCGAGAACCTCGGGATGGACCCGTCCGCGGGCATCACGTGGGTGCTGTCGATCATCTTCCTGACCTTCGTGGTCCGTGCCGCGCTGATCCCGATCTTCGTGCGGCAGATCAAGTCGCAGCGCCGCATGCTCGAGGTCGCGCCGCAGCTCAAGAAGATCCAGGACAAGTACAAGGGCAAGAAGGACCAGTTCTCGCGCGAGGCCATGAGCCGCGAGACCATGGCGCTCTACAAGGAGACCGGGACGAACCCGCTCAGCTCCTGCCTGCCGCTGCTCATCCAGATGCCGATCTTCTTCTCGCTGTACTCGGTGCTGCACGAGGCCCAGATCAACAAGACGGGCATCGGCCTGCTCACGAACAGCCTGGCGCAGGACTTCGGCAACGCCGCCCTGTTCGGCGCTCCCCTGCACGAGACCTTCACCAACGCCTCCGGGTGGGAGGTCCGGGTCATCGCGGGCTTCATGATCGTCGTGATGACCGTCTCGCAGTTCATCACGCAGCTGCAGCTCGTCGCGAAGAACATGTCGCCGGAGACCAAGGCGTCGCCGATGTACCGCCAGCAGAAGATGATGCTGTACATCCTCCCGCTCATCTTCGTGATCTCGGGACTGAGCTTCCCCCTCGGCGTCATGTTCTACTGGCTCGCCTCGAACATCTGGACGATGGCGCAGCAGTACTTCGTCATCCGCAGCATGCCCACGCCGGGCTCCGAGGCCGCGCTCGCGCGTGAGGCCCGCCTGGCGAAGAAGGCGCAGCGCCGTGGCACCCCGGTCCTCGCCGAGGCCGGTGCGGGTGCGTCGGCCGTCGAGGTCGAGCCGGTCCGTGTGACCACCCAGCGTCAGCAGCCGGTCGGCAAGAACCGCTCCAAGAAGAACGGGAAGAAGTAAGTGACCGAGCAGGACATCGCCCCCGTCGAGCAGGACACTGCCGACGACACCTCCGTCGAGCAGGACGGCGTCGACGACGACGCCCGTGACGAGGCGGACATCGCCGCGGACTACATCGAGGAACTCCTCGACATCTGCGACCTCGACGGCGACATCGAGATCGAGGAGCGCGCCGGGCGCGTGTACCTGTCGGTGAGCGATGAGGGTGGGGCCCTGCGCGTCCTCTCCAAGCCGGACACGGTGTCGGCGCTGCAGGAACTCACGCGCATCGCCGTGCAGGCCGAGACGGGCGAGTTCAGCCGCCTCATCCTGGATGTCGGGGGTTCGCGGGACGCACGGGCGACCGAACTCCAGCGCCTGGTCGACACCGCCGTCGAGCGGATCGAGGCCGGCGCTCCGACCGCCGCGCTCCCCCCGATGTCGTCCTACGAGCGCAAGCTGGTGCACGACCTGGTCGCCGAGAAGGGCTTCCACTCGGAGTCCGAGGGTGAGGGTCGGGACCGCCACACGGTCGTCACCCGATGACGGACGCCACCGAGGCGCCGGAGCTCGAGCAGGAGCCCGCTGCTGCGGCAACGCTGTTCGGTGAGCGGCTCGAGCTGGCCCGGTCGTTCACGGGAGAGCTCGCCCGTCGTGGCGAGGAGCTCGGCCTCATCGGCCCGCTCGAGCTACCCCGCCTCTGGACGCGACACATCCTCAATTCTGCGCTGCTGGCACCCCTCCTGGAGGATCGGGGCCGGGTTGCCGATGTCGGCTCGGGTGCCGGACTCCCCGGCCTGGTCCTCGCGATCGCTCGTCCGGACGTCTCGTTCACGCTCATCGAGCCCATGGAGCGCCGGTGTGATTGGTTGACGAGTGAGGCCGCGCGGCTCGGACTCGACAACGTCACGGTCGTCCGAGGCCGAGCTGAGGACGTGGCTGATGACATCGTCGTCGATCAGGTCACCGCTCGTGCCGTCAGCGCGCTGTCGAAGCTCATCCCGATCACCGCCCCGCTCGTCCGCTCGGGCGGTCAGCTCATCCTGATGAAGGGTGCGCGAGTCGACGAGGAGATCGAGAAGGCGCGGAAGGTGATCCTCCGGAAGCGTCTGGAGAACGTCGAGGTCCTCGAGCTCGGAGTCGGTGTGGTCGAGGAGACCACGCGCGTCTTCCGGGCTACAGTTGACTGACGCTGTCGCTCGGACCGGTGGTACCGGATTTCGCGGGCTCGACGTTCCACGTGAAACACTGCACCGGGGAAGAGGTCTTCGTTGAGTTCATCGACCGACTACGACGCGTCGACACCCCTCGCGCGGGAGATCGCTGATCTCAACCGGCGCCGTCGTGCGATCGCGGCGCAGCAGTTCCCGCTGCCGGCGAAGACCCGGATCTTCACAGTGTCGAACCAGAAGGGCGGCGTCGGCAAGACGACGACGACGGTCAACCTCGCGGCGGCGCTGGCGCACGGTGGTGCTCGCGTGCTGGTGATCGACCTGGATCCCCAGGGCAATGCATCCACTGCGCTCGGTGTGGATCACCAGGCCGAGGTCGCGAGCATCTACGACGTCATCGTCGACGAGGCGCCGATCGCGGACACCGTCCAGCGCTCCCCCGAGTCTGAGACGCTCTGGTGTGTGCCAGCAACCATCCACCTCGCCGGAGCGGAGATCGAGCTCGTGTCGCTCGTCGCGCGTGAGCAGCGCCTCCGTACCGCGCTGGACCAGTACCTGTCGTCGCTGGACGAGCCGTACCACTACGTCTTCATCGACTGCCCGCCATCGCTCGGCCTCCTGACGATCAATGCCTTCGTGGCGGCGCAGGAAGTGCTCATCCCGATCCAGACCGAGTACTACGCGCTCGAGGGCTTGAGCCAGCTCCTGCGGAACATCGAGCTGATCGAGCGGCACCTCAATCCCAACCTGCGCGTCTCGACGATCCTGCTCACGATGTTCGACGGTCGGACGAACCTGTCCAACCAGGTGGCCGCCGATGTGCGCGAGCACTTCGGGGATCAGGTCCTGCAGGCGATGATCCCCCGGTCTGTCCGGGTGAGCGAGGCGCCGAGCTACGGGCAGAGCGTCGTGTCGTACGACGTCAACTCATCCGGGTCGCTCTCCTACCTGGAGGCAGCCGCCGAGATCGCAGCACGAGGAGCGCAGGACTGATGGCACCCAAGCGAACCGGCCTCGGCCGCGGGATCGGCGCCCTGATCCCCACGGCGAACGAGCAGCAGGACCGTCCCGTCGACGTGTTCTTCCCGACCGGAGGATCGCCGGCGTCGGCTCCGTTGCCCTCCGGGCAGACCGCCGAGGACCTCGTGGCGGTTCCCGGTGCGCGTCTGGCGAACCTCAACCCGCTCGACGTCGTGCCGAACGCGCAGCAGCCGCGCAAGGAGTTCCGCGAGGAGGAGCTCCAGGAGCTCGTGCACTCCATTCGCGAGATCGGTGTCCTGCAGCCCATCGTCGTGCGCCCGATCTCCGGTGCGAAGGGGACGGACCCGCAGTACGAGCTCATCATGGGCGAGCGCCGACTGCGCGCCACGAAGGAGCTCGGTCTCACGACGATCCCCGCGATCGTCAAGGACACCCCCGACGACGCGATGCTCCGGGACGCGTTGCTCGAGAACCTGCACCGTGCGCAGCTCAACCCGCTCGAAGAGGCCTCGGCATACCAGCAGCTGCTCGCGGACTTCGGGATCACGCAGGAGCAGCTCGCGCAGCGCATCGGGCGTTCACGTCCGCAGATCACGAACACCATCCGGTTGCTGCGTCTTCCCTCCCCTGTGCAGCGCCGCGTGGCCGCCGGAGTGCTCTCGGCCGGGCATGCGAGGGCGATCCTGGCAGCGCCGGACGCCGAGGCGATGGAGTACCTCGCCGAGAAGATCGTGAACGAGGACCTGTCCGTGCGAGCAGCTGAGGCGATCGCCCAGCAGCTCGCCACGAAGGCACCGCCGAAGGTCAAGCCGGAGCCCTCGAAGCGGCAGGCGCACTTCAACGACCTGGCCGAGCGGCTCGGGGATCGTCTGAACACGCGTGTGAAGATCGCCGTCGGTGCTCGGAAGAGCTCGGTGACCATCGACTTCGCCAACGGAGACGACTTGAACCGCATCCTGAGCGAGCTCGGGGTCCAGGACATCGCTGGCTGAGCTCGGCGGCTTCCGGCACCGTCGTGCCGATGCTCCGATGGGCTCCTCGCGACCGATCTGCCAACAGGGGTCCTGCCGGTGCAGAGCGGCATTTTTCGGCCCGCAGAGCGCCGTCAGGCCGCTTTCGAGGGCTACTTTTCCCATTTCTTACCCCTCGTGTTCCACGTGGAACATCGATCGCATCAGTCGACTACGCGCTCTGTTGTGAACGGAGACGTGCGAGGGTACCGCCAGGGCCCCGCGATCAACGTCTTCCGCATCGTTCACCGACCTCGGACACTCAATGCTCATCAGTGTCTTCCGCTCCAGCCCGCGCGCAGAACCAGCCGTTGGCGCGGCAGACGGATAAGAGCGTTCCACGTGGAACATCGCTCCCGCACGACGATTACGCCGGCTTCAGAGCTGATGCCTGCCCAAGGTTCGAAGTTTGCGCAGGCCGACCGCGGCGAACAGCGGCTTGACCAGCACCATCTCCCCCACGCGGTAGTTGGCAGCGATGGTGAGACGCTCGACGACTGATGGGTCCTGACGTGCGAAGTACACACGCGCCTTCACGGCGTGCAGGTCGTTCGAACAGATGGCGATGAGTTCATTCGGACGCAGGAGCGGCCGGACGTCGTTGATGTTCTCCCACGTCGAGCGGCTGTGGCGCTCGAGGACGGTCTCGCCGTGCCACCCAGCGTGCCGGAGCGCGACCGCGAGGAGCTCCGCCTCCGGTACAGGGCCCTTGGTGGGGCCGCCGCAGCAGATGACGCGGACCGACCGCGCGCCTCGGCGGACGAGCAGGCGCGCAGTCCGGACGGCGATCCGGGCGCGCCACCGGTTTACGAGGTTCGGGTGTGCGCCCCGGTTGGCGAACCCCAGGAGCACGATGGCGATGTCACGTCCCGTTGGTGAATGACGTGCGCGGCGCCGGCGGCTTGCAGCACTTGCACCGAAGTGAGCCGCCTCGCCCCATGCCAGACATGAGAGCAGCACCACGCCTGCGAGACCGAGGAGACTCACGGTGGTCGATGTTCCACGTGGAACACGCACGAGGGCTCAGGCGCGGTGGTCGCGGATCGCCTGCTCGGCCAGCTCGGCGTAGGTCCAGCCGAGGTCGAAGCCGGATGCGCTCAGCGCCTGCGGGACGAGGGAGGTCTCGGTGAGGCCGGGGAGGACGTTCGCCTCGAGGAACCACGGCGTCCCGGCGGCGTCGATGATGAGGTCCACGCGGGAGAGGTGCCGCAGCCCGAGTGCACCGTGGGCTGCGACGGCCGCCTCTGCCGCGGCCGATGCGAACGCCTCGGAGAGTCTGGCGGGGGTGTAGAACGTCGTCTCGCCGGCGTTGTAGCGGGCCTCGAACCCGTACGGCCCGTTGCGCGGCACGATCTCGACCGCCGACAGCGCGACGGGGCCGTCCCCGGTGTCGATGATCCCCACGGCGACCTCGGTCCCGCGGATCAGCTGCTGGACCACGACGTCGTCGCAGTAGGTGTACGCGGTGACCATCGCGCGCGGGAGGTCGGCGACGTCCTCGACGAGGGTGACGCCCTGCGCGCTCCCGCCGCGTGCCGGCTTCACCGCAAGCGGGACGGGGTGCTCACCCGCGATGGCGTCGAGGACACCGACGGCGCCGAGCTCGCGGAAGACGTCGTGGGACAGGGTCACCGATCGCGGGGTGTGCACGCCGGCGCGGGCGACCAGTGCGGACGAGGTGGGCTTGTCCCACGCCAGACGGGCCGAGGTGGACCGGGAGCCCACGAACGGGATGTCCAGCGCCTCGAGCACGCCTCGGAGCGCGCCGTCCTCTCCCGACGCACCGTGCAGAGCCGGCCAAACGACGTCCGGTTGCTCCTCGCGCAGGGCGGGCAGGAGCGAGGCGTCGGCGTCACGGAGGTCGACCTGCCAGCCGTAGCCGGTCAGCGAGTCCGCGACCCGACGACCGGAGCGCAGGGAGACGTCCCGCTCGTGCGAGATCCCTCCGGCGACGACGACGACGTGACGACGGGTGAGGTCGGCCATGCGAGGGATCCCTTTGCTGTACCTGTGCGGAAAGTGCTGGTCAGGAAACGTTCGGCGGCGGCGCGACGACCGAGTTCGACTCGCGGACGGTCGCGATCGGACGGGTCGCGGAACCGAACGTCTCGAGCAGCTCGAGCTCGTCGTTGATCACCGTGGCGAGACGCTTGACCCCGACGCGGATCTGCTCGGGCGTCGGGTAGCAGAACGACAGCCGGATGTTGCCGCCGCCGCGGCCGTCGGCGTAGAAGGCCGTGCCGGGGGTGTAGGCCACCAGCTCCTTTACGGCGCGCGGGAGCATGCCCTTCGAGTCGAGGTGCTCGGGCAGGGTCAGCCAGACGAAGAAGCCGCCGTTCGGGCGGGTCCAGGAGAGGTCGGGCAGGAACTCCCCCAGCGCGGACATCATCGCGTCGCGACGCTCGGCGTAGAGGCCTCGGAAGGTGTCGACCTGGCCCTTCCAGTCCGCGGCGTCGAGGTAGGCGTTGACGACGTACTGGCCGAACGAGTTCGGCGCGAGCACCGCGGACTCGTTCGCGAGGACGAGCTTCTCGCGGATGGCGTGCGGTGCGAGGGCCCAGCCGACGCGGAAGCCCGGCGCGAGGGTCTTCGAGAAGGAGCCGAGGTAGACCACGCCCTCTTCGTCGATCGAGCGGATCGCCTGCGGCGCGGGCTCGTCGAACCAGAGCAGCCCGTACGGGTTGTCCTCGAGCACCAGGATGCCGTTCGACCGGCAGATGTCGAGCACCTCGATCCGGCGCTCGCGGCTCATCGTGACGCCGGCGGGGTTGTGGAAGTTCGGGATCGTGTAGAGGAACTTGATGCGCTTCCCCTGCGTCCGCAGGTTCGCGATGGCTTCGCGCAGGGCCTCGGGCACCAGGCCGTGTTCGTCGGTCGTCACGTGGACGGTCTGGGCCTGGTACGACCGGAAGACGCCGATCGCGCCGACGTAGGACGGGGACTCGGCCAGCACGACGTCGCCCGGATCGATGAACAGCCGCGTGACGAGGTCGAGCGCGTGCTGCGACCCCGTGGTGACGACGACGTCCTCGGCACTCGCGCGGATGCCCTCGAGGCTCATGACGTCGACGATGTGCTCGCGCAGGGAGCGCAGGCCCTGTCCCCCGCCGTACTGCAGCGCCATCGCGGCGTCCTCGGCCATCACGCGGTCCAGGGAGCCGGTGACGAGCTCACGCGGCAGCGCGGAGACGTACGGCATGCCGCCGGCGAGCGAGACCACCTCGGGCCGCGACGCGACGGCGAACAGGGCTCGGACCTCGGAGGCGCTCAGCCCGGCGGTGCGCTGGGCGTAGGAGTCGTACCAGGGGTCGAGGCTGTTGCCGTTCGTCATCGTGTGCTCCGTTCAGTGGGACATTCCCGCCACACTACGACATCCGTTGCCGGATCCCCGGTGGGAGGTGGGGGCCGATCCTGAAGCTGTGGCACGCGAACGCGCAGCGCGCACCCCGGGAACTCCGCCGCGGCGCTCCTCGCAGAACGACGACGGCCCCGTCCTCCACGTGGAGGACGGGGCCGTTCGACGGTGCGGTCGGACCTACGCCAGGAACTCCGCGAGGTCGGCCTCGAGCGCCGGCTTCGGCTTGGCGCCGATGACGGTCTTGACGACCTCGCCGCCCTTGAACACCTTCATCGCCGGGATCGACGTGATCTGGTAGTTCATGGCCGACTGCGGGTTGTCGTCGACGTTGAGCTTGACGATCTCGATCTTGTCGGCGTGCTCCGCGGCGATCTGGTCGAGGATCGGCGAGACCGCGCGACACGGGCCGCACCACTCCGCCCAGAAGTCGACCAGGATGGTCTTGTCGGACTTGAGGACCTCGTCCGAGAAGGTGGCGTCAGTGACAGCCTTGGCGTTCGACATGTGTGCTCCTTCGAGAGTTCTGTTGCTACAACGGGATGGCCGCTGCGGTATTCCGTGCGTCAGGCCCGCGCAGCCTCGACGTCGACCATCGCTGGCTCGGTGGGCGTCCGGCCCTCGGCCTGGGCGGTCAGTGCGTCGTCGAGCTCGGCGAGGTACTTCTCGGCGTCGAGCGCCGCGACCGTGCCCGAACCCGCGGCCGTGATCGCCTGGCGGTACGTCGGGTCGATGACGTCACCTGCGGCGAAGACACCCGGCAGGTTGGTCTTGGACGAACGTCCCTGGACGGCGATGGTGCCCTCCGGCGCGAGGTCGATCTGCCCGTGGATCAGGTGGGTGCGCGGGTCGTTGCCGATCGCGATGAAGAGCCCGTCGAGCGCGAGCTCGGACTCCTCGCCCGTCACGGTGTCCTTGAGCGTGACGCCGGTGACGGACGTGTCGCCCTGGATGCCCGTGACCTCCTTGTTCCACGCGAACTCGATCTTCGGGTCGTTCATCGCGCGGTCCTGCATGATCTTGGACGCACGCAGCGAGTCCTTGCGGTGGATGATCGTCACCTTGTCGGCGAACCGGGTGAGGAACGTGGCCTCTTCCATCGCGGAGTCACCGCCGCCGACGACGGCGATGTTCTTCTGGCGGAAGAAGAAGCCGTCGCACGTGGCGCACCAGCTGACGCCGTGTCCGGAGAGGCGCTCCTCGTCGGCGAGCCCGAGGTGGCGGTAGGCCGACCCCGTGGCGTAGATGACCGCCAGGGCCTCGAACGTCTCGCCGGAGCCGACGGTGACCTTCTTGACCTCGCCGGTCAGGTCGACGGACACGGCGTCGTCGTACAGGACCTCGGCACCGAACTTCTCGGCCTGCTCCTGCATCTTGATCATGAGGTCGGGGCCCTGGATGCCCTCGGGGAAGCCCGGGAAGTTCTCGACCTCGGTGGTCTTGGTGAGCTCGCCACCGGTCTCGACGCTCGAGGCGACGATGAGCGGCTTGAGCTCGGCGCGCGCGGCGTAGATGCCGGCGGTGAACCCGGCAGGACCGGAACCGATGATGATGAGCTGGCGCATGCCTGGTGCCCTTCCGTTGCGTACTGACCGGGTCAACACATGCTACCGGCGTGGCATTCCGCGGCAGCCGGGTGCGCCGACCGGACGGACGTCAGCGCCCGAGCTTGGACCGGAGGATCCCGACGGCGTTCTGGATCTCGCCGTTCTTCGCGACGACGAGGGCACCGAAGTACACGATCGCCATCACGGCGCCGGTGAGCACGATCGTGATGAGTGCGCCCGTCCGGTCGGACATCGCGAAGCCGTCGGCCGAGAACGCACCGAAGAAGTTCACGACCACGAGCCCGGCGACCCCGGCGATCAACGCCGAGACGACGAACTGCACGTGCGACCGCGTGACGACCGGACCCTCGATGCCGCCGAGCCGCTTGCGCACGAGCACCAGGGCGACGATCGTCTGCGCGGAACCGGCCAGCGTGGTGCACGCGGCGACCCCGATGCCGATCACCGACGACGGCAGGGTCGTCGCAGCGAGTGCCCCGATGACGAACAGCACGGACTGGATGCACTGCATGAGGAACGGCGTGCGGTGGTCGTGCATCGCCCAGAAGACCCGCTGGATGATGAAGAGCATGCTGAACAGCACGAGTCCGGGCATGTAGGCGACCAGCACGGCGCCGACCTGCAGGGAGTCCTCGAAGCGACCCTCGTAGACGCGACCGAACGGCACCGCGACGACCATCAGGGCGATCGTGGCGAACACCGTGAAGAGCCCGACGATCCGCAGGGACAGCGAGAGGTTCCGTCGGACGGCGCCGACGTCACCGGCCTCGGCGTCGTGGCTCATGCGGGTGAAGTACGCCGTCGCGATCGACACGGTGATGATCGAGTGCGGCAGCATGAACAGCAGCCACGCGTTCGCGAGCACCGCGTTGCCGGGACCGTCGGCGCCACCGAGCCACGCGACGCGGGACTGCACGATGCCGGCGACCTGGGTCACGAGGATCATCGCGAAGAGCCAGGCGGCAGCCGTTCCGGTGGACTTCAGACCGACGCCGCGCCAGCGGAAGTCGGGACG
Organism: Curtobacterium sp. Csp2; assembly: GCF_013347165.1. Classification (NCBI taxonomy): domain Bacteria; kingdom Bacillati; phylum Actinomycetota; class Actinomycetes; order Micrococcales; family Microbacteriaceae; genus Curtobacterium; species Curtobacterium sp. Csp2. Next base: position 3,923,398 of record NZ_CP054593.1, read on the forward strand.
GAAGGTCAGGCCCGCACGGCGCCAGAAGAACGGCAGGAAGACGGCCTGCGCGAAGACGCCGAGCGAGGCGCTGCCGGCGAGGACGGCGATCTTCAGCGGCGTCCACTCCTCGACGGAGCTGTTGTCGGTCCCGAACAGTGCGATGAAGACGACGAGTCCGGCGACGGCGATGACGTTGTTGAGCAGCGGTGCCCAGGTGAACGGGCCGAAGACCTGCTTGGCGTTGAGGACCTCGCCGAGGAGCGAGTACATCGCGTAGAAGAGGATCTGGGGCAGGCACCAGAACGCGAAGGCGACGGCGAGGTCGGTCGCCGCGCCGTCGAGTGCGTCCGAGGTCGTGTTCGACGTGTAGAGCCGCACGAGCAGGGGTGCGAGTGCGGTCGCGATCACGGCGATGCTCACGAACACCGTCGCGCCGAGGGTCACGATCTTGTTGACGTACGCGGTCCCACCGTCCGCGTGCTGCTTCATCGAGCGGACGATCTGCGGGATGAGCACGGCGGACAGCAGACCGCCCGCGACGAGCGCGTAGATGTTGTTCGGCAGCTGGTTCGCCACGGCGAACGCGTTCGCGGACACGGACTGGTTCTGACCGATCGCGAACGCCAGGACGAAGGTCTTCGCGAACCCCAGCACCCGCGAGGCCATGGTGCCCGCCGCGAGCATCGCGCTCGCCCGGCCGAGACTGCGCTCGGCGGCGGGCTCCGCGTCGACGACGGGCTGCTGCTGGGTGCTGATGGTCGGCATCTTCGGCTTCGGCATCTTCCGCAGCATCCGCAAGCGGATCCGTCGCCGGAACGGCGAGGTCGACGACGAAGAAGACGACCCGAACCGCCCGCTCGCGGTCCAGCCGGCAGCGCCCGGTGCGCCGGGCCGGCCTGGAGGCACGTCAGCCGCCGCGCAGGCGCCCGCGGCTCCCGCCGTGGTCGGGTCCACCACGTCGCTGCGCGACCCCCTGCCGGAGCCGCAGGCGCCCACCGGGGTCGACCCGCGCCTCCAGGCCGGCCCGGCGCACCGGGCGCTGCCGGCTGGACCGCGAGCGGGCGGTTCGGGTCGTCTTCTTCGTCGTCGACCTCGCCGTTCCGGCGACGGATCCGCTTGCGGATGCTGCGGAAGATGCCGAAGCCGAAGATGCCGACCAGACCGACGGCGGCGACGGCCGTGATGACCGTCTCCCACTGCGCCTGGACGTTGAGCTCGACGGTGGACGGCTGGGAGATCGTCACGCCCGTGGGGCTCTGCAGCGACATGGTCAGCGAGACCTTGCCGTTCGCGACGGACTGCACGGGGACGGTCGTCCGGGTCGAGGACTGCGCCTGGACCTTGACCTCGATGTCGTTCTTCACGACGCGGAGCGCCGAGCTCGACGGCTGCACGCTCAGCCGCACGGTCACGGGGTAGTCGGAGCGGTTGCGCACCGAGATCGGGAGCGAGGAGCGGTCGCCGAGGAGCGTCAGGGAGCTGGAGTTCGGGATGCTGACGGCCGAGGTCTGCTTCGTCCAGCGGCTCAGCTGCCGGTCGATCGCGACGGTGAGGTCCCCGGTGTCCCCGCGCCACGCGTTCGAGGACAGCGCGAGCAGCGACAGCCGTGCCGGGGCGGTGAGGTCGGCCGGGTCGTCGAGGGCGGAGGCGAACGACACGACGTCACGCTCCCCGTCGACGAGTCGGCGCAGCTGGTCGACGCGGTCGTCGCCGGCGGACGAGGACGCCAGGGTCAGCGATCCGGCGGAGGCCGCGGCGGCGCTGGAGAGGTCGGACGGCGACACCCACGCGGTGCTCTCGAGGGCGTCGAGCGCGCGGGAGAGCCGGTCGGAGTCGGTCGGCCACTCGCGACCGAGCGTCAGGAGGACCGGGCTCGTCGCGGTGCCGGACCGGGCCGCGGTCGCAAGGGTGGCGGTCAGCTCGGCCATGTCGGTCGACCAGGTCTGCTCGTCCTTCGCCGTCGCGGCGTCGCGGAGCAGCGCGGACGCGCCCTGGTCGGCGACGAGCACGTGCTGGTCGCCGATCCGCTCGGAGGCGGCGATGGTGGTGTCCGCACCGGCCGAGGTGTTGCCGCTCGACACGATCGTCGTCTCGGTGCCCGAGGCCGCGAGGGCCGCGAGGTCGTCCTGGGCGACGGTGCCCTCGACCGGCCAGGACATGCCGGACATCGACCACGGGAAGTCGAGGAGCGACTTGGTGGTGGGGAGTGTCGGCGTGCCGGCGGCGCCGTCGGTGGCCGTACCGGTCGGCTCGGCGCCCGGGGTCGCGGTGTCCGTGGGCGCCGGGGCGCTCGGTGAGGCGGCACCGGGCGTGGCGCCGTCGGTGGGCGAGGGGGTCGGGCTCGCGGTGACGGCGCCGGGGAAGTCCTCGGGGTCGACCTGCTGGTCGAGGGAGACCACACCCGGGGTCCCGTCGGCGCCCGCCTGGTGTAGGCCGCTCACGTCGGCGTCGGCGTAGGCAAGGGCGAACTTCTCGTTGCGCAGGGACTCGAGGCGCTGGAGCCAGGTCGTCGCCGACGTCGGGGCGTTCTCGCCGAGGAGCCGGATCGACGCGATGATCCGGGGGTCGACCGCGAGCGTGACGTTGTGGTCCTGGGCGGCGTCGAGCTGCTGGGTGAGCGTGCCGTCGACGGCGGTCGCGGCTGCCAGTTCGCTCGCGGTGAGGACCCCGTCGGTCGTCCGCGGGACGGTCACGGGCATCGCGACGGAGACCCCGACCGGCGTCTGCTCGAAGTCCGGGTACCAGGTGATCGCCGAGCGGGCGACGGCCGAGGTGCTGCCCGCGGTGTAGTCCGCGGCGATGCGCCGGGCGCCGAACGAGGTGTACCCGCCGAGGCCGACGTTGCCCGGGACGATCGTCACCGTCTGCGTCACCGAACGGTGCGCCGGGACGGCGGGGACGTCCACCGAGTCCATGGGGGCACCGAGGTAACCGGTCGTGGTGGTGTCGGCGAGCCAGTCGGACAGGACGTCCCGCGTGCTCACCGAGCGGAAGATGTCGAGCTCGGCGGTTCCAGCGGGGACCTCGGTGTCGGTGTCGTTCGTGACGGTCACCGTGAGCTGCAGGTCCTGGTCGCGCTGGACGATCCCGCGGTTCGCGGGCGAGACGCTGACGGTGGTCTTCCCGGCGTCGGCGGCGGCCGGGTGGGCCGTCCGGGTCGTGACGGGCTGGGCGGTGGCCGCCCCTGCAGCGTCGCTCGCCAGGGGCGTGACGACGAGGCCGACGGCGACGAGGGCCGTCGCGGCGGCGAGCGTGGAGCGGAGGATGTGCATACAGGAGGACCAGGGGGTCGGTTCCGGCCGAGCACGAGTGTACGAGGGCGGAGCCATGACGATCCCGTGCGCACCGGGGTTGTGCAGAACTCGCGAGCACGCATCTGGGAGGATGAGGACCGTCATGCACTCCGTCGCCCAGGCCGTCGAACGTCTCGACGCACTCGCCGCCACCGAGCCCGTCGCCGTCCTCGCGCACGCCTTCGCCGACGCCGGGCACGAACTCGCGCTCGTCGGGGGCCCCGTCCGGGACGCGTTCCTGGGGCGCCCGGTGACCGACCTCGACTTCACCACCGACGCGACCCCGGACGAGACGCTCCGCATCGTGGAGCCGATCGCGAGCGCCACGTGGGACGTCGGACGCCAGTTCGGCACGATCGCCGCCCGGATCCGGGGCGAACAGGTCGAGATCACGACCTACCGCAGCGACGTCTACGACGGCGAGACCCGCAAGCCCGAGGTGGCGTTCGGCGACACCATCGAGGACGACCTGCTCCGCCGCGACTTCACCGTCAACGCGATGGCGCTCCGACTCCCCCAGCGCGAGCTCGTCGACGTGCACGGCGGGGTCGAGGACCTGCTCGCCGAGCGGCTGCACACCCCGCAGACGGCGGAGGTGTCGTTCCGTGACGACCCGCTGCGGATGATGCGGGCGGCACGGTTCACGGCGCAGCTCGGCTTCACCGTGTCGGACGAGGTCCGGCAGGCGATGACCGACCTGGCCGACTCGATCGAGATCGTCTCCGCCGAGCGCGTGCGGGACGAGCTCGTGAAGCTCCTGGACACCGCCGACCCCGTCCCCGGCATCCGGCTGCTCGTCGACACCGGGCTGGCCGAGCGGTTCCTGCCCGAGCTGCCGGCGATGCGCCTGGAGATCGACGAGCACCACCACCACAAGGACGTCTACGAGCACTCGTTGACGGTCCTGACCCAGGCGATCGGGTACGAGGCCGAGCGGCACGCCGGTGAGGCCCCGGACACCGTGCTCCGGCTCGCGGCGCTCCTGCACGACATCGGCAAGCCCGCGACCCGGAAGCTCGAACCCGGCGGCGCCGTGAGCTTCCACCACCACGACCTGGTCGGCTCGAAGCTCGTGAAGAAGCGGCTCCGGGCGCTCCGGTTCGACAACGACACCATCGCCGCCGTCGCGCGCCTGGTCGAGCTGCACCTGCGGTTCTTCGGCTACACCGAGGGTGCGTGGACCGACTCGGCCGTGCGGCGGTACGTCCGCGACGCCGGTCCCCTCCTCGAACGGCTGCACGAACTCACCCGCTCGGACGTCACCACCCGGAACCGGCGGAAGGCCGACCGGCTCGGGTTCGCGTACGACGACCTCGAGCAGCGCATCGCGGCGCTGGCCGAACAAGAGGAGCTCGACTCCATCCGTCCGGACCTGACGGGCGACGACATCATGCGGATCCTCGACATCCGACCCGGGCGCGCGGTGGGCGAGGCCTACCGGTACCTGCTCGAGCTCCGGATGGACGAGGGGCCCCTCGGCTCGGACGAGGCGGAAGCGCGCCTGCGCGCCTGGTGGGCCGACCGCGACGCGACCGCCTGACGGGGGCGAGCAGTTCTGCACAGCCGGTGGCGCGCCTCCAGGCCGTGGGCTAGGCTTGTGGGGTTGTCCGCGCGCTCCTGCGTGTCCGGACACATGCATCAACCCTCCTGCTCCGGGAACCGCCCGGAGCCGCCGAGACCAAAGGAGGTGGGTTCCGCATGCACCAGTACGAACTGATGGCGATCCTCGACCCCGAGATCGACGAGCGCACCGTCGCTCCCAGCCTGGACAAGTTCCTCGCGGTCATCCGCAACGACGGTGGCACCGTCGACAACGTGGACGTCTGGGGCCGTCGTCGCCTGGCCTACGAGATCGCGAAGAAGTCCGAGGGCATCTACGCCGTCGTCGACTTCACCTCGACCCCCGAGGCCGCCAAGGAGCTCGACCGTCAGCTCGGTCTCTCCGAGGCCGTGCTCCGCACGAAGGTCCTGCGCGCCGAAGAGGCGATCGCCCAGGTCGCCGCGCAGAAGCAGCGCGACGAGGCCCGTGCGGCCCGCAAGGCCGCCAACGCGACCGCGAGCGCCGAGTAAGTCATGGCCGGCGAAACCGTCATCACGGTGGTGGGCAACCTCACCGCGGATCCCGAGCTGCGCTACACGCAGAACGGGCTCGCGGTGGCGAACTTCACCATCGCATCCACCCCTCGCACGTTCGACCGTCAGGCGAACGAGTGGAAGGACGGCGACGCGCTGTTCCTCCGTGCGAGCGTGTGGCGCGAGTTCGCCGAGCACGTGGCGGGCTCGCTGACGAAGGGCATGCGCGTCATGGCGCAGGGCCGTCTCCGTCAGCGCTCCTACCAGGACCGTGAGGGCCAGCAGCGCACGAGCATCGAGCTCGAGGTCGACGAGATCGGCCCGTCGCTCCGCTACGCGACCGCACAGGTCACCCGCGCTGCGGGTGGCTCCGGCGGCGGTCGTGGCCAGGTCGGCGGCGGTAACGCCGGCGGCCAGGGCGGCAACAGCGGCGGCTGGAACGGCAACAACAACGGCGGCGGTCAGTCGGACGCACCGTGGTCGCCTCAGGGCGGCCAGCACGGTGGCAACGCACAGTCGAACGACGTGTGGAGCACCCCCGGTGGCTCGTACGACGACGAGACCCCGTTCTGATCCTCAGCGGTCTGACGGACACACAACTTCTTCTTCTCTAAGGAATCACAATGGCTGGAAAGAGCACCGGCGACCGCCGGAAGCCTCGCGGCAAGGGTGGCAAGAACGCCGCTCCCGCGAAGTCGATCAAGGTCGGCGTCATCGACTACAAGGACGTCGCGACCCTGCGCAAGTTCATCTCGGAGCGTGGCAAGATCCGCGCCCGTCGCATCACCGGCGTCTCCGTCCAGGAGCAGCGCCTCATCGCCCGTGCCGTGAAGAACGCCCGTGAGATGGCGCTCCTCCCCTACGCCGGCTCCGGCCGCTGATCGGAGGACTTCACATGTCGAAGCTCATCCTCACCCACGAGGTCTCCGGCCTCGGTTCCGCCGGTGACGTCGTCGACGTCAAGAACGGCTACGCCCGCAACTACCTCATCCCCCAGGGCTTCGCCGTCGCGTGGTCCAAGGGCGGCGAGAAGCAGGTCGAGTCGATCCGTGCGGCCCGTGCCGCTCGCGAGCTCGCCACCATCGAAGAGGCCCAGGACCTCAAGATGAAGCTCGAGAACGCGACCATCAAGCTGACCGTCAAGGCCGGCAAGGACGGTCGTCTGTTCGGCTCCGTGCGTCCCGCGGACGTCGCTGACGCGGTGCAGGCGCAGGGCGTCGGTTCGCTGGACAAGCGCAAGGTCGAGGTCCCCGCGACCATCAAGACCGTCGGTGACCACGAGGCCACCGTGCGCCTGCGCGAGGACATCACTGCCGTGATCTCGCTCCAGGTCGTCGCCGCCAAGTAAGGCACGCACCAACCGTCGAAGGGCGGGTCCCCGTGAGGGGGCTCGCCCTTCGTCGTGTCTGCTCCGGGTCGCGTCGGTCGTCGGTTCGGCTGGCTGGCTTCCGGGTTCCGGGGTCCGGCTTCCGGCGTTCCTGCCTGGAGGCGCGCGGTGCGTCCGTCCCGTGGCTCGCGCTGGGCTGACGGGTTACCGTTCGGGCACTGCTGCGGATCCTGGGAGCAGCCCGAAAACGCTCCCCACAGGAGGCCCTGTTGTCAAGTCGTTCTGCACACCCGAAACGGGGCGCAGGGCAACCTTCAACGTGTACTTGAACCCCACTTGTCCACACACGGTGTGGAACAGGAAAGCCCTGTTCAAGCCATCGAACATGCGTTCGGACCGGCACTTATCCCCACGTCTCTCCACAGTTGTCCACACGAACTTCCGGCGTGTTCGCCAACGTTTCCACAGAGTTTTCCACAGGGCTGTTTGCTGGGGATAACTCTGTCCCCGTAGCTTGGCCCAGCGACTCGGCGATCCCGGGGGATGTCGGTCGCTCGGGGTAGGAAACCAGTGGGGCGGGTACCGTCCCGAACCGTCGCAGACCAACAGGGAGTCCGTGTGTCGATCGCGCACCTCGATCCGTCCCCGCAGGACATGGCCGACCGTGGGATCGAGCGGACGCCGCCGCACGACCTGCTCGCCGAGCAGTCGACGATCGGCGGCATGCTGCTGTCGAAGGACGCCGTCGCGGACGTCATCGAGACCGCTCGCGGGGTCGACTTCTACATCCCGAAGCACGAGGTCATCTTCGACGCGATCCTGTCGCTGTACTCGCACGGCGAGCCCACCGACGTCATCGCCGTCACCGACGAGCTGACGAAGACCGGTCTGCTGTCCCGAGCCGGCGGCGCCGAGTACCTGCACAGCGTCACGAGCATGGTGCCGACCGCGGCGAACGCCGGGTACTACGCCGCGATCGTCGCCGAGAAGGCCGTCCTGCGCCGCCTGGTTGATGCAGGGACCCGGATCGTGCAGATGGGCTACGCGTCCGAGGGTGAGGTCACGGACCTCGTCAACAGCGCGCAGGCCGAGGTGTACAACGTCGCCGGCGGGGTGCAGACCGAGGACTACGTCCCGCTCACCGACGCCATCGGCGCGGCGATCGACGAGATCGAGGCCGCGAAGGGCCGCGACGGGCAGATGACCGGCGTCCCGACCGGGTTCAGCGGACTCGACGCCCTGACGAACGGCTTCCACCCCGGGCAGCTCATCATCGTCGCCGCACGACCCGCACTCGGCAAGTCGACGCTCGCGCTCGACCTGTGCCGTGCGGCCGCGCTCAAGCACGACCAGACGGCCGCGTTCTTCTCGCTGGAGATGGGTCGCGCCGAGATCGCGATGCGTCTGCTCTCCGCCGAGTCGAGCGTGCCGCTGCAGAACATGCGCAAGGGCACCGTGGACTCCCGCGACTGGACGACCATCGCGCAGACCCGCGGGCGGATCAACGACGCCCCGTTCTTCATCGACGACTCCCCCAACATGACCCTCGTCGAGATCCGGGCGAAGTGCCGCCGACTCAAGCAGCAGCACAACCTGAAGCTCGTCGTCATCGACTACCTGCAGCTGATGACCTCGGGCAAGAAGGTCGAGAGCCGCCAGCAGGAGGTCTCGGAGTTCTCGCGTGCGCTGAAGCTCATGGCTAAGGAGCTCGGCGTGCCGGTCATCGCACTGTCGCAGCTGAACCGTGGTCCCGAGCAGCGTGCGGACAAGAAGCCGATGATCTCGGACCTGCGTGAGTCCGGGTCGATCGAGCAGGACGCCGACATGGTCATCCTGCTGCACCGCGAGTCGGCGTACGAGAAGGACAACCCGCGACAGGGCGAGGCGGACCTCATCGTGGCGAAGCACCGCAACGGGCCGACGGACACGATCACGGTGGCGTTCCACGGGATGTTCTCGCGGTTCGTGGACATGCCGCAGTAGAGGTTCGTTGTTTGTCGGTGTCCCAACTAGATGGTCTCCCCGCCCAGGAGATGGTCCGTTCCAGTGAGACGGACCGCCTATACGGCGGACGATGAGCCAAGGATCGGGTCGACATCATGAGGGTTCCGCCGTACCTACCCGCGCCGGCGTCTGTGCCGTTCACTGGAGCACCCAGGAGCTTCGCCGTCGACCCGGAGCCTCGACGTCGACGTACCCCAGACCCCTGGGCGGATTTTGAGGCGTGGTGTGCACGGCGCGCGATCAGCTCGTTGCCCGCTTCAGGCCCGGTTGTCGCGAGTTATCTACTCGACCGGTCCCGGGAAGTTGATGACTCAGGCGCACTCGCTCATTCGGCTGGCCGGCTCAAGAGTTGGATCGATGTCATCGACGCGAATCACGTGGAAGCAGACCTTCCCCGAATCAGATCCGCTCCACCGGTGCCTACCGTTCTCTCAAGCCTCATCAGATATCAAGATCGCGCGAAGTGTCGGTCCTTCCCGGCGGTGAACGCGCTTGAGGGTTTGCTGGAGGCTGTCGAAGTATCTCTCGAGGGAGTATATAGGGACCGCGCCCGGGCGTTGCTTCTCATCGGAGCGGTCGGAGGATTGACATACGCGAGCCTGACGGCTTTGCGTTTCGGTGATGTGCTTGCGGACCCCGGGGACGGCCTTCGGGTTTCGACTTCTTCCGCTGACACCATTTGGATCCCGGTGATCCGGCAGGCCCAATTGTGCCCCGCATGTGCTTTCGTCAGATGGTGCGCCCACATCACGCCGCGGGAAGAGCCGATGGCGAATGCAGGACAGTACGATCATGTCTGCTTAGTTGCCGCCATCTCGTCGCCGGCCGGGCTAGAAAAGTCCCCCTTATTTCGTCGGTTAGGGACGAGATACGTGGAAGCTCTCGCGGTTCAGGATGTTGCGTCGATCCTCGACGAGGTGCTGCAACGGGCCGGTCAGAGCCGGGGCGAGTTGGACGGTCTTCGCGATGAGCTCCTGATGGCTGACATCGTCTCGTCTTTGTGACCTTCCGGGACCAGTCCGTTGGCACACCAAACCACACCACCATCACGGTGACAATTTGCGCTATGTTCTCGTGAGCCGTGAGCCGTGAGCCGTGAGCCGTGAGCCGTGAGCCGTGAGCCGTGAGCCGTGAGCCGTGAGCCGTGAGCCGTGAGCCGTGAGCCGTGAGCCGTGAGCCGTGAGCCGTGAGCCGTGAGCCGTGAGCCGTGAGCCGTGAGCCGTCGCCCCGCAGCCGCCGGCGCCGCCCTCGAGCTACTCGCCCGCTTCGGCCTTGAGCGCAGCACGGTGTTCGGCAAGTGCGTCACGGACTTGCTGTCCGATCGCAGCACTGAGCGCCTTCACCATCGCCTGGTCGCGCACGCTCAGCGACTTGTACTGGTTCAGCGGCTTGCTCTCATCGTCACGCTTCCCGAATGCCATGCGGCGACCGTAACTCGGAAACGAGACCCGTGCCCCGCCCGATAGCCTGCGTAGCGCAGCGAAGACAGGGCGCAGCCGCGCAGCGATCCGAATCAGACCCGAGCCAGCCCTCCCAGACGGCGCCAAAGCGACAGCCCGCCGGAACGCCACTCCTCGAGGGGCCGCACGTCCAAGCCACGAACGTCAGCGACGAGCTCCTTCTCCATCCCGTCCATGTACCGCGCGTACACACGATCGCTCGGGATGCGGGTGACCCACACACTCGCCGAGCGGTCTCCCGGCGCCTGGCGATAACGGGCAAAGTACCGAGCCTGCTCAACGTCGAGCGACCACGACAAGCCTTCGCGGTTCGCTTGCGTCGCACCCCGGAATGCCACCCGTAACCCGCGCCGTCGCCGCTGGACGACCATGTCCTCGGTGTACTCGGCGAACTCGAACATCGCACGCCACACCTCGACAGGGACGGCGGAATCACCGAGCCGGTAGAGCCACATTCTCGGCAGGAAGAACGTCAGCATCCCCGGAGTCAGGGCCCCCGACTTGAATCGGTCGACGACAGCAGACTCAGGTGCGAGGTTCCCGGTCTCGTTCACCAAACGCACGATGCCGGCGAACTCGTCGTCCGACAGGATCAGTTGTGCCCGCTCCGCCATTGCGCGTATATCACGCTCCACGACCATGAAGCTCTCCCCTGGTTCCTAGTTGCGCTTCCCCAGCCCGGGCCGCGCGGCGATCAGTTCTGTTCGTGCTCTCCACGGTCTGCAGGTGGCAAAGACGGGCGCTCGCGCCGCTGCGGAGCGAACGCCGACGCCATGATGCTCACGCCAACTATCGCGAGAGCGACGATGAGCAGAAGCGTCAGAACGACCGCGAACGAGAAGACACCCACCACCACACCCCGATCACTCCAGAGCCCGACCCTAGCGTCAACACACATCAGCGCAGACGCCTCCTCGCACTGTCTTGATAGCCGATCCACTCGAAGGCCTACGTAGCGCAGCGAAGACAGGGCGCAGCCGCGTAGCGGCCGATTCGATTTCTAGGATGGCTGCATGACCTTCGATCGACTCAACGACGGCTGGGTGCGTCTGGACAGCAGCGTGCCTTACCTATCCGCGTTCTGGATTCACCCCTTCCCCCTGGACGCGCAGGAGGACCATGACAGCCCGATTAGGGCCTACCGCGATGGCGGCATTGGCGCAGTTCAGTGGGTGAACGTGACTCGTAACGCCGCGGCGATCCTCAAGAGCGACGGCGGCTGGAGTGAGGGTGGAGAGTTCCACCTGTGGATCTCTCCTGGAGCTGGTCACCTCCCGTACGAAGTGGAGTTCAAGAACCCGATCAAGGTCGTCGCCGGCGACCCAGACGGGTGGGATGCTCGCAAGCGTCAAGCAACCGTCCTCGCGGAGTCGTTCCTCGGGATCGATCCGGCGCTTTCCAACCCGCCGGATCGCTTCTGACCACCTGCAGCCTGTGCATGCAGGCGGTGGAACCGCGCGTCCGATAGCCGATCGGCCAGCGGGCGTGAGTGGCAGGGTTGCGTGCATGGTGTCGCGCGTCGCTGTCCTGTCGGATATCCACGGAATGCTGCCCGCACTCGACCGGGTGCTCGATGAGCCGGCCGTGCGGAGGGCAGAGCTGATCGTCGTGACTGGCGATCACACCTGGGGGCCGCAACCAGCGGACGTCCTGGACCGCCTCACCGAGCTGGGAGACCGTGCCCTCCTGATCCGAGGGAACGCAGACCGAGAGCTGCTCTCCATGTCGCGCGGGATCGACGTCGGTCTCAACGACGACCCGGTGTCCGTGTGGGGCGCAGCGCAGCTCACTCCCGCACACCGATCCCTCCTGGACACGATGCCCGAGCGCGCCACTGTCGACGTAGACGGGTTCGGCCCTGTCTTCTTCTCGCACGCAACTCCGCGGAACGACGAAGAAGTCGTCCTCGTGGACAGCCGCCTGGACCGGTGGGCCGAGGTCTACCGAGATTTGCCCAAGGAGGTGGAAACCGTCGTGTGCGGGCACACACACATGCCCTTCGCTCGGCTTGTTGACGGACGCCTGGTCGTCAACCCAGGGAGCGTAGGGCTCCCCTACGGACGCGCCGGCGCGCACTGGGCGGTCCTGGACAACGGATCGGTCACCCTCAGTAGGTCCCGCATCGACCCGGACGATCTGATCCGCGACGTCACCGCGGCTTCATCAATGCCGGGCGTCTCAGCATGGCTGGAGGACGGCGTTCGCCGACCAGCCACCGACATCGACGTCATCGCTGCTTTTGGGCCCCGGGACGGCCGATAGGCCGCCGCGTCCCTCGCGCCGCGACGGTCTCGATGACCAATCCTTGGGTTCAGCCGGTCGTTGCAACACCACCGTGAATCGGAGTGCTGCGGATGGGATCGAGGCTGGAACACCGTGCTCGAGAGGCACGATTCTGGGAGCTATTGAGACAGGGCCTCGGGCGGACGGCGGCCTGTGATGCTGTCGGCGTGGACCGACGTCAGGGATACCGCTGGGTCAAAGCAGCCGGCGGACGGAATCCGTTCGCCCACAAGCCCCGCTCCGACAGGTACC
>NZ_CP054593.1:3936081-3941554 GCF_013347165.1 Curtobacterium sp. Csp2
TCCGCGTCGCCGATCCCGGCACCGTCGCGGTACACCGCGTCGAGCTCCTCGCGCGACTTGAAGGTGCGGATCAGGCGGCGGCGACCGCCGCCCGCACCTGCCGCTGCACCCGACCGAGCATCCCCACCATGCCGCGGATGCGCAGCGGGCTGACCGCCTCGCTGAGCCCGATCGTCAGCGGGTAGTCCGACGGGACCGCCAGGACCTCGGACGCGGTGAGGCCGGACAGCCCCTGCGCGAGGATCGACGCGAACCCGCGGGTGGTCGGTGCCTCGCGCGGGGCGGTCGCGTGCATGCGGACGACGTCCGGGGCATCGCCGTCGGCCCCGACCGTGACGGTGATGAACACGGGGGACTGGCACTCCTCGACGCGCTCGAGCTCGTCCTCGTGCCCCTGCAGTCGCTCGGGCAGCGCGGGGAGCTCGTCGGAGAACTCGAGGAGCAGCTGGAGGCGGTCCTGCTGCGAGAGCTCGAGGAAGTCGTCGCGGATCTCGGCGAGGGAACGGGGGAGTTCGGTGCTCATCGAGAGGGAACGGTACCCGGTTCGGTGCCGACGGCGATCGGGACGCGGACGGCGCTGCCCCACTCGGTCCACGACCCGTCGTAGTTCCGCACGTTCTCGTACCCGAGCAGGTGCTGCAGCACGAACCAGGTGTGGCTCGACCGCTCGCCGATGCGGCAGTACGCGATGACCTCGTCCGCGTCGCCGATCCCGGCACCGTCGCGGTACACCGCGTCGAGCTCCTCGCGCGACTTGAAGGTGCCGTCCGGTGCGGCCGCGGTGGCCCAGGGGATGTTGACGGCGGTCGGCACGTGGCCGGCGCGCAGGGCTCCCTCTTCCGGGTAGTCGGGGGCGGTGGTGCGCGAGCCGTCGTACTCGGCGGGGCTCCGCACGTCGATCAGGGGCTTGCCGAGATGCGCGAGCACGTCGTCCTTAAAGGCCCGGACCAGCTCGTCGTGGCGCTCGACGACGGGGTAGTCGACCGCGGTCACCTCGGGGCGGTCGGTCGTCAGCGCGCGGTCCTCGGCGATCCACTTCGCCCGGCCGCCGTCGAGCAGGCGGACGTCCTCGTGCCCGAACAGCGTGAAGACCCAGAGGGCGTAGGCGGCCCACCAGTTGTTCTTGTCGCCGTAGATCACGACGGTGGTGTCGCGGCCGATGCCCTTGCCGCCGACGAGTCGCGCGAACGCCTCGCCGTCGACGTAGTCGCGCTGCACCGGGTCGTTGAGGTCGGTGTGCCAGTCGATCTTCACCGCTCCGGGGACGTGGCCCGTCTCGTAGAGCAGGACGTCCTCGTCGGACTCCACGACGACGAGGTCGGGGGTCCCGGCGTCGAGCTGCTCCTGGAGCCACTCGGTCGACACCAGGCGCTCCGGGTGGGCGTAGGCGGCGAACTTCTCGGACGGGTCGACCGGTGCGGTCATCGGGGGTACCTCCGGGGTGCGGGACGAACGGGGCGGCCGAGGCTAGGATCGGTCCTCGGTGCCCGCGGGCAACGGTACGCGGACGTACCGACCGCCACCTGCAACGTGACACCGCACGACATGCTTCCCGGAGGGGCCACACTTGCCTGCACACCTCGTCGACCGCGACCCGCAGGTGACACCGCAGCAGATGGCGGCTGCGCTCGTGCCGCCGCCCCAGTTCGCCGACGCGTCGTTCGCGAGCTACCGGCCGGACCCGGAGTACCCGTCGCAGGCCGCGGTCCGGGACGCGGTCGAGGCCTTCGTCGCCACCCGGCCGGAGCCGGCGAAGCGCGGGCTGTTCGGTCGCCGCAAGCCCGCCGAGGCGCCGGCGCGCTCGGGTGTGTACCTGGACGGCGGCTTCGGCGTCGGCAAGACCCACCTGCTCGCCGCGGCGTACCACGCGGAGCCGTCCCGCAAGACCTTCGGCACCTTCATCGAGTACACGGCGCTCGTCGGTGCGCTCGGGTTCCAGGGCACGGTCGACCTGCTCCGCGGGACCGCGCTCGTCTGCATCGACGAGTTCGAGCTGGACGACCCCGGCGACACGATGGTGATGACCCGGCTCATCAAGGAGCTGGCGGACACCGGCACCCGCTTCGCGGCGACGTCGAACACCCCGCCGGGCGCGCTCGGCGAGGGCCGGTTCGCGGCGCAGGACTTCCTGCGCGAGATCCAGGCGATGTCCGATCGCTTCGAGACCATGCGGATCGACGGGCTCGACTACCGACGCCGCGCGGTCGACGAGCACGCCCGGACGGTCGACGACGTCCCTGCGGCGCTGCCGACCGGGGTCACCACGCTCGACGACTTCCGGTCCGTCGTCGCGCACCTGGCGTCGGTGCACCCCTCGAAGTACGTCGCGCTGGTCGACGGACTCGACGCCGTCGGCCTGACCGACGTCGCGGCGTTCACCGACCAGACCGACGCGCTGCGGTGGGTCGCGCTCGTCGACCGGCTGTACGACGCGCAGGTCCGGATCGTCGCGTCCGGCACGCCGCTCGACCAGGTGTACCCGCAGGCGATGCTCGACGGCGGGTACCGGAAGAAGTACCTGCGCGCCGCATCGCGCGTGGTCGCGCTGTCGCGCGCCGCGGACTGACGGACGCCACGGCCACCACCACCGCGGCCGCCTGACGGGGGCGGCTGGCGGAGCCGGCGGACCACCGGACGGGAGGCACGTGGCGGGGCCGCCACGCGCCTCCCGTCCGGGGGGTGTCCTGCTCCCCGAAACACGACGTTTACAGAACGGCCCACCGCGTTACACCCACGAAACAGTTCGTGCTCCCTCGTGAAACCTCGCCTCGCCAGACTCATCAGCACCCGAGGCGGAACCGAGAGCCGCCTGCATTCGCGAGAGGTGAACAGATGCTTGATCAGGGCAACACGGCATTCGTGTTGATCATGGCGGCGCTGGTGTTGTTCATGACACCCGGCCTGGCCTTCTTCTACGGCGGTCTGGTGAAGGCCAAGTCCGTCATCAGCATGATGATGATGTCCTTCGGGGCGATCGCCCTCGTCGGCGTCCTGTGGGTGCTCTACGGCTACGCGATCGCCTTCGCCAACCACGGCGCCGGCACGAACGTCGCGGGCATCGTCGGCTTCTTCAGCATCGACTGGAACCAGATCGGCCTCGGCCAGGCGTTCGAGGAGTCGATCGCGTCGAAGATCAACGCGTCGTACCCGTCGATGGCCTTCGTCGGCTTCCAGGCGACCTTCGCGATCATCACGGTCGCGCTCATCTCCGGTGCGATCGCCGACCGTGCGAAGTTCGGCGCGTGGATGATCTTCGCCGGTGTCTGGGTCACGGTCGTGTACTTCCCGGTCGCCTCGTGGGTCTTCAACCTGACCTCGGGCATGTTCGCCACCTGGGGCGTCATCGACTTCGCCGGTGGGACCGCGGTGCACATCAACGCCGGTGCTGCAGGTCTTGCCCTGGCGCTCGTCCTCGGCAAGCGTGTCGGCTTCGCCAAGGGTGCGCACAAGCCGCACAACCCGCCCTTCGTCCTCCTCGGTGCCGCCATCCTGTGGTTCGGCTGGTTCGGCTTCAACGCCGGGTCCGAGGGTGCCGCCGACGGCATCGCCTCGCTCGCCTGGGTCAACACCCTCGCCGCCCCGGCCGCCGCGATCCTCGGCTGGCTGCTCATCGAGAAGCTCAAGGACGGCAAGGCCACGTCGGTCGGTGCCGCATCGGGTGCCGTCGCCGGTCTCGTCGCGATCACCCCGGCCTGCGCCGCCCTCACCCCCGGCTGGGGCATCCTGCTCGGCTTCCTCGCCGGTGTGGTCTGCTGCTTCGCGATCGACCTCAAGTACAAGCTCGGCTTCGACGACTCGCTCGACGTCGTGGGCGTCCACCTGGTCGGCGGCATCTTCGGCACGCTCTACCTGGGCATCTTCGCCAACACGACCGGCCTGATCTACTCGGGCTCGTTCGAGCAGCTCGGCAAGCAGGCGGTCGCCGCCCTCGCCGTCGGCCTGTACTCGTTCGTCCTGGCCTTCGTGATCGGGTTCGCCATCGAGAAGACCATCGGCTTCCGCGTCAAGACCGAGGACGAGGTCGCCGGCATCGACACCGCCGTCCACGGCGAAGAGGGCTACGTCCTCTACGAGGAGTCGGACAAGACCCCGGTGTCGGTCCGCTAGACACCGCACCTCCCGCACGACGGGCCCCGCGCACACAGCAGGCGTGGGGCCCGTCGTCGTTCTCGGGGCGGGCGGCTGGCGGGAGCGCGCGGGGTCGCGGGCGGGTGACGGACGGGAGGCGCGGTGCGGGTCNGACCCGCACCGCGCCTCCGTACCGTGCTCGCGACCACGGCGCGTGGTGCGCCGCCGGGTCACGTCACCAGGCGAAGTCCTCCGGTGAGGTCTTGTGCCCCGGGAACAGCTCGTCGAGCCGCGCCAGCGCCGCGTCGTCGAGGCGGATGTCGGTCGCGCGGACGGCAGACTCCCACTGCTCCATCGTGCGCGGGCCGGTGATCGGGGCGGTGACGCCCGGCTGGTGCAGCAGCCACGCGAGGGCGAGCTCACCCGGGGTGTGCCCGAGCTCCTTCGCGAACGACTCGTAGGCCGACAGCTGGTCGCGGTGTCCCTCGACGTACTCGGCGCTGCGGCCGCTCAGCCGACGGGAACCCTGTTCGGTCTTCTCGATGATGCCGCCGAGCAGCCCGCCCTGCAGCGGGGACCACGGGATGAGCCCGAGGCCGTAGTGCCGGGCGGCCGGGAGGACCTCGCGCTCGACGTCGCGGACGACGAGGTTGTAGATCGACTGCTCACTGACGAGCCCGAGGAAGTTGCGGTGCCGCGCGGCTTCCTGGGCCTGGGCGATGTGCCACCCCGCGAAGTTCGAGGAACCGACGTAGAGCACCTTGCCCTGCGCGACGGCGAGCTCCATCGCCTGCCAGATCTCGTCCCACGGGGTGTCCCGGTCGACGTGGTGCATCTGGTACAGGTCGACGTGGTCGGTCTGCAGCCGGCGCAGCGACGCGTCGAGGGACTGCCGGATGTTGTACGCCGACAGCTTGCCGCCGTTCGGCCAGTCGATCATCTCGCCGTAGACCTTCGTCGCGAGGACCGTCTTCTCGCGGCGGCCACCGCCCTTCGCGAACCAGCGGCCGATGATCTCCTCGGTGGCACCCTTGCCCACCGAGCCGCCGTAGCCGTTGGCCGTGTCGAAGAAGTTCACGCCGAGCTCGTGCGCCCGGTCCATGATCGCGTGCGAGTCGTCCTCGCTGGTCTCCGGTCCGAAGTTCATGGTGCCGAGCACCGCTCGCGACACCGACAGCCCTGTCCGTCCGAGGTGTGTGTAGTCCATGGGTCCGGTCTACGCGCGGTGCGCTGGGCGCACCAGGCCCTGCCGGTACCGGTCACGGCGGGCGTGCCGAAGATGCCGCCGACCAGGTGGACGCGGTGCGCCCAGCGCACCGCGCGTAGACCGGACCCATGGACTACACACACCTCGGACGGACAGGGCTGTCGGTGTCGCGAGCGGTGCTCGGCACCATGAACTTCG
>NZ_CP054593.1:3941564-3943597 GCF_013347165.1 Curtobacterium sp. Csp2
GTCGTGCCCGTCGCTCAGGAAGAACAGCGAATCCTCGTCCTCGGTTCCGGTGCCCGCGAGCACGCGATCATCACGGCCCTCCTCGCTGAACGCGCAGGGCACGTCATCACGGTGGCCCCCGGCAACGCCGGCATCGCGGCCGACGTCGAGACGGTGTCGCTCGACCCCACGAACGGCGCGCTCGTCGCCGAGTACGCGATCGAGAACGGCGTCGAGCTCGTCGTCGTCGGACCGGAGGCACCGCTGATCGCCGGTGTCGCCGACCCGCTCCGGACCCGGGGCATCCCGGTGTTCGGCCCGAGCAAGGCCGCCGCGCAGCTCGAGGGCTCCAAGGCGTTCGCGAAGCGGATCATGGCCGAGGCCGGGGTGCCGACCGGACGCCCGGTGTCCGCCGGCAGCGTCGAGCAGGCCGTGGCCGCGTTCGACGAGCTCGGCGCACCGTACGTCGTCAAGGCCGACGGGCTGGCTGCCGGCAAGGGCGTCCTGGTGACCGAGGACCGTCAGGCGGCGATCGACCACGCCACGTACTGGCTGCAGCACGGCCCGGTGGTGGTCGAGGAGTTCCTCGACGGCGAAGAGGTCTCGCTGTTCTTCCTGAGCGACGGGCACGACGTCCGCCCGCTCAGCCCCGCGCAGGACTACAAGCGCCTGGGCGACGGCGACGCCGGTCCGAACACCGGCGGCATGGGCGCATACTCCCCGCTGCCCTGGCTCGACGAGCGCTGGGCCTCGGAGCAGGCCTTCGTCGACGAGGTCACCGACCTGGTGGCGCTGCCCACGGTCCGCCGGCTCGAGCACGAGGGCACGCCGTTCGTCGGGCTGCTCTACTGCGGGCTGATCGTCACCGAGCAGGGCGTCCGGGTCATCGAGTTCAACGCACGGTTCGGCGACCCGGAGACCCAGGTCGTGCTCCCCCGCCTCGCCACGCCGCTGAGCGGACTGATGGCCGCCGCAGCGACCGGACAGCTGGCGTCGGCGCCGCGTCCGGAGTTCCGGCCGGAGGTCGCCGTGACGGTCGTCCTCGCGAGCGAGGGCTACCCGGAGAACCCCCGCACCGGCCGCGTGGTCACGGGCATCGACGCCGCGAACGCCCGGGACGGCGTCTCCGTCGCCCACGCCGCGACCGCCGTGCTCGACGACGAGCTCGTCGCCACCGGCGGCCGGGTGCTCAGCGTCGTCGCGGTCGGCACCGACTTCGCCCAGGCGCGGGAGCGCGCCTACGCCGGCCTCGGCGACATCGCGCTCGAGGGCGCGCAGTACCGCACCGACATCGCCGCGAAGGTCGCCCGGTGACCGCCGCGCCCGTCCTGCCCGGCTGGCGGCACGTCTCGTCCGGCAAGGTCCGCGAGCTCTACGTCCCCGAGGGCACGGCCGACGTCGCCGACGCCACCGAGCTGCTGCTCGTCGCGTCCGACCGCGTCAGCGCGTACGACTTCGCGCTCGAGCCGCCGATCCCGGGCAAGGGCGAACTGCTGACGCGGCTGTCCCGACACTGGTTCGACCGGCTCGCCGACGTCCCGAACCACCTGATCCCGGACGGCTCCGGCGGGACGCCCGTCCCCGAGTCCGTCGCCGAGCGGTCGATGCACGTGCTCCCGCTCGACATGTTCCCGGTCGAGTGCGTCGTGCGCGGGTACCTCGTCGGCAGCGGCTGGGCCGAGTACCGGGAGTCGGGCAGCGTCTGCGGCGTGCCGCTCCCCGACGGCCTGTCCGAGGGCGACCGCCTACCCGAGCCGATCTACACGCCGGCGTTCAAGGCACCGCAGGGCGAGCACGACGAGAACATCTCGTACGAGCAGACCGTCGAGCTCGTCGGAGCCGAGGACGCGGCGACCCTGCGCGACCTGTCGCTGCGCGTCTACGGTGCCGCGGCGGCGATCGCGCTCGAGCACGACGTCGTGATCGCCGACACGAAGTTCGAGTTCGGTCGCGACGCCGACGGTGTGATCCGGATCGCGGACGAGGTCCTCACCAGCGACTCGAGCCGCTACTTGGACGCCCGCTCGGGCAACCGCACGGACGCGGTCGACAAG
>NZ_CP054593.1:3943607-3943685 GCF_013347165.1 Curtobacterium sp. Csp2
CGAGTACGACGCACGCCGCACCATGTGTATACCAGATGAAACACAACAGTCTGTGGCGACGTATGTTTTTTTTTTTTC
>NZ_CP054593.1:3943695-3946805 GCF_013347165.1 Curtobacterium sp. Csp2
AGATGTGTATAAGAGACAGGTTCCAGCGCGCGCTGACCCTGTTCACCGACGCCGACCGCGTCTTCGTGCACGGTGCCGGCCGCTCGGGGCTCGCGCTCCGGATGACCGCGATGCGACTCATGCACCTCGGACTGCGCGTGCACGTCGTCGGCGCGGTCACGACCCCGGCGATCGGACGCGGCGACGTGCTCCTCGTCGCGAGCGGCTCCGGCACGACCGGCGGCATCGTGCAGGCCGCACGGACCGCGGCCGACGTCGGGGCCCGGGTGCTCGCGGTGAGCACGACCGACGACTCGCCGCTCGCCGCGGTCGCCGACGCCACGCTCGTGCTCCCCGCCGCGACGAAGACCGACCGCTCCGGCACCGCGTCGGCACAGTACGCCGGGAGCCTCTTCGAGCAGGGTGTCGCCCTCCTCGGGGACGCCCTGTTCCACGCGCTCTGGCAGCGCAGCGGCCGCTCCGCCGACGAGCTGTGGCCCCGCCACGCGAACCTCGAGTGACGCCGCGCGCGACCGGCACCGAGACCCCCTACGAACCACCACCGGAAGGACACCACCATGCAGCTCCAGTTCGCCATGGACACCCTGACCACCGAGGACGCACTCGACCTCGCCGGCAAGGCCGCGCCGTACGTCGACGTCATCGAGCTCGGCACGCCCCTGATCAAGAGCGCGGGCCTGTCGGCGATCACCGCGGTCAAGCAGGCGCACCCCGACAAGACCGTGTTCGCGGACCTCAAGACGATGGACGCCGGTGAGCTCGAGGCGGGCATCGCGTTCGACGCCGGCGCCGACCTCGTCACCGTGCTCGGCGTCGCGGGCGACAGCACCATCGCCGGCGCCGTCAAGGCAGCCGAGGCGCACGGCAAGGGCGTCGTCGTCGACCTGATCGGCGTCGAGGACAAGGCCGCCCGCGCGAAGGAGGTCGTCGCGCTCGGCGCCACCTTCGTCGAGATGCACGCCGGCCTCGACGAGCAGGCCGAGGAGGGCTTCACGTTCGAGACGCTCCTGCACGACGGCGAGGCGTCCGGTGTGCCGTTCTCGGTCGCCGGTGGCATCACGACCGACACCATCGCTGCCGTCCAGGCGTCCGGCGCCCGCATCGCGGTCGCCGGCAGCGCGATCTACAGCGCCGACGACGTGGCCGCGGCCGCGAAGGCGCTCCGCGACGCGATCACGGAGCAGTCGGCCGCCTGATCGGCACCACCTGACGGACGGGAGGCTCGTGGCGGGGTCGCCGCGAGCCTCCCGTCCGTCACCGGGTCGCCCCGGGACGTGACCGGAACGCGGTGACCAGCGCGTCGACCAGCAGGAACCCGAGCAGGGTGACCCCGACGACGGGCAGCAGCAGCGCGAGCCCGATCGCGACGGCGACGACGGCGATCGCACCCCACCACGGTGCGCGTGCGAGCGCGCCGTCGGCGGGCGCGCGGCCGACGCGCGTGCCGGGCGTCCGTCGCTGCCACCACATCACGTACCCGAGGACGACCATCGCGGCGATGCCGAGCGCCGCCGCGAGCAGCACGAGCTGGTTCGGCAGCCCGAACAGCGCGCCCATGTGGGTGTTGATGCCGAGCTTCGCGGCCTTCGCCATGAGCGGGTAGTCGCCCCAGGTGACCTGCGACACCGCGGTCATCGTCGTCGGGTCGACCGCGACGGCGTTCATCGCGACCGGCCAGCTGAGCTTGATCTCCTCGACGGTCCACGCCTGGTCGGTCGTCGCCGCGGGCCGGATGCGGACCTCGGCGGCGTGCACGTCGGCCGACCGGGCGACGGCCAGGACCTCGTCGAACTGCTCGGGTGTGACGGTCGCGGGGGAGCCCACCGGTGCCGCGGCGGACCCGTGGTGCCCGGCGTGCTCGCCAGCCGTCATGCCCATCGCCGCCGCGCCGCCCAGCGCGGTGTCCACGGTCGGCGCCTGCCAACTGAGCGCCGAACGGAGCGCGGTCACGTTGTCGCCCGCGAAGTGCGACCACGTGATGCCCGTCGCCGACAGGAAGAGCGCGCCGAGGAGCACCCACGCGCCGGTCGCCGCGTGCCACGAGAAGGTGCGGCGGTACCCACGCAGGCGGGTGTCCGGGACGACGAGCTCGCGCTTCCGTCGGGCCGTGCGGAGCCGGAACGCCCAGAGCCCGATGCCGGCGAGCGACACGATCCCGAGCCACGACGCGGCGGTCTCGCTGTACAGCCGACCGACGTCGCCGAGGAACAGGCTGCGGTGCACCGTGCTGATCCACGTCCGGAACGGCAGGGAGCCGGAGGTGCCGTACACGGGCAGGTCGCCGCGGACGGACGCGTCGCCCGGGTCGACGAACACGGCGCGGGTCTGCGACTCGAGCAGTCCCGCCTCGGTGAACATCACGCGAGTGGTGTCGCCGGGCGCCGGCGCGGGACGGACCTCGACGACGGTGTCGTCGGGGTGGTGGGCGGCGACGTACCGCTGCGCGGCGGCGACCTGGTCGGCGAGGGGGCGTGCCGTGGCGGTGGACGGCGCGGTGAGCTCGTGCCGGTACACGACCTGCTCGATCGACGGGGCGACGGCGTAGACCGCCCCGGACAGCGCGGCGACCAGGACGAACGGGCCCACGAACAGGCCCGCCAGGAAGTGCAGGCGGAGGAGGAGCTGGGCGAACCAGCCACGGGAGGGCGGCGGAGCGGTGCTGGGCATCGGGGCGCGGGTCCTGTCGGGCGGAGCGTCCGGCACCGTGCCGGACGACCCGAGAACTCTACAACATGTAGAACGACGGCGCGGCCGGACGTGAGCGGCGTGTCCGTCCGCACACCGCACTCCGATGCGGTGTGCGGACGACCGCGTTGACCGACCGCAGGAGCACGACACAGACTGGCGCCGATGACCACCCTCACCTCGCTCGTGTACATGTCCGTCGCCGTCGACGACCTCACCGACGACCAGCTCGTCGCCATGCTCCGGGAGGCCCGCCTGCGCAACGAGGCGCTCGGGGTCTCCGGCCTGCTGCTCGCGAAGGGCGGCCGGTTCATACAGGTCCTCGAGGGCCCCGCGTGGAGCGTCGAGGACCGCTTCGCGGCGATCGAGCGCGACCCGCGGCACCACGAGGTGAAGTCGCTCATCCTGTCTCTTATACACATCTC
>NZ_CP054593.1:3946815-3946932 GCF_013347165.1 Curtobacterium sp. Csp2
AAAAAAAAAAAAAAAAACGAGCGCATGCATGATACACATGGCCTATTAGAGTGTCAGAGACGGCTCACATTCGCATCTTGGTCACTAGCTGTAGTCGCGGACTCTCCGATGCATGTA
>NZ_CP054593.1:3946942-3960820 GCF_013347165.1 Curtobacterium sp. Csp2
GCCTGATGCTCCTGTTCGGCGCCGTCGCCGACCGGTTCGGTCGCCGCCGGGTCATGCTCGTCGGACTCGTCCTGCTCGCCGGGGTGAGCGTCGCGACCCTCGCCGTCACCTCGGTCGAGGGGCTGGTCGTGGTCCGCGCGCTCACGGGCGTCGCGGCGGCGATGACCACCCCGGGTGCGATGGCCCTCGCGTTCCGCCTGTTCGACGCCGAGGACCTGCGCGTCCGGGCCCTCACCGTGATCTCCACCGCGGGCCTGGTCGGGCTCGCGGTCGGGTCAGGACCGGACGGGGCCCGTCGAGGACCGCACCACCAGCGAGACGGGCAGCACCGCACCGTCCGGCGTCCCGGACGCCCGTGCAGCGAGCAGGCGTTCGACCGCGACGGCACCCATGCGGCCCGTCGGCGAGTGCACCGTGGTGAGCGGCGTCGGCAGCTGCGCGACGATCGAGATGTCGTTGTAGCCGACGATCGACAGGTCGTCCGGGACCCGCAGACCCCGCTGCCGGGCAGCACCCATGACCCCGATCGCCGCGGTGTCGTTCACCGCGAAGATCGCGGTCGGCGGGTCCACCGACGACAGCAGGGCGTGCGCGCCGACGACGCCGCCCTCGACCTCGAAGTCGCTGTGCACCACCAGGGCGTCGTCGACCGGGATGCCGCGCTGCTCGTGTGCGAGCCGGAAGCCGGCCACCCGCTCGACCGCCGTGCTGGCGTGCCGCGGCCCCGCGACGACACCGATGCGTCGGTGGCCGAGCGCGAGCAGGTGCTCCGCGGCGATCCGGCCACCCTCGACGTCGTCACCGACGACCGCGGGCAGCCAGTCGCCGGGGTGCCGGTTCGTCGCGATGATCGGGACGGGCAGTTCGGCCAGACGCGGTGTCCGCGCGGACAGGTGCAGGGAGCTGACGA
Organism: Curtobacterium sp. Csp2; assembly: GCF_013347165.1. Classification (NCBI taxonomy): domain Bacteria; kingdom Bacillati; phylum Actinomycetota; class Actinomycetes; order Micrococcales; family Microbacteriaceae; genus Curtobacterium; species Curtobacterium sp. Csp2. Next base: position 3,947,853 of record NZ_CP054593.1, read on the forward strand.
TCAGCCCGTCGACCTGACGAGAGAGCAGGAAGTCCACGGCCTCGAGCTGCGCGCCCATGTCGTCCGGCGGCGTGGTGAGCAGGACCTGGTACCCGGCGGACCGCGCGGCCGACTCGATCGCCTGGCAGATGGTGGCGATCACCGTGTCCGCGAGTCGGGGCATCACGACGCCGATGGTGTCCGACCGCCGGGTCCGCAGCGACGAGGCGAGCCGGTTCGGTCGGTACCCGAGCTCGAGTGCCGCCGCGATCACCCGCTGCGCCGAGGCGCTCCACCCACGCGTCGGTTCGGTCTGGCGCAGGACCCGCGACGCCGTCGAGACGTGCACCCCGGCCCGCGCGGCGATCGCCTGCAGCGTCGCCTCGCCGCGACGACCCGGGTGGTCGCGTTCGACCGGTCCGTCCTCCGTGGTGCCCATGTCCCGATCCTAGGTGACGGATGATCGCGCCCCGCAGTCACGCAATCGATTGCGGTCACCGGAAGTGAAACACGTTGGTTACACGCGAGCAGGCGGGACGAAACAAGCCGCTGGAACCATCGACGGTGTTGCAAACGATTGCATGTATTGCAATCACGAACGAAAGACGATGACCCATGGTGAAAGAGATCCTCGTTTCCTTCGGCGTCGACATCGATGCGGTCGCCGGGTGGCTCGGCTCGTACGGCGGCGCCGACTCGCCCTCCGACATCCAGCGCGGCATCTTCGCCGGGCGCACGGGTGTGCCCCGTCTGCAGAAGGTGTTCGACCGAGCGGACATCGCGGCGACCTGGTTCATCCCCGGCCACTCGCTCGAGACCTTCCCCGACGAGTGCCGCGCGCTGTTCGACGCCGGGCACGAGATCGGGGCCCACGGGTACAGCCACGAGAACCCCGTCGCGATGACCGAGGCGCAGGAGGACGCGGTCATGGAGCGCTCGGTGGAGCTGATCACCCGGCTCACCGGGCAGCAGCCGACCGGGTACGTCGCCCCCTGGTGGGAACTGAGCAGCTACACGCCGACCCTGCTGAAGAAGTTCGGGTTCAGCTACGACCACAGCCAGCAGCACAAGGACTTCGTCCCGTACTACTCGATCGTCGGCGACTCGTGGACGCCGATCGACTACGCGCAGGACCCGGCGACCTGGATGACGCCGCTCGTGCACGGCTCCGAGATCGACCTCGTCGAGATCGCGGCGAACTGGTACGTCGACGACCTGCCGCCGATGATGTTCATCAAGTCGAGCCCGAACAGCCACGGCTTCGTCAACCCCCGCGACGTCGAGCAGATGTGGAAGGACCAGTTCGACTGGGTGTACCGCGAGCTCGACTACGCGGTGTTCCCGATCACGATCCACCCCGACGTCTCCGGTCGACCCCAGGTGCTGCTCATGATCGAGCGCCTCATCGAGTACCTCCGCGGACACGAGGGGGTGCGGTTCGTGACGATGAACGAGATCGCGGACGACTTCCGCGTCCGCTTCCCGTTCGCCGGGGCCGAGCGCCCCCGCGAGTACTGATGTGCGGCGCCTGCGGCGGCGGCGCGGTGCGTGACCGGTCGGCGGCCGACGTCGAGGACACCCCGGCGGGTCGCACCCGGGCACAGCGGGCACTGGCGTCGTGGACGACGCGGCTCTTCGCCTCGGAGCGGATCCGCGTGCGCCCGGCCCCGGGCACCGTCCGCGTCGTCGTGCAGGGGCCGACGGGCGGCCAGGTCGTGGCCCAGGGGATCGACGGGGTGCTCGACGCCGTGGAGCGGCTCCGCCCCGGGCGCGTCGACTGGACGTCGGTCGCCGCCCGGGCCCGCGCGCTCGGCGACGACCGCGATGTCCTCGACCTGGACCTCCGCGCCCTGGTCGGTGCGCTCGACCGGCGGACGGGGGCGCTCCGGTGACCGTCGTGACCCTGCCCCGCCTGGCGTACCTCGCACTCGGCGGCACCATCGCCAGCGTCGACGAGGGGACCACCGGCTCCGCCACGGGCCGCCCGGGCGCCGTCCCGCGGATCACCGCGGCGGACCTGGTCGGCGGTGTCCCGGCGATCGCGGACATCGCGCACGTCGAGGCCCACCAGCTCGGGCTGCTCCCGTCGCCCTCGCTCGGGTTCGACGACGTCCAGCGCACGCTCGACGCCGCTCGCGAAGCCGTCGCCACCGGGTCGTCGGGCGTGGTCGTCTCGCAGGGCACCGACACCATCGAGGAGACCGCGTACCTGCTCGACCTCGGCTGGGACCGACCCGAGCCGCTCGTCGTCACCGGCGCGATGCGCCACGCATCCGCCCCGGGAGCGGACGGCCCCGCGAACCTGCTGGCCGCCGTCGCCGTGGCCGCCGACCCGGCCGCCGTCGGCCGGGGCGTGCTCGTCGTGCTCAACGACGAGGTCCACACTGCGGCGTCGGTCCGCAAGACGCACACCTCCTCGACGGGCGCCTTCACCTCGCCGGGCACCGGGCCGGTGGGCCTGCTCACCGAGGGGACGCCCCGCTTCCGGACCCCCGCGGGCCGGTTCCCGGCGCTCACCCGACGGGTCGCGCCCCTCCCGCCGGTCGCCCTGCACCGCGTCACCCTCGCCGACGACGGCCGCGTCCTGTCCGCGCTGGACGGGCTCGGGTACCGGGGCGCGGTCATCGAGGGCTTCGGTGGCGGCCACGTCGCCGCACACACCGTCGACGCGGTCCGCGCGCTCGCCGCCCGGATGCCCGTCGTCCTGGCCTCGCGGACCGGCGCGGGCGAGACGCTCACGTCCACCTACGGGTTCCCCGGCGGCGAGATCGACCTGTTGCGGTCGGGCCTGGTGCCGGCCGGACGCCTCGACGGGCTCAAGGCACGGCTGCTGCTCGCGACGCTCCTCGCGGAGGACGCCCCTCGGGACCGCATCCACCGGGAGTTCGCGGCGCGCGGCCGCGGAACACCGCCGACGCCCCGCCCCTGACCGCACCACCCTGGCCCGTCCCACCAAGGCCGCTTCCGACCCGCACGACCCCATCCCTCCACCCGTCAGCCCGCACCGCCGAACCGAGAGGACCACCCATGACCACCACGACCACCCGCGAGCCCGAGGGGCTCCAGCTGTCCTCCGGGACGTTCCCCGCGATCGGGGCGAAGGAGACCAAGCGCGGCGCGACCCTCGCCTTCTTCGCCTGGACCCTGGCGGTCTACGACTTCATCATGTTCGGCACGCTCCTGCCGCGCATCGCCCAGGACTTCGGCTGGAACGAGCAGACGGCCCTCCTCGCGAACACGCTCGTGAGCGTCGGCGTGTTCGTCGTCGTGATCCTCGTCGGGCTGTTCGTCGACCGCCTCGGCCGCCGTCGCGGGATGATGGTCACCATCGGTGGCGCCGCGCTCTCCTCGCTCCTGACGGCCGCGTCGACCGGGGTCGCCTCGCTCGTCGGCTTCCGCGCCCTCAGCGGCTTCGGCATGGCGGAGCAGTCGGTCAACTCGACGTACCTCAACGAGGTCTTCGCGCTCACCGAGCTCGAAGGGGTGAAGAAGCGCCGCGGGTTCTTCTACAGCCTGGTCCAGACCGGGTGGCCGATCGGTGCGCTCCTCGCCGCCGCGTTCATCGCCGGCGTCGCCGGGGTGTTCGGGCAGGACTCGTGGCGGCTCGCCTTCCTCATCGCCACCGTCCCCGCGATCTTCGTGCTGTTCCTCCGCAAGGGCATCAAGGAGACGCCGCAGCACCGCCTGAACACGTACCTGCGCCAGCTGCGGAAGTCGGGTCGGACCGAGGAGGCCGCGGAGATCGCCGCCCGCTTCGGCATCGTCGACGAGGGGCCGAACCCGCTCCGCGCGATCTTCGGTCGTCGGTACGCGCGCAACACGGTCGTGCTCTCGATCGCCTGGATCGTGAACTACTTCGGCATCACCACGACGAGCGTGCTCGGCACGACCATGCTCGAGGGCGTCAAGGGCGTCGATCCGAGCATGTCCCTGCTCATCATCGTGCTGTCGAACGTCGTCGGCGCCGCGGGCTACCTGTTCCACGGCTGGCTCGGCGACGTGATCGGCCGCAAGACCACCATCGTCGCGGGCTGGGTGCTCGCGGGCGTCTGCTGGACCCTGTTCGTGACCGGTCCGAGCGACTTCGGCTACGTGCTCGTCACCTACATGGCGACGCTGTTCTTCCTGCTCGGGCCGTACGCGTCCCTGCTCTTCCTGCAGGCCGAGTGCTTCGACTCGAGCTGCCGTGCGACCGGGTCTGCCTTCGTCACCGCGATGGGACAGCCCGGGTCGATCATCGGCTCCGCGGTCCTCACCGTCCTCGTCGCCGGCAGCATCGGCCTCGGCCCGGCGGCGCTCATCGTGGGCGCCGGCGGCATGGTGCTCTCCGGCGTGATCATGCTCGCCACGAAGCGCGTGGCGGTGATCGAGCATTGAGTGAGCGAGCATCGAGCACGACGACACCGACGGGCGTCTACTCCGAGTTCGCGGGGAGCGTCGCGGTCGTCACGGGCGCCGCGAGCGGGATCGGCGCCGCCCTCGCGGTGCAGCTCGCCGAGCACGGGGCGAACATCGTCATCCCGGTGTTCGCCGGTGACCCGCACGACCCCGCCGCCGTGGTGGCCGCGGTCGAGCAGGCCGGCGGTAGCGCGGTGACCGTCAGCGCCGACGTCCGCAGCACCGAGGACGTCGACGCCGTCTTCCGGACCGCGATCGACCGGTGGGGCCGGGTCGACCACGTCGTCGCGGGCGCCGGGGTGCTCCGGCGGCAGCCGCTCGACACGATGACCGACGCCGCGTGGGACGACCTGCTCCAGGTCGACCTGCACGGGGTGATGCGCACGCTCCGCGCCGGCGCCCGGCACCTCGGCTCCGGCGGCTCGATGGTGGCGGTCTCGTCGATCGCCGGCGGCGTGTACGGATGGGTCGCGCACAGCCACTACGCCGCGGCGAAGGCGGCGGTGATCGGGCTCGTCCGGAGTGCCGCGGCTGAGCTCGCCCCACGCGGCATCCGCGTGAACACGATCATCCCGGGGCTCATCGAGACGCCGCAGTCCGCGGACGCCGTCAACTCCCTCGGCCCGGACGGGCTCGCCGCGGCGGGGGAGCGGATCCCGTGGGGCCGGGTCGGTCAGGCGGACGAGGCGGCGGCCGCGATCCGCTTCCTGCTCAGCCGCGAGGCGCGCTACGTCACCGGGCAGGAACTCGTCGTCGACGGCGGGCTGACGATCCTGATGGCCGACTGATGGCGGCCACCGGGGACCTGTCCGGCACGACCGCACTCGTCACGGGGGCGGCGAGCGGCATCGGGCTCGCCGTCGTCGACACGTTCGTCGCCGCCGGAGCGCAGGTCGTCGCGGCCGACCGCGACGCGGACGCCCTCGCGGCGCTCGCCGGTCGCCCCGGCGTGCAACCCGTCGTGCTCGACGTGACCGACGAGGATGCTGTCGAGGCCGTCGTCCACGCGGTCGACCAGGAGCACGGCGGGATCGGCGTCCTCGTGCACGCGGCCGGCGTGCTCTCCCAGTCGCCGCTCGAGGACCTGTCCGCCGCGGAGTGGTCGAGGGTGCTGTCGGTCGACCTGACCGGCGTCTTCCTGGTCATGCGGGCCGTTGGACGCCGCATGCTCCGGGACGGCCGCGGACGGATCATCACCGTCGCGTCCCAGCTCGCGATCAAGGGCGGAGCCGAGGTCGCGCACTACGCCGCGGCGAAGGCCGGTGTCATCGCGTTGACGAAGAGCGCCGCGATCGAGTGGAGCGGCCGCGGCGTCCTGGTCAACGCGATCGCCCCGGGCCCGGTCGTCTCACCGATGACGGACGGCATGACCGAGGCGTGGCGGGCCGCGAAGGCCGCCGAACTCCCGCTCGGCCGGTTCGGGGTCCCCGCCGAGGTGGCCCCGACCGCGCTCCTGCTGGCCAGCTCGCCCGGCGGGGACCTGTACACGGGGCAGACCCTCGGTCCGAACTCCGGCGACGTCATGCCGTAGGGCCTGACACAGCGTGCACGCACCGCGAGTACCCGGATCAAGCATGCGTCATGTGAAATACCGACATACTGTTCATCGTCCCAACCATCGACAGATCGGAAACGACATGACGATCATCACCACCGCGCTCGCACTGAGCAGCGCACTCCTCGCTCCGCTGGCTCCCCTTGCATCGGGTGTCGGGCACGCGCCCACCGACGTCTCGGCGATCGCGACCACGCAGGCGCAGACGGCCATCACCCCGACCATCCCGTCCGGCTCGACCGTCTCGACGGCTCGACCGCAGGTGAGCGGGACCGCGCCCGGCGCCACCCGCGTCGCCCTGGTGCGGGGCAGGGAACTGATGGGCTCGGGCGTCGTCGGTGCCGGAGGACGCTGGCAGGTCTACATGCTCCGAGAGCTCACGCCCGGCGTGAACGACATGCAGCTCCTCGCGTCCACGCCGGCCGGCACCGTCTCGTCGGCGTACCCACTCACCCTTGCGACACCGGGCAACGGGGTAGTCCAGACCGCGTCCTACTCGGCCCCGACATCGTTGGGCTGGGCCGGCCTGCTGACCTCCGAGGCGTCGTCCGCGCGTCCGGTCCTCGACGGCATCGCCACACCCGGCGCGAGCGTCGAACTCCGTGACTCGGTGGGCAACTCCTACGGTCAGGCGGTCGTCGACGAGAACTGGGACTTCCGGCTCCAGGTGACTCGTGACCTGGACCTCGGGGCGAACCAGCTCGTCCTCGTCCAGCGACTCGACGGCCAGAGCGACCTCTCCCCGGTGCAGGTCGTCCGCACCAACTGATCGTTCGTGCACGAGATCACGGCCCCCGCTCGCGGACTCGCGAGCGGGGGCCGTGCGGGTCGAGGCCCCCGGAGGCTCCACCGGGCGGACGCCGACGTCCGCGCGTCACACGGCGTCACCGTCGGACACACATCGACACGTCCCTTCCGCGGGGCGCTCGACGCTGCCACGGTTCCGGTATGGCGTACATCTGCTTGCTCCTCTCCGGGGCCGCCCTCCTGGTCAACGGCCTCACCCTGCTCGGACGGGTGCCCGGTCGTGACAGCGGCGTGTTCAACGTCCTCGTCGGCGGCCTCCAGCTCGTCCTGTGCACGGCCGTCGCCGTCACGGCGGACGGCTCGCTGCCGGCCCTGCTCGCGATCGCGGGCACCTTCCTGTTCGGCCTGACCTACCTGTACGTCGGGCTCGACACCCTGACCGGTCTCGGCTCGGCGGGACTCGGTTGGTTCTGCGGGCTCGTGGCGGGCGTCGCCGTGGTGTTCGCCGTGACGAACGCCACGGTCGACCCCGTCCTCGCCGTCCTCTGGGCGACGTGGGCCGGGCTCTGGTCGCTCTTCTTCGTGCTGCTCGCGCTCGGCCGGCCGATCGGTCGGTACACCGCGTGGGCGCTGGTCCTCGCCAGCCAGACGACCACCACCGTCCCGGCGCTGCTCGGGCTGTCCGGGAACTGGCCGACCGGTCCCGTCTGGACTGCTGCGGCGGCCCTCGTCGCCGTCGCCGTCTTCGGCGGGGCCGCCGTCCTGGCGCGCCGCCCCCACCGGTCGGGGTCCGCGTCCGACCACGCGCAGACCGCGACCCCCGCCGTCGCCTGACCGACACACCCAGACCCGTCACACCAGCCCGAGGAGCCACCATGACCACCACCACCGCCACGACCGCACCGACCACCACCCCCGACTACGAGACCCTCGCCGCCCGCTTCCGCCCGCTCTTCGACCGCATCGCCGCCGGCGCGAGCGCCCGCGAACAGGAGCACCGCCTGCCGCACGACGAGATCCGCGAGCTCGCCGCCGCGGGCTTCGGCGCCCTCCGCGTCCCCGCCGAGTTCGGCGGCGCCGGCGCGACCCTGCCGCAGACCTTCCGCCTGCTCACTGAGCTCGCCGCCGCGGACAGCAACATCCCGCAGGCGCTCCGCGGCCACTTCGCCCTCGTCGAGGACCGTCTGGTCGCCCGCTCCGGGGAGCGTGACGCGTGGCTCGAGCGGTTCGGCCGGGGCGAGATCGCCGGCAACTCCTGGACCGAGGTCGGCGCCGTGCAGATCGGCGACGTGATCACGAAGGTCACGCCGCAGCCGGACGGCACCTTCCGCATCAGCGGGCAGAAGTACTACTCGACGGGCAGCATCTTCGCCGACTGGATCGACACGTACGCCGAGCGCACCGACACCGGGGAGCGGGTCATCGCGATCGTCGACGCACACCAGCCCGGGGTCACGCACGCCGACGACTGGGACGGCTTCGGGCAGCGCACCACCGGGTCCGGGACGAGCACCTTCACCGACGCGGTCGTCGCCGCCGACGCGGTGATCCCCTTCGACGACCGGTTCAAGTACCAGACCGCGTACTACCAGGCGGTGCTCCTCACGGTCCTCGCCGGGTCGGTGCTCGCCGCCGAGCGCGAGATCGCGCTGCAGGTCCGGAACCGGAACCGGGTGTTCTCGCACGGCAACGCCGACACGTTCGCGGCGGACCCGCAGATCCTCCAGGTCGTCGGCGAGGTCTCCGCCGCCGGCTTCGCCGCGTCCGCGATCGTCGACCGCGCCGCCGAGGCGCTGCAGGCCGCGTACGAGGGCGCCGCCCTCGACGAGACCGAGGACGAGCGCCGGAACGACCGCGCGGAGCTCGCGACCGCGCAGGCGCAGGTCGCGCTCACGACCCTCGCGACCACCGCGACGTCCCACCTCTTCGACGCGCTCGCCGCGTCGGGCGTGAGTACGTCGAAGAACCTCGACCGGCACTGGCGGAACGCCCGCACCGCGGGGAGCCACAACCCGTGGGTCTTCAAGGCCCGCATCGTCGGCGACCACGCCGTCAACGGCGCGGAGCCGCCGCGGGTCTGGGCGATCGGCGCGACCCGGTCCCGCTGACGGCACGGGGTCGGCTCGCGTCGAGCGCGACCCACCATCGGACGGGAGGCCCGTGGCGACGCCGCCACGGGCCTCCCGTCCGGCTCCTGGTCGCGACCGCGACCACCCGCGTGTCGGAGGCCGCCCCGTATCCTGACCGGGGCCCGCTGATCCGGTGCCCGGGAGGAACTGCCATGAGCATGGAAGGCGCGGCCTGGAGCTCGCTCTACAAGATCTCGTCCGCGAAGGAGGGCACGCGGGGGATCTCGCGCGCCTCCGTGAAGCGGATCATGACCTTCGCGGTGCCCTACCGGACCCAGCTCGTCGTGTTCATCGCCCTCTCGGTGGTCGGTGCGTTCCTGGCCGTCGCGACCCCGGTCCTCGCGGGCAACGTCGTCGACGTCATCGTCGCCCGCGGTGCCGTCGGCACGATCGTGTGGCTCGCCGTCGTGATCGCCCTGGTCGCCGTCGCGGACGCGGCGGCGTCGCTGCTGACCCGCTGGTACTCGGCGCGGATCGGCGAGGGCGTCATCCTCGACCTCCGCACCGCGGTCTTCAACCACGTGCAGAAGATGCCGATCGCGTTCTTCACCCGTACCCGCACGGGCGCCCTGGTCAGCCGACTCAACAACGACGTGATCGGTGCGCAGCAGGCGTTCAGCGGCACGCTCTCGGGCGTCGTGACGAACCTCGTGGCGTTGATCCTCACCCTGACCGTGATGCTCAGCACGTCGTGGCTCGTCACCGTGCTCGCGATCGTCATGCTCCCGCTGTTCCTCGTCCCCGCGCGTCGGATGGGCGGACGCCTCGCCGCCCTGCGTCGTGAGGCGGCCGACCACAACTCGGCGATGAGCACGCAGATGACGGAGCGGTTCTCGGCGCCGGGCGCCACCCTCGTCAAGCTGTTCGGCCGTCCCGACGAAGAAGCCGAGGAGTTCCGCGTCCGCGCCGCGCGGGTGCGGGACATCGGCGTCCGCACGGCGATGCTGCAGTTCGTCTTCTTCACGGCGCTCATGCTCGTGTCCGCGCTGGCCCTGGCGCTCGTGTACGGCCTCGGCGGCACGCTCGCGCTCGGCGGGCAGCTCGACACGGGCGAGGTCGTGACGCTCGCGCTCCTGCTCACCCGCCTGTACGCGCCGCTGACGAGCCTGGCGAACGCCCGGGTCGAGGTGATGAGCGCCGTGGTGAGCTTCGAGCGCGTCTTCGAGGTGCTCGACCTCGACCCGCTGATCAAGGAGCGCCCGGACGCCGTCACGGTGCCCGACGGCCCGGTCTCGGTCGAGTTCGACGACGTCCGGTTCGGCTACCCGTCCGCCGAGAAGGTCTCGCTGGCCTCCCTGGAAGAGGTCGCGACGCTCGACACCCGTGGCGGGGACGAGGTCCTGCACGGCCTGTCCTTCCGGATCGAGCCCGGGCAGACCGTCGCCCTCGTCGGCACCTCGGGCGCCGGCAAGTCGACCGTGGCCCAGCTGCTCTCCCGCCTGTACGACGTCGACAGCGGTGCGGTGCGCCTCGCCGGCACCGACGTCCGCGACGTGACGTTCGCGTCGATGCGCCACACGCTCGGCATGGTGACGCAGGACGGGCACCTGTTCCACGAGACGATCCTCGCGAACCTGCGGCTCGCCCGACCCGAGGCCACCATCGACGAGGTCTGGGACGCCGTTCGCCGGGCCCGGCTTGAGCCGCTCATCCGGTCGCTGCCGGACCAGCTCGACACCATGGTGGGGGAGCGCGGCTACCGGCTGTCCGGCGGGGAGCGCCAGCGGATGACGATCGCCCGGCTCCTCCTCGCACAGCCGCGCGTGGTCATCCTCGACGAGGCGACGGCGGCGCTCGACTCCACGTCCGAGGCCGCGGTGCAGGCGGCGCTGAGCGAGGCACTCGAGGGACGCACGGCGATGGTCATCGCGCACCGGCTCTCGACCATCCGCAGCGCCGACCAGATCCTGGTGGTCGAGGACGGGTCGATCGTCGAGCGCGGGACGCACGACGAGCTCCTGGCCGCCGGCGGCCGGTACGAGGAGCTGCACCGCACCCAGTTCGCGGTCCAGCAGGCCGTCGCGGCCGAGGCCGAGGCGGCACTGAGCGAGCGTTAGCCAGGCCCGACCGAACCGGGCCGCCCGAGCTGCTCGAGCGGGTTGCGGGCGAGCTTCTCGACGAGCCCGCCGTCCACCAGTCGCCGGGCCGCCGTCGTCGGCTTCCTCGCCGCCTGGTCGACCACACACGCGCCGAACTCGGCGGCGAAGTCGCCGCGCGGGTACGCCGTGAGCACCTCGCGCAGGAACGCCTCGGGGAGCACGTCCGGTTCGGCGCCGGACACGTCGAGCCCGGTCGCCCGTTCGAGCAGGTGTCCCTCGACGTCGAGTCCCACGTCGACCGACGGCCAGTTGTGCCGGACGACGACGTCGAGCACCCGGTGTCGGCGTTCGGCGGCCCACCCCGCCCCGGTCGTGAGTGCGACCGCGACGTGGCCGCCCGCGTGCTCGTACGAGATCGCGTGCGCGTCGAACTCGGGCACAGTCCCGACGTCGTGCAGGACCGCGGCGACCCAGAGCAGTTCGTGGTCGACGTCGACGATGCCGTCGTGCACCGCGAACGCCTCCGCCCAGTACCAGGAGCGGATCCCGTGCGCCGTGATCGCGGGCGACTGGTACTCCTCGGCGAGGACCCGGGCGGCGCGGGCGGCGGCGGTGTCGGGGACGACGAAGTCGGCGATGCGCATGCGGCGATCCTGGCACGGGGCGCGACGACACGGCGCCCGACGACGCGGCGCGCTTTCCGGCGGACGGTCGCGGTCACGGTCCGATCGACGCACGTCCACGGACGCGTTGCGCACGACAACGCCGTTGCAACGGCCGATCGGGGGACAGAGACACCCCGGAACGACGGCTTCCTGGGCGTCTCCTCGGAACGAAACGGGTGACGTGACGATCCTCGGATGCAGTCCGTCCCACTCGTGAACAGCATCCGCTGGGATCGCCCGGCGGACACCTCGGAAGGAGCACACACATGGCTGACACCACCAACCTCACCGCCGCCCGTCCCGCCGCCGGCACCGGAAACGTCTCGGGCAAGACCCACATCGAGGACACCGTAGTCGAGAAGGTCGCCGGCATCGCCGCCCGCGAGGTCAACGGGGTCCACTCGCTCGGCAACGGTGCCGCCCGTGCCATCGGTGCGATCCGCGACGCGATCGGCCAGCGCGACCACGGCCAGGGCGTCAAGGTCGAGGTCGGCGAGAAGCAGGTCGCCGCCGACGTCACCATCGTCGCCGAGTACCCGGTGTCGCTGCAGCAGGTCGCCGACGGCGTCCGCTCGTCCGTGAGCCGCGCCCTGACCCAGATCGTCGGCATGGACGTCGTCGAGGTCAACGTGACCGTCCAGGACGTCCACATCCCGGGTGACGACGACGACAACGAGGACAAGAAGGAGTCGCGCGTTGAGTAACACACTCGTCGGCGCCCTGATCGGCGCCGTCCTGGCCGTCGTGGCCCTGCAGTTCGGTTTCTGGGGCTTCGTCCTGGTGATCGTGTTCGGTGCGATCGGTGCCCTCGTGGCCGCGATCAGCTCGGGCAAGATCGACCGCGGTGCCCTGACCGACGTGCTGACCGGACGCCGGAGCTCCCGGTGAACGCCGGCCCGGAAGGCGTCCACACGAGCGCCGTCCCGGGCCGGGTCGAGATCACCGCCCGAGCCCTGACGACCCTCGCCCGTGCCGCATCCGCGGAGCGCCTCGGCGTCCCCGCCAAGCGACTGCGCATCGACGTCGGCGACCACGCCGGCAGCCTCGCACTCGACGTGACGGGGCCGATCCGCGAGCAGCCGGACATCGTGTCCGCCGCCTCGCGGGCAGCCGATGCCATCAAGGCGCGGGTGTCGGAGTTGTCGGGGCGGCAGGTGGGCAGTGCCCACATCGAACTGACCGGGATCGTGCGTGAGCACGAGGACCGGGTCCGGTAAAGGGGAGACACTGATGAGCAGCACTTCTTCGCTCGAGCGGCGCCTGCGCCGTCGGAGCGTGCACCGGTCCCGGTCCACCGCGGTCGCGATCACCCTGATCGTCACCGCCCTGGTCGCGGCGTGGATCGGCGTCGAAGCGGTCCTGAAGGCCATCGGCCAGCCCCCGCTGCTGGCCGACCCGCAGACCATCGTCGACGCCGCCCTGCAGCCCGACGCCGCGTTCACGACCATCGCCGAGG